>JBBRQY010000034.1:0-1539 GCA_038225655.1 Phycisphaerales bacterium | reverse complement strand
TCTAGCAGCCCGTGGAGAAACGGGAGAAGCTGAGCGGCCCGAGCACGTCGCGAATGGACAGGAAGTCACGGCGGGAAATCCGGGCCACGACCGGTTGCGGCTGAAGCGCCAGCCTCGAGAGCGAAGGGCGCTGTAACAGCGACAGGGTGGCACGGATAAAGGCGGCGAGAGCGGCCGCAAGTGCCCCTCTGCGGCCCTGCAGGCACCGTGGCTTGCCGGTGCCAAACGCTCTGCGCATTAGGAGGCCAAGGTTGAACCCGGCGATGTGGATCAGCAGACGCTTGGCGATATTGTCGTGGTGTTGGAGGTGCGTGCGCCTCATGCCCCCTGTCTCGTAGGCGTGCGCAAAGGTTCGCTCTATGATCTCTCCTCGACGCCGCATCAGAGCCTTTCCCCGGGCTCCGTTCTTCCGCCGCCGGTTGCCGTACACCGCGGACCGTTCCGCTTTCTGACCCTCCCACTTCTGCCGCCCACGGCGGGGCTCGGCGATGTACGTACGCCAACCCGCCATGTGGAGCGCGAGCGCGACGCACTTGCTGTGGTAGCCCTTGTCGGCGACGACCTCCTCGGCTTCGTCCGCCATCTTCGAGCCTTCGCCCGCGTGATCGCGAGCGTCCGCGAGATTCTGCTCGGCGGCCTCAAGCGTGCCCTCGATGGTGGCCGTATCGCCCGCATTGGCGCCCTGGAGCGTGACGGCCACAATTGCGCCGCTGTCCATATCCACCGCGTGCTCCGCTTTATGGGCGAGGTGGGTGCGACCGTCCTTCATCTTCGTGATCTTGGCGTCCAGATCGTTCGGATTGAACCAGTCGTCGTTCGACCCCTTCTTCTTTCGCTTCCGGTCGAGTCGCTCGAGATCTTCCCGCGTGGGCGTCTCGATCCCGGAGCTCTTCGCCAGGTCCGTCAAGAATTCCTGATACGTGCGGCCATCATCCCGCCGCACGAGCGACCGCATTGCCGCGTTCGCCTCCAGCGTCGTCGCGTCGACGCCGATGGTCTTGCCCTTGATCAGACCTGCCCCATCGAGAACGCCCAGAATCCAGGTGAATATCGCCTGGTGCGCCTCGAGGCTGATCCGCTTCCGCGTCTTGGACAGCGTCGAGTGATCCGGCGTCCCTTTGCTCGCGGGAATTCCCAGGAAATCTCGCAGGCTCAGCGAGTCCGCCGTTCGCCACGCGATACCGCGTTCGCTGTCGATTCCTTCGAAGTACCCGATGAGCAGGCAGCGGAAATACACCCCGGGAGCCAGGCTCGGCCGCCCCACCTTCTTCGCGTAGTGCTTCGCGCACGTCCCTTCCGCGAATCTGTCGAACGCTCCCTGAGCCAGAACCCGGTTCACAGCTTGGTAGAACGGGTGGCTCTGTCCCCGCAGCATCTGGTGGGTGATGAAGAGGGTTTCCTGCTCCTCACCCCGCTTGCCCATCGCCATATCCGCATGTTGCCGAACCCACGATCCTGCGTCGATCTTGATCGGGTGTTCAGTGCATCCGCCTTCCGTCGAGTCCGCCCCGGCACCGCGCCTTTATCCACGGGCTGCTA
>JBBRQY010000033.1:0-2395 GCA_038225655.1 Phycisphaerales bacterium | reverse complement strand
TGCCGATCGGGGTCATCGCCTTTCCGGGCTCGGGAATCTCAGCAAACCTGGCCGACAAGGCCAAGGCGCTCGGCATTCCGGTGTGGAAATTCGGCGAGGGCGGCGCGTGAGCGCCGCCATGTGTGATAACGGACATTATCAGATATAGGAGGTGCGGGGATGGTCACGGGCGGCGGCATTGGGGAAGGTGTGGCGGGGCACGCCATCTGGAGCGGTACCATGGCATTGGTCCGCCAACTTACAGGGCGGCAGATCGAAATCGTCGATCCGCGACCCCAGGCCGCTCTGAAGGATCCGAAACCTCTCGGCCAGGGCATCTCTTATCGCGTGCGTGGCAAGCTAAGGCGTCTCACCAAGGATCACCGAATCTGGCTTCTCATAGAAAACGAGCGCACCGGCGAGATTTGGCCGCAAGGCTTTCAGGCGGTGCAATATGACCCGTCCAACGGAGAGTGGGAGGGGCGGGTGAACCCCTGGGACGGCGAAGTCCGTATCCACGCCGTCGTCGCTCCGCCAACTGCTGACGATTTTTTCCGATATTTCCAACAGGTCGGCGATCACCTGAAAGAATGGCGATCATTGCGCCGGATTCCCGTCGAGTGCATCAACCGTGCGACTGTTCAGGCGAGCAAGCCGTGAACCGGCTCGTCTCAATCCCTGAAGCCCAACCGTTGCCAACGATCATTGCGGTCGCCGGCGAGCGGGCCCAAGTTCGCTTCCTCGAATTCTTCGCCGCCAACATCCGCAACGCGCACACGCGGCGGGCCTACAGCCGCGCCGTGGTCGATTTCCTGGCCTGGTGTGAGGGGAGGGGTGTCCGCACGCTCTCGGCCGTCCAGCCGCTCCATGTCGCCGGCTACATCGAAACCCTGAGCCGCGCGCGCTCGGCCCCCACGGCGAAAGGGCGCCTGGCCGCGATCCGCCACCTGTTCGACTGGCTGGTCATGGGCCAGGTCGTCCCGCTCAACCCCGCCGCCTCGGTGCGGGGGCCGTCGCACAGCGTGCGAAGCGGCAAGACGCCGGTGCTCGATCCCGCTGAGGCGCGCCAGCTGCTCGACGCGATCGACGTCTCCGCCCCCATCGGCCTGCGCGATCGGGCGCTCATTGGCCTCATGGCCTTCAGTTTCGCCCGCGTCGGCGCGGCGCTCGCGATGAAGGTCGAGGATGTCTACGTGCAAAACCGGCGCCTGTGGGTCCGCCTGCACGAAAAGGGCGGCAAGCGCCACGAAATGCCCTGCCACCATGCGCTGGAGGGCTATCTTGCTGAATATCTCGACGGCTGTGCGCTGAGGAGCGATCCCAAGGGGGCACTCTTTCGCACAATCGAGCGGGGGAGGGCGGTCCTCACCACGACGCCGCTCCCTCAAAGCAACGCCTACGCCATGATTCGCCGGCGGGCGGCAGCTGCGGGGATCGCCACCAAGATCGGCAACCACACCTTCCGCGCCACGGGGATCACCGCCTATCTCAAAAACGGTGGTACACTGGAGAACGCGGCGGCGATGGCCAACCACGCCTCGACGCGGACGACGCAGCTCTATGATCGCAGAAGAGAGGAGATTTCACTCGACGAGGTCGAGCGGGTGCGGATTTGATGGCGACCTTTCCGATGCGCAATAACCGACCATGGTGACCGCCGACGAGGTGAAGACGGTGACGCGCTACTGCGTGCATCTCAGGTCCGTGTGGCGGCACTATCAGATTTTGTTCGAGGAAGGCGGTCTGCGCCGCAAGCTGCTTCATCGGATCGCACCAGTGTTCTTTGGCGACCTCAACCAGGTTTTGATCGAGCAACTCGTCCTACAGATTTGCAAGCTGACCGATTGCGAAAAGACGATAGGTCGCAACAATCTGACGGTCGACTATCTCGTCAACAACGCAGACTTTTCCGACACGCCCGACGAGCTGGTTAAGATCAAGACTCTCAGGGACAGCATCCACCAGTTCAGATCGACGATCCTGCCGGCGCGGAACCGCTTAATCAGCCATATGGACCGCGATGCCGTGATGGCGGGCGTTTCGCTTGGAGCGGCCAGCGAGGCGGACTGGCTGCGATTTTGGGAGGATCTCGATGAGTTCCTCTACATCGTCCACGGCCGCTTCGTCGATCCTGGCGGACACTTCCGTCTGAACGACGTCGGAATGATCTCCGACGCCGATTCCGCAGTGAAAGCGCTGAAGGAAAGCACCTACTTCCAGGCAGCGCTAGGCGCGAATGAACTCCCGCAAGGCCTATCCGAAATCGCCTTCAGCTGATCGTGCCCCGAGCCGTGGTGTAACTTGGGCGTCGGCGACACCGCGATCTCCGGCTAGGCCGGGATCGGTCAGGCGGCCATGTCTGGCAGGCTGACGAGGGGATTATCGCCCAGGGCGGCGACGGATTCCAGGCTCAAGT
>JBBRQY010000032.1:0-3422 GCA_038225655.1 Phycisphaerales bacterium | reverse complement strand
TCCACGCGGCCGCCCAGTTGCCGGGCGAGGGTCGTCACCACCTTCATCCCCAAGCCCGTGCTTTTGTTGGCATCGAAATTGGCCGGCAAGCCCTGGCCCTCATCGCAGACGCTAAGCTCGTGGAGATCGCCCTTTAATTTGTAGGTGACCTCCGTCACTCCCGCGCCGTGCTTGGCGGCGTTTATGACGAGCTCGTTGACCATGAGACCGATGGGTTGGACAGAGGTAGTGGGGATTTGACCCACGTCTCCCCGCACTTCCACCGGCTTGCCGAGAATCTCCGATAGGTCCGAGCAAAGGCGTCGGAGAAAGGCGAGGCAGGACACCTCGTCCGTCTCGTCGGCGATGAAATGCCTATGGACGCGGGCCACGGCCGCGACTCGGTTCGCCGCGATCTCCAACTGGCTCGCCGCGTCGGTCAGGTCTTCGGCGCGGCTCTGCATGCTCAGCAACCCCGCGATGAACTGGAGACTGTTCATCACGCGGTGGTCAATCTCGCGGGCCATCAGCTTTGCCTGCGAGACGGCCACGCGCGCCGACAATCGCAGTTCCAACTGATCCATGACCACTGACGCCAGATCCTTTAGATCGTCGATCTGCTTCTGATCGATCGGGCGCGGCGTCTTGTCGATCACGCAAAGGGTGCCGAGGTTGTGGCCGTCGCTGGTTCGCAGCGGGACGCCTACATAGAACCTGAGACCGAAATCTCCGGCGACCAACGGATTTGCGAGCGAGCGCGGGTCTGCCTTGGCGTCGGTGAGAATGTGAGGGTCCGGCGAAAGGATCGCCGAGGCGCACAGTCCCGGATCGCGGCCGGTCTCATCGGTGGTCAGGCCGTGATGGGATTTGAACCAGATTCGGTCATGATCGACGATGCTGATGATCGCGATCGGCGCGTTGAAGCTACGGGCGGCGATGGCGGTGATGCGGTCGAACGATCCGTCCGGCGGTGTGTCGAGGATGTCATAGCGCCTCACGGCGGCCATGCGGTCCACTTCGTCCTCAGGGAGGATGCTTACCGTCGCCGCGCCCAAGGACAGTTCCTCTCATTCGACCGATCCCACCATGTTCATGCCTGTCCCACGATGGCGAGTCGATATACGACGGTCGCGTCCGTAGCTTCCGAGCGGGGAAGCTAGATACGCTTGCGCACGTCGCGCCACATCCGGTTCATCTCCGCGATTTCCCGCCGCGCCTCGATCATCTCGCCGGGTTAGCACCATGCCAATAACGCAGTTCACTTACCCGGCGGTGCGTCGATGAGCGGAAAGAGGCAGACCCATTTTGCCCTGGCAGAGGGGGCATTTTCTCTCCCGGAACGCAGTGCCATTGGCGCCGTACTCATGGCCGCACACCTCGCCGGTCGCTGAGGAGACGCGCTCACAACGTAGAAGCCAGACGTAATGGTTGTTGTCGGCGCCCGGCCGGTTGGTCTTTTCAAGCAGGCGCTGGCGATTGTCGTTTAGGTCACCCTCTTTGAAACGAGAGAGCATGGGCCAAATCTCCTGTTCGCCCAATATGCGCGTCGCCCGCAGGGCAGCCAAGCTTTATCAGTGGGGGCTGGCCGGCGGCTCAACGAACAGCACGGGCCCGGAGCGAAAGACAAGCCGACCGTCATCTCTCACGAACAACGCCTCGTCCGCTTCGAACGTCACCTCCGTCCCCCACGGGCGGTCCTGAAGAAGTGCAGTGGTCGCGAGGACACGCATCGCGGGCCAGGAAAAGGGGCCTTTCATGCGAACCTCAATTCGGGATCATCCCACTGCGCGATAGCGTGATCCAAGCGGGCAATGGTGCGCACGAGGGTGTCTATCTGGTGCTTCCGGTCGGGCGCCCCGACAGATTCACTGCTACCGAGCGCCTGGAGCGCCCAGGCGGCGCTGGCTCGTTCGGCGCGAAGAACGTTAAGGCGATAAATCATACGTCGGCCAAGCGTCGGATCGGGACCGGAGCCGCGGAGATGACGCTTGGTGTCTCCTTCAATCAAAGCCCACCGTTAAGGCTGAGAAGAGCACAGGGACCATGAACTAAGTCTGAACCGCGCTAAGCGGGAGACGCGCGGCGGCTACGGAAAACCGCGGTCGTTGTAGCCGGCGCATCCTCGATGAAACGCCACCGTGTAGGTCGGGCACTGATCGGGCCTATCGGCCAGGTGGCTCCGAGCCCACATGGCACCTGCGTCCGCCTCATCGAACCGCAGATACTCATCCTCGGCTTCGGTATCGATCAGAACGCGGGCGTCAAGCGGGGATGCGGACCTGGCTGAACTCATCGACCAGACGAGAGATCGGCGCGCGGTAGCCATATCGGTTGCACATCGTTCAACGATAGCAGCGGCCTGAAACCGTCGCGAGTCGGTTTGGCGTCAGCCCTTGAGGCTGTCAGGAACCTTTCCGCCGTTCTCCGCCAGCTTCTGCATGACGGCCTTGTGGAGAGCGATGTTTTCCTCCGCCGTGCCGTCGCCACCCGTGTGCACGTTCAGTTCATTGGCCAGCTGTTTGCGGGCGTCGAGGCTGGAGTCCAAATCGAGCAGTTTCAGCAGATCGACGATCGAGGTTCGCCAGTTTCCCCCGCCGCCCTTCTGCGATGCCATCTGGGTCAGGACTGCTTCCACGTCCACCGGTTGCGCGGGAGCCTGGGGAGTGGGTTGCGCCACCTGGGGGGTGGCCGCAGGCGGTGTCTGAGGCACGGCGGTGACGGGCTGGGCGACGACCGGTTGCGCGGCTGGGTGCGCTGGTTCACCGTGGTGAAATATTTTGTCCATGATCGCGCTGAAGATACTCATCGGAGGCTCCTGGGGGGTGAACTGCGGAGCCTCAAACGCCGGTCGTGCGCGAACGATCCGGCGCAAGGGGACAATCGCGAGATATTCCTGAGGAAAGTGGGGCGGTTCTCATTCTCCGGCAAAGGCACGCGGAGATGGGACCCCCATTTTGGCCCTGGACTCTGGGACGCGGCCCGGCGATGTTCGCTCTTTGTTCGCGAGCCCCCATGCCTGACCCCGTCGCCCCCACCCTCAACGAAATCCTGTCGGCTCGCTACGAGCTCTCAGTATTTTGCGCCGCCTGCCGGGTGATCGTGCCGAAGGATGCGCTGGACCTCGCTCTAAGCCGCCCCATCGACATTCCGGTCGACCGCTTCAAGTTTCGGTGTCGCACTTGCCGGAAGATCGGACGGGTGCGCGTCCAAGCCGCGGGAAATTGCACCATCGGCTTCCCGACGATATGGCCGCCAGACTAGGCTGCCAGGCGGGGCGCGGCGGCTAACGCCACGGTTGGGGCTCGGGTCGGTTGGGAAGGCCTGCCGCCGGCGACGCGGGGAGTGTTTCTCGCCGTCGCCCCGGCGGTGCATCAGGGCGACCGAATCGGACCCTTGATGGATCCTGCCTGACGACGCCTTCGATTGTTGGCTGTGGAATCCCC
>JBBRQY010000031.1:0-5164 GCA_038225655.1 Phycisphaerales bacterium | reverse complement strand
TGACCGACGACGATGACGCCTTCCTTGTCCACGACGATGGGCTGCCGCCAGCCGAACTCGGTGATGGAGCGGGCCACGGCGTCCACGGCCGCGTCGTTGAGGCGGGGGTTCTGGGCGTAGGGCTTGATCGACTCGATCGGCTTGAGTTCGACTTTGAGTGTCATGGTGTCCTTCCTTGGACGGGACGAAGACGGAGTCTGAGCAGCGGTTCTGGTTGCCGCTGGACGCTCGAAGTCGCTAGTGAGGGGCCCCCCACTCTCGGCCACCCCTGTCGTTGCCGTATCGACCATCGAGCGCCCCCGCAGGCCAAGTGCGCGTCGCTCCATAGCGCGCAATGGCTCGGGGGATTATGTACGTCGCATGCGTTGGGACAAGCGCGCATCGCGTGAATGGCGCACTGTCGATCGCACTCCGACGCACCGGATTGCAGCACGCGGCATGGAGCAGCGACATTTCGCATACTCATGCATTCGGCGCTGACCAACTGTACACTTGAGTCCGATGCCGGCGTCCAAGTACACGATCCGTCTCAGTAACTACCGCTACGAAAGCTGACCTGTGCGTTCCCGCGACAGACTGCCGCGCACCGACCTCTTCCAGGAGTTCATGTGAGTGAGAATATCGCAGGCTTTGGTATCGCGCCCTATCAGGGCTACGAGTACCAGATCGACGCGACGGTCTGGGTCGGCGTAGACCTCTTGCTCGCTCGCCAAATCGCCAACGCCCTGATGGTCGAGCCGGCCACTGGGGAGGACATCGCTGCGGAGCTCAAAGTTGCCGATCCGGAGCGGACTGCCGTGACAGTGCAACTCGACGCTGGTACCCGGCAGGTCCAAATCCAGATCAAGCTGCGTAGGTCGGGCCAATGGACCGCGGCAGGCCTCCGGGACATTCTGACGGGAAGCGCCGGCCCCACCACAGAGTCCCCGCGAGTGCGCCCGCTCCAATACCTGCAAGCTGCGGGCGACGCAGACGCGGCGTTCGTGCTGTTGACTGATGCCCAGGCGGGCCCGCAGGTCGCCGACTTCGTCGTTTCGGACATTGCTAACCGCTCGGTCGCAACCTCGCTGCCGGAAGGCTGTCCCGGCGACGTGACCGCCCTTGCGCCGCGCGTCGGCATCCTTCAGCATCTGACGCCCGAGTTGCTCCACCACAGGACCCGGGACCTGCTCCACCACAAAGCGCAGGTGCCGACGCGGCACCTCGACGGGTGCATCGACGCCCTAAAGGCGGCCGTGCGTGATCGGCTGCTGGGCAAACGAGCGGGCTTGTGGCCGAGGGAGGAGCTTGTTGCGATCGTCAAGAGTCATCATGGCTATCCGGACGATGCGGCACACGCCCGGCTTGTCAAGCCGCTCAACTATGCCGAGCTGTCGGCGAAGCTCGCGGGGCACCACGCGCTCCTACTAACCGGCACGCCTGGGTCAGGCAAGTCTCTGGTGTCCGAAGGCGGGCTGCTCTACGACCTCCGCCAGGATGGATATGACGTTGTCCGAGTTGACGTTAGCCTCTCGCCCAGCCTGAGCCGCTACTTCGACGATCCCCACAAGACAGTTTTCTACCTGGAGGACCCGTGGGGCAACTACCGTGTCGAGTCGCATGCCGCCGCGTGGGTCAAGGAACTGCCCAAACTGTTGGAGCGAGCGACTGCGACGAAGAAGTTCCTTATCACCTCCCGAACCGGGGTCGCAAAGGAAGCGTTTGGCTCGGAGCCTCCGACGATCGTACGCGCGGCTGAAATGACGTTGACGGAGTCCAACTACAACCTTGCAGCCCGGGCACAGGTGCTCGACAGGCGGTCCGCCGGGCTGCCGCCCGACCGCCGGGATTTCGTCAGCCGGCATCGAGACCGCGTCCTGGAACAACTCCGCAACCCGTATGAACTATCGATGTTCGTCGAGCGCGTCCGTGCCGCCACGGCGGTGACCGGCAATCCAGACGCACTCATCCGAGCTTCGAAAACGGAGTTTGTTGGTCAAACTCTTGCGAAGGAAGTGAAGGCAGGCGGACGCCTCGGAGTTGTGTCCGGTGCCATCCTTTGGCTCCTCTTCATGCTCGGAAGCGCGTCGGACTCGAGTGCGGTCGCTGTCCGTGAACACGCCCTCGCCGGGGGATCCGCTCCGGCCGAGACGGACCCGCATGGGCTGCTTCAAGCACTGCTAGCCGCGGGCTGGTTCGAACGGACGGGCGATCGCGTGACAGCGCACCCGACCCAGATCGAGGGCCTGGAGCAGCTATTGCGGGACGCTACGACGCGGACCGCTGCGGAGGACGGACTTCGAGCGGTACTTACAGGACTGGTAACCAACGGCAAGCTCGCAGTCGCGGTCCGCGCAGCGCGGCAAGTTGTTTCACGGAAGTTGCCGATCCCGCCGACGGTGCAGGCCATGATTGACCAGTTCATGGTACGGCGCTGCGTTGACGCGAAGCCGCATGAGCTGCTCGACGCGATACACGATCTGGGCAAGTTGTCCAGAGCAAGTGACCCCGTCAGCGTGCTGGCGCGAGCCCTAGAGGAACAACCAGCCTCCGACGCAGGGTTTGGACCAATGTGGAGCCCTCCAAAATGGACTCACGAGGTATTATCGTCGGTGCGGGACTCCGCCGAGGCTCGCCACATCATGGAGACCCTTCTCCGGCACGCGCTGCCGCGACCCGAGTCCTTTCAACACAATCATTCCGAACTAGTCGAGTTTGTTTTCACAACTCTGGGCTGGGACCTCTCGGGTGCATGCGAAGCCGGTCTTGAAGCGGCGATTGAGGACGGCGCCCTCGAGTTCGACGCGCTGCTCGAAGGAGCGGCGCGGGCGGCATCGCCCCCGTTCGACCGCCTGCTCGATAAGGCGCTGGCGAAGCTAGGTTCTGCCGCCACTTCCCGCGATGAATCAGAAGATTGGTACCGACGGGCCGAGCAGGCGGAACTTGATGCAGTCCAGTCCGACCACCTCCTGGGGGAACCGGATGACGACTATCACGTTGCGCGACACACTGTCGAACAGATCGTGAGTATTCGTCGGAAGCGTGAAGGGTTTGGGTGGCTCCTCCGCCATCCTCGCCGAGAGGTTCTCCTGGGCGCTTGGGCACGGGCGCTGAGAGGTGGGGCTTCGACTGCGGAAGGGGAGGCATTCTGGGCGTCATGTGCCCCGACGCAACCATCTCTGGCCCGTCAAGGGCTGCGCCACGCGCCGGTCCGTGACTTGCGCGGGGCCGTCCTCGCGGACTTGCGTCAAGGTTCATCGCGCGATTATGGAGACATCGTCGAAACGCTCGGCGTACTCCTTTTACCGTCCGAGTGGATCTCCGAGTTCGTGCCAACGGTGGCGTCGATGCCGCTTGACCGGCGCTTGACGATCGCGGAGCAACTGCTGAGGTTCGATGCCAATGACGCCGCCGATCCGGAAGCTCCGCGACAGGCTGCTCGTGCGATGTTCTCCGGGCTTGAAGCGACGGTCGCCGGCGCACTACTTGGGGCCAAATACAGCGCAGGTCCACATTCCCCGCCGGCCGGCGAGACTCTCCGACAGTTAGCTCGGTCCGAGATTCCCAACCTGGCACTGGCAGCGGCCGCAGCGCTCATCGCGCAAGGCAGCCCTGAGGCCGGTGAGCTCAAACGGCTCCTCGCCCACGCGGACCACGCGGTGCGCGAGAAGGCCGTGGCCCTGGCAAGCCACGAACTCTTGCATTCGCTGAAGGCGGAGCTGAAGGCATTGCTGAGCGACGGGGACTACCGCGTCCGTCGCGCCACAATGAAAAGCTTGGCCGCACACGCCGACGACGCAGACTGGGCGAACATCATCGCGATGCACAGTGATCGCTCCGGCCCGGTGCGCCAGGCATGCGCGCTGCTAATCGGCTCCTACGGGCGTCCCGACGGCACTGCGGCGCTAATCGCGTTGTTGGACGACCACCGCAACAGCAATGGACATCGGGGGATTATGCAAGAGGACTTTGGGGGCGGATCCGAGTATCGCGTTGCGCGGGCCGCCGCCGAGGCCATCGGGGATGTCAACGGTCTGGCCAACGAGGCTTTCGAGGAAATCGCTGCATTTCTTCGAGGTGGCGCGGAGCGGTGCGACGATGCCGTGGTGCGCTACAAGGCCATGACCAGTTTGGCCAAGTTCGATGGCCCGGACTTGCTCCCGATTTTCGCATCTTTCCTCCTCGACCCGCACTATGCCGGCGGCATCCGGACGCCGGGCTATCCGGTGCGATACGCAGCCGCCTGGGGCATGGTCGACCACCTGCGTAACAGCAGCGAAGTGCGCAGCGAATGCGATCCGGCGCCCTTGGTCGAACCCGCCCGCCACAGTGACGGCCGAACAGCCGGACCGTGCCTCCTCGCCTTGGGGATGCTTCTTCCTCGGGCGGCGGTCGAGTGCGGTAACGCATTGCCGGCAGGAGTTTCGCCTCTCCGGGCCGCGTTGGTCGCCATCGGGGCGGCGCTGGCGGGGGCGGAGCGCAGAGCGATGCCGGTGCCGCTTCCCTCCGCGCTTTCCGCGCTTCTGGATCAGGTCGCACAGCAACCGGAGTGGAAACGGGCGGATTGGCAGGCATTCCTTTCGGAACGGCCGGACATCGCACGTTGGATTGAGGAGGCCCAAGTTGAAAACGACGTGGGTGAGACATTGGCATGGGGGCTTGGACAGCTGTGTCCCGAACTCTTCAAGCAACCCCCTGAGCGCGGCGATGGACACCTCCCGAAAGTAATCGGCGTAATCAGCGCCAGTTCGCTCGCCGGGTGCGAATAGGCCGCGTTGGCGCAGTCGGATCTGGGGCACGCGAGCAGCGAGAACGTACAAAATCCCCATGGGGTCGTATGCAAACACGTGGGAAGAACCCGGGGATGCGCGACGATGCGGGTCATGCCGAACATGCCACATTTCGTACGACTTGGTGATGAATGAACCTGGCGGTCGTGGGTAAAGGTCAGATCGGGGTCATCTCAGAGCGAGGGTGCGAGCGACCGAACGTACGCGAGGTGGTTCTGCGCTCGCCACGCCACCAGCACCCCACCGGAAACGCCGCAAACGCCTCCCCGGCGGTCGTAGGTAAAGGTCAGACCGGGCCCCCGCTATTCCAACAACCTGCGACCGGCCGTCACCCGACGGCCGGTTGTTTGGTTTTTGGGCCGCGTGGTTGCCCGTTTGCGCCGCGTTGCCCGACG
>JBBRQY010000030.1:0-5488 GCA_038225655.1 Phycisphaerales bacterium | reverse complement strand
CGGAGGGGCAAAGCGCGGCGAGGAATCCCCAGCTGCAACCGCTGCTGTCTGGATTCGGGCTACCGGCTGGGGATTCCTCGCTGTGCTCTGCCCCTCCGGGGCGCCGCCGGCTCGGAATGACAGCGCTGCTACCTTCTCCTCTTCGTCCGATGCGTTGCCGGCGCCGTCCACGGATCTTCCGGCCACGGATGTTTTGCATAACGCCCGCGCAGCTCCTTTCGAACCTCCTGATACGCCCCATTCCAGAAGCCGCGGAGGTCTTGCGTGATCTGCACGGGACGTCCGCCCGGCGAGAGCAGCGCGAAGGTGATCGGCGTCCGTTTGGGCCCGATCCGCGGCGACTCGGCCAGCCCGAACAACTCCTGCAGCTTGGCCGAGGCGATGACCGAGCCGTCGTCGCGATACTCCAGCCGTGCGCTCCGGCCGCTCGGCAGCGCCAACGACAACGGTGCCAGCTCGTCGAGTCTGTTTCGAAGGCGATACGGCAGTTCGATCTGGATATCGTCGAGCCGTTGTTTGCCAACGACCGCGTTCGTGGTCAACTCCTTCCAAGCGACCTCGAGCCCCGCGAACGCCACACGCCGCACGAGCAGTTCATCCGGTACCGCGTTCTCTGCCAGAATCCTCTCCGCCTCGGCCGGTTGCGGCGGCACGTTCTGCTCGTGCAACAGGATCGCCCCATACCAGCTCCGCTCGATCGCCCGGACGCGGTTGCCGTCCAGCGAATGCACCACATCGCGCCGCGTCGGAACGAGCCACTCGCGCTCGACCACCCGCTCGTTCCGCACCAGATCGCCGGTGATGTCGAGAACGACCAGAAACTCCCCATACCCATCATCGATCTCCCGCGCCAGCGTCGCCCCGGTCCCGGACGACAGCAACACCCGCGGCGATTTCGCCTCCCGCCGCTGCGCGACTCGATCTGGATATCCAGCCAGCAACGCGCGCCGAAGTGTGACGTCATCGACGCGTCGACGATAGTCGGCCCCGAGCAGCCGCCGCGCGATCGACGCGAGCTCGTGTACCTCCCCCGGCGCGCCTCCGCTTAGCTGCACCGCGATAGCGATCGCCTCATCCGCACCATGCGCATCGATCACGATCCGTGCAAGACGAGGGTGAAGGGGAAGGCCGCGAAGCTGCTCACCGATCCCTGTCATTCCGAGCCGCGCAGACGGCGAGGAATCCCCAACCTGATAACCAGGGATGAGCGTTGGTATGACGATCGCCCCCAGCCCCGCCAGCAACGTCAACCCCGCCAAAATCCTCTCCTCCGGCGGCCGCTCGAACCACGCAAACGTCCGAGGATCCCCACCCCAGGCGATGATGTCCAGCAACGGAGGCGCAAGATCCACCCGCCGCACATCCGGCTCCCGATGCGGACGCAGAATGTCGCGCCCATCCCACAACCGCACCGCCTTCCCAGGACGAGTCCGCCCCGCCCGCCCGGCCCGTTGCTCCGCCGAATCGGAAGCAATCCGCTCGACCACCAGATGATCGACCGCCGTATCAGGATTGAACCGCAGCACCTTCTGCACGCCGGAGTCGATCACGTCCGTCACCCCCTCCACCGTCAGCGACGTCTCGGCGATGTTCGTCGCCAGAATCACCTTGCGCCGGTCGGAAGGCGCCAGCGCCCGCTCCTGAGCGTCGACATCGAGCGACCCGTGCAACGGCAGCACGAGCGCATCGACATTCCCCAGCTCGCTCCGCACCCGCTCGATCTCGCGCATGCCCGGCAGAAAGCAGAGAACATCCCCCTCCGCCCCACGCAACCGCTCCCGCACCGCCTCGGAGATCGTCACGCCCGGCCGGTACTGCACCTCGACAGGAAACCTGCTGGCCCCGACGTCAAACACCCGCGCCCCGCCGAGAAAGCGCGACACCTCATCCGCGGCGATCGTGGCCGACATCACCACCACCGCCAGATCGTCGCGCGAATCCATCGCCTGCTTCGCCAGCGCCAGCGCCACATCCGCATGGATGCTCCGCTCATGAAACTCGTCGAGGATGACGACGTCGAAATCGCTCAGCAACGGATCGCTTTGCAGCCGCGCCGTCAGAATCCCCTCGGTGGCCACCAGCAGCCGCGTCCGCTCCGAAAACTTCCTCTCGAACCGGATCTGCCACCCGATCTCCCCCCCGACCGTCCACCCTCGCTCCGCCGCAATCCTCCGCGCCAACGCCCGCGCCGCCACCCGCCGCGGCTGCAACAGAATGGTCCGCCCGATCCCCGCCAACGCCGGCGGCACCCGCGTCGTCTTCCCCGCCCCCGGCGGCGCCACGATCACAGCACACCGGTGCTCCCGAACGTGCTCGACAATTTCTTCGATGTGCCCGTCAATCGGGAGCGCCGTTTGCACCACACTCGGCATTATGCCGACCAAACCAACCGACGACGACATCGACTACACCGACGAAGGCTCCACCCCTCCCCACGAGAAAGACGACCCCACCAACGCCGGCTACGACGAAGCCGCCCACACCCGCGGCGCCTTCGGCCTCAAAGAAGGTAAGGGCGGCGTCTTCGGCACCACCGGCGGCGGCACATATGGCGGGGGGATGAACGGGGAGGAGCGGCCGGCGGTGGATACGGAGGGTGGGGGCTTGCCGGAGACCGAGGCGAGACGCCGCTAGTGAAGTATCAAGTTTGTGAGACTGAGTTCGCCTGCTACCAAGAGACGGGGGTACGGCCCAGCGCAGCTGGGCCCTGGAGATTGGACGTTTCTCGGCACCCCGACGGGGTGCGTGAGGGTAGAGGTGGCCACGCCGGAGGTGTTGCCACCGGTTCCGTTACGCAGAGAAGGGCACCCCGGCAGGGGCCCCGGCAGGGGTGCGTGAAGCCGGGCAGGCTCGATCGTATGGAACGACATCGAGCTCGACGTTTCTCGCACCCCTGCCGGGCCCCTGCCGGGGTCCCGGTCGGGGTGCCTTTTTATTCTCCGTCAAACCGGTGGCGACGCCTCCGGCGTGGCCACCGGCTACCTTCACGCACGCCTCCGGCGTGCTTTCGTTGCGCCTCGAAACGTCCAATCTCCAGGGCCCAGAGCAGCTGGGCCCTACGAATCGGCATCCGTGTCGTGCATTCCCTCAGGCGTTCTCGCCGAGACTCTCGCCAGTAGGGCCCAGCCGCGCTGGGCCGAACTCCCGTGGGTGGCGTGTCACTCGGACGCAATACCATCATCGACCGCCAAGCGTCATGAATCATCGTAAGATGCGAGAGCTATGGCGGATCTCAAGTCGATCATCCATTCGGATCCCGACATTCACAGCGGCGATTCGGTTTTCGTAGGCACTCGTGTGCCAGTGCGCACCCTGCTCGACTACATTGAGGGCGGCGACAGTCTGGAAGTGTTCCTCGACAACTTCCCCAGCGTCACCCGCGAGCAAGCTGTAGCGTTCCTCGAAGAAGCCGGCCGTGCGGCACTGGCTCAGATCGCATGAGACGTGTTCTCTTCGACAAGGACATGCCGCGCCAACTCCGCCGTGATCTGACCGAGTTTGAGATTGCGTCCGTTCAGGAAGCAGGGTGGTCGTCCGTCAAAAACGGGGAACTGTTGCGCCGAGCGTCTGGGTCGTTCGACGTGTAAGTCACGGATGACAAGCGCCTTCAAACCGCTCATTTCAACAGGGATCTGTGCCAGGCAGGAGGCGCTTGTGGCACGGACACTCCTGTCTGTGCCGTTCGGCGCATCCGCACGAAAACGCCGAGAAGCGGCGCTGGACGATTATCCGGGCCGCGCTCGCTGACGCTCGCACGCACTGCTATGCGTCCAGCGAAGCTTCGCGACGTCGGGTCACCGCGGGGTCTTCAGTGCTCGCCCTTCATAAAGATGGCGAAGTCCTGTACGCCTTTCGCGTTCTGTTTCATCCAGGCGTCGCCGCCTTTGAGGCCGAGGGAGGAGAGGGCGAGGCCGCAGAAGGTGTCGAGGAGCTTGCGCTCGCTCAGGCTTGCTAAGAACGGGAAATTCTGTCTTCCGCTGTAGCTGTTCGAAGCGTCCTTCATTTCCACGAGCATGGAAAGCGTGGCCTGGAGTTGATCGCGTCCGATGTCGAACTCTGACGCTTTCTCGTTCTCCGGACTAAAGCGGGCGCCCGCCGCGATGACCATACCCATTTCCCAGGAGTGAAAATCGCCCTCTTCGGTGCGCGAGCTCGGATTGATCGTGACATTGATGTTCTTCTTCCCGTTCTTCTCCCCCTTGTTCTCGACGCCCTGGTTTAGAAGTGCGAGGAGGCGCGCGGCAACATCCTTCGAACGCGACGTTGACGGCTCAATGGCCAGGAAGCGGAGGTACTCGAGAACCGCTGCGGCGCGGAAGGTCTGTACCTCGAAGACGCGGCCGAGGGCGTAGTGGCCGTTGGCGTGACCAGGACGCGCGCTGAGCTCCTTCTTCAGCACGTCGCGGGCCTCGTCGAACTTGGACTGCCCCATGAGGGCGATGCCAAGGTTGTAGAGCGTGCCTGGATCATCCGGCGCGAGGGAGAGCGCCTTGCGGTATGCGGCGACCGCGCCTTGGGCATCACCCGATCCATCGAGGCAGTTTGCGAGACTTGTGAGAATCTGCGGTTGCAGTTTCCCCTTGGTCCCGGCCAGCGGTTCGAGGATCGTCCGGCACTTTGCGAAATCTCCTTTCGCCTGATACGAGTACGCCAACTCATACAAGGCCAAGCCATTCGCCGGATCGTCGGCGAGGACGGCCTTGTACTTGGCGATCGCGTCGTCGTATCTGCCCGCGTCGTGGAGCGCAGTGCCTTCGGCGATGCGCGGATCGTCAGTCGCAATTGCAGGTGCGGCGATGAGAAGCACAACAATGAGTGCCTTCATGACCGCTGGCATGAAGTGCGTGGTGTTGGAACTGCGTGAGTGTAACGCGGACAGACCGCCGAGTGTACGAGCAAACTGAGGGTCTTCGGTCATCGATACGGTTCCTGGCGGGCGACAGAACCAGCCTATTCTCAATGGCTTAGTGGATGCCCCCAGATGCCAGTAGTAGCAGCGGATGCCCGGCTTGCGAAGTCAATTCCGCTCGCAACTTGAATCGAATCAATAGGTTCGCTGGAGAAGCCCGCGTCGCAACCCGAGGTGTCCGTAATCGCTGGCTCGCAGCCGCGACGTAACCCATGCGTACGCTTGAGTTTATTGTCAGCGTGCGGCCGGCAACGAGAGTCCCATTCGACGTCGTAGAAACGACAACGGCCGGGAGATCCTGATCACACCCCTCCCTCAACGTCCATCCCTCGGCCGCCACCGTGCGTAGCTCGGCCGCCACCGTGCGCTGCCCGGCCCGCAGTGTGCGCTGCCCGGCCCGCAGTGTGCGCCGCCCGGCCCCCAGTGTGCGCTGCCCGGCCCCCAGTGTGCGCTGCCCGGCCCCCAGTGTGCGCTGCCCGGCCCCCAGTGTGCGCTGCCCGGCCCGCAGTGTGCGCTGCCCGGCCCCCAGTGTGCGCTGCCCGGCCCGCAGTGTGCGCTGCCCGGCCCCCAGTGTGCGCT
>JBBRQY010000029.1:0-6476 GCA_038225655.1 Phycisphaerales bacterium | reverse complement strand
AAACTTCGACGCCAGCGGAATCGCATTCAGCGGATTTGTGTTTATTGACTACAGCTTCGCGGTTCAGCCCAATCCCGGGGTTTCTGCGACAAATCGTTGCGATACGGTCTTCCGCGTAGATGGCGTTTGCGCCTATCAGTTTCAAGGGATGTTCACGTCCAACAACGTGAGCGAAACCCAAGGTTCTCTCTACTTGCGCAACAACGCGACGGCTCAGGACATCTTTGCGTTCACCGCCTCCGGCGCCCAGTCCGGTACACTGACGCCCGGAGACTACACGTTGAGCATCCTGATTCAGGGAAACAGCAGTGGCGGAAGTCAGAACTTTGACGGTCGAACGGAAATTGCAGCGACCTTCTCCATTCCCGCCCCTCCGGCTGCGATTGCCGTCATCCTTCCCGCGCTTGCCGCACTTTATCGCAGCCGTCGAATCGATTAGTGTAAAACCTCCTGCGATTTGCGCGCCGAGACAATCACGGAATATCGGTGGGTCAGCCATGCCACTGAACGCGATCAGGCCGCGCTGCGGGCTGGATCGTGCCGGCGGTGTCGTACCGTGCGGCGGCCGGCGGGGTGGACTTCCACCGCGGGCTCGGCGGGTTCGCCAGCGGGCTTGGCTTCGATGATTTGAGTTGCGAAGACGGGCTGGGTGGTGGCGGCGGTGGCGCGGGCCGCGGCGTGGCGGTCGGCGCAGTACGCCCAGAGCGTGGCCCCCGGGAGGACGATGAGCCCGAGGAGGGCGAGGAGCTCGTTGGTGGGGAGGCGTTCCACGACTCCCGGGGTAACCAGCCGAAAGGCCAGGATCAGGCCGGCGAGAATGGAGCCGACGCCGATGCCAACGGCGGCGATTTGCCGGACGCGTCCGAAAGGGATTGCCATGCTCGCGCTGCCTCCGTGCGGCGGGTAGAGAACGAATGCGGGGGTTGAGGGCGGGATCGGAACTGCGGTCCGACGGCATGGCTCGTCGTGGAGCGTGTCGGAGGGGCACGGTAGATCGGTCGGCGTGGGTCGTCCAGAACAAACCTTCGTCCGAAACAGGTTATTCGGCCGATGGAGGGCCGACGAGATGCCCACTTTGAGCGATGCCCATTCCGCGCCTGCTCCAACCGAGCGGTTGTGCGCGCGGATTTGGGGCGCGGTTGTGCTGACGGGCAAGGGGCGGTATTGTCCCCGTCCTGTGAAGAGCGGCAGAACCATCACCAACTTCGGGCGGGGCTTCGGACGAAGCCAGCGAGCCATGATCGGCGCGCTGCTCGTGCTGGCCGGTGCGGCGGGGGCGATAGGACAACCGGTGGGGGATGACACGGCGGCCCCGAAACAGCCGGGAACGGGCGCGGTGAAGCCGCCGCCGGCCCCGGGAACGATGGCCGCGATTGAGGGAATGGCGGATCGGCCGGTGCGGGGCGTGGTGCTGAAGGGTCTTGTGAAGACGGATTCGCAGCTTGCGAAGAACCAGATTCGCACGCGGAGCGGGCAGCCGCTGAACCCGGAGACGGTGCGTGAGGATGTGCAGCGTCTGAACCGGCTGGGGCACTTCAAGGAGATCAACGCGCGGGCCCAGCCCTTTGGCGATGGGAGCGTGGAGATCACGTTCGAGTTCGCCGAGGCGCCGGTGGTGAAGGCGGTGGACATCGTGGGGAACCGGCAGCTTTCGAATGCCGAGATCGGGCCGCTGGTGAATCTTCTGGTGGGAACGCCGGTGGATGATTTCCAGCTTGGGGCCTCTCGCGCGGCCGTGGAGCGGCTGTACCGCGATAAGGGGTATTACCAGGCGACGGTGACGATCGACCCGAAGGAACTTGAGCAGGGCACGGTGCTGTTCAAGGTGGCCGAGGGCGAGCGGGTGCGGGTGACGGACATTCGGTTTGAGGGGAACAACGCGTTCAAGGCGCGGCAGCTCACGCCGCACATCAAAACGACCACGGCCGGCGTGTTTGAGACGGGCCCCGTGGACCCGGAACAGCTCGACCGGGACGTGGCGGCGCTGGTGGAGTTCTATCACGATCGCGGGTATCTGGATGTTCGGGCGGACAAGCAGGTGGTGTTCGCGCCGAACAGCAAGGAAGCGATCGTGAAGTTTGTGCTGGATGAGGGGCCGCTGTACACGATCCGCAGCATCAAGGTTGAACTCTTCGGCGAGGGCGGAGAGATGCGAAGCGCGAAGTCGCCAAAGGTGATGTCGCAGGAGCAGATCGCGGGATTGATGGAGATCAAGGCGGGGGATGTGTACGGCGTCGAGAAGGTGCGCCGGTCGCTCGACACGATCAAGAACGCGTATCTCCGCATGGGGTACGTCGAGGATCCGCAGGGCGGCGGCCTGGTGGTGCGCGGATTCGAGCTGCGTGATCCGGCGAGCCCGGTGGTGGATCTGCTGGTGCTGCTGCGCGAGGGGGAGCCGTACAAGACGGGCGTTGTGGGATTGAAGGGCAATGGCATCACGCAGGATCGGGTGATCATGCGCGAGGTGACGGATATCCGTCCGGATCGGCCGCTGGATTTGAGCAAGGAGAAGTCGCAGGGGCGCGACATCACCGATGCGGAGCGCCGGATCAAGGAAACGAATCTTTTCGATCCGCAGCCGGGCTCGGTGAAACTCACTTTGCAGCCGGAAGATCCGTCGAACCCGGGGTATCGCGACGTGCTGCTGGAAGTGCTGGAGACGAACACGGGCTCGCTGAGCTTCGGCGTGGGCGCGGGTTCGGACTCCGGGCTGGTGGGGCTGCTGAGCTTGAAGCAGCGGAACTTCGACATCATGGACTTCCCCGACTCGATCGGGGAGGCGTTCAGCGGCAAGGCGATGCGCGGTGCGGGCCAGGAGTTCGACATCACTCTCCAGCCGGGCACGGAAGTGCAGAACTACTCGATCTCGCTGAGCGATCCGTATCTGTTCGACACGGATTATTCGGGGGGCGTCACCGGGTTCTTCTTCAAGCGGCAGTACGACCAGTACGACGAGTCTCGCGTGGGCGGGCGGATCTCGCTGGGGCGGCGGTTTGGCGAGCGGTGGGTCGGGTCCCTCGGGTTCCGCTTTGACGATGTGAACATATCGAGCATCGATCCGGCCGCGCCGAACGATCTGTTCGCCGTGGAAGGAACGAGCACGGTTTCGGGGATCAGCGCCAAGCTGCAGCGGACGACGGCCGACTCGCGGATTCGTCCGACGCAGGGCTCGCGGATCACGGCGGAGATCGAGCGCGTGGGCGCACTGGGCGGGGACTACAACTTCACGCGGCTGTCGCTGGAACACCAGGTGTTTGTGCCGGTGTACGAGTCGTTCCTGGGCTATCGCACGGTGGTGAGCTGGAAGACGCAGGCCTCGTACATCCCCGAGGGGAGCGGCGAGGTTCCGGTCTTCGAGCGGCTGTACCTGGGCGGGCGGAGCTTCCGCGGGTTCAAGTTCCGCACGGTTAGCCCGAAGGGCATTCGCCATGACACCGGCGTACTGGGCAACGACGGGGTCGGCGGTTCGTGGCTCTTCTTCACGGGCGCGGAAATCCAGCAGCCCGTGTATCAGGACATCGTTTCGGCGGTGGCGTTCGTGGATTCGGGCACGGTGACGAACCATCCCGGGTTCTCGCAGTACCGCGTATCGGTGGGGCTGGGAGTGCGGATCTCGGTGCCGCAGTTGGGCCCGGTGCCGCTGGCGTTCGACTTCGGCATTCCCGTGCTCAAGCAGGACGGGGACCAGAGGCGGTTCTTCAGCTTTACGCTGGATGTGCCATTCAACTGAGTTGGAGAGTGAAGAGTTGAATCCCAGGATTCGCCCCAAGGCGGCTCGTCCTGGGCGTGCGGAGTCGGAGACGCTAGGATCGAGCAGGTTTGTAAAGACTAACTCGCTGGGTACCTCAAGAACGGAGTCGCGGCAATGAAGATCGCTACAGGAAATCGCTGGGTTTTGGGTGTGGTGCTCGGGCTGGTCGCGTGTGTTGGGGCGGGCGCGCTGGTGAGCCGCGCGGCGACGAGTGCGGCGGTGGCGAGCCGGCCCCCGGCCGCGCCGGTGATCGCGACGGTGGATCTGGAGGACATTCTCAAAGGCCTGAAGGAGCGCGAGGACAAGGAGAAGGCGCTGGCGGCCAAGACTGAGGAGTACAAGGCGAAGGTCGAGTCGCTGAAAAAAGAGCTGGATAGCGACAAGTCAAAGTTCGAGGCCGAGCCGGAGGGCCCCGCGAAGGTGGCGCTGGGCAAGGCGATGCGCGAGAAGATCTTCCGGGCCGAGTTCGAGGGGCAGTACGCCGGGAAGGTGCTCAAGGAGATGCAGGCGGAGATGCTCCGCGAGCTGTATCTGAAGATCAATACGGCGGTGGCCTTTCTGGCCAAGCGGGACGGGTACCAACTGGTGCTGACCAGCGACGAGAAGGTGCCGGTGAACGCGGGCGACCCGGACAGCGTGCTGCGGGCGATCTCGTTGAAGCGGATTCTGTACGTTGATCCGGCGATGGATATCACGCCGGACGTGGTTTCCTACCTGAATCTCGCGTACTCCACCGGGACGACCCCCACGAAGAAGACGCCCTGAGCGGGATCGACGTAGACTTGGCGGCAACGTTCTTCTCGGGAGGTTCAAATCGCATGGCCGCCGCGTCGTCGCACTCGCAGAGTTGGACACCCCCCCCCGCCACGGACGCGTACTGGAACGCGCTCATTCATGACAGCGGCGCGGCGGTGGCGGTGTTCGATGTGGACGGGTGGGCGCACTTTGCCAACCCCGTGTACCTCCGTCTGGCGGGGGTCAAGACGATCGAGGAGCTGAAGCGGCAGTCGATCGAGGAGCGGTTGCAGCACGACATGGCGGCCGAGCGGCTGGCGATCCTGCGGGATGTGATTCGCTCGGGCCGGGCGCAGCTCTTCAAGGATCTGCGCCGCGGGCGCGCGCTGGTGGTGACTTCGCGGCAGTTCCCGGGGCAGCCGGCGTTTGCGCTGGCGGTCTTTCGGCCGGCGGACATACCCAACTGGGCGACGGACGCCGAGCCGACGGATGTGGACGCGGCCCTGATCCGGCACACCGATCCGGGGCCGCTCTCGGTGCTGAGCGAGCGCGAGAAGGAGATTCTGGCGCTGATCGGGCAGGGGATGACCAGCGCGCAGATCGCCAAGAAACTGTGCCGCACGATCAAGACGATCGAATGGCACCGCAGCGCGATCGCGCGGAAGCTGCACACGAAGGACCGGGTTGCGCTGGCACAGTTGGCGATTCAGGCGGGGCTCTGCTCGCCGACGTTCAAGGTGCCGATGGGCAAGGGACGCGGGCGCGGCGGGGCGGCGGCGGCGCCGCGGGCGTAGCGCGTGGCTTAGTCACGAACGGCGGCGTCGGACGGCGAGTGGGGCGAGCAGGAGCATTGGGGCGGCGGGGGTGGGGATGGTGAAGACAGCGTCGATTTGGGTGCGACCGTCGAACGCGATCGTGCCGCTGCTATTGCCTTGGATGAGCGTGCTGAGGGTGTAGTTGCCGGTAGGCAAGGTGCCGAACTGATTGGCGGACGCGGTCAACGAGAAGATGTTTTGCGACGTCGTGTCGTTGCGCAGAGAGATAAAACCCTGCGTCTCGCTCACATTATTTGAGGTGATGGTCGCTTGAAACTGGTAGTCGCACGACCCTTCCACGTGAAAGGAAGTGTCGCATCGATTCAATGCCGAGGCGCCCTGAACGAACGTGAAGAGGGCAACGATATCGATGAACACGAATCCAGAAAAAGAAATCCCCGAGGCGCTAAAATTGGACTGTTGCGAAGAAGTAGCGGCCAGCGCGTTTCCATTGATGTTAAAATTCGGATCGGAAAAGTTGACATTGGACGCGAGCGCCGTGGCCTGCCAAGGCCCGAGCGTTGGCCCGGAGAATGTGACAGTGTTGGGAGGAAGGTTCTCCCGGTTGGTGGCCGAGACTGTTCGAGTGGAGCTCAACGGGGTGACCACGCCTGCGTGTGCCAATTCGCCGGAGGACAACAGACAAATGCCCATCGCGATGCGCTTCATAAAGTTCATGGCTGATTTACCCCTAGGAATGGGAACGAATCCTGCCCGGTTCTGGTAACGCGACTGCGTTGATTGGTTGCCAACGGCGGCGTCGAATGGCGAGCGGGGTGAGCAGGAGCATTGGGGCGGCGGCGGGGGTGGGGATGGTAAAGGTGGCGTCGACTTGCGTGCGACCGTCAAAGTTCTGACTTCCGCCACTGCTGTTTCCCTGAATCAGGATGCTCAACGTGTAGTCTCCGGGTGTCAGTGTACCGGACTGGGCGCCGGAGGCGGTGAACGCAAAGACATCCTGAGCCGTCGCGTTGTTGCGCAGGTAGAGAGAACCTTGGGTTTCGCTGACGTTGTTCGACGTGAACGTCCCTTGGAACTGATAGGCGCAAACGCCATCTACGCGGAAGACCGTATCGCAACGATTTGTCGCAGAAACCCCGGGATTGGGCTGAACCGCGAAGCTGTAGTCAATAAACACAAATCCGCTGAATGCGATTCCGCTGGCGTCGAAGTTT
>JBBRQY010000028.1:0-7438 GCA_038225655.1 Phycisphaerales bacterium | reverse complement strand
CCTTCCAGCGCCGCGTCCACGAACCCCATCGACTCGTTCTTCCGTACCGCCATGATCGCGCCTCCGTGCCGCCCATCGTCGCGGGCCGACATCCGGTACGATCATTCACGCGTCGCGGTTGCGCGATTGTTCAGAGATTCCGACAGGGTTGTCTGATCTTCTGTGCAAATGGCGACCGGGGGCCACCCAATTGCAGGTGATTCCGCGCATTGAAGGGAAATGCAATGGCAGGGGAACAAGTGTGCGAGTACCCCATACGCGACGCTTTACAAGCTCGCCAGTGTAAAACAAGTAAGTGCGAAACTACTTGCGCAATAGGGCAAGTAGATGGAATGGATTGACAAGCGATTCGGAATTGTGTTTACTATTCGTCGCGTAGCGGGCGTGTTTACGAAAAACACGCACGCTAATCGTTTCAAATGCTTGTCTAACACATAAAGCAGAGAATCCACATGACGCAGATGACATGTCGAGATCGATTGCAGAAGTGCGTGGCGCTGGCTATCGCGGTCGCCGCGTGCGGCTTGTTGTGCGCATGCAACCATGAGCAGGACGTCTTCATGATCGCCCCCATGGAGACCGACGCAGTGGAGGTCGCGGGCATTACTCAGAACAAGGGAGGCATTTTATACCACGCGCCATATCGGCAGATCAATCCGCAGGAATACAGGTCGTGCGCCTTCATTGAGCCGGTAACGGGGAAGCCCGACCCGCGAACGTTGTACCAGATCGCACTCGCTCACCCGGGACCACGTGCCGCGTCCTCGCCTGCGGAAGCGACGAAGATCGCCGTGATCGCGGGAAGAACTGCGGCCTACGCGGGTCGGGCGACCGATGCTGCCGCGCAGGCGGCTATTGCAAAGGCGAAGTCGGCCGAATCGCTCGCAAAAGTGAACGAAGCGGTCAATGCGATCGCCGCAGGCCCGGACAGGACCGCGGCTGACAAGATGGCTGCACTGGCGAAGACCGCTTCCACCAGTGCGGATGCCGCTGCGACGGCCACTGTGAACGCATCCTCAAAGAGTGCGGCTGCCGCAACGTCAGCGAGTGATGCATCCGCGATGGTTTCGCACGCTCAGTTGAATATCACCGATGCCGAGCGAGCGGAGGCATCGAGAAGACTCGCGCTGACCGAAAAGGCACAAGCTGACGCGAGCGTGAAAGCGGATGAGAAAACGTTGCAGGACGCAACAGATGCCGCGAAGAAGGATACCACAGACACCGCGCTGAGCACCGCAGCATCAAAGGCGGCGGATGCTCTCAAGAAGAGCAAGGACGTTCAGACTCTGAAGAAGGCCGCGGCAACTCAGGCCGAAGCGATTGCCAGAAGTAAAGCAGACCTGGCAGCCGATTCGCAGGTAAAGGCCCGTGCGGCCGAGTCTGCGTGGTCAAGCGCTGCCATTGAAGCCGCCAAGGCAACAAAGGGATCGGCGGACGCTACCAAGAGCGCGATGGACTCGATTGCCGCGGCGCATCAGGCGCTCGCGGCCAGCACGAACGACGCGATAAAGAAGGCCAACGAATCGATGGCCGCGGCCAAGCTGGCCATCGATGCCGCCGCAGAAGCCGCCGCGATGAGCAATGACCTGGCTCAGCAATCGCGCGATATGCCGAGCGCATCCGATGCCGCGATCACGTGGACGGGCACCCGTCCGCTCACCGAAGAAGAAGAAATGAGCCGACTCGCCCGCAACGAGCTGGTGCTCAAAATGCTTGAAGTGTCGGACTACAACTGCTCGCAGCACCTGTCGCGAGTGACCGGCTTCCAGATCGAGGTCGATCTTATTTCCGGGATGGCGACTTTGGGCTTGGCCGGGGCGGCGACAGTAGCTACCGGCGGTACCGCCCAGGCCTTGGCGGCCGCGGCCACGGCAACCACGGGGTTCGGAACTCTGTTCAATGACACTGTGTATCGCAACGCCCTCGTGCAGACTCTCGTCGGAACAATCCGGTCTCGCCGCGAGGAGTTCTACAAGGGCGAGATCGAGCCGAACCTGGAGAAGAGCGTCGCCGACTACGAGCCCGGCAAAGCGATCAGCCAGATCCGGCAGTACCACGAGATGGGGAGTTTCTACGTTGGACTCACGTTCATCCGGGAGGCGGCCGAGCGATCGAATCAAAGTCGCACGGGGGTGATCGACGAGACAATGCAGGCGAACCTGAGCACCGCGCTCGCGGAAGCGCAGCTCAAGAGGAACACGGCACAGAAGAAGGCGGACGATGCCAAGCCGGCCGCTCCGGCGACCCCAGCCGCGGCTCCCAAAGCAGACACCTCAAGCAAGTGACGAATATTCTGCGGGCAACGCGGACACGTGAGGCGATGTCAGCGCTGGTGCTCGGGTTGGACACTCGAACGACCCCAGATGGAGAACAGAGGGCTCGTGAGAGCTTTGACAGCGGTCTACGCATGGGTCCTTCGGGCCTGATCGCGCTCGTGCATTAGCACTGCCGGGGCGCGAACGCGGGCCCGCATTGCTTGGGAAGCGAGCGGTGCGCGGCTGGCGTGCCATCAAGCCGAGGATTGCGCGAATATGTGCCCGAAGGCCGTTGATGTGTAGATGATCAACGAATCAGGTTCCCCCAATCGGGGCATAGCCCGCTTCTGATCAATGGCAGCCCGTGAACCACGCGGCGAGGAAGTCAAAGATGTCCTGGATGTTCGTGCCGTTGACGCCGTTGAAATCGGCGCCGGGACCGCCGGCGAACCACGCGGCGAGGAAATCGAAGATGTCCTGCACGTTCACAGCTCCCGAATGGTTGAAGTCGGGGGGGCACGCGACGCCGATGGCTTGGAAGTACGCGCTGGCCGGAATGACGATCTTCGTCTGCGTCGGGGAGGCGTATGAAAGGATCAGCCGCGGGGTGTTGGGGCCGTAGTAATACTCGACACGAAGCGAGTGCACGCCGGGTGCGAGGGCCCGCGTGGCCGAGGCCTCCGCGCCGTTGAGCGATGTTCCCGCGGTCAGGAAGGGCTCGCCGCCGATGTAGATTCGCGCCGTGCTGCCCGCGGAGACGGAGAACGTCCAGTATCCGGAGGAGGGAATCTGCACGTAGCCGACGAGCACCGCGCTCAGGCCGCGCAGGTAGCTCGGCAGCAGGCCGGTGTAGTTCAACTGCGGAATGATGACGGGCGAGCCGTACGTCGTATACGTGGAGTAATCCGTCAGCGGCGTTTCGTAGGCCCAGTAGGCGTTCGGGTCTCCATTCGGTCAGGTGTTGTAGTACGTGGCTACCAGACCGGGGGTCGCGCCAACCGCACCGTCCGCGGGGCGGGGCGTCTCCACGTTGATGACGACGGGGGATGTGACGCCCGAAGCGAGATAGTTGAATGTGTCGATGACGCCATCGATGTTGGTCGGCGGCGTGTACAACACCTCGTTGCGTCCGCCCGGGCCGGTGCCGGTGGAGACGGCGACGGTGCCGCCGAGCGCGGTGGTCGCCGAGGGGAGTGTGAAGCTGGTGACGGTTGAGGGGCAGATGACGCCGCTGCGGCCGTCGTTGGCGAGCACGTCGATGCGCACCGGGCGGTTTTTCAGCGTGCTCGCGCCGTCGGGCTCGACATCCGTCACGACGGCCGTGCCGCAACTGGCGTGCGAGGTGATATACGACGTGTACGCGGTCATGGAGGTTGGGCTCCACAGTGTGTTCGGGGGCGAAGCGACAGAAGGGGCCATGATGTACGGCGATCCGCTGGAATCGTGCTGCATGTTGAAGTTGTGGCCGATCTCGTGGGCTGAGAGGTTGGCCGCGGAGGCGATGTTGTCGCCGAAGACGTTCTGGGCCAGTGCGCAGTTGAAGCTGCCGCAGGCAACGCCGGCATACCCAAGCCCGATGACGCCGACCGCGGGGCTTCCGTTGTTCAGGGCCGTCGTGCGCCCGGTGAGCAGGTGTGTGAGGTCGCGGGAGGCCGCGGCGGCGGGCCAGGTCGAGACGACCAGATCGAGCAGCGTGCCAACGTCCCCGCCGGTCGCGGGGACGGAGTTGTACGGATCGGCGGCGTTGGTTGTGCGGATCGTCGTCATCACGACCGTGAAACGCGGCAACGTTTGCGGGCTGACGGTCGTGTAGAGCTGGCAGACAGCGAGCATCACCGCGTCCACGTGGCGGACGATCGCCGCGAAGTCGTGGCTGTACTGCTGGTACATCGGGAAATCGCAGTCGATGTTCATGCGGATGTACTTGCAGGTAATGCCGGGGCCGCGCGGCACAAAGCCATCCGGAGACAAGCTCCCGGCCTGCTGGCACGCGATGCACTCATCGATCCCGCAGGTTCCAACACGCGGCAACACCTCGGAGGCGGCGAAGACCGCGTGGAACTCCGACGGGATCGTCTCGGACTCGGGCTGTATGTATATCGGGTCCGTCGGGTTTTGCGCGGGGAGGACCACGGCCGTGACCTGTCCCTCGTAGATCGATGCCCATATCTCATCGCCCGCCGCGTTGGCGCCGCGGTACGTCGTGGGCGCGGGAAGCAGTTGCGTGGGAACTGTGTGGTCGCCGGTGTTATCTGACAGGACGATGGAGTAGTCCGCGGAGCGCAGGCCGTATGGCATCAGGGTGAAGGTTGTGGCGGCCCCGGGAGTGAGTTCGAGGGAGATCGTTGCGCTCGCGGCGACTCCAACCACGCCCGCGGGCGTCACGCTGGCAGAGACGGGGACGACGCGGCACTTCGAGAGCCCGAGCCGCTTGGCGGCGATCGCGCTCCGCGTGGCCGCGGCGGGATCAATCAGGCCGATGCCTCCAGCGGTGTTCGCGGCATTGCCCTGCGCCAGACTGACAACGCCTGTGCATGCGACCAGCAGCGCGGCCGCGCCGGCGCTGATCATGAGGCGACGAAGGCGGGGAGTCGATGAAAACAGACTCGACATGCGGAAAGTCCTTTCGATGGACAGTTGGATGGCAAGGGGAACAGATTGGAAGTGGGGGGGGTGGTGCGGGGCGAGTCGCCGGGCTAAGGATATGGAGGGCTTGGAAAAAGCACGGAGAGCGTGTTTCAATTCAGCGTCTTTGAGCATTCGGTATCTGGGGGGATGGAGAAATAGCGCGGAATCCACCGCTTTGGCCGCGTCCCCGGTGCCGGGGGACGCTGCTGGCATGAGGCGACTTCGTCACTGGCCGCGCATCGCTCGCGACACTTCCCGGAGTCAGTTGAATTGGACAGAACCCGCGGCAAGGGAGCGCGAACAAACCCGGTGCCTTCTTTGGGTAGCATTCGCACATGAGCCCTCACGACTCCTACGACACGATCGGCGCGATCCTGGATATCCATGCGATGATCTGCACGTTTCTCATCGAGGCCATCGAAGACGTTCCGGAATCCCGCATGACGGAGCAGCCGGGCACCGTCGTCAACCACCCGGCGTGGACGCTGTCGCATCTCAATGCGTACGCAGGAGTGTTGCTGTCGATGCTCGACGACCCGAGCGTGCCCCCCCCGACCGCCGACGTCGAGATGGAGCGGTTCGGGTACGGGACCACGCCCGTGCCCGACCGCGCTGCCTATGCAACGAAGCGCGAACTGCTTGACCGGTTCAGAGACCGGAATGCACGGCTTGCCGCGGTCGTCGCCGAGAAGCATGCTAACTACTTCCCGAGACCCTCGCCGGAGAAGTTCCACCCTTACTCGCCGACCATCGGGCATATTGCGATCACGCTGCTTGTAGCGCACCCGCCGCATCACTTGGGCCAACTCAAGCAATGGCGCCGCGCGGCCGGAATCGAAGAAAAGGCGTGACGTCGGGTGGGGAGACCAAAGACAAGCTCTCCAACGAAGGCGACACAAAATGCTGCTTTCAGCCGACTGACAGTGGCAGAAGTGGATTGCAAAGGCTTTGGAGCTCGATCACCCACACGCTCACGTCTTCCAAGAAAAATTCTCATGGTGTTCTGTCATCTCGGCTCTTGTCAGAGAAGGCCCATCGGCGAGCGCGTCGAAGGGCCTTCTGGTTGCAAATACGGCACTTATGCCATCTGGCCGGTCGCTCAATGGCGGACCCCATCGTCCTCGATGAACAGGCCAACTTCGCCCGGCTTGGCGGGAGTTGAAGCACGCTGGCCGTCAAAGTCCATCGAGCTGAACATTCACTTCCGATGGCATTCCAGAGAGCGTGCCCAATCCCCACGCCGCTTGCCTTACACGGGCTGAGCAAGCACCGTGTCAAGCTGCTTGTAGCAGGCTTCCATCCCTTGGTCCATGCCGGAAGCGACCGCGCCGTCACGGGCCTCCTTCGAGACATATACCTGCGTGATGCGCATCGTGGTCACGCCGCCCTTCTCGGCAAACTCGTGGGTCTCCACCTGTGAGCCGATCGGCTGGCCAGAACCCAGCAGCATCGTTTCGGTGTGCACCATCCGCTCGGGCGCGATGGCTTCGGTGAAGACGCCGTGGAGCGCCATGGCCGGGTCGGCCTCCGCGCTCTTCCACACCAGCCGTAGCGCGCCCGCCACGCGCGGCTCACACTCGCAGACGGTCGTGGTCCACCCTGGGGGAGGAAGCATCCAACGGCGCATCTTGTCCGGGGTGAAAAACGCCTCCCACACGAGCCGACGCGGGGCATTGAACGTGCGGGTGAGGACGATTGTGGTGTCCGTGGGAGTGGAGACTTGCAGGCCTGAGGGGGGAGTGGGAGTCATGGGTGGTTCCTTTGTCGCGGCGGTGGGGTGGGAGTGGGGGGCGGTGGATTGACTACGGGTTTCTTTCGCCCCGGGGGGCCCAAAGTGTCTATTGATTCACGTGAGTCACGCGAGCGATCCGTGTGGCGCCCAGCATGCCGCCGAGCGCGGCGAGCGGCACACAGGAGATGGCGACGCTGATCCCGAACCAGTGCGGCCCGAACTCCGGGCCTTTGTTCCAGTTAAGCAGGACGAACAGCACGCTCAGAACAGTCTCGACGCCGCCCAGCACCAGGACATGCCGCATGGGCCGGGAAGGTGGGGGCGGGGCGAGCCGGGCGGTGAGGAAGCCGCCAATGACGGCGAAGACGACGCGGAGCGTGAACGCAAGTGCCCACAGATGATCGGCCATCGGCTGGAACATCGGCGGGTAGATTCCAGCCGCGCGCAGCGCGGCTTCGATAGCCCCCACGAGCACAATATTGGCGAGGAGCCCGGCCAGCACAGCTCCGATGCTGGGCAGCACGCGCCGGGGGTGTGGTGTGTGCGTGATTGTCGCTGCTTCGCTCATGGTTCGCAGACTCCTTGTTTGCATGGTGCCGATGCGCGGGAGGAGGGGACGCCTCCGGTGTTGTGAGCGGACGGGGGAAGGGGGGCCTGTCTAGAGGGTGTTATGGACTTTGACGTCCGGGTGCGAATTGTGGGTGATGGCAAGGAAGCCTTACCCGACGGATGTGAAGGATGACGAGTGGGAGTTTGTGGCGCCGTACCTGACGCTGATGCGTGAGGAGGCACCGCAGCGTGAGCACGATCTGCGCGAGGTGTT
>JBBRQY010000027.1:0-7550 GCA_038225655.1 Phycisphaerales bacterium | reverse complement strand
GGCGGCATCGAGCAGGCCCGGGGGCTTGCCGCCGTCCGGCGCGGGCTTGGGTGCGGGCTTGGTGGGGGTCTTCTTCTTGGCGGTCATGGTCGTCCTTTCGGAGGTGCGGGCATCGCGTCGCCGCACGCTGCGGCGATCGCGTCCACATGACGCCATGCGGGTGGCCATGATGCAAGGAGATGCCGCTGTCATGGCGCAGGTGCCGCAGATCAAGGACAACCCTGCTCTCCAATGAAGAACGCCGCCCTTTAGAGGACGGCGTTTGACCTTCTACAGGTCCATCAGGACCGACCTGATCGATGCGGGAGCCAAGTGGATCGACGCGCGAGTGTTTGACATCGGGCTGATCACCAGCCGCAACGCCACGGACTTGGACACATTCAACGAGAAGATCGTGGAAGTGTTGGCCGCCGGTATGCACGCCGGCGCGAAACATAAACTCTGAGGGCTCGCTGCATCTGCGATTGGTCCTCCTCGGGTCTTCCCGCGCAACACGAGTGTTTCATGGCGGAACAGAATGATCCTCTATCGCGGGCCGAACGGTAATTCGCTCCAGTCGTTCGCGCCAAACACGTGCGAGGTCCGGAGGCCCATGGCGATCGAAAAAACCCGCCCCAAGCCGTGCTGTCATTGTCCGCGTCACAGTCGTGGGGCCTTGGTGCTCCTCGATCTCTTTCCAAGACTCACCCCAGCGGTCGCGGGCCTCTTCTATCCGGCCCAGCTGCTCCAGCGCCTGTGCCGCGATCCCGTGAAGATAACCGCCGAGCCAGGAGAGGTCGCCCGGCCGCACTTTGGCGTGGAAGCCCCGAATGAGCTCATCGACGCCCTCAAGTGCGACGAGCGGTTCTCCTCTGGCGCGTCGTACATCGAAGACGGTGGCGCGATCGAGAATAAAGTAGTCGTCGAAGTACGGCTCTCCTCCGTCTGGCACGCCATCCGCGTCGGCCAACAGCGCCAGTCGCAAGGCCTCGTCGAGATCCCGACCTTCCCAGAGTAATAGCCGGGCGAGACGGTTCTGGCTCTTGATCGTGATGGCATCACCTTGGCCGTAGGATCGCTGTGCCCCGACCGCCACTTGGCGGGCGACCTCGATGGCGCGCGGAAAGTCGCCGAGTTGGAGCAGCACCTCAAGATGGTTGTTCATGACACTGAACAGCGCCCTCGGTTCGCCGCCGGTTGCTGACGACACCGCCCGAAGCACGCGATCATTGTGCGCAGCAAGCCGGAGCAGAGTCTCCCGAGTGGCGGGCACCCGAGGCAGGTCGAGCGCGCTGAATGTGAGCGCAGAGAAGGTGAGGCTGTCTGTGTCGGGAACGCCAGGGCCGAGAGTCGCGAGCACCTCGCGTGCCTCGCTCGCGCTTTGGGACTGATCGCCCAGGTAGCTGTAGGCGCCGCAGCGCGATAGGCGACAAGCCAGTGTCGCCGGCGATTGTGCTCCGTGCGCTGCGCTAGACACCCGCACGAGGTCATCGGCCAGCACGATTGCCTGGTGCTTCCCATCGTCGGACTCTGATAGTGAGCTCACAATGAACCGCCCGAGTTCCAGCGAGCGCAGGTCCGCAGGACCGAACTCCCCGCAGGCCGCGTCGTAGCTCGGCCGCAACAGTTCCACGGCCCTCTCGGGCATTCCGAATCCTCTCATCGCCGAGGCCATCGCCAGCGCCGTCGAAAGCACTTGGGGGTGAGTGATGCCGAGGATTTCGGCCGTGCGCCGGAACTCCGCTCTACCGGCCTCGAGCAACATGCCGCTGTCGCGAGTGGATTGGATGGAGGTTACGAGTAACTCGAGAGTAATCAACCGCAACTCGGCTTCCAAGGCCTTGTCCGGAATGCCTCCTGCATCAAGACCCTTCCGCACATTGACGATGAACTCGCTGAACGAGACCGTGCGTGTCGCGTTCGACCAGTGCGAGGTTGACCCTCGGCTGGCGATGGGGTTGAACCTGGAATCGCTGAGAAGGTCACCGCTGTGGCTGATGAATCGGGTGCGGAGTGCGTCCTGCAGGAACGCGGATATCTCGCGGGCGCTGCGTTCGGCCGCCCTGGCGCGGTCGCGCTCGAGGACTGCGCTGTGGAGGGACAGACTTGTCACCGCGAGTCCGATGAGCACCGCCGCGATCGCCGTTGCGACCCCGACAACCAGGGGTCGATGCCGTCGCGCGAACATCTTCGCCTGGTACATCCGGCTCGCGGGTCTGGCCGCGATGGGCAGAGCGTCGAGCCAGCAACGCAGGTCCGATGCCAGAGCGGTAGCAGAGTCGTACCGCTCATCGCGGTCCTTGGACAGACATTTGAGCAGAATCACGGAGAGATCACCGGCGATGTCAGGCCCGGCGGCGGTCGGTCGATCCGGCCGCTGTTCCTGGATGATTCGCGCCACCTCCGGCATCGATTTGTGCAGCACGTCGTACGGCAAGCGCCCCGTAAGCAGCTCGTAGAGCACGACGCCCAGGGAATAGACATCCGAGCGCGTGTCCAAATCCTCCGGATCGCGGGCGCACTGTTCGGGCGACATATAGATGAGGGTGCCCATGAGCGTGCCGTGGGCGGTTTCGAGGGTTGGAAGCGGGATATCAACGTCGGTGGACCGGGCGACGCCCAAGTCGATCACCTTGACGGCGAAGGCGGCGAGCGCGCCCGATGATGTTTCGTCCGGGTCCACCGGTGCCGAGTCGGAGCCCGTGCGTCCCAGAAGAATGTTCGACGGCTTAAGGTCTCGGTGAATCACGCCGCGCTGATGTCCATAGTGAACCGCGTCGCAGACATCCAGGAAGAGCGATACCCGCTCACGCACGCTCAGCCCAAACCGGGTCGCGAATGCTGTGATCGGCATCGCGTCGGCGATCAACTCCATGACAAAGTAGGGAATCGGTCCGAACTCCGACTCATGGATTCCCGCGTCGTACACGCGCGCGATGCCCGGATGTTCTAGCCGCGCCAGCAGATGCCCCTCGCGCTGGAATCTGGCGCGGGTTTCAGATGAGATCAGCGCCGCCCGTAAGACCTTGAGCGCGACGGGCCGCGAGAGTCCCTCCTGGCGAGCTTCGTACACGGCCCCCATGCCTCCCATGCCAAGCAGCCGGGTGATGGTGTACCGGCCGATACGACGGCCGACCAAACCGGAAGCCGTCGCGTCCGGCAGAACCCACGCGGCCGTGGGCCCGTGTACCGGCTCCCATAGCTTGGGTTCGATTCTTACGCGAACATCCGCGGCGAGCAACGCGGTCACGGACGCCATAATCTGTGGATCGTCGGAGCACGACTGCGAAACAAACCGCGTCCTCTCGCTCGGAGGCAGCTCCATCGCTTTCAATGCGATCGCCTTGGCCTGCGGCCATTGCTCGGGCGAGATGTTCATCCTCCGGGTTCCTTCCTTTCACGCAGGGCTTCTTCGAGAAAGGCCCTTGCCACACGCCACTCCCGGGCCACGGTGCTGGGAGAGACACCCCGTGCCGATGCGACTTGTTCGACGCTCAGCCCGGCGAAGTACCGGAGGGAAACCATCTGGGCCAGATCAGGGTCGAAGGCCTCAAGCTTCGTCAACGCCGCGTCCAACCCGAGCCAGTCCAGGTCGAGCGTGGGTGATACGAACTCGATGTCTTCCAGCGGCGTGCGGGCGCGTCCACCGCCGCGCTTATGGGTGACCCGGGCCCGCGCGTGATCAACGAGGATGTGGCGCATCGCGATGGCCGCGGCGTGAAAGTAGTGACGCTTATTGTCCCATGAGGCGGCGGGATCGGCGCCAAGGCGCAGGTAGGCCTCGTGCACCAGAGCGGTGGTCTGCAAGGTGTGAGCTTGCCGTTGGTTCGCCATTTCACGATGGGCGACCGCTCGCAACTCGTCATAGATGAGCGGAAGCAGAACATCGGGGCTCGGCGGAGTTTGGTCCGCTCCCGCACGCATCCAGACTCCCAGACTCGACCGACCGGACTCCATCGAGTCTCCTTTTCGTTACCTGCTCCTGCGACGCCCCCGTCGTGATGGATCCGTCCCACTTCCGACGAATCGCGGGCACAGCATCGAAAAACCGAAATTGTCTGACAGCCGCTGCTCCCCAATCTCGTTCTTCTTGAGGGCAGGCCGACGTGAGGTTGCGTCGGAGTCTCCTGGCCCACAAATACGCCCTCAAGTTTAGGGAGTTCCCCATGACCCGTTCCGAAGGCCTCGCTCGTTTTTATCCTGCCATTGCAGCCATGTTTGCCGCCGGAACGGCCTTGGCCGGCCCGCTGAATCCGCCGCCAGGCCCCATTGCCAGCACGTACAAGACCCTGACCGAGGTCCAGCCACGCACGCCGATCTCGTCTGTGCCGTTCACGATTTCCAGTCGCGGGTCGTACTACCTCACGCAAAGCATGAGTGTGCCCACAGGGCAGGTTGGGATCACGATCAATGCCCTGGGAGCGACCCTTGACCTCAGCGGTTTCACACTGGACGGGGGGCTCACCAGCAACGATCTGATCCGTGTGAACTCCATGCAAGGAAACGCAACGATCAGGAACGGCGCGCTGCGCGGCATGGGTGCTGATGCAATTCACGCGCTGGACGCGGATGGATTGACCGTGGAGAACATGACCATCGATCAGGGCGCCGCCGGCGGACGAGGCATTGTCACCGGGAGAGGCGCCACGATCAGCGGAGTGTACATTCGCGAGATCCAGGGGCAGGGTATTGTGGCTTCCTACAATTCCATCATCAAAAACTGTGCGGTCCAAATTGCGATCGATGGCGGTATCTTTGTTGACGGGGGATCGACGGTGTCCAACTGCACGGCCGTCAACATCGGCGGTACGGCCGCGACGGGGTTTGGCTTCTCATTTGGAACGGGGACAATCGCCACGGACTGCAACTCGCGCGGCAATGTCGGGGATGGGTTCATCACAGGGTATGAAAGCTTGTTGCGCGGGTGCAGTTCCACCGCGAATGGCGCCAACGGATTCGTCATTGGCCAGAACACCCGCATTGTCGATTGCGTTTCCAGTAGCAACGCTGCCTCGGGGGTTCGATCTCTGGACGTGGGCGGTTGGGCCGTTGAACGTTCCACGCTCACGAACAATGCATCGACAGGCGTGAGCGTCGAGGGCATAAGTTCCCAGAGCCGCATTGACGGAAATGTCATTCAGGGACCCACGGGAATGCCCTCGCAAGGAGGAGTGAGAATTTCGGCAGGCGTTGCGACGATCGTCATCGTGAACAATCAGATCTCCCAGTTCACCCAGGGCGTTGTGCTCGACGGACAGCGATGCCGGATCACCGGCAATGCGTTTAGTGCTCTCACGTTCGTGCCTGTGGCGAACTCCGCAGGAGGCGGGATCAACGCCAACAACCTCGTGGGGCCACAGGTCACCTCCGCCAATATAGCGGCTGCCAGCAATCCCTTTGCAAACACTTTGCAGTAGGTGTTTCTCCTACTCAGGCACACACACACTCCCTCGTTTCAATCCCTTGACTCCATTTGCAATGAGTCGGACCCGGCCTGATGTGCAGGAATCTGCAGTTGGGTACCGGGGGCTGCAAAGCCGCCGCGGCACTTTGATGGGGCGGACCGTCCGATTGATTCATCCTCTCACCACACATCGAGACTCTCCATGAAACGCTTTGCTCAAGCTCTAGTGATCTCCATGCCTGCTGTGCTGGCCCTAGGCGGCTCGGCGTTCGGCCAGAACGCATGGGTTGTTTCCTCGCTCCATAAAGACGCATGGAGCGAGAACTGCGGTTGGCTGAACTTTAAGGATGCCGGGAACGTCCCCGGCAGCCAGGGGGTTCGCCTCCGCTCAACGTTTCTCTCCGGTTATGTCTGGGGTGAGAACATCGGATGGATCAATATGGGCAACGGATCTCCGTCGCTGGGATCTGCATATGCCAACATGACGGGAGCCGACTTCGGTGTCAACCGGACTTCCGGCTCCGACATTCTCACCGGCTTCGCATGGGGCGAGAACGTCGGCTGGATCAACTTCTCCGGTGCGCCAATCACTTCTGCCGCGCGTTACGACTCTGCCTCCCGCCGCCTGCGCGGCTATGCCTGGTCGGAAAACGTCGGTTGGATCAACTTGGAAAACGCGGTTGCTCCCGGCTTCGTCAGCTTCCGCTGCCCTGCGGATACGAATGACAGCGGAACGCTCAGCGTGCAAGACATTTTTGATTTTCTAGGGGCGTGGTTTGCTGTTGGGCCAGACGCCGATTTCAACACCGATGGGGTTGTCAGTGCTCAGGACATCTTCGATTTCCTCTCCAGTTGGTTTGCTGGTTGCTAGCGTCGCAACACAAGCTATCCCAGATGCGACAAGTTCTCGGGAAGGGCTCAGGGCCCCGTTCCGTCGAATAGACTTCAGAGATTGGACCGCCGTCCCGGGGCGGGGCACAAATCCATCGCCGACGAACTCAACCGGCGGGGAGTGCTGAGCCCGCGCGGCAAGCTCTGGCAGCACACGACTATCCGTGAGTTGCTGAAGAACCCCGCGTACTACGGGGCGATTGTCTGGAATCGGCGGTCGGAATCAAAGTTCTACGAGGTGCGCGGTGGCCGCGCCGACAAGGTGAAGACGGCCATCCGCTCGGGTGCAGTGGAGAAGGTGTCGAAGTCCGAGTGGATTGTAATAGAGAGCGCGCTGCCCGCGATTGTGGATCGCCCAATGTGGGACCGCGCCCAATCCGCCGCGTCGGTGCGGGCGGATCGCGCTGGGGGCAGGGCAAGCAGATCAATCGCTGGCTGCTCACCGGCGTTCTGAAGTGCGGTCACTGCGGTCAGCCGTTCTGGGGGGCCAAGAAGACAAAGGGGCGCGTTCAAGGCCGGGCCGAGGTTGTCACGCCATACTACATCTGTGCTGGCCGGTGCCGCAGTGGCAAGAGCGTGTGCCCGTTCCCCGCCCACGTTGGGCCGTTGATCTCGAAGCATTTGTGCTCGGCGAACTGCAAACGTTGGTGTTCGCGGATACCAGCGGGATGGAGGAGGCGGTCGAGCGGTTCATTCAGGCCGCCCGGGGGTCCCGACCTGGCGACGATCAAGCCCGCGCCCACCGGCGAGAGATCGCCCAGATCGACGCCCAAGTGGACGCGCTCATCACCCGACTCGACCCGGCCAACCTCGTGCTGGTGAACGACAAACTGTCGGCGATGCGGGTCCGTAAAGAGTGGCTCCAGCAGCAGGTGCGGGCGACGGAGGCGAATGAGTCGGAGTTCGACGAGAAGGCCCTGCGCCGATTCGCCACCGAGCGGCTCGGTCTGTTGGCCGAGACCATGGCCGGTCGCCGGGACGAGAAGGCCCGCTCGGTCATCGCGTCGTACGTGGAGGAGATTGTCATCGACCCGGAATCCAGGACCGGGTACATGGCGGTCAACGCGGCCTTCTTCGGGGACGCGCCGGACGGCGGCGACGGCGACGAGGAAGCGGTGGGGGTATTCCACGGCGACTCGAACGCCCTCGCGGCACGTGGGCCAACGTCGGGCAACGCGGCGCAAACGGGCAACCACGCGGCCCAAAAACCAAACAACCGGCCGTCGGGTGACGGCCGGTCGCAGGTTGTTGGAATAGCGGGGGCCCGGTCTGACCT
>JBBRQY010000026.1:0-7702 GCA_038225655.1 Phycisphaerales bacterium | reverse complement strand
TGACCGACGACGATGACGCCTTCCTTGTCCACGACGATGGGCTGCCGCCAGCCGAACTCGGTGATGGAGCGGGCCACGGCGTCCACGGCCGCGTCGTTGAGGCGGGGGTTCTGGGCGTAGGGCTTGATCGACTCGATCGGCCTGAGTTCGACTTTGAGTGTCATGGTGTCCTTCCTTGGACGGGGTTCTGATTGCCGGAGCCTGCGTGAACCAGCCAGACGGCTTCCTCGGCGGTCGGCGTCCGTGCCGCTCGCGCCCATCGGGCACTCCCGCACAGGTCTGCCCGTCGCTCTGCGAGCTGTGCGGGCTCGATGGATTATGCGCGGCGCGGGCGGCGAAACAAGTGCGCGACGATCGGAGATTGCATCGTGTCATGCACACTGCCGCACGGGGTTGCAGCAGACGGCACAGCGTTGCGACACTTGGTACCGCGACGCAGCGGACGTTGTTCGAACGCGGCGATCGCCGTCCACCCTCCTTTTCACATTGCCGACGGGTGCGGCGGTGACCGGGGCGGGCTTGGCGCCGTCTATCGACGATGCCGGCGGAACCCTGCTCATGGGGGTAGCGACTGTCTTGGAAGTCAAGCGAGAAGCCGAGACTGCCAACGGGAATGTGTTGAGGCGATAGGCGGACGAGTCGTTCGCTGACCTCAGTCGCGCTCACAAGAATCAGGTGCACGCTACTATTGGCTCCTTCAGTAGATGATCCTCCATTACAGGCGAAACACAATGGCCAAGGTGGGAGATCGAATCGGTCCATACGAGCTATTCGGGGAGCCCCAACGGGGTGGCAATGGCACCGTGTGGTGTGCGAAGACAGACAAGGGCGACCACGTTGCGATCAAGATCCTTCACCGACTCAAAGACGGTGCGGACGGAAGGCCCCGGTTCCAACGCGAAGTAGAGGTCCTGAGACGTCTCCGCGACGATCCCGGAATACTGCCATTGATCGAATGCGATTTGCAGGCAACTCCGGCGCCATGGTTTTCGATGCCTTGGGCGGTTCCCGCGAGAGACCAGCTGGGCGAAGACTCCGCGCTCGAAGATGTCTGTCGCGCGATTGCGGCCATCGCCGCCTCCCTTGCCCGATTTCACGAGACCGGGCTTGCTCATCGAGACATTAAGCCGGAGAACATGTTCTACTGGAAAGACCAATGGCGCCTTGGTGATTTCGGCTTGGTGGACTTTCCCGACGCTCCGACGCTCACTGCGGACGGGAAAAAGCTCGGATCGGCCTATTACATCGCGCCTGAAATGCTGGGACAGGCAGCTTCCTCTGACGGACGGCGCGCTGACATCTACTCGCTCGGTAAGTCCTTATGGACCTTGGCAGCAGGCCAGACCTTCCCGCTCCCGGGCGAACATCGTCCCGACGAGCGTGCCCTGACAGTGTCCGCATATGTCGCCCATCCGCGCGCCAACCAACTGGACGGATTGGTTTACAGAATGACCCGAGTAAACCCTCTCGTGCGCCCTTCCGCCGGGGAAGTAGCAGGGGAATTGGACGCTTGGATCCGGATGCCGGCCAAGCCGGACCAGACCGAGGATTGGCAAGAGGTGCTCTCCTCGCTCAGGCCGGTGGTGGGTTTGCAGTTGCGCCGCGAAGAGGAGACAAACCGGAAGAAGGACGCCGCGTGTCGCTGCTTTGGCGATCTCCGAATCGCCGCGGACGAAATCGGAGCGGCCATTTCCAAAGAGACACAGTTGAAGGGCATGGTGGTTCCCGATGCCCCGGCACACTTTCAGTACAAACTCGGCGCAGGGAGACCGTCCGTAGTCTGGCAAGAGCGCCATGCCCTCGCGTTCAACATCCATGCCCCCGGTGGCACGACTCACTACCAGTTCAGGATTGCTTGCCTTGGCCAGCTTATCACTGACGACACCATGCATCTGGCGGCGGGATTCGAGGTCAAGTACTTCCCCGGTGGCCTTCTCTCCAAGGAAATTCGGCAACCCGCTTGGCACAAGGCGGCGGACGCACTCTTGGACAGCCCGCTGGCACACACGGCGGTAGCGGAATGGGGCAGGCCTACGAGAGCATTTTCCCAGTGAGCTGGGCAAACTCTTGCAGACTATCAGTCCACAGTCGTAGGCACCCATGAATCGCGTGCGAATCCGTCACCTGCCGGACTTCGCCCCCTCGCTCCGCGCGGACGGAGTCTGAAATCCGCGACGGTGGGCAAGGTCCCCCAGAGTGACACGCGAGAGTTCCCGTCGACTGCGTCTGTGGCCGCGACGCTATTGCACTCCGTTGCACTCCCATGTACCCTGCACCTCCACTGAATGCGGCCGTGTGGGGCCGTGATTCGCGGTGTGTGCGGCAAGGCCCGATAGGGTCGAGGAGAGAGATCAAAGTGAAGCCATTGTTTTATTGCGTAACCCGGGTCTTCGGCTTGAGCGCGGCGGCCACATTCTTGTGCGCGGCCTCGCCCGTGGCGAGAGCTCAATGGACCACTACCGTCCTGCACCCTCCGGCTGCAAATGCATCCACCGCGTACGGCGGGGGATCGGGGCAGGAGGCAGGGACCACCGTCGCCGTTGGCGGATTCCAGCATGCCGCTCTTTGGAGCGGCTCCTCCGCTTCCTGGATCGATCTGAGTCCGGCCGGCTCGGGCGGGTCCCAAGCCTACGCGGCGGACGGCGGGAGGCAGGTGGGGTATGCGTACGTCAACTTCTTCAACCATGCGGCTCTATGGAACGGCACGGCCGCATCATGGGTGGATCTCCAGCCCGCTGGCGCCGCATCGTCAGTAGCGTACGGAATCAGCGGGGGGCAGCAGGCAGGCATCGTCAATACGCAGAGCCGCAATCATGCCAGCCTTTGGAGCGGAACTGCCGCGTCGTGGGTAGATCTGCACCCGGCCGCTGTTGAGGAGTCCGAGCTCGCGGGTCTGGGCGGCGGCCAACAGGTGGGCGCGGCGTTCATGATCGTGAACTCGAGCGAGATCTCGCACGCCAGTCTGTGGAGCGGGTCCGCCTCCTCATGGGTGGATCTGAATCCCGCAAGTGCAAGCCAGTCCTATGCCTACGCAACGAATGGGAGCATTCAGGTCGGTCGTGCCACCATTCTGAATGTCGGCATCCACGCGAGCCTGTGGCAAGGATCGGCGGCGTCATGGATCGATCTGAACCCTGCCGGCTCCACCGGCTCGGATGCATATGGCGTGAGTGGTGGCTTGATCGTGGGCGATGCTCGCATCAACGGCTCCTACCACGCCGGAATCTGGAGCGGCACCTCCGCATCCTGGTTTGACCTGAGCGCGACGATGGCTCCCGGCTATTCGGACACCTACGCCAGGAGCATCTGGAGCGATGCAACGACCCTGTACATCGCCGGCTATGGGCGCAGTGCTTCCAGTGGACAGAACAACGCGCTGCTCTGGACCCAGCCCATCCCTGCTCCGCCCGCGGTCGTGCTTCTTGGCATCGGGACCTTTGCCGTGACCCGTCGTCGTCGGGAAGAGGTTCGGCCGTGAGGCCGGCGCGGCATTGAATGATTGCAGCGGCCCTCGATCAGACGATCGCACAATGTACACTCATTCCTCCGAACCTCCCTGTTCCACATCGCGGCTCAGCGCAACGGCGTCGCGCTCGCCGACGGAGGCCCGGTCTCCGGCGTCCACACCCCCACCCTCTCGATCTCCAGCACCCGCTCCGAAGATACCGATGTGTACCACCTCGCCATCTCCATCCCGAGCTGCACCACCATCACCACCATCGCGCTCGTGGTCCCGAACCGCTGCCCCACCGACTACAACCTCGGCGGCGACATCAACACCCAGGACATCTTCGACTTCCTCGCCGCATGGTTCGCGGGAAGCCCTGCCGCCGACTACAACGGCGTGAACGGGCTGGAGGTCCAGGATGTCCTCGAGTTCGTGAACAGCTAGTTCGCGGGGTGTTGGCCGGCGATCGTCGGTCGAACCGACACGCCGAGTTATCAGCCCCGGACCGCCATTCCCCTGGGCCATTTGAAGCCTCACGGGTCGGTTCCTACCTATTTGTATCCGTTCCGCCGAATCCCGTGCAAGGTCCGCCCGGATCGTGGTATGTCTCGTGGGAGGGCGTTCTCCCCAGGTCGTGCCGGAGTCGTGTCGGAGGATTCACTCGCTCATTCGTTGATGCGCGGCTCGTTGGCCGCGCCGAGTGAAACGAGGTCGCGCATGGTTGCGGGGCTTGCGTCAGGTCGTTTTCCATGAATACCACCCCTCGGTTGTCGTCGATCGTCCGCACGTCCGTCCTCGGTGTCGCGGGGGCTCTGTGCTCGCTCGCGGCCTCCGCGCAGACGATCCACCTCGTCGCCACGTATCCCGGAGGTTCCAACTCCGCCGTGTACGCCGTGAACTCCAACGGCACCGCGGCGGGTGGGTATGTGACGGGATCGATCGCCTCCGGCGCGACGACGCCGTCCCTCACCATCTCCAACTTCCAGCCCGGCGACACCGGCCAGTATTGCTGCAAGGTCAACGGAGACTGCGGATTCGCGTTCTCGTCGGTGGTCAACCTCACCCACTGCCCCCCCGACTACAACTGCGACGGCCTCACCAACGTGTCGGACATCTTCGATTTGCTTACGGGCTGGTTCGCCGGCAACCCCGCGGCCAACTTCAACGGCATCGGGGACATTGATGTGAGTGACATCTTCGCCTTCCTCGCCGCGTGGTTCGCGGGCTGCTAACTTCTCAACATGGAGCACGACATGGCGATCACACGAGCCCTTCCATCTGTCAAGCACGGGCGTCGCGCGCCGTGGGCTCTGACGCTCCTCATCCTCCTCGCCTCTGCTATCTCCTCGACTCCTGCCCGCGCCCAATGCACCTCCGGCTGGCTCCCCGGAGAGGGGTTTCCGGGCATTTCCGGTGGGAGCTTGGAGAGTTCCTGCATGTGGGATCCGGACGGCCCGGGGCCGCTCCCGGCGCGGCTGGTGGTCGTGGGCATCTTCGAGTACGCCGGGAAGGCCTTGGGCGATGGCGTCGCACAATGGGATCCGGCCACGGGCGTGTGGAGCCCGCTCGGTCCCGGGTTTGCTCCCTTCGGCGGCGGAATCAGCCCGCACGCCGTCGCGGCGGGCCCCAACGGGGAGCTCTACGTCGGCGGCGTGGTCTTCGCGGCCGGCAACTTTCGATACATCGTCCGGTGGAATGGCTCGTCGTGGGCGCCGCTGGGTGGGGACATGAATAGCAATGTCTGGGCACTCACGGTCTTGCCCAATGGCGACGTGATCGCGGGGGGTGATTTCACGAATGCCGGGGGCGTGCCGGCAAACCACATCGCGCGATGGAATGGCTCCACGTGGTCGGCGATGAGTTCGGGAGTGGATTCAAAGGTGGCCGCATTGACGTCGCTCCCCAATGGCGACATCATCGCAGGCGGATATTTCACGACCGCCGGGGGCCTGCCTGCGCGCAACATCGCCCGATGGAACGGAACGTCCTGGAGCGCGTTCAGCACTGGAATGGCCGGGGGCTCGTACGTATCGGCGCTCTCGGTTGCTTTGGGTGGCGACATCATCGCCGGCGGCAACTTCACTTCGGCTGGGGGTGTGGCCGCCATGAACATCGCCCGTTGGAACGGCTCCGCGTGGAGCCAGGTCGGCGTGGGGTTGGACGGACCCGTGTCCTCGCTCCTCACGCTCCCGAACACCCATGTGATCGCGGGCGGATCGTTCCTCTCGAATGTCGGCGGCCTTCCCGCCTCGAACATCGCCGAGTGGAACCCGTCGAACAACTCCTGGAGCGCGATGTACCTCGGTACGGACAGCCTGGTATACACCCTCACTCGCCTCCCGAGCGGCAGTGTCTTCGCCGGCGGCTACTTCACTCACGCAGGCGGTACGGTCGCGGTTGGAATGGCCCAGTGGAACGGCTCCGCGTGGTCCGCCATGGCCGGTGGGATGGAGTACCCAGGCGAGGTCGATTGCCTGCTCACCGCCGCCAGCGGCGATGTGCTCGTTGGCGGCACCTTCACCCATGCGGGAACCCTGGACGCGAACCGTGTCGCCAGCTTCAACGGAACCACGTGGGGCGCGGCCCAGCCCGCGATGAACGACCGCGTTCGCGCCTTCTGCCAACGCCCCAACGGCGACTTCATTGTCGGCGGCGATTTCACCTCCGCGGGCAACACCACCGTCAGCCGCATCGCCCGCTGGAACGGCTCCGGATACGTGGACATGAACGGCGGCATGACCCCGTTCTTTCAGAACACCGTCCCGACCGTGAACGCACTGGCGGCAATGCCGAATGGCGATGTCTACGCCGGTGGTGACTTCCTGGTCGCCGGCGGCGTGCTCTCTTTCTTCCTCGCACGTTGGGATGGAACGTCCTGGATCACGCCCGGCGGTGGCATGGACGGCCCTGTTCGCGCTCTTCTCGTGATGCCCAATGGCGATCTCATCGTCGGCGGCGATTTCATGAACGCCGGAGTCTTCGGAACGCCCGTCAGCGCCCCACATCTGGCGCGATGGAACGGCTCCGTCTGGACCCCCGTCGGCGGCGGCACGGATGGTCCCGTCCACGCCCTCGCCCTCAAGCCCAATGGCGACATGATCGTCGGCGGATCGTTCGCCGATGCTGGCGGCGGCGGTCCGTTCTACAACAACATCGCCATTTGGAATGGCTCGTTCTGGACGTCGATGAGCAGCGGCACCAACGCTATCGTGCGAGCACTGGCGACTCGGGTCAACGGCGATGTCATCGCGGGCGGAGAGTTCACCACCGCCGGCGGCCTTCCCGTGAGTTCCATCGCCCGGTTTCCCGGCATTGGTGGTGGAGGGTGGACCACGCTCGGCGGCGCGGGCGCGGGCGTTAACGGGTCGGTCTTCGCACTTGCCATGCTCAACAACGGCGACCTGGCCGTCGGGGGGACCTTTTTTCAGGTCGGCGGCGTCGGCCCAGGCCTCCTTGCGGGTGGAGCGACTTCGACGTCCTTCGGTCGCTACTCCTTCGGCAATGTCGCGCCCGTCATAGCAACCCAGCCGGTCGGCGGCACGGTCTGCCACAACGGAACCGCGATTCTCTCCGTCGCGCTCGCCCCCGGCAACTACGGCACGGTGTCTTACCAGTGGTGGCGATACACCAACGCCGTGCCCATCTACTCGCCGATCTTCAACGGCGTCTCCGGCACCGGCTCCATCGCTTCCGGGGCCCAATCCCCCTCCCTCACCATCTCCAACTTCAAGGCCGGCGATACCGGTCAGTACTATTGCAACATCACCGGCACCTGCGGCCAGGCCCTTTCCACCGTCGCCACGCTCACCCACTGCGCCGCCGACTTTAACTGCTCCGGCGGTTCCCCCAGCGTCGCCGACATCTTCGACTTCCTCGCCGCCTGGTTCGCCGGCAACCCCATCGCCGATTTCAACGGCGACAACGCCATCAACATCCAGGACATCTTCGACTTCCTCGCCGCGTGGTTCGCGGGCTGCCCGTAAAGCTTCACGTGTCCAGAGGTCGTGGGTAAAGATCAGATCGGGGTCGGCTCTTACCGCCGGACCAGGGCTGTTCGATGGCATCGACCCAGTTCTCCGCTCGCTACGCCATGGACACCCCACCGGAAACGCGGCAAACGCCTCCCCGGCGGTCGTAGGTAAAGGTCAGACCGGGCCCCCGCTATTCCAACAACCTGCGACCGGCCGTCACCCGACGGCCGGTTGTTTGGTTTTTGGGCCGCGTGGTTGCCCGTTTGCGCCGCGTTGCCCGACG
>JBBRQY010000025.1:0-7727 GCA_038225655.1 Phycisphaerales bacterium | reverse complement strand
GTGTCGCTCGCGCAGAGCGGGGCGATCACGCTGCACTGGAAGTGCAACAACCCCGTCGGCGCTGCGGGCACGGTGTACGAGGTTCGCCGCCGCGCTGGCGCGACGGGCACGTTCGGCTATCTGGCCTCGGTGGGCAGCAAGTCCTTCACCGATGAGACGATCCCCGCTGGTTCCAATGGCGTGACGTACGAGATCACCGCCACCCGCTCCACCAAGCGCGGCGTCGCAGCCCAGTTCAACGTGAACTTCGGCGTCGGCGGCGATGGGATGACCTTCGCGACGGTGAGCCCCGTGAGCGAGAACGCGACCATGAAGATGGCGGCGTGAGGCCAGCATCGGGCTGATCTCAGATCGCGCAGTAGATTTCAACGAAGCACAGACGGGCGGCCCCGGTCAGATGGACCGGGGCCGCTCTTTTTCCACGTAGAAGACGCGCGGCAGGCGATTCGCCACGCGGCCAGCGATTTCGGGTTTCATCTTGGGTAATTGCATTGTCGAATGGATGCGTTCGGGTATGCTCCGTCCGGCGGCCGAACGAACACGTGTGTACCGGGGATTGCGTTTTGGGTGCGGGCGGGGGGGGTGGAGCGTTCGATCGAGACGCCTCCGGAGATTTTGTCCATGATGCGTACAAACCTGAATCAGATCCTTCGAAACGGAGTCGCGGCGGCCGCGCTGGCGTCCGGCATCGGCCTGCTCGGCGGGCCGGGCATCCAGACCGCGCAGGCGCAGCAGAGCTTTCCTCACGCCGTCACCATTACCATTCCCGCGGGTGCGCCGGGAACAACGATCGGCCCCGCCACGCCATTTCCCTCCAGTCTGAATGTCACGGGGCTGAAGCGCGGCGTCACGCACGTCACCCTGCAGGTCGTGGGCTTCAGCCACACATTTCCCCAGGATGTCTCCATGCTGCTCGTCGGCCCGCAGGGGCAGACCTGCATTCTGACCGGCCGATGCGGAGACGGCACGGACATCTCGGGCAGTGTGATCACGTTCGACGATGACGCGCCCGTCTCCGTCCCCACGCCGTTCGTGACCGGAACTTTCCGGCCCAGCACATGCATTGCCGAGTCGTTCTCCGCGCCGGCTCCCGCCGCCCCCTATGGCTCAACGCTCAGCGTGTTCAACGGCACGAATGGGAACGGCAAGTGGGATCTGTACATCCAGGACTTCTCCGGCGCGGACGTTGGATCGGTCTCGCTGGGATGGATTCTGAACATCACCGAGGCGGGAGCCCCCGAGGCGAAGTACTCCGGAGCCGGATTCAATATCGTGGACAATGCCCCGGCCTCGTTGTATCCGTCCAACATCATCGTCTCGGGCATGACCGGGACGGTCACGGGAATCGCGGTGCGCTTCAACAATCTTTCGCACGCGTTTCCACGCGACATCGATGCGCTGCTTGTCGGTCCCAACGGGCAGAAGTCGCTCGTAATGTCCGATGTCGGCAGCGGCGGCCCGGGCGTCTCGGGAATCACCATCGGCTTCACGCACAACGCGGCCACGCACATTGACCCCAACCTGCCGCCCATCGATGGAACGACCTATCTCCCCACAGACAACGACCCAACGACCGATGTCTTCCCGGCCCCTGCGCCCGTGGGTCCGTACGTCGCCAACTTCGGCGTCTTCGCCGGCGGGAATCCCAATGGCACATGGTCGCTCTATGTGCGCGACGACCTGACTGGCGACGCCGGGTCTCTGGGAAGTTGGGATCTGATCATCTACCAGGGCGAGCGCTGCCCGGCCGACTTCAACAACAGCGGCGCGCTGGAAGTCCAGGACATCTTCGACTTCCTCGGGGCCTGGTTCGCCGGTTGCCCGTAAAAAGCCGCGTATTCGAATCCGATCGTTCTCACAGGCCCGGGCAAAACGCCCGGGCCTTTTCGTATGCGCGTCGCGGATCAATGCAACGAATGGCCCGCCCCCCCAACCCCCTCTATCCCCGCCTCAACCCGCACAACCCGATCGCAATCGCATCCGCCACGTCCGCCGGCCGCGGCGGGGCGCTCAGCCCCAACTGCTGCTGCACGCCGCGCTGCATCTGCTCCTTGCTCGCGTGCCCGTTCCCCGTCAGCGACTTCTTCACCTCCGTCGCCCCCAGCTCGATCAAGCGCAGCCCCGCCCGCTCGATCGCCAGCAGCACCACGCCGCGTGCGTGGCCCATCACGATCGCCGTCGTCGGGTGCTTGTAGTGCGCGTACAGCTTCTCCACCGCCACCGCCTCCGGCTCCAGCCGCGCGATGATCTCCGCCAGATCCGTATCCAGCTCGCGCAGCCGCGCCGAGACCGTCAACTTTGCATCCAGCCGAATCACCCCGCCCTCCACCAGCACCGCATCCGCCCCCGTCCGCTTCCCCCGAGCCGCGCTCTCCACGCACCCGTAGCCCGTCAGTCGCAATCCGGGATCAATCCCAAGCACTCGCATAACAAGCACTCGCATAAGAAGTTCACCACAGAGGCACCCAGACACGGAGAGAGACGGGAACGAGTAACCACACTACTTCGATTTCAACTTCGATTTCCTCTTCGATGGGCGAGTCGCGCGTCGTGCCTTTCTCTGTGCCCTCTGTGTCTCTGTGGTAATTCTCCTCCCCATCACCATCTTCGCCACCACATCCACTTCCACATTCACCGAATCCCCCTTCGCCAGCTCCGCCAGCGTCGTCACCGCCAACGTCGTCGGAATCAGCGCGATCCAGAACCCCTTCACCGTCACCCCCGCGATCGTCAGCGAAACTCCCTCCACACATACCGACCCCTTGCTCACCAGATACTCCCGCATCCCCTTCCCCACCTCCACCCACACCCGCCAATCTTCCCCCCCACCATCTGTCTGCACCTTCGCCACCCGCCCCACCCCATCCACATGCCCCTGCACGATGTGACCGCCCATCAGCGTGCTCGCCGTCGCCGCATGTTCCAGATTCACCCGCTCCCCCACCCGCAGCGACCCCAGCCGCGTCTTGTCCAGCGTCTCCAGCACCACATCAAACAAAAACACCCCCCGCACCGGCTTCCCCACCACCGTCAAACAGACCCCCGCCACGCTCACCGAATCACCCGCCTTCGCCTTCCTGCCATACCCCCAGGAACCGACATCCACCCCAAGGCGCATCCCCTGCGGCCGCACCACCACCTCACACACCCGCCCCACCGCCTGTACCAATCCCGTAAACATCCCCAACAATATCAGAGCCGAAGGACGTAAGCCCTCGCATCTCCTGCTCTTCCCCCCTCCCCCCCTTCCGAATCAGGAACTCCACCACTTTCCCCACTTCCAACCATCCCCCTCACAAACGCCCCTCACCATGCGTCCGACGCCCGAACGTGGTACCCTTCCGGCCTTGCAGACCAGACCCCCAGACCTCTCCCTTAGAGGAACGCCTCGGATGCTCAGCCGCCCCCCTCATACCCCCACCATGCCCACCCTCATCTGTCACCTCCTGCGTTCCGCAGTCGCCGCATCCGCCGCGCTCGCGATCCTTATCTCGGGATGCGCAACCAGCGCCAATCCCAAGCCCGCTTCCCCGCAGCAGCGCGCCGACGCCACGCCCTCACAGGCCGACCTCTGGGCCAAGCTCGGATACCGCCTCGACTGGCGCGGCTTCCCCACCATGCTCCCCGGCGAGCACGTCACCACGCTCGAAATCTGCGGCGATGTTCTCGCCATCCAGGAATCAGCCGGCGTCGTCAGTTGCATTGAAACCCGCTCCGGCACCACACGCTGGTCCGATCAGGTCTCCAACCGGCTCACCAAGTTCGTCGGCATGATCCGCGACAACAACACCCTCCTCGTCTCCTCCGAGTCCGAGGTCTTCTTCTACGACATCGCCACCGGCAACCTGAAAACCAAGCAGCATCTCGCGCAGGTCGTCAACACCAAGCCCGTCAAAGTCAACGACATGCTGATCTACGGCTGCGCCAACGGCCAGATCCTCGGCCACCTCACGATCAACGGCTTCCGCGCCTGGGGCTCCGGCCTCACCGGCTCCATCGAAACCGATCCCATCCTCGTCAGCGGCGCATCCGGCCACGTCGCCCTCTGCTCCACCACCGGACAGATCGTCGTCTTCGATGGCCAGACCGGCCTCTCGCAAGGCCGCAACAAAATCTTCGGCGGCGCAGGCGCGGACATGACCTGCTCCGATGTCTCCTTCTTCGTCGCCTCCTCCGACCAGTCCCTCTACGCCTTCAATGCGGAGACCGCCGCACAGATCTGGCGCAAGCGCACCGAAGCTCCCCTCAAGCACGCCCCCGTCTACAACGACGGCAAGGTGTACTGCGACATGGGCCCCGCCGACGCGAAGGGGATGGGCGGCCTTACCTGCTTCGAGCCCGGCTCCGGCAAAGTCGTCTGGAGCAACCCCAAGGTCTCCGGCTCTCTCATCGCCGTCCGCAACAAGCGCCTCGTCTGCTACGACGGAACCACCTGCTGCACGCTCGACGCCGCCTCGGGCGCCATCAACGAATCCGTTAAGCTCGCCAACATCTCCATCATCAAGCCCGACACCTTCACCGACGGCCACCTCTACGCCATCAGCCCCAACGGAATCGTCTCCAAGCTCTCGCCGAAGTAGTGGCATGGGCCTACCGGCCCATGTTTCGGGCGCACCGCCCGAAGTGTCTTGATCCCCCCTCACACTTCGACGACCCCCCGCGCACGAATCCCCGCTTCGCCGCAAGGCCCCCACACACCCCCACCTAAACTCCCCCGCTCCCTCCCTCTTCCCTCTTCCCTCTTCCCCACTGCCCACTCACCACTCACCACTGCCTCCCCCACCCCCCACCCCCCACCCCCCCATGCCCCCCGCACACCCCATCCGCCGCGCTCTCCTCTCCGTCTGGGATAAGAGCGATCTCGTCCCCTTCGCCCAGGCCCTCCATTCCCGCGGCGTAACCATCATCTCCACCGGCGGCACCGCCAAGTCCCTCGCCGCCGCCGGAGTCCCCGTCACCACCGTTGAGACCATCACCAACTTCCCCGAGGGCCTCGACGGCCGCGTGAAGACGCTCCACCCCGCCGTCCACGGCGGCCTCCTCGCAATCCGCGATTCCGCCGAGCACACCGCCTTCCTCGCCAAGCACCACATCGCCCCCATCGATCTCGTCTGCATCAACCTCTACCCCTTCCAGCAGACCATCGCCGACCCCAACGTCTCCTTTGAAACCGCCATCGAGAACATCGACGTCGGCGGCCCCGCCATGCTCCGAGCCGCGGCCAAAAACCACAAATACGTCACCGTCGTCACCTCCCCCGCCCAATACGACCGCGTCATCCAGGAGATGGACACCTTCGGCGGCGGCGGCGGAAGCACCAAGCCCGAAACCCGCGCCGAACTCGCCGCGGCCGCCTTCGCCCGCACCGCCGAGTACGACGCCGCCATCGCCTCCTACCTCTCCCGCCGCGCCCCCACCGCCTACCCCCAGGTCCTCGAAATCCGCTACACCAAGGTCGACCAGCTCCGCTACGGCGAGAACCCCCACCAGGAAGCCGCGCTCTACCGCGACCCAAGCTCCACCGGCCAAACCATCGTCAATGCCACCCAGCTCCACGGCAAGCAGCTCTCCTTCAACAACCTCAACGACGCCGCCTCCGCCCTCGAAGCCGTCAAGGGTCTCGCCCGCCTGCCCACCAATGGATCGACAAGGGGTGGCACTGGCAGCTCGTCTGCCAGTGGTGTTGCAACCCCGTCGCACGACTCCACCTTCGCCGCCGTCGTCGTAAAACACACCAACCCCTGCGGCGGCGCAATCGCCTCCACCACCGCCGAAGCCATCGCCGCCGCCATCGCCGGCGACCCCATCGCCGCATACGGCGGCATTCTCGCCTGCTCGCAGCCCATCGACCTTGCCGCCGCGCAAGTCATCGCCAACGAAAAGCACTTCCTTGAAGTCATCGTCGCCCCCAGCTTTACAGACGACGCGTTGAACCTCCTGCGCGACCGCTGGACCTCCGTCCGCCTCCTGGCCATCGGCGACCGCCGCCCCTCCAGCGCCCGCAAGCTCGACTATCGCTCCATCCCCGGCGGCATGCTCGTGCAGGACCGCGACACGAGAATCACCGACCCCGGCACCTGGGAACACCACGCCGGCCCAAAGCCCACCGACCAGCAACTCCAAACCGCCCTCGTCCTAGACACCCTCTGCCGCTTCGTAACTTCAAACGCCATCGTCATCGGCGGCTCCGATCCTGAGTACCCCCACGCTCCGCGTGGGTCTTCCTCTTCTTCGTCTTCCCCCACTGCCCACTCCCCACTGCCCACTGCCTCCTCCCCCCCCATCCGCCTCTATGGCATCGGCTCCGGCCAGGTAGACCGCGTCTCCGCCTGCCGCCTCGCCATCGAAAAATCCGGCCCCCTCGCGAAGGGCTCCGTCGCCGTCGGCGACGCCTTCTTCCCCTTCCCCGACGGCCCCGAACTCCTCATCAAAGCCGGCGTCGGCATGATCGTCCACGCCGGCGGCTCCAAGCGCGACCAGGAAACCTTCGACCTCTGCGCCAAGCACAATGTCACGTGCATGACCACCGGCGTCAGGCACTTCCGACACTGAATTGAATCAGGGTGGCACGGGCAGCTTGCCTGCCCGTGATGTTGCAACCACCGCGCAGATTTACTGGGCGATCAACCCGCCCCCGCGATTCCGGATCATGAAGACACCTGTCGATGCGCCTTGGCTGGTTCTGAAAAGAGTCCGGAATCCCCTCGCGACGCAAAACAAAGAGGCCACCGCCCCTCCTCACTTCACCACCTTCCGAATGTGCAGCCAAGGTTTCACGACCTCAACGTATCAGGCCCGGACCGGCGGCTGATTCGCCGCCGCCCCGCATTCTGGACAAACAGACCCGAGCGGAAGCCCCGCGCGGCTGTAGTCACACTTGGAACAGAAACCCATGCGAACGCGGCGAGCAACCGCATCGAGACGCCAAGCGGCGCAAGTAGGCAGCACGACAACAAGCACCGGAATCCACAGCGGGATCGCCTTGCGATAGCCGTGGAGCCCCTCGTCGATCCAATCCAATCGCCAGCGGAAAGGGAAGGAGCCAACATCGACGCCCCAACCCAAATTCCAGGCAACTCCGTCGTCTGTCCCATCGGCACAAGCGCAAAGCCGCCCGGCCTCGCACGAGAAGAGAAGCCCGTCCCGCTTCCAAACCACGACTCCCACCCACCGGCTCCCCACCCACGCTACCACCAACAGCGCCAACGCCACCGCCCCTCCCCACTTCACCATCTCACGAATGCGCGGATGCGGCTTCAAGAACTCAGCGTATCACACCTTGACCGACCGCCGACTCCACGAGGCAATGGGGTACCCGAGAGGTTCCTGGCACGGGGGGGGCAAATCATGGCTCTTTCCGTTGGCGCTGAATGTCTTCCACTCGACCGTCGCGATAATTCAATGTGGCGCGAACGGTGTACGGGCCCAAATGTGACCACAGAAACGCCCGCTGATCGTCAATACTGACCCCTGCCCAAATATGTGACGAAGTTTCCTGGCGCGGTCTGTGCGGGGTGGCAGACTGGGTGCATGAGCAAGTACAGTCCACGGATGGACGCCAAGCAGCGTGAAGAACGTCGGATGGAGGCGGTTCGGCGGCTGCGTGCCGGGGAGCACGCGGCGGTGGTGGCCGCGGACCTTGGGGTCGGGACCAACGCGGTGTACATGTGGGGCAAGCGTGCCCGGCTGGGCGGGAAGAAGGCGCTCAAGGCCAAGCCCGGCCGGGG
>JBBRQY010000024.1:0-18340 GCA_038225655.1 Phycisphaerales bacterium | reverse complement strand
CTTCCAGCGCCGCGTCCACGAACCCCATCGACTCGTTCTTCCGTACCGCCATGATCGCGCCTCCGTGCCGCCCATCGTCGCGGGCCGACATCCGGTACGATCATTCACGCGTCGCGGTTGCGCGATTGTTCAGAGATTCCATGTATGAATGTGGGAGATGGCCGGGTGGGCAGTCAGATGGACGGTGCGGCACCGGACTTTGGACAGTGAGAGTTGGGGGATGGGGAGGTTGCACGGCCGCACCGGTTGGGCGGGCGAGTCGGAGGGACGTGGCCCTCGCGTGACCGCAGGGGTTCTGTGTGCGGGGTTCGGGCGTTTGAGATGTGGAAGAGGGTGGGGCGGGGCGGGGTTGCATGGCCGCACCGGTTGCCCGGTCAGGGCACCGGGCGAACCGGTGGCACGGTTGGAGCAGGGGGAATCGGGGGGACGGAGACTCACCCTACGATGGGGCTATGGGTGTTCGGATTGTGATTACCGGGCTTGGGTGTGTGTCGTGCTTCGGGGCGGGGCATGGGGCGTTGTGGAGCGCGCTGGTGGAGGGGCGGTCGGGGATTCGGCGGATTACGCGGTTTGATCCGAGCGGGTTTCCTTCGCGGGTGGCGGGGGAGATTGCGGATCTGGATGCGAAGAACTTTGTGCCCAAGGGGTATCGCAAGGCGGTGAAGGTGATGGCGCGGGACAGCGAGATCGCAGTGGCCGCGGCGAAGCTGGCGGTCGAGGATGCCGGCATCATCACCAAGGGGAACGCGGAGGGGGCGGAGTCGGCGGTGGGCGCGGAAAAGAGCTGGACGTATGCGCCGGGGCGGATGGGGTGCAACATCGGGGCGGGGCTGATTGCGGCGGAACTGGATGAGATGGCGGCGGCGATGGTGACGGCGCGGGGGGGAAGTAGTGCGGAGTGCGGAGTGCCGAGTGCCGCGGGGAACTCCGAACTCGGCACGCGGCACTCGGCACTCGGCACTTTCTCCCTTCGCGCGTGGGGAGGTGGCGGTGCGGAGAGTTCCACCGGGCAGGGGATGGAGGCGCTGACGCCGCTGTGGCTGCTGAAATATCTGCCGAACATGCTGGCGTGCCATGTGACGATCATCCATGGGGCGGAGGGGCCGAGCAACACGATTACGTGCGCGGAGGCGAGCGGGCTGCTTTCCATCGGGGAATCGACGCGGATCATCGAGCGGGGGGCGGCGGATCTGTGCTTCTCGGGGGCGGCCGAGAGCAAGCTGAACCCGATGGGGATGCTGCGGCTGGACTTCGCGGGGCGACTGGCGGCGACGGGGGATCTGGAGGATGGTGCGGGAGTGGTGCGGCCCTTTGATGCGAGCGCGAATGGCGGGGCGGTGGGCGAGGGCGGGGCGATTGCGATTCTGGAGAATGCGGAGACGGCGGCGCGGCGCGGGGCGCGGGTGTATGCCGAGATCGTCGGCTTCGGCGGCGGACATTCCGATGCGCGGTATTCGGCGGGGGAGGATGATGAGGGGTATCGGTTTGCGATTGAGAATGCGCTGGAGGATGCGGGCGTGCGGGCGGAGGAGATCGATGTGATCGTGCCGATGGGGACGGGCGTGCCGGAACTGGATCGGCCGGAGATGGGCGCGCTGCGGCGGGTGTTCGGGGCGCGGCTGGGAGAGATACCGCTGCTGACGATTCAGCCGAATGCGGGGAACTGCGTGGCGGGTGTGGGCGGATTGCAGATCACGGCGGGGGCTTTGGCGCTCAAGAATCAACGATTGCCGGCGCGGATTCATGGGGGGACGCCCGCTTCGGGGTTGCTCGCGGGGGCGGCTCCATCCCGGGAGGCGAAGCTGCAATACGCTTTGCTGTGCTGCGGGTCGCTGGGGGGGCAGAATGCGGCGGTGGTGCTGAAGAGTATTGACGGAGACGGGAAGTGATGGAGTGGGGCGGTTGGGGTTGTATGGGTTCGCTGTTTGCGCGGCGGGCACGTGTTTTGGTTCATCGGGAACATCTACTTTTTCTTCGCGAAGGGAGCGCACATGAGCGATCAGAACTACGGTGGCGGGGGCGGCGGATATGAGAATCGTGGCGGTGGTGGAGGCGGTAACGATCGGGGTGGGGATCGCGGGGGCGATCGGGGTGGTGATCGTGGGGGGCGTGGGCGTGGTGGGGATCGCGGGGGAGATCGGGGACGCGGGCCGCGGCGGCCGGATGCGGATGGGCGCGGCGTGCCGCTGAGCGAGCTTGATCCTGCGCTGACGGAGACGAGCCGGAAGCTGATCGGCGCGGCGATCGAGGTGCACAAGGCCCTTGGGCCGGGATACGACAAGGCGACGTACCACAAGGCGATCGAGACGGAACTGGATGCGCTGAACGTGCAGTACACATCGAACCATGCGATACCGGTGATCTACCGGGGCAAGCAGGTGGGGACGCGCGTGGCGGACATTCTGATCGAGAACCGCTTCATCGCGGACTTTTACGCGCAGCACCGCGAGGTGAGCGCGGGGGAGCGCACGAGTTTGCGTGCGGCGCTGATCGCGGCGGACATGGAGCTTGGGCTCATCATCAACTTCTCCGAGCGGCGGCTGAAGGACGGCCTGGTGCGGGTGCTGAACCCGCTGAAGCTGAACCTGCAGCAGCATGGAGAGGCGGAGGCGGGGCACGAGGGCGGGCACGAGCACGCGCCGGAGGGTGGGGGCGAGCCGCAGGGCTGAGGATGGAGGGGGGAGAGTTCGTTCGCAGAAGCCCGCTTACGCGGGCTTTTTTTATTTCTCGGCGTGTCGATTCCCTTGGGATCGGCGATCAGTTGGGCGAGTTGAGTTCTTCGAGCGACTCCAGATTGTCTTGGGCGACGTGACGGATCTGCAGCACGCATACCTCGTCATTGCGGATCGTGAAGATCACTCGATGCGATTTGTAGAGGAGTTGGCGCAGTTCACGGGAAGGAAAAGCCGCGCTCTCGCGGGCGAGCCCGCAGCGGCGCGGCATCGTGGAGAGCGAATCGATCTCTTCTTCCAGACCGACAAGCCAGCGTCGGGCATTTTCAGGGTTGCCGCGATCCGCGATGAAGGCGACGGCCCGCAGGGCCTGCTCTCGCGCGATGGGACGAAAAATGACGCGGTAGCGCATGGACGATTATCGCGGCGCGATGCCCAGACGCTTGCGGATTTCGGCGAAGACTTCCGCGGCGGGAATACCGGGCTCGCCGCGGTCGATGGCGGCCAGTTGCTCGCGGATGATGCGCTCGGAGTCGGCTTGGTCGATGGCGTCGAGGAGTTTCTGGTAGGCCGCGGCGTCTTGGACGACGACTCGGGCGCGGCCGTTGACGGTGAGGACTTCGGGGCGGCCGGTTTCGGAGAGGCGCTCGATGTGGGCCTTGTGGTCGCGGAGGAAGTCGGTGACGGGGTGGATGTCGGTGAGTTGGATCATGGGGCGCCTATCAAAGAATTCTATGAGAATAGTATGCTGGATGATCGGCTGGATTCCAGCGGCATTTTGGGCTTGGAGGACCGAGAACCGGGTCCTCTACAGTTGAGCAATGAGCAATCGCGTTGTCATTACAGGGATGGGCTGGGTCACGCCGCTGGGGCATGATGTGGAGACGGTCTGGGGGCGGCTGCTGAAGGGGGAGTCGGGGGTGGGGCGGGTGTCGCACTTTGATGCGTCGACGTTCAAGACGAACTTCGCGGCGGAGGTGCGCGGGTTTGAGCTTGGCAAGTTCCTTGGCGCGGCGGCGGGCAAGCATGAGGGCGCGGGGCTGTCGACGACGTTTGCGTTGGGCGCGGCGGCGCAGGCGTTCAGGCAGGCGGGGCTGGACAAGATGGCCGCGGCGGGGACGTTGAACCGGCGGCGTTTCGGGCTGTACTTCGGCGCGGGGGAGGGGACGCTGGATTTCGACAACTACGCGATCTCGAACGTGGCGGGATGGGTGGACGAGACGAAGACGTTTGATGCGGCGCGATGGGCGAAGGCGGCGTACCAGCACATGACGGCGGTACGGGAGATTGAGCAGGAGCCGCAGATGACGCTGAGCCATGTGGCGACGGCGTTTGGCTGCCGGGGACCGGCGAGCAACTGCATGACGGCGTGCGCGGCGAGCACGCAGGCGGTGGGCGAGGCATTCGAGATCATCCGGCATGGGGATGCGGATCTGATGTTCGCGGGCGGGGCGCACAGCATGATCCACCCGCTGGGGATGACGGGATTCATCCGGCTGACGGCGATGAGCAGAAGGAACGATGATCCGCAGCACGCGTCGCGGCCGTTCGATCGGACGCGGGATGGCTTTGTGATGGGGGAGGGCGCGGGGATGGTGGTGCTGGAGAAGCTGGAGCACGCGCTGGCGCGGGGGGCGACGCCGATCTGCGAGATCGCGGGGTATGGCTCGACGGCGGATGCGTTCCGCATCACGGACATTCAGCCGGACGGCAAGGGGGCGCAGGGGGCGATGCTGGGCGCGCTGAGGCAGGCGGGGATCAACCCGCGCGAGCCGTTGAGCGACGGGCGCGCGCCGGTGCAGTACATCTCGGCGCACGGGACGGGGACGAAGGAGAATGACTCGATCGAGACGCGCGCGGTGAAGGGCGTGTTTGGGGCGATGGCCCCGAGGGTGCCGTTTTCCAGCGTGAAATCGATGCTGGGGCATTTGATCCAGGCGGCGGGGGCGGTGGAACTGATGACGTGCGTGCAGGCGATCCACACGGGGTGGGTGCCGCCGACGATGAACCTGCACAACCCGGACCCGGACTGCGATCTGGACTATGTGCCGAACGCGGCGCGGGATTGCCGCGGGGCGGATGGGAAGAGCATGGTGGATGTGTGCCTGTCGAACTCGTTCGGGTTCGGGGGGCAGAATGACACGGTGTGTGTGCGGAGGTATGTGGGGTGAGTGGGCAGATGCGGGTGTGTCGGGCGTATAATCGGGGCGAAGGAACTGCGCATGACTCTTCGCGGCACAATTCGAAACGGCAGGGTTGAGCTGGACCACGTGTCAAGCATGCCCGATGGCACGCACGTCGAAGTGACACCCTCGAAGAGCGAATCGCTCATGGACCTCTTTCGCCGCAACGCGATCAGAGATCCATCGATTCCGAAGGACTACGCGGCAGAGATCGACCATTATCTGTATGGACTGCCCAAGCGTAACGGCAAAGCAACGAAGAAAGCTGGCACGCGTGGCCCCAGAACGAAAGTCAAGGCGAAATCATCCGCGAAGAAGCGGACCCGAAAGGCAGGGCGTTGAAGCGTGGCTCGCAACGCGGTGTTCATGGACACTTCGGCAATGATTGCTTTGGCCGTGCCGACGGACTCAATGCACGAACAAGCCCGCGGCTTTATGGATTCCCTGACCGCGGTCGGCTCGCGGGTCGTTACGAGTGATCTTGTGATCGTCGAGTTCCTGAATAGTTGCTCGTCCGTGCATGGGCGAGAACTGGCGGCGCAGATTGCAAGGGGACTGCTCTCTCACGAATCCGCTTTGGTGGTCGAGAGCAACCGGACCCGCCTGATCGCGGCGATGACTCTGTACGAATCCCGCCCCGACAAGGAATGGAGCATCGTGGATTGTTCTTCGATGCTGACATGCAGGGAACTCGGCATCAAGCGCGTGTTCACACACGACCGGCACTTCCGGCAGGCGGGGTTTGAGATTTTGCTGTGAACCGCGGTTGGGGGACCGGTGGCTTGGGCTCTACGGCACTCAAAGGATGTCACGCTTGCCCCAGAGGGACGGGGCTTGGTCGGCCGTGAAGACGGCTCGATATGTCTGGGCGAGCGTGGTTCGGCGCGCGGGGATGGGCGGCCGGGCCCGGGCGCGCCGGGACTTGTTGGCTTCCGCGGTGAGGAGCGGGCTGAGGAGGCGCGAGACCAGCCAGAGGTAGGCCGGGAGGAGAGCGGGAACTGCGACGAGCGCGATCGGCAGGAGGATCAGGATCCGGAGTCGCTCCGGCGCGGGAATCTCGCCGGAGAGTTGCCAGAGGCAGAAGACGAAGAGTGCGCCGGCCAGCGCGATGGCAACACCGAGCCGAGCCAGGGCGCGCCAAGGCGATCGGGATGAGAGATTTGCCGCTGGGTTCATGAATTCGGCAAGCGTGTTCATGTATGCGGAGTATCGAATCTCGCCCGGGCGGATTCGTGCGGCGGGGCTGTCGCCGAAGGTGATGACGGATGAGGCCATGCCGAGGGAGGCGGAGCGGAGGGCGTTCCAATCGTGGCGGGTTGGGCGGCCGCGGGAATGAGTGATGCACCACCCTTGGGCATCAAGCGCGAGCTCGCGATCGGCGGAGCGAAGCATGAGGAGCCATGGGACAAAGAGGCCGAGAATCATTGCGGCGCAGAGGGCGAGCAGGATCGCGGTGACGGCGGGCTGGGCGGACCATAAGTCCTTGAAGTTGCGGGGACCGTCGCCGAGCCCACCTATGGCCAGCAAGCAGATGAGCATGCCGCCGGGGAGAACGAGTATCAGGAGAGGAGCCAATCGCGAGGCGGAGGGGATCACAATGCGCGGCTCGCGGCGGCGGATGGCCTGGCGCATAGCCCGGGCCCAGATAGCACGCGGGGCGTGGTTGGGGTGCGTCTGGGCGATGCGGAGCCAGATGCGGCGTTTGCCATCGAGAGCGGGGCGACCATTTTCATCGAGCAGGAGCCAGGAGTTGTTGGCCGGGGAGAGGCGGTGCCACGGGATCAGCACGCCACGAAGTGCGGGGGGAACGGCTTTGCCATCTTGGATGAGCACGCCGCGCAGGCGGGGGAGGGCTTTGAGAATGGTGGCGTGGAGGAGCATCGGGCTCGGCGGGACCGCTGTGGCCGGATGATGGCGAGCGCGGGAATGGTATGGAAGATGGGGAGCGAGTGCGGGGGCCACCATGCTCTGAATGAAGCGGGGTGTGCTTACTTGAGCATTCCCTCGACTCTTCGCAACATGGGATCGGAGATGACGGGGGCGGCCGCGCCGGATGTGGGGTCGCAGGAGTAGGGGACAGGGGAATCGTTGTAGTCGAACTTGCCGTCGCCGTTGGTGTCGGCGATGACGAGGAGGTAGAGCTTGTTGTTTTCGGAGTCGTAGGCGGTGGACCAGACTTGGGCGTTGGGGGGGGAGACGATGCGAGGATGGCGGCCGGCGGGATCGGTGATGATGGCGACGCGGGCGTCGAGGTCGTTGAGGACGCCGTCGTGGTTGGTGTCTTCGAGTGTGGCGATGAAGAGGAGGAACTTGGCGACGAAGGGTGCGCCGGCGCGGGGCTGGGATCCGAACCAGGACCAGGAGCTGATGACGGCACGCTTGTCGAGGATGGACCATTCTTCGCCGGAGGACATGTCGCGGAGGATGGCGTTGTGCCAGCGGACGGAGGAGCCGGAGGAGGACCAGCGGATTTGGTCGGCGAAGTTGCCCTCGCTAAGCGTGGTGGTCAGACCGAGCGAGTTGTTCAGGGTGTATGAGGGGGAGGCGGCAGGCGCGGCGGAGATCGCGTAGACGCTGGACCTGGTCATGCCGCCTGCGCTGTATGGGTCGCGCGTCTGGTACCAGTCTTTTTCGCTCTCGATGGCGAAGGGGACGATGACGGTGCTTTGGCCGGGGATGGGGATGGGCATGTTGAGCGTGGTGCGGCCTTCGATGCGGCGCTCCGTGGTGGTTGGGGCCATGGAGTGGGGGTCGGGGCGGGTGTGGGTGGTGGCGCAGCCGGAGAGGGCGGCCGCGGAAACGAGATGAGAGAAGAGCGTAATGAACGTGCGGCGCATGATGCTTCTCCGAGCCCCCCCTCCCTCCGTCCCCCCCACTGCGTATGCCCCCCACTCCATTCAGCGTTCATCCTACTGAAACAGAATACCGCGCCGGGGCATGAATGGTTCACCGCTTGCACCGCGCGGCGTGTTTGGTATGCTGCGGCCCATGGCTTCACGACGCTGGATTGATTGGGACATTCTTGCGAAGATGGGTGGCGGGCTGGTGATGATGGGGGCGCCGGCGTTCACGTGGTTCGGGCTGGGGTGGATCACGAGGGGGCTGTTCGTGCTGGGTGCGCTGGGGATCGCGTGCTTCTGCTGGGGACTGTTTGCGATCGGGGATTCGAAGAGCGAGTGGGAATAGAGAGGAATGGGCGGGGGCGGAAGAAATATCGAAGTTTTTTTGCAAGCTGACAGCGTGGGTCGGGGGTTTTCGCATGGGATGTGACGGCGCAGGCCGCGGGGCGTGCGGCGGCGCGGTTCGGTTCGGTTCGGTTCGGTTGGTCAGTCTGCCCCACACACACCCCGGGCGCGGCGTGCTTCGGCACACGCGCCCGGGTTTTTCTATTCCACGGGCCCGGTGACGTAGCTGGCCCACTTCAAGATGTTCTTGAAGGCGATGGAGTCGGGGGGTTATACGAATCCGAAATAATAATCGTGCGTGCATCCACGGTCTTCGCTCGCGGACTCGCTCATCCCGGGCGTGTGAATTAAACAGGATTCGTTTTATGGGCAGCCGGCGAACCAGGCGCCGAGGAAATCGAAGATGTCCTGGACTTCGAGGGAGCCGGACTCGTTGAAATCGGCTTTGCACTTGGTGGTGATGTGGATGGTGATACTGCCGGTGAAGGTTTCCTGGCCGCTGCCGGCTGCGCCGAGGGCGAGGATCCACCACTGGTTGGCCCCGGAGTAGTCTCCGGCGGCGATGGGGGAGCCCGCGCCGGAGAGGCCGGAGAGGGCCGAATCGGTGAGCAGATTGCGGACGGTGGGATAGACGCCCATCTGGTAGCCGAGGTGGTCCGCGCTGCTCACGGCGTAGTCGATGCGGGCGGGGAGCTGGCCTGCGTTGCCGGAATCGGAGATGACCTGGGTCTGGTTGTCCCCGCCGCGGACGATGGCGGAATCGCCTGCGCTGCTGCCTGCGGCGTCGAAGTCGGCATAGTGGTAGAACTGGATGTTGGCGAGCTGGGTCGGGAGGCGGTTGGTGATCTGGAAAGTGATGGTGAGGAGGGCCTCGTCGGATCGTCCGCCGGATGCGGCGAGATCGTGGAGGGTGTAGTCGAGTCGGATCTTCAGCGCGTTGGGTGTGGCGCCGTTGTTGGCGGGTTCGAGATATTCCAGGACTTCGGCGTTGCTGCCGAGGTCAGCGGAATAAGTCTGGTTGGAGAGGGCGTACTCGCGGGTGTCTGTGCCGGCGGAGAGCCAGAACCAGTTCTGGTACATGTGGTTGGTGGTGGGGGTGCCGGTGGTGAAGGAGCCGGTGCCGTTATTGGAGGAGGTGCGCGAGGCGCGGAGGTTGTCCAGAGAGAAGGTTGCGCTGCCATCGGAGATGGAGAAGGAGTTGGTTTGGGCGAGGGAGGATGCGGCGGGGACGATGGCGGCGAGGGCGGCGAGGGAGCGGATGGTGCGGGCGTGCATGCGTGAACTCCGGAAGGGCGTGGAACAAGGGCGCGGAACAGGGGCGCGGCCGCGGATGGCGGACCGGCACACCCAATGCGACGTTCTGCGTGGGCGCGGGTGGGCGCGGGGGCGGAATCGAGCGCAATAGCGGACATTCCGGCCCGATCCACCCCGTATCATCGAGGCCCTACGAGGAAAGCACCCCATGTCCACCCCCCCCACCCCCCCCACTCCCCCCACTCCGCCAAACTCACCAGCTTCCCAGACCGGCACGGGCGCGAAGTCGATGGATGCGATCATGTCGCTGTGCAAGCGGCGCGGGTTCATCTATCAGGCGAGCGAGATTTATGGGGGGATCAACGGGTTCTGGGATTACGGGCCGCTGGGGGCGCAGATGAAGAAGAATCTGCGCGATGCGTGGTGGGAAGACATCATCATGGTGCCGTGCGGGGGGGCGAAGGGGCCGGATGGGGAGCCGGTGAGCATTGTGCCGCTGGAGACGTGCATTATTCAGAATCCCAAGGTGTGGGAGGCGAGCGGGCATTTGGGCGGGTTCAGCGATCCGATGGTGGATTGCCGCGAGACCAAGGGGCGGTACCGCTACGACCATGTGCAGGTGTTCGTGCCCGCCGACGGCGCGCCGACGGAGAAACCGTTCTTCGCATACCTGAGCGACACGCCGAGCGAGGCCAAGCAGCGGAAGAAGGCGGAGAAGGTGCTCGGCGAGCTGAAGTCCGTACTGCTCATGGATATTCCCAAGGAGCAGTGGGCACGCATTGTCGCGCCCGAAGCGGAGAAGGTGGGATCGCTCACCGAGCCGAAGCAGTTCAACCTGATGTTCAAGACGTACGTGGGCGCGACGGCGAGCGAGGACGATGTGGCGTACCTCCGTCCTGAGACGGCGCAGGGGATTTTCGTGCAGTTCAAGAACGTGGTGGACACGACCCGCGTGGGCATTCCCTTCGGCATCGGCAATATCGGGAAGAGTTTCCGGAACGAAGTGACTCCGAGAAACTTCACGTTTCGCTCGCGCGAGTTTGAGCAGATGGAGCTGGAGTTCTTCTGCCATGCGGATCAGGCGCGGGAGTGGTATGCCTTCTGGAAGAAGCATCGGATGGAGTGGTGGCAGTCGCTGGGGCTGGCCGGGGAGAATCTGCGGCTGCGCGACCACGACAAGGATGAGCTGGCCCACTACGCCAAAGAGGGCGCGGGTGTTTGCGATATTGAGTATCGATTCCCGTTCACCGCGCCGGGGTTCGGGGAGTTGGAGGGCGTGGCGCATCGGGGGAACTTCGACCTGACGCAGCACGAGAAGCACTCGCGGGTGAAGATGCAGTATCACGACACCAGTCGGGGAGAGCTGTTGCCCAACGGGCAGCGGAAGGGGGAGTGGTACACGCCCGACTGCATCGAGCCGGCGGCGGGGCTGGATCGCGGGGTGCTTGCGCTGATCTGCGAGGCGTACACGGTGGATGCGTCGAGGCCGAGCCCGGAGTTCATGAAGTTCCATCCGCGGATTGCGCCGATCAAGGCGGCGGTGTTTCCGCTGGTGAACAAGGAGGGGATGCCGGAGGTGGCCGCGAAGCTGCACGGGGAACTGGTGAAGAAGTTCGGGAAGATCGGCGCGATCGAGACGGATGCGAAGCAGTCGATCGGCAAGCGGTACGCGCGGATGGACGAGGCGGGGTGCCCGTACTGCTTCACGATTGATGGGGAGACGATGACGAGCCAGACGGTGACGGTGCGCGATCGGGATACGGGGAAGCAGGATCGGATTGCGATCGAGAAGGTGAGCGGGTTTGTGGGGGAGAAGATGGGGGTGTAGTTGCGTGGGAGGGCGCGTGACGCTTCTGATCCGCACTCTTCCCGTCGGCGAGGCACTCTCCGACGATCAGCGCCGCCGGTTGGAATCGTTCATCGCATCCGGGAATGCATGGGCCGATCCGTTCCTGATTGTGCCGGCATCGGTGATCGGGTAGCCGCGGATGTTTCGTGGAAACGGGGTGGGGAGAGGCGTGGTGTGATACCAACGCACTTGAACTACGTGCGGAAATCCGCGGGATTCGCTCGCCCCCCCCCACAACTCGCTCATCCCGGGCGTGTGTGCTTTGTGGGATTGGTGTTGGGCACACAAACGAGAGGGGACTCGGGCCGCGGCGGCCCGAACATGGGCCGGTAGGCCCATGCCACTTTGGGCGAGCCGGGTCAGCCGCCGGCGAACCAGTCGGCGAGGAAATCGAAGATGTCCTGGACGTTGGTGGTGCCGTCGCCGTTCCAGTCTGCGCCGGTGCCGCTGGCGAACCAGGCGGCGAGGAAATCGAAGATGTCCTGGACGGTGATGGCCTGGTCGCGGTTGAAGTCGCCCTTGGCGATTCGGGGCATGAGGACCATCTGGACGTTGTAGGCCTGATCGGGGCTGGTGCTGCCGGCGCCCGCGCCGCTGGGATCGGCGTAGAGAGCGTCGGCGTTGACGTCGTAGACGATCTTGGCGCGGAAGACGAGGGCACCGAGGGAGAGTGCGCTGCCGTAGGGCGCGCCGGTTGCGTTGGCTCCGGCGATGGCGTCCTGCACGATGCTGGAGGAAAAGATGGAGCCGGAGTCGATGCTGTCGGCATCGGCGACGCCGAGGTACTGGATCTGGTAGTTGCGGCCGGAGTTGATTCCGGGGAGGACATCGCCGACGGAAGCGATGAGCTCGAGCTGGTAGGCGTTGGTTGTGCCGTTGAAGTTGGCTTTGAGGAGGCCGGTGGTGAAGGTGGTGGTGGAGCCGGTGAGGCCGATGGTGGCGATGAAGTAGATGTTGCCGCCGAGATCGATGGCGGGGCTGGAGATGCTGGGGCCGGTGGCGGCGGAGCCGTAGACCTCGGTGTACTTGGCGAGGCGGCCGATGGGGGTGAGCGGACCGTTGGGGACGGAGCGGGAGAAGATGGACTTGCTGGCGAGACCTGCGCCGGAGCCGGCGAAGCCGCTGGCGCCGGTGTGGGCCGCGATTGTCCAGGAGGGGGAGCCACCGGCGACGGGGAGGCGGGCGACGGCGATGTAGTTGTTTTCGGTTTGGGGGATGGTGGAGCCGCCGCCGGTGGCGGCGACGGTGGCGGCGACGAGGAGATCGCCGCTGGGGAGGCGGACCATGGCGACCTGGCTGGTTCCGCCGCGGAAGGAGGCCTGGCCGGCGTAGTTGGTGTATTCGTGGGCGGTGATGGGTGAGAAGGATGCGCCGGGGGAGAAGGCGTCGTCGAGATCGACGAGGGTGTTGGTGAGGGGGAGGGTGATGGTGGTGTTGGCGGCGGGCGCGCCGGAGGTGGAGACGCCGAAGACCTGGATGGCGCGGGTCTTGGTGTTGGTATCCGTGCGCGCGAGGGTTGCGGCGGTGCCGGAGGGGGAAGCGGCGGCGACGGGGGCGTAGACCTGCGGGATAAAGCAGACCGCACCGCGGGGAGAGGAGGCGGAGGGGGTGAGATAGGCGGTGGAGACCGAGGAGGTATTGGGGGCGGACTCGTAGACGAAGTTGTTCAGCAGGTCCGAGGCGAGGAGGACGGGGCGGCCTGCGCCGCCGGGGAGGCCGGCGGAGATGATGCCGGGGACGGTGTCCATGGTGATGCCGGTGCGGACGGTGTCGGTGGCGGCGGTGTCGGCGGGAATGACGTTCGCGCCGGAGCCGGCGATCTGGTTGACGAGGTTGGGATTGCGGGCGGCGAGCTTGAGACGGACGAGGGCGCGGGTCTGCAGCCGTGTGGAAATGGTCATGGCGAAGCCGTCGGCGTAGCCGTGCATGTTGCCGGTTTCGTCGATCGCGCCAAGGCCGAAGGAGGCGGTGGAGGCGGTGAAGCCGTTGGGCTTGTTGGCGGCGGCGATGACGCGCTGGATGAAGAGGCGGTTGGGCTGGCGATACTGGAAATCGGCGATGGAGCCGATGAGATCGTTCTCGTCGTCGCCGGTGCCGAAGACGCCGTCGGTGCCGGAGCCGAACTCCATGAAGCCGATGCCGAAGTGCTGGCCGTAGCGATTGACCTGCGCGAGCGTGGGGGCGGCGGAGTTGTCGGGAACGTTCACGCCGTATCCGGGGGCGTTGGTCCAGGCGGAGTAGGGATTCGTGCCGCCGAAGAAGAGGCCGGAACCGAATCGGGCCGAGGCGCACTGAGCGCCGATGAGCTGATCGAAGTATCCGCCAGCGCCGGAGCGGCTGGACTTCACGGCGGGGGCGAGGGCGTACTGGCCGTTCCAGGAGGATGACTTGGGGGCGAGATCCACGACGAAACGGAGCACCTGACGCGTATCGCCGGAGGCGATCTGATAGGCCGGGGAGGCATCGCCGGGGAGACCGTTGGCGTTGGAGACCGAGTCCTGGGCGCGGCAGACCGTGGCGGGAAGACCCACCCCGACCACACCCACGGCACACGCGGCAAGGGCCAGCATCCGCGAACTCTTGAACATCAACATGCGCACCTCGGCGGGAGGAATCGGAAGATCAGCGGCGGGGGTCCAATGCTCTCAGCCCGATCGAACAAAGACCGAACGATAGCACGCCCATGCCGGGGCCGAGATTTACCATACACCAGGATTGCTAGTGCGACATTGAATCGGTCTTGGCCGAGTCAATGAGTTCCTCAAAGCGGAGCTTGGCGCGGCGGAACTTGCTGATCCACCAGGGGTCCTGCTCCTGGAGCATGGCGCGGCGGATGCGGTCGAGGGTGGTGGAATCGGGCTTGTTGCGGATTTCCTCGACGACGACGATGCGGCGCAGACTGGGGAGGTAGTTCTCGTCGCGTTTGAGGGCTTCGTCATACCAGCGGGCGGCGTCCTCGAGGTAGCCGAGGGATTCCCAGAGGGTGCCGAGATTGTGGAGGGGGCGCGGGTCGGTGGGGGAGAGCTCGGAGGCGGTTTTGAAGGCGTCGGCCGCGGCGAGATTGCTGGACTCCTTCATGAGGAGGCGGCCGAGGTTGTTCCAGGCGACGGGGAGCTCGCGGTAGCTGGCGATGGCCTCGCGGTACTTGACCATGGCGGCCTTGTCCTGACCGGCGACTTCCAAACGCTGGGCGTCGCGGACGAGCATGGAGGCGCGATCAATCTGGGCGGCGATCTGCTCGGGGGTTTCGGGCGCGGGCATGTCGCGGTGGGCGCCGGCGCAGCCGCCAAGAACGAGACCGAGAAGGGCAAGCACACAAGACAGTCTGTCATATGGACGCATATTCACTTCATCTCCCAGCGGCTGAACTGCACATCGACGTTCCAGCCGGGTGTGTTGTTGGAGGTGGGCCCACCGGGGCGGAAGACCAGGCGGCTGATCTCGAGGCCGGCCATCTCGGGAGAAGTCTGGGTGGCGATGAGCCACCGGAAGATGTTCTCGGGATCCTGGTTGAGGGTGTGGGCGGTGTACTGGCGCTGCTGCATTTTCAACTGAGAGGCGGCGGCCATGGTGGAATCGCCGACGCTTCCGGAGATGACCACGCCCATGGCGCTGGCGGCGGCCTCGATCTGGGCGCCGACGCGATCGTTGCGGGCGGTGCCGCGGGCGGCGAGCTTGGCGCTCTCGGCGTCGAGGCGATCTTTCATGTCCTGCACGGCGCGGGTGCCTTTCCAGTCTTTTTCGGCCTGGCCTTTGGCTCCGGCGAGGGTGCTGAAGGAGGCGAGGGCGAAGATGGTGGAGGCGATGAGCAGGAGGGAGCCGAGGACGATGATCCAGCGCGGCTTGTTGGCGCGTTCCGCGTTGGCGGCGGCCATGGCGAGCTCGAGCCGGGCGTCGTCGGTGGGGGAGGATGTTGCGGGGGCGTCGATCATGATTTGCTGGTGGGAGTGGCGGCGGGCGTGGAGGTGGGCGCTGCGCTGGGGGCGGCGGTTCCGGGGGCGGGCTTTTTGGCCGGGGTCATGCTGTCGGGCCAGGTGGCGATGAGCAGATACTGGCGACCGGTGCCGGTGGAGGCGGGGCCGAAACTACCGGGGCTGGAGCCGCTCCAGTTCAGGACGTAGGGGTTCTGCTGGATCTTGTCGAGAATGTTCGGGCCGGTTTCGGCGTCGGGAACGATGAGCGAGACCTTGCAGGCGATCGGGGAGAGCTCGAGTTCGTTGAGGGTGGTGCGCGTCGGCTGCGGCGCGGCGGGGGGGGAGGTTGGCGCGGTTGCGGGCGCGCCGGGGATGGTTGGTGCGCCCGGTGCGGGCTTGGGTGCGGGGGCGGGCGCGGGAACCGGCGCGGGAGCGGCGGGGATGCCGGCGTTGACATCGGCCATCGCGATGAAGACGCGGACGGCCTCCTCGATCATGGGGCGCGGCTCTTTGAGATACTTGCGTTGATCCTGCAAACGCGTGAGGGCGGTTTGCAGGGCTTCGACCTGCTTGGTGGGGGCGGCTTCGGAGACGCGTTCGGAGTACTTTTCGGCCTCTTTGAGGAGGGCTTTGCGTGTCTGCCAGGCCTGGGCGGAGAGATCTTTGGCGGCGCCGACGGAGCTGCGGATCTGCCATCCCACGATGGCGACGAGCGCGGCGGCGGCGACGAGGGCGACGCCGATCCACTGGTGCAGGCGGCGATCGGCCTTGCCGGGGCGCGAGGAGAGATCGGTGAGGGCCTCGCGCGGGCGGTCGTGGTAGGGGAGGAGGGCGCTGGCGGGAATCTCTTCGGGGAGGAGCTTGCGGGTTTCGGGGCCGAGTCCGGCGAGGCGGCCGATGGTGGCGCCGACGGGGTCTTCGTGGACCGCGCCGTCGATCGTCGCGCCGGGCCAGGACTTGGCGAGGTGGGCGAAGAGGGCTTCGGGGCCGAGCGAGCCGTCGGTGACGTTGGGCGCACTGAGACAGACGACGCGCTGCGGGCAATGGCCGAGCTGCGCGCTCCAAGAGAGCCAGTCCACGGCGAGGCGACCGGCCTCGGCGGTGGAGAACTCGAGGGTGACGCTTGCGGCCGCGTTTGGTTCGTCGTCGTCACCGATCGTTGCGTTGAGCGGGGCCAGGGCTCCGGTGGCGCCGCCACCTGCTCCGGCCGACCCGCCCTGCTGCGTGCCCGCGGCCGCGGGGAGGCGGCGCGAGTGCGCCGCGAGGCGCATGGCACCGCCGGCGACAAGTTCGCCGGCGCGGGTCCAGGCCCAGACGAGGCGCCCGTTGGGCTCGACCATGATGACTGCGCCGCCGGGGGAGTCGGTGCTGACGAGGCGATCGGTGAGGGAGGCGGCCTGGACGCGATCCCAGCCGGAGGCCATGGCGTGCCAGAGACTGACGACGCGATCGACTTCGATGCCGCGGGTGTCGAGTTCGTCAAGAAGGACGCGGACGATGGCGTCCTGGATTGCGAGCACGGCGTAGCGGTGTTTGCGGCCCAGGCCGGCGGCGGGGCTGCCTTTGGATTTGGCTTTGCCGGGAAGAGCGGGGCGGCCGGGCTCGATATCCGGCTCGAGGGTTGCGAGGGCCTGCACGCTGGTTTCGGCGAGGAACCCGAGGCCCGCGCCGGCGGGATCGGCCCCGGCCAGGAGGCGTGCGGCGCCCAGGCCCGCGCCCGAGCCGTCGCCATCGGCACCGGACTGGGAGATGGTGGCGCGGATCGCACTGGATTCGGGGGAGTGGGAGCTGAGCCAGGCGCAGATCGATCCTTCGGAATCGACGCAGACGGCGGCGAGGCGGCGGAGGCCGACGCCTTCAAGGGTTTCGGCGATCCAGGTGGCACCGGCGCGGGCGACGCTGACGGAGGGCGCGGCGGAGCCGACTCCGGCATCGACGCTGGAGACGGAGCGCGGCTCGGGGGCCGTCCATTGGCGTGACAGGCCGGCGGCGATCAGGCGCAGGCGCTTGATGCCGCTTCCACCGGGCGTGCGTTCGATATAGCAGACGACCCCTCCGCTCATGGACTGTTCCTTGCATCCTTGCTCATGGTTTGCTTTGTGAGTTGTTCTGGACGGCCTGCAGGATGCGTTTGTAGGCGTCTCCGCTGAGGTCGACGCCGGCTTCCTTCAGACGGCTCATCGCGGCGTCGGGAGAGGCGCCGGGGCCGATGCCCAGCATGCGCATGTACTTGCCGCGGCTGTCGTCTGCGATGGACGGATCGCTGAGATACTTCGAGGCCATTTCGACTTCGCCGGGCTCCATCTTTTCGAGGGGGGCCATGCCGGGGACATCGGCACCCTGCTTGGCGCGGGCCGCGGCTTCGTTGGCGGCGAGCGCGGCCATTCGAGCGCGGTCGGCCATGGCGTTGTCGAGCGTGCCGGCGGGAGAGGTGCCGCGCGAGGGGGCGTTGAAGTTCATCTGACCGCCGGGGCCGGTGCCCATGGCCATGGGCTGGCGGGCCGGGACGGGGTGCTTGGGGGGATCGGTGGGGGCGAGGAGGACGCGCTCCTTGAGAGCGATCTTCTTCATTTCCTTGTCGGCGCCCATCTCGACTTCGATGAAGCCGGTTTCGATGGTGGCGAGCTTGGCGTCGCCGTGGGTGGAGCCGATGGAGTAGATCTGCTGCTGACCGTCGACGCGCACCAGCGCGCTGCGCTTGGAGGGAGTGATGATGGACCCGAGGTATTCCCAGGCGGTCAATGGAGCTTCGGCGACGGGCCCCTGCGGGACGGCGGCGGTGGGGTCGGGGACCGGGGGAGGGGGCGCGGCGGCGACCTGGGATCCCGTGGCGGATGCGCCCTTTCCGGCGAGGACGATTTCCAGTTTGGAGTAGTCCGTCGGCTTCGGGGGGGGAGGGGGAGTGACCTCGGTGCGCTGGTTCGGCGCGGCGGGAGCGAAGAATGTTCTGATCTGCGGGAGAGCGATGGCCGCGCCGGCGGTGGCGAGGAGGGCGACGGCTCCCACCTGCCAGTACAGGGCCTTGCGTTTGGCGATGTTTCTGTGGGTTTGCATGACGGCACTCCAATCTCTTCTAGATCCCCACGAGGGGACCGAACGTCCGTACATCCTATCACAAAACGAACCCGATTCCCGTTCCGCGCTACCCAAGCCCCCCAACCCGCCCCGCCTCCAGCCGGGGGGCCCCCCCCCCCCCCACCCCGGGCGGGGGGGGGGGGGGGGGGTGGCGGGGGGGGGGCGGGGGCGGGGCGCAGTACGCCGCCGGGGGGGCCCCGCGGGGGGG
>JBBRQY010000023.1:0-22128 GCA_038225655.1 Phycisphaerales bacterium | reverse complement strand
GGCGGCATCGAGCAGGCCCGGGGGCTTGCCGCCGTCCGGCGCGGGCTTGGGTGCGGGCTTGGTGGGGGTCTTCTTCTTGGCGGTCATGGTCGTCCTTTCGGAGGTGCGGGCATCGCGTCGCCGCACGCTGCGGCGATCGCGAGGACATGAAGCCATGCCGCGCGACATGATGCAAGGCGTTTGCGAGCACATTGGCGGATGTGCGGGAGATCAAGGGAATGCCTGGCATGGCGCGGATGAGCCGCCTTGGCATCAAGTGCGACGGCGCAGGTACTCGACCGCGAAACGCGTGCTACCCCCGCCCAAGTCATGCGATAGGTGGGGGAATCGCTGCTCGAATTGCCGAGATCGCGCGGTGCGTTACCTAAACCTCATGCTGGCTCACGGACGCCCCGTCCGTCGGTTTGAGCCGCCAGAAGATGAGGGCCGACGCCACGGTGAGCCCACCAAGGGCCAGGAACGAACGGTGCAGACCGCTGATCAGGGCGGGATTGTCGGGATTGCGATCACCACCGATGAAGAGCACGGTCGCGAGGGAGGCGACCGCGACACCGAAGCTCATGGACATCTGCTGGGCTGTGCTGGCGATCGTGGCGCCCATGCTCGCGTCCTCATCCTTCAGGTCCGCGTACACAAGCGTGTTCATGCTCGTGAACTGCAGGGAGGACAGGAATCCAAACACCGTCGCTTGGGCCACGATGATCCACACCGATGTTCCAGGCCCCACGGTGGCGAAGAGCATGATCAGCAAGCCCATGAGCACGGTGTTGACCAGCAGGACTCGCCGGAACCCAATGGTCCGCAAGATGCGCGGCGTGAATGCGCGGAGCGCCATCGCCGCCAGCGGCTGGGGCATGATCAAGAGGCCCGAGCCAACGGCCGTGTGCCCGATGCCGATCTGATACAGCAACGGTAGAAGGAACGGCATGCCGCCCACACCCAAGCGCGTGACAAAGCTCCCGACCACGGCGGTGCGGAACGTCCGAATGCGCAAGAAGCCGAGCCTCAGCAAAGGAAACGCGATCGTCCGGCTGTGGAATCCATACCCAAACAGCAGGGACAGCCCCACGCCCATCAGAAACAGCTCGCTGCGAAGCGAGAGCGAGTGCTCCCCGAATATCTCAAGGACATAAGAGATCAAGGCGACTCCTGCGCCAAAGAGCACGAGTCCGACCAGATCCAGCGGCGTACGGGTAGTGCCGCGGTAGTCAGGCATGTGCCAGTAGGCCAAAAGAATGCCGGCGATGCCAATGGGCACATTGACGAAAAAGATCATGCGCCAGTGGAAGTACCCAACGATCAGTCCCCCGGCGAGGGGACCCAGCAGTGGTCCGATCAGCGCCGGGATGGCGACAAAGCTGGTGGCCCGGAGGAGTTCGGACTTGGCGAATGTGCGGACCAGCGTAATGCGCCCCACGGGGACCATGAGAGCTCCGCCGCACCCCTGTAGGATCCGCGAGGCGACCAGCGCCGTCATCCCGGTGCTGAGGCCGCACAACAGCGATCCACACGTGAACACGCCTATGGCAGTGAAGAAGACCCGCCGCGTGCCGAAGCGGTCGGCGATCCAGCCGCTGATAGGAATGAACACTGCCAGGCTCAATGTGTAGCTCGTCAGCGCCGCCTTCATGCTCAGGGGAGGCACGCCCAGCGCGCTCGCGATAGTGGGCACCGCCGTGTTGAGGATCGTTGCGTCCAGCGACTCCATGAAGAGCGAGACCGCCACCAGCCAGGGGAGAAGGCGCTTCACTCCCGCGAGCGCCGTGCCCTCAGGAGATTCCGCGGACGATGGTGGTTGGACAGCGATCGGCATCCGTTGTTCGACTCAGAGGTTGCGTGTACTTGTTCGGGGAATCCCCCTCTGGCATCTTTGCAGGACCGGCTCAGCGTATGAGAACGATCGAGGCCCAGGCCATCAGCAAATCGAGTCGTACGAGTTGGCCGCGATCCGTAACGGGAGATGGACGGGGCGGGACGTGTGGGCGTGGACGTACCCATCGCGCACGCGGCCAGCGCGCGGTGGGTCGAAGCGATAGACGGTCGAGAAGTGGGATCCGCCGTCTGACAGAAGCGCGTCCGATCGCCGCATCCTTATCCCGACGCCGTCCAAGGGGCACCCGCGCATCCCCCAACCAACCTATTGCCCCAGGTTGTGCGACGTTCACATTGTCATCGTGAGCTTCGCCATGATCTTTCACTTGGTCCTCATCGCCACATCACGACCTACTTGCACCCGCTTTGTGGGGTGTCATCGCACGGGCAAATATGGAGGTTGAAATGAAGCTGACCCTATGTGTTCTCACGGCGGCTCTGGCCAACCCGACGGGCCAGATCGAATCCACTCCCGATAAAGACCAGCCCTTTCAGCCGACGGCAGGGACCGTCGTCCAATTCAAGGAGCGGCCCACAGCGGCCCAAGTGTCATCGACGAATTCGGATGGCTCCCCGAAGATCGTGTGGCATTCGGGCCCGGCCCCAGCAAACGCGATTGACGGCCGGAAGGACATCGGCAATGGAATTCGAGTCAGCATGATGATCCCTGATTCCCTTCCCTCAGGGACCGGACCCAATGGTGCCATTCGCGTCCCCGACAACACGATGGGCCCGGGAACTCCTGTTGGGCTCGTGCGCGACTGGGAGAATGCGATGCGTCATATCGCTGAAGCAAAATCGATGTATGCACAGCGTCAAGCGGAGATGGCGCGGCTAAATCCCGATGCGTTCCGATACGGAGATACGACCATCTGCCTCCCCGACTCTCCATTCGACATACGGACGCCTGTATGGCGTGACGAGTTTTGGACTGCTCAAGGTCGTCCAGCAGACGACCGGGCTCTCGCTCGCAGAAGCGACCGCGGCGATCAAGAACATGCCGCTGAACGACGCGAGGCGACCCCCCATACGCCCATGCAATCCCTGTTGGAGCAGGAGGAAGCATACAAGAAAGCCCACCCGGAAACTCCCGTTCAAAGCCCACAACCTAGCCCGAAATAGTGCGGCAACGGCGGGATACGGCAGCGCGCTCTCACTATGGGGCGGGTAAGAGTGGAAGGTCGGGATGGGGATCGTGCCTTCGGTGGGCCGTATCGCCAAGGTCGCGTGATCGCAAGCCACGCTGTGCCACGGGTTTAGGGGCATGGAAGCGCCGAGCACGACAATGTCTCGCTCGCGTCGCGTGCTTTTGCCACGGCTTTCGGGCATACTGGAAACACGGCGCGGCCGTCCGCGCCCCAAGGAGATCGAGAGATGCCCAGCACACTTGTCGCTCTACGCGCCCAGCGGTTCCCCGTGGTCGCAGCGTTCGCTCTGCTTGCGCTCGGTGGCTCTGCCCTCGCCCAGCCCACGTGGTACGACGCGGCCAACAACCGGGGCATTGCCACCAACGTCTCGGATGTGTACCAGCACCAGAACTACAACACCGATGCCACCTGGGAGAACGGGGGCGGCTGGTGCTACACGACCGGCATCATGAACTCGCTCTACTTCTTCAAGCAGCGCGGCTACAACGGCCTGCTCCCCAATGCCGCCACCGCCAACGCCACGTGGCTCGACACGGTCAACGGCGAGCTCAAGGACTTCAGCACCAACTACTTCGCCGGCAACACCTCCGTAGGGGGTTGGCTTGCGGTCAAGGGACACGGCGCCGCGGGAGGCGTCCGATCTGGTCTTCTGCACACCCGCATCATCGAGAACCCCGCCAACAGCCGGATGGAGTATGTCTCGTTTGACGGCTCGCTCAAGGCCGTCCCGCAGGTGGGCGGATTCAATCCCACGGTCTTCCAGGTTGCGACCAAGTACCTTGAGGACGACAAGTCAATCAACCTCATCATCAGCGGCCGCGGCGCCGCCGTCGTTGATCCGGCCAACTGGTGGGCCCGCAACCCCGCCGACCCGGCGTCCTACCACACGCTCACGCTGGCCGGATTCGACCGGGCTGGCACGGGGACGCTCTACGTCGCGGACCCCGATTCCAACCGGGGCAATGCCAACGCCAACGCCGGTTGGGCCGCACCTCTTCGGCCCGATCCGGCTGTGAACGCCCGACGTTACGTCGCGGGTGATCCTGTTCCTGTGGCACCCCGAGGAGCCAATGCCAGCGACATCCCGCCCAATCCCGGCCGGGACAACTACTACGCCCCCCTCCAGATGAACGGGACGGACCCGCGCCTCAAGACCTTTGCGAATGTCGCCGCCAACAACCGTTTCCGGAGCCTGTACGTCTCGGGCCTCGAGATCATCGAACGGCGGCAGGCCGACCTGATCACCGCCGTGCCCGCACCGATCTCTGGGCCCACCAACGGGACGGGGACCACGGCGGTGGCGCACACCTTCGAAATCTCCGCTGGACTCGCTGAGCCCGTTGACCAGTTCTGGCTCTTCCCCGACCAGACTCTGGCGTCAGGATTCTCGCTGCCCACGTTCACGGCGCCCGGGGGCGCTTGGAGCCTGGCCTCCACGCTCACACCGGGGGCGATGGACCCGTGGACGAATACGCGCTCCAGTGGCGGGATGTTGTTCTCCCTCACCGGCGGCTCACCACTTCTCCCCGGACTGGCCGGGACCATCGGCACACTTCAAGCCACGTTCAGCGGACTCGTCTCGGGGTGGGACATCGCCTTCCGCGATGCGCTCGACCCGAGCGTCTGGCGCGTCCAGGCGTACGGCCAGGATCTGTCGAACTTCCCGCTGCAGCAGATCCCGGCCCCGGCCGGGGGCGTGGGTGTTCTGATGGGCATTGGTGTGCTGGGCATGCGTCGCAGGAGGGCATGAGGTTGACAGGGGGGACCGGGCAAGCAGAGTGCCGTCTGCTGCGCCCGGGAAGTTTGCCGCGCTCGATGCGCTCACCGCTGCGCAGGCCGGCGCCGAGAGCGCATCGCAGACCAAGAACGCCCAGCGGACCGCGCTGGAACAGCTCGTGCGGCCCTTCGTGCGGCAGTTCCAGAGCAACCCGGCCGTCACCGACGCCATCCGCGCCGCACTCGGGATCACCGTCCCCGGTGGCACGGCTCTCCCGAGCCGTGCCCCGACCACCGCCCCGATCGTCAGCGTCGAACTCCCCGCACGGCTGACGCACGCGCTGCGGCTGGTGGATGCGGCCGCCCCGACCCGCGCCGGCAAGCCGCGCGGCGTGATGGGCGCGGAGGTCTGGCTGAAACTGGAGGAGGGAGGGAGTGGTGAGTCGGCCGTGGGCAGTGGCCCGAGTTCCCAACCGCCGCCCACGTCCTACGACCCGCTCACGTTCCGCTTCCATTCGCTCACCACCAAACCAACCGCCCGCGCCACCTTCAAACCCGCCGACGGCGGCAAACGCGCCGTCTACATGACCCGCTGGGTGAACTCCCGCGGCGAGCCGGGACCGTGGAGCGAGGTGTGTTCGGCGACGGTGGCGGCTTAGGAAGAGGGATTCACCACTGAGGGCACTGAGAGCACTGAGGAAGGCATGTAGCCCGACCGTCAGAAAGGGCTCGGCCCACCCCCAGCCAAAGGGTGGCACTGGCGGCTCGCCCGCCAGTGATGCGCGCGGCACACGCCGGGAGTGCAACCGGGAGCGACCTCACGCAGAGGCGCAGGGGGCGCGGAGCAAGCCAAGGCATTCACCACAGAGGGCACAGAGAGCACGGACGAAGGCGAGGGGAATAGGGCGAAGGTGGCGGGGCTGTACACTCCGGACATGCGGCCCCGTCTATTGATTCGGAAGATGGTCTGGCGAGGGCTCCTGTTGGCGCCACTCGTGGTCGGGGCTGCGCTCGCATGGATGTTTTTCGGCACGGGGTACGTGGTGGTCGCCTCGGCGCTGCTGCTCGGGACCTGGGCGGGCGCATACGCGTGGGATTGGCACCGCAGTGCCCCAGCCCGTCGCCGCGCTCGGCTGGGCCAGTGCCTGGCGTGTGGCTACAACCGCGCCGGACTCCCGCCCGAATCCGTCTGCCCCGAGTGCGGCACGGCCCCTTCCCCCGCCCCATCCCCATAGAGAGGATGCGGCCGCTTGCCTGCGACCCCTCGGGCGGCTGGGGGTGCGGGAGAGGGGTCGCGGTTCCTCCGCGAGGCATTGTCACCCCATCAAATCTCTCCAAAGTAGTCGCTGTCGAGCTTTTTGACTGTGTACGCCTTGTAGTCTGCGACACCCACGCCGTTGTCGATCATGTATTCCGCCAACTGGTCGCCGTCGATGAGGACGATGCGCGAATGCGCCTTGGCGGCGGCATCTATCGCGCCTGATGTGAAGCCGCCGCAGGTGATGAAGACGCCCTTCGATGCCTTATGCTCGCCGAGCGAGCCGACGAACTCGCGGATGGCTCCGGGGCCGACATCGTTGGTATATCTCTTGGCCTGCACGTAGACCATGTCCAGGCCGAGACGGTCTTCTTTGATGACCCCATCGATGCCGCCATCGCCGCTCTTGCCCACAACTTGTGCTGCGTCGAGCTGAGAGCCCCCGTATCCCATCGCGACCAGTACATCGACCACCAGTTGCTCGAACGCCTTGGGCTTCATTGTCCGTACGCGGCTGAGTAGTTCGTCGGCGAGGGCTTCGCGCAGCTCGTTATATCCTCCCTCGACGCGCTCCAAGGGTGTCAGGGTGGTTTCTGCGTCATCGCCGGTTTCGTCGGTCGTGGTCGTTGTCGTTGTCGCAGATGCGGACTTGCTTTTCTTCCGCTTGAACGCGAGAAACTCCTCAAACTGCGCGAGAAAAGTGTTGTCGATCCGCGGGGGATTCTTCTTCAGAACGTCCACGCCGCGGGGGGCGATCCTGAAACGTCCGCGGCCGGTCTTTTCCAACAGCAAGCTCTTCGTGAGATATGTAAGGGCCCAAGTGACGCGGTTGTAGAGCCGCGTTTGCGTGCCGCTCGGCAGCATGATCTCACGATCGAGGTCGCTCACTCCAAGCTGGTCCGCGAGTGCGTCAATCGCATCCGTGACTTTGTGCTCTTGCCCCGTCGACGCCAGCTTGACGAGGGGGAGCATGAAATCCTGATATCCGGGTACAGCCATCGAAGTCTCCTGGACCGGGATGGTACCAGATACCGCTCCGAATGCCGGGGCTGCCGCCCCCGGCACCCCCGCCGGAATCCCGGCTCACTCGATCCCATTGCTCCGGACGACCGCCGGCACCCCCTTCCGTCGCCCCTCCGGGGCTTTCATCCATCTATACACGCCCTCCACGGGTTTCGCGTCGGGCGTCAAAGCGCGCCCGTCGCTCCACCCGTGGCTACATCCCATCGCCCCGCTGGGGCGAAGAGGCCGCCGCATCCACGTCCCTCTCTTGTTCTTCTCTGTGCTCTCTGTGCCCTCTGTGCCCTCTGTGGTGAAATTCTTTCTTTCATTCCAGTCGCACGGGATGCTCGCCGAAATCTCGAAAAGTGCCCCCCGCGTGCCGATCGAAGGCTCGGGTAGCGGGATGGCGTCACTCGGAGCGAGCCGACGGATTCCACGGCGGCCCTGGTGTCCACACACCACGCCACTGCTGCGTTCGTCGCTGTCGTCACCACGCTCGCCGTCGTTGCCCCACGATCCCCCACGTCGCATCCGGCGCAGCGCGGCCGCAGCAGCGCCTACGCGCGGCGCCGCCCCGCACATCGCCGCGTTCCACGGGGTCCTCCCACGACATGCACAATGTCTCGGCGTCGGATGATCGCGGCTTTTGGAGCACACGGGCGCGCCAAACTCCCCACTCACTCATTCTCACACACGCGGAAGCGGCCGTGGGAACGCGGCAAGGGCGATTTTCGGTCGTTTCTCTCAACACAGAAGGACCAACCCACTCACTCTTTTTCACGGCGCCACTCGGCGGAGTGATCGGTGCGATCGCACTCACTCGTTTTCACGCGGGCGTGATACGGAGTAGTCCCGTGAGCGCGGCCGCGCGAGCCCCGCGCGCTTTGCAAAGATTTTCTGCGTCTGGCCTTTCGGCTGCACGACGCGGCACGGAGCGGCAGGGACTCGCACCGACACGCAAGAGCAACCGGGCGCGCCGCGATCGCGACGCCGTGGCGGCTGTATTCCCGCGTGCGTGCGTGCATTCACGTGCCGATGATGCGTATCTCAGCGAGGATGTCCATGCTCGACCACACCGATCGTTCCCTGGCCAACGGCGATCGACAGGCTCAAGCTGGGCCAGACTCCCACGGCCCGTGAGGCCGAGGCCCTTAAGCGCTTGCAGCGCGACAAGGACGAGCAGACCCGCTGGGAACACTACCGGACGGTCCCCGCCAAGCACTACAAGGAGATGTCCGGCCGCGATGCACGGGTGCTCATCGACCAACAGCAGCGCTGGGGCATCCCCTGCGCCGGCAAGGTGGTCGATCTCGCCGCGGTGATCAAGTCGTTCCACGACTTCATCGCCTCCCACATCCACCGTCCACTCGACGCCCCCGACGGGGGTGAACCCGCGCATCGATCGGCTGGAACGTCGCCTGGCACCGGCCAATACCCCCGACGGCCGCCCACGATGCCGCGTGTGCCGTGAGGGTGCGCTGCTGGCGTCGATAGCCCGGTTCGACGGATATTCCGCGTGGGGCGACCACGGGCAAGGCGCGGGGACCTGCGCCGCGTGCGGTCGCGTCTGCCGCGAGCGGGTGATCGTGCGGGGGATCGATCCGGCGCTTCTGTAAAGTTCAGACAGGTGCGGTCCCACACTCAGGGCAGACGGCTCCCGACGAGAGGCCGGTGCGGTCGTAGTTGCACTTCGGGCAGCGCCCCGCGCGTCGCCTGCGCCAGCGGATCAGGGGGGGAACTTGCGTGAGTGCGAAGATCGAGGTTGCATAGACGAGCGAGTTGACGATGAGGGCGGGCCAGACGATGCCAGTGGGAAGGGGGCCGATGCTTCGATTGATGTGGATTCCCTGGTGCAACTTGTAGCTCTTCGGCACAAACTCCATCACGTAGCCCAGGCAAGGCATCGGGAATCCGAACAGACGCTGCTGGGCCACGGAACGCCATGGATCGCTTGGCGTTGCACGACGAGGATCGTCGTCCACGTATCCGACAACCTGCATTCCGATGGCCTCGGCGAAGTGTCGCCGGTACGCATCACGGGGCAGGGCGTTTGCCGGCCAATACAATCGCCAACCATCGTTTCTCGCGTCGTAGAGCGGAGTCGACGGATGCCTCGCGATTCGATTCGTCGCGTGGCAGTGAAGCCAGAATGCGAGAGCGATCATCAGGCTCAGCGCGAAGCCCGTTAGAAGCGAGGCAGTCGCGGAGCGGAAGATGGATCGATGGAACGGCTTCACGTGGACCGCCCCCCGCACTCCGGACACACCGCTCCCACCGCCAGCCCTGTCCAGTCGTAGTTGCACTTCCGGCGGCGGTTGAGGCGAGCGCGGCGGCGGGCGAGGGTGTCCAGACGCCAGGCAGCGATGGTGATGAGGAGAGCCGTGGCGGCGAGAGGCCAAACTGGCACGTAAACGCTTTTGGCGAGCGAGTTGCCTTCTCGCGACAACCACCAGCCCCATTCAGGCCAGCGAGATCGGGACCCGACGTACCAACCAAGGGGTTCGGGATCATCCACAAAGATGCTGTGGAGAAGCATGAGCCGTCCCGGAAAGAGAGCGACTTCCCAGTGGGCAGAGACGTGCCGGACGTACACCCACGCGCTCCCGACCCACACCACTACCAGCAGTACCGTCACCACCGCGCCGCCCCACTTGATCGTCTTGCGGATTCGTGGATGTGGCTTCACGAAATCACGCTCGCTTTTCCGCACTCAGGGCAGACGGACCCAACGGCGAGGCCGGTGCGGTCGTAGGTGCAGGTGGGGCACAAGTTCAAGCGAGCGCGGCGGCGGGCGAGCAATTCCATGCGCCATGTGTGCATGGTAAGAATCATGCACATCGCAAGCGGAACCCAGACTGGAATCGCGAACAGAACGCCGTCGGGCCTCCACCACTCAAGGTGTGGCCAAAGACTCCCGGCGTATGCGTCGTTGGACAACTTCCACCCAGCCAAGGGCGGCGGCGCCAAGATACTGCCCCTTGACCCGCCGAACTCACCTCCAGAGAAATACAGCCAGACTCTCGGAGGATCAATCCAGACCGCTCGGTACCAGTAGCTCACGACCCATGCGGCTGCCAACATCGCGCACGCAGCCGCCCCTCCCCATTTCACCGTCTTCCGGATGCGTGGGTGGGGTTTCACGGGAACAGTCTACCGCGCTGGGCCACATTCCGGACAGTGAGAGCCAGAGGTCAGTCCCGCGAGGTCATACCCGCATTGAACGCACTTACCCGCGCGGCCGCGTCGGCGGCGACGGATCGCCAGAGGGACTTGCCAGAGGCCCCACGCGAGCGCGGCGTAGAAGATGGTGTTGAGGGCGAAGCCAGGCCAAGCAGGACGTATGGGGACCATCCAGAGATAGGGCCATCGCGTGCTGTTTGGTAATGCAATGTACCCGCCGCGGCTCATTCTGGAGTTGTTCATTGACGTGCCGCGCCACCATTCACCGAGACTTCGGAACGGCCAGCCGTACTCAGTCAAGACTGCAAGGTTGAGGTCAAAGCGGCCCGGTCCCGCAGTTGCGCTCGCCGATGTTTCCGTGCTCTCCCACGTTCGAAAGTACATGACCCGTTCCGGCGTCCGGGGCCATTCCTTCGGCACTGGAACCGGCCAGCTCAATATTGCGGGGTCGGTCGGCGGCCAATGACCCGTGGTCTTCCCATTTCCCGCGTGGGTGTCCCCGAATATTCGCTCTTCAATCGCGCGTTGATGGACGATTGCGCTCCACCACGCGACTCCCGTGTTGACACCCATTCCAATCGCCAGCCAAACTACAGCGAGGACGGTGGATCGATGGAACAGTCTGTCCCGGAAACGATTCATTCACAATGAGTCTACGACACAACCAAAGCAGCCCCGGCCAATCAAGCCCGGGGCTTAGGTAGCGACGCTGGGAACATGGCCGGCAATTGCCGATAGACGGCTCGTGAACCGCGCTGAGCGGTACGCTTTTTCTCGGGAACGTAGCTGCCGCTGCCGCCTCACGGGCAGCCGGTGAACCAAACGGTCAGAAAATCGAAGATGTCCTGAATCGTGATCTGCGTGTCGGCATTGAAGTCGGCGCGCGGGTTCTGGACGAACCAGGCCGCCAGGAAATCGAAGATGTCCTGGACGGTGACGGAGCCGGTGCTGTTGAAATCGGCGCGGCAGGAGCAGGTCGCGGGGGACATGGACGACGGGCTGTAGACGGTGGCTCCCGAAGGGACGCAGAGCGCATAGCCGTCGCTAAAGTGAACGGTGCGCGGCGTGGCCTCGGGGTTCCAGGCGATGTAACGACGAGAACCCGCGTTTGAGAAGACGGCGTAGTAAGGCGTATCGGCATGGACGGTGGTGTCGATGGTTCCGAGCACACCCACCGAGCGGATCCAGTGGACCATCTGCGATTTGGAATCCCCGCCGTCGGGAATGAAGCCGGGATTGGCGTTCAGCCATGCGCTCGCTTGCGCGGGACTAGCGAGGGCGAGGGTGCTGTAGTGTACGGATTGCCAGTAGATCGGCGGACCGCCACGGGCGGCGGTCATGATGTTCCAGCTCTTGAGGATGGAATCGGGGCGCCAGCCGAGGTAGAACGAGCCCGGGGTGATGGGGAGAAAGTTGATGCCATGGATGTGCTCGGGCTCCGCGGAGAACCAGGTGCCCCAGGCGATGCCGCTATCCCAGACGATTCCGGCGAACTTCTTGGGAGCAGCGGGGGGGTAGACGGCGTTGTCGGCGTCAAACCAGTACTGCTCAATGGCGGCAGACTCGGAGGCGTAGAGGTAGATGCCCAGATCTCGGGTGGCCGTGTCGCCGGTCGCCGCGCCCCAGAGGATGACGCCATTCGCGAAGTTCATGGCTTCGGAGGATGACTCTTGATTATTTCCGGAGCCAAATCCGGCGTGGCCGGAGGCCTGGGAGTGGCCGATGTATGGATCGAAGTTGCGCAAGAAAGGGAAGGTCGCATCTGCGCGGTCGATGTTGGCGGAATCGCGGATCAGCAGCGAGACCATCGGGCCGACGCCAGAGTTGGTGGCCCATGCGGGGTCATACTGTGCGACGGTCGCGGCGGCATAAATGAAATAGCCCCAGTGGAAGTGGTGGTCGTTCAACTCGGTGGAGCTGCCGTAGGAGGCGGGGTAGCCGATGAGCGTGTGCCAGTTGCGGTTGTACGCGAAGAAACGCGAGGAGGCCTGACTGCCGTTGTCAAAGCGGAAGGAGTCGAGGCGGAAGAGCTCGCCGGAGTATGGCGTGTGGCAGGTGAGATAGACATCGTGGAGGCCGGTGAGGCCGCTGGCGACGGCGGCGTTCACGCCGAGTGAGACCTGAGTCCACGCGCCTGCGGCTGTGGAGCCGACGCCGCCGCTGGAGATGATCGGCCCGGTGAGGGAATCGACGTGGGCCTCAAAGAGCCCGCTGCCGGTGGTGGTGGAGGCGTATTGCAGCCGAAGGCCGGTGGGCGCGGAGAGGCCGAAGTTCACGCCATTGAAGCGGACCCAAGAGCTATCGGTGAAACCGAAAACGGCGGAGCCGCCCGTGATCGCTCCGGTGGTAACTCCCTGAGATTGATTGAAGGACTCGGCTTCGATGGTCTGATACGCATCGCGGCCATTGCCGGTGACACCGGCGCTGAGCCAGTCGGCGAGTTCTGACTCCAGAAAACCCAGGAAGCGGGCCTTTGCGGCGGTGTGGCCGCACTGGTCGGCGAGGTGGACGAGTTGGGCGATCTTGCCGTAGGAGCGGCCGCTGCCGTAGGTGTCGGTCGCACTGTTGAGCACGGGCTGGGCGTAGTCCACATCGAGCAAGTTGTGCAGGTCGGTCGCGGAAATGGCGCCGACATCGGGGATGCGCGGCACCAGACCGTGGAACGGAAAGACGCAGGAGAAGGTCGAGGCCTCAGCGAGCTTCATCTGGCCGCGGGCTGTGGCGAGGGAGTACGTCGTGGTGGGGAGCACGGAGTTGAGCCACTGGTGGCGAAAGAGGCCGATGAGCGGAGTGGTCTGGGCGCCTTCCTTGGCGATGGTGTCCACGTCGAAGCGCGCGTTCACGACAGAGTTCGGGGCGTCGTAGGCCCAGCTCGCGCGGGTGTTGGTGACGAAGGCAAAGGCGTGGGGCTGGTAGAGATCGAGCGCTGCTGTGGTGGCCTCGGGAAGGCCTGCCACCGAGAAGTAGCTCTGTCCAGCGAGGGTGCTGGTGGCGACGTTGTTTTGGAATGTCCACGTCGCGCCGGTAGGGGCGAAGAGGGCGTATCCCACGCCGTTGACGGTGACGCCGATGATGTTGCCGCGATTGGCGAAGATGGGCGGGGTGCCGGCGGTGTTGAACGTGACCTGGGCATTGCCGCCCGAGACCGTCGCATAGACGAAGGGGAGGCCGCGGCCGAAAGTGGCGTTCAGGGTGCGCCCGGAAGCGGCCCACTGCGCGGTGACGGACCAGTCACCCGCACTCACGACCGAGAGCGCGGCACCGGTCATACCGGCGACCCCGATGGTCATAGCGCGCGAGCCGTTGTCGAACTGATAGTAATAGTCCGTGGCGTTGAAGACGGGCGTTGTGGGTAGGGCGATCGAGAGACCAGTTCCGCTGGCCTGAAGCGAGAGGGGATTCGGGTGCATCGGAGGGCCGTACGGGTTAGCGGCATCGCGCTGCCAGATAAGGGCTGACCACCATTTGTTGGTCGGCGGAGCGCCGACAAAGCCGGCGGCGGTGCGCGGAAGGACCGGTGCGTTGGCGGTATTGACGGGCACCTCGAATCCGGGCGGGGTGTCAGAGTAGTAGCTTCCGGCTCCGGCGGGGATGATGCTCTGGGCGTTCGCACGCGCGGCAGAGCACGCGATCATGACGCCAATCAGGACGTGAAGAGCGCTTCGATTCAGCGGCAAAGATCCCATGAAAACATCTCCATCCAGAGCCGAGCGTGTGACCAGAAACCAGACGCGGACGCCGGTGTTTGACGACCGACTCGCATGTTCAGAATCGTATCGACGGACCGAAGTCGGAAAGTGTGAGGGCAACGGCCGTAAGTGCAAGAAGAATCTGGAGTTGGCCGTGCATTTTCATTGGCATCGGTACGGGTCGTTCGATTTGCATTCGGTGGAGCCGCAGGTGGGAGTTGCGACGGCGTCGGTGACTTGATGTCATCGAAAGGAATGCAGATATTCAGTTGGCCGTTGTCAAGAGTGAGGACGCCGAGAAATCGAAATGGGGGTAAAGTCAGCAACCGGCGAACAACGCCGCGAGGAATTCAACGATGTCCTCCACAGTGATTCCGTCAATGCCAATGGCCGCTACGTTGTTCGGTAGAAGCGCAGCACTCAGCAACCGGCAAACCAAGCACCGAGGAAGTCGAAGATGTCCTGGATGCCGATGCCGTTGACGCCGTTGAAGTCGCTGCGCGGGTCAAGCGCGAACCAAGCGGCGAGGAAATCGAAGATGTCCTGAATAGTGACGGAGCCGGAGGTGTTGAAATCGGCGGCGCAGAACTGCCGCTCATAGGCGCCCATGTCGGCGACGGGAGCGGGGCCGACGCCGGTGTCGGGGACAGTGGGAATGTCGACGGTGCGGGGCTTGCCGGCGATGTCGGTGGTGGATGTTGGCGGGGCGAGCAGAGCGGTGTTGTTCGCGGCGTCGATGCAGGGGGAGGCGGACTGGAGGGATAGGTCGTCGTCGGCTGTACCCGCGGTGGCGTCGGGGCCGGTGGCGGAAGTGAAGCGCGGATCGGCGTTGATGTTGCCCGTGCCAGCAAGGCCGCCTTCGATGTCGGAGTATGAGGCGGTGACGGCGCCGGTGGTGGGAAAGACCTGGGAGCCGGCGCCGGAGCCGGTTCCGTCGGTGTTGCCCCAGAGGATGCTGTTGGAGAGGGAGAGGGAGGAGGCGCCGTTGGAGATCGCGCCGCCGCGGCCGCTGGCGCCGTTCATACCGACGCCGGACGCCCCGCCGCCGGGATTGCCGCCGGAGCCCCCTGCTCCAGCGAGGCCCTGGGAAAAGGTGCTGTTGATGATGTGGATGGAGGATGAGGCCGAGGCGGTGGCGGCGATTGCGCCGCCGCTACCGGCGTTGCCGCCGTTGCCGCCGTTGCCGAAACCTGTGGCGGTTCCGCCGCCACCGCCGAGGCCGGCGCGATTGCCGGAGAAGGCGCAGTTGAGAAGCGTGAGGATGTATGCGCCCGCGCCGTCGAAGGCGATGGCGCCGCCGGAACCACCGGGACCGCCGGTAGAACCGCCGCCGGAGCTGGTTCCGCCGCCCAAGCCGCCGGAGCCCGCAAAGTTCCCGGCGAAGAAGCAGTTGATGAAGGTGGGTGAGGAGGTGGAGGAGTAGACGGCGCCCCCGAAACCGCCGGCGCCGCCACTGCCGCCGAAGGTGCAGTAAAGGCCGGAGCTGCCGGATGCGGCGGAGTTATGGATGAAGGAGCACTGGCGGAAAACGGGCGAGCTGCCGCTGATGTAGGCGGCGCCGCCATTGCCGCCGGAGTTTCCACTGCCGACGCCGCCGCTGCATCCGGAGCTGGAACCTGCGGGGCCGACGGCGTTGTCCCTGAAGATGCAGCGGGAGATGGAGGGGCTGCCATTGACGCAGGTGAGGCCCGGTCCGGGCGTGCCGGAGTTGAAGGGGATGGGTTGGCCGCTGAATCCGGCGCGGACGGTGAAACCGTCGAGGACCGCCGTGGCGTTGGTGCCGCTGGCGGTGACGACTCGAAAGGAGTTGTCGCCGGTGCTGGGGTCGTTGCCGAGGAGGTCACCGGAGAGGATGGAGATGTTGGCAGCGGGATCACGCTGGGCGGCGGCGGTTTCGACGCCGGAGAAGCCGCCGAGAATGGACAGGTTGTTGCGTAGGGTGAAGGTGGCGTTGCGATCGGTGGGGGCGGGGGTGTATACCCCGGCGGCGACCCAGACTTCTGTGTAGGTTCCGGCGGTAGTCAGAGCGCTTTGCAGACTCTTGAACCCGGTGGCCCAGGATGTGCCGTCGCCGTCGGAGGGACGGGCGGCGTTGACGTAGCGCACCTGGGCGTGGGCGGATGCGGCGAGGGAGGAGGCGAGGAGCAGACCGACGACGAGTGATGTGCGAGATTTCATGGAGGAGTTCCTCGGGGGTGAGTCAGAAAGGACTGGAGAGTGGTCCTTGGGAGAGCGTACCCGACTGATGCATGAATGCTCGTGAAATCGGGGTCAAATCGATCGGGACCCGTACCAATTCGGGTGATGGCGCTGCGGGGCCGATCGAACTGCTTCATGACAATGGAACATTCGCTGTTGGCAGTGACGTTCTGAACCCATGGGGAACTGTTCGCGGGGCCGCATCGCGCGGGTCCAACGCCGCCAGTCGCTGATTGCTTTGCTTCTCGATAGAAGCGCAACGGTCACGTTTCGGCGTGGCCGCTTGCGGTAACTGCGCGGCCTGCCTTGGACATGGGCGGCGGGGGCTATCTGGAGTTGTTCATGTCCCGTCCGGTCAAACTCGCGTCTCTGTCCGTTTCCGACATCCACCGTGAGATTGCCCGCCACGAGCGCGGGGGCCAGACCATGCTCCGCAAGCGTGCCCGCCTGGCGGCCAAGCTCGACGCCCTGGACGCCCAAATCGCCGCGTTGGGGCTGAGTGGTAGCGTTCGTGGTCGTGGTTCCCTCCCCGACGGCAAGCACTACAAGAACGAGATGACTCTTGTCGAGGCCCTGGCGAAGGCGCTGAACGGCAAGACCCTGAGCGTGGCGGAGGCGATGGAGGCGGTGCAGAAGGTGGGGTACCGCTCCACCGCGAAGAACTTCGGCATGATCGTGAACCTCGCGCTCATCGACAGCGAAAAGTTCAAGCGGGTCGAGCGCGGGCAATACACGGCAAACTGAACGCCAAGTTCAGCACCCGACAAACCACGCGGCCAGGAAATCAAAGATGTCTTGGATCGAGAGACCGCCTCCGTTGAAATCGGCGCTGAGCGCACCGGCGAACCAGGCGCTCAAGAAGTCAAAGATATCCTGCACGGAGAGCACGCCGTCGCTGTTGAAGTCGGCGGCACAGCAAGTCGCGCCGCCGACGGTGAGCTGGGCGGTGATGCTCGAAACGACCTGGCCGCAGTCGGTGGTGGCGGTGCACCAGTAGCCACCTGCGGCCGAGGAAGTAATCGCGCTGATCAGGAGCGTTGACTGGTCGGTCTGTGCGTATGTCGTGCCGTTTGCGGAGGGTCCGTTGGCGAGATGAACGCCGTCGTGGTACCACGCGAAGGAGGCCCCGACGAACCAACCGCCCGGGTCCAGACTCGTGAAGAACGTGGCGGTACTCCCGGCGCAGGCGGAGCCAGCAGTGGGTTGCTGTGTAAACAATGGCGTGCCGGGCACGGGAGCGCGAGCGACAAAGGGGGAGCTTTGGCTGCACGCTCGCGCGAAGGCTCCAGCGGCGATGAGCTCGCCATTGGTGTTGGCGAGACCGAGAACCGCGTCGTCGGTCCCGGCACCGAGATTGGCGCCGTCGTATCCAACGGGGTTCCAGAGGGCACCGTCCCATCGGGCGACGTGGCGGACCTGAGTCGAGCCAGCGTTGGTGAATGTGCCTCCGGCGAAGAGGTCGGTCGGGGTGACGGTGAGGGAGTAGACGATGCCATCCAGACCGGGACCGATGGCAGACCAAGACGTTCCGTTCCACGCAGCAATGTGGGAGACAGCGGTGCCGCCCGAGAGGGTAAAGTCTCCGCCCGCGATGAGCTGAGAGTTGAAGACGGCGAGGGCACGGACGGGGCCGTTGAGGCCCGAGCCGAGGGACTGCCAGGCACTGCCGTCCCAGCGTGCGATGTAGGAATGGGATATGCCCCCGGCTGTGGTGAAGGAGCCACCGGCGACAACCTGGCTGTTGAACGCGGCGAGCGCGAGCACGGAGTTGTTCATGCCGGTGCCGAATGGCGCGGAGATCCACGACGCGCCGTTCCAGCGCGCGATGTGCGGAGCAGAAACGCCCCCGGCGAACGAAAAATCTCCCCCGACGATCAGATCGGCATGGTTGAAGGATGTGTTGAAGGGCAGAATGGCCCGCGCGGAATCATCCAGGCCAGTGCCCAGCGGGGTGTACGCGAGAGTGACGGGATTGAAGGTCAGGATGTGGGCGAAGGCGGTGGAACCGCTGTGCGTGAACATGCCCGAGACGATCAGGCTGGCGAGTTGCAAGGGGTTGGCCGAATAACTGCCGAGACTGGTCACGGGGGCATCGAACGCGCCGAGGGCGACCCAGGCTGAGCCCGTGTACTTGGCGGCGTACGCGGCGGGGACACTGCCGGCGCGGGTGAAGTCACCGCCGACATACTCCGCGCCGTTGACGGTTGCGGCGCAGCGGGCAATGGCATTGAATCCTGGGACCAGAGGAGTCCATGGTCCGCCGGTTGACGCACCGAGCAGGGCGATGGAGTTGGCCTGTACCTGGCCGAGGTGAGTGAAGGAACCTCCGACATACAGCTGCCCGGCGTGGACGGCGAGAGTGCCGCCATCGGGACGGTCTGCCGTGCCAAGGGCATCGTTCCACGTTGAGCCATTCCAAGCGCCGATCCAGCCGGTCTTCCCGGTGTCGGTGATGCCGTCGTAGCAATACCTGATGCGCTCGCCGACAGCGTACAACCCGCCGTTGTACGGAACGAAGGAAGAAGCGAAGTGGTTGGCGTACGAGGTGGTGATCACGCCGGCGGCGTAGCGATAGATGCTGAACTCGCTGGAGTAATGGTGGGGGTCGTTGCAGTTTTGTGTCCGCCGCCCCGAGAAGAACACGCTAGTACCGCTCACACACAAGGGACCGCCCTCATCGATCGTGGTGACGGGCTGCCAAGTTGAGCCGTCGTACCGCTCGATGGCACTGGACGCGAATGGACCGCTCGAGTTGGCCTCTGCCATGATCAATGGCTGCCCGCCCGACACGACAACGCTGTAAACAGTGCTGGACGGCGCGTTGACAAAGCCGTTCCAGTTGCCAGCGGAGAAACGCGCGAGATGGGCGAAGGGAAAAAAGGTCCCCTCGACGTGCCGGAAGGCACCGCCAACGAGCAACTCGGAACCGTTGGGGAAGAGGGTGTACACAACGCCATCGGTGCCGAAGGCCACATCCTGCCAGGCGCTGCCGGTCCACTTGGCGATGTAGTGGAGTGGGGTCGATGCCGAGCCGGTGAAGCTGCCGCCGGCATATAGCTCGCCGTTGAAGACGGCGATGCAGTACACCGTGCTGTTGAGTCCGGCTCCCAAGGCATGCCACGTCTGACCGTCCCAGGTAGCAATGTTGCTGGCGGGGATGTCGGCCGCGGCGGAGAACGAACCCGCGACGACGAGCAACGGGGGCTGCGCGCCCGAACCGTCGGGGTCCCATGAGACCATGCAGTTGACGTACCCGGCCGGTATGCCATTGGGTCCTGCGACCCATTGGCGGCCGCATTGGGCGTCGGCGGGCCGTCCGGTTAGTAGCGTCAAAAGCAGGGCGGCACACAGGAAACTGCGGAGGTGGGTGAGCATGAACAGACGCTCCTCTGAACTCGAAGGTGGACTGCTTTACAGCGCATGCACCGCCCGAGCAAGGTTCGGACTGTGTGCGGTCAATCCCTAAGCGCAGAATCGCGATGCCTCCCGCCAAGAATCTAGAGGACAGGATCAGATTGTTCGGCAGCCATGGACAGACGCGAATTCGCTCTCAAGGAGTCGTTCTCCTACTGAAGAGCCGCTCCGATTCGACGACGAATGATTTATCGTCAACCGTTCCCGGTACGAAAGGGAGTGATCACCGCCGAGATGAGTGGTACGCGTTTGTGCGGTGGCGTCGCGGTCAGGGGCATCCTGCAAACCATGCCGCCAGGAAGTCGAAGATGTCTTGGATGCCGAGGCCGTTCACACCGTTGAAGTCTGCGCGAGGGTCGGAGGCGAACCACGCGCTAAGAAAATCGAAGATGTCATTGATGCTGAGGGAGCCGGAGCAGTTGAAGTCGGCGGGGCAGGGGTTGAAGATGTCCACGACGAACACCGCGCCGGCGTCGGTCGCACCCTGATCCGCCCCGTAAGAGCCGATCGCGAGGCGCGTATCGGAGATCGCAACGGCGGAACCGACGAAGCCGTTGATCAACCCATCGGGAGACACGAAGTAATCTGCGTATACCCATGTCCCCGCGATGCCCGATCCGGGAGGGCGAACATAGAGCTCGGCGTACCCGGGTGAAGGGGGGCCAGGCGTAGATCCCGGTGCTCCGACGACGATGCGGTCTCCGGAAATGGCGACGCTTTGTCCCAGATGGTTTGCGGTGCCCCCGGCCGCCAGCGCCGCGTGCTGGGTCCAGACCGTCCCCATCCGGGTGAACACATACGCCTTGCCGTTGTTCGACTGCGCGTTTGGCGCGCCGACCACGATCGTGTCGCCTGAGATCGCTACAGATTCTCCGAACAGATCCCCCGCGTGCGGATCGGTCGGGGCGATCTTGGCCTGCTGCGTCCATCCCGAGCCGAAGCTGTTGGACGTGAAGACGTACACCGCGCCGGCGTCGATTCCGCCCGTATTGTCGTCAGACGGCGCGCCGACGACCGCGGTGTTGCCAGAGATTGCCACGCTCGTACCGAACGCATCGGTCGCGGCCCCGTCCGAGGCAGTGAGGAGACCCGTCTGAATCCACCCGCCCGCCACTTGCGTGCTGATGGTAAAGACGTACGCCGCGCCCGCGTTCGACGCCGTGACGGAGTAGCTCGGCGCACCCACGATCGCGGTGTTGTGCGTGCCAAGCGAGCCCATGGCGACCGAGGCCCCGAACTGGTCGAAGCTGGAGTGATCGGCTCGAACCAGCGCCGCCGGCGTGGACCAGGTCGCGCCCGACCGGTTCGTGAAAAACGCCAAGCCGCTGTTCGGCTCGCCGATGATGGACGTATTCCCGAAGAGAGCGACCGCCCGTCCGAAACTAGCGGTTGTTCCCGAAGCTGACGATGGGTCGCTCAAACGAGCCTGCTGTGTCCAGAAACCGCCATATAGCACGTACACATACGCCTGGCCGAAACCCACCGAGACTTCATCCCCCGCGACGATCGTGTTCCCCGAGATCGCCACCGCATAGCCCAAGCGGGCGTTGGCCGAAGCATCGCTCGCTAGTAGTTTGATGCCCGCGGTCAGCTGCTCGCACTGCGCGGCGGCAGGATGGGCGGTTGCGGCGAATGCAAGCAAGGCGACCAGCATTGCGTTCGAGGCCGACAGTACTCCGACGCGACCGGCCTTCGCTCTGTTCGCGTCCGGCATGGTCCGGATCGGCGCCCCCGAGATCGTTTTCAAGCCAGCCGAACCTCCGTCGGTGTCTACTGCGATTCCGCTCCGCGTCACGCGAGCTCCGATTCCCGCGCGCACAACGTGGTTGGACTCGACCATCGCGGGTATGTGTGGAAGAGACTTTGAGAAAATCGCGTACATGGTGTGGCGTCCCTGAAGTCGTGTCTCAAGCGGTAAAGTTCAGCATACCACAGCCCGGCGAGCGCACCAATCCAGAAGCAAGGTTTCGGCCCACGAAAGTGAGGCCGAGTTGCTCACGAGCGCAAGGTGCACCGCCCCGATCCCCAGCAGACGGGTCGTGATATTCTTCCGCCCATGCAGCCCAAAACGCGTTCAACAACCTGCAAACCATGCGGTCAGGAAGTCGAAGATGTCGTTGATCGTCAGCGTGCCCGACCCGTCGTAATCGGCTCGGCACACCGAGCCCCAGCGAACTGACTCGATGAGGGTCTCACACTGTGTTCCCACGCTTGTATCTCCAAAGTCCCATTCATCGGCAGCATTGCTGTATTGCGGAACCGAGCCGAGCAGCTCATGACCGAGCAGCCACCGACCATCCGAGTAAGGGTTGGCGAAGTCGGATCAAGCGGTGCTCCAGGAATGTGTGTGGTCGTGATCTTCTCGCGTGAACTGGGCGGCAGGCACCCGCAGCCATGGCGAGCACCTGCCCCTGATAGGGAAGCGAGTGCTGCGCCGGGTTTGTGACATCCCGAGGCATGAAGATGGGGAAGATTGTCCAGATTGCCCTGCTTTGGGGAATGGACTGAGAAAGACCCCGCCAAGCGGGGTCGGTTCGTGGGACATGGCTGGGATCGCTACATCCCGTCGTACCTGTTGCGGCCTACTTGATCGATCCTGCCCTGTTGGGCAAGCTGATGCAGCCGGGCTCGCGCGTGGGCCAGGGTGATG
>JBBRQY010000022.1:0-40117 GCA_038225655.1 Phycisphaerales bacterium | reverse complement strand
TGGCTCTGGGCCGTGGTGGTACTTTTCGGCGGCGTGACGGCGGCCGCGATCTACTGGGTGCTCCACTACGGGCTCATGGTGCGAACGGATCGGGGAACCTGCAACACCTGCGGCTACGACCGCACCGGCCTCGCTGCGAGCGCCGTGTGTCCGGAGTGCGGGGCGGCTCCTGTGAGCAAGTGAATCAGAATGCGCTGATGGCGTTGGGGGGGCAGCCCGAGGAACTGGCGACGTCAGGACGGCCCCTGTGCTTGCCTTTGCCTTCTCCCCCTTCCTCAGGCTGAAGGCCATCTGCGATGTCTTCCTCTTCTCCCCGCCGGTTCGGTGCCACCCTCCCCCCCACCCCCCCGGGGGATCACGCGCGACTGGTGGCCCGCACCGGCTGTCGTCCACCCCCCCAAGCGACGACATCCGGTGGCACGTCTCACCATGCAACCCGGGCCACCCGACGGGGGGGGCAGGGTAAGGGTGATAGGGCCGAGAGCACGCGGGGGCGTTATGCTGATCTGATGTCCACCCTCCGTCGTGAACCTCGCTTGGGCTGCATGATCGCGATCGCCGCGGCGGTGCTCGCAGTCCTTCTTGCGATCGTTGGTGTCCGCTGGGTCGCCAGCCGGGCGTTCCGCGAGACGTACTCGATGGGGCCCGAGGAGGATGGCACGAGAGTCCTGATTGCACCGTACGAGCTTTGCATGTTGAAGGCGCATCCTCGGTGCATAGTTGGAAACGTCAACGGGAAGACCATCATGGTGCCCGCCGACGCCGACTGGAAGACCCAGACGGAGGTCAATCGGTACGCGGTTGTCGAACAGTGGATCGTCGGCCGGGTTGATCCGCGCCGCGTTCACCTGCCGCAACCGAGTGACGCCGAGGACCCGACCAGCACCTATTTCATTCTCGACACTCAGGCGAACACCGTCGCGTACTCCAAGGTGCGATCCGAATGGTGCGGAGCATGCAAGTCACTCGGTATCGACTGCGAGAAGATCGTTTGGCAGGAACCGAATCCCAAACCGTAGGTCCACTCAGGTTCCGGATGGATGGCCCCGGCAGGGGATGCTTGGGGCGGTGTGTCCGGAGTGTGGTAGACTGCCAACGTGAAGCCGCACCCGAGAATTCGCAAGACCGTGAAGTGGGGCGGCGTGGTGGTGACGGTGCTGCTTGTGCTGGTGTGGATTGGGAGTGGGTGGTGGACGCTGGCCTATTTCAGATCAGGCCGAGCCCTCATCCTCCAGCGTGGCCAGGTTCGTTTTTTTGATCTCGCCGACCGTACTTTGTTCAAGACAGAGAATTGGGCGGTGAGCGCGGATCCAAGGGCGCCAAGTTGGGACTGGTGGTTTTCGCTGCAGGGAGCTGACGGGGCTTGGGCGGCGTGCCTGCCGATCTGGTGCCTGCTTGTCGTCGCGTTGCTGATTTCGGCAACCGCCTGGCGTTTCGACGCACTCGCGCGCCAACGCGCGCGACACAGTAGTTCCCCACATCCTGTGCGTAACGCCCGACCCGGGTTCAATGCGTTGGTCGCGGTCGCCGTCGTTCTGGGGATTCTGCTCTTCGCATGGATGTTGCGGCGCTGAATCTGCCCGAACTGCAACTACGACCGTACCGGGCTGCGTGGGCGGCGGGGGCCGTGTGTCCGGAGTGCGGGGCGAGCGCAGACACAGCGGCATAGGTCTTGGCCCGTGAAACGGGCCGGCGATGGTTGCCAGATGCGACAGCATCTGGCTGGGGGAAGCTCACCTTCACTCTTTCCATTGTGTTCTCCAAGCCCCTCAAACGGGCGACCGAAGCGCAGGGGGGCGCACCCGCTTCGCGCGCCCATGTCATGGGCGAGGAACAAGCCAGAGTCTCTGGAAACTGTGCGGCCCGCCACCAGATGCTGTCGCATCTGGCAACCATCGCCCGCCCGCTCTGCGGGCGAAAGCACATCACGCCGGAATCGGCCGGCTCATACGTTCAGCACCCGTGCGCGCGGGGGGCGACGCTCCATCTCCGCGCCGGAATCTTCGCGGCGCGCGCCGGAGTCGTCCCCGCGCGCGTTTGGAAGTCTCCCACGCGCGTGTGCGGCGCGCTCGCCCGGGCGGGCGCGGGAATCGCCCGGGAGTTTGCCGCACTCGCGAGGGGGAGCGCGGCGATCTCCGGGGCGTGCGCGGCATCCGCCCGCGGGATTGTCGCGCTGGCGGGGGAGAATCCCGCGCGTTCCCGGGTGCTTGGCTCAAGCCCCCGGGCGATCGTGCCGATGCCGCTCCCGCGAGCGTTCCACCCGCATCTTCTCGGCCCCAACCTCCGCCCTCCCATCTCCACCCTCCCACTTTTTCCGCGCTATCCACCCATGCCCAGCACCTACATCCCATCTCGCGAGGGCGATCTGAACAACTGGCTGGAGAACTTCCAGGCCCGCATCGTCGCCGCGCCGGCGTCCTACGGGCTCTCGGCCGGGGACGCGACGGCGATCAAGAACGCCTACGACGCGTGGCACTCCGCGTTTCTCGAGGCCGTCGGCCCGACGACGCGGACGCGCGGCAAGGTGCTCGCCAAGAACGAGCAGAAGGAGCAAGTTCTCGGCATCGTCCGCGGCTACGCGGCCACGATCCGCGCCGACGCGGCGGTCTCCGATACGCTCAAACTCGGCCTCGGGCTGCACGTGCGCACCGTGGGCGTGGACACGCGCATCGGCGGCGGCGGCTCGTCGATCCCGGCTCCCGCGACAGCGCCCGCGATCGCGCTCATCGGCATGAGCCAGGGGACGCACAACCTGCGGGCCACGGACCGCGAGACCTCCTCGCGCCGTGCCAAGCCCGCGGGCACGGTCGGGCTGCTCCTGTTCCGCATCGTCGCCGACGGCGCCGTCAACGACCCCGAGGAGGCCCGCTTCCTCTCCTTCATCACCCGCGCCACATACCAATCGCGCTTCGGCCCCGAGGACAAGGGCAAGACCGCCACCTACTTCGCCCGCTGGACCAACGCCAAGGGCGAGGTCGGCCCGTGGAGCCAGGCCACGAGCATGTCCATCGCGGCGTGAGCCGCCACCGGCGCGGCCCAAGAGGAAGATTCACCACTGAGAGCACTGAGGACACAGAGAAGACAAAGAGAGAACGCGGCCCCGGGCTTGATGGCTTGGGCAGCGACTCGGTAAGGGCGGAATCCTCGAATGATGCAGAAGGGACCATTCCGATCTCCGATTCACCTGGTAGCAGCATCGCTGATGTACCTCGTCATCGGGGCCTTGCTCACTCCGACTGTCACGTGGGCCGCACACTGGACATTTGGATGGCGCAGCGAGTGGGTGGTGGCCCGAGATGGTCGCTACGTCGCAGGGACGACACCGAAAGCGATCGAGTGGCCGCATGCCGTGCCGGCAGATTGGCCGAAGTCCGCAGATGGCTTTCAGCACACGGCGACGTTCTGGGCCGATGACGCGAAGTACGACTATCTGACGGCACACAGAGTCCACGTCTTAGACGCCCCACGGTTTGAGCCGGATGTTCGCGAACTGACCAAGCACTCCGAGGGACTCCCCTTTCGATGCCTCCAATCATGGCGCGAGCGAGAGTTCGAGTTCGGAGCTCTTGGTCGTGCCGCTCGTTTGCACAGTTCCGGCGAGTGGGCGGGAAATCTTCCCCTTGCATTTCCCGACTCCTTGCCCTTCGTGCCCCTCTGGCCCGGCTTCGCCCTCAACACCATCTTCTACGCCGCGCTCGCTTGGGGGCTGTGGCAAGTCCCGCTGGCGATCCGTCGTAGCCGACGCCGCCGCAATGGGTTGTGTGTGCGGTGCGGGTATGACTTTACGGGATTAACGGTGGGCTCGCCCTGTCCGGAATGCGGAACGCAACCCCGGGCTGATTGGCCGGGGCTGCATTGATTGTGTGGTAGACTTCCCAAATGGGTCCGACCGGAAGAGCACAAAGGGCTCGGCGATTGATCGTGGGCGGTGTGCTCTGGCTCTTGATTGGTGCGGCGGTGAACGTGGTGATCACGATGGGGATTGCCGTCCGTTATGAAGCGCCGAGTCTGCCACCGGTGCCTTGGCAAGACTTGCAGACGACTCCACGGCCGGAGTGGTCTTTTCCATCGGAGCCGGACGCAAAGCATGCAGAGCCCATTGGCTATTCGTGGTATTGGGCATACGACATGCAAGAAGCGCAGGGCCCGTTGCCGCCGCCGGGCGTCGATACATTCTTCGGTGAATACATGGTGGGCTTCCGTTACGGCTTTCCGTTCCGCGGGCTCTCGCAGTGGACGAGTCTGCAACCCTTAGTCCTTTCCCCATATCACGGATCGGTCCTCGTCTCATTGCCGTTCGTCGGCGAGCGATGGATTCCACTCGCCCCTCTCTGGCCCGGCTTCGCCCTCAACACCATCTTCTACGCCGCGCTCGCTTGGGGGCTGTGGCAAGTCCCGCTGGCGATCCGTCGCCGACGACGCCGCCGCAATGGGTTGTGTGTGCGGTGCGGGTATGACTTGAAGGGGCTGGCCACCGGTTCGCCTTGCCCCGAGTGTGGAACGACTTCTCCAGCTTCCGCGGTGAACAGGCCTTGAACCGGGCTACTGGGCCACCTGCTCCACCGCCCAGGTCATCTCCCCGCTCTCGCCGCAGTCGATGTGGAGCGTGAAGAAGCCGGGGCGGTTGTCCGGGCCGTGGGGCTTCCGCTCGTCGTACCCCTGCTCGCACTTGCGGACCATGGGCCAGATGATCTTGCGGTCGGATTCGGGGAGGGGGAGTGCGTCGATGTCGGCCTCGTGGAACCACTCGAGGGTTCCTTCGTTGAGGGAGGTGCGGGTGACTTCGACTGCGCCCAACACCCGGTAGTAGAAGAGCAGCCAGTGGCCCTTCCCCTCGTAGGCCCGTTCGGAGATCAGCCCCATCAGGTGCAGCCGCTCGATGGGGACGTGGATGCCAGCCTCTTCCATGATCTCGCGCTGGGCGCACTGGGCCGGGGATTCACCGGTGTGCATGTCGAGCTTGCCGCCGATCGGGGAGCAGAGGCCCTTGTTGGGCTCGCGCAGGCGGCGGAGCAGGAGCACGCGGCCATCTTTGTCGCGCAGGTCGCAGAGGCAGGCGAGTTTGTAGGGCAAAGCGGGGGGGATTGGGGCTGGAGCGGACATGGGGAGGGAGGGTAGGTGGCACGGGCTTACCAGCCCGTGTTTCGGGCGCTTCGCCCGAAGTCTGGAGGCGTGTGGTGTACGCTCAAAACCCCGCGGCCGCGGCGGCCGCGACACGGGCTGGTAAGCCCGTGCCACGTCTCACGATCCGCCCGGCAACAATCCGATGTATCGGCCAATGCCCTCCCCACTTGCTCCGTTCGCGCCGCCCCACGCGGCCCGTCTCCCCATGCCCCCTATGCCCCCCATGCCGAACCAAATCACGCTGCCATCCTTCGCCAACGCCAGCCGGGCCGCGCCGCTGAATGTGGCCGGGCGGCATGTGTACATGATCGGGATCGGCGGGTGCGGGATGTCCGGGCTGGCCCGGATGCTCAAGACGCGCGGCGGGGTGATCTCCGGGTCGGACAACTCGCACAGTCCTTTTACAGAGACGCTGGAGACCGAGGGCGTTGCCGTCGGGTTCGACCATCAGGCGACGGGTTTCCTGCCGGAGGAGGCGGAACTTGTCATCGCCTCGGCGGCGATCCGGCCGGACCATCCGCAGATTCTTGAGGCGGAGCGGCGCGGCCTGCCGCACCTGAACTACGCCGAGGCCCTTGGCTGGGCGATGGTCGGGATGACGGGTATCTGCGTCGCGGGGACGCACGGGAAGTCCACGACGACGGCGATGCTGGGGTTCATCCTGGCCCAGGCCGGGCTGGATCCGAATGTGATCGTCGGGGCGAACTGTGCCCAGCTCGGCGGGGGTTTCCGGTTGGGCAAGGCCGTGATTCCCGCGGGAGAGCATCAGGGGGATCCGGGACTGCTGGTGGTGGAGGCGTGCGAGTTCAACCGCTCCTTCCACAACTACTCGCCGAAGATCGCGGTGATTACCAGCGTGGAGGCGGACCATCTGGATATGTATGGCTCGCTGGATGAGGTGGTAAAGAGCTTCCACGAGTTCGCCAAGCTGCTGCCCCCCGCTTCCGTTGGCGGCGTGCTGCTCATCGCCGAACAGAACGCCCACAAGCGCGAGGTGACGGCGGGGCTGGAGTGCGCCATCGAGACCATCGGGTGGTCCCCGAGCGCAGATTGGTCCGTGAAATATGAGCCCGAGTCCCGCCGCACGGGGCTGGTGCGCAAGGGCGAGGGGCTGGTGGCCGCGTGGGTGACGCCGCTACCGGGGGACCACAACGCGATGAACGCGGCGACCGCCTGCGTGCTTGCGCTGCACGCGGGCGCCGACCCGGACGTGCTGGGGCCGGCGATCAACCAGTTCAAGGGTCTGGACCGGCGGATGCAACTGCTCGGGGAGCGGACGATCGTCGAAGGTAAGCCGCCGGTGCGGGTGTACGACGATTACGGGCACCATCCGACCGAGGTGGAGACGACGCTGCGGGCGATGCGGGAGTTTGAGAAGCCGGAGACGCGTGGCGGTCGGTTGATCTGCGTGTTCCAGCCGCACCAGCACAGCCGGACGCGGCATTTGCTGGAGGAGTTCGCGAACTCGTTCTCCGCGGCGGACATGGTGATCGTGCCGCACATCTACTTTGTGCGGGATTCGCTGGAGGAGAAGGCGAAGGTGACGGCTTCGGATCTCGTCGACCGGCTTCGCGCCAAGAAGGTGCAGGCGCTGCACCTGTACCCATTCGAGGCGATCATCGATCATCTGAACATCATCGCGCGGCCGGGAGATCTGATCATCGTCATGGGCGCGGGGCCGGTGGACACGGTGGGAAGAGGGTTTATTGCCGCGGAATCGCGCGGCACGTAGCACATTGCACATGGCCACATGGCACATCAGCGTTTCGTTTTGTTGCTTCGTTCCGAATGTGCCATGTGCGATGTAGCCATGTGGCACGTTTACCTGCGAGGATCGCCCAGTGAGCAGTGTCGCCGACTTCCCCATTGTCCTGAACGCCCCGATCTCCACGTGGTTCGGCATCGGGGGCACCGCCGCCAAGCTGGCCAAGCCGCGGACTATTGAGGAGTTGCGGGCGTGCGTGCAGATGGATCCTGCGCTGAAGCTGCTGGGGGATGGGGCGAACCTGCTCGTGGCGGATGCGGGCGTGAAAGAGCTGGTGGTCTCGCTCTCGGAGGGGGACTTCGGGCAGTTTGAGATTGGCACGATCGATCACAAGGGATACGCGGATGTCCGCGCGGGCGGGGGCGTACATCTGTTCAAGCTGATCAACGCGACGGTCGCGGCGGGGCTCTCCGGGCTGGAAAATCTTGCGGGAATCCCGGCGGCCGTCGGCGGAGCGACGATGATGAACGCGGGGGGGAAGTACGGGTCCACGGGGGACTACATCAAGACGGTGTCTGTAATGGATCGCTCCGGAAAAGAGCAGGTGATCGACCGGAAGCAGATCGAGTTCGTCTACCGGCACTGCTCGCTGGTGCGGCAGAACGTGATCATCACGAGCGTGGTCTTCCGGCTGAAGCGTGCGGACTTGACGCCGCTGAAGGCCAAGCTGAAGGAAGTGACGGAGTACAAGAAGACGACGCAGCCGATGAACGCGAACTCGGCGGGGTGCTGCTTCAAGAACCCGACGCTGATGGATAATGTGAAGGACATCGGCACCACGGGAACACGCGTTTCCGCGGGGATGCTGGTGGATCGCGCGGGATGCAAGGGTCTGACCGTCGGGGGGGCAGTGGTCTCCGAACAGCACGCGAACTTCATCGTGGCCAAGCCGGGGTGTAAGGCCGCGGATGTGATCGAGGTGATGCGTCAGGTGCGGGGGAAGGTGCACGCCAAGTTCGGTGTGATGCTGGAGCCGGAGGTTGTGCTGTGGGGAGCGACGCTGTAGGCCGGGCCTATTGCGAAGCCAAAATGGAAACACGAAGGCACGAAGTGGCGAAGGTGCACGGAGGGAGTGGAGAAGGGGTCGATTCAGTGCCGATGCATGTAGGAAATCCCGAAAGCCCGTTCGCCGCGGATGATCCGCTGTCCGGAAGAATCATCGGAGCGGCAATCGCCGTGCATAGGTCCCTTGGACCCGGCCTGCTTGAATCGGTCTATCACGAGTGCATGAGGATCGAACTCGAAGAACTTGGCGTGCCATTTAAGAGTGAGTTCCCCATCCCGATCGTGTATCGCGGTCGAGCGCTGAATGCCCGTCACAAGCTGGATCTTATCGTTGATGATCGCATCATTGTTGAACTCAAAGCAATTGATGCACTCGCCAAGATCCACGAGGCCCAACTCCTGACCTACCTTCGGCTGACCAACAAACGCCTCGGCCTGCTGATCAACTTCAATGTGCCCCTTCTGCGCGACGGCCTGAAACGCATCGTCATCTGATTTTCACTTCGTTCCCGCTCCGGGTCTCCGTGCCTTCGTGGTTTGCCCCTTTCCTTCGAGAACACCATGTCCTCCCTCTCCGTCCTCGTCCTCGGCGGCGGCCCTGACTCTGAGCGGGAAGTCTCCCTCAAGTCCGCGCACTTCATCGCCCTTGCCCTGCGCGAGTCCGAACGTTTCTCGACCGTTTACAGCCAAACGATCGACAAACTGACGCTTGATGAACTCAAGCGCCTGCCCGGCGACGTCATCTTCCCCGCGCTGCACGGCGGGTGGGGCGAGGGGGGACCGCTGCAGGACCTGCTTGAAGCCGATGGCCGCCCGTTCGTCGGCTGCAAAGCCCGCGCGGCCCGCCACGCGATGGACAAAGTCGCCACGAAGCTGACCGCCGTGCAATTGGGGATTCCCACGCCCACCTGCCGCGTACTCGATCTGCGCGATCCCGGCTGCCCGCTCCCCTTTCCGGTGATCATCAAGCCCATCCATGAGGGTTCGACGGTCGGCCTGCATGTCTGCCGCACCGGAGATGAATGGTCCGCCGCCTGCCGCACCATCCAAGCCGAGCGAGCGACCCCCAAGGGGGACCGCTGCTACATGGTGGAGTCCTGCATCTCCCATCCCACGCGGCCCAAGGCCCGCGAGCTCACGGTCGGAATCATCGACCACCAGCCACTCCCGGCCATCGAGATCACCCCCGCCGACGGCCTGTACGACTACGAGGCCAAGTACACCCGCAACGACACCGTCTACACCCCGGCCCCAAGTCTCCCCGGGCGGGTCACCGAGACCATCCAGCGGCAGACCGCAGACCTGGCCAAGGCCATGAACATCCGCCACCTTGCCCGGGCGGACTTCATGCTTGACGGGGATGGCCCGGACGCGACGGCCTGGTTTCTGGAGATCAATACCTTGCCCGGCTTCACCGACCACTCCCTGGTTCCCATGGCTGCCCGGCATGTTGGCCTGCCCATGCCCGCGCTCTGCGCCAAGCTCATCGACCTTGCGTTGCGCGACCGGTAAAGCCGTCCTCAAAAACCACTGTCCGTGCCGCCTTGCGGCCGATACTGCGCTCCCGGCGTATCGCGCCCATTCCATGTCCAATTCCAACCCACCAACACCTGAATCTCATCCGCCGCGGGCCCCGCGCCGCCGGCTCTCCCCCGCCACCCGCGCGGCGATCTCTTCCATCTCGGGCTGGACAAGTCTGTTCCTGTGCGTGGCCGCGTCGGCCGCACTGGTCTCGGGGTTCGGCCAGATGCAGGCCCAAGCAGCGGCGATCAATGCCACGCAGCCGGCCGTCCACTTCGCGTGGCCCCCGCTCGCCGGACTTGCCTCCGCCGATCCTGCAAAGCCCGGCGCCGATCCGCTCACCTGGATCAACGCCGAAATCCGCGGGGATCTTGAGCACACGCTTCTCTCCAAGCTGAATGCGAATCCCTTTGATCGGGCCTCTCTTACGGCCGCGCACGACGCCCTTGCGCTCACCGGCTGGTTCCGCGAGGATCTGAAACTCACGCGCGATCCTGATGGGCTGGTGCGTGTCGGGGCTACATGGCGCATTCCCAACGCGGCGGTTCGCTGGGCGGGTGAAGATCATCTCGTCACAGCCCTCGGCGAACTTCTCCCCGTGACCTATCGCGCGGACGCATCGGGGTACAAGGTCATCGTCGGCGTCGGGCATGAGCCCCCGATGCCCGGCCAGCCGTGGCTCGGCGGCGATGTTCAGGCGGGTCTCAAGCTTCTCGCGCGGCTGGCCTCCTGCCCCGGCGGCAACCAGATCGCCGCCGTGGATGTCTCGGAGTTCTCACCCGGGCGCGCCATGAGTATCGTGACCGATCTGGGCAACCGCATTTTGTGGGGCGGCCCGGTGGATGAGTTCAATCCTGGTCAAGCCCCGCCCGCCGCCAAGCTGGCGCGGCTGGCGCAGCTCTATCGCGAGCAGGGGCGCATCGACGCCTCCCGTTCCGTGCTGGATATTCGACTGGTCGACGGCGTGTACATCCATGACACCGCCAACGCGATGTCCCGGGCGAATCTGCTGACGCAAGAACCCAAGTCCGGCGCGAAGCCCGACAAATCCAGCGCACAGAAGTCGAAAAAGACGGCTTCGCGCTGACTTCTTCCCTTCCTCCCCCACAAGCGAATAATCAACTCGTTCGGCGCGGCCGGTTTGCCTCGCCGCGATCCCAAACCGCGCGCCGTGAACGACACACCACCACCCATCCCCGACCCAACTCAGCAACCCTTGGCAGGTGACCCACTTCCCCCTGTCACGAGTGATGAACCAGCTCTCCCGCGACTCGCCGACTCCCTCGATTCCTTCCCGCTCCCCCTCCACGCACCCCCCACTCACCACACCACTCCCCCCTCCACCCCGACCGACCCCTGGGCCCACCGGCGCGGAGAACCACGGCTGCTTGCGTTCTTCTGGATGATGTACATCCTCTTTGCCGTGGCCGGGTCCATCGTCTGGGTTTCCAATGTCAGCACCGTGTCGCCGGGTTCGTACAGCCCCGCCGCTCGCATCATGCTTGTCGTGGTCGCCATCGGCGCGACGATTCTCTGGCCCATGGTGCGGCTGAGCCAGCAATCGCCGAACGTGCAGCGGGGCACCGTTCTTGCGCACATTCTGGCCGACGCGCTCATCATTGTCACGCCGATCCAGCTCATCACCTGGCCGCTGTTTGTGCTGGCCAACTGGCCGATCACGATCGTGGCCTCGGTCGCCGGCGCGCTGGCGGCATGGGTCGCGCTGACGGGGGGCGTGCTCGCGCTCGCGCTCTCCGGTTCGGTGGCATCGCGCCCGAACGATCCCGCGCTTGGCTCTCGCACACTCTGGATGACGATCGTGCTTGCGATGGTGCTGGCCGCGCCGCTGGCATCGCTCGTGATCAACTCGACGCGCACGCCCGCGCCGCAATGGCTCGCGATGCTCTCGCCGCTGACGGCGATCCAGACGCTGGCGGGTGTGGGGATCTCCGGCCCGCAGAACCGTGTGACGCCCCTTGAGATTCAGCTTATCCTCTCAACAGCCATACTTGCCCTGTTTTTCTGGGGCGCGGCCGCCCTTCGGTCCCTGCGTGGCAAACGCCCGAATCCGGCCTAAACTTGTTTCCCAACGCCCCCTCCACAACGGGAGGGCACACGCCTTTCGGGCCGATACAGCCCCTTCGGTGCGAGGGAAACGCCCGTTCGAATGAGTCATGCACGCGCCCCTACTCAGCGCGTCGGAGTTCTACCGATGGAAATGGTCACCGCCCTTGAACTGGCCACGCTGAAGGCCAAGCTCGACACGCTGCTGGACAATCGTCCCAGGATTTCCTCGCGCATTGCCGAGGCCCGGGAACTCGGCGATCTGAAAGAGAACGCCGAGTATCACTCCGCCCGCGAAGAGCAGGGCATGCAGGAGGCCGAAATCCGCCGGCTGACCGAGAAGCTCAGCCACATCCAGGTGATCGACGATTCCCACAAGTCATCCGGCGTCGTCTTCGTGGGCGCCACGGTTCGCATTCAAGAGGTCGGTACCGACGAGGTCGAGACCTTCCGTCTCGTTGGCGAGGCCACCGGCTCCATGACTTCCGAGGTTGTCGAGGCCACGCTCAACTCTCCATTCGGCGCCGCGCTGGAAAAGACCCGCGTCGGCGACATTATCTCTGTCCGCGGCCCGCGCGGCATCAAGAAGTTTGAGATCAAAGAGATCCTCGGCTAAGCCCCGATACACAAGCGTGGCATGAGCGCGACTGTTGGGGGGGAGCCGAGCGAATCCCGCGGATTTCTCGCGATTCCTACACCTCCCCCGGTCCGGCCGCCACTTTCTGCGTCTACCAGTCTTCCTCCCTAAGATTCCCGCTCATCCACCGCCCAGGGACGGGCTGAACGTCAGACTTCCGTGAGACATCCATGGGCATCTCCATCGCACTCGACGAGCTCCTCGCCTCCGGATGGTCGGGGCTGGATTCCACCGGCTGTTCATTTGATCAGACCGGACGCGCGTATCCCAATCTGCAGCGCGTGCACCAGGAGTTTGCGACCGCGGGCTTTGACCTCGCCATCGCGCATGTCGCCGCCTTCAACTGCTATCGCGCCGAATGGCGCGAAGCGGGGGCGTCCACCGTCGCGGGTTCAACAGTGAGCAGCTCGCAGGACGAGGCCGCGGTTCACGCTCTGGCACAGCTCCGCCGCTCACTCGCCGCGGCTTGATCGGGCGTTCGTCAAGCGATCCGCCCAACGCCACTTTCCTGCCGTGGCCGAGCGCGCGACGCTCGCATGCCACTTCCTATCCGGCTTGGGGAAAGTTCTGCCGGCTCCGCCACGCAGGCCGTCGCCCAAACGCCGCTCCCAACCGCCGCACGATCCTCAATTCGCCCCAAACCCCGCCGAATTGGAACCCCATCCGGCCCCCGCCTACATTCCCTTCCCGCTAGCGGCCCCATCGTCTAGCCTGGTCTAGGACGCTAGGTTCTCATCCTAGAAACTGGGGTTCGAATCCCCATGGGGTCATTCCAACGCCCTGCACTGAACTGCAGGGCGTTGCACGTTTTGGCACTGAGCTGCGAACGTCGAGGACGGGGGGTGTCATGAATCAAGGAAGGGCGCAACCGGTTGAAGGGGTAGCGCGTATCGACTCCGGGTATTCTGGAGTCAAGCGATAAGCACGCCAACGCCATTGTCAGTGACGACCTCGGAGCAATCGGAGTTGGAGCGCCTGGTGCGACGCCTGAGTATGCCGCAGGTGATGGCCGCGAGCTGCCGGATGATCCTGCTCGACAAAGAGGATCTGACCTACGAGGAGATTGGGAAAGAACAGGGCCTGCGGGAGCAGACCGTCCTCAAGTGGAGTGGACGGTTCTGAAAGGATCGGCTGGCGGGCATGCGTGACAAGCCGCGGCCGGGAGTCAAGAAGAAGATCACCCAGGCGACGGTTCAAATCATGCGATTCTCATCTGCTCTCTGGCACTGAGGAGGGGCGTGAATTCGCCGCCGTCGATCGGGACCGTTTTACACCCGCATCGTCCATAGTCTCTTCGCACCAATGCAAACGCCCGAAGCACTTCGGCTTCGGGCGTTTGAATGTACTCAGATAAACCGGACCAGACGCTCGCTCAGCATCCGCCCGCGAACCAGCCGGATAGGAAGTCGAAGATGTTCTGCACGGAAAGCGAACCCGCGGCACCGTTGCCGCCGGTGTTTGCGAATGCGCTACCGGCGAACCAGTCGCCCAGGAAATCGAAGATGTCTTGCACGGTGATTCCGTTGGCTTTGTTGTAGTTCGCGTAGCAACACGGCGTGTTTGAGAGGGGGGTCGCGTTGCACACCGACGCCGTAGTCACAAAGCTCGCGCCGGCCATGCCGGACCCGGTGCAACCGGCCTGCGCCACGGTCGTGTTGCAAGTCGCGCCGCGGCAGCAGACTCCCGCGGCAGGAATCACGCCCGCGGCGATGCCGACACCCGCCTGACTCTCGTACGCGTATTCCACAACGGTGCGGGGCTGCGCCGTCAAGGTCGTGCCGAACGAGAGACGCACCCAGCCGAAGTGGATCGCGTTGCCGTTCGCCTCGTTCTGGAATCGAACGCCAATGATGTTCTGGTTGCTGTTGAGCGTGAAAACCGTGCTGCCGGTGGTCTCAGAACCCGGACCCCGTGTGTAGATAGCTGTTCCGTCGATCATGGTTCCCATGGGAAGATTGTCGGTCAGCGTTGTCGAGTTGCCCAAGCCGGTGACGATCCCGTCGGTCGGGCCGGCGGCATTGTTAGCATAAGCGAAGAACGTGGAAGAACCCCAGGGGTTCACATCCCAACCGGGTGAACCTGCCGGAGTCGGGGCGGAAACGCCCGTCACCAGATTCAGATATATGCCCGCGGTTGTGGTTGGAATCGTGATATTCACCGGCCCGCTATACACAACGCCCGCGTCCGCCTTCTCGGCTGTCGCCAGGGCTCCTGCCGCAGACATCGCCGCTAGCACGCCAAAGTGCGCTGCCAACCGACGGCTCAGCCGCGCAGACGCTTCGGACCCAAACTGTGACACAGATGTCGTACTTCCCATTTTTCAAACTCCTTTTGAACGTACCACTCATTAACCGACGCGTTCGCGGCGCACACATACAGACGCCCCTCAGGACGTTCGATCTCTCTCTGATCAACCCATTGATGTCCAAGCGTACTTCACGGTGCGGGTTTGTCCACCCGCGGATGCAGTTCAAATCTCCCATCCGCCCCACAAACAAGAATGCGGAACAGCCGCTGGTTCAAACTGGGTAAAGCAACCCAGCCACCCTCGCGATCAAACACGACAGTGGCGAGATCCACATCACCCTTCCCCAGAGACCGGCCCAAGCCAAGGAGGGGAGGATCGATCGGCTGGGCATGAACAAGTAGGCGGGGATGGGAGGACCGATCTACGCCTGCGATTCGACGCCGCGATGACGGCGTTTTTCTGGTACGATTGCGATTCCTGCCTGAGCACCTACTCTGCCGGTAGGAACGTGGGACCCCCGTACGTGGCGAAAAAACCCCTCACCTCGCTGTTTACCAGCACCTTTCTCATTGCGGCGCAGTTCGCGGCCGATGCCCGCCATCCAGAGATAGCGGTCCAGGCGGCGGCGGTCTCGCGTCAAGCCTAATCGGTCCGCAAGGCGATTGAAGCCCGCGCAGAATCCGCGGTACCCCGCGCCGTCGCCTACGACGCCCTCCAGTCCCAAGTGCAGCGACACCATCTTCACCGCGAAGCTGTCGTAAATAGGGAAACGGTCGCCATCGATAAAGAAGTGCGCGTACTTTGAGGCAAAGCTGACGAACCGCCGTTTTAGCAGCTTCACCGCTGCCATTTCGTCCACTAACTCAATGCCGCAGCGGTCCAGATCAGCTTTCGAGAGAACCTCCGACAGATGCCGGGCTGCGGGGATGATGGCGAACACGTTTGTGCCGTATAGCGCATTGACGACCGTCGCCTTGCCCAGCACGTCCTCGGGAGCATGTCCTGGACACCGTTGCCTGAGAAGGGCCAGAGTTCCCTCGCAGAGTTGCCACCCTTTTAGATGCAATCGAAACGCCTCGTTGGCGGCCTCAACGTGTTCGAGCGGTAATTCGACCGGTTCGCGCCGAGACCGGGGGGTTGGGTTGGGCATCGTTTCAGCATACCGCATAACGGAGAGGCGCCCGTGATCGCTACGCCCACACAAAAACTCGTGCGCGTCATCGCCCTCTCGCCTCGTCAAATTACAACCCCAGCCACTTGTTCAGTTTCGGCTTTAGCCAGAACCACTCGATGGGCTTGCGGACGGGAAGCGCGACCCCAAAGTCGGAGAGGATCTGATCGATCCGGTCGAGAATCTGGCCGCGGAACTCTTTCCGTTTGTCCTCATCCAAGTCGGCGACTTGTACGTCCGCCAGCGCCGGATCAACTTGCGGTGCCGGTTCGTTGGACGTGTAGCGGATGGGGCCGAGACCCGAGCCCGCCAGGCCGGCGAGGAATGTCTGGGCCTTCTCCCGCCCCAACTCATAGTCGTGACGACGATACCGCTCATCGAAGAATCCACCGAAGGCGTACAGGCAGCTTCCCGCAAGCTCTTTGTCCGTGGCCGTGATTGTGTACACGACCATGGGATCGTGGCTCGCAACACCCGCGACCTTCTCCAGCACCGCCACCGAGCGCAACCACACGTCCTGCGCTGCCGGGTCGGCCAGTGTTGCCAGATCGGACGCATATTGATCTCGGAGCCGGTCCAGCACCGTCGTGCGGACTCCCAAATCGGGATACACCCTGGGCAGGAGCGCCGCGGTCGCGTCCTCCAACGACTTTGGGGCGAGTGATCCGTCGGCCAGACTCACTCGAAGCCAAGCGACCTGACTTTCAAATCTCGCGAGATGATCGTTCACTTTTTCAACCTGCACCCAGTCCTTGAACCGGGCTTGGTTAAAGATCACCTTGACCAGTTCCTTCCCAGTATCAACGAGTGTCGCGGTGTCCGCGGTAAACGTCCCGTCACGCGCCGAGCTTCGCATTTGGGGAGCGACGAACAGATAGAACCGAGATGCGTGGCTCAGATGATCGGGGTCTACAAGATCAACCAGGTTCTTGGCCATTCCCAAGGGCTCGTTGTGAAACACACCTCCATCGGTGTACGCAAAGTCTGGAACGTCGGGAAAATTGATCGGGTCCCGGTAGTCGGTAAGGGCACGATGCAGTTCCTTGTCCCGGAACGCGAACGGAAATGCGCCGCAGGCGACGGCGGCGTTGCGAAGCGGCTCCCAAGTGCCCAGGGTGTCGAGGCTCGGATAACCGGCATCCAGAATGGCGACGCATTCATCCTGGAACTGCGTGTACACGAACGGCCGACCACTCACCGTGTTGATGCCGTAATCGACCCCGTTCAGATTGGAGAGTGCCAGCCCCAAGACAAGCTTGTTCCCCACCCCAGGGTGCCTGTTCGCAGGAGACGGCGCAACGCCCACTTGGTACCGGTCCGTCAACCATTTCCTGGAAATGGTCTCGACGAGATCCGACGACAGCAGGGACATCTTGGCCGCCTCATCGGGCTTCAATATCAGCAATCCCGCAAGATCGACCTGCTTCACCCATGCCTGAAAGAGCGCATTGGTCTCGTACCCTTCGAGCGCCGCAGCGTCGAGGAGAAGTTTCTGAGCCAGGATCGTCGCCGACATCCCGCCTGCGCTCGCGCCCGTGATCACATCGATGACGATGGTGTCTTCCGGCGTAGTCGCCGGATCGGCGTTGTGCGCCTTGATCGCCCGCAGAACTTCGTAGAGGACTCCTGCCTCGTATGCCCCGAGAGATACAGCTCCGCTGATGGTGATGGCCAAGTACTTCACGGCACTCCGATCTGCCAAGCGCGTACATGCATTCAGTCTCACGACCGACCGACGATCCCTACATGAGAAGCGAGTCGAATGGCCTCAGTGTGACACTACCGCAGAGATTTTGTCAATTGTTCCGGGGACCGCTACCCCCTGATTTAGCTATCTCCCCCGGCACATGCGCAGCGAAGGCGGGAGATCATTTCGCCGTGTATCGCCCGCGCTCGACCCGCTTGAACTTTCCGCTCTTGATGAGCGCAAGGTTCACGATCATCCGGAAGTTCTTCGCGGTGGAGCGGCACCCCACCTTCTGCACCGCTTCCATGGCCTCCGTCGCGCCCATGGTCTTGCCCTTGAGCGCCTTCCCAAATGCCTTGACAAAAATCCTCTCGTTCTTGTAGCGCTTGCCGTCGGAGCGGGACCCGTTGCCGCGAACGCGACTCGCCAGTCCCCACGCAGCGGTTTGGGTGTTAAGGGCATCGGGCTTGGCCGCCCGGCGGGCACGCTTGCGGAGCAGGGCTTGGCCGCAGCGTTCCCGGCGGGCGATTTCGTCGCAGAGGTCGGATACGGACAGGGACGCGAGTTTGGCAGGAGGGGACATGAACAGCTCTAGATCGCCCTCGCCGCCCTTATCGAACGCTAGCCGAGCGGTCATCGCACGTTGGCATGCCGGCAAGTGACCGCTTCGCTTCCACGGTTAAACGTAGCTCCGCATCATTCGATGTGTCTTCCGCTCCCACAATCATCGGGGCCCACGCGCTCTTCGTTGACACGGACAACACGATCGACCTGACCAACGCCAACATCGGGTACATCATCACGCTGTAACACGATCACGGCTGCGGCCCACGCTTGGCCATGGTCGACGCGCTCAGCAGTCCGGCGAGGGCTCGCAGCATTGTGTCAAGAAGATCCCCAAGTACGCGAATACCACCGCCGAGTCGATCAAGAATCGCGGCACGTCCGTGCAGCACATCGTCGCCACCGCAATTCGCGCCCTACAGGTCGTTTGAACAAGCCTCGTTTTGTGTCGAAAAGGGGTCTTCGCCTCATGTGGTCCTTTTTCATCTGCCCTATTCGCACGCAATTAGTGTCGGTGTTGCAGCGGCCCACGAGAAAACCCTTTATACTCATGACGCGCGGTCCATGAACGATTGCGACCTGGAGACCCGCAATGAACGCTTCACGCTCCCGCTCCCTTGTCGTCGGTTTGGTCGCACTGCTCTGTCTGGCACATTCGGTCTTTTGCCAGACCGCTATTCCCTATGTGGTGCGTGACCTGTACGTCTTCCCGAACCCGTACAACGGCAACTTCCAGCCCGGACCGCTCATCGAGTTCAGTGGGTTTGGCTACTTCGCCGCGACGAGCACGGTGAATGGACGCGAGCTCTGGCGCACCGACGGAACCGCCGCGGGCACAACGCTGGTGCGTGATATCAACCCCGGGCTGAGCGGCTCCAGCCCAGCCGACTTCACCATCGCCGGGGGCATGCTGTACTTCACCGCCGACGACGGCACGCACGGGCGCGAGGTGTGGCGCACCGACGGAACGCCCGGCGGCACGCGCATGATCGCCGACATTTTCCCCGGCTCGCCCACATCGTCCCCGGCGAACCTTGCCGCCGCCGGCTCCAGACTGGTATTCAACGCAAGCTCTGGCACGAACGACATCGGCCTCTGCTACGCGTATGACGGCTCAACGCTTTCGGGGCTGCGGCCGACCGGCGCGTGCTGTCTGCAATCCGGCGCATGCCTCGACACTTCTTCCGGAGCCTGTGCGGCCCTGACGGGCAGCATGTGGGGCGGCCTGCTGACCACGTGCGCATCGACGGCGTGCAACCAACCCCTCGCGCTGTCGTGCTGCTTGCCCGATATTACCTGTGTATACACCAGCAGCGCCAACTGCGCGGCCATGGGCGGCACACCCGGGGCGCCGAACATCACCTGCGGGAACTGCCCGGATCCCGCCCTGTTCACTTGCTGCACGGGAACGTCCTGTACCGTTGGACCACTCTCGGCGTGCACTGGATCATTCCTGTATCTGGTCTCGTCCTGCTCACCGAATCCGTGCACGCAGCCGGAATCGGCCTGTTGCCTCCCAAGCGGGCAGTGCTTCATGGTGCGATTCGCGTCCGACTGCACGTCCAGATCGGGCACGCTCCTGCCGGCGGGCCAAACCTGCATCTCCACCACATACGACTTGAACTGCACCCAGCCGACGTTCGCGTGCTGCCGCATTACCGGCATCTGCACCCTTGCCACTCCAAGCAACTGCCGCTCGTCGCGCGGCTTTGTGCAGCCTCTCGGTGTTACCTGTGCGCCCGGGCTGTGCTTCGTCCCGAACACCACAAACAACTCGCCCACAAGCGGTCGTCCCGTCACCCTCGGCAATCAAGCGATCGTCTTTGCCCAAGGGGGCAACCTGCAGCAGATCTGGTCCACCGACGGAACACTGACCGGAACGCTTCTGGTTGGCAACGGACCATCGGACTTGTACATCCCCACCCGCGACTCGAATGCGGGTGGACGCTTGTACTTTGTAAGCACCAACAGCTCCAACCCGTCAAGCGCGCTTTGGTCGACCGACGGGACAACTTCCGGTACGGGGCCGGTGACCGCACTCGCCGGAACGACCGCGAGCCCAAACCTGACGGGAATCGGATCCGGGGGACTGTACTACTTCGCCGCGCAGGACGGGTCCAGTCAGACGCAGATCTGGTGCACGGACAACACGCCCGCCAACACGCGGCAGCTCACCTCGTCTGCCTTGGGCTCCCAACCCCTGGATCTCACGGCGTTTCAGGGCGGGGTCATGTTCTCCCTCATCGGGACCGATCAGAAACGACGCTGGTGGTTTTCCGACGGCACACTCGCAGGCACTCGCCTCGTCGGCCCTACTGGAACCTCATTTCTCTTCACTCACGCCTCCGAACGAACTGTCGTGGGGAACTCCTTCTTCTTCGCCGCCGGGCTCTCCGGTTCGGCGCCGGACCTCTGGATCACCGACGGCACCACCCCCGGCACGCACCAGGTCTTTCCGATTCCTCTGGATCAGCAGGCAATGCACCCGGGCGATCCGCGAAACTGGTCGGGCCTGAACCCCTCGAACCTCTCCGTGTCGGGCGGGCGTGCTTACTTTCAAGGCACCGACCTGACCGACCCGGCCCACCCCGAAACCGACGCGCTGTGGGCTTCGGATGGCACGCTTGATGGCACGGCGATCGTCGCCCATATTCCCGGCGGCCCGGACAGCACGCTGAGCGAGATGGCCGCTGGCTCGGGCAACGACCTGTTCTTCGCCGCGCAGACTCCGACCCAGGGAATCGAGCTCTATCGAACGGGCGGCACGGCCGGTTCCACGCAGATCGTCAAAGACATCAATCCTGGTGTTCAGGGGTCGGACCCGGCCCATCTCACGTACAACAACGGCCTCCTGCTCTTCAATGCCTATGACGTCCCCGCGCGGACCAACAAGTACCTGTACCGGAGCGATGGCACGATCTCCGGCACGTACCCGCTCGGCTCGTCGCAGACCTACTGCTGCGGCGGGTCACGCGCCGCCAGGCCGATTGCACTGGGCAATCAACTGCTCTATTTTGAGGCCACACCCCAGACCGGCGTCGAGCTCTGGCGCAGCGATGGAACCGGCGCGGGAACTGGCCTGGTCGCCGAAGCGATCTCCGGAACGGCCGACGGCGTCTCCCTCGGATCGCCTCAGCCCGTCGTGTACAACGGCGCCAGCTATTACGCCGCGCTCAACGGGTTCTATAAGAGCAATGGGACCGCTGGCGGCACGGTCCGCCTGCTGACCGTAAGCGTCGGCACCGCCGCGGCCACGTGGATCTACGCCTCACCCATCGGTGTGCTCTTCGCGGGACCTAGCGGAGTCCTGTATATCTCCGACGGCACCGTCGCAGGCACCCATCCTCTCTCCGCCACCGCCCCCGGCTACGACACCACCACGTTTGCATATGCCAATGGCCTCGTGTACTTCACCGGGTACGCCGCCGCTTCGGGCTGGGAGGTTTGGGCGACCGATGGAACCTCGGGCGGCACGCGGCTCGTATCGGACCTCACGCCGGGCAACGCTGCGGGCATCAACGGCCCTCGCCCGCGCGGCCTGACGGCCTTTGGGACCAACATCTACTACGTGCTCCCGAATTCGGGTGGCACACCTGTGGGCTGGTACGTTACGGACGGAACCGCCGCTGGAACCCACTCCATCTTTACTCCCGCCGAGTTTCCCCACACCATCGACGGATTCTTCCCGGGCAATGGTGTGCTATTCATCAGCGCGTCGGACACTAGCCCGGCCCGGCGCGACCTGTGGTCGTACAGCGGAACAGTTGCGAGTCTGATCAAGCTGACGGCCAACGACACGACGAACACCCTGACCGCGTCGTTCGCCGAAGTCACCGTTGCGGGCGCGTATACCTATTTCATGCGTTACAACAACTCCACCTTCGTCGGTTTGTACCGCTCGGATGGAACGATCACCGGGACGGTGCAGGTTCTGAGCAGCCCGAACCAATACTCCAACACATCGATCGGCACGCTTGTCCCGTTCGGCAACGACATCTTCCTGCGCACCTCGTCATCGCCTTCGCCGTCGAACTCGACCGGGGGACAGCTCTACCGCACCAACGCACCCGCCCTCGGACTGCAGGTCGTGGCCGACTTTGCCCCCTCCGGAGCGCCGACGAATCTCGCCGCAGTGGGCGCATCGCTCTTCTTCTCGGCGTCCACGCCGCAGCAGAGCTCCCAGTTGTACATCACCGACGGCTCGCCCGCGGGCGCACGCCAGGTTTCGCCCATCAACACCAACGCGCCCCTGACAACGCCGTCGACGATCCGCAAGGCCGGCTCGCTCTTCTTCTTCAACGCCGGCCAGAATACGCCGGAACTCTACCGTACCGACGGCACGATCCCCGGAACGTTCCTCCTCGATATCTTCGCTGGCGGAGACGCTTCTGTTGCCGAGGGCGTGGATCTCGGCGGCACCCTGTGCTTCCGCGGCTACAAGCCCGCCGTCGGCTCCGAGCCCTGGCGTTCCGACGGCACCATCGCCGGCACCCACATCATCACAGACGCAATCCCCGGCTCGGGCAACTGCGGCCCCAGTTCCTTCGCAACCATCGGCTCGCAAATCTTCTTCACTGGTTACGCCCTCTCCGGCGCCACAAGCATCGGCATTGAGCCCTACGCGTCCGACGGGACCGCCGCGGGAACCCACCCGGCCGCCGACCTCGCCGTCGGCACCGATTCGTACGCCTCCCACTACACCGACCTGAACGGCCTCGCGATCTTTATCGCCGACAACGTGACGGTGGGCGGCGTGAACATTGGCGAGGAAATATTCCGTTCCGACGGCACAAGCGCCGGCACCTATCTCCTCCGCGACATTTACCCCGGCGTCAACTCCTCCTACCCGCGCAACCTGACTGCTGCGGGCAACTACGTGTTCTTCTCCGCCGACGACGGCGTGCATGGACGCGAACTCTGGCGCACCGACGGCACCGTCGCCGGAACCGTCATGGTCCGCGACATCTGCATCGGCAACCTCGGTTCCGGTCCCGACCTGATCACCGCCGCCGGCGATCGCGTGTATTTCACCGCCTACACCCCCGAGACCGGCGTCGAGCTCTGGACCTCAGATGGAACCGCCGGCGGGACCTTCATGCTCTTCGAGATCGTCCCCGGCCCCTCCAGCGCCAACATCCGCGCCCTGACGCGCGCGGGAGACCGCCTCTATTTCCTCGCCACCGTTCCCCCACAACTCCCGTCGCTCTGGTCCTTCGACTGGGCAGACGGACTCTTGAGCGGATTCATTTGCGCTGCAGACTACAACCGCTCCGGCTCGATCAGTGTGAACGACATATTCGACTATCTGAGCGACTGGTTCATCGGGGCATACCGCGCCGACGTAAACGGCGACGGCACCGTAAATGTCCAGGACATCTTCGACTTTTTGACCAGCTGGTTCGCCGGTTGCACGTAACAGGCGATCTCCTTTCCATTCTGGAGAAAAAGCGTTCCACGCAGCGCGGCGCAGGTGCCGTGTACCGGCAATCATGGACAGCGTTCCCAGCGTCGCTACGACCTGCCGCCGATTTCTATGCCACACGCTATGAGAGTCGGATGAGGGTAGAGACTATCCGTAAACCGCGCAACCGGTGAGGTGGGAGGCGCGAATAGCCTTGCATGGCGATGCGACTGACCAATGCGCAAGTGGAGTGGCTGGCCGAGCGTGTGCCCGATGCACCGGTGAATCCCAAGGGCGGGCGGCCCGCGATGGACAAGCGGCGGGCGCTGCGCGGCATCTTCTGGGTGCTCGACAACGGGGCCAAGTGGAAGGATCTGCCGCGCGAGTTCGGGGCCAAGAGCGCGGTCCACAAGTACTTCACGACGTGGGTGACGTCGGGCGTGTTCGAGAACATCATGCGGGACGCGGGGCATCTCGTTGAGGAGCGCGGCGAGTACCGGCTCTACGAGTGCTTCGTGGACGCGACCTTCAGCAAGGCCCGGGGCGGGGGCGACGGCGTGGGGCTCACCAAGGCCGGAAAAGCGTGAAAATCATGGTCCTCGTCGATGCACGCGGCCTGCCGGTGGCCGTGACCACGGGCAGCGCCGGTCCGCACGAGAGCACGCTGGTACAGAGCCTGTTCGACTTCATGCTCACCCTCGATGCGCCCGAGCGGATCATCGGCGACAAGGCCTACGACAGCGATACGCTGGACGATGAACTCGACGACGAGTGCATCGAGATGATCGCCCCGCACCGCAAGAACCGCAAGAAAGAGAACGTCACCCAGGATGGACGCCCGCTGCGCCGGTACAAGCGGCGCTGGACCGTCGAGCGCACGATCTCCTGGTTCCAGAACTTCCGCCGCCTGTGCATCCGCTACGAGAAATCCACCCTGCTCTTCCAGGGCTTCCTGCACCTGGGCTGCTCGATCATCCTGCTGAAACGGGTTTACGGATAGGCTCTAGAATGGCGATGAAACTCTTGAAAGATTCAACGGCAATGAAGATCGCTGCTAAATCCCCGCCCGTGAGCGCATCGATGCTGGCGCTGCGTATCTTCGTCTCCATCGCCTTCGTTACCTTCATGGCCTCCCGCGCCGCCCTCGCTCAGCCGCACCTGTACCCTATTGGCCTCTTGCCCGGCTTCTTCGAGGCGCAAGCCCTGGCGATCAGTGCGGACGGCTCGACGGTCGTGGGCCAATGCGACGCGGGGAATGACTTCGTGAGCGGGTTTCGCTGGACGCTCGCGGGAGGAACTCAGGCGATCGGCGGGCCTCCTGTGGGTCAGACGTACTTCGTCTCGGGCGTCAACAGCGACGGCTCTGTCGTAAGTGGCGTTTTGACATCCGGCCCCGGGTCCTTCCGCTGGACCGCGGAGGGCAACGCCTATCAGAACATTGGCCTGCTTCCCTCTTCCATCTACACCTACGCGACGGCGATGAGCAGCGATGGCAGGACCATTGTGGGCGAGGCCGGGTTCCAGTTCGATAGGCCCGCGTTTCGATGGATCGCGCCCGTCCGGGGCACGCAGGGTCCAGGGACAATGCAGAACCTTGGAGGACTCCCCGGGGCAGCGATAGTGCAGGCCGAACCAATGGCCGTCAATGCCGACGGCACGGTCATCGTCGGCCAGAGTGAGTCCGCAAATGGGCCGCGGGCGTTCCGCTGGACCATCAACGGGGGCATGCAGGATCTGGGCATCCTCCCCGGAGGCGTCAACTCGATCGCGACTGGGGTGAGCGCCGGCGGGACGGTTGTAATTGGCTACACAGAGTATTCCCAACCCAGTTCCTATTCGGCCCATTCCTTTCGATGGACGGCGGCGACGGGCCTGCAGGACTTCGGTCTGCCGCAAGGTTGGTCCTTTGTGGCCGCAAACGCCATGAACGCTGACGGAACCGTGATCGGGGGCAACGCGGGATTGAACAACGAGAACATTGCGTTCTTGTGGACATCCGGTCTCGGAATGGTGAACTTGAACACCTATCTCCCCACACTTGGCCTGGACTTGACCGGGTGGGACCTCAACGTAGTCCGTGGCGTCTCGCAGGATGGCTCTGCGGTCGCCGGAACGGGACTGTTCCAAGGTCAACCACTGGCGTTCACTGTCCGAGGGCTCCCGACCGCCTGCTCGACCGCCTGCGTGGGAGACTTCAACTGCTCCCACACGGTAGAGATCCAGGATGTCTTCGACTTCATTGCGGCTTGGTTCGCCCATGATCCCCGAGCCGACATCAATCGTGTCAACGGCACCAACGTCCAGGACATCTTCGATTTTCTAGCCGCGTGGCTCGGCGGGTGCTGACAGATACGCCTTTACCGAGGAACGTAGCAACTACAGGAATTTAACGCCTCGCCGGAAGCTGGCCGCGGTCCACGCAGATGCACATTCCATGCGCTGGAAGCGGCAGTCCGGGCTCAACTCCCTTCTGGGTTCCCCAGAACCCGCCACACCTTTCCTCCTCGAATAAGGGAGGGTTCATACCAACGTATCTCATACGTCGTCTGTTTGGACATTTCCGGTCGTCTTCGTGCTCTGGCTGGAGAGGGGAACGCACCCTTGCGGAACACCGACGGTCAGCGTTCGTATAGGGCTTGGGCCGTCGCACTTCTCTCGATTGTTCTCCGTGTTAGGCCAACTCATCTAGGGGCGGGCTTCGCTAGCTCGACGGTCTATGCGCAGACCGACACCCGTCAGGCTTGCATTGCGGCAGTCGGCGGCGTTTCGCACGCGTGTGTGTGGAGCGGGACGGCGGCATGGTTCGTGGATCTCAACCCGGTCGGGGCGGTCCGGTCGGTTGCGTACTCCGCAAGCGGTCCGTTCCAGGCCGGATACATTACGACGGCGCTTAACGACAGCCCCGCGCGGGCAAGTTTGTGGGCAGGAGTGGCGAGTTCCTGGCTCGATCTGAGCGAGCTCCTCCCATCTGGGAGGTTCACCGACTCTGTGGCGCTCGGCGTGTGGACCGACGGGGTGACAATCCGGGTAACGGGTTCCGCATCCGACGCACTTTTGGGTCACGTGGTTGCGATCCTGTAGACGAAGGCCTGCGCCGCATCAATCTGCCCCGCGGACGTAGATTGCTCGGGCAGTCTCACAACAGCTGACATCTTTGCGTTCCTCCACGATTGGTTCGCACGCGATCCAGTCGCCGACTTCAACCACAGGGACGATGTCACTTCTCAGGACATCTTCGACTTCCTGGGGGCGTGGTTTGCGGGTTGCTGACCAACTCTTTTCGTACGCAACTGGCTTCACTCAACAGCCAACGAACCACGCGGCGAGAAAATCAAAGATGTCCTGCACGGTGATTCCTCCCACGCCGTTGAAATCCGCACTCGGACTTCCCGCAAACCACGCAGACAGGAAATCAAAGATGTCCTGAAGGGTCAGACTACCCGACCCATTGAAGTCGGCGCGGCACGCCGGCGCGACGAGTGCCACCACAAAGTACCCGTTGGCGTCGCCCGCGATTGACGTGAACCGCATTCCCGCCGGGGGCATGACTTCCGTGGGGATGTTGCGCTGCGTGTGATCACCCAAACCGAGCTGCCCAACGACGTTGTTCCCCCATGCCCATACCCGTCCATCGTTGGAAAGAGCAAAGCTGGACACCTCCTCGGCCAGCACCGCTTTGATGTTCTGTAGACCAACCACGGGAACAGGCGTGAGCCGGGTGGTAGTGCTTCCGTCTCCCAGCTCACCGTCGTTGTTGTACCCCCACGCCCGCACGGTGCCGTCGGCGAGTACCGCCAACGAGTGATCCTGACCACCCGAGACTGCAATGGCGGTGCTGATGCCTGAAACGACTACCGGAGACGTGCGCACAGTGTTAGTGCCGTCACCAAGCTGTCCGTTGAAGTTCTGTCCCCACGCCCTTACCGTGCCATCGGAGAGCACGGCGAGGCCGTGCTGATATCCGCAGGCGATATTCACGACCCCGCTCAGTCCAGGCACCAGCATGGGGATGGTGGCGTTGTTCATGGAACCGTTGCCGAGCTGGCCGAAAAATCCTGATCCCCAGCTCTGAACTGTTCCTCCGGCGAGGAGCGCCATGGAGAATGTCTCGCCCGCGGCAAGTGCACGAACCCCCGAAAGACCGGGGATGAGTTTCGGGTTGACAGGCGTCATGTTGGTGCCGTCGCCAAGCTGGGATGAGGAGTTGCGGCCCCAGCCCATCACCGCGCCGCCGGTGAGAAGGGCAAGCGTGTGTTCTGTCCCGCCCGCGAGCGCGGCGGCGGTGGAGACTCCAACGGCCGTTACCAGAGTGTTGCGATCCGTAGTTGTTCCATCGCCCAACTCTCCGTACGGACTATTCCTCCCGGCCGCACGAACCGAGCCATCGGGAAGCACGGCCAAGAGGCTGTATCCGCAACTTCCGATCGCTGTTACGTTGGACAGCCCGGGCACAGCGAACGGAACGATTCGGTCGTTGGTGGTGCCGTCCCCGAGTTGCCCAAAGGCGTTGCTTCCCCATGCGTACACGGTGCCGTTGATGGCCAGAGTTGGCCGCGCCATGAGAGTGAACCCAACCAGTGCGAGGGCGGACGGCAGTGCCAATGAACGCATGGGAGGACTCCTTGGGCTGGCCAAGTACGCGAGGAAATGCAGCCCCGAGATGAGTCTACTGCAAACTGTCACTGGAACCAGAGGATTCGGGATTCTGCGACCGACCAAGCCGATCGGTCCACGCTTGCCGGGGTATTTTCCTGACTTAATTGCTGAAACCAAACACCGATCGTGATGGAGAGGCCTTAGAGGCCGGAGCAGAGCGCACCGCCGACTTCAACCACAGCGGCGCCAAGAACGTGCAGGACATCTTCGACTTCCTCTCCGCTTGGTTCGCGCCTTGCCCGTAGATGAAGCGGGTAATAGCGAATCAAATGAAAAAGCGAAGGCGCGCGGCTCCGGTTTTAGTCAACCGGAGCTCCGTGTTTTTCCAAATCGGGATGCGGGTTGATGCACACCTTCGGCGGGGGCCCGACTTCCGACGCAGATCTCCGCGGAGTGATCGGCCATGTGCCGATTTTTGTCTTTGAACTGAGAGGACTGCACTGCACCCTCTCCCCCTCTCAATCTGTAATCCCGGGACATCGGGTTGCCAGCGGAAGTTGATGCTGCGTCATCGGCTGTTCCGTCCTGAACCAAGTTGCAGAGTCATCGCCGCGAAGCCGATCTCGCACTCAGACGATCGCTCTTGCACCAGCTTGCATCAATACGAAACCTATCGCAACTGCCGCGGCACGGACCGTGGGCACAAATCGAAATCGTTGCCGCACGGGACCGTGTCAAAAGCAGTTGCGATTAGCAACCGACGAACCAGCCAGCGAGGAAGTCAAAGATGTCCTGAATGTCCGTTGCGCCATTCTGGTTGTAGTCGGCCCTTGGGTCGCCCGCGAACCAGGCGGCAAGGAACGCAAAGATGTCCTGCACATCGACGATCCCGTTGCAATCAAAGTCGGGGAGGCAGGTGTGGATGTTGAGCACGCCCGCGCCTGCGTTGGTGGTGTACGAGCCGAGCCGGATCATGTAGAGCGTGCCTGCGACAGGCGTGAGTGTGACTTGCGACTGCACACCCTGGAAGTCATCATTGCACACGATGGCGGTGTCGTTGGTGACGGGGCAGCCAGCATACACAGCGAGCTTGGTGTCGAACGAGGACCCGATGGTGTCGATCGTGATCGCCCGTCCACACGGTGCGACGATCGAATACCAAAGATCCTGATTCACCTGGAGATCGCCGCAGCAGAAGGCGCAGTTGGCCTCGGTGGGGCCATCGGTGGTCGCACCTGTGTTGTTGAAGGCGTACGTGCCGAACCCGACCGGGGTGGCGTTGTCGCAGGTGTCGTTGGCGAAGGAGCCGAGGGTGTAGTGCAGGGTGTAAGAGCCGTTGTGGCCGTTGTAGCCGGAAACGCGGACGTAGTAGGTGGTTCCGGCGGTGACAGGAACGTTTACGACAGATTGAAGAGTGGCGTAGCACGCGGTGAAGGGTGGGGCATCGTCGTCACACCCGACCTCGTTGTCGAGGTTGCCGGGGCATCCGGTATGGACGGAGAGGACGGTGTCATATGAGGATGAGCAGGTATCCAGCCGGGCCAGCCCGTCCGTGGCGGGAGTGATCGCGTACCAGACATCGGGAGCGGACTGGGAGTACCCGCAGGTGGCCGCGCCATCGGTATTCGCAAAGCCGGTGGACCCTGAGTAGGTGCCGGGCGTGATGGTGACGGCGCTGGCGCAGTTGTCGTTGGGAGGAGCGATGGGAACGATGTTCAGGATGTACGAGCCGCTCGCGCCGTTGTAGCCGGCGATGCGGAGGTAGTACGTGGCGAACGCGGTGGTGTTGAAGTTGAACCCGGATTGCAGGCCACCGCCGCAGGCACCGTTGCCGCTCCCGTTATCATCGTTGCAAGCGAGCTGGTTGCTGGTGGTCCCTGGGCAGCCCGAGTGGACCGAGAGCACCGTGTCGTAGTTGGAGCCGCAGGTGTTGATGTTGACGGTGCCGGTGGCCGAGGCCTGATACCGATACCAGACATCCTTGGCCTGGCCCGCGCCGCCGGTGCCGCAGTTGGAGGAACCATCGAGGTTGGCGGTGGCGGTGTTGCCCGAATAGGAACCCTCGGTGGCGAATGTGGCGTTGGCGCAGAGATCGTTGGCGGGCGCGGCCTGGGTGACGGTGATGCGCACGGCGTCCCAACTCTGCGTGGCGTTGTTGCCGGAGTTGCCGTCGGTGCCGGGATCAAGAATAACGCCGATCCAGTAGGTTCCGGGGGGCGTGTTGGCGGGGATGGTTACGGGCACCATGTTCACGCGCAGGGCAAAGATGGAGGAAAAGTTCCAAGCGATGGTCTGCGTGGAGAGCAGCGTGTCGGCTGTGCTGATGAAATCGTTCGCTGAGAGATAGACGCGATAGGTCCACGTGGCGTTGGCCGTGCCGCTGGAACCGTTGTACATGAGGAAGTTCTGCGTGGCGGTGGTGGCGCCGGCCTGGATGCTGGTGGGGGCGATCTGGCAGTTCAGGGCCTGGGCATCGAACGCCGCGCCGCGTGCGCCGGGAATGAAACTGCTGTTGATGTAGTTGAACGCGCCCTGATCCAATCGGCAGTAGTCGGCGACGGTGGCACGGTCGGAGGTGGAGCAGACGGCGTGGGCGTAGCGCGTGTTGGTATCGATGTAGTACATGCTGCTCCCGCTCATTCCGCCCCAGACGGCGGTGAAGCAGCCAGGAGTGGTCACGAGCTGGAGCTGGTTGTTGGGACAGGAGTCGATGGTGCCGGCCCAGTAGTACATGGTCTGGCCGTTGTGCAGGCCCGCGATGCCGCAGGGGTTTTCAGCCGGGTAAGACGCGTTGTAGTACGTGCGACTCTGGATGGTTGAGCAACTGGCCCCCCACGCCGTGCCGAACCAGCCGGTGAGGCCGCCGACGGCACGATCAAGGGCGACGACACCCCAATCCTGATCACGGCTACCGCTATTGACCCAAGCGGTGCCCGCGCCCAAGCCCGTGGAGTGGGCATAGCCGAAGTTCTGCAAACTGGTGTTGGAACCGACGGGGTTGGGCGGGACGATGTTGCCGTTGCCATCCCAGCCGGGGACGATGTACACATCCGTGGCCCAGCCGTCCGGGATGCCGTTGCCGTGGTTGTACACGCAGTGCCCGGCGACGAGGCAGGTGGCCGGGTCGATCATGGTTCCCGAACAGACATACCACGCGGCTCCCCCCGAGCCGTTGTTGAATCGTTCAATCACCTTGCACGTTGCGCTCCACGGAAACGTGTTGCGGGTGGAAATTGCCGACATGGTGCCCAAGCCGCGCGGACGGAATCCCTCGCCGGTAATGGAAATCTCCGGGGGGAGCGAGCCGCCGGTCTGGCCCTCTGTGAGCGCGGCCCAGACTTCCGGGGGAATGGTGTGGTTCTCACCCGTGCGGGTGTCGTGGAAGATGAACGCATCGTTCACCGCTCCGTCCAGCGCGGCGCCCTGAAACACCGGCATGGGGAGCGGCGGAATCTGATCCAGCGGCGGCACAGGATGCGCGACCGGGGGAGCGTCTTTCGAGCCGGCGGCGTTGCCGTTGAACATGCCGGGGCCGGCATGAGCTTCCTTAGCAGTTGTAGTGGAGTACTGCTGGCCAAAAGCCGTTGCGGAGAGGCATACGGCGATCGCTGTCATCGCGGCTCGAGCTGCTGGAAATCTGTAAGACATAGCCATTCCATTCTGTTAGAGAAGAACCCACTGCCATCGAGGTGTCTCGGACGCCCATTTGGCGTCGGAGCATCACCCATCGTGCGCCAATATACCAGAAATGCCACAACCAGAGTCAAGGAACCCTCAGGAAAGCGTCAAGTTCGCACCTGACCGGACAGTCAATTTACAAATGGTGCCTGCTGGCCATTTCGGTTTCAAAAGAGCCCTGTCCATGCACCCTACCGATTGTGCCGCGACGGCGAAGGTGACTTGACCGAATTGGGGGAGTGCGGAATCACCATCGTCCTTCGCTGACTCCTGACTACAACTGCCCGAGATTGTGGAAGTCAGACGGCGGCGAAGTCCACTGCCGACATGTGCGTCACGCTGCCTCAACCGCTCACTCAGGCCTATCTGACTGGCTGGTGCCAGCAGGGCCGCGCAGGTTCGTCGCCAACTACGCCGGAATTTGCGACACTTGCCTTTGAAAAGAGCGGTGTCCTCGAAGGACCCTTTTTCGCCGCTTGGCGTGCGCCGAGCCACCGAAGCGTCTGATTCTGAGTCGGCTGATGTTCAATCACGCGGAGGCGAGTCAGGCGGCGCGCTTTGCGAGGTCGCAAGCAGCCGAAGCCATATGCGGCAAGGAGGTGAGGGCTCCTAAACACGAAACGGTAATCACGCCCAAGCGCGTCGGTGCCCTCGCCGCCGCCGTCAAGGTCATCGCGTTCTGAAAGATCGCATACGCGCCGGTGGCATGATCGCCGCGATGCATGCCAAGTGGCTCTGGAAGTCTCCTGCCGGCAAGACCTCCGAGGCCACGCTCTGGGCGGCCATCATCTGCCTGATCTCCGCCACGGGTAAGCATGTGCAGTCTGCAAAGAAGGACCGGGGGTTGTTTGTGAGGGGAGCGAAGTTTCGACCGATTTATTGCCCCCACGACCCCCGACCCCGCCATTGCGGGTCTTTCTCCTGCGGAAGTTCAGCATTTCTCTTCCATTCATGTGATCCCGGCATTAAAGTGCGTCGATCGGCCAGTGTTCGGTCAAGCAGCATTTGGTTTGGCTTGCGGAGGTGACTGATGGACAGAACGCGAATGGTCTTCGGTGCGCATTGTCGTCTGGCCCTTGCTGTCATGCTGCTTCTCGCGGCCTGGGCGATTGGCCCTGTGGCATTTGCGCAGATGAGCATGCAGGGCTCGTGCTGCATCAGCGGCAACGGGTGTGTGCTGACGACGATGCAGCAATGCCAGGCAAGCGGCGGATTGTTTCTGGGAACTACAACGTGCGCGGACTGCGACCAGCGCGGCGGGTGCTGCGTGGGCCAGTGCCTGGCGAATGTCACGCCGGGCCAATGCTTGGCGCAGAACGGGCAGTACTACCCGGTGGGCACGACCTGTGCTCCGGCCAACTGCGGGGCCCAGGCGGGGGGCGCATGCTGCAACGCGATAACCGGGGCATGCGTGATGGCGGCGTCGCTGACGGCGTGCCCGAGCTCGCAAGGTCTGTTCTATCCCGGGACGACGTGCAATCCCTCGCCGTGCGGACCGCAGGGAGCGTGCTGCAACACTTCGACAAACCAGTGCACACTGACGACGGCGCCGGCGTGCGGGAATGGGTCGTGGATTTCGGGGGGGACGTGCACGCCGGGCGTGGCGTGTCTGGTGGGGGCGTGCTGCAATGCGGCGACGGACATTTGCGTCTTGACGACGCCGGCGAACTGCCTGGCGCCCTATCAGTTTTTCGCGGGGATTTCGTGCACAACGCAGCCGTGCCTGCCGCAGGTGGTGTGCTGCACCGGGTTCAACGCGGCATGCGCGATCATGAGCAAGGGTCAGTGTGCGGCGACGTACGGCGGCGTGGTGATGATGAACGCGACATCGTGCACTCCGAATCCGTGCCTGCAGATCGGCGCGTGCTGCGACGTGACTGGGTGCAGCGTGAAGCCGGTCGGGCAGTGCGCAGCGGGGCTGCCGTTCACGATCGGTGCGACATGCACGAGTTTGGCGTGCCCGCCGTATACGTGGGGCGCGTGCTGCCAGCAGAGCGGTTGCACGATTGTGAACATCGGGCAGTGCCCCTCGCCGAACCTGTGGGTGTCGGGCGGTTCGTGCGGACTGTTCACCAACTCGTGTCCGCCCGCATCCGGGGCATGCTGCATTCCCGGGCAATCCTGCTTTGTGTCGTATCAGGGAACCTGCGTCGTGAACGGCGTGATCGGCGTCTGGCATGGGTGGACGACGTGCACGCCGACCAATCCGTGCGCGGCGACTGGCGCGTGCTGTGTGGGCGGCCTGTGTGCCGCGAATCAAACTTCGACGCAGTGCACGGGGACGTTTTTTCTGAACGCGGGGTGTGCGCCGAATCCATGCGGGCTTGGGGCGTGTTGCAACCAGACCGCAGGGTCGTGCGTGATCATGACACAGGCGGAGTGCAACCGGCATGGAGTGGTGTATCTGGGAGACAACGTGCAATGCACGCCGCAGATCTGCGCGCCGCCGACCGGCGCGTGCTGCAACTCGATCACCGGCATGTGCTTTATCGCGACGTTCAGCCAATGCCAAGCCCGGCCGCTGGGCTGGTTCTCCGGTTCGCAGTGCGCACCGAATCCCTGCCGCCGAGCCGACTTCAACGGCGACGGTGCGGTGGGCATTCAAGACATTTTCGATTTCCTGTCAGCATGGTTCGCCGGGATCCCGTGAGCGAATTGCAACCATGGAAATGACGCCCTGATTTGAGGTCAGCCCGAAGCTGCATAGGAATATCTGCGTTCGCGGACAAGTGTGTGGCCCTCAGCACAACCAGTCCAGCGTTCTTGCTTCAACTATGCAGCAGCAGTCTCAGGCAGATGCCTGCATGATCTCCAGTCAGCTATTACGGCCGCATCTTCGCTCCCTGCGATCTCCGAGATCAGCGTCGCCGGGGTCTTTCTCGTAGGGCACGCTCTACATTGAGATACGCCCGAGCGAAAAAACCGCGTTCGTCACCACACCCCCGCCCCCACAACAACGAACTTGGCCGGGAAGACTGCTTTGTTGGCGTCCCGACTACCCGCGTTTCGCCTATGGATTAATGGCGAAGAACGTGGTCGCATTCCAGCCGCGCCCCCCCCACTACCACCCCCCCCGCACCACCATCCAAGAGATCCAACCATGGCGACGAGTTCGTTTTCAAGTGGCTGGACCGGTCGCGCGTTGAGCGGGAAGGGTGTGCAACCGCGGGCGGTGGGTGTCGCACGCGGGGCGCTTGCAGCCGTTGCGGCGTGCGCCATTGGGCTGGCGGGCCAGCCCGCCGCGGCCCAGTGCGAGAACATCACCATTCTTTCATCCCCGGACACACTCAACTTTGACCAGTTCGGCGCCGCCGTCGCCATCTCCGGCAACTACGCTGTCGTCGGGGCCCCTGGGCACTACACCGGCAGCACGCCGACGGGCGCACTCTATATCTACACAAACACCAGCGGCGCGTGGACGCTTCAGCAGGAGATCGCCGACCCCGCAACCACGCAGAATATCGGCAGGCATGTGGCGATTGTCGGAAGCACCATCATCGCCGGATCGGATGCCGCCGCGCGCGTGACCATCTAGACCCTCTCGGGCACGACCTGGACCTTTCAGGGCGTTCTGCCCTACAGCGGTATCGAGGTCATGAACTCCCTCGCCATGGGAAGCGTCGGCACGCACCACCTCGTCGCCGTTGTCGGCCGTTCGGGCGCGACGGCCAACGGCCTTACCAGCGCCGGCGCGGCCGACGTTTACACCTTCGACACCCTCGCCGTCGGGGCCGTGTGGACATTTGCGACGCGCCTGATCGCCCCCCCACCCCCCGATGCCGGAGCCGGAGATACGTTTGGCGCATCCGTCGCCTTCTCGGGCGGGATCGCCAGTGGGACGGCCCTCGTCGGCGCATCCTACAACACAAACTTCAACGGCTCCCATGCCGGCGCGGCGTACTCCTTCGTCTGCAACAACAACGGCGGCGCATGGACCTACTCCAACAAGTTCATGGCCCCACCAACCCCGAGCGGCCACCCGAACGAGTACCTCGGCGCCAGCGTGGGCCTCTACCAGGACACGGCCGTGGTCGGCGCATCCAGTCTGGACATTCTCGCCGGGTCCGGTAGAAACGTAGCCTACCTCTACGGCCGCGCCGCCTCGACGGGCATCTGGAGCGAGCGCCAGAACATCCCCTTGCTGGGCAACGCGTTCGCCCAATCCTTGCGCATGGTTGGCGACACACTGCTCACGGGAGAGTATGAGTTCGGCTCGCTCGACTTCGGGCGAATCGGCATGTTCACGCGCCCCGCCGGGTCGGGTGTTGACGGCGTTTGGACCTACCGCGCGGCGCTCCGCTCTTCCTTCGCTCCGCTGGTGATCAGCACCCATTCGAGCGCGGACCTGTCCGGAACGAACATGATTATGGGCGTCGCCGGGTACATCCCCAACTCGAGCATCGGCCTGTCCTCGCAGAACGCCTACATCCTCAACTTGACCGGTTTCTGCCCCGCCGAGTTCGACTGCAACAGCGTTCTGGGCGTCGGCGACATCTTCGCATTCCTCAGCGAGTGGTTCGCGGGCTCCAACCTCGCGGACTTCGACGGAGATAACAGGATCGCGGTTCAAGATATCTTCGCGTTTCTGGCCGCGTGGTTTTCCGGCTGCTGACTGCTGCGCCTGAATACACAAGTGCAGCGGAGAGCGTCTCATCCGGGTCGGCCTGTGAGCCGCGCTTCCCAAAGGGCGAGGCGGACGTTCTGCACGTCCGATTGGTTGTAGGGTCTGCCACGATGCAAGGACCTTGCAGGAATCAAGTGTTCAGGAATGTCCGTTGCGCAGGCACAAGGCGAGTCGGCGCAGCCGCGGCGAGTCACGCCCGCACGGGCGGAAACCTACCGAGCCCCGAGTGTGCGGCCAGGCGCCCCGCCGCGAGCCACCGCTGGCAAACTCCGAGCAGGGCCGCACGCTCAATGGGCTTGGTTGCAAAGTCGTCACATCCGGCGGCGATGCATTTCTCTCGGTCGCCGCTCATCGCGTGCGCCGTCAGTGCCACGATTGGCGTGCACACTCCGCGGCGACGGAGTTCGCGGGTCGCCTCGTAGCCGTCCATCTCTGGCATCTGCATATCCATCAAGATCAAATCGAACGGTCGTCCTTCGCGCTGCGCGGCCTCGAACGCCTCGAGGGCCAATCGCCCATGCTCGGCCACGTGCACCTCGGCGCCTGTCCTGCGGAGGATGAATGCGATCAGTCGCTGGTTGTCCGGACCATCCTCTGCCAAAAGAATGCGACCCTCAAGCCGAAGCAGTAGAGTACCCGGCGTCTTCATGGCCGACGGAATCACCGCCTCACGAGCGTCGGCGATCATGCGGACGCCTTCGAGGGAGCCCGTGGCAAACGTGACGGTAAACACACTTCCTTCCCCCGCCTTGCTCGACACCGCGATGTCACCTCCGAGCAACCGCGCCAGCCGCTTCGAGATGGTCAAGCCAAGACCCATGCCGCCGTACTTTCGGGTGGTCGAGCCGTCGGCCTGTGTGAACGGGCGGAAGAGCCCTGCCACCTGCTCGGGGGTCATCCCGATACCAGTGTCGTGGATCTCCACGGCGATAAGGGGATTGCCTTGCGCGAGCCCCTCGGATCGCACACACACCCGAACCCCGCCCTGCTCGGTGAACTTCATGGCATTGCCGACAAGATTGATGAGCACCTGACGCACACGGAGCGCGTCGGATTCGATGAACTCCGGCACAGGGAAGACGTACTCGACGTCCAGCCGCACACCTTTGCCCACCGCCCGCCCACGCATCGTCGCGGCCACCTCGGCGACGATCTGGCAGAGTGAGCAGCGAGCCCTTTCCACCGTCATTTTTCCGGCCTCTATCTTCGAGAGGTCCAGGATGTCGTTGATGACGCTGAGAAGATGCTCGCCGTTGCGGCGGATGGTCTGCACATGTTCGTGACGCTCCGATTCGGATTGCTCGTTCCCCTGGAGCAGGTCGGCGTATCCCAGGATGGCGGTCATGGGCGTACGAATCTCGTGGCTCATGTTGGCAAGGAACGCGCTCTTCGACTGATTCGCGGATTCGGCCGCAACGCGAGCGGCCGCCAACTCGACGGCATGCGCTCCCAGTTCCTGGTGTGCCGTTCGAAGCGCGACCTGATTCGCTTCGAGGGCTCGATTGGCGTTTCGCAACTCCTGCGTACGCTCACAAACCTCGATCTCCGTCGCGGCCTTCGCCTCTTCGAGGCGGGCTTGCTGCGCGGCGATGCCCCGCGTTTCGGTCAGACCTCGCAGACAGGAGAACACAAGAATGATGTCCTCGAAAACGATCCAACCGGCATGCTCGACCCATCGCCACGGGCTGGCGACGCTCGTGCCGAAGACCGACAGAGGGACGAAGATCCCCCGCACCATGTGGTCCAGGGCAACGACCACCGTCGCGGTAACCAGCACACGCCAATCCCGATAGAACGCCAGGAATGCGAGAGAGCCGAAGATGTGGAAATGAGTCTCAAGCCGGCCGCCTGTCAGATGGATAAGCAATGAGGAGAAGAGCATCTGCGCCACGGCGATCACGTGCCGTGTGAACCGCCGGTCGGGACAGACCAGCGCCAGCGCGATCGGCAGCGAAGCCAACACGCCCCCCAGAAGAACGGCGATCCAGACGTGCTCATGGACTCGGTGTTGCTCGCCGATCCATGTGTGGGGTGAGATAATCACCGCGGCCACGATGGCGCCGATCCACTGGGCGAGCATCAGCCAGGCAAACAGGCGGGTCATGCGGCGACCCTGGGCCGCGAGCTGCTCCTGGAAGATCTGCGCAGATCGCGTTCGCTGAGTGTCGGTCGCTATAGCGTTCACGGCGTCTCCTTGCTGACGCAGAGGGGACACTTCTCCGCGCCGACAAGTTCGCACCCGTACACGGGCGTTTGATGCACCGACACCGCCTGGCCGCGCAGCAGGGCGGCCACCGAGTTGCGCCCGAGATTTTCGCCGACGTGCCCTCGACCCCCCGTGATGCCGCCATTAAAGATCAGAATGCCCGCCGAGTTGAACATCATGACCTGTCCCGAGGTGCGCGCCCCAAAGCGATGGGCTTCAACCCCGCCTTCGTCACGAAGAATCCGGGCGCGGTCGATCGCCGAGGCGTCGTTCCAGTTGCCGCCGCCGGTCCACGCTTCGTCCCCACGCGCGGGCACGCAGAAGAGCACTTTCACATCCACGGGCGTGCCCGTGCCGGATAACAACTCGGCGAGCTCAGAGAGACTCGCTCGGGTACAAGGGCAGCGCGGATGCGCGAACATCACGAGCGTCGGACGATCATCGTGACGGCAGATCGAAGAATCCCCCGGCCAGCTCTGCGGAGCATCGGCCACGGTCCCGGATGTGAACTCGTATCGCGCCATTGCCCCAAGGCCGATGGCCACAGCGGCGCCCCAGAAGGCAACCACCACCGCGATTCGGAATCGTGTGGCGGCCTGGGCCATGAGCAGCATGCATCTGGGCATTTGTGCGGGGCGCTTTCTCGAACGACGTTCCGACTGGTCATCGAGAAAAACCAAGTACAACTTCAACCTCCGGATGCTGTCCGAACTCGCATCCAAAAGGTGATCGAGTCTCGTAACGTGCCCGCTTCGTTCCCAGCCAAAGCGTTCCGCTCAGCGCGGCTCAGGCGCCCTCCGCCCCGCCTGCGGCCAATCGCCCTCACAAAAACTGCCCGCATGGCAGGGCAGGATCGATCCCGCACAATGACTTCCTCCCGGCTGATGCACCCTCGCACATCGCACGTTGCCGCACCTTTGCAGTGGCCGCACACGCATTCTGCGACGCGGATAGCGGTGAGTCAGACACGCCTTCTGTCTGCCATGTTTGCCGTACGCGACTCCCGATCCAGACCTGACTGCATGACTTGAATGAACGGTTCACCCTTTCTGGAGCCCATCGTCATGCCCGTGTCATAGAACGATGATCCCACGAGATCGGGCCGGGCTTTCCGGGCTTTTGGTGTGCCCACTTCTCAGCCCGGCCGTGCCCACGCTCCCCAATCCCCGATTCCCGATTCCCCGCTCCCCTCCACCCACTCGACTTTCCCGGGCCTGAAACTGTCCCCCTCGCATGCAGGAGATATTGGATCGCCGCTGGCCAGGCAGGCCGAACCGCTACCCGCGCTTCGCGGTTGACATCATACAACCATGTGGTATAGTATACCATATGGTTGTCGATCGATCACCCAGACTCGACCGCGTCTTTCATGCTCTGTCGCATCCCGCCCGCCGCGCCATCGTCCGCCAGCTTTCGACCGGCGAGCGCAATCTGAGCGAGCTTGCTTCACCCTTGAAGATGACCTTTCCAGCGGCCACCAAGCACGTGCGAGTGCTGGAAGGGGCCATGCTCGTCCGCCGGCGCATCGTCGGGCGGCAGCACCTCTGCCGCCTGCGCGCAGCGCCACTCAAGGAAGCGATGCTCTGGACCGAGCAGTTCCGCCAGAACTGGGAGGCACGCTTTGAAGCGCTGGATGTGCTCCTTGATGAGATGAAGAGCGAAGAGCCAAGCCGAACGCGTCCTCACTAGAAGGTGTTATGGACTTCCGCCCAAATGGCGGGCGAGCATGAGGCAAGTGAAGACGACCAGGTGAAGGCCTGCGAGGGTTGCGGGGGAGCGTTCGTAGTCCTTGGCAAGGCGTCTGAAGCGTGCGGCCCAGGCGAAGG
>JBBRQY010000021.1:0-44471 GCA_038225655.1 Phycisphaerales bacterium | reverse complement strand
GGTTGTCCGGGCGGCGGCCGGTTGGGATTGGGGGGAGCGGGGGCGTACCGGCCCGGCGCCCCGCCCCGGGGCCCGGGCCCCCCCGCGGCCCCCGCCCCCCCCCCCCCGCACGCGACGTCCCGAGAACGCCCGCTTGCCCAACTCCACCCCCACCGTCGTCGTCATCGCCGGCCCCAACGGGGCAGGAAAGTCCACGATCGCCCCAGCGATCCTCCGCGACGAGCTCGGCATTCCCGAGTTTGTCAACGCCGACGCCATCGCCCTTGGCCTCGCCGCGTTCGATCCCGAAGGTGCGGCCGTCTCGGCCGGTCGAGTCATGCTCTCGCGTCTGCGCGAGCTTGCCGCCGCACGCGCGAACTTCGCCTTCGAAACAACGCTCGCGAGCCGCTCGTTCGCCCCATGGCTCAATCGCCTCCGCGGCGAGGGATACACAACCCACCTGTTCTTTGTCTGGCTGGAAACTCCGGACCTGGCAATCCTCCGCGTCGCCGAACGCGTCCGCTCCGGTGGGCACCACATCCCCGATGACGTGGTGCGCCGTCGATACTCCCGAGGCATCCGAAACCTGTTCGACCGCTACATGCCCATCATGGATTCGTGGCGGATATACAATAACTCTGCCTCACCTCTCCAACTGGTCGCCGCCCGTTCCCCGAACGAAATCGAATCCGTATCCGATCCCGCCGTGTTCGAATCGATGAGAACCCATCGCATCCCCAAATGACCTCCCGCACCACAGACATCCCCGCAATCCTTCGCGACGGCCGCCGTCTCGATGCCGCCGCGGCCCGGGCGGTGCAGCACGCCGTCGACCGCCTTCGCCAATCCGGTGTGCCGATCGCCTCGTCCCACAACGGACGTATCACGATCGAGCAGCCCAAGCACTCCAACGGCCAGAGTTCACCCGGAAAGTGACCGTCCGGGCCTGCGTAGATGGGCTTTGGGTTCGCCCGGCATGGCTCTACAATCCCCCCATGGCCTACACCGTCCTCGCCCGCCGCTATCGCTCCCGCACCTTCTCCGAGCTCGTCGGACAGGAAGCCATCGTCCGCACTCTGCAAACCGCCATCAAGCAGAATCGCGTCGCCCACGCCTACCTCTTCACCGGCACACGCGGCGTCGGCAAGACCTCCACCGCACGCCTCTTCGCCTGCGCCCTCAACGCCGTGAACGACAAGGGCAAAGAGATCCCCGAGATCGCCGAGGCGATCATGAAGGGCAACGACACCGACACCATCGAGATCGACGCCGCTTCCAACAACGGCGTCGATCAGGCCCGCGAGATGATCGCCAACGCCGCCTATCGACCCCTCCGCGGCCGCAGGAAGATCTACATCATCGACGAAGTCCACATGCTCTCCATGCCGGCCTTCAACGCCCTGCTCAAAACCATGGAAGAGCCCCCGGAGCACGTCGTCTTCATTCTCTGCACCACCGAAACCCACAAAGTCCCCGCCACCATCCAGTCCCGCTGCCAGCGCTTCGACTTCCGCAACATCTCCACCGCCATCATCGCCAAGCACCTCGGCGACGTCGTCAAGCAGGAAGGCGTCGCCGCCGAGCCCGAGCTTCTCCACATGGTCGCACGTCTCGGCAACGGCTCCATGCGCGACGCCCTCTCCCTCATGGATCGCCTCCTCGCCGCCGGCGACAAGAAGCTCACTCCCAAAATCCTCGAAGACCTCCTCGGCCTCCCCGATCGCACCCTCGTCGCCAACCTCGTCTCCGCCATCGCCGATGGCGAAGCCGGCAAGGCCCTGAAGGCCGCCGACGATCTCGGCAAGCGTGGGGTCTCCCCCGAGCAACTCCTCGGCACGCTCGCCGATCGCTTCCGCGATCTCATGGTCCTCTCCGCCTGCGGCCCGGAAACCGACCTCGTCGAGCTCTCCGACGAAGCCCGCGAAGAAGCCATCACCCAGTCCGCCCGCTTCGACGCCGCCGGGCTCACCCACCTTATCGCCATCTGCGACGCCTCCGCCCGCAACTGCAAAATGGCCTCCGGCCCCCGCGCCGTCCTCGACGCCGCCATCGTCCGCATGTCCCTCAGCGAAAAGCTCGCCGACATCACCGCCCTCCTCGCCGGCACCGTGCGCCCCGGCGCAGCTCGCGCCCCCGCCCTCGCCGGAGGACCCGCGCCAAAAAAATAACCGGGGCGGTCGATCCCGCCGCCCCGCCGGATCATCCTGAGCACCGTGCCACGGGTTCGTCCGGCGCTTCGCCGGACAACCCGTGCGATGTTGCAACCCCGATCGAACCCGACGCCCTCCCCGACTCCCCCACCACACTCATCGAGCCCAAACCCACACTCCCCATCGGCGCCCTCGCCACGCCCGCCGCCCTCGCTCCCCTCTGGTCCAAAGTCATCCGCGCCGCCAGCGCATCCCCTGTCATGCGCGCCATCCTCATGAACTCCGCGCTCACCAGCGTCGAGTCCGGCATCGCCACCATCATCGCCCCGCCGCGCTACGCCTCCGGCGCGCCCAAGTTCCTCACGCAAATCTCCGACCTCCTCACCCGCGAGCACGGCTCCCCCCTCAAAGCCCTCATCCGCGCCATCGACGACGGATCAACCATCGCCCCCCGCCCCCCCGACTCTTCCGCCGAAACATCCGCCGCGGACAACGCCCCCGCCGAAATCCCCTCAGCGCAGCCCGCCCCGCGCCCCACCACCTCCAACTCAAACGCCGCCGACCACCCCCTCGTCCAGCACGCCCTCCAACTCTTCGGCGGCCGCATCGTCGACGTCCAGCCCCGCAAACCGACCTGATTCACATCCCACATCCCACATCCCACATCCCACATCTGACATTCCCCCATGCTCGACTCCCTCAAAGCCGCCGGCGCACTCGCCTCCCTCCTCAAGAACAAAGACGCCCTCAAGGCCTCCGGCGAGCGCATCAAGCAGCGCCTCTCCGAACTCCGCGCCGCCGGCGGCTCCGGCGGCGGCGCAGTCCGCGCCACCGTCTCCGGCGACATGAAGCTCATCTCCATCACCCTCGAGCCCCCCGTCTGCATGGGCCTCGCCTCCGGCGACGAAAAATCCCGCGAGCAGGTCCAGCAACTCATCGTCGAAGCCGTCAACAACGCCTCCGACATCGCCAAGGTCATGGCCCAGCGCGAGATCGCCAAAGAAGCCGAAGCCCTCGGCCTCCCCAACATGCCCGGCCTGGAAAACATGCTCGGCGGGTGAAGGCGGGTGAAGGCGGGTGAAGGCGGGAGGTGGGAGGTGGGAGGTGGGAGGTGGGAGGTGGGAGGTCAAACGCCCCCAGCGCGCCCTCTTCCTGTCCTAATCATAATCCGAATCCTGCTCCTCATCGCGCCTTCGACTTCGCCTTTGCCTTCCCACCTCCCAACTCCCATCTCGCAACTCCCACTTCAACCCCCCCTCCCTCCCCCAACAATCCCCCGTGCCCCCATCCACCTCGCTCCCCTTTCTCTCCCGCCTCCGCGAATCCCGCGCCCGTTTTGCTGCACAGTTCGCACTCGCCCTTGAGCACGCCCGCTCCTCCCTCGGCATCCGCCGCGGCCACCACTCCCCGCGCTGCTACTACAAAGAGCTCACCTCCGAACGCCTCGCCCGCGCCCTCGCCACGCGCTCCGGCTCCCCCGGCTTCAAGGACTACCGCGTCACCTTCCCCGACGGCGCCAAGCTCCTCGCCCGCTGCACCCGCACCCGCTGCTACGCCGACCTCATGGGCCCGGAAATGCTCACGCGCTACCAGCGCATCGCCACCATCCTCCGCCCCGGCTCGCGCATCCTCGACATCCCCACACCCCCAATGACCACCGGCTACACCGGCGACTGGCTCGCCCGCATGGCCGGCCCCTCCGGCTCGGTCGTCTCCCTCATCCCCGACGAACAGGGGTCGCGCTTCGCCGAGCGCCGCTACGCCCAGCCAAACCTCTCCATCGAGCACGTCCCCGCCGACGCCATCATCCAGTCCCTTGCCGGCGAAACCAACGGCGCGTTCCACGCCATCATTCACCTCGGCCTCCCCACCGACGCCCCACACCGCGACGCCCTCATGAAAGAACTCTGGCGCGTCCTCGCCCCCGGCGGCTGGATGCTCGCAGGCGTCCTCCTCACCGACGACCCCGCCGACGAAGCCATCCAATCCCTCCGCCGCCACCTCGCCGGCATCGGCCAGGTCGTCGAATCCTCCGACCCAAACACCGGCCCGGTACTGGATGTGCTGTTGCGCAAGCAGGTCGCGGAAGTCGAAGCGAAGCCGTAGGCAGGCGCTCTCGCCGCCTTTATGCCTCTTGCCTGATGCCTCGATGCCTTCTTCCCCCTCAACCAGTATCCTTCTGCCATGTCCGCTTCCCTCGCCCGCCCAGTCCTCGACGAACGCCGCGCCTACACCCCCCGCGCCACCCAGGAACGCTGGATCGTCCCCCTCCTCAACTCCGCCATCCTCGCCGCTCTCGACCGCCACGCCCACGCCCATCCCAACTCCCGCGCCCTCGACGCCGGCTGCGGCGGCCAGCCCTTCCGCTCCACCCTCTCCTCCCGCGGCTTCCTCTACTCCTCCCTCGATGCCGTCGCCGCCTCCGGCATCACCCCCGACTTCCTCTGCCCCCTCGACGCCCCGCTCCCCCCCGCCCTCCGCGCCGCCGCGCCCTTTGACCTCATCCTCTGCACCGAAGTCCTCGAACACATCGCCGACTGGCCCGCCGCACTCACCAACCTCCACGACCTCCTTGCCCCGCGCGGCATTCTTCTACTCACCTGCCCCTTCATCTACCCCCTCCACGAAGAGCCCTACGACTTCTGGCGTCCCACCCCGCACGCCCTCGTCCACTGGGCCAATCGCGCCGGCTTCACCATCGTCGAGCAACAGCAACTTGGCAACGCCTGGGATGTCCTCGGCACCATCATGGGCGCATCCCGCCCCAAACAATCCACCCGCGGCCCAATCTCCTGGTCCCTCACGCGCCTCGCCCGCCTCCGCCGCAAAGCCATCTGCGCTGCCTGCTCCTCCACCTTCATCCGCTCGCGCGTGAACCTCGAAGCCCCGCTCTACCTCTCCAACCTCATGGTGCTCACACGATGAATGGCGCTCACAAGCCGAAGCTCGCCTTCGTCTCCGCCAACAAGGGTCTCGCATGGGGCGGCAGCGAAGAGCTCTGGGCCGCGGCCGCCAACCGCGCCCTCGACGATCACCACCCCGTCGCCATCTGCGTCTTCGCCTGGCACGAACCCGCCAAGCAAGTCCTCGCCCTCCGCGATCGCGGCGCGACCCTCATCCCCATCCCTCTCAGCCCCTCCAAGCTCAACATCTTCGCCCCCAAACACCCTTGGCTCAAAGACCTTGCCGCATTCGCCCCGACAGTGGTATGCATCAGCCAAGGCCAGGAGTTCGATCTCGCCGGCCGCCGCTGGGGCCCCGCCATGATCGACTTCCTCCGCTCCTCCAGCACGCCCGTCGCCTCCATCGTCCAATACAACGACGACACCATGCGCCCCCGCGGCCGCGCCTTCATCCCCGCCCGCGAGTTCGTCCAGCTCGCCTCTCTCAACGCCTACGTCGCGCAGCGCAACCTCGAGCAATCCCAGCGCGCCCTCGGCATCACCATCCCCCACGCCCGCATTCTCCGCAACCCCGTCAACCTCACCGACACCTCCCCGCTCCCCTGGCCTACTTCCTCCACTCCCCTCAAACTCGCCTGCGTCGCCCGCCTGCACGCCGCCACCAAGGGCCACGACCTCCTCCTCGCCGCACTCGCCCGCCCGCAATGGAAGGACCGCGACTGGCAACTCTCCCTCTTCGGCACCGGCCCCGATGAGCACTGCTTCCGCGAGATGGCCACCGCCATGCTCGGCGACCACTCCCACCGCATCCACTTCCGCGGCTTCACCACCGATATCCGCTCCCTCTGGTCCGACCACCACGCTCTCATCCTCCCCTCCCGCGGCGAGGGCACCCCCCTCGCCCTCGTCGAAGCCATGCTTCTCGCCCGCCCCGCCATCGTTACCGACGTCGGCGACAACGCCGCATGGATCCGCGAAGGCCAAGAGGGCTTCATCGCCAAGTCCCCCACCGCCGACGCCCTCTCCGACGCCCTCGACCGATGCTGGTCCGCGCGCCACAACTTGCAGCAACTCGGCGCATCCGCCGCCACCCGCGCCCACCAACTCTTCGACCCCGACGCCGGCCGCACGCTTCTCACCACCCTCCTCGCCCTCCAACGCACCTGACTCCCTTTCCTGTCCTAATCCCAATCCTGCTCCTAATCCTCATCGTCTTCTTCTTCACCTCTTCACGCCTCCCATGATCTCCCACCCCGACATCCCGACCATCACCATCCACCCGCTCGCCCCCGAGTCCGGCGCATCTCCCCGCTTCGATCTCCTCCCCGCGCTCAATCCCCCGCCCCCCATCGCCACCGCCATCGACCAGCTCTGGGCCGAACTGCGCAGCACCAACCCGCGCCTCCACGACGGCCCGATCCTCCTCACGTCACCCGAAGACTGTGCCACAACTGTGCGGTTCCTCCGCACGATCGTGCCCGGCAACCCCACGCCCACGCCCTTCGTTGCCCGCCGCGCCTCCTACAAAACCCTCGCCACTGCCGCCGACGTCGGCCTCGACGTCCGCGCCCTCGGCGTCCAAGCCCTCCTCACCGCGCGCGACAAGTCCGGCGCCGAACACCTCCTCCTCGGCCGCCGCGGCTCCGAGACCCGCATCTACCAGGGCCTCTGGGAAAACGCCCCGAGCGGCACCCTCACCCCTCCTCCCCCCAACGAATCCTCCATCACCCTCTCCCACTTCACCCAAACCCTTCTCAACGAAGGCCTCGAAGAACTCGGCCTCAACCTCGCCGCGGCCAACATCTCCCCCATCGCCCTCCTCGACGACGCCGAAGCCCGCTCCCTCGACCTCGTCCTCAAACTCACCTTCCCCGACCCCATCAACCCCCTCGCCACGCCTTGCCCCACCAACGACGCCCACCGCTGGGAATACGCCGGCACCTGCTGGGCCCCGACTGCTCAACTCGCCGAATGGGTGGAACGCAACGCCCGCGCCATTTCGCCGCCCACCCGCGCCATACTACTTTGGACGATGCAACGCGGAGTCCTCACGAGGACTGCGCTGTAGCTGTTTCAGACAAACTTCCGCACTCCGGGCACCGCACTCCGGCGGGGAGACCGGCAAAGTCATAGAAGCACTTGGGGCAGCAGTTTCCTGCCAATCGCCGCATGCGCTTCCATGTTCGAAAGGCGCACAGGCCAAACACCCCACCCGGAACGACGAGTGGAAGCGAAGCGGCCCACCCTGGCGAAGTCGGCGCAAGAATCGGAAGACCACGCCGGTACGAAATCCCGTTGTAGCGCCCCGACGTCGTTGATCCCGTTCCAGCCGCTGCCGCGGCTGGGTGACGTTCGAACCACGGCACAAGCACGCTCAGCGAAACCCCGCTCCAATCCACTCTCGAGGTGTTCCACTCCAACCTCGAACCGTTGTCGGGCTGGCGATCGAGCGACAGTGCTCCCGCGCTCTCGCGAAAGGTACAGAAAAAACAATCCAAACTCATCGTCCAAAGAACCGAGGACAGCGCGAGCGTGACGCATACACCCACGGCGATGCAAAAGAACCGAAGCGCAAGCGATAATCGTCGGCGTCGATCCAGCAAGTCGCGGCGCATCACGAACAGCCACAGGACCGCGCACGGCGCGGCCAGCCAGAGCGTCGGCATGCCGTGCTCCCTGTAGTTTGTATTCCTTGCACCGGTCTTGCTGACACTCCACACTAGGGCCGCTTCGGAGTAATCCGCACGATTGAGGTATATCTCCGAACCGGGCTTCCCGTGCGGGAACCGATCGTTGTGGATGAACCAGATACCCCCCGCATACAGCCGCAGCAGATACCGATCGCGAAAATCAATCGTCAGGTTCCGCGTCGTCGAGGCGATGGCCCCAAACACAAGCAGCGCTGTCCCCAGACCCAGCATCCACGCAATGGTTCGATGGGCAATCGCATTCATGAATCACCTGCCTGACACAACAATACAACGACGCCTCGCCCCGCATGCGGATCACTCGTCTTCGTCCTCCCCTTCCCCTTCCCCGTACCCTTCCCCCTTCCCCCCTCCCACCTCCGCCTTCCCACTTCCCACCGGCCTCTTCCACCCCGTCTCCGGATCCTTCTCCAGCGCAGTCGCCGCCTGCTTGATGCAGCGCAGGCAGACCCGCTTGTCGTCCACCACCGGGCTCTCCCACTGCACCTGCCCCCGCTCCTCGATGCACATCGTGCACGTCTTGCCGCGCTGATCCTCCCCCGCCCCATGGTGCACCACCGCCGCAAACGCCGCGCTCAAACACTTCATGCACAGCAGCGACCCCTTGTGCCCCTCGATCATGATCTCCGTCCCCTCCGGATCCCACGCCCGCGCGCAAAAATCACACGACGACTCAATCAGCAGCCCGTTGGGATCAGTCTTGTGCATAGCTCTCCACAATATCCCCACCTCCCACCTCCCACCTCCCACCTCCCACCTCCCACCTCCCACCTCCCACCCCCCACATCCCACATCCCACATCCCACATCCCACATCCCACATTCCCTACCCTCCCCGCGCCCATGCCCACCATCACCGACCTCTCCTCCCTCAATCTCCACTCCCTCTCCCAGTCCTTCGCCCGGCTGGACCACTACTACCAGGCCCGCTTCCGCAACCGCTTCGGCCCCGTCGTCCTCGCCCTCACCCCCTTCATCCCGCCCAACGCCACCATCCTCGACATCGGCGCCAACCACGGCAAGTTCGCCAAGAACTTCGCCGCGCTCCACAACCGCTCCTGCACCGTCTGGTGCTTCGAGCCCCTGCCGTACAACTACACCCTCCTCGAATCCATCGTCCGCCCCTACAAAAACGTCCGCGTCTTCCGTCTCGCTCTCTCCGATCGCGCCGGCACCGCCGACCTCTTCGTCCCCGTCAAGCCCTCCAAGCGCATCCTCCCCGGCTCGGCGCATCTCGGCGACACCTCCCACATCGCCGGCTTCGGCACCTCCACCGCCCCCAACGTCGCCCGCATCACCATCCCCACCGACACCCTCGACGCCCTCGCCGCACGCGAACACCTCGCCTGCCTCGACTTCATCAAGATCGACGTCGAAGGCGCCGAAGCCCTCGTCTTCCGCGGCGGCCGCGCCACCCTCGCCCGCTTCCGCCCCCCCATCTACTGCGAACTCCAACCCGGCCGCCCCGAAGTCCTCGGCATGACCGTCCACGACGTCGTCAAAGAACTCACCACCCTCGGCTACCAACCCCACACCTTCCCCGAGCACGCCACCAAGCCCACCCCCTGCACCGGCTTCACCGAAGGCACCCGCGACTACCTCTTCCTCCACCCGGATAGGTAGCCCGACCGTCAGCAAGACTCTGTCTTCGCCCGACAGGGCGCACGATGGTTGCCAGGGGCGCGGCGAGGCCTTGCGAACCAGCCCCTGGAAAGTAGTGACTTCCTTCCCGCCCGGCAGGGCGGACGATCATCCACGCGCCCCATCGCACGCTTCGCTCGCGGCCGCCCCACACTCCGGACACACCGCCCCCACCGCAAGCCCGCTGCGGTCGTAGTCGCACCGAGCGCAGACTCCCACGCGATCCCGCCGCCACGCCAGCTCGTCAAGCCGCCTCGCATACGCGGCCATCAGCACAGCGCCCAGCGCAAGAATCCATATCGGCGTGCCGAAGGAAGTGTCAAGCGAGTCGTCATTCCAATAGAACCACCACTTGAATCCCGGTTGCTCGGACGGTGAGATGATCAGTTCCCCCGGCATGGATTGCGGATGAACTAACCACCGAAATATCGATTCCCTCGATCCAGCAGTCAGTCGCCCCTCCGACACGCTCACATAGCCCCCACGATATTGGCCGCCTTGCCCGTACCACCCGTGCCACCACCACCCACTCCCCACCCACACCACCAACAGAATCACCGCCCCCAGCAACCCGCCCCACTTCACCATCTTCCGAATCCTCGGGTGCGGCCTCACGCCCAACTCCTTTCCCCTTCCCCCCTCCGCGCACCCCTGCGCGCCCTCCGCGAACCTCCGCGTGCTGTCTCATTCCCCGTGCGACCCCCTCACCCCGGCTTCACCGGCGTCACAATCATCTGATTCGCCACCAGCGACTGATAGATCCCGCACCGCCCCAGCAACTCCCCATGCGTCCCCACATCCGCCACGCGCCCCTGATCCATCACCACAATCGCATCCGCATCAATCACCGTTGAAAGCCGATGCGCCACAATCAAGCACGTCCGCCCGCGCCGCGCCCGCGCCCCCGCATGCGTCCCATTCGTCCCTCCCACCTCCGCCCTCCCACCTCCCACTTCCTTCCCCCCTCCTACAAACTCCGCAATCGCCTCCGCAATCTTCGCCTCGCTCTCGGCGTCGATCATGCTCGTGGCCTCATCCAGAATCAAAATCGCCGGATCGCGCAGGATCGCCCGTGCGATCGCGATCCGCTGCCGCTGCCCACCGCTCAGTCCCGCCCCGCCCTCTCCCACCGCAAACTCATACCCCTCCGGCTTCTCCAGAATGAACTCCTCCGCCCGCGCTCGCCGCGCCGCGTCGCGAATCCGCTCCTCCGTCACCTCGTGCGGCGGCGTTCCATACGCAATATTGTCCCGGATCGGCCCCTTGAACAGCACCGTCTCCTGCGTCACCACCCCGATCTGCCCGCGCACCGACCGCACCCCGAAGTCCCGAATGTCCTGCCCGTCAATCAGCACGCGCCCCGTGTCCGGATCAAACAGCCGCGGAATCAAGCTCAGCAGCGTTGTCTTCCCGCACCCGTTCGGCCCCACGAACGCCACCGTCTGCCCATGCTCAACCTTGAGCGAGATCCCCGCCAGCGCGGGCCGCTCCGCCCCAAGATATGTCAGCGCAACCTCCTCAAACTCGATAGTCCGCGCGTGCCGCCCCAGCTTGGGCAGCTTCCCGTCGTGCCCGGATTCGATCTCCGTCGTCAGCAACTCCCGCAATCGCACGGCCGCCGCCGACGCCTGCTGAATGTCGTTCAGGAATCCCGTCAGCGGCTTGAGCGCCGTCCCAGCCACGCCAAGACACAGCAACGCATAAAACGCGTTCCCCGGTTCGATCCTCTTCTGCAAAATCGCATACACCGCGATGAGCGAAAGCGACCCGAGCACGAAGATCGTCACCGTCTCCACCAGCGGGCTCGCCAGCGCGCGGGCCGTCCGCACCCGAAGCTCCTGCGCCACCACCTGCTTGTTCGTCCTGTGAAACCTCCCCTCCTCCGCCCGCTCGCTCGTGTACACCTTCACCACCCGCAGCCCGCTCATCACCTCGCTCGCCGACCGGTACAACCCGGACTGCGATTCCAGCGCGCCCCGGCTCGCCCGCCGAATCCGCTTGCCCAGCTTCCGAATAATGATCGCCACCAGCGGCGCCGCCACCAGCGCCCCCGCCGCCAGCCGCCACTCGTAGTAGAACGCCAGCCCACCCACCGCAAGCCCCTTGGTCACCTGCGCCACCGACTTGCTCACCAGCGCGTTGAACCCCTGCGCCAAAGCCGCCGTGTCGTACACGATCCGGCTCACCAGGTCGCTCGATCCCCGGCGCAGCACCGTCTTCAGCGGCAGATGGATCACCCGGTGGAACGCCTCGCGCCGGATATTCGCCACCGTCCGGCTGATCACCGTCAGCGACAGATACGCATGCAGAAAGTTGCACATCGCCCCGAAGATCGTCAGCACCCCGATCCCGATCACGATCCACAGCACCGCGTCAAACGGCCGCGCCGGCAACCCGTTGATCACCGACTGCGAAATGTGCGGTGCCCACGCCGGCAGCTTCCCGTTCAGCTCCACCGCCAGCGACGGCAGTGTCTTCGGGTGGTCCGTCATAATCGTCTCAAACACCGGCTTCAACGCCGCCAGCCCCGCCCCCATCCCCCCCGCCGAGAGCGCCGCAAACACCAGCGCCGGCAGCAGCAGCCACCGATACCTCAACATCCGCTTGGCAAATGGCCAGAAAGCATCAGTCATCTCAGATCAGTTCTCCGCAAGACATCCCCCGTTCCGTGGTTTTCATCGTAGGAACACCCCAGACTCATCCCTATTCCGTAAAGTATTACAGACATGGCTCCACCGCAGGCGAATAGTGGTATAGGAATGGCCACTCCTCGCGCCACCATCATCATCCCCTGTTTCAACCACGGTCGCTTCGTGGCCGATGCTGTGCGCTCCTGCCTCTCACAAACCGACGCCCTCGTCCGCGTCGTCATCGTCAACGACGGCTCCACCGACGGCGAGTCCGCCGGCAAGTGCGAGGCCTGCGCCGAGATGGGCGCCAACGTCCGCGTCATCCACCAACCAAACCGCGGCCTTCCCGCCGCCCGAAACGCCGGCGCGGCCATCGCCGCCCGCGAGGCCTGGGGCGAATACCTCGTCTTCCTCGACGCCGACGACTGGATCGAACGCTCCTTCGTCTCCCGCCTGCATCGCGAGATCCAGAGCGACCCCGCCGACGATGTCTCCCACGCCTACTGCCAGGAGAAGCTCGTCGAAAAAGGCACCGGCATCTGGAAAGTCCCCGCCTGGGACCCCATGCTCCTGCTCGTCACCAACCTCCACCCCGTCACAGCCCTCATCAAGCGCGGCCACTTCGAACGCTCCGGCGGTTTCGACGAGTCCTTCCGCGCCGGCTACGAGGACTGGGACCTCTGGCTCCGCTTCTCCGAGCGCAACTGGCGCGGCGTCCGCGTGCGCGAGCCCCTCTTCAACTGGCGACGCCATTCCGACAACTCCCTCGTCATGCAGGCCGCCCAGCGCCACGCCGAGCTCCACGCCGCCATCGTCGATCGCCACCCCGCCCTCTACGAGAAGAACGCCCGCGCCATCATCCAGCTCTCCAACGTCCTCCTCCGCCGCGCCGACGCCAACTGGCTCGACGAGAACGGCGACGCCATCTTCGTTCGCGACCTCCGCTTCCGCAACTGCGAACTCTTCGACGAGCTCGAACTGGCTCACAAGAAAATCGCCGCCCTCGAATCCACCGTGGACGACTTCAAGCACAAGCCCGCCGTCCGCGTGAGCAAAGCGATCTTCAGGATTCTCGACGCCATGCCCCGCCCGCTCGGCGCGCCCGTGCGCTCCCTCGCCCGCTGGGCCCGCAAAGCCCTATGAAAAAGACCTCTACGACGCACCGGTCGTAGAGGCCTCATGTCTTGTCCGCTCGCGTTTCCCGACAACCCCTCAACTCACAGCATGTTCAGCGGCAGCACCTGCCCGCGCTGCGTCCCGTTGCTGCTGTCCCCGCCCGACGGCTGCAAGCCGCCCAGCGAAGTGTCGTAGTGCCGGAACATCGCCACCACCGGCACGTCGCTCACCACGTCCATCGAGAAGTAATACCGCCCGTTGGCGTTCTGCGCCAGCAGCGGAGCAAACGTCGTCAGGTCGATCTGCAGGTTCCCGTCCGCGGCGATCACAAAGTCCTGCGCCAGCACGAACCCGTCGTTGAACAGGAACCGCACCGTCACATTCGCCGGCTGTGCCTGCGAGGCCCCGAAGAACGTGCCGTTCGGGTTGTAGATGCCCAGTTGCTCGAACAGGTCCGTCCCCGCCCGCGCCCCGTTCATGAATCCCTCGCCAAAGTCGTGGTGCGTCGCCGCGCTGTACGCAAACGCGTTGGTCGCAACATCCCCGTGCTCCACGTGCGACGTCGACACGAACACGTTCTGCGACCCGCTCGAGTACAGCAGCGAGAAGCTCTTGCCCGCCAGCTCCGCCACGTCCGGCATCGTGAAGCTCGACCGGCTCATCCCCTGCATGATCAGGGCCGAACTCGTGATCGTAAAGTCCGGCGATCCGTCATCAAACCTTGCGATCATCGTCACCACCGCCGGCAACGTCCCGGGATTCACAATCGAGATCGTGTCCGCGATCCCCGATCCCAGCGCCCCATTGTTCGCCAGCGCCAGCACGCCCCGCGGCGAGCCGTTGCCCGTGATCCCAAGCTGCGTCGCCCCGCCCTTGTCCGCGCCGCTCGTCTTGTAGTGCGTGCTCGCCGCGAAGATCGGCTGGTCCGAGGTGATCTGCAGGCCATACAGCCCGTCGGCGAGAGTCGCCGTGTCCCCGATCGAGATCCCGCCGCGCCGGAACGCCTCCGTCGTCACATTCACCACCACCGGCGGCAGCCCCGATCCCGTCGTCGTGAAGAACGTCAGCGTCAGATGCGCCGTCACATCCGCCAGATTGTCCCACACCACAAAGTCCCGAATGTCCGTCCCCTTCCGGATGTCCGGCAGCGTCCACGTCGACGACGATGTTCGCCCGAACGCCTCGATCGTCGATGATCCGAAGTCATAGTGGCTCAGCATCGCCCCCACCGGCCCCGTCGCCCACACCTCGATCGCGTACGGCTTGCCCTGCTCCGGCACCAGGTTGTTCACCGGAGACGTGAATGTGCTCAGCGTCACGCCCGCCCGCCGATTCGCCCCGATCGTCCCCGTGCTGATCACCTTGTCCCGATACCAGAAGTCCGCCGCCGGCGTCGGCAGCGCATCGCGCGTCTCGGCCCGCACGATCACCTGGTAGTTCACCGTCGTCGATCCCGGATTCGAGATCGGCAGGAACTCGTTGATCGTCCCGCCCGCGAACCCCTCCGGGTAGTACACGCGGTACGTGTAGAACGCCGCCACGCCCTGCGGCTTGATGATCTCCGCATCGCGGATCGTCACCAGTTGATCCTCGGTCACGTCGTTCCCTGTGAACCCCGTCTTCACCGGCAACTGCCCGAACACGCCCGACTGGTTGTTCACCGTCGTCCCCGTGATGATCGCCTGGATCACATCCCACGATGCCTGCGTCGCCACACGCCCGAACACCGTGAACCCCTGGTCCACCGTGTCCAGACTCGTGTTGTTCTGCAGGTTGAAGTAGAACTGGCTCGTCGCGCTGTTCACCTGTCCGCCGATCCGCGCCATCGCGATCGTCCGCACCAGGTTCGACTGGTTAAACTCGTTCGTGATCGGCGGGTCCGTCGGAATCGCTTCCCACGCCTGGTTCGCCGTCCCCGTCCCGTTGAACGCCCCCGTCGTCGAAGGATTGTGCAACCGCGCATCCCCGCCCTGCAGCACGAACGGATTGTTCGACTGGTCCAGCGCGTACCGGTGGAAGAAGCTCTGGTCGTAGTCCCCGTCACGCACGTACTTCAGGAAGTTCGCCACCGTGATCGGCGCGGCCTGATCGAACATTTCAATGTCCACATCCCCGAAGTTCGTCTGGAACCGCACCACCGAATCGTTCGGATTCGAGAGATCCGTGATCAGCGGAAAGTTGTTCAGCGTCAGCATCGCCCGCTGTTCCAACTGCTCCAGCAGATTGCCCGGGTTCACGTTCCGCTTGCTCGTCCGACGAATCTTGGATGTACGCATGGTGCCGCGATCCTTTATGTATGGCTTTGGTGACCCGGCTCTTCTGAGCCGGGCATTGCTGCGCCCGCCGACCACTTTCGGCTTCCGGCACCCGCCCGCCCTGCCCCACCGTCCACTCCCCACCGCCCAAAGAGTGTAGCGATCCCGGCGATCCCCGCGAACACCCTCACCTATTCCACACCCTCCGCTCCGCACCCACCCTCCGCCCGGTTCCCCAGTCCCCGGACCTACGATCGCCCTCCCCATGGCCAGCGCATCCGTCCTACCTCCCGACCCGGCCTCCGCGCCGGCCGCCGCCGAGCCCGGCCTGCGCACGCCCCGCCCGGACACCCTTGGCCGCCTCCCGGAGTTCGCCCGCCCCGTTCGAGTGGAAATCCCCTCCGCCGCGCCCCCTCCCCCCCCGACCCTCGCCCGAATCGCCGCCGTCGTCCCCTGCCACAACCGCCCCACCGATGCCGCCGCGCTCCTCGCCGATCTCGCCGCCCTGAACACCTCCGGCATCGACCTGCGCATCATCCTCGTCGACAACTGCTCCACCCTTCCTCTCTCCCACCTCCCCACCCCCCCCACGCTTCATCTCGACCACCTGCGGCTGAACACCAACACCGGCGGCTCCGGCGGCTTCTCCGCCGGGCTCGCCCTCGCACTCTCCTCGAGCGACCACACCGCCGAACCCGCCTGGCAGTCCTTCAACCCCGAGTTCATCTGGCTCGTCGATTCCGACGCCCGCATCCCCCCCGACACTCTCCGCATTCTCCTGGAAACTCTTCGCGCCGACGACCACATCATCGCCGCCGGCCCCGCCATCGCCGACCCCCTCACCCACCAACCCTTCGAACTCGGCGGCCGCATCAACCGCCGAACCGGCATTTTCGAACCCATGGTCCCCGGCGCGGCCGGCGTGACCGATGTCGGATGTCCGATGTCCGATGTCGGATGTAAGAACGAAGCTGGTTCTTTGCCTCCCATATCCCACATCCCACATCCCACATCCCACATCGACTACTTGGCCGCCTGCTGCGCCCTCATCCGCTCCCCCGCCGCCCGCGCCGCCGGACCCTTCCCCGACACCTTCCTCAACGGCGATGATGTCGAGTGGTTCATCCGCATGGCCCAGCGCACCGGCGGCCGCATCGTCGCCACCCCGCGCGCCACCGCCTACCACCCGCGCTTCGACCGCTTCCCCACCTGGACGCGCTACTACACCACCCGAAACGCCCACGCCCCACTCCACGCCATCGGCGCACCGCGCCGCACGCACTTCCGCCGCGCCATGCTCGACGCCCTCCGCGCCGCCCAGCAGGAAATGGCCGGTCGCCCCGATCTCGCCCGGCTCCACCTCAAAGGCCTCGCCCACGCCGCCTCCGGCCACACCCGCGGCCAAGCCCCCGCCGGAACCATTGACCTCGACCCGCCGCTCACACCCGACCAAGTCGTCCCCGCCCTCGAAGCCCGCCTCGGCTCCCTCCAGGGCCGCCGCTTCAGCATCCACCCCAACCTCAACATCCCCGACTCCGACCGCGCAACCCTCCTCCAAGCCCTGATATCCAATGGCGCCGCTCTGCACTCGGCACTCGGCACTCACCACTCCCCCCCCGACATCGCCCTCCTCCCCGCCCGCGCCCGCCCCGACTCCTGGTTCGCCGCACGCACGCTCGTCCACCTCGCGCCAAACGCCGCATGGATCCGCTCTCCCTCGCGCCTCCTCGCGCCACTCCGCGCCGCCCGCGCCCTCTTCCTCGGCACGCTCAGCGCCGCCCGCATCGCGCAGCGCACCGCCCCCGGCCCCAGCCCCCTGAACCCCGCCGCCCGAGCCACCCTCTCCACCCGCGGCCAATCCCTCTCCGTCGAAGCCATCATCCTCTCCCACAACCGCTGGCCCGCCCTCGAATCCACCGTCAACGCGCTGCTGACCTCTCCTGCCTTTGCTCCCTCCGAACATCCCACATCCCACATCCCACATCCCACATTCCGCAAGATCACCGTCATCGACAACGCCTCTCGCGACGGAACCCCCGACCGCGTCGAGTCCTTCCTCCAACCCCGCGGCGTAAACCTCATCCGTCTCGACACCAACGCCGGCGTCGACGCCTTCAACATCGCCGTCGCCCGCTCCACCGCCGACGCCGTCCTCATCCTCGACGACGACGCCACCCCCGACGAAAACTCCCTCCTCGCCGCCATCGACGAACTCGCCTCCCGCCCAGAACTCGGAGCCGTCACCCTCCACCCCATCCACCCCAAGTCCGGCAAAAGCGAATGGCCCTTCGCGCACACCGCCTCTTCACATCCCACATCCCACATCCCACATCCCACATCTGATTCCTGGCCCATCATGGGCTGCGCCAACCTCATCCGCCGCGCCTCCTGGAACCTCGTCGGCGGCTACGAACCCGCCTTCTTCCTCTACCGCAACGACGCCGACCTCGCCCTCAAACTCCTCGCCGCGGGCCAAGGTGTCCACTTCAACCCCGCGCTCATCGCCTGGCACGACTCCCCCTCCGGCCCCGGCCAACCCAAGTCCCCGCGCTGGCACGAACTCGCCACCCGCAACTGGATCTGGATGGCCCGCCGCCACCGTGGCATGGGCATCCTGCCCATGTGCCTTGGTTCCTTCGGCGCCCTCCTCGGCTACCTCTGGTCCCACAAACTCTCAGGCCTCAGCATCAACCGCCACCGCGCCACCATCCGCGGCGGCTGGTCCGGCCTCACCAAGCCCGCACCATCCCTTGCACCCCTCACTCCCGACGGCACCGCATGGCGATTCCTGCTGCGCCTGCGCCTCCGCCGCTGATGCCGTATGCCTCTTGCCTCGATGCCTTCCTCCCCTTCGACCCTCCGTCCGAAAACCACCCGGAATCTTCCCCCACGCGCCCAGCCCGCACACCCCCTCCATCTTCGCGCCCTCCCCCGCGCCCGCCCACAAGCCCGCACCGTCAAATAACGATCTTCCCATAGCCCGCGTCCTCGTCGCCGGCCCGGGAGCGTCGTACCCATGTCTCTGCGGATTCCCACCCACAAATCCGCCCATTCCCCGCGCCGCCTCCGCGCGCGTGGCACGGGCATCCTGCCCGTGTTCCCTGCCCTCGAACCCCTCGAATCCCGCACCCTTCTCTACTCCTGGACGCCGCAGGAAGTCTTCTTCGCCGAGCTCATCAATCGCGCCCGCGCCAACCCGCTCGCCGAGGCCGACCGCCTCGGGCTGAACTTCGCCACCGGTCTCTCGCAGGCCGAGCAGGCCCTCCTCGTCCCCCACGAGCCCCTCGCCCTCAGCGCATCCCTCACCGCCTCCGCCCGGCTCCACTCCGCCGACATGGCCGCGCGAAACTTCTTCGATCACAACAACCCCGACGGTCTCACCCCGACCACCCGCGCCCAAAACGCCGGATACTCCGGCACCGCCGGCGAGAACATCGGCGCGGGCTACTCCACCATCGACGCCCTCTACCTCTCCTGGATGTCCGCCACCAGCGAGCGCCGCAACGTTCTCTCCCTCTACACCGACTTCGACGCCTCCTACCACTACGACCACATCGGCCCCGGCTTCGCGCTCGACACCCCAGGCGCGGTCTACCCCTCCTACTACACCGCCGACTTCGGCAACCCCTCTTCCCAGACCCGCGCCCCCTGGCTCCTCGGCGTCATCTTCGCCGATGCCGACCACGACAACTTCTACTCCATCGGCGAAGGCGCATCCGCCATCCGCATCGACGTCTTCACCGGCTCCACTACCACCGGCACCCCCGCCGCCACCTACACCACCGACGCCGCGGGCAACTACCAGCTCCCCCTCTCCAATGGTTCCTACACCGTCGTCTTCACCCGCCCCGGCGACAACTACCGCGTCGTCAAATCCGCCTTCATCAGCGGCCAAAACCTCGAACTCTCCGCACAGACCTCCGAACTCGCCCCGCCGCCTCCACCCCCCGACGACTTCGCCAACGCGGGCCAGTGGAATCTCGCCGCAACGATCTCCGTTGATCCCACCACCGGCAGCGGCTCGCGCACCGGCGCGCTGCAATCCTCCGGCGACACCGATCTCTTCACCTTCACCGCCACGAAAACCGGCGTCACGCACATCTCCGGCCTTCCCACCGGCGCAAGCTTCGACGGCCTCATCCGCGTCTACAACGCCGCACACTCCCTCATCGCCACCGGCGCCGATGGCACGCTCCCCACCGACTCCGTCGCCGATGTCTCCCTCACCGCGGGCTCCACGTATTACATCCTTCTTTCGGCAACCAACAACACCGCCACCGGTGCATACACCATCACCATCGACGGCCCTGTCACGCCCCCGCCTCCACCCCCTCCACCCGACGACTTCGCCAACTCCGGTCAATGGTCCCTCGCGGCCGCCATCGATATCGACCCCACCTCCTCCAGCGGCTCACGCTCCGGCTCCCTCGAATCCGCCGCCGACTCCGACCTCTTCACCTTCACCGCCGCCCAATCCGGCGACACCACGCTCTCGGCCCTCTCCACCAGCGCCGGTCTCACCACGCGCCTGCGAATCTACGACGCCGCGCACAACCTCCTCGCCACCGGTGATTCCATCCTCACCCTCACCGCGGGCCAGACCTACTTCCTCCTCATCGACTCCGCCGATCCCACGCAAACCGGTGCATACATCGCACAAATCCAGGGCCCCGCGGCCCCACCCCCGCCCCCGCCCGACGACTTCGCCAACTTCGGCCAATGGAACCTCGCCGCGGCCATCGACATCAACTCCACCACCGGCAACGGCTCGCGCACCGGCTCCATCGAAGTCTCCTCCGACTCGGACCTCTTCACCTTCATCCCCACCAAGAGCGGCCTCACCACTCTCGCCGCCGTCAGTGTTGGTGGGGCGGGTCTCCAGACCCGCCTCCGCCTCTACGACGCCAACAACACCCTGATCGCCACCGGCGCGCCCGGCACGAACCCGCTCGACTCCATCCTCTCCGCCACGCTCACCGCCGGCGCACGCTACTACCTCCTCATCGACTCCGTCGACGGCGCCTCCACCGGCTCGTACACCGCCACCATCCTCGCCCCCACCATTCCCCAGCAATCCCTCGGCGCCAGCGGCCAACCCGTCAATCCCCTCTGGCTCGGCAGCGGATCTGCCGCACGCCCCGTTCTTTCTTTCATCAACCAGCTCGGCCGCCCCATCGTCGCCATCCGCTCCCCGCAGGGCGTCTGGTCCTCCACTGACATCCAGCAAGCCGCCAACTCCCCTGCCATCTCCGGCGACTTGCAGGCCTGGGTGGATTCCCGCGACGGTCTCCTCTACGCCGCGGCCACCTCCTCCTCCGGCGTCCTCGTCTTCAAACGCTCCTCCACCGGCGCATGGTCCTTCCGCAACCTCACCGCCGAAATCCTCGTCTCCCACAACATCACCTCCAACCTCACCACCTTCACCGACGCCTCCGGCCTCCGCCAGATCGCCGGGCTCGACTCCGGCGGCCACATGGTCACCTACTGGATGACCGGCATCATGTGGCCCCAGGGCTGGCGCTACTTCTTCACCGACCTCGCCGCACGCGACCTCGTCCGCCGCAACCACGCCATGCCCTCCATCACCGGCACGCTCACCTCCTACGTCACGCAGCGCAACTCCCTGAACATCCTCGGCACCAACGCCAGCGGCGAGGTCATCCTCTTCTTCCGCCCCGGCGGCGGCCTGGCCACGCAGATCTGGAACTGGACGAACCTCTCCCAGCTCACCGGCTGCGCCTCCCTCACCGGGAACATCACCGCCACCGAAACCTCCGGCCGCATCGTCAACATTTCCGGCACCGACGCCTCGGGCAATCTCTGGATGATCACCTGGCGCTCCGGCGAGGGCTGGCGCTCCCGCAATGCCACCTCCACCACCCCCGGCTCCTCCACGCTCGCCTCCGGCTCCGTCGCCTCGTGGTCCAACGCCGCCGGCGCGGGCTTCGTCGCCGGGCTCACCAGCGCGGGCGACATCGTCCTCTACCGCTACACCTTCACCGGCGGCCAAAACACCTGGGCCTACGCCACCATCTCCGCGGCCGTCCCCAACGCCCCCCACCTCACCGGCCCGCTCCGCGCCACCATCACGAGCGCCGGCGCGATCCTGATCTCCGGCGTCACCTCCACCGGCGAGGCCATCCGCTTCACCTTTGACACCGCGTGGTCCGCCGAGAGCATCTCGCAGTTGCTCCCCTGATCACACAAACCTCCCCAGCATTTCCCGCCACTCCCCATACCGATACTCGATCCCGAACTCATCGTGGATCGCCCGCACGCGCCCGATCAGCCGCTCGCTCAACTCCATCTGCCACTCCTGCGCCGAGCGATCGCAGAAGTACACCCGGCACCCCAGCGGCTTGATCGCGTGCACGCCGCAGAGATTGTCGATCTGGAACGGACACCCGCCGCGCCCGGCGGCCGCCTGCAACACCGGCAGTCGCAGCGCGGGCTCGGGGAAGTTCTCCCGGCGCGTCCCCGCGATCTCCGGCAGCTTCGCCACGCACCACGCGGCCTCCAGGCCCGTCACATACAGCCGATGCCCGTGCTGCTCAAAGTTGCAGCAGCGTCCCGAGGCCCAGCAGGCTGGGCCGCGAGCAGCGATGGCCGCCGCGGCGTCGGCGTAGACGGACTCAATTGCGCCCGCGATCGCCGGGCGCGCCGTGGCGCTCAGCCAATGTTCGGCGAGTTGGTCTTTGGCGGTCGGAATGGCGGTCCTCCCAATCAGATCTTGACCGTGGCTCTGGCGACCCGGATTTGCACCAAGTCATGCTTCTTTCCCGTGTCTATTCCCGGACACACGCGTTTGGCCCGCTCCCATGATGCCCGCGTTTTGATCACGCTCTCCCAGAAGGGCCAGGTGCGGCACTGGGCGGGGCGGTCTTCGTAGACGCCGCAGACGGCCTTGCCGGGGATCTTCTCGCGGTCGAGGAAGGTGCAGTCCAGCCCCTTCTCGGACTTCTTCTCGCGGAGGGATCGGCCTTCGGGGGTCATGTGGGTGTGCTCGTCGGTGAAGTCCTGCACGCTCATGCGCAATCGCTTGGCGAGCCCGGCGATCTCGACATCCGTGAGCAGCACGTACCCCTCCGGGCCCGAGCAGCAGTTGCCGCACATGGTGCAGCCGAAGCGCAGGCCGGTGCCATCGCGTCCGTGCTCGGGATCGGGGAGGGCGAACCACTCGGGGGTCTCTGGTTTGGGCGTCGTGGGCATCGGGCGAGGGTATGTCCGCTGCGCCGATACGCTTGCGGCCATGTTCTGGTCCAAGCCCACAGTCCTCGACGATCGCGCCCGGCGCGTTGAGCCGCTCAAGCTCAACGCCAAGGCGTATCGCGACGATCCGGACCTTTCCTCCACGGTCGGACGCATCCACGAGAGCATCTGGAACACCGGGCGCATCTTCAGCATGCGGCGGACGCTTCCGATCCTTGTCGCCATCGTCGGCATCTTCGTCGTCTCGCTGCTGGCCCGGCAGTACCTCGTCGCGCTGCCGCCGTGGGCGCCGTCGATCATGGTCTGGATTACGGTGTTCACCATGATGCGGATTGTCATGGTGCTCTCGCGGCGGAAGCACGCCAAGCGCATTGTCGAGTCGGTGCTGCGGATCGGACGGTGTCCGGCGTGCGGGTACGACCTGCGGGCCGCCGCGCCCGAGAGCGACGGCGCGTGCGTGTGCCCCGAATGCGGCGCGGCGTGGAAGCAGGAGCGGATCGGGCACGCGCCGGTGGCCCGCGTGGACCTGCCGGTGCGCCCGGACATGCCCGGCGACACGCCCTCGATCTGGCGGAGGTATCTGCGCTTCATCCGGCGCACGCCGACGATCGTGGACGATCGCGATCGGTCCGTGGCCCGCGTCGGGCTGGACCTACCTGGGCTGGAAGAGCAGATCGGCGCGGAGCACGCGCAGACGGTGCGCCGGGCGGTGGCGAGCGCGACGGCGCTGCGCCGGTTCGGGTGCGCCCTGCCGGTGGCGTTCATCGGGCTGGCGGTGGTGACGGGGGCGGTGGCGATGTTCATCCGGTCCTCGATGGGAATGGCCGCCGCGTTGCCGCTGCTGTTTGCGGGGTGGATGGTGATTGTGTACACGGCGATCTGCTGGCGGATGCTGACGGGGCGGCTGGCGACGGCGAGTGTGCCGATGGTGAAGACTCTGCGGCGGGCGGGGATCTGTCCGAGCTGCGCGGCGTATCTGGCCATGCTCCCGGCAGACGCGGACGGGTGTACGCCGTGCGCCCGGTGCGGCTCGGCGTGGAAACTGACGGCCGCGGCGGCTCACCCTCCGTTAGCTCCGTCGGATTCTGATCAGGACTCGATGCGGAAGACGACGAGGGTTTGATCGTCCTTGGGCGGCGCGCCGGCGGTGTGCGCGGAGACGATGGCGCGGAGGGATTCGATGATGTGGTCGGCCGAATCGTCGGCCGCGGCGATGGCGCGATCGAGGCCTTCCATGCCGAGCTGTTCGTGTTTGGCGTTCTCGGCTTCGGAGATGCCGTCGGTGTAGAGGATGACGGTGTCGCCGGGGGCGAGGGGGATGGTGGTTTCGCACGGGTCGTAGGGATCGGCGACGATTCCGAGGGGCGCGGAGCCCTCGCCCGCGCCGCCGCCGATGGGGACGATCTGGCCATTGGCGCGGCGGAGGCGCGGGAGCGGGTGGCCGGCGCGGGCGAGGGTGAGCGTGCGGGCGGGGACGTTGAGGAGCGCGAAGACGGCGGTGACGTGGCCGCCCTCGATGCTGGAATCGGCGAGCTGGGTGTTGGCGAACTTCAGCGCGCCGGCGGGGGAGGTGCAGACATCGGGACGGGCGTGGAGCATGGCGTGGAGCATTGCCATGATGGTGGCGGCGGCGGGGCCGTGGCCGCTGACGTCGGCGATGAGCATCGCGACTTTGCCCGCGCCGAGATCGAAGAAATCGTAGTAATCGCCGCCGGCCTGGCCGCTGGTGTGGTAGCTGGCGGCGAAGCGAACGCCGGGAATCGCGGGCGGGGCTTCGGGAAGGAGCGCGTCCTGGACGCGGGCGACTTCCTCGAACTGGGCGCGGAGCTGGCCGTTGAGGGCGGAGATCTGCTCGACGGCGGCCATGTTCAGCGTCATGGAGCCGAGGAGGTTGCCGATGAGGAGATCGTCTTCAAGATCGCTGAGCGCGTAGCCGCGGGGATCGGCGCGGAACATGAGGGACCAACCGGCGATGTGGCCGCCTTCGAACATGGGGACGCACATGCACGAGCCCATGCCCTCGGTGACCTTGCCGAGGATGGGATCGGCGCCGAGGGCCATGTCCTGGTAGAGCTGGGGCTCGCGCTTGGTGATGACAGCGTCGACGAAGCCGCCGGTGCGGATGGGGAGCGTGGTGAGATCGCGCGGGGCGGTGGCGACGGTTTCAAACTCGCCGCCCTTGGCGCGATGGGTGCGGTGGACGCGGTACTGGCCGGGGGCGAGGCCGCTGGTGGAGATGTGGGCGTAGGCGTCGATGGGGCGGACGCGTCGGATACGTTTGGCGAAGGCGCGGAAGGCGGCCTCGGCGTCTTTGGCGCGAGAGACATCCTCGAGCATTTCCATGAGCACGGCGATGCGGAGGGAGGAGTGGGTATCGATGGAACGCATGGGGAGGGGGATGTCAGATTTGAGATTTGAGATGTCAGATGTGGATGTGGGATGTGGGATGTGGGATGTGGGATGTGGGATGTGGGATGTGGGATGTGGGATGTGCGGAATGGAATTAGGCGCAGGTGTGTTCGAGTGTTTGGCGGCGAGTTTGGGCGTCTTGGAGGAGGGTCTGAAGTTCTTGTTCGAGGGTGGCGCGGGACTCGGGGGTTGGGAGGAGGGGGAGATTGACTTTGACGTTCCACCATGCCGAGCGGGCGGCGGATTCGGCGAGGATGGCGGCGATGGCGAGGTCGGAGTGGAGGTGGGTGTTGGTGATGGGGTGGAGGGATTCGAGGAGGCGGAGGAGATCGCAGGATGCGCCGACGACGGCGCGGGGGACGTTGACGGCGGCCTGGACGGCGGCGGGCCATTCGGCGGCGCGGCGGGGGTCGGACTCCGGGAGTTTGGAGAGCGTGTTGACGAGGGAGTAGGCGGCGGCGTCTTCTTCGGCGAGTTCGAGGAGGAGGTCGGCGGTGCGCGCGAGGACAGTGGCCGCGCGGGTGAGCGCGGGTTGATGGTCGGCGAGGGATTTCTTGCCGAGTGAGAAAGAGACGACCATGTTCCCGAGGGAAGCGGCCAACGCGCCCGTGGCGGAGGCGACTGCGCCGCCGCCGGGAGCGGGAGTCTTGGCGGCGACTTGATCAAGGAACTGGCCGAATGGGAGGGAGCGGAGTGAAGTTGGAGCGGGCATGGGCGAGTGTAGAGCCCGCGGGGAAATCACTGCGCTGGGGAGGGGAGTCAGGGCCAGTGTTCGTTGGTGAGCAGAGCGGGGGTGGAGGAGCGGGAAGGGGCGGAGTTAGGAACTTGTGATTTCGAAGGGGAGGAGATGGGCGCGGTTTTGGCGGCGAGTGGTGGTGCGGGATGTTCGGGAGTTGGGGAGGAGGCGGATTGGTCGGGTTGGAGATCGGGATGGGTGTCGGGCGTCGTGACGGAGGGTTGCGAAGGGGAAGAAGGCATCGAGGCAGGAGGCATCGAGGCATCAGCGGGGGATGCGGGAGGTGTTGAGTTGTGGGGGCTGGCAGGGGGGAGATTTGGAGTTGGGGCGGGTTGGTGGGATGGGAGATCGGGATGGGTGTCGGGTGTTGAGACGGAAGGTTGCGAAGGGGAAGAGGGCATCGAGGCAGGAGGCATTGAGGCATCAGCGGGTGAGGGCCGAGGTGCGGAGTTGTGGGGGCGGGAGGTGGGGTTGAAGTAGCGGGCGACGCGGAGGAAGTAGTTGGTGGCGCGGAGGGCGGTTTCGCGGTTGCGGCAGAGGAGTTCCTGGGCGCGGAGGTTGGAGGTTTCGTAGAGGAGGTGGGACTCGGAGTACTGGTACTCATCCATGACGCGCGTGAGGACGCCGATGACGGCGTCGGAGCGGTTGGCGAGGGTGAGATGGATGCGGCGGGCGAAGCAGGATTGCAGGGCGTCGATGCGCTGCGCGATGTCGGGGCGCATCATCCAGAGGGTGAGGGCGTCGAGGGTGGTGTTGTGCTCGCGGGCGATGGAGGAGAGAGAGGTGTCGGGATCGGCGAGCTGGGAGATGACGGGGGAGTCGTCGGGGGGGTTGAAGCGGAGGGTGGGACGGGGCAGGGCATCGCTGGCGGACCCCCCCACCGTGCCGCCAGTGCCACCCGGCTTTTTCGGTGGAGTTTGGGGCTCGATGCGGCAGCCGTTGTGCGTGAGCGGAGCGGTGGACGTTGACATTTGGGACCCCCGGAACACAGTCGCGCATTGGGCGGCCGATGTTTGGGTAATATACGGATTTTGAACGGGGTTGTCAAGGGGTTGTCAGAGCTCAGTTATGCTCCTGTTCACTCGGCGTCCCAGTGAGTTCTCCCCGTTTTCGTGTTGGTATTCGATGGATTGTGGCATTCCACACCTTGACACGGAAAGAAAATGGCATAAAACTTTTCATCTCTTCGGAACTCGGAAAGGATGCTTTCCATGTTGGCAAGTCAGTTCACCAAGGCATCACCGGGCAGACTGGTGCCAATCGTTTTCGAAGAGCGAGCGAACCAAAACGGAAAGGTCGAGGTGGTTCATCGAAAGGGCATCGCCTTCGTGCCTGATCTCTTGCCGCCGCAGTTCGAACGCCCGGTGCTGCTGGAGGCCATTTACACGGACTTGATTGCGGCCGAACGATCGCTCGCGCGACTCGACGGCATTGGCGAGGATCTGGCCAATGCACACCTTTTATGGGCACCGCTCGCGCGTCGAGAGGCGATTCTGTCTTCCAAAATCGAGGACACTATTGCCACGGCGAAGGAGCTGGCATCGGCGGAAGCGGGCGAGCGCCCGCCGCGCGGCGAAATCACGGAGGTGATGAACTACGTGTCTGCCCTTCGCTTTGGGCTGGCAAGCGAACTCCCAATTTCTCTACGATTGATCCGGGGAATGCACAAGGAGTTGATGGTCAATCGGGTTCGCGGGAGCGACATGACTCCGGGAGAGTTTCGGACCAACCAGAATTTTATCGGCAACGAAGAAAAGGGATTTTCTGGAGCCAGATTCGTTCCGCCTCCGGCGGGCGAGCATTTGGCGAGCGGGCTCAACGATTTGGAGGTCTACGCCAACAAGAAGCGATACGGCATTCCCAAACTCGTTGCCGTCGCGCTCATGCACTATCAGTTCGAGACACTGCACCCGTTCCCCGACGGCAACGGGCGTATTGGGCGGCTCATTTCTGCGCTATCGCTTTGTCGAATGGGGCTGTTGCGCGAGCCATTTGTCTATCTGAGCGGGTATTTTGAACCTCGCCAGGCAAACTACAACGATCTGATGCTTCGGGTGTCAACGCATGGCGACTGGATCAGCTGGGTCAAGTTCTTCATGGCCGCGATCGCCTGTCAAGCGAAGGACGCGGAGACCCGGGTGCGAACCATGCGGAAGTTGCGGGCGGAATACCGGGAAAAGCTCGCCGCGCAAAACGCCCCCGGGCGCATCATGTCGGTCGTCGATGAGCTATTTGTTCATCCGGTGGTCACCGTGGAACAAGTTGCCAGACGACTCGACGTGAGCAAGCCAACTGCCCGGTCGTATATCCATCGTCTTGCGAAGATTGGCGTCCTTACCGAACCACCCAAGACGAGCTATCGAGAGTACTTCATGGCGGGGGCCATCATCGCGCTCATTGACGCTCCGCCCATCACCGAACTGCCTGAGCCGTCGGAGTGAGACCGGACAACCGCTGCGAGCACGGCGATTTGGCAGGCGCCCAGGGATCTGTGGCGATCAGACCGCCAAGCCGGCCAAGGTAGTGGAACGTAGAATGGCGGCATGGCTTGGAATGCGACTCGGGAGCGGCCGCTGGTGTTGGTGTATGACGGGTCGTGCCGGTTTTGCACGGCGGGGTCGGAGCGGGTGATGCGGTTGGCGGCGCCGGGGGTGGTGCGGCGGGTGTCGAATAAGGATGCGGGGGAGATGGCGCGGTTTCCGGCGTCGGTGCGGGAGGGGATTGGCCGCGCTCTGCAACTGGTGTCGGCGGATGGGGAGATTGCGAGCGGGGCGGAGGCGGTGAACCGGGTGCTGGCGACGCGGAAGGTGTGGCGGCTGGTGACGTGGGTGTATTGGGTGCCGGGGATCAAGCAGATCAATGACTGGGTGTATGGGATGGTGGCGCGGAATCGGTATCGGATCATGGGGAAGGTGGAGAGTTGCGAGACGGGGGCGTGCGGGGTGGAGTGAGGGGGGGAGGGGAAGGCAGTGGGGAGTGGGGAGTGGGGAGTGGGCAGTGGGTGGGAAGGGGTTGGGGCGCGGGGCTGATGTCATGGGTTTCGTGAGGTGCACAAGGCACTGGCGCCGCTGCGCGGCTTGAGAGTGCTTCGCACTCTGCGGGGACCAGGGGCTTGACGCGAAGCGCGTCTGCGCCCCTGGCAACATTCGTGCGCCCTGACGGGCGGGGAAAAGACGTGGAGTCGGGGCGTGAGCGGGTCGGTGATCAAGGGCCGGTGATCAACGGTCGGGGCGAGGCCCCGGGTCCGGAAAACTGCGACTTTTTGGCCTGAGGCCCAGGGTCTTTTTCGCTGATTGTTTGGCATCGGGGCCGGGTTCGTGTAAATTGCTTGGCACGGGGCCGGGGATTGGCATCCGGGGTGGGAGCCGAGGCGGAAGGCAGTTCGTTGTGTGGCAATGGGGATTGAGGAGATGACCATGGCGCGGATCACGAGCTGTTTATTGACGGTGGCGGCTGTTGTGGCGGTTTGCGGCATGGGATCGGGAAGGGCGTCGGGGCAGTTGGCAGCGTTGGGTGTCGGGGGCGCGCCGGCGGGGGCGCGGGATGAGGAGGGGTTGCCGAACTTTGATATTCGACTCGCGGCCGATGGCACGCCGACGCGCGGGGTGCTGGATGCGCTGGCGAAGCATGCGAAGGGGGCGGAGTATCGAGAGGCATTGGCGCGGCTGCGGGGGCGGGTGGAGTTTGTGCGGATTGATGAGGATGCGTGTCTGGGGACGGCGCGGTTTGTGGGATCGTGGAAGGAGATGCTGACGGAGGCGAATGCGGGGGCGCAGCCCAGGGATGTGGTGCAGGGGTTTGTGAAGCAGTACGCGGGGCTGCTGGAGATTGATGCGGCGGAGGTGGCGGCGGCGCGGGTGACGCGGGACTATGCGACGGACCACAACGGGGCGCGGCATCTGACGTTGCAGCAGATGGTGAAGGGGGTTGATCTGTTTGATGCGGGGATCAGGGCGAATGTGAGCCAGGATGGGCGGCTGATCAATATCTCGAGCACGATGCTGACGCGGCCGGCGGGGGACTTTTTGGCCGCGGATTGGAAGTTGAGCGATGTGGAGGCGATCCGCGCGGGGGCGAAGAGCGTGGGCGTGGTGGTGACGGCGGATTCGACGCCGGCGGAGGAGGGGCGCGGGGCGAGCGGGAAGAGGACGTGGAAGAACTCGGCGGACTTCCGGACGGATCAGGCGATTACGACGGAGCGTGTGCTGTTTCCGATGACGCGGGATGAGATTCGGCCGGCGTGGGCGGTGGTGATACCCATGAAGGGTGTGGGGCACACGTACGAACTGGTGATCGATGCGATCGATGGGAAGGTGCTGCACCGGTTTGATGAGCTGTGCTTTGAGACGACGACGTTTCGGGTGTACCCGGGGCGGAGCCCGACGCCGGGGGCGGGGCGGCTGACCAATGACGGGTTCCACTATCCGTATGCATCGCGATCGCTGGTGGTGGTGGATTCGACGACGCTGGGGCCGGCGTCGCCGTTTGGATGGTTTGATACGAACGGGGTGGCGGGGGCGGAGTTCACGGACACACGCGGGAACAACGTGGATGCGCATCTGGATCTGGACAACAACAATGTCGCGGACACGCCGCGGGCGGATGGCGGGGCGGCGCGATTGTTTGATTTTCCGCAGGACAACGGGGCGGACCCGATCTCGGCGCGGGACGCGGCGATGGCGCAGGCGTTCTACTTCGGAAACATCTACCACGACCGGCTCTACGCGCTGGGATTCAACGAGGTGGCGGGAAACTTTCAGGTGAACAACTACGGGCGGGGCGGGCTGGGGAATGATGCGGTGCAACTGGATTGTCAGGATGGGGGCGGGACGAACAACGCGAACTTCGGGACGCCGGGGGATGGACAATCGCCGCGATGTCAGATGTATCTCTGGACGAACACGACGCCGCGGCGGGATGGGGATCTGGATGCGGAGGTGATCTTCCATGAGTTCACGCACGGGCTGTCGAACCGGCTGAGCTCGCTGGGGGCGACGCAGAGCGGGGGCATGGGGGAGGGGTGGAGCGATTTCATGGCGTGCTGCCTGCTGTCGGCGAGCGGGGAGGATCCGAATGCGCCGGTGGACTTCGGCGGGTATGTGACAAACAACTTCTACCGGGGGATTCGGCGGTATCCGTACAGCACGGACATGACGAAGAATCTGCTGACGTGGGATGCGTATGGAACGGCGGGGACGACGGCGCAGGGCGTGACGCGATCGACGGAGGTACACAACACGGGGGAGATCTGGTGTACGACGCTGTGGGAGTGCCGCGCGGGGCTGTTTGAGATTTATGGATTCGCGGCGAACCAACTGATCGAGCAACTGGTGGTGGATGGGTTGAAGCTGCAGGCGGCGAATCCGACGTTTGCGCAGGCGCGGGACGGGATACTGCAAGCGGATCTGGTGAACAACGGGGGCGTGAACCAGTTGATTCTGTGGCGGGCGTTTGCCAAGCGCGGGCTGGGGTTCTCGTTTTCCACGGCGAGTTCGGCGGCGACGAGCGTGGTGCAGGCGAACGATGTGCCGCCGTACGCGGAGAACGGGGATGTTGGGGAACTGCCGGCGACGGCGCGGGTGGTGCTGGGGAGCGGGACGCTGGCGACGATCAGCGGGAACCTGACGGTGGACGATGTGGACATGTACCGCATCAGCGTGTGCGACTTTGCGAACTTTTCGGCGACGACGGTGGGCGGGGCGGCGTTCAACACGCAGCTCTTCCTGTTCAACTCGGCGGGTGTGGGGATTGCGCTGAGCGATGACACGCTGGCGAACACGCAGTCCACGATCACGAATCAGTTTGTGACGAGCAACGGGGACTACTACCTGGCGATCAGCGCATCGGACCGGGATCCGGTGTCGAGCGGGGGAGCGATCTGGCTGGATACGCCGCAGACCACGCAGCGTGCGCCGGATGGGCCGGGGGCGGGAGGCGTGGTGACGGGATGGACGGGATCGGGGAATCCGGGGACGACGCCTGCGGCGTATTCGATCACGCTGACGGGTGCGTGCGCGGCGACGGCGGGGCATGTGTCGCTGGCCGCGCTGCCGCTGACGGCGTTTGGCTCGCCGACGCCGGGGACGATCAACGCGCCGGGGAGCGGGGCGGTGGTTTTCTCGGTGTTTGTGAACTTCGGGACGGTGCCGGCGTCGACGGGCGTGGTGGTGAATGTGAACGCGGGGGCGATCGGGCTGGGGACGGTTGCGCTGCTGGATAACGGGGCGTCGCCGGACGCGGCGGCGGGAGACAGGATTTACTCGGCGCAGCGGACGACGGGGACGCTGGCGGTGGGCTCGTACAACCTGCCGTACACGGTGACGGATGGGCAGGGGCGGACGTTCAATGACACGATGCAGTTTGTGGTGGTGAATCCGATCGGGGCGTGCTGTGTTTCGGGCGGGGTGTGCGTGACTCAGAGCGCGCAGGCGTGCTTCACGGCGTCGGGCGTGTTCCAGGCGGCTTCGGTGACGTGCGACATCCGGCCGTGCGCGGGGCGTGCGGAGACGGAGCCGAACGGGACGATTGCCACGGCGACGAACGCGAATGGGAACTTCCTGCCATTCGCGGGGAGTCTGTACCACATGGGGATTTCGGGGGAGATCACGGTGGGGACGGATCAGGACTATTTCAACATCGGCGCATTGCAGGTGGGGGATGTGCTGACGATCAGTGAGGAGGGGTCCGGCGCTGGTGCGGGGACGTGCACGGACACGCGTGTGTGGCTTTTCCGCGCGGGGAGCGCGAACTCGGTGACGGACGATGATGACAACGGACCGACACGGGATTCGCTGATCTGGCGGTTCCCGATCACGGTGGCGGATACGTACATTGTTCAGGGGGCTGGGTATGCGGCGACAAACACCGGGGTGACGACGGCTCTGGGCACGTACCGGCTGGGCATCTATCTGGAGAATGCCGGCGCGGCGCCGACGACCGGCGGAACGCTGGGGAGCGAGACGGAGCCGAACGACACGGTGGCTACGGCGAACAACTCGGCGACGTCGTGGCGGCGGGTGCAGTACATCAACACCATGAGCGGATCGATCGCCGCGGGCGACACGGACATCTTCTCGTACCACTTCACGGCTGGGGATCTGGTTTCGACGCGGGTCGTTTCAACCTCGGGGCTGGACGCGAAGTCCGCGCTGCTTGATCCGACGGGGACCACGCTTGTGCTGGAGAACAGCGGGAGCTTTGGGCCGGGGCTGGACTCGCCGATTTACGCGTACCCGATCCCGGCGACGGGGACGTATTACGTGCAGGTGCAGGCGGGAGCGGGGACGGGGAGCTATCTGGCGGTGGTGTATCTCTCCACGAGCACGCCGCCGACGCTGCCGTGCGCGGGGGACTTCAACCTGTCGGGGACGACGACGGTGCAGGATGTTTTCGACTTTCTGTCGGCGTGGTTCGCGCTTGACCCGCGGGCGGACTTCAACGGCTCGGGGAGCGTGACGGTGCAGGACATCTTTGATTTTCTGGCGGGGTGGTTTGCGGGTTGCTGAAGCTCATTCACCACAGAGGCACAGAGACACAGAGACACAGAGAAGAAGGAACGCGGAGGGGGCGGAGTGAGCGGAGGACAGCGGAGGCGATCGGGGGAATGGGCTCGGAGCACTTCCTTCGAGCGCGCCGCCCGCGCGAATCTGGAACGACTGCCGCACGGCCCACGGTTGCGTCGAGACCGCACTGCCTTCCGGAGGAACCGGAAGACAGCGGCACGGCGCGGTGCGCTCGAAGGCAGGGCCACCCGCCGGGTATCCCGCACGGGTTGCCGCCTCAGTGTGGGGGGAGCAGGCGGCGAATCGGCGGCCCGTCCGCTTTTCTCTTCGAGTGAACCCAGCGCGCGTACAGGAACATGAAGCCCATGAGTCCCGCGAGCCCCAGCCACGCGACCGGCCCGTTGAGGACTTCGCCGTTCTGGTCGCGCAGCAGCAGGGAGCGCTCTGGGTGCGACGGGTCGTACCACACTGTTAGCGGTGTTGAGGGCGGGGACGGGGGGCCGCCGAACGCGGCGATGACCCTCTGGGCCTCGGCCAACGAGTGCGTTTGGACAGGCATCATCCGGATTCGGTTGCCCGTGAAGGCCCGCCCGTTCACCGTGTAGTCGTACCACACCACAGGTATGAAGCTCGGAGCGACGCCGCCCCCTCTGTGTGTACCACCCGCATAGCCCCCGTTGAGCGCTTGGATATCCGAGGCACGAAGCGTCCCCGTCGTTTGCACGTACGAGCCCAGCCGCGCCCACTCGACCACAGCGGGAACCGAGGCGCACAGCACGATCGCGATGATCACGACGAACCCCCCAACAAACAGCATCGGGAAGAGAGCGATGGCGGAAATGCGGCCCGGATTCCCCATCGTACATTCTATTGCGGCGGGTGGCCCGGCTTCGAGTTCAGAATGGGCGTGGCGGGTGGCCCGACTTTGGGTGCCACGACTTTGCTGCTCTGAGCAAAGTCGTGAGGTCACGGTGAAGCCGCACGACTTTGCCCCAAGCGGCAGAGTCGTGGCACACCCCGTCGTGCACGCGGCCCAATCCCCCTCGGCGGGTGGCCCGGCTTCGTGAGCAGAATGGGCGTGCGACCGGTTCGCCCGGGGCTTTGGCCGGGCAACCGGTGCGTGCGCAGGGGGCTGAGGGCGGGGGGCGTGTGCGGACATCGCTGGCATGCCGCACCGGTTGCCGCTTCAGAGTTGGGGGGGCAGGCAGCGAACCGGCGGCACGGTTTGGTGAGTCGGTCCACCCGGCATGGTTCGCGGGGTGCTAAGTCTGATTCACCACGGAGACACAGAGGCACGGAGAAGAAGGATCGCGGAGGGGGCGGAGTGAGCGGAGGCGATGGGGGGTATGGGCTCGGAGCACTTCCTTCGAGCGCGCTGGCCCGCGCGATTCTGGAAGGACTACTGCACGGCCGACGGTCGCGTCGAGACCGCACTGCCTTGCGGAGGAACCGCAAGACAGTGGCACGGCGCGGTGCGCTCGAAGGCAGGGCCACCCGCGACTGACGGGCAGGAATGTGCGGGATCTTTGCAAGGTTGACAGGTTGAGCATGGGGTTTTCGCATGCAAGTGCCGTGGGCCATTCGGCCCATGGACTTCACCCCTTTCGCACCCCCCACCCCCACCCCCCCATCACCCCTCGCCACCGGAGACCCGCCATGTTCACCAGCCGTTTCCAAACCCGATTCGCAGCCGCATTTCTCACCGCCGTCGCCGGAATCGCCGGCGCGGCCAGCGCGACGGTGCCCACGTTCCACCTCGTCGGCGCGCTGCCCGGATCGAACACGTTCAGTTCCGGGTACGGCGTTTCCGAGGACGGCTCGGTCGTCGTCGGGCACAGCGGGAACAACTACTACTACGGGTCGAGCAGCCACGCATTCCGGTGGTCGTCCGACACGGGCATCGAGGACCTTGATCCGCTGGCGCCGGCCGCGGGCGCGTACGGCGTTTCGGCCGATGGCACGATCATCGTGGGCGGGGAGACGAGCGGGAGCGTGAAGGCGGTGCGCTGGGGCGCGGGAACGAGCTCGGTGACGGATCAGCTCTACCACGGCGGCGAGTGCTATGGCCTGTCGCGCGATGGGAACATCGCGATTGGCTGGTCCGCCTCGGGCGGCGCGGGCGGGGGCGGCGGGGCGTTCCGGCCGCACCGCGCGATTCGGTATGGGAACAGCGGGCACCTGGAATACATCGATACGGCTGCGGCGGGCGTGGTTGATCCGACCAACAGCGAGGCGCTGGCGACGAACACGGATGGCTCGGTGGTGGTGGGCTGGGGCGTGTTCAATGGAGTGCAGCGGGCGTTTGTGTGGACGAGTGCGGCGGGGATGACGCCGATCACGACGGGAGCGGGGATCGCCAACGGCGTCAGCGGGGACGGCACGGTGGTGGTGGGCGACTTTGCGATCGGGCAGACGCGGCACGCATTCCGATGGACGGCCGCGGCGGGGCTGACGGATATGGGCACGCTTGCGGGCGGCGTTCGCAGCGACGCGTATGCGATCTCGACGGACGGGAGCACGATCGTGGGGATGTCCGCCGCGACGGCGTTCGGAGGCGGGCAGCGAGCGTTCGTGTGGCGGGCGGATGTGGGGATGCAGGACCTGAACACGCTGCTGGGGGGCGTGATCCCGGTCGGCTTCACACTGACCGAGGTGCGGGCCGTGAACTCCACGGGCACGGTGATCGCGGGGGGCTCGCTTACGCCGACCAACGGTGTGGAGGCGTGGGTTGTGACGGGCTTCACGCCGATCGTGTGCGCTGCGGACTTCAACCGCTCCGGCGCGGCGGAAGTGGCGGACATCTTCGACTTCCTGAGCGCGTGGTTCGCCGCGGATCCGCGGGCGGACATCAATGGCCTTGACGGCGTCGGCGTGCAGGACATTTTCGACTTCCTGAGCGCTTGGTTTGTGGGTTGCTAAGCACCGAACGACGGCCAAGGCAAGACGACCGTTTGATCGACGGGTTCCGCGTGAAGAACGCGGGACCCGTTTTGCATTGGCGGCCGACTTCCACCGCACACTCATACGCCCCACGGTTGTGTCTCAGTCTGAATCCGAACGGAATGAACGCTGAGATGCCGGAGCGTGCGGACGCCGTGGATAGGGCGGGGGAATGGGGTTCGAACCACGATACCGTTCTGCGCGACCTCCGCCGCTTCAGCCGTCGCCGCGTTTCTAAGTCGTTTACGGCCGCGACAGTCCCCGGGGCATCTGCACACCGCGCTCGCTGGCTCGGGGGTGTAAACTGGTGGTTCACCCTTGGAGGGGTGGCTGAGTGGTTGAAGGCACCGGTCTTGAAAACCGGCGTACCCGCAAGGGTACCAGGGGTTCGAATCCCCTCCCCTCCGCTTGCGTTTGGAACAGCCCTTCGACGGGGTCGTCGGAGGGTTTTGTCATTATGGGACAGAGAGTTCTGCGGGGGGCGGAGAGTTTGAAGGCATGATTTCCGGGGTTCGATGCGTTGGGGGCGGTCGGGCGCGGCTTGGGGCGGCCATGCCAATCAGAACTCGAACTCGGGGGTTGGGGGGACGGGGGGTCGGGGGGTCGGGGGGTCGTTGGCCGAACAATCCGGGAACCATCGCTTGGCGTCTGCGAATCTTTTGTGAATGCAGGGCCCTTCTGCAAGCCCTGGCGATGCCGTTCTGGTTTCGTCTGGAACTCGAATGCCAGACTTTGTGTTCTTCCATTTCACCCGTGAGGGGAAAAGTAGCCATGTCCGCATCCTTTTCGCGCTCGATTCGTCGCAAGACTTCTCTGCCTGTGACCGCCGCGCTTCTGATCGGGGCGGCGGCCTCGATGTTCGGGCTGGCTGCGGGCGCGTTTGCGGAACAGCCCGTGCAGCGCGTCGCGCTGCCCATGCAAGTTCCGGACGTGGTCGCTCGATCTCAGGACCTGGGGCGTTCGGATCCGAAGCAAATCCTGCATGTGACCGTGAGCTTGCCGTACGCCGATCCGGTGGGCATGGCGGCTTTCGTGGACAGCGTGAGCGATCCGGCGAGCCCGAACTACCAGCACTTTCTGACGCCGGAGCAAGTTGGCGCTCGCTTCGGGGTTTCCGACAAGCAGGTGCAGAGTGTTGTGGACTACCTCAAATCAGAAGGGTTCAACATCATTCTGGTGGGGAAGAACCGGCTGAGCATTCTGGCCGATGGCACGGTTGCCCAGGCCGAGAAGGCGTTCAACACGTCGATCCATGAGTTTCAGACGCTGCGGAACGATGAGCCGGGGAACACTCGATACTTCTCGAACACCACGACGCCGACGCTTCCGGCGGGGATCGCTTCCACGGTCATTGATGTGGCGGGGCTTGAGAGCTTTACAAAACCCCTGCCGCGGATTCTCACGCCGACGCAGACACGAACGCTGTACTCCGTCGCGCCGATGTATGCCGCGGGAACGCAGGGACAGGGGCGAACGGTCGGCATCTCGAACTTCGACGGCTATCGCCTGACCAACGTGCCGCTGTATTACTCCCAGTACGGGCTTCCGACCCCATCCGGGGGTGTGGGAAACAACATCACGGTTATTGCCATCAACGGCGGGGCTGGGAGCGGGACGGCTGGGGGCGAGGGAGACCTCGACATCCAGATGGCGCTGGGGATGGCGCCGATGTGCAATCTCCGGATTTACGACGGCGGGGGATCCAATCTGATGGGGGTGCTGACGCAGGAAGTGAACGACAACGCCGCGGATGTCATCACTGAGAGCTATGGCTGGAACCTTTCGACCTCGAGCGCGAACTCGGCGCACAACCTGCACGTTTCGATGAGCGCCCAGGGGATTACGTACATGGCAGCCACGGGCGACAGCGGCACCACGCTGGAGCCGTATTCGTATCCCGACTATGAGCCGGAAGTTTTGCAGGTCGGCGGCACGGTGGCCACGGTCAATGGCTTGGGCGCACGGTCATCGGAAACGGGCTGGAGCGGCTCCGGCGGCGGCTGGAGCACGAAGACGGCCACGTTCAATGTTCTGCCGTCGTGGCAGCATGGCACGGGCGTGCCGACGACCGTGAACCAGCGATTGGTTCCCGACGTTGCGCTCAACGCTTCGGGAAGTTCGGGCGCGTATTACTTCTATCACAGCGGCGCGCTTTCGACGGGCTCGGCCGGGACGAGCTTCGCCAGCCCCGTGTTCGCGGGCTCTCTGGCGGTCGCGGAGCAGCAGATCATCGCGCAGGGCGGATTGCCGGCGAACGCGGCGGGCAAGCAGCGGTTCGGGCGCATCCAGGACCTTTTCTACTCGCAGAACGGTCGCTCCGATGTGTGGTATGACGTTACCACGGGGAGCAACGGAGCTCTGCCGAACAGCGGCGGGACAAGCACGGCCAGAGCCGGCTGGGACTACGTGACGGGGTTGGGCGTGATTAACTTCAATGCGTTTGTGGCGTCGGTGACCACCGGCTGCGCGTTGCCGACGATTTCGTCCAGTCCGGCGAACGCGACGGCCTGCGGCACGACTCCGACGACGTTCAGCGTGAATGCGACGGGGGCTTCGCTCACCTACCGATGGATGCTGGGCGCGACGCAACTGAACGACGGGCCGACGGCGACGGGCGCGGTGATCTCCGGCGCGGCGACGCCAGCGATGACGATCACCGGTGCGCAGCAAGGGGATGCGGGCTCGTACAGCTGCGCCGTTTCGAACACGTGCGGCCCGCGACAGAGCAGCGTCGCCACTCTGACGGTACATGTGCCAGCGACGATTACGCAACAGCCCTCGGCTTCGCAGACGATCTGCTCCACGGGTTCGGCGAGCTTCTCGATCCTGGCGACGGACGGGGACCAGCCGTCGAGCTACCAGTGGCAGTGGACGCCGCCGCACCTGGGAACGCCGGTGAACGTCGTGGAGGGCGTCAACACCGATCCGAGCTCAGGGGAACTGGCGTTTACGGCGCAGGGCGCGCAAGCGACATCGCTGAACTGCAACGGCTTTGAGAACCCGTTCAGACTGGGGCAGGTGATTCCGTTCACGTGCACGGTGGCCAGCTCGTGCACGAGTCTGACCTCGAGCCCGTCCTCTCTGATCTTCTGTCTCGCGGATTTCAACTGCAGCGGTACGGTCACCGTGCAGGACATCTTTGACTACCTGTCGGCATGGTTCACGGGGAGCCAGGGCTCCGATTTCGATTCCTCGGGCGCGGCGAACGTGCAGGACATCTTCGACTTCCTGGGGAGCTGGTTCAGCGGGTGTTGATGACTTCCCCGGCGGCGGAAAGACTGCCGGGAGCGTGTGATACCATTCCGAAATAGAAATCGTGCGTGCATCCGCGGGATTCGCTCGAAGACTCGCTCATGCCGGGCGTGTGAATCAAACAGGATTCGTGTGATAGCAAACGCACTTGAACCACGGGGAGAAATCCGCGGGGTTCGGTCACAGACTCGCTCATGCCGGGCGTGGGTTGTTTGTGCTATTGGTATGATTTGATGTGGGGCGGTGTAAGGAGTTGATGATGCGCGATGCCTGGGTGTTGGCGTGTGCGGCCGCGGTTGTTGGGGGGATGGGTGGATGCGCCGGGGGCGGGCGGGGGCCGGTGGTGGCGCCGGAGATGAGTGGGAATCCGGTGATTGCGGGGTGGTACGCGGACCCGGAGGGGGCGGTGTTCGGGAAGGCGTTCTGGATTTATCCGACGACTTCCGCGCCGTATGAGCAGCAGACTTTCTTTGATGCGTTCTCGTCGCCGGACCTGGTGCATTGGACGAAGCACGAGCGCGTGCTGAGCACGGGGGAGGTGGCGTGGGCGAAGCGGGCGATGTGGGCGCCGGCGGTGGTGGAGAACGGGGGGAAGTACTACTTCTTCTTCGGGGCCAATGACATTCAGAATGACAAGACGGTTGGGGGTATCGGGGTGGCGGTGAGCGAGAGGCCGGAGGGGCCGTTCAGGGACTTGCTGGGCAAGCCACTGATCGACCGGTTTCATAACGGGGCGCAGCCGATCGATCAGTTCGTGTTTCGCGATAAGAAGGATGGGCAGTGGTACATTGTGTATGGAGGGTGGAAGCACTGCAACATTGCGCGGCTGAGCGCGGACTTCAGGAGCGTTGAGGCGTTTGCGGATGGGACGAAGTACCGGGAAATTACGCCGCAGGGGTATGTGGAGGGGCCGTACATGCTGGAGCGCGGCGGGAAGTACTACCTCATGTGGAGCGAGGGGGGGTGGACGGGGCCGAACTATTCGGTGGCGTACGCGGTGGCGGACTCGCCGCTGGGGCCGTTTGAGCGGGTGGGGAAGATTTTGAAACAGGATCCGGCGGTGGCGACGGGAGCGGGGCACCACAGCGTGATCAAGATTCCGGGGAGGGACGAGTACGTGATTGTGTATCACAGGCGGCCGATGGGAGAGACGGATGGGAACCATCGGGTGGTGTGCGTGGACAAAATGGAGTTTGATGAGAAGGGGGGGATTCGGCCGGTGCGGATTACGTTTGAGGGGGTGGAGGGGGTTCACCGGTGAGGGGCTGAGGGCGGGAGGAAGGCGGGGGAAGGGAGCGGGATTGGGTGCCGCATTCGGGGCAGGGGGCGGCGGGGGCGAGCCCTTTCAGGTCATATCCGCAGCGCACGCACTTGCCTGCGCGGCGGCGTTGGCGGCGACGGATCGCGGGCGGGAGTTGCCAGAGGCCCCATGCGAGTAGGGCGTAGACGAGGGTGTTCAGGGCGAAGCCGGGCCAGATGGGGCGGAGAGGCAACTCCACGTACATCGACTGGGACGTGTTGACATGCCAACCGCCTCGGGTTCTGTAGCCGAACGTCGAATCCGGCACACTCGAGCACTGGAGTCCTCGAAATGGCAATCCCCATGAGTGCACGCTGACGTTTCTATTCTGCCCGGGAACCGGCAGCCATTCAGCCTCATCTATTCGCGAGAGGGGCATTCGAAAACACCGCCAAGAGATGGGAGGCGTCTGGCCAAGTCGTTCGAACGGCCAGTCCGAAGCGAGGAGTTCTTCGTCAATTTCATTCCACTCGATCTGCCAACGCCAATCCACAAACTCGCTGTTCCAGCATGAAGCGATTGCCGAGCCCCACGTTACAACATACACAAGCACCGCCCCCAGCCCAAGCCACCACGCGGTGCGGCACAGCACTCGTGGCACGCGAGCGGAGCAATGTTCGCGCGGGTCGTTCTTCATGCTGCCAGTCTACCACGCCAACAAAGCAGCCCCGGCCAATCAAGCCCGGAGCTGGGTGCCGCACTCGGGGCAGGGCGCGCCGGTGGCCAATCCTTTCAGGTCATATCCGCAGCGCACGCATGACCCATTGCGGCGGCGTTGGCGACGGCGGATTGCCAGCGGGACTTGCCAGAGGGTCCATGCGAGCGCGGCGTAGAAGAGGGTGTTGAGGGCGAAGCCGGGCCAGATTGGAGTTGCTGGGATCAGAAGTTCGTGCTTACCACCGGTCTGCAGAGCCCAAGCACCACATTCGGTCTGGATGCTCGGGAGCGTTCCGGTACTCTCCATGAGCGTCCAAGACCCGAGACTGCGCCAAGGGAACCCAACACTGCGGCACACCATGAACACGGGCGGTACGTAGTCAAAGTCGACAAATCCGGTTCCCTGCAAGAGACTCCGCTGCCTGCCCTGAACATGTTGGAGCGTCCATCCCAATCCGGAGTCTACTGCGATTGCCGTGGCCTCTGGCTCCCAACCCGCAGGAGCCGGACGCGGCCACGGAAGGTTGGGAGACGCAACGAGCATGGACCCATGGCCAATGCCCTTGCGGAGTTTCCACTCAAGCCCCAAGCACATGATGGCATTGGCGATGACGCCGACAACAAGACAAAATGTGGCCGTTCCCACGACGCGACGAGTCGACCGTTTGGTTCGCTCATTGACCACTGGTTCACTCTACCACATCTCCAATCAAGGCAGCCCCGGCCGATCAAGCCCGGGGCTGGGTGCCGCACTCGGGGCAGGGGGCAGCGGGGGCGAGGCCTTTCAGGTCATACCCGCAGCGCACGCAGAACCCATTGCGGCGGCGTTGGCGGCGACGGATTGCCGGCGGGAGTTGCCAGAGGCACCATGCGATCAGCGCGTAGAAGACGGTGTTGAGGGCGAAGCCGGGCCAGGTTGGGCGGAGTGGCAACATGCTGATCGGAATGCTTCCGTTCGGATCGAATCGCCATCCGCCCGAATATTCCACGCGTGAATGGTCATCGTCGATCGCGTACACCAGATAACGCCATTCGAGCGCCGTCCACGGCACGCCCACCACACCGTATTCAACTTGAAGACATCCGGACTCCTGCCAGTTGGATGGCTGAAACATGTCAACCTGTCCCCACCATTCACGAATGCGGTTGTGCTGCTTCGGCGGCGGCCAGGTTGCGGGGATCCACCCGGGCCAGGTCGGAGGACGTACTAAGGGCGAGACAGGAATCTGGCCGCGGGAATGAACAGTCCAAACCACGACCCAAGTGGCAAGGATCGTCGCCAGGGCGCCGCACGCGATCAAGATCGCGGCAATGCGTGCCAGAGGAATCACGGACGATCTGCGGACGGGCATTTCGTGCATTCTACCACAAGACGAGCAGCCCCCGAACGTTCCCCCCCGGAACCGCGCTCTGTCCGCGTTCTCCGCGGTGAATCTACTTCGCTGGTTGCTTGTTCACGCCGCGATGCTCATGCTTACAGGCGTGCTGCAGGGGTCGAGCTCGCCGCGCGTGCTATGCACACATTGCTGCTGCGGTCGCGAGTTGGAGGAGGAGGAAGAGCGCGAGGAGGAGTGTGGCGCGGAGGGGGCGGCGCGGATTCATGCGGGGAGTTTGCCGCATTCGGGGCAGGGGGCGGATGACGGGAGGCCGGTGCGATCGCGGGCGCATTTGGAGCAGAATCTCGCGAGCGTGCGGAGATGGGGGAGGGCGTCCAGGCGCCAGGCCGCGGGGGCTTTGGCGAGCGTCCGGGTGACGGCGGTGGAGATTGCGGCGACGCGGGTGTGCTCTCTGCGGACGTGCATCTTCAGGCGGGCGAGGCGGTCGAGAACTTCGGATACCAGCCGGTGGTCTTTGAAGACGATTCCCTGCACTTTGAACTGCTCGGCGCGGACGATGATCTCGCGGGCGGGGCGGGAGGACATCAGGATGACGGGGAGGCCGAGGATTTCTGCGTCATGGCGGATCTGCTCGAGGCACCAGATGCCGTCGAGGGGGGACATTTCAACGCTGAGCACCACGGCGTCGGGCTGCTCGCGGCGGATGGTTGCCAGGCCGGCGGCCGCGCCGTTGGCGACGGAGACGGAGAAGCCGGCTTTGGCCAGGGCGTGCTGGAGAAGTTTCCGAACAGTGCCACATTCGTCGATGACGGTGACATGCGGCATGATGGATGTCGCACGGGACCTGGGGCTGGGGTGTCCGGAGAAGAAGATGGGGGGCTCCTAGATGTTGCGGCCTCCGGCGGAGGAGATTTTGCGCACGGCCGCGCCCGGGCTCGCTGGGCACAACGAGTTGGGTGATGTGCCGTTCGGGGACGAGCGAGGCGTGGAGCCCACGATCCCGGAACGGATGCGTTCCCAGACTTCCCCGCGATGGACCTGCACGTGGGGGTCGGCGTCGAAGCCGAGGCGCACCTTTCCGGCCTTTACCTCCATGACCGTGACCTTGAACTCGAACTTCCCGCCGATGCTGCCGCCGACGACGACTGATTCCTGAGATTTTCTTGACAGGACGAGCAATGTGGGTCTCCTCTGCTGCGGCGGGAACGAATGAAGGACGGCCTGCGTATCCGATTTTGCAACCCTGTGCGAACAGAGCCGACACGACCGACCCCCTGGGGGGCGGACCGCCTCGGCTTCCTCGTCGACGGGCCTGTCGCGTTGGCGACGGGCTTTTCATTCAGACTTCCGACGATTTCAGATGAGTTGGCTGACCGCGAGGACCCAAAACCCTCCGTCCGTTGCTGAAGCGAAAACATGATCGCGGGGAGTGAAACGGCATTGTGGCATGAAGCACGGGGGCGGCGAGTAGCTTTGATCGTGGCGATCGCGATGATGCGGCCGCGGCTGTGATGTTGGCCGAACCTCGCGCGGGCATCGCGTATTTAGATAGGATAGTTGCAAATGAAGTGGAGGTGAATTCGTCGGCCCAATATGAAATGGCGATGTGGAACGTCTGATCTTTGGCTCGCGGGGATGCGTGGTCTGATCCGGCACGACTGACCACCTGGGCGTTCCTGGCCGGCGTCCGCGCTCAGGCGGCCCTGAGGCTCAGGCTCTTCTTGATGTTGCAGGCGGTGAGGATCATC
>JBBRQY010000020.1:0-44976 GCA_038225655.1 Phycisphaerales bacterium | reverse complement strand
TCTCCCACAAAACAAGCCCCCAACCCCCACGCTCCCCTCCCGTCCTAATCCTAATCCTGCTCCTAATCCTCCCCTCTCTTCCTTCAGCCCCCTTCTCACCCCCGGCCCCAGCCCCTAGCAACCTCTCTACCGCAAACCGCAACCCGCAAATCCGGAGCAGCCCACCCCTCTCCTCCCTCTCCCGATTTGCTCTAAACACTTTGCCGTTTGCGTCTTCCGCCTAACCTTCCCTCTTGCTCCTCTCCGCCCAATCAATCTCCAAGACCCACGGCCTCCGAAAACTCTTCCACGGAGTCTCCCTCAGCATCGATGAGGGCGAGCGCGTCGGTTTCATCGGGCCAAACGGCGCAGGCAAAAGCACGCTCATGAAGCTGCTCGCCGGAATTGGCGGCGAAGTGGGGGAGCACAAACCCGACGAAGGCGCCATCACCCTCGCCAAGGGGTCGCGCTGTGTCTACGTCCCCCAGATGGAGGTCTTCGAAGACGGAATGACCTCCCGCGAGGTCGTCACCGAAGCCGCCGCGGCTGGAGGCATCGCAGCCGGAGTCCATGACCACCACGAAGCCGAAATCGTGGGCGATGTCATTCTCTCCCGCATCGGCTTCGACGAAAAGCACTGCATCACCCTCGCCAACAACCTCTCCGGCGGCTGGAAAAAGCGGCTCTCCATCGCCCGCGCCCTCGCGAGTTGCGGCGGCGAACCCGATCTCCTCCTCCTCGACGAACCCACCAACCACCTCGACCTCGAAGGCATCGACTGGCTCGAAGAACTCCTGTTGCGGCCGCCCACCCAGAACCGCAACTTCTCCTCAGTCTTCGTCACCCACGACCGAGTCTTCCTCGAAAACGTCGCCACCCGCGTCATCGAGCTCTCCGGCGCCTACCCCCAAGGCACCCTCAGCGTCCAAGGCAACTACACCGAGTTCCTCCGCCGCAAAGAAGAGTTCCTCGCCGGCCAGGCCAAGCAGGAACAAGCCCTCGCCCAGCAGGTAAAAAAAGACCTCGACTGGCTCTCCCGCAAACCCGAAGCCCGCCGCACCAAGTCCAAAAGCAAAATCTTCGCCAGCTACGACCGCCAGGACCAGCTCGCCGAACTCCAAACCCGCAACGCCGCCGCCGGCACCGGAGGAGCAAGAGTCGATTTCACCGGCACCGGCCGAAAAACCCGAAAGTTCATCGAAGGCAAAAATCTCTCAAAATCCCTCGGCGGCCGCCTCCTCTTCAGCGATGTCGACTGCGAACTCGGCGCCGGCGACTGCCTCGGCCTCCTCGGCCCCAACGGCTCCGGAAAAACCACCCTCATCCGCATCCTCACCGGCGAACTCTCCCCCGACACCGGCAGCATCAAACTCTCCGAACCCAAGCCAAGGGTCGTCGTCTTCAGCCAGCACCGCAAAGACTTCGACCCGACCATGTTCCTCGAAGAAGCCCTCTGCCCCGTCGGCGATGTCGTCCGCTTCCAGGGCATGGCCATGCACATCACCGCCTGGTCCCGCCGATTCCTCTTCCGCGATGAGCAGCTCGTCCAGCCCGTCGCCTCCCTCAGCGGCGGCGAGCTCGCCCGAGTCCACATCGCCCGCATCATGCTCGAACCCGCCGATGTCCTCGTCCTGGACGAACCCACCAACGACCTCGACATCCCCACGCTCCAAGTCCTCGAAGAAGCCCTCGAAGATTTCCCAGGCGCGCTCGTCCTCGTCACCCACGATCGCGCCATGCTCGGCCGCCTCGCCACCGAAGTCCTCGCCCTCGACGGCAAGGGTGGTGCAAAGATGTTCGCCCACCTGGATCAGGCCCTCGCCGCGATCGCCGCCGCCGAAAAAGCCGAACTCGCCGCCGCCCGCAAGGAAGCCGCCGCCAAAGCCAACGCCAACGGCACCCCCGTTTCCACGGGATCATCAAAGAAGAAACTCAGCTACAACGAGCAGCGCGAGTTCGACGGAATCGAGAAGAAGATCCACGCCGCCGAAGCCCTCGCCGCAACCGCCGAGAAGCAGGTCAACAACCCCACCGTCATGGCCGACCACCGCAAAATGACCGACGCCTGCCACGACCTCGAAGCCGCCCAAGCCGAAGTCGCCAAGCTCTATGCCCGCTGGGAAGAGCTCGAATCCAAGACGAGATAAGGGCGCTATTTCGACGGACCGACGTAGATCACATAGTCCGCCCGCCCGCGATCCTCATCGCGAATCGAGCCGTTCGCCGGCGCATTTTCGTTCACGAAGCTCACCAGAATCGTGTGCGTCCCGGGGCGCAGTTTCGCAAGCGCCTGCGCAAGCCCCCCCTCAAAGTCCACATGGAACCGCCCAACCACCAGCATCACCGGCGCGTTCCCCAAATCAATCGCCCGAGCCACGCTCTCGGCCATCGTCCAGTCCCAGACCGACTGGCTCCGGAACGTCGCATCCAGCTTCGTCCGCCGCTCCGCTTCTGCGTTCGGGTCCGCGGCCCCCTTCGGCGCAGCGGGGTCCGCCCCCTCATTGTCGCTCATCACCTTGTCGAAATCATCGCGGTACCGCGAGCCGGATTGTGGGATCGAATCGGGAATCCGAAACAGCCGCTTCTGCTCGGCCGTCAACGCGCCCAGTCGGTCGTACCCCTCCAGCCGTGCGATCCGCACATACATCCGCGGTGCGTTCGCCGCGAAGACCGGTCGATGCGCGTTCTTTGCCGCCTCGATCATCGCGCGATGCCCCGGCGGGAAGTTCGAGTCCGTGCGGTTGGTCCGCTTGCGGAAGGTTGCCTCGTCGTTGATCCCCGTCAGGTAGTCATCCAGCCGCGACTGCTCATCCCGCTCAATGAACTCCATCGCCAGCGCGGCGCTCGGTGAGTTGGGCAGCATGTCCTCCCAGAGCGCGGCCGCCGCGGCCAGCCCGAGCGGATGCCCGTGGTTCTCGCCCACCAGCACCGCGTCAGCCCCGGAAACCGCGGCAACCAGTTCTTCCCAAGAGATTACTTTGCCATCCGTGCGCAGCACAGGCACGGCCCGGGCATCGGCGGGTGTGATGAATTGCGGGCTCGGGGCCGCAGCCGCAGGATGGCTCGAAGCGCACCCCGAACCGACCGCGGCGACAGCGGCAATCAAGGCCAGCAGGAACGTGCGGAAATGAATCGTTGTGGTGGGCACTCGCGAAGTGTACCGTGTGCGGGATTCCTAGGATGGGCACTCGCCGCCGACCGCACTATGCACCCACTCTTCGACCAACGTCGCTATCTGATCCCGTTCCGGTCGTCGCTGCTCCCGCAGATATTTACGGACACGCTGGTGATCGGCACGGGCGTGGCTGGCCTGCGCGCCGCCATCGCCGCCGCCGCGGGCGGTGATGTGATCATCCTGAGCAAGGACGGCACCGACGAATCCAACACTGCGTGGGCTCAGGGCGGCATCGCCGCGGTGATGTCCCGCGAGGACACCATCGAGTCGCACGTGCAGGACACGCTGACCGCCGGCGCGGGCCTCTGCGATGAACCGGCCGTCCGGCGCATCTGCGAGAACGCGCCGGAACGCATGCGCGAGCTCATGGCATGGGGAATGGGCTTTGATCACACATCCGGCGCGGCCAAGACCGAAGTCTCCCTCGGCCGCGAAGGCGGCCACTCGCACGCCCGAATCCTCCACGCCAACGGCGATGCCACCGGCCACGAGCTGGCCCGCTGCCTTGTCGCCAAGCTCGCCGCCACGTCACACGTGCGCCTGTTCACGGATTGCTTTTCGCTCGACCTCATCACCCCGAGCAACGAACCCGGGGCCTGCGTCATGGGCGCGATCACGCACCACCCGCGCTACGGCTTGCAGATGATCTGGGCCAAGAGCACCATCCTCGCCACCGGCGGCGCGGGCATGGTCTTCCGCGAAACCACGAACCCGAAGTGCGCCACAGCCGATGGCCTGGCCATGGCCTACCGCGCCGGCGCGGCCGTGCAGGACCTTGCCTTCGTGCAGTTCCATCCCACGACGCTCTACCTCGCCGGCCGCCCACGATCGCTCATAACCGAGGCCGTCCGCGGCGAGGGCGCGCTCCTGTTGGATCACACCGGGCATCGCTTTATGCCCGAGGTCCATCCGATGGCCGAGCTTGCGCCGCGCGATGTAGTGAGCCGCGCCATCGTCCATCGCCTCGCCACCCACGGCGGGACGCACGTCTTCCTGGATGTCCGCCACATTGCCAACTTCGGTCAGCGCTTTCCCGGGATCGCCAAGCTCCTCGATGGCGTCGATCTGGATCCGGCGAAGGATCTGATTCCGGTCAATCCGGCCGCGCATTACACGGTGGGGGGCGTGGCCACGGACCTGATCGGCCGCACCAGCGTGCCGGGTCTGTTCGCAGTGGGGGAGGTCGCCAGCTGCGGCCTGCACGGCGCGAACCGGCTGGCGAGCAACTCGCTGCTGGAAGGGCTGGTCGTCGGCGAGGCCGCGGGGCGCACGGCCGCGGCGATCGCCAAGGCCACGCACGCCCCCGTCGGTTCCGCCGCCGACCATGACGAGGGCGTGCTCGTCTGGCCCGATTCGGATCTCTCCGGCAAGACCGTGCGATTCCGACCGCCGCCCGCGCCCGTGCCGGTGATCTCGGACATCCGCCCGAGCGACAACGCGGAACTCGATCTTTCGGATGTGCTCAGCTCCCTGCGCTCCGCGATGTGGCGAAACGCGGGCGTGGAGCGCTCCGGGCAGCGGCTGAAGGACGTTGCCGAGATGATCGACTTCTGGGCCCGGTACACGCTGGACAAGATCTTTGATTCCCCTCCGGGGTGGCAGACGCAGAACCTGCTGCTGACGGCCGCGTTGATCGCCCAGAGCGCGCTGTGGCGCGATGAATCCCGCGGCGGTCACCTGCGTACAGATGCACCGGAGACGCTCGAGCGATTCCGGGTGCACGATCGCTGGCAGCGCGCCGGATCCGAACCGCGAAGCGTCCCGGTGCAGAACGGAGTCCAGCGATGAGATTCCCATCTTGGTCACTCAGTCGTTTCGTCACTCCGTCGCTTTTCCTGCTGCTTCTCCTATCCGCCTGCGCTCAGCAGGAGCGAGTGACCTCGTACAAGCCGTTCTTCACGGGCCTCGGCGGGGCCGATTTTGGCGGCCAGGCCCCGGTGGACCCCCTGAAGGGGCACGTGGATGCGACTGCGGTGGCCCCCGAAACGAAAACAATTATCGAGCAGCCCAACGGCAAGAAGATCTACCGCGCCCCCGCTCCGTCCATCCTGCTGGCGCACATCGAAGCCCTCCTGGATGAAGGAACGCCCGAGGCAGACAAGACCCTGCTTGAGCAACTGATCGACGAGAACACGCAGGAGCACTACCGCCGTCACGGGGCCGAGCCGATCGAGTACATCACCTACCTGCACGAGAATCGCAAGCAGATCGCCAAGACGTTCGCCCGCATGCCCATGGGCGAGCACACGCCGACGGTGATCGTCGATCAGCCGGGAAACCGCCAGTGGGTGCTCCGGCTGACCGGTCAGGCGAGCGAGGGGCTGAAGTTCCGGGAAGTCTGGGTGCGGCAGGATATGGGGATGTGGCGGTTGGAATGGCTGAAGTGAGATGTCGGATGGGCGATGTCGGATGTCGGATGTGCGGTTGAAATCCGGCCAACGCCAGCGGAATCCCGAGCGCGAAAACGCGCGAGCGGACACCTAGGATTTCAGCCCGGCGTGGATTGGGGTCCAGCGCGGGATTCATGCTGTTCTTGCCGCGGTTTCCTATGCCAACAACATCCGCTCAATCATCATCTTCCGCTTCCACAAATGGTTCGCACGGCAAGCCGGGCGCGGCGGGGCCTGCGGGCGCCTTGCAGCCATCGGACACCTTTGTCCATCGCCACATAGGTCCCGATGAGCACGAGCAGAACGAGATGCTGGGGTTGCTGGGCTATGGCACGCTCGAACAGCTTTCCGAAGCAGCGGTTCCCGCGGCGATTCGTCTGAATCGCCCGCTCGCTCTTGACGGCATCGCCGGTGGAACACGCGAGCGCGGCGAGTTTGAGGTGCTCGGCGAACTGAGGGCGATCGCCGCACAGAACAAGATCAATCGTTCCTTCGTCGGCATGGGCTACTACGGCACGATCACGCCGCCCGTCATCCTGCGGAACATCCTGGAGAACCCCGGCTGGTACACGCAATACACGCCGTACCAGGCGGAGATCAGTCAGGGCCGACTCGAAGCCCTGCTGAACTTCCAGACCATGGTGAGCGACCTGACGGGGCTGCCGTTGGCGGGAGCGAGCTTGTTGGATGAAGGGACGGCCGCGGCGGAGGCGATGGCGATGTGCTTTGCCATTGCCGGAGGACATGAGCAAGACCCGGCACAAAATGCGGGGATTCTGAGGAAGCGGTTCTTCGTGGATCTGGGGTGCCATCCGCAGACGATCGCGGTGGTGAAGACGCGTGCGGAATCGCTGGGGATTGAGGTGACGGTGGGGGATCGGCCCGCGCCCAATGGCGCGGCGGACCTGTGCGGCGTTCTGGTGCAGTACCCCACGACGGATGGGCGGATCGAGGACTATTCGGAGATGTGCGATTGGGCGCACAAGCACGGCATTCTGGTGGTGGCGGCGGCGGATCTGCTGGCGCTGACGCTGATCACGCCGCCGGGGGAGTGGGGGGGCGGCGGGGCGGATATTTGTGTGGGCAGCGCGCAGCGGTTCGGCGTGCCGATGGGCGGGGGCGGGCCGCACGCGGCGTTCATCTCGACGAAGACGGAGTATGCCCGCAAGCTTCCCGGGCGGATCATCGGCGTGAGCAAGGATGCGCAGGGGAATCCGGCGTATCGGATGGCGATCCAGACGCGTGAGCAGCACATCAAGCGGGAGCGGGCGACGAGCAACATCTGCACGGCGCAGGCGCTGCTGGCGATCATCGCGGGGATGTACGCGGTGTATCACGGGCCGGAGGGGTTGAAGCGCATCGCGCAGCGCGTTGCCTATCTCAGGTACCGGTTCAACCAGGGGCTCTTGGAACTCGGCTATCACCAGGCCGATGAGCAGGGTTTCGATACGTGTCTTATCAGGGTCGACAATGCGGACGCGGTCATGTCAAAGGCAGTTCTTCGCGGGTTCAACCTCCGCCGAGTGAGCGACACAGCCGTTTGCGTTTCCTTCGACGAGACGACGACCGAGGCGGAAGTGAATGCCCTTCTCGAAGTGTTTGCGAACGGCGCAGCAAAGGTGCCCACCATCGCGTGGCTATGGGAGGAGTATGGCTGGCCAGGTTTTGACTTCTTACACTTTGGCCGGAAGTCGCCGTTCCTCACCCACCCCGTCTTCAACACGCACCATTCCGAGACGGAGATGCTGCGGTACATCTTCACGCTGATGGGGCGAGACCTGTCGCTGGCGCACAGCATGATCCCGCTGGGGTCGTGCACGATGAAGCTGAACGCGACGAGCGAGATGATTCCGGTGACGTGGCCGGAGTTCGGGGGGATGCATCCGTTTGCGCCGATGGATCAGCAGCGCGGGTACGCGGCGATGTGCGCGGACCTGGAGCGGTGGCTGGCGGAGATCACGGGGTTCGCGGCGACATCATTGCAGCCGAACGCGGGATCGCAGGGGGAGTACGCGGGGCTTCTGGCGATTCGGGCGTATCACGTTTCACGCGGGCAGGGGCACAGGAATGTGTGCCTGATTCCGGATTCGGCGCACGGGACCAATCCGGCGTCGGCGGTGGTGGCGGGGCTGCACGTGGTAGCGGTGAAGAACAAGGAAAACGGGGATATTGATTTTGAGGACCTGAAGGCGCGGGCGGAGGAGCACAAGGATGATCTGGCCGCGCTGATGGTGACGTATCCCTCGACGTACGGGAAGTTCGAAGAGGGGATCAAGGAAATCTGCGCGGTGGTGCACTCGCACGGCGGGCTGGTGTACATGGACGGGGCGAACATGAATGCGCAGGTGGGGCTGTGCCGGCCGGGGGACATCGGGGCGGATGTGTGCCACCTGAACTTGCACAAGACGTTCTGCATCCCGCACGGCGGCGGCGGCCCCGGCATGGGCCCGATCTGCGTCGCCAAGCACCTCGCGCCCTTCCTCCCCGGCAATCCGGTCTCTTCACCCGAGGCCCAAGACCCGAAAGCCGAGACCCCACCTGTCGGCCCCGTCTCGTCCGCCCCGTGGGGCTCTGCCTCCATCCTCACCATCTCCTGGATGTACATCGCGATGATGGGTGGCCCGGGCTTGAAGAAGGCCACGCAGGTCGCCATCCTGAGCGCCAACTACATGGCCAAGCGGCTGGAGAAGCACTACAAGGTGCTCTTCACCGGCCCCGGCCGCCGCTGCGCCCACGAGTTCATCATCGACCTCCGCGAGTTCGAGAAGGCCGCGGGGATCAAGAGTGAGGATGTCGCCAAGCGGTTGATGGATTACGGTTTCCATGCCCCGACGATGTCCTTCCCCGTTCCCGGCACGCTCATGATCGAGCCCACCGAGAGCGAGCCCAAGGCCGAACTCGACCGCTTCTGCGATGCCATGATCGCCATCCGCGAAGAGATCCGCGCCATCGAGCAGGGCAAGCTCTCCAAAGATGACAACCCCCTGCGCCACGCCCCGCACACGGCCCACGTCGCCACCGCCGACGCCTGGCCCCACGCCTACACCCGCGAGCAGGCCTGCTGGCCACTCCCCTACCTTCGCCGCCACAAGTTCTGGCCCGCGGTCGGGCGCATCGACAACCCGTACGGCGATCGCAACCTGGTGTGCGTCTGCCCGCCGATGAGCGCGTACGGGGAGTAGAGCGAGCCCGAATCCAAGAACGAACTGCAAAAACGAACACCGCCCTTGCGGGCGGTGTTTGTGTCGTCGCTCAGAAGGAGTCCAGAGCGTTGCTTCGTGCATTACGGGCCGGGAGGGCCGCCGCCGGCGGGTGCACCGCCGCCGCCTGCCGTCGCCGTGATTGGCGTCTGACGGATCTTGTTAATCGTGCTGATGCCGGGATCCAGATTCAGCGTCACCCAGCGGTGCGGCTTGCTGCCCTTGGCCTGCGCGAGCTGCCTGGTGCCCGCGGGCCAGTAGGGGTAGCCGTTGATCTGCCGGTGGATGTAGTCCGCGGCGTTGACGATCAGGGTGCCGTTGAAGAAGTGCATGCTCGCACCCTCGCCGCCGTTGTCCTGCCATTGCGAGGGCTCGATGAGCGCGGTGAGCAGGTCCATGATCTTCTTGGCCCGCTCTTCCTGGGTCGGCTGGGTGTTCAGCGGATTGTTGGTGCCGTTGGCGTTGTTGAACGGGCTCTGCCCGCCGCCGCCACCGCCGCCGCTGGACTGGAGAACGTTGTTCAGATCGATCTGCGGCACCTCGGTGTACCGGGGAATGATCAGGAGCAAGTCGTTGATGTCGTAGATCACGATGCGCTTGGACTTGTTGAGCACATCCTTCGGGCCGATCTGGATCGAGCCGGAGCCGGTCATCTGCCAGGTGTTCTCGGCGTAGTCGGTCCTGGCTTTTTCGAGAACGGCCTCGAGCACGTAGAGCGCGGCCTGGTTCTGGACGTTGATCGTGATCTTCTTCTCTTTGTCGAGGCCGGAGCCGGCGGAGGTGTCCGTGTTCCAGATCGGCTCGATGTCGGCCTGCGTCACGTCCATCAGGAACTTCACCACATCCTCAAGCCGGGTGTCTTCCACCTTCAGCGAGATGCGGCGGTTCATGCGCAGGAGCGTCGCGCGCTCGGGGCTGATCTGCGCGGCGCGGTCCGCGGCGGCCTGCACGCCGTCAACGCCGGGCTTGGCCGCGGGGGCGGCCGTCTGGGCCTGTGCCGGCGAGCCGAAGGAGAGCATCGATGTGCCGGCGAGAATCGTGAGAAGCATTCGAGTTCGAGCCATGGTCGGTTGCTCCGAAGTGTGCCGGGCGAGCCGGGATCCTTCACAAGGGGCCGCTGCCGGACTAACTGTACGACGCACGAACCCCCGTACGGTTCCCGGGGAATGTGGATGGACCGTTATCGACCGATTCTTCGGCTGAAATGCCCGATTCTTGCCCGGTTGGCGCGGCCGCCCCGGGGTTCAGAAGGCCGTGGTGGGGGTGGCGGTCAGGGCAAGGTCATCGCCGACGCCTAGGCGGGCCGCGAGCAGATCGTGCCCGAGAGCAGCGATCATGGCTCCGTTGTCGAGGCAATACGCCGTGGGCGGGAGGCGCAGGTCGATCTTGCGGGCCGCGCACAGAAGTGCGAGGCGATCGCGCAGGAGTGTGTTCGCACTTACGCCGCCGCCGACGAGAAGCGTGCGGCACTCGGGGTGCTGATCCATGGCACATTGGAGTTTCAGGAGGATGGCGCCGATGGCGGCTTCTTGAAAAGTCGCCGCGACATCGGGCCCGCTGAGAAGCACCTGCGGCGGATCGTTGCGGGCAGCGCGTTTTGCCCGGGTGCGATCGCTCTCGGGCACGCCGCGGAATGCGTAGAGCGCGGCGGTCTTCAGCCCGGAGAAGGAGAAGTCCAGCGAGTCCGGGGCGATGCGGGAGATCGGGAAACCGGGAGAGTGCGCGGAGCCGGTGCGGGCCAGTCGATCCAGATTCGGGCCGCCGGGAAAATCCAGGCCGAGAACGGCCGCGACTTTGTCGTACGCCTCGCCGATGGCGTCGTCGATGGTGGCCCCGATGCGTCGGACGCGGACGGTGGACTCGCAGACATACAGCGACGTGTGGCCGCCGCTGACGACCAGACCGAGCGCGGGAAACCCGGGCGGCGCGGGGACCGCGCCCGGCGCGCCGATCAGTCCTGCCACCAGATGCGCGTGCACATGATCCACACCCACGATCGGCACGCCCAGTGACCACGCCAGGGCCTTGGCCGCGGCCGTTCCCACCAGCAGCGAGCCGATCAGGCCCGGTCGATTGCCGACGGCCACCGCTCCGATGTCCTTGAGTGTGATGCCCGCATCAAAGATGGCGCGCCGGATGATCGGGAGAATGCGCTCCGCGTGGGCGCGGCTGGCGATCTCCGGAACAACACCCCGGTACTCCGCGTGCAGGTCGTTCTGGCTCGCGATGACGTTTGATAAAACCTCGCGGCCATCGCGAACGATGGCCGCAGCGGTTTCGTCGCAGGAAGTTTCGATGCCGAGGATCAGGGATGCCGAGCCCGGCGGGGAATGAACCTCCGCGTTCACTGCTTCTTCTCGGCGGGGGGTTTGGCGGAGGCCGCGTCTGACTCGGCGGGCTTGATTGCTTTCACATCCGCCGCGGCCAGCCAGTACTCCAGATCCCGACCGGTGATGCGCAGATCGGCGACCACCTTGCCGGACTTGTCCTTCACTTCGACGATGCCGCCGGCGAGATCGAGATCATCGGGCCACAGACTGACGACCTTGGAGTCGCCGATGGCGGTGGAGGCCACGTCGTCCATCACCTCCAGCCGCTTCTCGATTCGCGTGATCTCCTTGAAGAGGCGATCGCGCGTCTTCTCCAGGGCCTTCATCTCTGCCAGGGGCAGGGCTGCGTGCGCGGGGGCGTCCTCGTTGAGATGCGTCCATGCCCCCGTCGCCACCTTCCCGTGGATGGCCTTCATGGCTCCGGCCAGCTGCACGTCCTTCGCGGCCGTGGTGATCCACTCCGGATCGGTCCAGTGTTGATCGGCGACCGCGGGCACCTGCTCCACGCCCACGGGCAGCTCGGTCCCTTCCTTACGCAGCACGTCCCAGTCGCGACGCTTCATGGCCAGCGCGAACTCCTCCTCGCGGCTGAGCGGAAGCAGGAAACCCGGCGATGGATCGACGCCCCACTCGGTGGACTTGTCCTCCCGCTGGATCATGCGTCCGCTGGGCAGGAAGTAATGCTGGGCGGTGAACTTGATGCTGGCGCGAGGGTCGTGCGGCAGGTTGGCGACGGTCTGCACCAGCCCCTTGCCGTATGTCCGCGAGCCGATCACGATGGCCCGCTTGTTTTCCGAGAGACTTCCCGCGACGATCTCGCTTGCCGAGGCGGAGTTCCCGTTCACGAGAATCACGATCGGGTACGTCGGGGTGTTCGGGCTCTTCTCCGCGTTGTAGACGACTTCGGGAGCGTTGCGTCCCTTGGTGGACATGATCCGTCCCTCGTCGACGAACATGTCCACCATCTCGATGGCCGCGTCCATCAGCCCGCCGGGGTTGTTGCGCAGATCAAGGATCAGGCCCCCGAGCTTCTCCGGCTCAACGCCCGCGGCGTGCCCCGCCTGCGCCAGCGCATCCATGAACTCCTGGGGCGCGGTCGGCGTGAACTGGCTGAGGCGGACGTACGCGATTTTGTTCTCAGGATCGATGAGATGGTCCCAGTGGCCCGAGCCATCGGGAAGACGCCGGAAGCCGCGAGCGGACTTGGAAGTGATCCTCGCCCGCTTGAGGTCGAAGGAGAGGTCCTTCCCGTTGCGCAGCACATCAAGGTGGACGCTGGTCCCCTCCGCGCCGGTGATCATTTTGATGCACTTATCCACGGTGACTTTGTTGGTCGTCTTGCCGTCGATGCTCAGGATGCGATCGCCCGCCAGAATCCCCGCGTTGAACGCAGGGGAGTCCTCCATCGGCGAGACCACGTACAGCCACTCTTCCTTGGAGTCGATCTGGCAGCCGATTCCGAAGAACGAGCCGGTCATGCTCTTTTCAAAGTCCGCGGCGTCCTCCGCCGAGACATACTCGGCGTACTTGTCGTCGAGGGCCTCGATCATTCCCGCGATCGCTCCGTTGGCCAGCTTCTGCGGGTCGGGCTTGTCCACGAAGTTGGCCATGAGCATGCGCTGGGTGTCGGCAATCAGGTCCAGACCGTCCGGCCGCCCGGCCATTTGTGCGAGCGTGGACGGCAGCCGCGCGGCGAAGAGCCCGAGCAGGAAGACCAGCAGCAGGTTGAGCAGGAACAGGCGGCGGGGGCGTTGGGCAGACGAGGCGGGCGTGGAACGCATGGGTTCGGGCTCCGGAGTGGTGGGGGAATCCTAGCGATGCGGCCAACGGCGCAATGTCCTGCAAAACCGCTCCTACAATCACGGCTCGAATGCCCGCACCCACAGAACGTACCACCATCAAAGTTCAGACCGAGCGGGCCGTGCTCGCGGCCGTCCGCCTGCCGACCTCGGTCTACGACGCGGCCAACCCGTTCGGGGAACTGCACGCCCTCGCCGAGCAGGCCGGCGCGGTCGTCGTGGGGGAGCTGGAGCAGCGGGCCACGAAGGTTCGTGCCGCGACGTACATGGGCTCCGGGAAGGTCAACGAGCTGAAGCGCCTCTGCGAAGAGTTGGACGCGGCCGTGGTGATCTTTGATCACGATCTCTCGCCGCGGCAGATTGCCAACATCGAAGAGGTGGTGGGGCGGAAGATCATCGATCGCTCCGAGCTGATCCTGGACATCTTCGCCGCCCGCGCCAGCACGCACGAGGCCAAGTTGCAGGTCGAGCTTGCCCAGTTGGAGTACACGCTCCCCAGACTTCGCGCCATGTGGAGCCACCTTGAACGCATCACCGGCGGCGCGGGCCTGGGCGGCATCGGCACGCGCGGCCCGGGCGAGCAGCAGCTCGAAATCGACCGCCGCCTGGCCCAGCGCAAGAAGCTGGACCTGCAAGGCGAACTCGCCGAGATCTATGCCCGCAAGCGCCGCATGGTCCGCGATCGCAAGCGCGACCACTTCACCGTGGGCCTGGTGGGCTACACGAACGCCGGCAAGAGCACGCTCTTCAACGCCCTGACCGAGGGCGGGGCCTATGCCGACGATCGCCTCTTTGCCACGCTCGTCACCCGCACCCGCGATTGGAATCTCGGCGGCGGATTCGCCGTCATGCTCTCGGACACCGTGGGCTTCGTTCGCGATCTGCCCCACCACCTGATCGCCAGCTTCCGGGCGACCTTGGAGGAGGCGACGCACGCCGACGTCCTGCTGATCATGCTGGATGTCTCCGATCCCGCGCAGGAACTCGAGTACGACACCGTCATCCACACCCTCGACGAGCTGGAAAAAGAAGTCCGCGATCAGGAGAAGCGCGAGGGAAACCTTCCGGAGCAGAATCTTGATGGCGAGGGCTGGGTCCCGCCGCGCCGGATTCTGCTGTTGAACAAGGCCGACCGCCTGCAGGACAACCGGAACATTCTCATCTGGAAGCAGAAAGTACCGGACTCAATCGTGATCTCCTCGATCCAGCCCCCGCCGGACGGGCTGGGGCACCAGGAACTTCTCGAACGCGTCGTCGCCCTCGCGCAGCGCAACATGATCGAAGCCGATATCACGCTCCCCATGTCCGACGGCAAGACGCTGCAGCGCATCGAGAACCGCTGCCAGGTGCTGGACCGCAAGTACGACGATTCCGGAACCACGGTCACGATGCACATCCGCATCGGCCGCCGCCAACTGGACATGCTCCGCTCGGGTTCACGAGACATTCAAATCGCCGAGCGAGCCCCGATCGGCGTCGCCAACTGGATGCGGCCGCAGGGGACCGTGTAACACGCTCTTCCAGCGTGCCAGGGCTGCGGCAATCCCCCAAAGAGCAACGATCTCTCCCCTATTCGTGCAGCAGGCCCGCAGGAGTGGACATTGGCCCCCCGCGCGCCGATACTCTGGGCCTTCCGCAAGCGGCCGAAACCACGGGTTTTGGCCCCAAGCCACCTTAGCTCAGCGGTAGAGCGATGCTTTCGTAAAGCATAGGTCGAGAGTTCAAATCTCTCAGGTGGCTCCATGCGCTGAACGGGCTGCACTTTGCCTGTTTTCCGGCGATTCGCCCGCGTGTTCGCGGTTGTACCGTTGTCCATGCGTCAGCAGGCGGACATCGCGATCATCGGGGCCGGCGCGGCCGGCCTATTCGCCGCCATCTGGTCCGCCCGCACACTGCGCGAAGCGAACTCCGACGCCACCGTCGTGGCCCTCGACGGCGCCAAGATCCTCGGCGCCAAAATCCTCGTCGCCGGCGGCGGGCGTTGCAACGTCACGCACCACGCGGTTGACGAGACGGCGTATGCCGGCTCATCGCGTAACGCGATCCGCAATGTGCTCCGAGCGTTCGATGTTGCCAGAACCGTCGAGTTCTTCAATGCACTGGGCGTGCAGTTCAAGCGCGAGGAAACCGGCAAGCTCTTCCCGACCACGGATGATGCGCACACAATCCTCGACGCATTGCTGCGGGCCGCGCGAGAATCAAGCGTTAAACTGCTCCATCCCTGGCGCGTCGGCGCGATCCGCCACGATGGCAATGAGTTCGTGATCGTGCGTGATCAGTCCGAAGAATCGATCCGCGCCCGCCGCGTCATCCTCGCCGCGGGTGGCATGGCCCTTCCCCGCTCCGGATCCGATGGCAAGGCCTACGACTTTGTCCGCGCTCTGGGCCACTCCGTCACGCCCGTCTTCCCCGCCCTCGTCCCCCTCGTGCTGAACGACGCGGCGGCAGGTGGGTGGATCAAGGAGCTCTCCGGCCTCACGCTTCCTGCCACGATTGAACTGCACTCCGGCACCGGCAAGAAGCTCGTCGAGTTCACCAACTCCACGCTCTGCACGCATTTCGGCCTCTCCGGCCCCGGCGTGCTGGATATCAGCCGCTATTACACGCAGGCCAAACGCGCCGATCCCGCCGCCAAGCTCACCATGAACTGGCTCCCCGGCCTGTCGTTCGACGCCGCCGACGCCTGGCTCGCCGAGCGCTCCGGCATCTCCATCAGCAAACGCCTCGCGGAGAAACTCCCCGACCGGCTCGCCCGCGCGATCTGCGAAAGCGCCGCCGTGGACCCAGCCGCGCTCATCGGCAACATGAAGCGCGATGATCGCCGCACCGTCGCACGCCGCATCGTCGCCACCGAACTTCCCATCAATGGCGATCGCGGCTTCACCTACGCCGAAGTCACCGCCGGGGGCGTTCCCCTCGCCGAACTGCATCTCAAGACCATGGAGTCGCGCGCCTGCCCGGGCCTGCACCTCTGCGGCGAAATCTGCGATGTTGACGGCCGCATCGGTGGGTTCAACTTCCAATGGGCCTGGGCCAGCGGATTCGCCGCCGGTGTCGCCGCCGCACGGGGCCATATCGAATCCTCAATCCCACCCGCGCCCTGAGTACCCTGCACCAGTGGACCCAAGCACATTCAAGCCCTGGCGTCACCCCGCCTGCCTCTCGGATGAAGCCCTGCTCGGCAAATGCACCGTGGGCACTGGCCGCACAGGCGGCCCCGGCGGCCAGAATCGCAACAAGGTCGAAACGCTCATTGAACTTACCCATACCGCCACCGGTGTGGAAGCCCACGCCGGCGAACGCCGCAGCCAGATGGAGAACAAGCGCATGGCCCTGCGTCGGCTCCGGCTAAACCTCGCCGTGCAGGTTCGCGTCGCCGTTCCCGAGGGCCCGGTCGGCTCGGATCTCTGGCGGTCCCGGCGCAAACGAGCCCCGAAGAACGCCACTGCCGGATCGCCCCCCTCAACAAGGTGGGAAGGGGGAGGGGAGGGTGTTCTCGAAGTCAACCCAGACCACCACGACTACCCGGCCATGCTCGCCGAAGCCATGGATGTCATCGCCGCGGCGGGTTGGGACCTCAAGCCCGCCTCCCTCCGTCTCAACTGCTCCACCAGCCAGCTCCTGAAGCTGATTCGGGACTATCCCCCTGCACTGATCGCCCTGAACCGGCACCGTGGGGAAGCGGGCATGGGAACGCTGCGGTAAACGGAAAATGGGGCCGCGCGCAGTGGGGGGCGCCTCTGCTGGCGCATTGGGGAAGATCGCCGGGGACGCGGGGTGGGGGGAGCAATAGGCGATCCAAAATCGGCGTCAGGATGCCTGTGTGTTGCGTGCGTTCTCAAAGCTCTGACCACGCGCCGTATGTCTGATCGGGCTGGTATCCTCCTGCCCATGGTGTACGCCGCGCTTCGATATTTGATGCCCTTTCTCGCGATTCTCGTGGTCGGCCCGCTGGCAGGCCACCTCACCGACGCGCTGCGCGGCCACGACGGCGGGACCGACGCCTCGCTCCTGGTCTGCTCCCAGCCCATGTCCGGCGTGCTCGCCGGGCTCGGGGCCATGGGGCTTGCGCTGGTGATGGGCCTGTTGACAGCCCGACTGATCGGCAATCGCATGGGCCTGTTCTGCGCCGGGCTTGTGCTGGCGTGGGCCGCGTGGGGAACCGGGCGGGTCGATCTGCTGCTGTCTCGGGCCGGAACCGCAGGGGCGCCCTTGCACGTGCTCGCGCTCGAAGGGCTGCTAGTCGGCCTGCTCGGGGTCATCGTCGCCGCGGCGATTCTGTACACGCCGCTCATGAACGCTTCGCGCCCGGAAGTGCGAGACCCGCAGCACCTGCACCACCACCTCGCTCCCGAGCCCATGGCGCTGCTCGACTCCGGCTCTCCCATGGCTCTCGGCGCGGCGGTCGTTGGCTCCGGCGTTGCGGTCTGGCTGCTGGCGCAAGAATCGCTCAAGGGGCAGACCTTTGCCGCGGCGGTGGTGGCGGGCATCGTCGGGGCCGGCGCGGCGCGGGTCGCTTCGCAGCGGGCCTCGGCGCTGTGGGTGTTTCTGGGAACGACGATTCTCGCCGCGGGCGGGCCGCTGATTGCTTCGTTGATCCACTCGACGCCCGAAGGGGCCATGCACGCGGCGCAGGCAGGAAAGTTGTTCGCATTGGCGCGGCCGCTCCCGATGGACTTGGTCGCCGGGGCGTTCGTTGGCATTCCCATCGGCCTCGCATGGGCCGGCTCGATGGTGGACAAGCACGGCGCGGAGCCGGTGCCGGCACGATAGCAAGCGTCACATGCCCGGCGGCCGCAGATGCTGCCGACTGGCAAAGCGGTACGCCGACGCGAGCCCCAGCCCGATCCAGAGGAGATTGTTCCACGCCAGCACGCCCCGCCGCGTGGCGAGCCAGACGTGGTGCGACAGGTTCACCGGGTTGAACACGTTGCGCACCGCAAGCCACGTGGCGGGAAGTGCGGCGGCAAGGATCACACCAAGTGTGAGCGCAAGGGCCCACAGGCCCAGGGCGGTCGTGCCGCGTTTGCCATTGGCGCCCGCTCCGTTCAGCGCAGAAAGACCGATCGCGACGCCGGTGGGCCACGCCAGGAAGTCGAAGCGGTCGTGCATCGTTGCGGCGATGGCGAGCCACGCCGCGAAGCAGAAACATGCGGCGATGAGCGCGGCCGTGGGGCCGGTGAGAAGTGGGGCGTTCTCACCGGATGCTCTGTCGATCCGCTCGCCAAAGGCGAGCGGATCGACAGAGACGGAGGGGGAGTTGGAGTGGTGGTGGGGGGCCAAGCCCAGTTCGCGTGCTCGTTCGGCAGGATCGCGCTTGGGGAGCGCAGGGCGATCGTGGCCGTATTCGCCCTGCATCCACTCAACTTCGGATGGCGCCGCCTCCGGCCCAACCCCATCGGCCTTCGCGGACTTTCCACTTCCGGCCGCTCGATAGTCTCGCACCGATTCGAGATACGCCACCATCTGCCTGGCACACTCGGGCGTGAGTTCAAGCCCCAGCCGCGTGTATGCGCGATGCAGCTCGCCGATCGGGTCCGCGATCAGATCTTCGTACCGTATGCGGGCAAGGCGGTCGGCGGGAACGGCCGCGGATTCTGCGAGGAACTTGCGTTCGGTCGCGGCATACTCCGCGATCACCCGCCGCTGAATCTCCTCATCACCCGGGTGCGGCTGCAGGAAGTGCGGCGTCAGCCGCCCATGCATCGCCACGTTTGATTTCACCACCGCCCCCGGCTCTCGGTGCAGGTGGATGAACCGCGCGTTGGGATACAGCTTCGCAAGCTCCGCCACCCGCGCCGTGTGCGAGGGCGTTTTGAAGAGCAGCATCCGGCCCGGGTTCAGCTTGGCGAGCTTCCAGGAGATGCCGAGCTGGGACTTGCGGAAGCCGGCGAGCTCGGCAGCGCCGAGGTCCGTCAGCGCGTGGAACCGCTTGTAAAAATCCCAGCAGCGCGGCACGGCAATCCGTCCCGGCAGTGAGCACGCCCCAGACCAGTTGCAGACGCCGAAGTCATCCTCCGCGGGATACTCCGGCCCATACGCCACATCGTCCTGTGGGCGCTTCGAAGAGAGGAAGGGCACGAGGAAGAGCCGCAGAAACGTCCACGACAATATGAACCCCTGCGGGGCCACCATCTGATGCCAGCGCGGCGTGGCGAGTTTGGGATCGCACGAGAGCAGATAGTGCAGATGCGTTGTGCCGGAGCGGTAGTAGCCGAGAACGAAGAGCGGGGGAGTTGGCAGTGCGGAGTGGGCAGTCGGGAGGAATGGCGCCAGCAGCAGACGTTCGGGGAGCGTGATCGCCGTGCCGATTGCCGAGGTGAAGAGCCCGCCCGCGACACGCGGCCAGTACCGCGCCGGAATCTTGGTGTACGCCTTATCGCGCGTCAGCAGCCGCCACCACACATCCAGCGGCGCGAACGCCATGAAGTGCGGGTAGGGGAGGGGGAGGATGCGGTTGAGGGTTTCCAGCATGTCTCCGGGTGGCCCGCCGCTCCGCGGCGGTCTTCTGAATGCCCCGCCGCTCCGCGGCGGTTTTGCCGAGTGTTCAATACCAATCGGGCCGGAGTGTACGGCCTGAATATGATTGCCCACCATGCCCGTCGCCCTCGCCGAATCCCCACTGTTTTCCTGCCGCGCCCGTCCCTGCGATATTCGCGCGGCTGAAGCCCTCGACCCCATCCGCGAGAAGCTCTCCCGCGGCCAGCGCCTCACCATCGAGGACGGCGAAGTCCTCTTCGCCACCCCGGACATCTGGTCCGTCTGCGAGATGGCCGATGCCGTCCGCCGCAAGCTGCACGGGGATGTCGCGTACTACAACATCAACCGCCACCTGAACTACTCCAACGTCTGCGCTCTCTCCTGCAAGTTCTGCGAGTTCTACCGGAAGAACGATGAGCCCGGCTCGTACACGCGCGACATGGAGTACGTCAAGGAGCAGGTCCGCCAGGCCGTCGAAGGCGGCGCGACGGAAATCCACTCCGTCGGCGGCCTCCACCCGTATCTCCCCTTCTCCTATTACACCGATCTTTGCTCGACCATTCGCGACGAGGCCAAGCGGCTGGGCTCCGAACTGCATGTGAAGGCCTTCACCGCTGTCGAGGTTGTTCACCTTGCTCGCATCGCGAAGGTCTACAAGGGCGCGACGATGCAGGGGCCGGAGGGTCAGCAGGCCCGCCGCGAGGGCATCCACTGGGTTCTGTCCAAACTCAAGGAGGCCGGCCTCGGCTCTCTCCCCGGCGGCGGCGCGGAAGTCTTTGATGATCGCGTCCACGACGAGGCATACAAAGGCAAAATCCGCTCGGATGTCTGGCTTGATGTCCACCGCGTCGCCCACGAGCTCGGGCTGAACACGAACGCGACGATCCTGTACGGCCACATCGAGCAGCGCCGCGAGCGGCTGGTGCATATGGACATGCTGCGGCTGGCGCAGGATGAGGCGATGTCGGATGAGGCAATGTCGGATGTGGGATGTCGAATGTCGGATGTTCAAGACAAGAGTCGATCGCCGTTGCCTTCACATCCGACATCCGACATCCGACATCCGACATCGAAAGGCCGCTTCCAAACCATCATCCCCCTCCCCTTCTTCCCCGACGGCAGCGAACTCGAGCATCTCCCCGGCCCCGGCGGCCTGGAAAACCTGCGCACCCTCGCCATCGCCCGCCTGATGCTCGACAACTTCCCCCACGTCAAGGCGTTCTGGATCATGCAGACGCTGCCGATGGCCCAACTCATGCTGCAATCGGGCGCGGATGACATCGACGGGACGATCGTGTGGTACGACATCACGAAGGTCGGCGGGGCGTCCACGCATCAGGAAGTGAACGTGCGAACGTTGCAGAAGGCGATCCGGGATGCTGGGTTCCGGCCGGTGGAGCGGGACACGCTGTACAGGCGCGTTGTGCGGGATGCGGCGGATGGGCGGAAGTGGCGGGTTGAAAGCTGACCGTCATAGACTTGACTCTGATCGCTTTCGTTAATGCAAACAGGGACGTTGAAACCCCGACGCATGGAGAGATCATGTCGCGAACCCCGGAACTCAAGCAGTTTGGCGCGCTTACTGCCGCTGACTTTGCAAGGCACGCGGTGTGGGTCTCGGTTCAAACGATGGATTCCGACGAGTCTTGGTACGACGACACCGATGAAGAGACGTTTCGGCCTTGGACTGGCGAACTGCCGGTGCGGCCGGACGATGGCATGTTCTTGGTCCGCGCAGCGCTCACGCTTGCCGATGGGCGTGTACTGGAAGGATTTGTCACGCCGCAAACCCGCGATGAATGGATGAGTATCGGGTTCATGCAACCCAATGCTTTCTTGCCTTCGGGGAAAAGCTGCGACTTCTGGGATGGAATGTCCAAGCGAGCGACGGAGAGACGTGACCCCATTTACGCCGAGCTCGGACGACGTCCCGAGGCGATATTTCCAATTCGGTTTGAAGCGCACGCTGGTTTGTCGGCGGGTTGCACGGCGGGCTCGATCCCCGGATTTTGGCGGCAGCCAAAGGACACGATAGAGATTTATCTATAGGGTCGGGTTTGCGTTCTGGATTTAATGGGGGGTGAATTCTATCTTGCGCGCAATCTCCGCCACGCATGGCAATGCTTCTGTCGCGACCTTGCGGATTCGCACGTGATCCGGCGGGCCACGCCGCTCGCCTCTGATTGTGACATACGCTCCCCAGCTTGACCGCCCTCTCAATCACAAAGCACGATCCGTACGCCGCGCTTCGCGAGCCCAACTACCGCTTCTTCGCCGGTGGCTGGGTGCTGGCCAGCATGGGTTTGCAGATGCAGGGCACCGCCCTCGCCTGGGAGGTCTACGACCGCACGCACGACCCCCTCGCCCTCGGCTACGTCTCCCTCTCCCGCGCACTCCCCGTCCTCGTGCTCGCCCTTCCCGCTGGGCAGATCGTGGACCTGCTCGATCGCAAGAAGATTCTCATCTTCACGCAGATCGCCTTCGCCCTCGCCAGCATCCTCCTCACCCTCGGCTCGGCAAACCAGCTCAGCATCCTGTGGATCTACGTTCTCGTCGCTCTCACCGGCTGCGCCCGCGTCTTCAACGGCCCCAGCCGCTCCTCCCTCCTGCCGCAGATCATCCGCCCGGAGCACTTCCACAACGCCGTCACCTGGAACAGCGGCGTCTTCCAGCTCTCGGCCATGCTCGGTCCCCTCGCCGCCGGCGGGCTCATCGCCCGTTCGGCCTCCATGGGCATGGGCAAAGACGCGGCGGGCGTCGCCCACGGCGTTGCCTGGCCCATCTACGCCATCGCGGGCCTGAGCTGCCTCTGGTTCGCCGCCGCCTGCTCCTTCGTTCGCCCATACGCCGACCTCACCACGCGCGTGCAAAGCGATTCCTCCCCCTCGCTCCTCCAGGCCATCCGCCCCTCCGTCCTGCTCCCCGGCATGCTCGAAGGCGCCAAGCACGTCTGGAACGAAAAGTCCGTCTTCGGCGCACTCGCCCTTGATCTCCTCGCCGTCATCCTCGGCGGCGCAACCGCCCTGATGCCCGTCTATGCCAAGGACATTCTGCACGTCGGCCCCGTCGGGCTCGGCGCGTTGAAGGCCGCACCGTTCGTAGGGGCGTTCGTCATCGCCCTCATCCTCGCCCACCGCAAGCCCTTCGAGCGTGCGGGGCGCGATCTGCTTCTCTGTGTCGCCGGTTTCGGCGCGTGCACCATCGCCTTCGGTTTCTCCACCAGCTTCATTCTCTCCATCGCCCTCCTCATCACGCTCGGCGCACTCGACGGCGTCAGCGTCGTCATCCGCCACGTCCTCGTCAGCGTCCGCACCCCCGACCACCTCCGCGGCCGCGTTTCCGCCGTGAACTCGGTCTTCATTGAGTCCTCCAACGAGCTCGGCGGCTTTGAGTCCGGCCTCGTCGCTCGCCTCCTTACACCGCTGATCAGCGTCGTCGCCGGCGGCATCGGCACCGTCATCGTTGTTGGAATCATGGCCCTCTGGCTCCCGCAGCTCCGCCGCCTGGGCCGCCTGGAACTTCCCAAAGTCGAAGTGGAAGAGGCCGTCGAAGAGAAAGAGGAAGCCCGGGCCTCGGCGTAGCATCGCCCATGACCGGACCCTCATCCATCGAAATCAACTACGAAGAGCAGGGCTGGGGCGATGAGCCGCGGGCCATCCACGCCCTCATGTCCGGCCTTATCGACTACGCCGGGCTCTTCCCCCCTGCAAAGCTCTCCATGGACAAGTGCGTGGCCAACTACGCCAAGTACGCGGCATGCGACGACGCCTGGATGCTCGGTCGATTCATTCTCCCGGTCTCCCGCATTGAAGAGTTCCGCACCGCCGCGGCCAAACTCCTTCCCAAAAAGTTCGACGAATCCGACGAGGACGGCGGCGGCGGTGGGGGGGGCTGGCCGATCTCCGCCATCATCGATGGCGATCTCGATGAGAACCTCGACTCCATCTTCGCTTTCAACGCCCAGCACGCCGAGCCCAGGAACGGCCTCGCCGTGATCGACGCCGTCGAGATCAAAGTCCCGCCGATCAGCGAAACCGATCCTGCTCCCAGCGTCCCCTTCATCGAGGGAGCGCTGGAGATCATGGCCGAGGGCGTCTACCCGCTTTTCGAGTTGCCCGTCATGGGTGGAAGCGCAGCAGGCGGAGGACCAGACCTCCGCGGCGCCATCGCCGCCCTCGCCGGCGCAGACGCCGGAGCCAAAGTCCGCACCGGCGGCATTATCCCCGGCGCGATCCCCACGACCCGCGCTGTCGCCGAGTTCCTCGTCGCCTGCGCTCAGGCCGATGTCCCCTTCAAAGCCACCGCCGGCTTGCACCACGCCATCCGCGCCGAGCAGCCCCTTACCTACGAGCCCGGCTGCCCCCGCGCCGTGATGCACGGCTTTCTCAACGTCTTCATCGCCGCGGCCATGGCCAAGGAATACCGCCTCGACGCCCAGGCCGTCGTGAAAATGCTCGAAGAAACCGACCCCCGCAAGTTCAAGATCACCGAAGATTCCATCGCCTGGGGCCCCGGCCGCGTCGACATCGAGTCCCTCGAAAACATGCGAGATCTCTTCGGCCTCTCCTACGGCTCCTGCTCCTTCGATGAGCCCGTGAGCGAACTGCGCTCGCTCGGCGTCATCTGACCCCATTCCAGACTATTTTTTCGGTGGCACGGGCATCTTGATGCCCGTGGTGTTGTAACCATCGCGTCGCGCCGCACCTGTTCGCATCGCCGCGCAACTGCTCTCCCAAACTCTCCTTGAAACGGGCCCGATCCAGACGCCCCCGTCTTTCGCCCGTCAGGGCGCACGAATGTTGCCGGGGGCGCAGCGAGTCTTCGAGCAAGCCCCCGGTGAGCAAGGTGGCGCAGCCACCTCAAGCCGCGCAGCGGCGCCAGTGCCTTGTGCGACTCATGCAGACTCCAAACTTCACCACGCCTCCGTCGCCCCACTCGTATCCACCGCAAACGGCGCCCACGCCAGCACCAGCGCCCGCACGTTGATGTTCGACTTCTTCGGCTTCAGCGTCGTCTTCTCCAGATCGTCTGTCATGGGGTCTCCGGCCGCGTCGATCGCATCGGCCTCCTGCTTGAACTGCGCCTCCAGATCGTCGTACATCTGCTGCACCGCGCCCACGCTCTCCTCGGCCCGCCCCACATCGCTCGACTCCTTCGTCACTCTCCCCACGCTTCGCAGCGCGGTCCCCGCCTTGGAAATGTTCGTCGCGCTGATCGCTTTGCGGCTCATGAACGCCCCCAGAATCGCCGCACCGAACGAGACCGCGGCGCCGATCTTGGCGCTCGTCGATTGCGACTTCTGCGCATCCACCTGCAGCTGCGCCCGGCGCAGCCGTTCCTGCAACGCCCCCAGTTTCGGCGCATATTTCTGCCGCAGCCGCTCCTTCTGATCGTCCCGCTGTTCGCGAATCATCTGCGAGAGCCGCAGCCGGAAGTCCTTCTCGCTCTCCCCCTGCTTGCTCATCGCCTTCAGCGCGCTGTACTTAAAGAGTTCCAGTTTGCCGATCTTGAAGAGCGCATCGGCGCAGTCCTTCTGCCAGAGCAGGTAGTTCCGCACCTTCCCCGCCTCGCCGGGTAGGTCTGCAAACCGCGCACCGCGCTGCCCATCGGCTTCCAGGTCCTTCTCAGTCAGATCGCACTGCTGCGCCGCCTCCCAATCCACCGGCACCGCGCCGCTCCCGATCGGCGCCAGCAGCGACTGCGACTCATTCTGATCCACGCCCACCTTCGGGTCCGTGTAGTACACCTTCGCCATCCCCAGCAGCATTGGCCGGTATTCAAGCGTCGCCCCCGATGCGATCGCCCGCGCCGGAATGAAATACTGCGGAATATCGCTCGAAAGCACCGGGCGCGAGGAAGCCGCGGGCGACGCGACAGGCGCGGCCCGCAGTGGAGGATTTCCCACGCTCGGCGCAGCCACGGGCGTCGCCGCCCGCGCTCCGCCCCGAACCGGATCCATCAGCACCTTGATCTGCTGCCGCGTCAGCGGCCCCCGCAAATAGCTCATGCACCACCGGCTCTCGATCACCTCGGGCGCATCCTCGTGCACGTTGTTCATCAGGAACTGGCGAGGCCCAAGCTGGCTCAGCAGCCGATCCATCGACGCCCGATCAAACTTCGCCCCCGCCGTCGAGCACGCCCCCTCCAGCCCATCCAGCACGCGCTGCTTGTCCCGATCCGTCTGCAACCGCCCGATCAGCCATGTTCCCGCATTCGCCAGCCCCTTGTAGTCCAGATCCACCGGGTTCTGCGTCGCCAGCACGATCCCCACGCCGAACGCCCGCGCCTGCTTCATCAGCGTCAGCAGCGGCTGCTTGCTCGGCGGATTCGCCGTCGGCGGGAAATACCCCGCGATCTCGTCCATATACACCAGCGCCCGCAAGCTCGTCGTTCCCGTCTGCGTTCGCACCCACCCCAGCACCTGGTTCAGCAGCAGCGACACAAAGAACATCCGCTCCGCGTCCGAGAGGTGCGCGATCGAGAAAAGCGCGTGCCGTGGCTTCCCCGCCGCCGTGTACAGCATCGCGCCGATGTCCAGCGGCTCCCCTTCCATCCACGCGCCGAACCCCGGCGCGGCCACCAGATTGTTCAGCGCCATCGCCAGCGCAAACCGCTCCTTCCCCGGATACACGCTCTCCAGCGGCATCACCCCGAGCTTGTCGAACGGCGGCTGCTGAATCCGCTGGATCAGCGCGGCCAAGTCCAAATCCTCACCCTTCGTCCACGCCCCGGAGATGATCGCCGAGAGCAGAATGTGCTCCCGGCTCTGGATCGGGTCCGCCGCGATCCCCATCAATCCCAGCAAACTCGTCGCCGTGATCGAAACCCGATCGCGAAACGCCTCCGCATCTTCCAGAATCTCCACCCCCGGCGCGGCGAAGCTCTTCAGCACGCTCACGGGCAGCCCCGCCGACGAGCCCGGCGTGTAGATCGCAAAGTCGGCCGCATCGCGCAATCGCTGAATCCGCGTTCCATCCTGATCCCACTCGCCCAGCCCCTTGGCCCACATCCCCGCCTGAGCCGCCGCAAAGTCGTCGGGAGTCTGCCCCTTCTTGCGAGCGTCATCCTCGTTGATCCAGGGCCGGAAATCCGCGGCCCGCAACTGCGGAAACGTCAGCAGCAGATTCGCCAGATCACCCTTCGGGTCGATGATGATCGCCGGAATGCCGTCGATCGCGGCCTCTTCCAGAATCCCCAGGCAGAGCCCGGTCTTGCCGCTCCCGGTCATGCCCACGCACACCGCGTGCGTGACGAGATCCTTCGAATCGTACAAAACAAGGTCGTTTGTCCGCTTGTGTCCGGGAAGGTCGTAGACCTTTCCGAGGTAGAAAACGCCGAGTTTTTCGTAGTCCGATGTGGCCATGCCGCATGATACCGCGTGGCACCGAGCGGGGGTGTTTGTGTACCATGGGGCGATGCGAGTCTCCGTGATCATTCCCATCTTCAACGAGCGGGCCACGTTGGAAGAGATCGTCCGGCGCGTTTTGTGCGCCGCCATCGGCGCGCACGAGCTCCAGATCGTTTTGGTTGACGATCGCTCCACCGATGGTTCCACGCAGATCGCCGAAAAACTGGCCGCGGGCAATCCCGGCATTGCGCTGATCAAGCACGAGACCAACCGTGGCAAGGGCGCGGCGATCCGCTCCGGGCTTGCCGCTGCGACGGGAGGCATCCTCCTCATCCAGGATGCCGATCTGGAGTACGACCCCGCAGAATACCCCAAGCTTCTCGCGCCGATTCTCGACGGCCGCGCCGACGTCGTCTTCGGCTCCCGCTTTGTTGGTGGCGAAGCCCACCGCGTGCTCTACTACTGGCACTCCGTCGCCAACAAGGGGCTCACACGCCTCTCGAACATGCTCACCAATCTCAATCTCACGGATATCGAGTGCTGCTACAAGGCCTTCACGCGGGAGGTCGCCGGTAAGCTCACCATCGTCGAGAGCGGCTTCGGCGTTGAGCCGGAACTCGCCGCCCGTGTCGCCAAGCTGGGCTGCCGCGTCTTCGAAGTCGGCGTGTCGTACAGCGGCCGCACCTACGCCGACGGCAAGAAGATCCGCCCGCGCGATGGCCTCTGGGCCGTCTGGTGCATTCTCAAGTACAATCTGTTTGCGGCAGGGCCGCGATAGGCCTCAATCCTCCGCCCGCTCCCCTTCCGGCGCCATCTTCACCAGCCGCGGCTCAAACTGCGCAACCACCTCCACCAGATCCGTCTGGCACGCCATCACCTGATGGATGTCCTTGTACACCCCGGGCACTTCATCAATCCCCGCGCTGATCACCCGCACATTCCGCTGCGCCAGCTCCCGCTTGACATTCCCCCACGCGAACGTCTCACGCGCCCGCGTGCGCGACATCACCCGCCCCGCGCCATGGCTCGCCGAGTTCATCGAGGCCGCCGACCCGCGCCCGCGCACCACAAACCCGGGCGCGGCCATCGACCCCGGAATCATGCCCAGCACGTTCGCCCCCGCCGGCGTCGCCCCTTTCCGATGCACGTACAGCTCTCGCGCCCCGCGACCATCCCCCAGATCGTGCATTTCCTTCCACGCAAAGTTGTGGTGGTTCTCCACGTGCGCGATCGCGCGCCCGCCCAATGCGCCGATCACGTGCCGATGCACGCACTCATGATTCGCCGAGGCATACGCCCCCATCAGGTTCATCGCCGCGAAATACTCCTGCCCCTCGTGCGAATCCATCTCCAGCCACGCGAGGTACTTTAAATCCTTCGGAAGCCCCGGGTGCCGGGACATGGCGAGCTTCGAGTAGAAATCGCAGACGGCCGCGCCTGTCCCCCGCGAGCCGGAGTGCGAGAGCAGCGCAAGATAGGTCCCGGGCGGCAGATCAAAGTCCCACCCCGACCCATGCCCATCCCCCGCTCGCGCCGCAACGCCCTTCCGCGCGCCGTGCTGCTGCTCGGAAATCGTCAGCGTTCCGAACTCCACGAAGTGATTCCCGGATCCCGATGTTCCCAACTGCGACCACGCCTTGGACTTCCCTCGCAGTGTGATCGGCGAGACCGACCAGTCCGCGTCCATGACATCGTGCGAGCGGGGTTTCTGAAAGTTCGCGCCGATGCCAAATCGCGTCTGTGATTCGATGGCGCGGGTCATTCGCTCCAGCCCTTGCTCGGTCTCCAGTTCCTCCGTGGGCAAATCCAGCACGCTCAGCCGCATCCGGCAGGCAATGTCCACGCCCACCGCGTACGGCACGATCGCGTTCTCCGTCGCCAGCACGCCGCCGATCGGCAACCCATACCCCACGTGCGCATCGGGCATCAACGCCCCTGCGGCCGCGACCGGCAACCGGCACGCCCGCTCCATCTGGGCGATCGACTCCGGCTCCAGCCCCACGCCCCAGTTCCGCCAGGGTGCCGGCGTTTCGCGTTCAGCGAAGACAGTGGGGGGCGTCTCCATGAGCGCCGCCGCCAGACGATCAAACAGCGGATCGGCCGCGTATCCGGCCGGATTCGCGATCACACCCTCGATCGCCGCCCGCAGCGATTCACGGGAGAGCCCCGCCCCCGCCGCGCGTGCGCACGCCTTCACCGCGAGCTTCAGCGGCTCACCGCTCGGAATGCCCAGATTGGCCAGTTCCCGCGCTTTCATGCGGGCAAACCATAATCCCGATCCTGCTCCGAGGCGATTCGCTCAGTCCCGCGCGGCCATGGACATGGGTCGCCCGCTGTCGAGCTCGCCATCGATGAACCCCGCCAGCTTCCGCGCCCGCACCGGGTGCTGCAGCTTGCGCAGGGCCTTGGCCTCCACCTGGCGCACGCGCTCGCGGGTCACCTTGAAGATGCGCCCGACCTCTTCGAGCGTGTACGTGTACCCGTCGCCGATGCCGTAGCGCAGCTTGATGATCTCCCGCTCGCGGTACGTCAGCGACTTGAGCACCAGCTCGATCCGCTGCTTGAGCATGTCCTGCGTGGCCGTGCCGGAGGGAGACTCCGTCCGCGTGTCCTCCAGGAAATCGCTGATCGAGCTGTCCGCGTCGTCGCCGATGGGCTTGTCCAGACTCACGGGGTGCTTGCTGATCTTCATCACGCGGCGCGTGTCCTGCACGCTCATGCCCGCGCGCTCGGCAAGCTCCTCAATGGTCGGCTCCACGCCCGCCTCCTGCAGCATCATCTTCTGGATGTTCCGCAGGCGCGTCATCGTCTCGATCATGTGCACAGGGATGCGGATCGTCCGCGCATGATCCGCGATCGCCCGCGTGATCGCCTGCCGGATCCACCACGTCGCGTACGTGCTGAACTTGTAGCCGCGCTTGTACTCGTACTTGTCCACGGCCCGCATCAGCCCGGTGTTCCCTTCCTGAATCACATCCAGGAACGAAAGCCCGCGATTGCGGTACTTCTTGGCGATAGAAACCACCAGCCGCAGGTTTCCGCCCGAAAGGTCGCGCTTGGCCTGCTCGTATTCCCAGAACACCGTCGCCAGATCGCGCACACGCCGCGCCAGATCCTCCGGCTCTTCCAGGATCAGGTTCCGCAGGCCGCCGATCTCCTCCTGCATCACCGCGATGTCATCGAGCTCGAACTTCTTCGGGAACCGCTCGGCCTTGCGCAGGTCCGAGGCCAGCTCGTTCATCTTTTTCGCGATCGAACGCAGCTTCTTGAACAGCGGGATGATCTTGCCCGTGCGCAGCGAAAGCTCCTCGCAGAGCGTCGCCATCTTGCGCCGGCGCGTCGCGATGCGCTGCGCGATCTCGGGCACAACGTCGCCGTCGCCCCCGTTCTTCGCGCCGTTCAGCGCCTCCCAATCCGCCTTGTTCAGCAGCAGCAGCTTGTCCAGCGTGCCGAGGTTGTAGGGAATGCGCCGGGAGATCTTCTCCTTCGCGTTCTCCTCGGCCGTGGAAATCCGCATGGTCCGGTCGAAGGGCAGCGTTCCCGCGTCCACCTGCCGCAGCATCGCCGCGGCCTGCGTCAGCACGTAGTCGCTCTCCAGGCACCGCCGCCGGAAGATCATTCGCGTCGTCTCGATCTTCTTGGCCAGCCGGATCTCCTCCTCGCGCGTCAAGAGAGGAATGTTCCCCATCTGCGTGAGGTACATCCGCACCGGGTCGTCGATCCGCTTGCTCGCGCTCTCGGTAATCGCCTCCGCGATCTCCTTGCGGAGCTGTTCCTCTTCCTCATCCGAGGGTTCATCGTCGTTCTTCAGATCGTCGTTCAGGCCCGAGGCCTTGGCCCACGAGGCCGCGTGAGATCGGTCGCCGCCGGCAACGCTCATGGCGCGCAGCGGCTTGCCCGCGCCCGCGGCCAGACCTGTCAACGGCCCCGCCTCGACCGTATCGCCCGGCTTGCCGGCGCTGCGCCAGGCGCGGGCCTTGTACTCCATCTCGTCGATCAGCTCCACGCCGAGCTGATCGATGTACACCAGCAGCTCGTGCAGGCGATCCGGATCAACCCACTCGTCGGGCAGGGTGTTGTTGAGTTCTTCATAGCTCAGCCACCCGCGCCGGCTGCTGCACTCGATAAGGTCCGACAATGCTGGGTGAAGATCAAGAATCACGAATGCCTCCTGCACGCATGGAACCCGCTCGGGGCCCGCCAACTTGAATCCGAATCCGCCATCAAACGCGGCCGTCATAGCCGCCCCCCGCCCCGTACGTTCCAATCCGTATGTTCCAATCCGACTCGATCAAACGGCCCGCTACGAGCCCGGCCGCGGCACCGCCCGCGGATCATCGCCAACCCGCGAGCGCACGGCCCGCATCCGCTCGATTCGTTCCGTGAAGGTCTCTTCCCGCGATCCTGCGGCCAATCCTTCGTCGGCACGCGCGCCGCGTGATCGCGCCGCCCGCGCGTCCTTCAGCCTCTCATTCCACAGACGCCCCAGCCGATCCGGGCTCGATTCGGTCATCCGATCGACCTCCGCCGAGAGCCGCGTCGCCGCGCGCTGCACGCCCGACTCTTCCGCAGCCGCCAGCACAGCCGCCAGCGATGGCGAGTGCTCATCCACGATCAGCCGCGAAATCGCCTCGGCCACGCGCCGCACATCCACATCCTCGAACGTCTCCGGCTCGATCAGCGTCCAGTCCTCTTCCTGAAGCGAGAGCTGCAGCGTGGGGTCGTTGAGAATGCAGCCCAGCAGCACTTCGCGCGGCCCAAATGACTTTGGTTCCACCCGCGCGGGGGCTGCTCCAAACGTCCCGGGAGCCCCGGCGGGCCGCACCTTGGCGCGCCGTGCCGCAATAAGCCCCGCGATCGTCTCCCAATCGACATCCGTGATCTGCGAAAGCCGCTTGAGAATCAACTGATAGCGAATCTTGTCCACCCGCTCCAGCCCCAGATCCACCAGCCGCGCGATGAAGTCCTCAACGATTCTCGCCCGGGCCGAAAGCCCGCCGCCGCCGATCTGCCGGCGAACCTTGGCGAACAGGAGCTCCAACGGATCAATCGCCTTGGCCAGCACCTCGTCGAAGATCGCCCGCCCATTCTCCCGCTTCAACAGTTCATCGGGGTCCTTGGCATCGGTCACCGCCCCCAGCGTCGCGATCTTCACATCCACCGGCTCGGAGAAGAATACCTCCACCGCCCGCTCAGCCGCCTTCTGCCCCGCCTCATCCCCGTCGAAGAGCAGCACCACCGTGTCGCACAGCCGTCGCAGCACCCGCGCGTTCCCCGCCGTCATCGCCGTTCCCAGCGTCGCCACCGCATTCTTCACGCCATGCTGGTGGCAGGCGATCGTGTCCATGTACCCCTCGGTCACGATCGCGATCCGCGTCTTGCGAATCTCCTGCGCCGCCTGGTGCAGCCCGTACAGCGTGCTCGACTTGTCGAAGATCGCCGACTCCGAGGAGTTGATGTACTTCGGCTCATCCGCATCGTTGATCCGCCGACCCCCGAAGCCGATCACACGCCCGATCTGATCCTGAATCGGGAACATGACGCGATTGCGGAACGAGTCGTAGAAGCCCCCACCCTGCTCGCGCGCCTTCACCAGCCCCGCGGCGCGGAACGGATCGATCGAAATGTTCTTCGCCCCGATCGTCAGCACCAGCCCATCCCACTTATCCGGTGCGGCCCCGATCTGAAAGAGCTCGATCATCTCCGCCGACACGCCGCGCGATTCCAGCACCGCCCGCGCCGCCGCCCCATGCTCGCCATGATTCAGAATCGCACGGAAGAACCCCTGCGCCGTCCCCGAAGCCCCCAGCATCGCCGCACGCGAGGACGATTCATCCGGCTCATCCCCATCCGCCGACCCGCCCGCGCCGGTCATCCCGCTCATCCGGTTCGGCTTCCACGGCGTCAACTCAATCGCCGCGCGCTCCGCCAGATACTTCAGCGCCTCGCCGAACCCCATTTTGTGATAGTTCATCACGAAGCCGATCGCGTTCCCGCCCGCTCCACAGGAGAAGCAGTGATAGATCTGCTTGTGCGGAATCACGCACATCGACGGCTTGTGATCATCATGAAACGGGCAGAGCGCCACGAACTCGCGCCCCTTTGGCTTCAGCGCCATGTGGTCGCCGATCAGCCGAACGATGTCCGTCGCGTCCAAAACGCGTTGGCGGTCGTCGGTCTGCGTGAAACTTCGTCCTTGAATCGGCAGCATGTCGCCCTATTTCACGCTGCGATCGACCTCCCGCCGCGGACACCCCGGCGAGTCGGCGATCATTCCTCACAAGAAGCCCGACGAACGCGCATCAACACGCTCGCGAATCTTTGCAACGAATCCAATCCACCTTTTCTGATTGCTACTCGATAAACCCAGCCGACCGAAGTCGGCGTCCCACTTCTCAAACACACGCAACCGGGGCGTGCATACGGGGCTTGAGCGGATGTCCGGCGAGAGTTTGTCCCGGTCCATAAGGCATGAAGCCAGGACGCTTGGGACCAACAAGGAGGCCGCTCAGGTCTCAGAACAAGACTAGCACGCAACCAGTGACGGTCAAACGACTTGGGGATTTTGGGCAACATTGCTCTGGGAGCAAAATTCATGCCGCGCGTCACCGTTTGGAATCGCTCTGAACCCGCTTCATCCTCACTATGCTCAAGCATGCGCACGCAAGTCCGATATGCCGGTCCCGTCCAAGGCGTCGGCTTCCGCGCCACCGCCCAAGCGATCGCAGAACGCCACTCCGCGACCGGCTGGGTGCGCAACGAACCAGACGGCTCCGTCCTGCTGGAGATCCAGGGCACCAGCGAGAACGTCCACGCCGCCCTCGAAGACCTCCGCGTCAAAATGGCCCGTTCCATTCGTTCCGAAGACACCCTCCCCCTCGCAGATTCTCCCGGCGAACTCGATTTTCAGATCGTCCCCTAGGAGCCCCATGCGACCCCTCGTCCTCTTCGACATCGACGCCACACTCCTTAAAACCGATGGCGCGGGCATGGCCGCCATGGGCGACGCCGGCCGCGAGCTCTTCGGCCCTACCTTCACTTCCGATGGCATCGACTTCGCCGGCCGTCTCGACCCGCTCATCTTCCATGAGCTATTCATCATGAACGGCGTCACTCCCACCAAACCCGCCGCGGCCCGCCTCCGCGAGGTCTACTTTGGCCATCTCAAGCACCGGCTCGCCACTTCGCCCAACGCCCGCGCCCTCCCAGGCGCGGCCGCCCTCGTCCACGCCGTTCGAAACGCCGCAGCCCACGAAATGGGAATCCTCACCGGCAACTTCCAGGAGTCCGGCTCCCTCAAACTCAGCACCTGCGGCCTCGATCCATCATGGTTTCCCATCAGCGCATGGGGCGATGAATCGCCGCACAATCCCCCGGACCGGGCTCATCTCCCTCCCGTCGCCATGCGCCGCTACAAGGAACAACTCGGCCGCGATGTCGAGCCCGCCCGCGTCACCATCATCGGCGACACGCCGCACGACGCCCGCTGCGCCCGCGTCAACGGCTGCCGCTGCATCGGCGTCGCCACCGGTCGCTTCACCTCCGCCGAACTCACGGCCGCCGGCGCGGATTGGGTCGTCGAAGACCTTTGCGACACGACGCACCTCCTGCAACTTCTCACGTAATCGCGCGAATCGCACCCCGACATGAACCGACAGCCCAGGCATGCTGTATGATCTTCCCATCCACAGGACGTGGATGAGAGCGAGCAAGCATGCGCAACGAGTATTCCGCGTTCGCCGCCGATTTTTATATCAACCAGCGACTCAACCTGAAGATGGATCTGTCCATGCGCCGCGACACCGTGCTGTCGCTCTTTGATCGCGTCCGTCGCGATCAGCCGCACATGGATCGCTTCAAGCGGTACACCGATGAGCTCGCCCTGGAGTCTCGCCCCGAGATCCCCGGCGGCGAAGTGACTGGTGCCACGCAGCAATGGGTCGCCGTTCGCAAAACCAGCGTCCGCTCCGGCAGCGTGAATCCGCAATCCGCCGAGCATGGCTGCCGGCTGCACCGCCTCGTGCTGGAATCCGCCCCGTACTTTCTCGACATCAGCCCCCTGGACATCGACCACCTCGAAGTCCTCTACGGCTTCGACCTCATGGCCCACGGCAACCATGACACCATCGTCTTCAACGCCCTCTACGGCGGCTCCCCCCTCGCCGCGATCATCGATGGCCTCGACGCCAAGCACAAACGCGAGCACAAGCTCGTCGATTGCCAGCCGCTGATCGGCGTCGCCCTCTCCGACGATGGCGACATCCAGGCCCATTTCGAGATCAAAACTCGCACCGGCGGGGCCGCCTTTGCCGCGGGGGGGGGCGGGTCCTCCCGCGGCGGAAGGGCCGAATACCGCGAAGAGCCCATCAGCGTCTACCTGATCGTTCGCAAGTACGGCCCGTTCACGCAGCTCGACGAACTCGTCGCCGTCTTCGCCGACCTCACCAAACGCGGCCAGGAACTCCTCGACTCCGTCGTTCTCCCCAAACTTCTCTCTCCTCTCCGCGACGCCATCGTCACCGGCGGATGACGTAGAGTTCGTCCTGCGGGGATTCGGGGTGAACGTCGCGGTGCCATTGCATGAGCGTTCCGATTCTTCCCATCGCCGCGCTCCTCGCCCAAGCTAAGCCCTATTCCCCCACGCCCGTGCTCATCTGGGTCGGCGTTCTCATCGCCTGCGCCATGATCGGGGGAACCCTCGTCGTTATTCTCCGCCGCAAAATGCTCGACCGTCAGACCGCCTCCGATGCCAACCGCTCTCTTATGGAGCATCTCCGCGATGCCCACGCCCGCGGCGAAATGTCCGACGCCGAATACGAACAAGCCCGCAAGTCCATCGCCTCCCGAGTCTCCCAAGTCCTTGACACCAAACGCGCCGGCGGCCTCTTCGAGTTGCCGAACCCCAAACGCCGTCCCGCGCGTCCCGCAAGTTCACAGTTCTCCGCGGCTGATCCCCCCAAGCCCGCTCACGCTTCCCCGCCATCCCCGGAAATCCGCGCCCCGCCGGGATATGACCTCACCGGCGCACCGCTCCCGAAGCCGCCACAGCCCGAATAACCGGCACGGACCTTCCCCCCTTCGTTTCACACGGTTTTCGGGGCTGCCAACCGCTCGGCGCGGGGTAGAATCCCGGCGACCGAGAGTTCGATTCTCCCACTGTGTTTCCCGATTCGAACACCCCGTTTTCCGCATTTCGACTCGCCCATTCCGGGGACACGGCTCAGGACGTTGACCTCTCCCGCCGATAGAGATCTGCTTCTCAATCCCCTCCCCGATCCTCTGGCCGCGCTCGGGCCCCCGACGGATCTGTTCCCAGAGAATACAAGGACGGCTTCATGCCCCAACCTCCCAATCGCACAGACATGAATCAGGGAAACGCCAATGGTGGCAACGGTGGCCAGGGCGGCGGCGGAAACGCCGGCAATGGCGGAAATAGCGGGGGCTTCAAGGGCCGCAAGATCACCACCTGCTCCTTCTGCGGCAAGACCAGCCGCGACGTCGGCCCCATGGTCGAAGGCCCGGGCGATGTCTACATCTGCTCGAACTGCACCGACCTCTGCCAGAACATCTTCAAGCAGGAGCGCCGCAAGGTCTCCTCGGCCAGCACCATGTTCACCACGGTGCCCTCGCCGCGCACCATGAAAGAGTTCCTCGACCAGTACGTCATCGGTCAGGACCAGGCCAAGAAGGCCCTCTCCGTCGCCGTTCACAACCACTACAAGCGTCTTCTCCACGCCGACAAGGAAGAGTCGGAAGTCGAACTCGACAAGTCCAACATCCTGCTCATGGGCCCCACCGGCTCGGGCAAAACGCTCCTCGCCCGCACCCTCGCCCGCATTCTCAATGTCCCCTTCGCCATCGGCGACGCCACCACCCTCACCGAGGCCGGCTACGTCGGTGAGGATGTCGAGAACCTCCTCCTCAAGCTCCTGCAGAACGCGGACTTTGATGTCGAGGCCGCGCAGCGCGGCATCATCTACATCGATGAGATCGACAAGATCGGCAAGACCAACCACAACGTCTCCATCACGCGAGATGTCTCCGGCGAGGGCGTGCAGCAGTCCCTCCTGAAGATGCTCGAGGGCACCGTTGCCAACGTGCCCCCGCAGGGCGGCCGCAAGCACCCCGAACAGCAGTACATCCACGTCGATACCTCGCACATCCTCTTCATCTGCGGCGGAACCTTCGTGGGCATCGAAGACATCATCCGCCGCCGCATCGGCCGCAAGCGCATCGGCTTCAACGTCGAGGCCGCCTCCGCCCTCGCCGTGGAGCGCGACCGCGAAGTCATCCTCTCGCAGGTGACACCCGACGACCTGATCGAGTACGGCATGATCCCCGAGTTCGTCGGCCGCCTCCCCATCCTCGCGCCGCTGATGCCCCTGACCATCGACGCGATGATCAACATCCTCACCGAGCCCAAGAACGCCCTGATCCGCCAGTACCAGCACATGTTCCACCTGGAGCGTGCCAAGCTGCGATTCACGGATGCCGCCCTGAAGGCCATCGCCGAGAAGGCCCTGAAGCGCGACACCGGAGCCCGCGCCCTGCGTGCCGTGCTGGAAGAGATCATGATCGGCCTGATGTACGACCTCCCCGAAGGCGACAACGCCGGCGTGGAGTTCCTCATCGACGAGGGCGACGTGATGAAGCCCAAGCGGCTGGCCGACATCCGAGTCCAGCGCAAAGAGTCCGCCTGAGTTCGCCAGCAACCCAACCGATCCCAAAGGCCCGAGCGCAAGCCCGGGCCTTTTTTCTTTTCACATGGGGTGGCATGGGCAGCTCGTCTGCCCGTGGTGTTGCAACCGCTGCCTCCGGCTGCCACACCGCGCCGCCCCCCCGCCCATGGTCTCGCCCGCCTGCCCGCCTTCCCGTCTTCGCACGGAGTGCGCACGATCGTTGCCAGGGTGCGCAGCGAGCGCTTCGCGAGCAAGCCCCTGGTGCCAACCCCTTCCCCTCTCTTCTTCTTCTTCTTCTTCTTCTTCCTCGCCCGTAAGGGCGAACGAGCGACGCACCAGCCGCTCATCCCCGAACCGCCAGCGTCGCTTCAACCGCCCGCCCACACTCCGTACACACCGGCGAAACCCCGATCGGATACCCACATGCCGCGCACTCTCCCGATCGAACTCTGCGCAAACGCCGCACCGCGCTCATGCCAAACAACGCGATCCCGATACACAATGAATAGAACGCCGTGTTCACGATGAAGAGCCACATCTGGATGCCGATCGGAATGTTCCGCACACCGACCCAAGATTGCCATCCGAGGGGAATCGCGAGCGTACACCGCGACTGATTGACGAGTAGGTTGGTACTTCGCGTACCCGTTAAGGATGGTATCTCACACAGCCACATACTTCGCCAGCAGCGAGTCGGCCAGCCCGCAGTAGTCGTAAAGACGTGTTGGGTACTCCTCAGACTCGTCCCATTCACCGACGCAGAGAACGCAAGTGTCTTTGTCATCCACGGGAACTCTTCCACTTCAACCGCGTCAGGTTTGCTGGGCCAGTTGCTGGGAACATCCGCCGGCCATTCGAGCGGCAGCGATGTCTTTCCAATCGGTGTCTGTCCGTAACTACGCCATCCCCCAAACTCCCACACGGTGCCGACAAGCTTGCTCTCGGCGGCGGCATCCCCCGCCTCATGCCGCCACATACAAAACCACGCCGAAGCGAAGTTCATCGCCACGCCAAACACGAGCACAAGAATGACCATTCGCCAGCGCATGTCGCACCGCTGAACGCCCCACCTACCCGTCGATTGTCCCAATCCTCAGTTCAAATCCGCAAAGTACCACCCGCGCTCATCCCCAACGCTGACTTCGGCCAGCAGGTGTACGCGCAGATTCGTCTCCAGTAGCCGCCGCGTCGCCTTCGGCCGATCCGTGAACAGGTGCAGCGTCGGCCGTCCGGGCTTCATCGCGCCAACCGCGGGGCCCAGCAGCGCGCCGTGCGATTCCGTCCACGACGATGCCACCAAGAGGCCCGCCAGCGCGGCATCATCCGTCGTCTCCGAGTGCGATCGTGCCAGCAGGTGCAGCGCGCCCGCCGCATCCACAGCGATCTCGATCCCCTCGGCGTACGGGCACTTCAGCGCGGTGCTGTGCAGGTCCGCCAGGTATGACGCAAGCGACACCAGGCCCGAGGAGAGCTCCGATGAACGCCCGGATGACAGGGGCAACTCTTCAGCCCGCGAAGCTGGCACAAACGCATCCGTATCGATCCGCACCTGATCCCACACGCCGACGTGACCGGACTCGATGTGTGTGTGTGCAGTTGCAGGAGTGGGGGGGTGGGGGTGGGGGTGGGGGGCGGTTTGGGCCTCGTCCGCCGCCGCGGCCGCAACTTCCACCCGCCGCATCGGTTCCCGCATGGCCGCGGTATACCCCGCGGCAATCTCCGCCATCGTCGGCTTCGGCTCCGGCAGCGGCATCTCCGCCATCGCCATCGCCATCTCCACCGCCGCCGATCCCACATCCGCCAGAGAGGCCAGTTCATCCGCGCTCACGCGCGTCTCCATCTCGCTCACCGCCGCCGGCGCGAACTCCACAAACTCCTCGACCTCATCCCGCACATCCTCAATCGGCGAAACCGAAGCCACACGCACGGGCTCCACGACCGCCGCTGTCCCCGCCCCAAACATCTGATCCCCCACCGGCTCGGCCACCAGCGCACGCTCCACGCTCTTGATCAGCGTCCCCAGCGTCAACTCAGTCTGCCCGCCGAACAGCGGATGCGCCGGACGCACGCCCCCGATCTTCCCCGCGCACGCTATCGTCGCCACCGGCCGCGCCAGCATAGCGGTCGCCATCGCCGCAAAGTCCGCTCCCGCCGCCTTCGATTGTTCCGTGCCCGACCCCATCATCGCCAGCCGCACCATCGGCCCATCGGCCTCCGGCGCAGGCAGCCGCGCCACCAGCGTTCCCAACGTCTTCTCGCACGCCGCCCGCGCCGTCTGATCCGTCCCCGTCAGCACCGTCACCGCCAGCGTGATCGAACTGGCAATCACCGACGCTTCCTGCCCCGCATCACAGCGCACGATCCAGCGATCCGTGAACTCCGCCGCCGCGTCGATCGCCGCTTCCAGCGATCCCAGATCCTCCGGCCGCGGCGCGCCCGAAACATCCGCCAGCGCGCCCACGATTTCCAGCGAAACAAACGCCCCCTGCATGCGCAGATACGCCACCGGCTTCCCGGCCGCTTCCGCGATCTCGCGCACGTACTGGCTCGCCCACGCCCCCGCCAGCACCGGCAGATTGCTCAGCACCAGCAGTTCCAGCACCGGGTTCCGCGCCGGCGGCGGCAGCACCGCGATCGGCCGCGCCTCGCCCTCATCCTCCTCATCCAGCGTCAGCACCGGCGAGGCCGTCAACGTCGGGAACATCCCGTTCACTGCCGCAACCGGCGTCGTCGGCGCGGGCGCGAGTTGATACTCATCATCCGTCTCCGCCCCCGCAAGGCGCAGCATCGGCCCATCCGTCGGCGCAGCAGGCGGCGTATGCCGCGCGGATTTCGCTCCGCCCTTCGCGCCAGCAGCGGTCGCCGCGGCCTTCCCGCGCCCCGCGCCCACCTCACCCAAAAACAAATCCGTCAGTGCATCAAACGGCTCATCGCCCATCGGCGACAGTTCCGCGGCCCGCTTCCAGAACGGTCCGATTCGCATCGAGCCGCCGCCCTGGGAGGGGGGCCCATTCTGCACAGGAGGTTGATTGCTCATCCCACGCTCCCGCCAAATGGCACAACGATCACGCTGTTCGAGCCCCCGAACGGGTTCGGCGACATCAACGGATTAAACGGGTCCGGCATCCATTTCCCATCTACAACAAGTCGGTATTGCGAATATCCCGGCGCGATCGGCGCCAGCGCTTCGAGCAATCCGGTCTGCGGATTGGCCCGCAGCGGCGTCCGCTCCGGCGTCCAGTCGTTGAACTCCCCAGCCACCGCCACCTCCTGCCCGATCGTCAGCGGCTGCACAAACAACACGCCCCGCGGCGTGAGTTGCACGCCAAACAACCGTCGCAAAGGTTCGGCCGTCGTGGTGGCCGGCTTCGCGTCCGTCATGGCCGCACGTGTCTGTGTCGGCGCCGCAAACGGATCTCGAATCGGCGTCGCCGCGGCCGGCTCGGCGATCGGCGTCAGCTTCGCCTCCGCAATCGCCACCGCCCGCGACAGCTTCCGCGATCGCTGGGCGATTTCCGCCGCGCGGCTGATTGTCGGCTGGCTCGGCGATGGTGCAATGGCAATCGTCGTCGGTTCCGTCATCGTCGCAGTCGCGCCATCTCCGCTGATCACCCGCGTCAAAGTCTCTTCGGGCCCGCAGCACGCCGGCGGCGCACTCGGCGGCTCTTCATTTGTCGAAGAAGCCCGCGAAGTCCCCGCCTTCAACGCGTTCTCGATCAGCCAGTCCGTCAACTGCTGATAGTCCTTCGCCCCCTGCGATTCCCGCGCGTACTCCACCACCGGCTGTCCGAAGCTCGCCGCCTCGCGCAGCGAGTTGTCCAGCGAGATCACAACGGGAATCACCCGCGTCGTGAACCGCCGGCGCAGCTCCTCCAGCAAGTCGCGGCTCAGCACATTGTTCGGATCATGCATCGTCGCCAGCAACCGGTAATGCGGCGCAACCCCCAGCCGCTTGCCGATCGCCTTCAACGCATTGATCTGCTTGTTCGCCCCTTGCAGCGAGAAGAAGCCCGTCTCCACCGGAATGATCACCTCATCCGCCGCCACCATCGCGTTGAACGCAAGCATGCCGATCGCCGGCGAGCAATCAATCAGGCACACGTCGTACTGCGCATCAAACCGCGTCAGCACCCGCTTCAACCGGCTCTCGGCATCCGGCAACTGGGCGAACTCCCCACGCGCCGCCTCCAGCGCGGCCAGCCGCACCGTGCTCGGCGCCAGATCGAGATTCCTGCTCACACGCCACAGCAGCCGCTGAGGATCAACCGGCTTGTCATCTGGCGCAAGCATCGCATCGCCGATGTGCTGATCCACGCGTTGCTCAGGAATCGCCAGCCCCGCCGCGCAATGTCCCTGCGGATCCATATCCACCAGCAGCGTGCGATACCCCCGACCAGCGAAAACGCCGGCCAGATTGATCGCCGTTGTGGTCTTCCCGCATCCGCCCTTCTGATTCACCACCGCGAATGTGCGCACGGGCGGATCCCCAATAAGCCCAGTGCGGCCATGGCAGTTGTGGGCATCCATGCCCGCAAACCGGGCCGCAGTTCATGCGCAGTTATCGGATGCAGGTCCCCCATCCCTCCAAAGCATGGAAAGTTCAAGCTTCCATGTGTCGCCCACCCCAAACCCCAGGCACCAATAGCGGGGATGACTTTGGGTGTCGCGATGGAGCGTGCTTGCGCTCTGCCACGCCGAAGCTCGCCACACACACGCACACGTGGCGGACGCACAGCCGTCCACCATGGCATCTACCGCATCAACGGCACCCCAGACACAACGCCACGCCGCCTCACGGCCGAATCGCATCCACCGCATCATGAATCACATCATCCCCCGGCGCGCTCACCATCTCGCAGCGCGCTTCCCCGCACGGCAGCACCAGCCGCAGCTTCCCCCCGCTCACCTTCTTGTCATGCCGCATCCGGTCCAGAATCTCACCCGACCCCGGCAGGTGATACGCCAGCGTCGGCAGCCCCGCATGTTGCAGCGTCCGCCGCACCGAGTCCGTCAGCCCATCCCCCACCAGTTTCATCAACTCCGCACACCGCGAAGCGCACACAAGCCCGAGAGCAACCGCCTCCCCGTGCAGCAGCGGCGCCATCGTGGTATCCGAAGCCGGCGAAACCATCGGCAGCGTCTCAATCGCATGCCCGAACGTGTGCCCCAGGTTCAGCAAAGCCCTTCCCGCGGCCCCCGCCAACTCCTCGCGTTCATCCGTCCCCACAACCTTCGCCTTGATCGCCACGTTCCGCGCGATCAGTTCCGTCAACACCCCCGCATCACGCTCGAGAATTCCCCCAAGCTGCTCCTTCGTCCACTGCATCAGGTGCGGATCCCCAAATGGCTCGCTCAGCATCGCATGCTTGATGCACTCGGCCAGCCCCGCCCGGAAATCCCGCTCCACCAGCGAGCCGAGCGTCGAAACATCCGCCAGCACCAGCCGCGGCTGCCAGAACGCCCCGACCATGTTCTTCTGCAGTTCCGTCCCCGCCCGCAAGTTCACGCCCGTCTTCCCCCCGACCGACGCATCCACCATCGCCAGCAGCGTCGTCGGGCAGTTCACCCACGGAATGCCGCGCCGATACGAAGCCGCCGCGAACCCCGCCATATCCCCCGTAATCCCGCCTCCCAGGGCAATCACCGCATCCTCGCGCGAAAGGTTGTGCCCCGCGATCGTCTGCATCATGTGATACAGCGCCTGCAGCGTCTTCCCATCCTCCGCCGCCCGCACTGGCGAATGCGTCACGCGAAGCCCGAGCGCATCCAGCCGCCGCGCCAGATCAGTTACGACCGTGGGCGGAAGCCCCGAATCAACAAAGATGTGAACCTGCCGCGCCTCGGGAATCGCCTCCCGAACGCGCGAAGCCCCCGTCGCAAGCAGCTCCGCCCCGATCACCGCGTCATAACTGCGCGATGCCGTGCGAATCGGAATGATGGTCGGTGCAGGCATGAGTTCAAATCACGAAGAAGTGTGGGGCTTGAAGAGTAAATCGGTCCAATCCACTCTACCAAAGAGAAGAGCCGGGGCACTTTCGTGTCCCGGCTCTTGTATTCAAGAGAAAATGAGGTGTAGTGCGGATGGATTACCAGCCGCCGCGACGGCCACCGCCGCCGCCGCCACCACCACCACCGCCGCCGCCACCACCGCCGCCCCAGGAACCGCCGCCGCCGCCGCGGCTGCCGCCACGACCGCCGCCGCCGCCGCCACCACCGCCGCCACCCTCGCGGGGACGGGCTTCGTTGACGGTGAGGTCACGGCCGTCGAAGTTCTTGCCGTTCAGAGCCGCGATCGCGGCCTTGGCCTGCTCGTCGTTGGAGAACTCAACGAAACCGAAGCCGCGGGGGCGGCCGGTGTCGCGGTCCATAACGAGGGAGGCGGAGGAGACTTCGCCGTGCGCGGAGAACAGATCGCGGAGGGCCTGCTCGGACGTATTGAAAGACAGATTGCCGACGTAAAGCTTCATGACGCTTCGATCCATGTGCCCGAGAGTGAAACGGTTGCCGCTGCTTGAACTCGGGCGAGGAGGAAGCGTCGGAGATCCAAAGTCATGCCCAACGTTGGGCCCTGGCGAGAATCGCGGAAAGAGTAGGCATCGCGAAAACGGCGGTCGAGGGGGGCTGGGCCCGGTCTGGGTGGCGGTGCGGCGGGCGAGTCGCACGGGCAAGTCACGCAACGCCGTCATCCCCACAACTGGTGCGAACTGGCCACATCGGAACGATTTTCCTTTCATAAAACGAAAATGGATATTGACAAATGCAAAATCATCTTGTACATTATTCAACATGACTTTCGATTCATTAAACTCATCAGCTCCAACCCACCCCCTCGGCCGTCTCCCCCGCGAGGACCTGGACCTCATCATGGAGCTCGTCCGCAAGTCGGGCTCCCTGAAGGACTTGTCCACAACCTACGGCGTCAGTTACCCAACCATTCGCACCCGTCTGGACAAAGTGATCGAGCGGCTCGAAGCCATTCTCGCCGGCCGCAAGCCCGATCCCGTCGCCGAACTCCTCGCCACCCTTGTCGAGCGCGGCGAAATCACGCCCTCAGCCGCCCGCTCCATCCGCGATGCCGTTCGGCCCCGCGAGGAAGTCCCCCAAACCAACAACATCACAGCAAAGGAGACCGGCCATGGTTGAGTGGTGGAACGAACAGACTGCGGGAATCGTTGGCGGCCTCGTGGGTGCCGCGGCCGGAATCCTCGGCGGAGTCGGCGGAACGCTCATGGGCGTTCTAGCGCCGCGCGGCAAGGCCAAGTGGCTTGTGATCGGCCTGATGGGAACAACCGCCGCGCTCGGCGTCATTTCGCTTCTGGCGGCCATCACGGCGGGCGCGCTCGGTCAGCCATACCACGTCTGCTATCCGCTCACGCTGATCGGGCTGATCATGGCCACGCTCGGCACCGTGCTCACGGTCGTCGCCCGGCGTATCTACCGCGCCGCGGAAATGCGAAAGCTCGACGCCGAACAAATCCGCCGCGGCACCTGATACCAATCGCTCAAAGGGCACACGCCCCGGATGAGCGAGTCTGTTGGGGGGGGGGGGGGGGGGGCGAGCGAAACGCGCGGATTTCCGCCCCAAGTTTCAGTGCG
>JBBRQY010000019.1:0-47228 GCA_038225655.1 Phycisphaerales bacterium | reverse complement strand
GCACGGGCTTGGTGTGCACGACGGATTCGCACCCCACACATTCGGAACCGCGCACGCCGCCTGCGCGCCCATCGTGCAGGTCGTCCCCGCCCCGTTGCAGCACGTCCCGATCGCCGGCTGAGGGCATGGGTTGGGGGTGCACGAGGTGCCCATGGAGTTCCAGATGCCGCCGGTGCCGCACGCACTCACGACGCCGAACGAGCAGACGCCGGTCTGTGCGATGCAGCACGTACCCATCGGAGGTTGCGGACAGGGGTTTGGCAGGCAGGGTCGGTTGAGTGTCCAGGTGTTGGCCGCGCCGGTGCAGCCGGTCTGCGCGGTCTGGGTGCAAACACCGGTGACGGAATTGCAGCACGATCCCTGCGGCGGGCCGGGGCAGATGTTGGGCGTGCAGTTACCGTTATTCGTCCAGACATTGGGAGCGGTGCAGTTCGCCTGCGTGGCGATGAAACAGGCGCCGGTGAGCGTGCAGCAACTGCCGGTGGCCGGTCCGCAAGGGTTGGGCGAGCAGGTGCGCCCGCCCGTCCAGACATTGGACGCGGAGCAATAGACCTGGAAGTCCACAACACAACCGCCCAGGGACGTGCAGCAGGTGCCCGTTGCCGGGCAGGAAGTCGCCGAGCAGGCCACGCCCTGCACGAAGAAACTCGGAAACGCGCATGTGCCCGCGTCACCGGCGGCGCAGGTGTTGTCCGGAGCGCAGCACGCGCCGGTCTGGGCATGCGAAGGCGCAGCAAAGACGAACGCCACCAGGATCACCGCAATCGCGGCGAGGAAAGAACAAGGTGGGCGGGCGATCGCCATGATGGAATCCTCAAGAGTCGGCGACGGGGCGCGCCGAACGCGCGGGGAGCAACACATTCGCAGGTCGGGGATGATTTTCGGACACGCGCCCGGAATGTGGGCGAAGGAACCGTGCTTCTGAGAGATCGTACGCGTGGAGAACCCACATTTGACCACAGAAGGGAGGGGTTGACAAAGTGAAAACAGTCAAAGCCACCAACAACCCATGGGTAATTGGGCAGGAAGGGCCTCAAAGATGGCTTGACCAGCCAGAGCCCCCCACCCCCACACGATTCCTCATCCGCGTTGCCGGAATATCCAAGCCGTTCATGGCAAGATGGGTAAGCGAGTTAGGCCCCCCAACTCTTGCGGCGATGGATGATCGCTCGGTAGGTGAACGCCAAAACCCTCCCGAACATACGGGAAGTTGAGCAGGCCTGCGGAGGCGAGACCGGACCTCGCTGCAAGAACAAATGATCAGGCCGCTGCGTGATCGGGTAATCAGGTTCCTTCGGGCGGCGTGGGGGCTGGATCCGCGGGAGCGTTTGTCGGCGGCAGAGCCGGAGCCGGCGGGGCGTTTCGCATCGATCGCGCAGAGCGGACCTTACCACCCATGCGCCGATCCGGCAGCTTGGACGGAATGATGCCGCCGGGGAATCGAGAAGCATCCACGGGTGGGGCGGCGACGGTGGCCGTCGCCTGAACGGGAACCGCGAGCGTGGATGCAAAACGGCTGACGGGCTTGGGGCCATCGGTGCGGCGGGCCGCGTCCTTGGCGCGATCCGCGGCGACATCCGCCGGGAGCGGTCCGGGCTTGAAGTCCGGGTAGTCGAGCTTGGGGATCTCCGCGTTGATGAGCATCTCGATCTCGGTGAGGAGGCCGCCCTGCTCGGGAGTGACGAGAGACCAGGCGACGCCGTCACGCCCGGCGCGGGCGGTGCGCCCGATGCGGTGGATGTAGAGGTCCGGGTCGTCGGGGAGGTCGTAGTTGATGACGTGGGAGATGCCCTCGACGTCCAGGCCGCGGCTGGCGAGGTCGGAGGCGATGAGCACGCCGAGCGATCCGCTCTTGAGCTTCTCGATGACCTGATTGCGCTTCGCCTGGTACATGTCGCCGTGGATGGCGTGGGCGTCGATGCCCTTGCGGAAGAGGTACTCGGCGAGGTTGTCCACGGTGCGCTTGGTGCGGCAGAAGACGATGGTGAGGGCGGGGGACTCGTGCGTGAGCAGGTGAAGGAGGAGCTGCTTCTTGTCCCAGGCCTCGACGGGGAGGTGGAACTGCTGCACCATGGAGGCGGTGAGCGAGCCGGAGGTGGCGACGATTTTCTCGGCATCGCGGGCGAAGGTGCGGGCGAGGGCCTCGACCTCGGCGGGGAGCGTGGCGGAGACGAAGACGGTCTGGCGGTCCTTGGGGCAGCCGCCGAGGATGCGCCGGATGTCGTCGCGGAATCCGATGTCGAGCATGCGATCGACTTCGTCGAGGATGGCGATCTTGATGTTGTTGTAGTGGACGTAGCCGCGCTCTCGCATGTCCATGAGTCGGCCGGGGGTGGCGACGATGATCTCGGGGCCGCGCTGCAGGCGCTGGGCCTGGGTGGTGATGTTCTGCCCACCGTAGACGGGGAGAACGGTCAGGCCGCAGTGCTTGCCGAGACGGGTGAGGTCCGTGGCAACCTGGATGGCGAGTTCACGCGTGGGGACGAGGATGATGGCGCTGAGAGCGTCGCCCTTCTTGATGCGGCTGAGGAGCGGGAGACCGAAGGCGGCGGTCTTGCCGGTGCCGGTCTTGGCCTGACCGAGAACATCCTTGCCGGCGAGAAGCAGCGGAATGATGCGGGCCTGGATGCTGGTGGGGAACTCGAAACCGGAATCGGTGACGCCTTGCAGGGCTTCGGGAGTCAGGCCGAGGTCGGCAAAGCGGGTGGCCTTGTCGAAGATCTCGTCGATGGCTTTCTGATTGATGGCCGAGACGTGGCGCGGCGGCTTGGACGAAGCGGCTTTGGGCTCGCGGGCCGGAGGAGCATTGTGCGGGACAGCGGCCGGCGCGGGCGGGGGCTGAGGCGCGACATACGCGGGCGCGATATGCTGCGGCGCGGCGGGCGCGGAAGCTGGGGGCGCGGCCTGCGGCTGCCGGGCCTGGGGTTGATACGCGGGGGGCTGGGGAGCCGGAGGCGCGGGAGGTTGCGGGGCCTGACGCGGCGCGGGCGTGTAATAGTTCTGCGGCTGCGATTGGCGCGGCGGCTGGGGCTGGGGCTGCTGCGGCGGACGCTGCTGGGGAGGGCGCGGCGCGGACTGCTGAGGTGACTGCTGATTCTGTGATTGCAGCGGGGGCTGCTGTTGGGGCGGACGCGGGGCCTGGGGCTGCTGCATCGGCTGATGTTGTTGCGTCGGCTGATAGTGCTGCGGCGGGCGGGGGCTTTGCGCGGGGGCATAGCCCTGATTCTGCGGCGGCCGCTGTTGATGTTGTGGGGGCGGCGCGGGCTGCTGATACTGGTTCTGCTGGGGCTGCTGATAGTTTTGCTGCGGCTGCTGGTAGTTCTGTTGAGGTGGCTGCTGGTAGGGCTGCTGCGGCGCTCGCTGCTGGGGGGCCTGGGGCGCGTAGTTCTGCTGAGGACGCTGCCCTTGCTGAGGAGGGGATCCATAGCCCTGGTTGTTGTCGTGCTGGTGGTGCGGCGCGGGTGGGCGCTGGTCGTATCGCTGATTCTGCGGCTGGTTCTGGTACGGCGCGGGTGGGCGCTGCCCGCCGCCATTGCCGCCACCCTGCATCGGCTGGCGCTGCTGATTGTGCGGCTGCTGAGGATGCTGGGGCCGCTGATTCTGATTCTGCGAATGCTGGCCCTGCTGATGCTGATTCTGCGGCGGTTGATTCTGATATCCACCCTGCTGCGAGCGCTGGCCCTGCTGGGATGGGGGGCCGTAGCCCTGCGCGGGCCGCTGCTGATTCTGGGCGGGGTGCGCCGGACGTCCTTGCGGCGGCGCGGCGTGCTGGCCTTGCGGTGGGCGCTGCATCTGCGGTTGCTGCGGCGGACGCTGATTCTGGGATTGGTTCTGGTGCTGATTCTGGTTCTGGCCCTGCATGGGCCGCGGCGGCTGAGACTGCTGCGGAGCACGCTGCTGCGGCTGCTGTGGCGCGCTCTGGGGGGGGCGATTCATCTGGGGCTGCGGACGCTGTTGCTGCTGGGCCGGGGGCGGAGGCGTGGGCGCGGCGATCGGCGTGCGAGACTGAGAAGGCGGAGCAACTGGCGCTTCGGCCCGGGCGCGGGAGTTTCGCGGCGCGGGTTTTCTGGGAGCGGGTGCGGCCGAGGCCGGCTTGGCGGGAGCGCGCGCGGGCTTCTTGGGCGCTTCGTCGATAGAGGGCGGGCGCGAGACGCGCGGCGGGCGCTGCGTCGCCTTGCCGGACGGCTTCCGTCCGGATCGTTTGCCGGCGCCGGACTTTGGCGCGCGGGAACTGTCGGGGGATGGACGCTGGTCGCGCTTGCCGCGGGGACGGGGGGTCATCGGAAGGGGGAATCCTGTTGGGGTTGGCCGGCCGGCCGAAGAGCCGAGTGCGGAGATTGATCGTAGTGGGCGCGCGGGGTCGATACAAACGTGGTAAATCGCGGAAATTCCGGCATTCGCCGGTTGGGGGGTGGGAAAACCGGGATGGAACCGACAGGGGTCGCCCGCCCTTGGGCGACGGCCCGCACGTAGTCTTGGAGCAACCGTGGCCAGCAGCCGACTTGAAGTTGATCTTGGCGCCATCGAGCGCAACCTGGGCGTTATTCGTCGGGTGACCACTCCAGAGCCGGACGGCTCGGGGAAAGCGCCGGGCCATCGCGTCTCGGTCTGTGCTGTCCTGAAGCAGGATGGGTATGGCACGGGCGCGCTGCGGATCGGCAAGCGATTGGCCGCGGCGGGGGTGGAGATGATCGCCGTGTACTCGCTCGACGAAGCGCGAGCGATGGCCGAGGGGGTTCCGGGGGTACACATCCTCGTGCTCATGCCGGTGTACGGCGTGGACCGGCATGATCCGCTGTACCGCCACATGACCGCCGGACGCGTGCATCTGGCCATGCACGGCCTGGATCAGTTCGGGGCGGTGCAGGAGATGGCCGGCCGTCTTGGGACCCAGTTGCCGCTGCACTTGCAGGTGGACACTGGCCTGTCGCGGGGCGGGGCGATGCCCGAAGAGGCCGCGATGCTGCTGGAGCGCGTGGTGGCCTCGCCGAAGGTGCGGCTGGGCGGGTTGATGACGCACTTTGCCTCCCCGTGCTGCGACGAAGCGTTCACGCGCGAGCAGGCGCGGATCTTCCGCGACTTTGTGGAGACGATCCGGCCGACAATTAAAGCGGCGGTGGAGCGTGGAGGATCGGCGGCGGCGCGGATGAACGAGCAGAGCCCGCCGCTGGTACACGCGGCCAACTCGTGCGCGACGTTCCGCAGCCGCGGATACCACGGATCGATGGTGCGTGTCGGGCAGAGTGTGCTGGGGTATGTCGGGGACGACGTGCCGGAGCGAGAACCGTTCGAGTTCCGGGCGCAGATGGAATCGCTGGAGCCGAGTGTGCGCTGGGTGACAGGGTTGGCGCACGTGCAGGAGATTCCGGCGGGGTGGCCGGTGGGGTATGGATCGACGTGGAGGGCCCCGGCGCGGGCCGACGGGCGGCGGACGCGGATCGCGCTGATCCCCGTGGGATATGCCGACGGATATCCGCGCTCGCTCGGGGGACGCGGGCAGGGCGGGCCGGGATGGGTCGGATTCACCGGGCGGATGTATGAAAAGCGCGCGACCGGCGAGGGGGAAGTGGGCGAGGGAACGCAGGCGCCCATCGCGTACGCACCGGTCGTGGGGCGCGTGAGCATGGACCAACTCACGGTGGATGTGACGGATGTGCCGGAGGAGTTGCTGAAGTTCGGCAGGAGCGGGGCGGAGACGCTCGGGCCCGAAGTCGAAATCTACTCGCGCGATCCCGGGGCAAAGAACTACATGCCGCGAGCGGCGGACTGCGCGGGGACGATCACGCACGACCTGCTGTGCCGCGTCTCGGCGCGGGTAGAGCGGGTGTATCGCAGCCCCGCGCGGGTGGAGCCAGTGCCGGCACGCGAACCGGCGCAGGCGATGCGGGTGGGGACCGTGCGGGCGGCGGTGGCTTAAAAAAGTCCAAAGTTCGGGTTGGGAATGTTCAAATGAACGCGGCGGACTGCGCGGTCGGCACCATCCGATTTGAACTTTGTCTATTTAAACTCTTCTAACCGATCGTCTTGGCGTCGCTCGGAAAACTTGGCCGCGGCGGCGGGGTGTGCGGCGCATGCGGCGTGTGGGCCGGTCCGGCGCGGGTGGGCATGGGCGTGCCGATGCCGGACATTCCGCCGGACACAAAGTTCGAAGAGCCCATGCGGGTGCCCGCGATGGTCGGCGGCTGGGGGACGGGGACGCGCCTGCGGAGTTCGGTAAACCAGTTGAGCGTGACGTTGAGCGTGGAGACGCGTGCGGCGTCTTCCTGCACGCGCAGAAGAACGAAGTCGCCGGAGGGGAGCAGGTCGTAGTTGCGGGCCAGGTGCGTCGGCGGTGCGGCCTGACCCTGGAAGAGGATGCGCGGACGCCCGACCATGAACGTGGGCTCCACGGCGATGCGGACGCCGATGATCTGGTCGCCGGCGCGATGGAAGAGTTCGCCTCCCGCGCGGGCCCAGATGGGCGCGGTACCGCCCTCGGTGGAGACCTGGCGGCGTGCGCCGGGGCCGGGGTATTGCTGGACATACACCTCGGCGCGGCCAGTTTCGTCGGAGACGTAGGCGATGAACTTGGAGTCGGGGCTGACGGCCGCGCCCCACGCGCTGGTGGGGGATTGGATCAGGGGCTTTGCGCTGGCAGGGCTGTGGACCGGCGCGGACCAGATCTCCAGAGCCGATGCGCCAGCCGCGCCCGAGCCGGGAGCGCCGCGTTGCTGAGTGAAGATGATCGTCGCGCCGCCGTCCGCAAAGCAGCACGGGCTTGGGGCGCGATCGGAGGCGATGAGTGGCTCCGGCCCGCCACCACCACCACTTCCGCCACCCGCGCTCTCCACACCCATCCAATAGAGCTCATGTCGCCCCGACATGTTTGAGCGGAATGCGATGCGCTTGCCGTCGGGCGTGAAGACGGGAGAGGCGTTGTCGGCGTTGAAGGTGATGCGGATGCCCGGCGACGCGGGGCGCTCGATGTCGTAGAGCCAGAGATGGTCCGTTGCACCCTGCACCTGCACACACATCCACTTGCCCTGCGGAGAGACGGCTGGCGCGAGGAAGGCGCGGGACTCATGGACGAGGGAGGTGGGCTCGCCGGTACGGCCGCCGACGAGAAGCGTGGCCTTGGGCTCCCAGACCGGGCCGCTGGCATACACGAGCGTGCCATCACCGGCGACGCCGAAGTGGGCCGAACCCCCGAGGGCGTTGCCGAGGATCTTGTCTTCGACGGGGAGGGCCTGGCCGAAGATTTCCATCTTCTCGGGATCGAAGGCGACAGCGAGGAGTGAGCCGGCGCGGGAGTAGACGAGATGGCCGCTGGGGAGGTATCGCGGGTTGCACCCGCCGTGGATCAATGGGCGGCGCGCGGCCGTTGCGCCCGTGGTGGTCGGGCGCAGGTCGATGGCGGTGATGAGGGCGTCGTCGTATCCCGCGCCCGCGCCGGACCATGCGGCGACGAGGGCGTAGCGCCCACCCGGCAGCATCTCGGGCGCGAGCATGGCGAGTTCGCCCGCGGCCAGATCGGGATCGGCCACGAGTTCGGGGGTGCCGCCGCCGCCCGGGATCTTCATGAGCCCCTTCTGCCAGTCGGGGATGAAGTAGATGGTGTCGGAGGTATCCCAGCAGCCGCCCTGCGGGCGCGGCGCGGCGCACATGGGCGTGGGTGCGCCGCCGGAGAGGGCGACGCGTTTGAGCTTGCCGTCGGCGAAGAAGCCGATCTTGGTGCCGTCGGGGGAGAAGAAGGGCGCATCCGCGCCGGCGGTGCCGGGGATGGGACGGGATTCGGCGCCATCCATGCGGCGGATGTGCAGTGTGGTGGCGGGGGCGCGGCCGGTGACGAAGACGACCGCGCCGCCATCCGGGGAGACGGCAATCGAGCCGCGGGTGGAGTTCGTGAGCGTGATATCCGAGCCGCCGAGAGGCATGGTGAGCCTGGCGATGGTGGCCGAGCGTGCGCCCGCACCGGCGGAGGTGGCCGCGGCGTACCAGCCGCTTTGCGGTTGGGCAAGAACATCTTCGAGCTCGATACGGGCATCGCCAATATCGCGCAGGCGCCGGCGAGCGTCCTTCACGAGGAGTTTCCGCACGAGTTCCCGCAGGCGATTGGGCGTGCGGGCGGGGAGAAGCGCGTAGTCGGGCTCCCGGTCGAGAATCGCGGCGATGCAGTCGCTGATAGTCTCGCCCCCGAAGGCCTTGTAGCCGCTGAGCATCTCGAAAAGAACACAGCCGAAGGCCCAGATGTCGGTGCGTTTGTCGGTGGGGAGGCCGCGGGCCTGCTCGGGGCTCATATACCCCGGCGTGCCCATGACCATGCCCTCTTGCGTGAGTTGGCTGCCGGTGGCGTTCTCGCTGCCGGGCTGCTGCGTGGCGAGGCCGAAGTCGAGGAGTTTGACGAGACCATCGGGGGTGACGCGGACATTGTCGGGTTTCAGGTCGCGGTGGACGACGTCGCGCTCGTGGGCGATCTCCAGCCCTTCGGCGATCTGTTCGGCGATGCGGAGGACTTCATCCAGAGGCAGCGGCCGGATGAGCATGTCCGTGAGCGTGCGCCCGGGGATGTACTCGAGCACGAGGAGACGCTGGCCCGCGGCTTCCTCCAGCCCGAAGATCATGCCGATGTTGCGATGGTTCAGCGCGGCGAGGGTGCGGGCCTCGCGCTCAAAGCGTTGCAGGCGGAGCGGGTCAGAAACGAACGCGGCGGGAAGGACCTTGATCGCCACGTGACGGTTGAGGCGGGGGTCGCGGGCGAGGTAGACCACGCCCATGCCGCCGCGCCCGAGCTCGCGCTCGACGGGGTATTGGCCGATCATTTGTGGCAGGGCGGGGTCGGACATTGGGGATAATCATACAGAACCCCCGTGGACATGCGGGAGCTTGGGAATCGTCTATTTTCGCACGCAACTTTGGCCCCGGCGTTACTGCCGGGGTTCTGAATGGTCAAGTTCGATCAGCGCGGCGTGCTTAATCATGGCGGCCACGGCAGTGGACGCCGCGGCGAGCCAGCCCGGGTACCCATCGAGAACGCCGCGTTTGAGGACGAGCTGCTTAAACATCGCGCCGGTTGGCGAGGTGAGGAGGCGGAGGTACGAGCCGCGGACGCCGGCGCTGTGAAGGGAGCGGGCCATGGTGGTGGCGTGGAGCCATTGCTTGCGCATGTGCTCGGCGAAGGTCGGGAAGGAGTCGTGGCGGAGGATGCCCGAGAGGCGGCCGGGCTTTTTGTCGGGGACGATGCGGAGTTGGTCGTGCGGATCGAAGCCCCCCCACTTCGCCTGGCCGCGGCGGACGAGGCGTGTGCGCCATTCGGGCTGCCAGACGTAGCGGAGCGGGCGGCCTTTGTAGTACGTGCGACGATTGCACTCGAACCCGGCGGGAGCTGGCGTGCCGGCGTTTGAGATACCCACGCGAATCGAGGCCGCGAGTTCCGGCTCAACGCTCTCGTCGCTGTCGATGCAAAGCACCCACTCGCGGGTGCATTGTTCGAGTGCAAACTGTTTGGTCTTGACATGCCCCATCCACTCGGAGCGGATGACGCGCGCGCCCGCCGCTTCCAGCATGGCGATCGTGCCGTCGGTGGAGCCGGAATCCACGGCGACGATTTCGGCCGCGAGGCCCTTGATCGAGTCGAGTGTGCGTCCGATCGTGGCCGCGCTGTCTTTGCAGACAATGGAGACGGAGAGGTTGGCCAGAGGGGATGGGGGAGCGTCGGGCATTGGCCCAGAGCGTATCGGATCGTGCGCTGCGGCGGAATCAACCGCTACGGCTTGGGTTTCGGCTTGGGCTTGGGCGTGGGTGCGATGGGGGCGGGGGGCGCTGGGGCGGGGGTTGGCGCGGGCGCAGGGTCACCGCCGCCCTTTTTGTTGAACAGGTCGAGTACATTGCCAATGAGCTTGGCGGGGTCTTTCACGAGTTTGTCGGCCTGCTCTTTGGCGAAAAGACCAAGGTCGAGTTCGGTCTTGGAGTTATCGAGCGGCCCCTTCGTGGTGATGGGGACCATGGTGAGCTTGTCGAAGAGGCCGAGCTTGCCGGCGATACCGGAGTTCAACTGGCCGAGGGCCTTGTCGGTGAGGGCGCCGATGGGCGCGTAGGTGACGACGTCGATCTGACGGCGGACAAGATCGACCGTGCCGCGGGTTTCGACGGTGAACTGGCCGACGGGGAGCTTGAACTGCTCGTAGGTGAGCACGCCGTGATCGGCGTGAACGCGGAAGGGCTCGATGTGCTTGCCGATCGCTCCGCCCGAGTTGCCGCCGACGGCCTCGATGATGGAACTGAAGATGGACTTGGTGGTGAAGCGGGCGACACCGGGAGTGATGGTGGCGTCGCCGGAGAGCTTGGACATGTCGCCGTCGATCGGAATCGTGAGGGACTTACCGTCGAACGCGCCGGGCTCATCGGGTGGCGTCTTCTCGACAGACTCCACGAGGGGGACGGCTCCGGCGAGCGACGTGATGAGCTGCGGCGTGATCTGGGTGATGCGGGCGCTGATCGGGCCGGTCTGCGTGAAGAGGCCGTTCTTGACGTCGCCCTGGGCTTCCGCGCTGGCGCGGGAACTGGTGGCCTTGATCTTGAGGGAGCCGGTGGCGTTCTTCAGGTCGTTCGCCGGGACGGCGGTAGTTGCGGCCGCGTTTGCTGGGGTGCTTGGTGCGCCTGTCGAGAGGTTCCGCCCCTGGGCTTGCAGATCGAAGGTGGGGCCGAGGAGCTCATTGAGGACGCCCTTCTGGTGGGCGAGCTGGTCGATGATGGGCGTGGGAAACGCGGCGAGATCCGAATCCAGGTTGAGGACGGCGGCGTTCGAAGTGAGGATGCCGCGGGAATCGGCGAGATTCGTGATGTGGATGGAGGCGGTGGACTTCTTGGCGGTAGCGGCGGGAGCGGGCGATGGCACGCCCTTCGTTGGCGCGGGAACGGCGCCACCGGAAACGCGATCAATGGTGAGATCGGCGATGATCTCGCCACCCGGTGCGGCGGCCGCGCCGGTGACCGGCTGCTGACGAACGGAGACCTTGATGCCGTCGAGATTGATCGGCGTGGGCGCGGCCCCCTGGGAAGTCGCCGAGAGCGCCAGCGAGGGGGCCGTGACAGAGGCATCGAGCTCGAAGACTCCGGGCTTGAGCGGGCCGACGGTCTGCTTGCCGTCGGCGGTCTGACTCGTAGCGATGGCAAACTTGGCGATGCTGATCGTCATCGGCGCGGCCTGCGTGACGGCGATTGTGCTCGATGGCGCGGGCTGACCCGCGACTGGGGCCGGGGGCGCGAAGGCCATGCGGTTGATGAAGGCGGGATCGGGGCGCCAAGTGATCGTGGAAGGTTTGGTGATCGCGATGCGATCGGCGGTCATGGTGAGGTCGAGCTTGGCATCGGTCACATTCGGGGCGGTGAGGGTGGCGGAGATGGCGGTGCTGGACGCGGCGCCAGTTCCCGTCGGCTGGATGCGGAGGTTGGCCTCGGCGGTGGCGCCGAGCGCGCCGGTGAGCAGGCCGGGCTTGCCGAGGAGATTCTCCACGACGGCGCAGTCGATGGACGTGAGCTTGATCGAGGCGTCCGGGTTCGCGCCCGTCATAGAAGCCGACACGTTGCCGGAGACGTCGGCAATCGTGGCGCCTGCCGCGCCGGCGACTCCATCGCGAGCAGCCAGCGCGCTGAACGTTGCGGTGAGACGTTTGGTGTTGGCGAGCGAGGGCGCCAGGCCCGCGAGGGGAGCGTGGACATCTGCCTTCAGAGAGCGAACCCGGACGTTGGTGGTGCGAGCGGCGCCGTTGGCATCCGCTCCGGTGGAGACGTTGTTAATAGCGATGTCGTTGTCGGTGCTGAGCTTGATGGCGGCATCGGAGGCGCTAGCGAAGTCCGGCTCGAACGACCCGGGCTTGAGCGGCACGGTGATCGGCTCGGCGGAGGCAAGGGAGAGCTTGAAGGGCTGGGCGAGCTGGAGCGGGGCGGCTACGGGGGCTCCTGCGGCGGGCTTGCTCGCCGATGCGAGCACTGGGTTCACGGTCTTCGGGTCCATGCCTGCGAAGGCCGCGAACGTGCCGATGGTGATGGATTTTTCGGTGAGCTTCGCGGCAATGTCCGTGCCGACGCCTGCGTTGGCGGTGGTGAGCTTGATGGTTGCGCCCTGCGCGGGGCCATCGGGCTTGGTGTCGATCACGAGCGTGAGGGAGCGACCGATGGACTCGCGGAGCGCGGCGTTGATCGGCGAAGTGGTGCCATCCGCGTCCGGATGGGTGCCGACCATGGCGGCGGCGGGGAAGAGGTTGGCGAGGGATCGCGGGGCGTTCTTGATCTCGATCTTGCCCGAGGGCTTGTAGGCGATGATCTGCGGCGCGCCAGCGATGGCTTTGGGAAGGATTCCACCGGTGATGCCGTCGAGCTTGAGCGAGCCCGTGGCGTCGAAGGCCGCGCCTTCGTGGGAGAGGGACGCGACGAGATCGACCTGCGGCGGATTCGCGCCGTCGAGACGCACATCCAGCGCGGCACGGGTCACCTGCACGGGCTGTTCGGCGGCAAGGCCGCTGGGCTTCACACCGAGAGTGGAAATGGTGACGCCAAGACGTGCTTTCACCGCGGCGAGCGCTTCGTCGGGCTTCTTGAGCTTCTCAACGGGAGCAGAGAACTCCTTCACTTCGATTGTGATTGCGCCGACGCCGGAGAGTTCGAGGTTGGAGGTCTGGCCCGGCTTGGCGAGGATTCGCTGGGCGAGGGGCGCGGCGGAGTTCACCGTGGCGGCCAATCCATTGCCGGTGAGCGAGACGATGCCCGACGCGTATCGGCCGGTGGCGTCGGCTTTGATGTTGGTGGAGTTCACACCAAGGGTGAAGTCGATGGGGGGCAGATCCGTGCCGCCCTGCACATTGGCCTTTGCCTGAAGCGTCAGATCGAGCGTCGGCCCGACATCCTGCTTCAGGTCGATTGGGAGGTTGGCGCTGGCAAGGATGGGCTGCACGAGGGCGGTGGACATGCCGCGCACACGGATGTCCGCGTCGATTCCGTCGGCGATGCTCGCGCCTTTGCCAAGAGCCCGCAGGTGTCCCGCGGCGTCGAGCAGGCCGGAGGCGGAGGCCCGCACGCTGACATCGCCCGCGGGAGAGGAGTCGATGGTGGCCTTTGTGCCGCCGGTGATGGTGACGGGCTTGGAGAGGTCGGCCCCGGCGATGGCGAGCTCGATGGGCTCGACGGCGAAGTTCTTCCAGTTGGCCGGTGCGACGGTGGCCGCGCCGGGCTGGTCGATGGCAACGCGGCCGGAGATCGCGCCGATGCGAAGGGTCATTTCCAGGCCCGAGTTTCGGAAGTCCTGCTTGGCCAGAATGTCCGTGGCGTTGCCCCCAGCGAGGAGTTCGGGCGGGAACGGCCAGCGGAGCGTGGTGATCGTGACGTCCAGAGCGGGCGCGCCGGCGGAGCCCAGTTCGACCTGCTTTCCGGCCTTGGCCAGTGCATCTCGAAGCGCGGGAAGGGACGCGAGGAACTCGGTAGACTTCAGCGAGATGTGGTTGGTGATTGCGGAAGCAGCGGGCGTGGCGGGGGCCGTCCGCAAGCCCAGCACGCCGCCGGCAAGAGACAGATCGAGATCGGCCGTGGCCATCGGGGCGACGAGCTTCACGGTCGCGCCCGCCTTGTCGCCGGTCATCTGGGCATCAACACGCACATCCGCGCTCGGCCCGAGCGCCCGCAAGAGTGCGCCACCCTGACCGGCGACCGCGTCGATGATGCCGATGGGCGCGTTTGCAGCGTCGAGCTTGATCGCCAAGGAGTCCCAGCCGCCCGCGGGCTTTGGCTTCACGCTGGCGTCGAGCTTGAGGGTCATGGCGGCGGAGCTTGCACCGCCGACGGGCGTGCCGGAGAGATCGGCCTTGGCGGCGATCGACATGGGCCTGGCCGCGTAGTCCACATCGACCGTGCCCTTGAGGCCCTTCACGCCGATCTCGGGTGCGAGGACGCCCTTGGCGTCGCGATCGCGCACGGTCGCGTCGAGCGAGGTGATCTTGAGCTTGGCCTTGATGGACTCCAAGCCCCCGCCCCCCCCGGCCCCCCCACTGCTCCCGCCGGACGCGCTCGGCATGGATTGCGTCGGGGGCTTTGCCGCTATGCGTGGCTCAAGCGCTCGCTCCAGGTTGGTCTTGCCGGTGGCGGTGTCGCGGATGAGGTCCAGTGCGCCGGCGATTTCCACTTCGCCCAGATCCAGCTTGCTCGCGCTCCACCATCGGCCGCTGACGATGGTCCAGAGCGTCGTGGGCATTTTCACCGTGACGCGGGCGGCGGGCTTGCCCTCCGGATCCACAACCTCAACGGGGCCGACGGCAGTTGGGCTGAACCAGCCGATGCTGACGTTCGAGACCTTGACGCTGCCTTTGATCTGGGCCGCCGCGGCGGACTCGATCTTCCCGGGCGCGATGCTCGAGGCGATGGTGGGCGCCAGGGCGAGGAGTACCGCGCCGCCAACAAGGAGCAGCACGAGGGCGATGAGAATGATCTTCTTGAGCGGGCGACGGTGCCTTTGGGGCGCGGCGGACGAGGTGATGGTCATGTGAGGCCCCCTGGTTGGTTCAATGCCTTGGGTGGCCCGCCGCTGCGCGGCGGGTTCTCGACTCGGCGGGAACCGCCGCGGAGCGGCGGACCACCCCGAAACACTCTACGCGACAAAGAGAAAGACGGCCCGCCGGGCGGATGCCCGGCGGGCCGTAGCCCCCCCACGAGTTTGTCACCCCGCCCCGATGCCCGAACGCAAAGCACATGCCGAAATCCACGGGATTCGCTCGAAGACTCGCTCATTCCGGGCGTGGATTTATTCTTCGCCCTGCTTGCCGAGCTGCCATTCCTCGATCTCGATCGGGGCCTGGCGGCCGAAGATGGTTACCAGCACGCGAACAAGGCCCTTCTCGGGAAGGAGTTCGTCCACGGTGCCTTCATAACCCTGGAAGGGGCCTTCCTTGATGGTGACATTCTCGCCCTTCTGGAAGACGAGCTTGATCGTCGGCTGATCCTCGGGCTTGCGCGAATCCATGTGGAGCTTCTCGATCTCGTGCTCTTTCATGGGCGTGGGCCGACCGGCGGTGCCGACGAAATCGCCGACGCCGGTGGTCTCCTTGATGAGGAAGAAGACGTCCTGCGGGATGCGCCCGTCGGGCTCGAGCTGCATCTCGACGAAGACGTATCCGGGGTACATCTTGGTTTCGATGATGCGCTGCTTGCCGCCCTTGATGGTCTTGGTCTTCTCCGTCGGCACGAGGATGCGTCCGACGAGGTGCTCCATTTTCTCGATCTGAACTTTGCGGAGGAGCGTTTCGCGAACGGAGTTCTCTTTGTTCGAGGCGACCCGCAGCGTGAACCAGTTCATGCCCGGACGGCGGAGGGGCTCATCGGCCCCGAGAAGCCCGGCGCGATCGGCCTGCGGCGTTTTGGACTTGGTGGTGTCGGTCGACATGGGAATGCTCCTGTCCGTCCGAAGTTGAATCCGGCCCGAGAGGTGATACCGGCCCAACGAGTGATACCGGTTTGTGACAACCGGGCCTTGCGGCCCGGTGGAAAGATCGGAAAGACACATCAGGATTTTCGCGCCGGGCCCTGCCCGCAGAACGCGCCCCATTCCCCTATGCCCCGCGGCACTTTTCAGTGTACCAGCACGCCGATGCTCTTGAAGAACCACTGGAACCCGAAGTCCACGACGAAGAGAGAGCCGGCGAGCATAACGGAGGCGAAGATGACCACCATCGTGGACATGCGGATGTCGCGCTGGGTGGACCAGTTCACCTTTTTCATCTCGCCATCGGTGGCGATCAGGAACTCGACAAAGCGCTGGTGGATCGCCACGATGTAGTACGCGAGGATCGCGCCCACGAGCAGCACGACCGCCATGACCACGCCCTGCAACAGGAGCGGGTTGATCGCGGTTTCGCCCTTGACGGTGCCCTTGATGGCCACCGGCTGGCCCGCGGCAACCTTCACGGCCGCGGCGACGCTGGGATCGGGATTGACCGTTGCGTTGGTCATGTGAACGTTGTTGATGCGAAGCTCGCTGGCACCGGTGGAGTAGGACTCAACCGTGGCGGTGCCGATTTCGGGAGCCGGCCCGGAGTCGGCCGCTTTTCCGATGAGCGTGACGAGTTCCCCGGAGGATGGGGAGCCGCCGGGCTGGGCGTAGGGAATGGCCCAGACGCTGCGCGGGAGCTTGTCGGCGACGAGGCCCATCTGGCCATAGATCCATGCGGCCGCGGCGAGCGTGACGACGCCGATGAGCGTCGCGGTGAGCACGCGGACCCAGTAGCCCTGGCCTGGTTTGTAGATGCCGATCGCCATTCGTGGGAGTGTCCTGAGCTTGAATCGAGAGACGGGCCGGAGCGGGAGAAGCACGCCGGGAGGGACTTGAACCCGCAACCTGCGGATTTGGAATCCGCTGCTCTACCAGTTGAGCTACCGGCGTAGGGGAAATCGCAAGTCGCAAATGGGCAGATAGCAAATCGATCCGATCGAGGCCCTGGCCTAAACGCCATTTGGCCATTTGCTATTTGCCATTTCGCTCACTTGCGCTTCATCTTGTGGAGCGTGTGCTTGCGCACGCGTGGGGAGTACTTGTTGAAGCCGGCCTTGAGCTTCTCGTCGATGCCGCCCTTGGTGCGGATTTCGGTTCGGTAGTTGAGGTCGCCGGTCTCCGTGCATTGGAGCCAGACGTACTCGCGGCTGGGTGTTCCACCCTTCTTCGCCATGTCGCACCTGTCCTTCTGGAAACCCTTTGCAAACGCGAAGGGAGTGTTGGGTCTTGGTCAAACTGACTGAATCAATCCGACTCGATCATTCCGTCTTGGTCAAGCCGGCCCGCCGGGTGTTCGCCGGCGGGCCGGGGAGGGTTCGTCTGAAACTTGAAACAGAGACTCTTACTTCGTCGGAGGAACGTCGAGAATCGCGGTGACGGTGCCGGAGCCGATCGTGCGCCCGCCCTCGCGGACGGCGAAGCGGAGACCGGTTTCCATCGCAACGGGCTTGTCGCCGAGATCGACCTCGACCTCGATGTTGTCGCCCGGCATGCACATTTCGGCGCCGCCGAGGAGCTTGATGCTGCCCGTCACGTCCGTCGTACGGAAGTAGAACTGGGGGCGGTAGTTGGAGAAGAACGGCGTGTGCCGCCCGCCCTCTTCCTTGGTCAGGACGTAGACCTGGCCCTTGAACTTGGCGTGGGGCTTGATGGAGCCGGGCTTGCAGATGACCTGCCCGCGCTCGATGTCGTTCTTTTCGATACCACGCAGGAGCACGCCGACATTGTCGCCGGCCTCGCCGCTGTCGAGGGTCTTCTGGAACATTTCGACGCCGGTGATGACCGAAGTCTTGTTGGGACGCAGGCCGACGATCTCGGCCCCGTCGCCGACCTTGACAACGCCGCGCTCGATACGACCGGTGGCAACGGTGCCGCGGCCCTTGATCGAGAACACGTCCTCAACGCTCATCAGGAAGGGCTTGTCCTTCTCGCGGACGGGCTCGGGGATGAAGGTGTCGATGGCCTCGAAGAGGTCGTCGATGGGCTTGCAGATCTTGTCGTCCTTCGGATTCTCCAGCGCGGCCTTGGACTGCCCGCGGATGATCGGCGTCTTGTCGCCGGGGAAGGAGTACTTGTTCAGCAGCTCACGGACTTCCATCTCGACCAGGTCGAGAAGCTCGGGATCGTCCACGAGGTCAACCTTGTTCAGGAAGACGACGATGTGCGGCACACCGACCTGACGGGCGAGCAGAACGTGCTCGCGGGTCTGGGGCATGGGGCCGTCGGCGGCGGACACGACCAGGATCGCGCCGTCCATCTGGGCGGCGCCGGTGATCATGTTCTTCACGAAGTCGGCGTGGCCCGGGCAGTCCACGTGGGCGTAGTGACGCTTCTTGGTCTCGTACTCGGTGTGCGAGGACGCGATGGTGACGGTCTTGTTGGCGTCACGCACCGTGCCGCCCTTGGTGATTTCGGCGTACGACTTGATGATGCCGCCGAAGACCGCCGCGGAGCGGGCCGAGAGGGCCGCGGTCAGCGTGGACTTGCCGTGATCGATGTGACCGATGGTTCCCACGTTGACGTGGGGCTTGGTACGAGTGAATGTGCCCTTGGCCATGAGACCGAACCTCCTAATAGAGCCGCGTCGGCGGCCAGATCGTTTTACTGTGCTACGGCCGATCCATCCGGCCGCGATTCTCTGACAACGCCGCGCGCGATCGGATCGCGCCCGAAAAAACAAACCCGCACACACCGACCCGGTGTACCTCAGGCCGTCGGCATGAGCCAACCGACATGGGGTGAGGTCGAGACGACCGGCCCGGGGTGGGGATCATTGACCGCGAATGTGCAAAAGCCAAATTGCCATGGGGCAAATGGCCCTCGACCTCCCAAAGCATCCTTGCCGTCCGTTCACCCCGGCCCAACCTGGCATGTGCCGCCGGGAAGGGTTGCCGTCGAGATGAACTGAACGCTTTTCATTTACACACCCCGAAACTGGGTGTACAAAGAAGAGATAAAGCCGCTAGAGAGATTTGAACTCTCGACCTCACCCTTACCAAGGGTGCGCTCTACCACTGAGCTACAGCGGCGAAACAAACAACCGTCAGACCTCTATCGGGTGCGCACCGGGTGCCCTGAAACCGACAAGGGGAAGATCATAGGGCGGGGCGGGAGAGGGTCAATACGTGGAAATCCTTCCCAGATTATCATTCTGATAGGGATATGGACGTTCTTGGGCTGGCGGAGCTGAGCGGGTGTTGTAGGTTTGAACCCACTGCCCACGAGTGGGGCGGGGGCAGATCGGGCGATTCCTGTTCATCGCACTCTGTTCGAGCAAAGCTATCGCGAGCCAAGCAATGCACAATCGTCTGTTTGCAATCGCCGCTGGATTGACCATCGCCGCCACCGTGACCGGCGCGTGTGCACCACGCGCGCTTGCGTCGAGCGGTGCGTACACGTTCACCGCGACGCCCGCAACGAGCACGTTGACCTACTCGTTCACTTCCAGCGCGCCGTTCGCGGGAACGATGATCGGGGAGAATAACACGACGCTACCGGCAAATATGCAGACTCGGACCCGCCACTTCGGGTTTCCATGCACGTTCACGGCGACGCAGAACGAGTTGATCAACGTTTCGGGAACGATCGCCGCGACGGGATCTTCCACGGGCAGCACCGCGCTGCACCCCACCGGCACCTTCAAGCTCGGAATCGACACGACAGCGCACACGAGCGTTCTACAGGACTTCAACGTGAACCTTGTCGGCGCCGGGTCGCTGGACTCCACGGCGAACCTGAACAACTTCACGTACCAGTCGTTCTGTGCAACCAATCCGTCTTGCACAGCGCCGTTTCTCATACCGATCACGCTTCCACTCGGCACGGTTTCGGTGACATCGCTGGTGGCCGCGCAGGCGGCGGGCGCGCCGGAGGGTGGAACATTGAGCGCGGGTGCGGGCACGGGACAGTGGAACTTCAGCGTTCCATGCACGCTCACGGTCACGCCGACGATCGTTTTCGGCGGGAGCCCGATCCCGGCTGACCCACAGACCATTTCCGCGGTCTTTGCGGGCACCATCACGGTGACGGGTACTACGGCGACAATGACGGGCTCGGCGGTCATCAACTACAACCCACCGGCAAACACCACGCCCGCGCCGCAGCCCCCCACCGCGCTGGCCGTGCCTTCGACGTCCACACTCTGCCCGGGGATCAACCTGATCCTCTCCATCACGATCAACTCCTCGACGGCGACGAGCAACAACACCGCCAATCTCGCGGCCACGGGAACAAAGATCGCCTGCCGCTGCGACACCAACGCCAACGGAACGCTTGAGGTGCAGGACATCTTTGATTTCCTGAGTCTCTGGTTCGCCAACAGCCCGCAGGGGGATTTCAATGGTGGCGGGCTCTCGGTGCAGGACATTTTCGATTTCCTGTCCTGCTGGTTCTCGCGGCCGTTGGGGTGCTGAGTGAGGCGGAATGGGTGGCCCGAGCCGCCACACCCTGACACCAGCCATCCGATAACCGCACACCCGTTGGGTACCCCAGCTTCTGCGCCACGCACCCCCCGTTCGATCGCCGACGTATAGCAAGTCAGACGGCCCCGACGCGATAGTGATGGACTGGTATGGCGCACCTCCCCCAATGCATCTGGTTGCTCGCGATTGCCGCTGGTTCGGCGGTTTCGATGATGTGCGCGCCGGATGTTCGAGCGGATGGAACGACGCTGCAGGGCGCGGCTCGCGCGGGTGAACGCTTCGACCTGCCTATCTCGCGCGGCGTGGAACCACTCACGTTGGATACGCCGGACGCGCTGGAGTCCATCGCGCACTCGTCCGACCCGAACGCGCCGACCTTCCGTGTGCGAGCGCGGGTGATCGTGCGTACGCCGGACAGGGGAACAATCGACGCGCTGCTCGCGGCACGAAAATCTAATGCGAAAGTCAGCACCGCTGGCGCGGCCGATGCCCCGCTCGCGGGTTTCTGGCTCGTCGACGCGATGACCGTGCGTGAGGGGGCTCTGCTCGCAGGAGCTTTACGCAGCGCAAAGGGGATCGACGAGGCGTATCTCGATACCCACCATTTTCGCTCGCGGGGCCTGCCGACGGATCCTGGCTTTTCGAACCAGTGGTTTCTCAACAACACGGTGAGCCCGCTGGCGAGCACGAACGTGGTGCCCGCTTGGATGGCGGGATTTATCGGCACGGGCGTCACCGTCGGCGTGATTGACGAGGGCTTCAACACCCTGCACCCGGACCTTGCGGCGAACTTTGCCTCGGCGGCGAGCCAGCCCGACGCCGGCTTTTCCGATCATGGCACAGCCACGGCAGGGCTGGTGGCGGCCGCGGCAAACAACGCGAAGGGCGGCGCGGGCACTGCGTACGGGGCGCAAGTTGCGCGGCTGTACTACGGCTTCGAGAGCGACAATGCTCTGGCGTTCGGATTTCACAACGAGCTCAACGCGATCAAGACCAACTCGTGGGGTCCGAGCGACATTGGAACGATCTATCCGATGTCGTCGATCGAACTGAGTGCGCTGGATGCGGCGGTGAACACCGGCCGCGGCGGCAAGGGACAGGTGATTCTCTGGGCGTGCGGCAACGGCGCGCAGAACAACTCGGACCGGGTGGACTACGACGGGTACGGGTCGAATCGATACTCGATCGCCGTGGGCGCGATCGACAATGCCGATCGTGCGAGCATCTATTCCGAGCCCGGCTCGGCGCTCATGGTCGTGACGACTTCGAGCTACGACTTTGGCGGCTCCGGCGGGTCGGGCATCTACACGACTTCGGGTTCGGATACCACGGGGGATGGGTCGTACACGAGCAGTTTCGGCGGAACAAGCGCGGCGTCGCCGATCGCCGCGGGAGTAGCGGCGCTGATGCTCCAGGCGAACCCGAACCTCGGGTGGCGGGACGTGCAGCACGTGCTGATCCGCAGTGCGCGGCGCGTGAACGCCGGCGACGTGGGATGGGCAGCCAATGGCGCGGGGCGATTCGTGAACTATCAGTACGGCTTTGGTGCCATAGACGCCGGCGCGGCGGTTTCGCTGGCGCAGACATTCCCATTGCGCGGCGCGGAGCGCACGTTCGCCGCGTCGGCGAGCGTGAATCAGGCGATTCCGGACAACTCCGCCGGCGGCGTTTCTTCGTCCATCTCCGTGCCGTCGAATCTGGCGGTGGAGCGGGTTCAGGTGGTGCTGACTGCGCCGCACGCACGCCTGGGCGATCTGCGCGTGGTGCTGACATCGCCCGGCGGATTCACCAGCGTGCTGGCGGATATGCGGAACGACTTCTCCACGGGTTACAACGGCTACGTGTTCACGAGCGTGCGTCACTGGGATGAGCGATCGCATGGCGTGTGGTCGGTGCGTGTCTCGGACCTCCGCGCGGGCACAACCGGGACGTTCACGTCATGGCAGGTCAAGGTCTACGGAGCCACGCCCGAGTGCCCGTGCGACTGGAACGGCGGGGGCCTTTCCGTGCAGGACATCTTCGATTTCCTGACCGACTGGTTCGCCGGTCTGGCGGACTTCAACAACGACGGGGTGCAGAACACCCAGGACATCTTTGACTTCCTGGCATGCTGGTTCGGGCAGCCGAGCGGATGCCACTGAGCGTCTCTTCGCTTGCAGCCCTTCAACGAGAACGCAAGCTGGATGTCATCCCGGCGCGGGATCCGTCCCTTCGGGGCGTTTCTTGGCGTTCCAGAGGCGGCGGCGGACCGAAGGCGCACCGGGGAGCTCGCCGGATTCAATGACTTTGGCAGCAACGTCGACGAGCTTGGAACGCGTGGCGCGGCTGGCCTTCTGGAGGAGCTCCCAGGCGTCGGTCTCGCCAACGCCGTATTTCTGCACGATGATCCATTTGGCCCGCTCGGCAACCTTGCGGTCCTCGAGCTTCTGCGTGAGGTCCTTGGCCGCGCTCTGATCGCGCACGGCCTGGCGGGCCTGGGCGAAGGCGATGTCGATGGCAACGCGAAGCTGGTCGGGATCGGCGGGCTTGATGATGTAGCCGAACACGCCGGCGTGCTGGGCATCCTCCACAAGCACGCGATCCGAGTAGGCCGTGAGCATGACCACGGGGACGTGATGCTCTCGGTACACCTCGGCGGCGGCGGAGAGCCCGCCGCGCCCCGGCATGTTCACGTCCATAAGTACGAGGTCAATTCCGCCTGCGCGAACGGCGTCGGCCGCGCTCTGGCCATCGCCGACGCAGGCAACGACCTCGTGACCAATCTCTCGCAGGGTTCCGGCGATGTCCGCGGCGACAAGGGCCTCATCCTCGGCGACGAGGATGCGGAGCGATTTGACGCTCGTGCGGCTGTTGGCGGGGTTCGGCTCGGTCGTCATCATCATCATCGTGCTGATCCGTTCAGGGCGATCGCCCGTGGTTGCTTTTCTTGGGTCTGGAAGTCGATGGTGCAGGTCATGCCGCCGGGAAAAAACTCGAATCGGGCGATACCTTCAAGGTCGATGGCGACCAGATTTCGCAGGAGCGAGAGCCCGGTGCCCTCGATTGGTTCGGCGACGGTGCGGCATCCCGTCTCGGCCCAGGTGATGCGGACGCGTCCCTCGTTGAGTTCGTCCGTGGACCAGGCGATGTCCACCTTTCCTTCGGGGGTGGACAGCGCGCCGTGCTTTGCGCAGTTGGTCGCCAGCTCCTGCAGGGCCATGGCCAGCGCGTTGACGCGCTCGGGCGCGACCCTGACCTCGGGACCACTCATGATGATGCGCCCGCCGATCAGCGAGCCCCGGACACGGAGCAGTTGCTCGAGCAGTCGGTCGAGCGGAATCGGGTTTCCGTGGGAGCGCGAGATCAGCTCGTGCGAATCGTTCATGGTGCGTACAGCGCCCCGAAGTCGCGAGATCACGGCGCTCCGATCCAGGGACGAATCCTCGCTCAGACGGATGAGGCCCAGCAGCGACGCCAAGTTGTTCCGAACGCGATGGTCCAGCTCGCGCCGCAGCAGGTTCTCCCGCTCGGCCGCGGCCTCCCGGCGATGGAGGGAGTCCAGCAACTTCTCCTCGGCCTCCTTGATGGCGGTCACATCGGTGCACGTGCCCAGATGTCCCGTGATTCCTCCGCGTGCGTCCTTGAGCACCTGAGACCTGGCGACCACGTGCACGATGGATCCGTCCCGACGAAGGAACCGGTGCTCGTGGTAGGACTCCCGCCCTGCGCCAGCGGATTCGTACCACTCCCGGCCGGTCGACTCACGGTCGTCGGGATGTACGGCCTCGACCCAACCGCTGCCCTGTGCCTGCTCGGGCGTTAGGCCGGACATGACAGACCATCGGTGATTGACGTACTGGCAGGCGCCATCGGGCGCGGTCTGGAAGATGCCCACGGGGGCCAGTTGTGCCAACGTCTCGTACCGGGCCACCGCTTCGCGCAGCACATTCTCGCGGGTGCGCTCATCGGTGATGTCGACCATGGAGCCGGTGGCCCGCGTAGGTCGGCCGGCGTCGTCGTACGTCGCTCTTCCCCGTACCCGGAACCATCGCTCCTGCCCGGCCATCTGCCCGCCCGGACCGATGCGGAGACGAAAATCGATGGTGTATCCCTTGCGCTCACGAAGGGCCGTCTCCACGATCTCCATGCAACTCTGGAAATCAACCGGCACCGTCATGGTGCGGAAGGTCTCGATGGCGTCGGCGACGGTCTCGGCGCAGCCGACCATCTCCATGAGACGCGGCGAGGCGTACGACACGCCCGTGGCCATGTCCCACTCCCAGATTCCCTTCTCCGTCGCGGCCACGGCGCGATCGAATCGCGCCAGCGATTCCTCAACCATGCGCTGTGCCTCGCGCTGCTCGGTGATGTCCACGCACATGCCGACGTATCCGGCGTACTCTCCGTCGATTCCGTGGCGCGGCGCGCCAAAGCTCATGATCCAGCGATACACGCCGTCATGACGCCGCAGCCGGAACTCCCAGCGATATTCACGACGCTCGCGCAGCGCATCTGCGTACGAGTTTTTGGTTGCCTTCAGGTCGTCCGGGTGGATGGCCGCGGCCCATGCCTCACCAAGGGTTCCCTGCGTGTTTCGGCCCATGAACTCGAACCACGCCCGGTTGCAGTAGTCGCACTGGCCGTCGGGAACGCTTGTCCAGATCATCGCGGGGGCCGCGTCGGCCATGAGCTGGAAGCGCTGCTCGCTTTCGGCGAGCATGTCCTCGATCGAACGCATGCGACGACGGGTCAGCCCAAGAAAGCCGACCAACGCCGCAGCGCCGAGCCACCCGGCCATTTCCAATGTGATCACCAGCCCGCCTCTGCCAGCGCTTTCCAGCAAGCGGCACGCGCCCATCCCGGCCATGAATGCGCAGACCACCAGCACCGACGTGGCCATCCACATCCGCCGGCGCAGCAGACGCAAGCGCGCAGACCCGGTTCGCTCCGCAACAAGTTTCGCACCTTCTCCAGCGGACAACAGCTACTCCCGCCCCGCCCCCCCCAAATCGAACACACAGACACGAGAAACAGCCGCGCATGGCGCGCTGGGACGTACAAATGAGTGTCGCCCACACCAAGCAGGGGACATCACCAGGCACACACATCACCACTCGCTCATGGATGCGACGCGAGGCCAGAAGCCGGGGCGTCGATCGTGGCTATTGAAGGGCGGCCAATGTATCGGAATGTGTCTGAATGCGAAAGCACAACATAAAGTGGCCAGAACTGGCCATTGCGAACTATGCTCCGCGGACCATGTTGAGAATCTGGCTCGGGTTCAGATTTCGGGCCTGTTCCTCGATGCGCGGCCGGTACTGGTCATACATCCCCTTGGCCGACGCCGACTGCTTGGTGAAAACCGCTTGCAGGTCGATGGCCGAAAGGGTTCTCCCTCCCGCGTAGTACTGTTTGGCGACTTGGCCCAGTGCGTACGTTGTCGCGAATGCGAATGCTGTGCCTGTTGCGGCGCGGCCGAGCCCGGAGAGCATTCCCGCCGCACCGCGACCGATCAGCCGTCCGCCGACATTCTCGATCAGCCCGCCGACGATGCGCGAGGCAAAACCCTCGACCACCTGCGAAGTCACGCCGACCCCGGCGGTGGCAAGGAAATCTTTGATGTGCCCGCGATCGAGCGTGTAGCCGTATCGCTTGCCGATCTCGTACACCATCTTCATCTGCAAGGGGATGATCGCCGCCGAAGCCAGGCCGCTGGGGAGAAGTTCCAGCGCGCCGTTGAGGATTGCGTAGTTCCGGACCGAGGAATCGATGTCTTTGTCGAGCTGGCTGGCAGCGACGGCCGCGGACGAGATGGCCGCACTGGGCGCGGCACCGACGCTCGCGCCCGCGGCAGATGCTCCGCCCCCTCCACCGCTCCCCATCGGTACGCTGGACATCTGATCCACGGTGCTCTGATGGCGTGCGGCGTCCTCGGGCGAGATGCCGCAGGCGGAGGCGAGATCGGTGAGGAACTTCTGTTCCGCGACGGAGGCCACGCCATCGGCATCGCAGACGCTCACGGCCATTTCGTACGCGAGTTGCTTGAGTTCGGGCATAGAGAGCTGGGCCGCTTCTTGTGCCGCGCTGGTCTGGCGAAAGATCACGCGCTGATAAACCTGATTGGAAACATCTGCCCCCGGCGTGCCGCCATCGGTGGAAAGGCCGTCGACGACTGTCTTGATCCGAGCCCGCTCGCGGTCGTCGGGCTGGCCATCGGCGAAGGCCGCCATGAGACAGATCGCTGCAATCGCGTCACGTTCGAGTTGGCTCATCACCGAGAAACCTCCAAGGGCCGCCCCACCCCGTACCCCCACTCTTCCAACCCGACCCCCTAACACGCATCCCCAAACCCCCAGTTCTGGCCCTATCTGTGATTCTTGGGAGATTGTTGCCCGCTCTTGCGTTCAAAGGAGTGTCTGATACGCTGTTGGCCCCCAAGAATCCCCCGAATCGGAAATGACGGTACCTCTCAGGAGCCAGCGACATGCCGCAGATGATCCGCAAGAAGGTCAAGTGGGCCACCAAACGCCGCAAGTGCGGAGCGCGAGTCTGGAAGACCAAGTGGATCATGGTTGCGCAGCAGACGCCCAAGGCGCCGCGCGAGACCGGTCCGCACAAGGCGGAGAAGGCCGAGAAGGCCGCGGTTGAGAAGGGTGCTGAGAAGAAGGGATAATCGCCGGCGGTCACCTGTCGCCTGAGTTTGGAGTGAGAGGATGTCCCTCCCCCCCAGCGTGCTGGCCGATCCGGTGTGGTCGCATCTTGCGGCGAACTGGAAACCAATTCCCAAGCGACCGGGATACGTGATCGGCATTGCGGTCATGGGCATGGTCATTCTGATCATGCCGTTGATCTACCTGACGATCATCGGGCTGGTTGGGTGGGGCGTGTGGTGGCACATCACGAGCAACGGCGGGTTCATCGCGCACACGCGCGGGCGGTTGATGCTCGGGGCAGTGGCCCTGTATCTGGCGCCGGCGGCGGCGGGCGTGCTGCTGGTGATCCTCATGCTCAAGCCGATCTTCGCGCCGAAGGCCCGCAAGGGGCGGGGTGTGGAGCTGGCCGAGTACGAAGAGCTGAAGCTGCACTCGTTCGTGCAGAACGTGGGCGCCGTGGTGGGCGCGCCGCCACCGCGCCGGATCAACATCGACTGCGACCCGAACGCGTCGGCGGGATTCCGTGGCGGCGCGCTGAGCATGTTCCGGCGGGGAGATCTGACGCTGACCATCGGGCTTCCGCTGGTGGCGGGGATGACAAAGCGACAGTTCGCGGGCGTTCTGGCCCACGAGTTCGGACACTTCGCGCAGGGCGCGGGGATGCGCGTGACGTACACCGTTCGCACGATGATCGAATGGATGCTGCGGACCGCGCTCGAGCGGGACGCATGGGACGAATGGATCGAGGAGCTGGGATCGGACTCCGGCTCGCTCTGGGGCGTGTTGTTCGTGCTTGTGTGCAAGATCTGCATCGGGATCGCACGCTTGCTGCTTCGAGCGCTGGCGATGATCACGATCGCGATCTGTTCGTTCATGCTCAAGCAGATGGAGTACGACGCGGATCGGTACGAGGTGCAGATGTCCGGCTCCGGCGAGTTTGGGGCAACCTTCCAGCGGCTGGCGGAGATCGGCGCGGCCACGGGGCGGGCCCACGACGAGTGCTTCATCGGTTTCAAGCGTGAGCGAACTCTGCCTGACAACTTTCCCGCGTATGTCGGAGCGTTGTCGCACCGAATGACCCCCGAGGATCGTGAGTCGCTGCGCAAGAAGATGGAGGGTCAGGGCTCGGGGCTCTTCACCACGCACCCGGCAACCAAGTCTCGGGTTGCGGCGGCCAAGAAGCTCGATCAGGCGGGGTTGTACACCGACGGCGCTCCCGCCCGCGAGCTCTTCGGCGACTTTGACGCGGCGTGCAAGAAGGCGACGATCGGCCACTTCGGCGGGTTGATGGGTTCGCACTTCGTCGGAGTGAAGCTCACGCCGACCTCGGGCATGACGGCCGCGAGTGAGAAGCAGGTGGAGCGCGAGGCGACATTGCCGCGCTACCTCGGGTTCGACCCGCCCACGTGGAGGCCCTGCTTCCCCACGCTTGCCCAAGTTCCCACGGTTGAAGACGCGAAAGCACAGGTGACACGGTTGCGGACGGCCCGCCACGCATTGAAGGAGAGGGCAGGCGCGGCCCGCATCAAGGTGGCCGAGTATCGGAGGATCGCCGACGAGGCCACCAAGTGGGACCACGCCCGCACGGTGCTGGACGCGGGACTGGTGGTGAACTTCCGCGCTCTGGGACTGCAATCCACGACGCGATCGGGCGTGAGCGCGAAGATCGACACGTGCAACGAGGCCGTCGCGGACGCGGCGGGCGTGATCGACGAGGCGGGCGAGGTGGCGATGGCGCGCCTGAGCGCGTCGCTGGCAATGCTGGGAGCCAGAGGGATTGAAAAGGTCCTGCCCGAAGCGCCGAAGTATCGGGCCCGCGTGGATGTGTTGCTGCCCGCGATGGAGACCTTGCGTCAGACGCTGCCGATGGCCGCCGCGGTGCGGCACGCGGTTTCGTGCTCGTCGATTGCGGCGGGAGCGGTGCGCAACCAGAAGACGCTGGACGCGGCGAAGAAGGTAATCCGGCCGCTCTCCGACGAGATCCGCAATCGGATGGACGACGCCCGGCGCATCGCGGGGGGGACGCCGGATCCATTCGCGCCACCCGCGCCCAAGCACGACGAGTATTCACCGGACTATGCCATTGCGAACATGGGGGCGTTGCTGGTGGGCGCGACGCCGGGGTGGCGCGATCTGGAAGAGATTCTCACGGCGGGAGAGTTGTTCGCGGGTCGATGGGCGGACGCGTACCGGCGGATTCTCGCGGAGATCGTGGAGATCGGCGAGCACGTGGAAAGGGCCCTGGCGTCCAGCGCCAAGGCCCCTGAGGTCGATTCGAATTCCGGGCGGGCCTCCGCCCGCGCGGGTTGAGATGCAACCCGGCCCGCTCACTTGGGATGCACGGCCCCCGTGCGGCTGTCGATCACCAGCTCGAACATCTTCACACCCACGAGCACATCGACGTTGTATGTCAGGAACGCGCCCTGCGACTCGATCTCGATGGACTGCACCTGCCCGTCGGCGAGCGTGGCGATGGCGATTTGGTTGGCGTTGGCGAACGTCTGGTTAGCAGTCGGGAGCAACTGCACGATCTGGCGGGCCGTTGGTAGATAGGAGGTGGACATGGGCAGGAGCGTGTTGCTCCAGACCACGCCGGTCTTGCCGTCCACAACGATCTCGCGCAGACGCAGCGGCAGGGCGAGCGAGAGCACCTTTACTTTGTAGAACTGCCGGCCCCCCTTGAGCTCCATGTCCACCGACACTGCTGCGGAGCCGGGTACGGCCGCAATGGCCGCGGCTGTGGCGCCGGCGACGTCAACGAGCGGCGCGGGTTGCGCGGCGGGGGGAACATCCGGAGTCGGCGTGACCTGCGAGCCGCTCGAGGCATCGACGAGAATCGTGCGGGTTCCGATGGAGTCGTCCACCTCGACCTTGGCGACGAGGCGCCCATGCTCGTACTCCCATCCGGCCTTTCGGGCAGTCGAGCCGGGAGCGAAGCCAAGCGCAAGGACTTTGGCCTGTGCCAGCGTGATGGCCGCATTGGAGAGTGAGTGGATTCGGAGGTTGTCATCCGCGCTGTCCTCGCGGCCACGGAGGCGGGCGTCGTCTGAGAGGATCGCGCCGCCGGGGCTGGCGATGCGAAGCTTGCGAGCAACGCCCTGGGCCGTGACGAGTTTGATCTCCCAGCGATGATCGGAGGCCTCGAACTCGGTCTCGAGGATCCTCGCGCCGGAGTACGCGCCATTGGCGACGGCGATGGCTTGCTCAAGGGTGAGATCGCCGGGGGCGGGCGTTCCGCCGCCCCCGCCACCACCACCCGTGCCGGCGGGCGTGCCGCTGACAGCATCGACGTTTACCCGCTGCACCGCGCCGAGAGAGTCGGCGAAGTCGAACTTGTACGTCGCATGGGCGTTCTCGACGCCGACTTCAATCTGCTGCATCTGCGTGCCGAAGGGCGTGCGCGGAATCGCAAGGGCGATGGCCTGCTGGTATGTGATGCTGGCGGCACCGAGCGCGACGAGGGTTGTCTGGATCTCGGATATTTTTGACGACGAGAGCGACTTGTTGCGAGTACGGAGCACCGCGAACGAGGTTGCGTCCACCTCGTATTCGAGCATCGTCATGCCATTTGCGGCGACGACATCAACCTCGAACTTCCACTGCCCGCCATCGTTTTCCAGCGAGGACTCAAAAAAGACCCAGCCGGGGGCGAGGGCAAGGGATGTGCCGATGGCGGATTGGAACGCGGCGGGGCGATTGGCGGGTTGGGCACGTGCGGGCGAACCGGCGGCGAGAATGATCGCACCGGCGGACAGAACCATGCCAAGCGATTGACGGGAGAGAGAAGGGAACATCGTACCTCCTGATGAAAAACGGGAAACAAAGACCGTGGCGGATCGCTGGACGAGTCCACAACTCACACACGCGTATCGGGTGCCGCAGGTCCATGCGGAAAGGGGGACCGCGGACTGTCATGAACCTGCGGATTGTTTTCGCGCTGAGACAAAACGCGGGAATGGTCGGTCGGAGTCCGGGCGCAAGCAGTGCGCCAAGCGTGAGGAGGTTTTCGAACCTGCGTCCGTCCGTGGTCGCTCAAGCGCGCTGGACGCCAAAGATTTCAATTGAACTCAATGCCCCGAACTTGCGGCCTTGAGAACGTCGCGATTGGGCGCTTCGTCGTGATGCACGCCTTTGAGGGCGGCGCGAACAATCAGGTTCATCATGGGAACGCGGTGGCGAACCCAGACGTGCATGGGCACGGGTTTCGCGCCAAGGCGGGCCTTGGGTTCGAGCGCGGTTCGGCCGAAGGAGACGCGCCGGCAGCCCAGGGAGAGTGCGTCGGCGATGGTGGCCTGCAACAGCCGGAAGTAGATCGGCACCGAGCCGTTTGTGGCGCGATCGAAACCGATGTAGTAGCCGAGGGAGGTATCGCCGTCCTTGAGCGAGGTGACGAATCCGACCGTGCGACGGTCCTTGCGCAGACGTGTGCAACGGAAGTCGCCAGCGAACGTCGATTGTAAAGAGGGAAGCAGCTCCCTTCCCAGCGTGAACAGGCGAACCCGGGCGTTGGTGTGGACTTGCAGGTACAAAGCGTGTAACTCGTCGGTTTCTGCGGGTGTGATGGGTGCGGAATCCATGACGAAGCCCGCGGCGGCGACTTCCTTCTGGACTTTGCGAATCTCGCCGCGGTACTTGCTGTTCAGCGCCGCGAGATAGTCCTCGAATGTGCGCCACTCCGGCGCGAGCTCGAGCACCATGTTCGGGTCGGTCTCGAGCCGGCGGTAGGAGAACGTGCGCAGCGGCTCCGAATGCGCGGCCTCCGCAGGAGTGAAATCCTTGACAACCACCAGATCGGTTTCGCCCGCGAGTTTGTCGGCGCGGCGCATGCGGTAGAGGGCCTCGGCAACACCGGGATACGCCTCGCGGGCGTCGATGCCGGGCGCGACGGCGACGCCATGACACCCCCACGACATGAGGTTGCCGCAGATGAGCATGCGCTGCTCGACGCTCTCGAAGGGCTTGGACGCAAGGCGGGCGAGGCGATCGCGCTTTCGAATACTTGCCTCTACCACATTCTTCTTGCCGAACTGCCCTGACTGGATATGCACGCTTTGTGCGACCACACACGCGATCGGGTCGGCGCCGCGAAAGACCATCGCATATCGCGGCGTGATGTTCTCCGGCCCGGCGTTCTCGACGACCGAGAGATAGCGACGGCCGAGAAAAATGCTGCTCTCTCGCACGACGCTGTCCCAGGCGGCTGGGTTCACGTAGTCGATGCTGTCGGCGAGCAGGAAGCCGAAGCCGGAGGGGCTATGACGAATGCGATGTCGGGCGAGGGCATTGCGGGCGCTCTTGATGGGATTCGGCATGCGAAGAGCACCCCAACTGTTGCACGCGCGTTTGCGAGGGATTTGCACACGAGGTGCGGGCCGAACACGAACAACGATCGATCAGTGGGAAGCGCCCGCCCCCATCGCCATTCCGCCCACACTCACCGGAACAAACGTCGGCCGCACCTTTGCCACAAACTCGTCCCAGTACTTGTTCATGATGGTGCGGATGGCCCAGTTGTTGCCGTCGGCCAATCCACAGATCGTCGTGCCGGGCATGGTGCCCATGCTCGTGGCAATCTCCAGCGCGAGATCGAGGTCCTTCGTCTTGGCGTCGCCCTGCTCGATGCGCCCCATCAACTGATACAGCCATCCGCTCCCCTCGCGGCAGGGGGTGCATTGGCCGCAGGACTCGTGCTTGAAGAACCTTGCGATGTTGCGGGCCACGGCGACCATGTCCGTGTCCTCGTCAAAGACCGTCGGGCAGGCGGTGCCCAGGCCGAGGACATTGCACTTGCGCCCGATGTCAAAGTCCAACTCGGCCTCGTACTGATCCGGGCCGAGGATGCCCATGGAGATGCCGCCGGGGATCGCGCCCTTGAACTTCTTTCCGCCACGCATCCCGCCGCAGTATTGATCGATCAGGTCGCTGAGCTTGATGCCCAGATCAAACTCGAACACCCCCGGCTTGTTCACGTGGCCGGAGACACCCATCAGCTTGGTGCCGTAGCTCGCCGCGCCGCCCTTGAAGCTGCTTTCGCAGCCCATCGTGGCGAACCAGGGTGCGCCGTTCTCTATGATGCTCGGCACGTGGGCGAGTGTTTCCACGTTGTTGATGATCGTCGGGCGACCGAAGAGGCCCTTGATGGCGGGGAAGGGTGGCTTATTCCGCGGCCAGCCGCGCTTGCCCTCCAGGCCTTCGAGCAGAGCCGTCTCCTCGCCGCAGATGTACGCGCCCGCGCCGCGATGCACGTGGCACTCGACCTTCCACTTGCCATCGTTGAACGGGTTGGCGGTCTTGGCGCCGCTGAGCAGGCCGGCACCGCCGAAGATGCCGTGTTCGTACGCCTCCTTGATGGCGTTCTCCATAACGCGGGCCTGGTGGTGGTACTCGCCACGGATATAGAAGAAGGCCGTCTGCAGTCGGCAGGCGTAGCAGGCGATGGCGATACCCTCGAGCACGAGGTGGGGATCAAAGTCCATCAGCAGGCGGTCCTTGAACGTGCCCGGCTCGCTCTCATCAGCGTTGATCGCCAGATAGCGCGGCCCGCCGTTGCCATCCGGACCGGGCTTGGGGAGGAACGTCCACTTCAGCCCGCAGGGGAACCCTGCACCACCGCGGCCGCGCAGGTTGCTCTTTTTCACCTCGTCGGTGACCTGCTCGGGCGTCATGGTGATGGCCTTGCGCAGCGCGGCATACCCGCCGGTCTTCACGTACTCATCGTACGAGACGATGTGACGCTTGGCGGGATCGCCGAAGGGCGCGCAAGGGATGCGGGCGGTCAGGATGGGCTTGGAGAACTTGGGCGTGTAGGGCATGGAGCGGAGGCCTCGCTTGGCTGGATCGGGTTGCGGGGCCGATTCTAGCGGGCGGCCCGTCGGAAGCGTCCGCCGCTTCTTCCGGTCCGCTACCTGCCGGCCCGATCCCTGGCCATCCCCACGAGTTGCTCGGCAATGTCATGATCCGGCTTTGCGTCGGGGAGGGCGGCGACAGCGAGATCCGCGGCCTCCTTTTTGAGATCGCATCCTTCCACGGCATCGCACATCAGCGAGAAGTTCGCGAGGAAGGCCGCACGGCGCGGGTGGCCGGGGGGGACGAGGCGGTCGCGCTCCTGCCAGAGGGGCGTGAGCAGGCCTTGATCGGTGAGCTTGTTGCCCCCTGCGGCGCACTGCCGACTCGTCCCTTCCAGCGCTTTGAGCGCGGTGCCCAGTTCGTCGGGGTGGGAGACCATCATCCGTGCCTGCATGCGGCGCAAAGACCACTCGAGGAGTTGGGCCGAATGGCCGGGCCATTTGAAATAGACCTTGCGCACGTGCTCGACGGCCAGCTCGACGGGCCAGCTCGGATCTCCGATGGCCGTCACGAACGTCGCATGCGCGAGCAGCGCGTATCGCTCGGCCTCCTGGAATCGCTTTAGTATCAGAAATACGTTGCTAACGGAGAAATAGACGTGGGCCCGGTGAGAGTGGCCGGGAGGGAAGACCCGCTCGGCCGCGGCGGGAAGGTCCACCGCGAGCGCAGCTGCTTCGTCGAGCTTGCCGCTGTCGCTCAGCGCGTTGAGCAGATTGTTGCGAGCCATCACCCCCATCTCGGTCTCAAGGCCGACAGTGCTCTTCACGTGTTCGACACTGCGCCTGGTAAGAGCCAACTCGGCTTCCTTGTCTCCGTTAACCTTTGCACATGCCACGAGCTGCGAGAGAAGAGTCCCGATGGTCTCGACGTTTTCCTTCGGGGATTGCTCGGCGAGCCGCAACCCCTCGTTGAGAATCGCCTTGGCCTCATCGACTCGCCCGAGCGCGTGCAGGGCGGCGCCGACATTGTTCATCGCCGAGATTGTTCGCGTATGCCCCGGCGGCAGGCCCCGGCGGGCCCGAGTCAGGGCCTCGCTCGCCGCCGCCAGTTCCTCGTCGTTCTTGTGCTGCGCGCCAAGCGAGTTGGACATCACGTTGAACGTGGCGACGGTCCATTCGTGGTCCGGGCCGACCGTTTTCTCCAGCAGCGGGATGCACTGCTTCAACTGTTCGACGCTCTCGGGATACTTGCCGAGCTGCCCGAGCACGCTGCCGAGATCCCGGCGAACCTGCGCCTCGACCTCCGGATGATCCTTGAATCGCTCGTGGAGTCCGTCGGACGCCTTCGTCAACACTTCGAGCATCTTCACGTCGTACCCCATCCGGTCGGGGGCAGCGGCCATGAGCAGGCCGTCGATCATGTAATCCCGCACCGCGTCGCTGAGGGCGGCCTCATCGGCGGCCTTCCTGGCCGCTCGCTGCTCGCGAACGTACAAAGTCGTACTCACGACCAACCCCGCGACCAGGATGAGCGCGGCAGCGGCCGCTCCGGCCACCAGTCCGCGATGCCGACTCGCGAACTTCGTCAGTTGGTACGCGGTGGTGGGGGGACGGGCCAGGATCGGCTCGTCGCGCAGGTGCCGCCGCAGATCATCGGCAAGCGCGGCCGCGGTTGAGTATCGCCGGTCACGATCCTTCGCCATCGCACGCGCCACGATCGTCTCGATGTCGCCGCGCAGCAGACGATCGATCGAGCCCAGCAGCGGGGGCTCGACGGATTCGACCAATTTAGCCGCCTGCACAACGCTCATTCCCGTGACGTCGAATGGGCGGGCCCGAGCGAAGAGTTCATACGCGATAACGCCGAGGGCGTACACGTCGCAGCGTGTGTCGATGCCACGAGGATCGGCCGCGAACTGCTCCGGCGACATGTACGCGAGCGTGCCCATGGGCTGTCCCGCGAGTGTGTGCTGGGCCGCGTCGGCGGAACCGTCGATAAGCCGGGCGATGCCGAAGTCCAGAATCTTGGGGAGGGCGTTGCTCGTTCCCCCGAGCGTGTCGTTCTCTGGTGTGCCTGTCGCGTCGGCCTCACCGGGCCTTGCCCGCTCCACGAGAATGTTCTCCGGCTTGAGGTCTCGGTGGACTACGCCGCGCTGGTGGGCGTATTGCACGGCGTCGGCGATGCTCGCGAGCAGACGCACGCGATCGGGGATGGACAGCGCATTGGCCGCGGCGAACTTTGTCAGGGGCGCGCCGCGAACGAGTTCCATCACCAGATACGGCAGCGGCCGTCCGCCCGGTTGCGCGTGCTGCCCGACCTCGTACAACTGGGCAATGCAGGGGTGACGGAGTTGGCCGAGGGTTTCGATCTCGCGCTCGAAGCGACGCAGGGCTCCGGGCGAGATGGCGTCCGGGCGCACCATCTTGATCGCAACTTTTCGGTGCGGCCGCTCCTGCTGGGCCTCGTAGACACACCCCATCCCCCCCTCACCGAGAATGCCCAGAATCTTGAACGGACCGATGGCCTCGGGCAGAGGCATCTCCATGGCGCCGGCGCCGGGGAGCAGGGGCGATTCAAGGAAGTCCCGGGTCTCCTGGGCGTGGGAGAGGAGCGAGTTCACCTCGGCACGCAGCCCGGCATCGCCGGCGCACAGCCGATCCAGCACGATCGCTCGATCGCTCATGCCCGCCCGCATCGCCTCCTCGAAGATCGCTTCGACCTGCTCATCGCGCGATGCGCCGGCATGGGTGTCGGGCGTGTTCACGTCCCCGCCCTCTCGCCGTTGCGGTCTCCCTCAACTTCCACGCCCCCCATCTCCCGATGCAGCCACGCTTTGACGAACTGCCAGTCGCGGTTCACGGTGCGCGAATCCACGCCCAGCACCTCTGCCGTTCGCTCGATGGAGAGTCCGGCGAAGTACCGGAGCATCACGATCTGGGCTTTCCGCGCGTCCTTCGCCTCGAGCTTCTTGAGGGCGTCGTCCAGCGCGAGCAGATCCTCCTTCGGCTCGATGAACTCGAACTGGCTCATATCCGCCAAGCCGTCCATGTCACTCCCCACGCGCCGTCGATCCCCGCCGTGCTTCGCCGCCGACTTACGCCGGCGCTGGTCCACAAGGATGTTCCGCATCGCCAGGGCCACCGCCCCGAAGAAGTGCGCTTGGCTCTTCCAGAGCGGGTCCTTGCCGGGCCCGTCGCCGACGAGTTGCATGTACGCCTCGTGTACAAGGGCGGTCGGCTGGAGGGTGTTGTTTCCGGGGAATCGCGCCAGTCGGGCCGCGGCCAGCCGGCGCAGCTCGGCGTACACCGGCGGGAGCATCTCGGCGGCGGGCCTGCTCCCGCCCGGGGGCGAATCGCCGCCGTCGTGTGATTGGCCGTGATTTTCCGGTGGGACCGACATATTTCAGAAAAATCCAAACTGAATGTCGCAACCGAGTGCGCGATTTCGAACTGACTGATGAGCGATGATCGATGGCCCATCGCCCCGAACCGCAACAGGTTCTGCCGCCGGAATGAATCGTATCTGCCATCGGCGGGACGGGCTCTTCAAGGAGCCGCGCCCGCCGCTCCGTGCCTCTCCAGCCGACCCGCCGGAATCGATCGCGTGATCGCCGGTGTCACTCCGCCCACCTCTCCCAGACCACCCCATTTTCAGGAGCCCGCCATGTTCACTCTCCCCCGCATCACACTCTCTCTGGCCGTTCTGGCATCTCTTTCGGCGTCCGCAGCGCATGGGCAGACCATGCGGGCGAGCTGCGACAACCGCGCCGGCGGCTGCTTTGCCGATGTGATCGACTCCTCGGACCCCAACCAGTTCAACTACAACGTTGATCCCAGCGAGATCTACCGGACGTTCACCGCCGTCAACCAGTCGGTCTCGCAGAACGTCGGCGCCAACCTCTCCAGCGCGAACATCAGCGTCAACTCCCGGTTTATCGGGGCCAACCCGGGCAACCACACCACCGGCTTCATCATCGACAACATCTGCCACGCGCAGTGCACCCGCTCGAATACAGCCGTTCGCGCCTTCTCCAACGACAGCTCGCAGGTCTGCTTCACGGTGACGGGCGCCAGCGCGGCCTCGCCCCTGCGAATGCGCATGAACGGCGCCGTCGTTCTCTCCGGCGGCGCGACGGGACAGTTGCGTCTGCAGAGCCCCTCCAACAACGATGTCTTCAATGTGAGCTCAGGCACCTTCAACCGCGTGCTGAACCTCACGGCCAACGGTGAGTACCGCTACACCGCGACGCTCAACACCGGCGATCTGCAGCCCTCCACTCCCAGCACGATGGGACCGCGCGATGTGAACATCTACGCCTCGTTCGTCTGCATGGCGGACTTCAATGGTTCGGGAACGGTGAACACGCAGGACATCTTCGATTTCCTGAGCTCCTGGTTCGCCGGCAACCTCGCCTCCGATACCAACGCCAACAACGCTCTGGCGGTGCAGGACATCTTCGACTTCCTGAGCGCGTGGTTCACCGGTTGCGCCTGATCGACTCTCTCGCGGATCGTGCGCGGCCGCGGGCACTCGGCCGCACACGATCCAGCACTTTGTGACCGCGAGCGGGCCTCCTAGTTGGGAGGCCCGCTTGCCGTTTGATCGCCCGGAGCGGAGACTCCCTGCCATTCTGGAGGATCCGGAAGCGCATCGGCGGCCCATTCCTCATGCCGCGCCCGGGCACGCGCTTCGAGCAGACGGGCCGTATTCGGGGGGCACGGCTCGGTCGGAGGGGCGTTGAGCGGGGCATGGCAAGCGCCGTTGGAGCACGAGTCACCGGTGCCGGAGAGGGCCTCGGCACGAACGCTTTGTAGAATTGCCCCATGAGAATCACACGCGAAGAGACCCGACATCTGGTGGCGGTGCCTTCCGATGAAGTCGATGGCGCGCTCGACCCACGGCCGCCACGTTGGCGTGGCGAGCCGCATCGCCAGCGGCCGCCACCGCTTGAGCGCGTAGAGCACCATGATCCACGCGCTCGCCCCGCGGTATACCTCGCCGGTGTCGGCCACCACGACCACCTGCCTTCCGGTATCGCCCGCGAGCGCGTCGGCGAACTTGGTCTGGGCCATCATCGAGCCCGCGGGGGCGAAGCGGAGCTGGATGTAGGAGGGCTCCCACGCCAGCCGGGCCACGGCGCGGCAGCAGACGCCGCAGGCCCCGTCGTACAGCACGTACATGCGTTTCATCGCGATCTCCTTGGGTTCATCACATGCCCGGGATAAGCGACGCTCTGGGAGCGAATCCCGCTGATTGCTTTGGGTAGCCGATTCACTCGATCACACTCCGATCGGCGCAACTCGGGCATCCGGTCCGACCGGCGGCGGGGAGTTGGCGAGCAGCGCCCTGCTGCGCGCCTTGGAGAAGACGATGATGTTCATGAAGTGCATCCCCCCAAGCACCAGCAGCACGATGCCGACCTTGCTTGATAGAAACTCGATCGCGTCCACCGGCGTGGTTGGCTTCGCGCCGTACTTCAGGAACATCGCGACGAAGCCGAAATTCACAAGGTAGAAGCCGACGAGCAGGAGCCGATTCACCGAGTCGGCCAGCGGCTCGTTGCCGAGGAAGGAGTCGACGAGAAAGAGTCGTCCGTGCTTGAACAGCGTCCGGGCGACCCAGATGGTGATCGCGATGGAGAGAAGGGCGTACGCCGCGTGCGTGAACTCGGGAAATGGAAAGGTGCTGGCGGGCATGTGGGGGCTCCTTTTTCGAATGGAGGACAAAGGACGTTTCGATGTATTCTGTTATTTCTGTTGTCACAGAACACCACGAACGTGAAACACCGCTCCGGTACGACCGGAGCGTCTGATGACTCTCTATTACGACTGGCCGACGCTGAGCAACTTGCCCCACTTGCTGCCGGCCTTGAGCACGGCCATGAGCGACTCACGCGGCATCTTTCGGATGCCGGTGCAGATGGCGTCGCCCTGCATCATCATCTCCCGAAGTTCGCCCAGACGCGTGGCCACGACGCCGCTCTCGCGGGGGTTCTTCCTGGCTTCATCGATGCACTCGCCCAGAACACGAATGGTGGGCTCGATCTCGCGCCTGCGCCGCTCCTCCAGCACGCGATCAAGCGTTTCCCAAGGGTCCGCAAGGGTTTCGTAGTGGTCGCGCCGATCGCCGACGCGGTGCACCATGCGGATGATCCCCCAGCCGCTGAGCTCGCGGAGACTGGTGGAAACGTTGGAGCGGGCCATCTTGAGGGTGTCGGCGATGTGCTCGGCGTGCAGGGGCGTGCCGCCGACGTAGAGAAGCGCGTAGACCTGGGCGACCGAGCGATTGATCCCCCACTTGTCGCCCATCTCGCCCCAGTGGAGGATGAACTTCTGCATGGCCGGAGTGAGTGTGCTGGGGGTGTCCATTGGCCTTCGGTCCTTTCGCTTGATTCTGTATCGACAGAATACGGCGAATACGTGAGCGCGTCAAGGGAATCTTGCAAAATCCCTATTTGGAGGCCGGGGTCTTGTTTATGGGGGCCGCGGGCTTGGGCTTGTGGGCCTGCTCGTACGCAAAGGCATCATCGGCCTGTTTCTCAAACAGTTTGGCCAGCCGGGTCATCTCAGCGAGCACATCCGGCTTCTGCACGCCCTGCGGCTCATGGGCTTCCTCGTTGCCCGGGGGCATCTGGTTGCCCTCCAGAATCGCGACGAGCGTGCGGCGCATGATCAGTGCCTGACTTGGATAGTTCAGGAGCAGCAGGTCGTTGATGCGGCTGCGGTTGTCCGGCTCGTGGCAGAGCATGCAGTTCTGCGCCCGAAAGTTCTTCTCCAACTCGCGGTAGCTCTGCTCCAGACCGGTCACGTGCGGGTTGTCCTTTGAAAAGAGGTAGCTAAACAGCGCGACACGCGGCTGAGGATTGCCGTCGGGGTCGGTCCACAGCCACTTGGTGTCCCACGGCTTGCGGACCTGCTCAACGGAAACGGGGTCCGGCGATCGGCGAAGCCCCGCGATCAAGCGCCCGGGCGCGAAGATAAGCATCACCTTCTCAACTTTGACATACGCCGTCCACTTGTTGGGCGAATGCCAGAACGGATACGGATAGTCGCCGGGGGGCATGTCGGAACGGAACTTGGCATCGAGTTCCAGAACGGTGAAGCGGCCCTCGCGATGGATGCTGTACGGACCGGGGAACATGAACGTAGAGAGGTAAAGTTTGGCCCAGACGATGGGGTGGAACTCCGTGAGCTGGAAGTAATCGTCGTGAGCCAGGTCGTTGAGCCGGTACGCCTCCGGGTCGTACCCCTGCTTGGGATTGAAACCACCCCACAGGATGCGCCCATTGGCCGCATTGAGGAGATCATCGCACGCGGCGAGTTTGGCCGCGGCTTCGTCGCGGGCCTTTGCGTCGCCGGGCTCAGCGACCGGGCTGGCGATGACGAGTTGGCGGGCGATGCGCTCGGCAAGCACCTCTTCGATGGATTTGACGAGGTTGAGCGGTTTCTTGCCGCCGGAGGGCGGGGAGGACGGGGGCTGCGCCGCGCTCGCTGTGCAGAGAGCAATGGAGATGGCCGCGCCGACGCATAACAGCTTGGAGTCAAGAAACATAGGGCAAAGCTCCGTGCAATCAGTTCTCTGGAGGGAGGCGTACCGGGATCGGCGGCTTTCGAGGCACGCCGCGGGCGTCGGATTCGAAGAGCATGGCGGCCTCGGTAAGCCGCTCGAAATCGTCGGCAAGTCCGATGAACTCCTGGCGCGCCGGCTCGTCGGCGATGCCCGCGACTTTGCCATGGCGCATATCGCCGGGGGGCATGGAGTTCTCACGGAGAATCGCCTGCAATGCGTGAGAGACCGCCAGCGCCTGACTGGGATAGCCCAGGAGGAAGAGCACGGGCGCCTGGTGCTTGTTGTCCGGGGCGTGGCAGGAAAGGCATCCCTGCGCGCGGAGCGCTCCTTGCACGCGCCGATACGCGGTCGCAAGCGGCTGGGCGTTGGGATTGTCGGGGGAGAACAGGTATGCGTACTCGGACACGCGGGGCTGCAACAGACCTCCGGCGTCGGTCCAGTGCCAGCGCTCATCCCAGACCGGCGGCTTCGATGGGGCGTGCTCAGTGGGCTTCTTCAGGTACACGGCGGAGAGCTGTTCGCCGTTGAAGACGAGCAGGAGTGCGGTCGTGCCCGCGTACGCATCCCACTCGTCCGGAGAATGCCAGAGCGGATGGGGATAGTCACCCCGCGGGAGCGCGGAACGAAACCGGGCGGCGATCTCGACAACGTTGTAGTCGCCCTCATGGCGCACCTCGTATGTACCCGGAAACATGAAGAGCGAGAGGTAGAGCTTGGCCATCGCAAGAGGCACGAACTCCGCGGCCATGTTCTGATCCGGATCGATGGGTGTGGCAGGATCGTGCATCCCCCAGAGCACGCGTTCTTCGCAAGCATTCAGGAACAAGTCGAGCCGGCCAAGCGCGAGCGCGGCGGAATCGCGGTCCCGCACGCTCGATGTTTCCGCCACAGGACACGTGCGAACGAGAGCGCGAGCGATGCGATCGAAGATCGGTGCCGCAGGATCATCCGGAGGAGTTGGCGCAACGACGGGGGATGGCTGCGAAGAAATCGAAGCACTTTGAGGCGGCTTGGGAGAAGGGTGGTCCGCGCATCCAACGGTCATGGCCGCGACGATTACGCTGAAGGTCGCCGCGCCGGGACGTCGGGATTTTCGGTTGCCGTCAAGCATGTCGATGGATCCAAGGATTGGAGTGATTCTAGGGAAATGATCGGGAATGTCGCTTGGGAAGTACTGGCGGGGGTAGGACGACGTGGCGTGTTCTAAAGTCCCGGATATCGGGTGGGCAGGGACCGCCCGTTATCGGTCAGGAAAGTGTTGTGGGACTGGCCTTTGCGGCTTGCGGAAGGCCAGCAATGCGGTATTCTCCATGGACAGGCGGGTGGTGCCAAGTCGCCCCAAAGCTTGCGCCAGGATGCGGAGCGCGTCCGGAAACTTGAAACAGTTCGGAGATCTGTCCATGTTCAATCAGCGATCATGTGTTCTGCGCCTTGTAATGGCTGGCGTAGGCCTTGCAGGCACGCTCGGACTCTCCACCGCCCGCGCGGATGTTGTGACCGAATGGAACACAATCTACATCCAGACCGTACGCGCCGTCGGCGGCCCGCCCTGCCCGCTGTCGCGCTCGGCCGCGATGATGCATGTGGCGATGTACGACGCGCTGGAGGCGATCGATCGCCGGTATACGCCGCTGGTCGTGAAAAATGTGAACCCACCGCTGAACGCGAACCGGAAGGCCGCGATCGTTGGTGCGGCGCACCGCATTCTCGTGAACCTGTATCCGGCTCGCACGTCGATCTACGACGCCGCGTTGGCCGCGTCGCTGGCGCAGATCCCTGCCGGCCCCGGGCGAGACGCGGGCGTGGCGGTAGGCGAGCAGGTGGCGGACCTGGTGATCGCGGACCATGCCAGTGACACGCCTTACGCCACGGACACGAACTATGTGTATGTGAACGTGCCGGGCTCGTACCAGCCGACGTTCCCGGACTTCACGCATCCTCCCTACTCGCCGGGCTGGGGGCAGGTCAAGCCGTGGTGCATGCTCAGTGGCTCGCAGTATCGGCCCGTGACCGGGCCGATGGGGTACACGAACATCAACGACCTGATTCTGAGCGCTCGATACGCCGAGCAGTTCCGCGAGGTGAATCTGTACGGCAAGCGGGCCAGCGCGTACCGCTCGGCCGAGCAGACTGAGATCGCGTGGTTCTGGGCCAACGACCGCAACGGCACGTACAAGCCGCCGGGCCAGATCAACTCGATCGCACAGATCATCTCGAATCAGAGCCATCTGAACCTTGAACAGAACGCACGGCTTTTCGCGATGCTCAACTCCGCCTGCGCCGACGCCGGCATCATGGCCTGGGACGCGAAGTACAAGACCAACATCGATCTGTGGCGCCCGATCACGGCGATCCGCAACGCGGACACCGATGGCAACCCGTTGACCAAAGCCAACCGCGACTGGCTCCCGCTGCTGGATTTCAGCCCCCCCTTCCCGGGTTGGATGTCCGGCCATGCCAGCTTCGCCGGTGCCTTCGCCGGCGTGATGCGAAACTTCTTCGGGACCGACAACATGACGTTCTCCTGCACCAGCGACGAGCCCGCCGCGGCCGGCGTGGTGCGGACGTTCACCTCGTTCAGCCAGGCCGGATACGAGGACGCCGAGAGCCGCATCTGGCTGGGCGTCCACTTCCGGGCCGACGCCGAGGACGGCTTCACCAACGGCCGCCGCATGGCCGACGCGATGGCCACCGCCTTCTTCAAACGCACCTGCCGCGCCGATCTGACGCGTGACGGGGCTGTCACGACCAGCGACATGACCTACTTCACCAACGCCTACTTCGCGGGCGACGCTTCCATCGCCGACTACAACAAGGACGGCACGATCGATTCATCCGACGCGATCGAGTTCATGAACGACTACCTCGCGGGATGCCACAACCAGTAAGCCCGACCGACTTTCAGGCCGCACTTACCACGCCCCGGCGAGAGACTCGCCGGGGCGTGTCATTTTCCCGGGAACACCCTCCGGTCTACCGTGCCCGATGCAATGGCTGTGGCTTGCGGCGCTGGGCGTGGTGGTGGGTGGGCTTGGCACGCTCGTGGGCGCGGGCGGCGGCTTTCTGCTCATGCCCATCCTTGTGTTGCTCTATCCCGACGAGACGCCGTCGACGCTCGCGAGCATTTCGCTGGCTGTGGTCTTTCTCAACGCCTCCTCCGGCACGATCGGCTACGCGCGACTGCGACTGATCGACTACCGATCCGGGCGGGTCTTCCTCCTGGCGGGCATTCCGGGGGCGATCGCGGGCGCGCTTCTAACGGTGATGATTCCTCGCTCCATCTTTGATCTCTGGCTCGGGGGAACGCTGGTGGTGGTTGCGCTCTGGATTCTGTCGGGCGTTGGCAGGCCCGATCGATCGTCGCCCGCCGGCGCGGGTTCGCCCAATCACATCGCTCCGCCGGCCCATCTGGGGCGGGGCGCGGCCCTGAGCTTTGGCGTGGCATTCCTTTCGAGCGTGCTCGGCATTGGTGGCGGGATCATCCACGTGCCGGCGATGGTGTATCTGCTCCGATTCCCCGTACACGTGGCCGCGGCCACCTCGCATTTCGTCCTCGCCGGAACCTCGCTGGCGGGCTCACTGGTACACGCCATGGATGGAACATTCGCGAGCGGCTATCGGCGCACGGCGGCGCTGGGCGTGGGGGCGATCATCGGCGCGCAAATTGGGGCGCGGCTGTCACGCCAGACGCCCTCGCTGTGGATCATGCGGGGGTTGGCCGTGGGCTTGGCGGGCGTGGGTATTCGCGTGATCGTCGTTGCGCTCACGCGGGCCCATCCGTGAGCGGCTCAGCGTTCCGCGCCGTCGGTCGTGGCCGCGCCCGCGTCGCCGGAATGATCGGGCTGGCCGATGCTCTCGCCCTGCAAGTAGTTCAGCGCGGGTGCCTGCAGCGTATTGAAGGCCCACTCGCGGTGGCTGGTAACGTGCCAGGCGGCGAGGCCACCGCGCAGTCGAAGCGTGAGTCCCTGCGTGACGGGCTTGCCCTGTCCGGTGTACGCGACATCGACGACCGGGCGGACGATGTCCACCTTGGCGTCATCGCCGGAGACGGAGATGCGGACGATGTGGTACGTCGGGAGCTTCTCGTTGCCGGGAAGCATGGGCTGGGCCCCTTCGCCGACGCTCTTCACAACGCGCTCGGCGATCTGCCGATTCAGTCCGGCGGGAAGGTTAATGGCGTACGCCGTCACACCCACATTGCCCGCCGCGGGCTGGCTCCACTCGGCGCGGGCATTGGGCGGATAGCGCAGGATCACCCACTTGAGCGATTCGGTGATGACGGGCGGGAAGGGATCGGAGTTCACGTTCGTGAAGCCGCGTTCGCCCTCCATGGGCGGATAGACGGAATACCCGACGCAGCCGGTGAGCATGGCCGCGCACAGCAGCACGGCGGCGGCGAACAGGGGGCGGAAGAGTCGATGGGCGGTGTTCATTGGCAAATCCCTTGGCGCGTCGAATGCGACGCGGACGATGTTAGCCGGGACTGACGGGATCGAGAGTGAATCCACGCGATCTGCGGCTCCGAAGGCATTGGCCGGTCAGCCCGTTCCGATCCCGGCACTACGATTCACCCCTCATGCCCCCCACTCCCAACGGCCGCCACCATGCTTCGACTGGGAATGCTTCGACCGGGCAACCCGTCCGTCGGTTCGTGCTGGGCATTTCCGGCGCTTCCGGCGCGGCGTACTCGCTGCGGGTGCTGGAGCAACTGCTCGTCCACGGGCATGAAGTGCATCTGGTCGTAACCGACTACGGGCGTCGGCTACTTTTCGACGAGGAGCGGATCACGCACGTGGAGTTTGCCACCATGTGCCCGACCATCTCCGATGCGCACGCGGCTCAGCGGTTGATCATTCATCCCAATAAGGATGTCGGCGCGGTCATCGCCTCGGGGTCGTTTCTGCATGACGGCATGGTGGTGCTGCCGTGCTCTTCGTCGAGCTTGGGCGCGATTGCGACGAGCAGCGGATCAAACCTTCTGACCCGCGCGGCGATGGTGACGCTGAAAGAGCGGCGGCCGCTGGTGCTCTGCCACCGCGAGATGCCGCTCAACCACATCGACATCATCAACTACCAGAACCTCTCGCTGGCCGGGGCGATCATCTGCCCGACGAATCCGGGGTTCTACCTCAAGCCGCAGAAGGTGGAGGACATCGTGGACTTCGTGGCGGGAAAGGTGCTGGACCTGTTGCGGGTGGAGCACGCACTCAAGACGCGGTGGGAAGATGCCGAGCCGGCGCGAGGACAGAGCAAAGAATGATCGGAGCGGGGCGGAACGCGATGGAGCGGGAGACGACGCTCAGCTCCGCTTGTTGATCGAGATCGAGTTCTCCGCATCCTGGGGCATCAGCTTCACATCCACCTTCTCGCCGGGCGCGGGGCGAAGCTTGACGGCGATGAAGTCCGGCTGGATGGGGATCTCGCGCTCGGGGCGCTCCACCAGCACAGCGAGGCGCACACGGCTGGGGCGGCCGAAGTCCAGAATCTCCCGGAGCGCGGCCATGACGCTGCGCCCGGTCATCAGCACATCGTCGCAGACCACGATCTCACGCCCCTCGACGGAGAACGGGATGGAGGTCTTGCCCACGCGGGCCGCGGCCCCGGTTTCGGAAAGATCGTCGCGGTAGAGCGTGATGTCGATGGAGCCGACGTCCGTTACGCCGAGCCGCTGGGCGATCTTGGCGGCCACGACATCGCCGCGTCGCCGAATGCCGATAAAGGCGAGCTTCTTCACGTCCGGGCAGGTGCGCCGAACGTGGTCGGCGAGCTGGTCGAAGAGTTGTTCGATCTGTGCGGCGTCGGCGATGGATTGCATAGTGTCAAAGTGTATCAGTTCGGATTATTCTTGCATGCCGCCGCATTTCACGGCGAGGCTGGAGCGATGCGAGAGGCAGGCGCTGGCCGCTTTCCCGTCGCGGACGGCATCCTCAAGCACATCGTCCCCACGAGAGCAACGAATGCTACCGGCGCGAGCCATTTCCAGACGCGCGTCATCGACCATGCGACGGCTCGCGCCTTGGCCTTCTCCTGATCGGTTCGAGCAATGCTCCCACCCTCCTCCAACATGGCCATCACAAGGAGAACCCACGTCATGAGAAACGACGCTGGCACGAACATCGTAATGCAGCAGTATCCGATCCAAATCAGGCGATCCGCCGGGACATTCCCGATTGGAACGTCTGATCTTTGGCTCGCGGGGATGCGTGGTCTGATCCGGCACGACTGACCACCTGGGCGTTCCTGGCCGGCGTCCGCGCTCAGGCGGCCCTGAGGCTCAGGCTCTTCTTGATGTTGCAGGCGGTGAGGATCATC
>JBBRQY010000018.1:0-48978 GCA_038225655.1 Phycisphaerales bacterium | reverse complement strand
CTTCCAGCGCCGCGTCCACGAACCCCATCGACTCGTTCTTCCGTACCGCCATGATCGCGCCTCCGTGCCGCCCATCGTCGCGGGCCGACATCCGGTACGATCATTCACGCGTCGCGGTTGCGCGATTGTTCAGAGATTCCAATTCCCATGGCATGAATGACATGTGGCATTCCAGATTCAAAGGGCGATGCGATGCCTCCCGCAATCGCAAGTCCGAGCATCGACATCAGAAATACCAGAGGCATGACTGTGGCCGCAACGCCCCATGGCCCGTGAACGCGTTGTTCGATGAGCCTTCGCAAGTAGTGGTCGTCGTACACGTCAGATCCAATCCGAGTTGACAACTCCCTCCCAAGTCCGACGTCATCGCTATGCGCTTGCGAGCGAAAGCACGATGAGCAACACCGCCGTCACCACGCCGTTGTGGATCGCATGAGCGGTGGCGGTTGCGATGATGTTGCCGCGCCACTCGCGGATAAGCGCAAACCAGAAGCCCAGGGTGCCAACCATGATGAGACCCTGGAGCACGTACCCGTGCAGCGCGGCGAAGACCATCGCGCTGCCCAAGGCCGCAAGCAGAAGCCCGAGGCGGCGGCGCAGATGCCGGAAGAGGCAGCCGCGGAAGATGGACTCTTCCACCACCGGTGCCCAGACGGTTGCCAGGAGATAGATGAGGATGAGTTCCCAGATACCGCCGCCCTCGAGCAGGTCGAGGATTTTGTTCCCCTGCGGCTTGGTGTCGCCGCCGGTGATGGCGTTGATGATGAGCGTGATGACCACGACGACCGCGGCCATGAAGAAATACACCGGGAGCCCGGCGCAGTAGCCGAGGAATCCCGCGCCGACCTCTCGCAGCACGCCGCGCGGGGCGCGCCAGCCGATGTCTTCTTTCCAGCGCGTCCACGACATGCCGCGCGCCATGGGCCAGAAAATCGTGAGGGCAAGAAGCCACTGGGCCCCGAGCGAGAAGGCAATGAGCGTCTCCTTGCCGACGCCTCCGGCGTGCAGGCCCATGCCGAGCACCTTGATGCCGAGGAATCCGGCGAAGAAGACCGCCACGGTCTCCAGCCAGACGCTCCCGGGAGTGGCGAGCGCGACGCTGCGGGGGAACTCGCTCGGCGCGGGCTCCAATGGCCATTCGCTGGCAACTACCGGCCGACGGAAGGACCATTTCCAGTTGCCGCCAATGAGTCGCACGGCGAAGGTGATCAAGAGCGCGAAGCCGCCGATTCCCGCGAAGAACACCAGTGCGCCCACCAGACCGAGCACCACCAGCACGAGCACGCCCTGCGACGCGGCCTCGGATCGGAGCTTGGAGTTCGGATCACCGTGTGACATCGCCAGATCGGCGAACCAGCCGTGCCGGGATTTGAAGCCATCCTTCTGAGCTTGAGTGAGTTGTGCGGCGGCGTCGTGACCCTCGGCTGGCGCGGCGTCGATCTCCATCGTGCCGCTCGGGTCGGGGCGAACCTTGACTTCGTCGGCGACTTGCTTCAAAGTGTCCGCGGCGGACTTTGTGGTTTCGGAGTATTCGAGGTGAACGGGCTTGGGAATGCCGTAGAGCGTGCGGACGGTCTCCACATCCTCCACCAGCGGCGACTTGGGATCGAGCGTTCTCTCGACATCGAGCACTCGCCACGCGACTTCGCTCTTGGGAAGGGCCTCGCCAGCGATGATCGCGGCGCGGAGCCGGTCCGCTGCGGCCTCGGGATCGTGGCCTTCCTTCGGGGGCTCGGGCGGATTGTCCACGCTCGCGGGCTTGATCCTGTCCTTGCCGACCCAACCGGCGAACTGATCCGACATCTGCACGAGCATGGTCGCGGGGTCTTCGTTGGGGAGGCCGGGGGCGGCCGAGCCGGTGGGCTTGGGCACGAGGTCTTTCACCGCGATCAGAAACTTGCCGACCAGCACGAACTCACTCGCCTTGGGGGGCTTGATGTCGTTCATCCCAGCCGCGGCTTGGGCTGCATCCTTCGGATCCTCGACCTCGGGTCGCTGGAAGAACACGAGCACCGCCAGAAGCACCAGCGTAATGATCCAGAGCCAGATGGGCGTCCGGGGCACGTGTTGACCCTGTTCATGAAATGAGCCATAGGGGTTGTTGGGTGATTGACCCAGAACACCCTGTGGCGGCAGCGGCGGAGGTTGATACCAGCTTGCGGGGCGATTCGTTTGGGATGCGGTTGGTTCGTTCGGTTCCATTCGTGCTCATTCATCGGCCCGTTCGCAGAGGCTGGCCTACCAACCTTCGTTCCCGCCCACCAAGACTCCGCTTGATTCAATGGCCTGAATCGCTACCCTTCGCTCCCCGCACGAAGGATCTGTGCGGTTTGCCCCCAACTTTGCTGGTTTGGACCCTTCCAAGCCAGCCCGCCCCGCCCGGTAGGCGGCGTACCCAGCATACCCCCGCGCGGGCGACCTGTTTCGCCATCGCACCGGATCGGAGCCCACTATGCGTCGTCAAACCACCCTCGCCACTCCCCAGGCCGTTCCCAACAAGACCTGGCGGATCGTTGATGCCACGGATGTCTCCCTCGGGCGGCTCTCGGTGGACATCGCCACCGTGCTGATGGGCAAGCACCGCCCGGAATACACGCCGCACGTGGATTGCGGCGACTTCATCATCGTCATCAACGCCGCCAAGGTGGGGCTGACGGGGAACAAGGCGGCCCAGAAGACCAAGATGAGCTACTCGCGTCACGCCGGCGGCGAGAGCTACGAGACGTACGAGTCTCTGCTGAAGCGCAAGCCGCAGCAGATCATTGAGGATGCGGTCCGCCGCATGCTCCCCAAGAACCGCCTCGGGCGGCACATGCTCACGAAGATGAAGGTGTACGGCGGTGCGGAGCATCCGCACCAGTCGCAGCAGCCCGTGAAGATGGAAGTCTGAGCAGTTCCTTTGTCCGCTGCCAAGTCGTCCAGAGTTGAATGATTTTCGGTCCTGATCAGAGTTTGGAATCTCGAAAGCCCCATATGACCGCCATCAACATTCCCACAACGAATATTCCCGGCCTGTCCACGGCGAACCCGTCGTCGGAGGTGCGGCCCGCGCAGATGGTCCGCAAGCTTCGCACCGCCGTTGAATCCAAGAACGGCTGGTGGTGGGGCACCGGGCGTCGCAAGCGCGCCGTGGCCCGCGTTCGCATGAAGCCCAACGGCGCTGGCGAGGGCGTGATCAAGGTGCAGATCACTGCGCAGAAGTTCAAGACCGTGGACCAGTACTTCTCCGAGACGCGCGATCGCAACGACGCCGCGGCCCCGTTGAAGATCTCCAACCTGCTCGGACGCATGGACGTGGTGGTACGGTGCAACGGCGGCGGGTACATGGGCCAGGCCCAGGCCGTTCGCCTCGGCATCGCCCGGGCCCTGCGCGACTACGACCCCACACTGGAAGAGGCCCTGCGAAACGCCGGCTTCCTCACCCGCGATGCCCGCGAAGTGGAACGCAAGAAGCCCGGCCAGGCAGGCGCCCGCCGCCGGTTCCAGTTCTCCAAGCGTTGATCGATCTTCTCGATTTCTTTGCTCGATCCCAAACCCCACGCCCCGCGTGGGGTTTTTCTTTGCCTGCCCGCTGCCACGCTCCGCTTGGCATGGTTCCCATTGGCTTCCCGATCGGGCTCCATCCGTATCATCCCCGGCGATGCACACGGGCGGCGACATGATGCACAGCGACCAATGGAGCGACCCGCGCGGCGAGCCGTTCGTGGCGGCTCGCCCGTCGCGATTGCGTACATGGCTGCTCGTCATTCTCCCCGGAGGGGGGATGCTGCTGGGCGCAGCCGCGCTCATGGCTCTTGGACTGGCCGGCGAGCGGCCGGGGTGGTGGCGGGATATTGATCCCCGCGACAAGGACGTGGCCGCGGCGGCCGTGCGCGTGGAGAATGGCGCGGCGACGCAGCTCACGCAGATTCGCCGATCCGAACCAAGCGTGTCCGGGGCCGTCGGCGGCGGCGCGAGCGAGCCATGGACGATTCGAGTCTCGTCGGCGGACGCAAACGCGTGGCTGGCGGCGCGTCTGCGTCCGTGGTTGGAATCGCAGAACGCGGAGAGCGGTGGGATTCGCTGGCCGGACGATCTCCGCGCCATCGAGGTCCGGTTCGATTCCGGACGCATCGATGTGGGGGCCAGCATCAGGCCGCACTCGGGCGCGGATGAGCCGCCCGTCGCCGGCGCGTCCGAGCAGGTGCTCAGCACGTCGCTCCAGCCGGAGTTTCGCGCGGGTGGCTCGCTCTGGCTCCCCGCGACGAGCACGAGCATCGGGCGGTTGAGCGTGCCCTCATCGTGGGCGCTTTCGCGTGCCGCGGCCGGCGCCAAGCGGGCCGGAATCGCCCACGCTCGCCCCGGGGCGGATCCAACGAGCAGCCCCGAACTGCGCGACATCATCTCGGCTCTTTCCGGCGAGCGCCCCGCGATGACGACGCCGATCATCCGCATCGGCGACGGACGGCGCGTGCGACTCCTGAAACTCGAGCCGCGTGATGATGCGCTGTACATCACCTGCCAGACGCTGCCGCGCGAGACGAGCCGGGCTGAGAAATAGAAGCCCAAGCGACAGTGCCGACGCTGCGGAAATCTACACCGTCGTTCCGCGGGCACCCGGAACCGCCGCGGGAGTGCTCGGGCTCTCGATGATTTTCGGCACGCGGCGTCGGCGTCGCTGATTCGGATGACCGCGGGGTTTGGCACGTTCCCGGGCCGCACGGCTGTGATCACACACAAAGCGACCACGTCGCCCATCCCACGCTTGCCAACGCAACGACCACAATCGCCACAAGCCCGAAGCGGCGGAGCAGAAAAGCGGCGATCATTCTCCTGCGCACGTGCGGGAGGCGCCAGGGCGTGGTGTCGGCGATGCGCAGCACTTCGCGGATGTTCTTGCCGCACTCCGGGCAGCGCGGGCCGGGGATGCCCGTCAGGTTGTAGTTGCACTTTGGACAGAAGGCGTCGCGCTCGTCGAGCACGCGCCGAAGCTCGGCGTTGAAGGCGGGGTCGACTTTCGGAACATCGTGATCCACGGCGGGCTCCCGGCATAGTCCCGATACGTCCGGCAGAAGCGGCCGGATGCCCGATCTTCACGTCGCTCCCGACGGCTGTTTCATCACGGCGGGATCCTGATTTCAAGAAAGCTGACATCCCCGGGGCGTGCCTTTCGCATGGACTACCGGACCGGTGCACCCATGCACCCGGAATGCCCGGATTGCTCTATTCGTTTGGAAAGGAACCCGACCATGAACCGTCTCCATCGCGTGCTCTCCCTCTCGGCCATCACTCTCTCCCTGACCGTTGGCGGCACCGTGCGTGCCGACGATTTCCGCGGCCCTCCCTTTGATTTCACTTCATCGTTCTACATCACAAACGGAATCGATCCCGCCACGCTCGCCGGACGCCCCACTGGCACCGGCCCCAACTCCACCATCGACAATCGCGAGAACGGGCCGAACCTCTCCAACGTCCGGTTGCTCCAGCAGACCGCGGCCTACGACCACTCCGGCCATCCGATCTTCTTCTCTGTGACAGGCCTTCCCTCTCAGGCGAGTTTCCTCCCCAACGCAGCTGGAGCGGCCGCGCTGCAGATCGCCGAGACCTACAACGTCTACGAGTTCCCTCGCGCGGCCAACGCCCAGTTTGCTGTCTTCCCGAAACGCCAGGACCTCGTCGCGGATCTTCGCAACGGCTATTTTGGCCACGACCCGCTCGGCATTTGGCGGATCAACACCGTTCGTTTCACTCCCGCGGCCTTCAATACACCCGCCGGCCAGCAGACGCTCGCCGCACTCCGCGCGAGCAATGGCCCCGATGTTGATGGCACGCCGCTGATCCGCACGCTCGATCAGATCGAGTCGCTGCATGCTCAGGGTCTGGTCATCATCGAAACTCCCCCCGCGGCGGGAAGCCCGGGCGTGCCGCGCTGGTTCTTCTGCCCGGTGATCAAGGACCCTCGCAACGGCGCGATCGCTCCCGATGCCCATCTCGCGCTCACCACGGGGCTTCCCGCGGCGGACGAGTTCATCGCTCTCTTTAACTGCCTGCAAAGCACCGGCGGCGACCAGTGCTCCCGCCGCCACCGCTCCGATTGCGATCAGGATGGGTCGGTTTCCGTCAACGACATCTTCACCTTCATCGACTGGTTCATGTCCGGCAACACATCCGCAGACTTCGATGGGTCCGGAAGCGTGAACTCAGACGACATCTTCGCGTTTCTGAGCGCGTGGTTCGCCGGAGCGTAATGCGAGCCCTGCCCCAGTACTTCACAGAACATGCACCCCTTCAGCGCACAGAGGGCCCATCCGGGCTCTCTGTGTGTTTATTGCCGTCGCGACGATGGCCCGAGTTCTGTGCTCTGCGGCGCTCATGCCAATGCCATGCAGTCCGCGCTTGCACAAGAGCTGGGACGGCGCGGGCGAACACTCGGCCCATGACGTGCGGCATCACTTGGCCTGATATTCGACAACCCTTGAGGCGGCTTGGCCCGATGGCACGGGTCGCCGACAAGCGTGAGGAGTTTGGCGATCAATGGCCCCGCGTGGTCTCCATCATGCGCACACTCGAACGGATGGGCATCCAACTCACAGACATTCATCCGGCCAACATCGCATTGGGTGATCCGCCGCCGACCTGAGCCATCCACTTCACTCCAGCACATGCGCCGGCGGCGGCGTCTGGGCGTTGATCTTCTCCTTCTTCAACTGCTCGGCGCTCGGGTCTTCGCAGGTGAAGAGGTACTGCTCGTCGTCGATCCGGGCCTGCACGTGCACGGGGCGGCCCCAGATGAGGCGAAGGTTCCGAAGCACTTCCTTGGCCTTGGCCAGGTCGATGTCCAGGCCGCTGTGCTGGTGGGCCAGGTACAACTCGCCGCGATTGCGATAGTTGCCGTCCACCACGTACATGAACGGCTGGCCCATGTTCGTGAGGCGATGCAGAAGCGTCTTCTTGATGCGATCGAAGTCGCGGCTGACGATCTTCAGTTCGCCGCTCTGCGGATCGCGCCGATACTGGTACATCTTGTGCCGCTCGACGAACTCGGGGGTGAGAAACTCATCGATAAACTGCACGTCGTTGTAGATGCGCCGGACCTCGAAGATTTTCTCGCGGCCGCGCATGGAGTTGTCGTCGTGCTTCTCCTTCGCGCCCAGCCCCTCCATGCGTTCCCACGTCGACCCATGCTTTCCCTCGTTCCACCGTCGTTCGATGTCCTTGAAGATTTCGACGCCGATCTTGTATGGATTGAAGCCCCCGGGCGGCATGGCCAGCACACCCGAGTGCTGGTCGGCGTACTGCACGATCTCGCTGGCCTGCACGAAGTGCTGGGTCATCAGCTTGCTGTGCCAATACACGGCCCAGCCCTCGTTCATCACCTTGGTCATGGCCTGCGGGGCGAAGTAGTACGCCTCGTCGCGGATGATCGTCAGGATGTCGCTCTGCCAGTCCTCCATCGGCGCGTGTCGAAGGAGGAAGAGCAGCACATCGCGCGTCGGCCGCTGCGGCACGCGCCCCCGCTCGCTCGCCATCTTCTTGCCGTGCTCCTCCTTCTGGCGCGTCAACTCCTTCTCGGGGTTGATGTAGCGATCCATGTAGTCCTTGGCGGGGAGCTTGTCGGGGATGAAGGCGAAGGGATCGCCGGAGAGTTCTTCCGGCCCGGCGTTCTCGCCGCGTTTGCGCACCGGCGTCGCGAGCGTGCGATTCATGAACATCGAGTGCGGGTCAATGAGGTGCTCGATGGTGAGGCAGCAATCGATGAAACTTTCGACAACGTCCTGGCCATGCCGGTCGATGTGTCGGCGAATGCGGGTGGCGTGATTGGCCATCTCGTCCATCATCTTGCGGTTGGTCTTGCCGAACCAGAGGTTGTTCTTGAAGAAGTCCGCGTGCCCGTATACATGCGCCATCACGAGCTTCTGATCCACAACAGCGTTGGACTCCTGCAAATAGGCGTACACCGGATCGGTGTTGATCACCATCTCATAGATACGCCCCATGCCGTAGGCGTCGCGCTTCGAAAGCGACTCGTACTCCATTCCCCACTTCCAATGCGGGTAGCGCACCGGGAAGCCCTGGTACGCGGCGATCTGATTCATGGTGTCGAACGGCAGGACCTCGTAGATTACCTCGAAAAAATCCAGCCCGTACTCGACGGCCTTGGCCTTGATCTGCCGCATCCAGTCGGCAAGCTCGGGGGAGAGCATGGTGTTGGCAGCGCCGGACATAATGGGGTTATCGACCGGAAAGGGGAGGATCTCCACCGATCTGTACGTCGGCCCGTGGAGCGCGGATCGCACCACCGGCTCACATGACCGAGGAGAGGAACCAGGCCACCAGGCCTGTTGTGGCTGCCCAACTGGCCATGACGACCATTCTCCGCTCGACGCTCGACACCCCGCGGAGCCACACACGAGCACGCCGCCTCGACAGTTGCACGGCGGCAAGCCCGAGCACCACGACCCCCACCCCGGGGATACCGAGGAGCGGCCAATATACACTGCGCGGCGGACCTCCTCCCCTTGTCAGCAGCAACCACGCGATGACTCCGAGGAACACCGCCGCCATGCCCGCGCCGGTGAGCAGACCGCACATTGATGCGATGTACGCGCCGTGGCGCGGCTCCACCAACCCCACCCGCATGGCGAGCTCCTGATTGCACTCCGGACAGCGCGTGCCCTTGAGTCCTCGCAGGTTGTACGCGCACCCGGGGCAGGGCTCATCGCGCTCGGCGAGGTGCGTCGTCAGCATTTCGTGATCGTCGGGCATGACATGCTCAATCCATCAGATGAAGAAGCGGAGCACTCCGTAGACCAGGAGATATACCGCAAACGAGCCGAGCAGGATGCCCGCGGCCGCGTTTGTGGGACATGCCCACGACGGACGCGGCTTGCGCCTCCGCGCCGCGAACATCGCAACGCACCATCCCGCGGCGCCGAGGGCAAGGATCAGCTGCGACGCCAGACTCATCCAGAAGTACCTTTGCATCGGTCCAATGTTGGACGACGTGTACGGCCCGCTGAATAGCCACCAGGCCTGCCGGACCAGCATCACGCCGAAGTAGATCGCACAGACCACCACACCGATGGCCCCCACCATCTCCCAGCGGGATCGCGGATCGTCGTTGCGAATCCCTAGCGCCAGCGGCGTCGCGCACTCCGGGCACTTATCCCCCGGCGTGCCCCGCAGGTTGTAGCCGCAGCCCGGGCATGGCGCATCGTGCTCCGAAAGGAACACCCGCACCATCTCGCGTTCCCACGCGGCCCGGTCTTCCATGGGCAGACAGTAGAGGGCCCCAACTCCGCACGCTTACTTGAACGCAAGGCCGATGACCAGGACATCGACCGCAACTTCCAGAACGAGGAGAGCAATCCAGAAATACACGACAGGAGCAAAGCTGGCCATATTACGGGCCCTCGGATAGCGAATGCGGTCGGCGTGTACCGCCGCGTCCCATCCCCCCACCACCACGGACGCGACCATCGATCCGAACGCGGCCACCGGCAGCGCAACCAGCATCGGCGATTTCACTGATGGCAGCGTGGCGACTAGCAGAGAAATGGGCACACCCACGATCAACACCGCCGCCGCGGCCCAGATCAGCCGCCGCCGACGCACTCCAAATCCGGGATCCGCCCCGAGAATGGTGTCCACATCCAAAGTTGCACCGCACTCCGGGCAAACATCGGTGCGCAGGTCGCGCAGGTTGTACTCGCACGCCGGACAGCCCACATCGCGTCCGGCGACGTACGCCAGCAGCTTCACCCGATCGGCCGCGCCGGATGGTTCGGTGGTCACGCCCGATCGTACGCAAAAACAACAAGGGTCCGGCCACGAGACCGAACCCTTGCAAGGTTATCAGGGAAAATGCGGAATCAGTTGCGCCGACGGCGACCGGCGATCAGGCCGCCGAGGCCGAGGAGCGCGGCCGCGCCGGGAGCGGGCGTCGTGAAACGGTTGTAGTCGGCAAAGGTAATCGCGGAGCCCGCAACGCCGAACCCGATGTTGCCGGCGCCATCGGCGGGGGGGCCAGCGAAGCTCGGGGAATGGGGCGATCCCTCATTGGAGAGGTAGCCGCTGCCGGAGCAGTAGTAGCCGAACCAGTCGATCTGGCTGGCGGGAGCGCCCAGGCCGATGTTGCCCCAGGGAATCGCGATCTCATGGAAGCCGCCGGAGGTGCCGGAGGTGTTCCAGGCGCTGCCGTCGTACTGGATGAAGTCCAGCGAGCCGTTGGGGTTCGCCGTGTTGTACTTGAACAGCACCGTGCCGAAGTTACCGATGGCCAGCGTGTAGCCCACCGCGACAGGGAAGAGGCCCGAGCTCAGATTGTTCGCGAGCGTGGAGGCCGTGCGGCCGCCGTCCGCGCCATCGCCGTGCGTTGCCTGGGTCACGTTCCCGGCGCCGTTGACAGAGAACTGGATCACGTAGACGTCGTTGAGCGCGTTGCCTGGCGTGAAACCGACGTACCAGTTGCTCGTATCCGCGGCCATGTACGTCTGGCCCTGACCGAGCGTGCCGCCGAAGCCGCCGCCCTGACCGGCGTACGACTGGTTGTTGCCCGGGCCGTATTCGCCGGCGTCGAGAACGCCATTGCTGCTCTTGGAAATGGCCAGATTGTTTTCGTTGCGGGTGTCGATCAACCCGGCGCTTGCCGTGCCCGCGGCGACAATCACACTCATTGCGCTCATGGCGCAGCACATCAACACAGATTTCATGACTCTCTCTCCTTCGCCGCGGGTTGGGCCGCTTTCACGGATTCGCGGACAATGAAAAATACCCCATAATCGGGGTTGGGCCAGTCTAAGGCAATCTTCTGGGGCTGGGATTCACATCCGGCAATCACAACATTCGGGTTTTCCCGCCTACCTACCGATCACGATCCGAACTTGACGTATGGTCGTGGGACAGGCCGCGGCCAGCTTCCGCTGCCCGCCTGAGCGGAGGAACCGGTCCACCTGAAATCGCACAGCAGAATCGGGCACTCGCACGGTCAGAACGCCACGGGCCATTCCTTCGAGCGCGGTCTGGGGGAGCAACTCCGGCGGGAGCACGCCCGCCCACGCAGCCGCACAAGCACCGACGCTTCGTCGCAACGTGGTCGCTTCGCGCAAGGCCCGGTCCATGTCATACGCGAGCGAAAGATCCCGTGCCGGACGAACTCGCGCTTCGCGCAGTCGCTGCACGCCCACGAGTTGCGTGGGGCTTGGGGCAGCGCGCGGAGGGGGCTTGGAACGGGCCATTGGGCGAGCATAGCGGGCCCGCACGATCAGCCGGATCGGTTGCGATACAGCCCGGGATCAACGGCCCCCACCATGCCGGAAACGTCCATAGGACGCTCAAAGAACGCCGCAATGCGGCGGGCGGTGGGCTCCGGCTCGCGCACCAGATCGTTGTAGCTGACCTCCAACACGCGCGCGTTGGCGTGCGTGGCCAGGAACCCGAGCACCCGTGTGATCTGCTGCTGGTACACGGCGATCAGTTGCTCAGGCGAGATGGCCGCGCCGGATTTGCCGGAACGGGCCAGCATCACACCCTGCGATTTCACCACTTCGTGAGGTTCTCGGCGCATGAAGACGATGTCGTATCGCCGGTCCATGGGGAGATCGAGCAGGAGCAGATGGACCATTTTGACGACTTTGCCCTCCGCGTCGGCGAGCCATGCCTTGTCCGTCTTGATCTTCTTGGCCCGCTCGAACTCGAAATAGCCGCGCGGGTTGTCCGCGTCCGGCTTGCGAATGTCGTCGGTCAGCGGCGGGATACCCCCGGCGACGAGCATCTGCATCATGACACTTGTACCGGAGCGGGGAAGGCCGGAGACGACGGTGATGGGCGATGGGTCGGGCATAACTGTGCCAGAGCGTACCGCGCCCGCGCCAAGCCGGGTTTTCGGGACGAAACCGCCCCGGCCTGCTACCTTGCTGGGCCATGTCCACGACCATAACACTCAAGGGGCTCACCAAGACCTTCCCCGGCAGCGCGCCGGGCGCCGGCGGCGTGCCCACTACGGCCGTGGACCACGTGGACCTGCGCATCGAATCGGGCGAACTCTTCTTCCTGCTCGGCCCTTCCGGCTGCGGCAAGACGACGATGCTGCGGATGATCGCAGGGTTTATCGAGCCCACCAGCGGGCAGATTCTCTTTGAACCCACCGGCCAGCCCTCCCGCGACGTGACGTTCCTCCCGCCAAACAAGCGGAACACGGGGATGGTCTTTCAGTCCTATGCGCTCTGGCCACACATGACGGTGGCACAGAACGTGGCGTTCGGACTGAACATCCGTAAGGTGCCCGCAGCGGAGCGGGACCGGCGCGTGGCCGAAGCCCTCACCATGGTGCGTATGGAGCAGTACGGCGCGCGAAAGCCGAACCAGCTTTCGGGCGGGCAGCAGCAGCGCATCGCGCTGGCCCGCGCCCTGGTAATTCGGCCGGATGTGCTGCTGCTCGACGAGCCGCTGAGCAACCTTGACGCAAAGCTGCGGCTGGAGCTGCGCTCGGAGATCCGACGCATCTGCAAGGAGGCGGTGGGTGGGAGCCAGAAGGGCTCGGGCATCACCACGATCTATGTGACGCACGACCAGAAGGAGGCCCTGAGCATCGCGGACCGCGTGGCGATCGTAAACCAGGGGCGGATCGTGCAGATGGGCCCGCCCGCCGAGTTGTATCGCTCGCCGCGATCGCGGTTTGTCGCGGAGTTCCTGGGCGAGACGAACCTCATCCCTGGCCAGCTCCTGGGCGACGAAGGCGGGAAAATCGTGGTGCAGACGAAGATCGGCAAGCTCGTCGCCGCGACGGTTTCGCCCGATGTGCGCGACGGTACGAAGAACGTGCTTTGCTCGATCCGGCCCGAGGCGCTGCGCCTCAACGCCCCCGATGGGATGAACACGTTGTACGGGCGCGTGACAGAGTCCATGTACCTCGGTGAGACGGCGCAGTTGGAGGTTGAGGTTTCCGGAGATGTCCGGCTGCGCGTAGCGGCATTGAACCCCGCTGGGCTCAGCCGGGCGGGCGAGCGGGTAACGCTTGCGGCGGCTCCCGAGGATGTCGTTGTGCTCCCGGCGTAGTCGCTTCGGTGCAGCAAGGCGCTTCCCGGCAAAGCGTTCGAAACACGGGCAGGTGAGCCGCGCCCCAGCAAACAAAACGCCCCAAAAAGCCGAACACCGCCTTCCGGCGGTGCTGGGCCTTTCTCTCTCAGACGTTGTCGTTGTTGGGCTCTGATCTGCCCGACCAGAGTTCCCTGTCTGATTACTCGGAGCATACCCCACCGACCGGTACTGGCCATTTATTTGTTACCAATTCACCAGAATTACCCGTTCTCAGGACCAAGCACACCGAACTTCCTCCAAAAAAGAACCTCGCCGGGGGGCTTTCGCCCGCCCGGCGAGAGAGAAACTTGATTGCGCCCGGCACTCGGCCGCCCGGACGATCCATGGGACAGCCCAGGGCATAACCAACCGAGCGTTGGGGCTCGGTTGGGCCGACATCCAGTGTGGAGGTATCTCTCGCTCCCCGGGATTCAGCGGGATTCAATGTATCACAGAGTGCAAAACTAGCCACGAAAACACGCGCAATTGCGCTGGGACTGGGGTTCATCTGGTGCCTGAACGTGATCGGCGCTTGCATGAAATCCCGTACGCGGCAGCACAAACCGCTTCCCCCCGACGCGCACAAGTGATGGAGGGCACGGTCAATCCGGGGAAAGGTAAACTGGCGCGGCGGTCCGCGCCTGTTCTGAACTCCGGGGGCTTGCGTGCATCAATTCTGACGAGATCAGAGTTCGACCATTTGCATGTCCGGCTGCTGCTCCACGGGGAGCGCGGGCATCGAGACATCGGTTGCGAACGTGCCGAGGCCGGCATGGCGGGACATTTCTTCGCGTGTGTGCGCGGCGTTGTACAACTCGCCGAGTGCGGACATCACGCGGACCGAGTCGGGCACCTGGCCGCGCTTCTCCGCGTGGATGACGATCGTCTCGGGCTCGACGATCGTCGTCGATCCTGCGAGAATCGCCGCGAGGTCCATCGCGATCTGGGCCTCGGGCTTGCTCGGCTCCATCGGCGGGATCGCCGCTTCAAACGCCTGCAGCATATTTCGGGCGTTCTCGAACGTGCCGGCCTTTTCCACCCATGTGCAGGAAGGCAACACGACATCGGCCGCATCCGTGAGCGGCGAAGCGAGCGTGTCCAGCAGAACAATGAAGGGCTTGATCGAGCCGGAACCGCGGGCGGCATTCAGAAGGTCGGCGGTGGCCCAGTCGCTGGGGTAGTTGCCGGTCAGGATGGCCGCACCGATCTGGCCGGAACGGAGGGCGGAGAGGAACTGCCCGACGTCGGAGGCCGCGCCCTTTCCGGCGGCGGTCATGGCATCGATGACGCGCTTCACGCCGCGGGCATTGGGGGCCTTTTCCGCGTAGACCTTGTATCCGTTGGGGTCCGTGGGGGGGAAGGTCTTGTCCTTGCCGCTCATCGGCACGGGGCCGAGGGCGAGCATGGCTCGCGGGTCGATCGAGAAAGCGAGTTTGGCGAGGGAATACGCATCCTCACACGAGAGCATCGGGCTGATGAGCACGCCCAGACGCTTGCCCGCGGAGACGGCCGCCTTCAGACCGTTGGCCGCCTCGTGATACGCCCGGTTCCAATCGGACTCGACCTGCACGCCGAACTGGCGGCGCAGAGGGGAAGCGATGCGCTTCTCGGAGTGGACGTGCTTGTGGCTGTAGCGGATCTCGTCGGAGATCCACCACTTGTTCACGCTCATGTTTGTGCGCGGCTTGAAGCGGTAAACCTTGGCGTCGTTGGTATCGACGATCAGGTTGTCGCCGGAGGCCGTGAGCCCGTCGATGCTCGGCGTGGACTTGAGGAACCAGACGCGCTGGGCGAAAAGGAAATCCTTGTCCAGCAACGCGCCGACGGGGCAAAGATCCACCACGTTCGCGGCCAGTTCGTTGTCCAGGGCAATCCCGGGGAAAATGTCGATCTCTTCCCGGTTGCCGCGCCCCTGCACCGTCAGTTCGCTCGTGCCCGTCACCTCGCGCGTGAAGCGGACGCAGCGGGTGCACATGATGCACCGGTCGGCGTAGAGATAGACGTGCGGCCCGAGGTCTTTTTTGGGATTCTTGACCTTGGTCTCTTCAAAGCGGCTCTCGGCGCGGCCGTACTGGTAGGAGTAGTCCTGCAGAAAACACTCGCCGGACTGGTCGCAGACGGGACAGTCCAGCGGGTGGTTGATGAGGAGGTACTCCATCACCGCCTTCTGGTTGGCCACGGCCTTGGGCGAATCGGTGTACACCACCATGCCGTCGGCGCAGGCCGTCTGGCAGGTGGGAATGAGCTTGCCGCCCATCAGCGGCTCAAGTGCATTGTTGTTGCGCGGGTTTGGCTGCCAGACCTCGGCCAGACAGATGCGACAGGAGGCCACGATGGAGAGACCATCGTGGTAGCAGTACTGAGGGATCTCCTGGCCCGCCGCATTGGCGACCTGGATAATCATTTGTCCCGGCGTGAAGTCGGAGACTTTGCCGTTGATGGTGATCTTGGGCATGGGGGACCATCGTATCCTCGACCGACCGAGAATCCGATCGTCATCTGGTCGGGCATCACCGGAAATGTCCGATGGCATGGCACGGGCGTATATCACATGCTATACTAGGGAAAACCACTCTGAAAGGTGGCTCATTCAATGCCCTCCGACATCAGGTTCGCCGAACTCCGGGCAACGCTGGAGAACGCCGGCTGGACGCTTGCCCGGATCAGCGGCTCGCACCACATCTTCACGAAAGCCGGGCAAACGCCGATCAGTATCCCCGTGCATCGGAACAAGGTAAAGCACGTCTATGTCGCGAAAACCCGCAAAATCATCGAGCAGGCCCCGCCGAAAAGCCCCGGTGCGTGAACCGTTGAACCGAGCGTTCAGCCCGGACATTCTTCGCCGAGCCCACGAACTCGCCGCGGACTACCGCATCATTCTCGAAGCCGACGCCGAACTCGGCTTCGTTGGTCACGTTCTGGAAATGCCCGGTGTCATGGCCGATGGACGAACACCCACCGAGTGCGTCGCCGCCGTGCGCGAGGCCGCGGGTGCATCTGTCGGCGTGATGCTCGAACAGGGCCAATCCCCCCCTCGCCCAGCGGGCGAACGGAAGCGCCAGGCCCAACTGAACTTCCGGGTCACCGACGAAGAGAAGTTGGTGCTTGAAGAAGCCGCCAATCGCCGGGGATTCAGGGGTGTCTCGGAGTTCGTGCGCGATGCCGCTCTCCATCGCGCCAGGTCCGCCTGACGGCCGCGCGGTATGCTCCGCGGCGATGATGATCAGTGTCTCGAAGATCGTGCAGCTTGCGGCGGGCGAGGACGCCGCCGCGTGGCGAGATGCGCTGGCCCAGCCGGGATGGGCCAGCGCGGCGACGGTGCTGAAGGAGGACCGCGGCTCATGGGTGCGCCGGGCGAACCTGCTGGGGAGGGATGTGGTGGTGAAGTGCCGCGAACTGAACACGATCGGGAGGCGGTTCAAACATGCGATCGGGATGGGGCATGGGGCGAAGCACTGGCGGGGGGCAGAGCGGCTGATGCGCGCGGGGATCGCGACCGGGCGACTATTGGCGCTGATGCGGATGGAGGTGGGCGGAAAACGGTGCGAGGTATTGGTGCTGGAGTTTGTGGAGGGGAAGACTCTGCTGGAAGTCTTGGATGAGGTCGCGCGCGGGGTGGGGCCGGGGGTGAGGGAGCAGCACGCGATCGCGCGTGCGGTTGGGCAAACGATCGCGGCGATGGATGAGGCTTGCTGCCACAACCGAGATCTCAAGCCCTCGAATCTGATCGTCGCACCCGCCGATCATGGCGGCGCAAAGATCGCTGTGATCGATTGTGTGGGCGTTCGTCGCTGCGAAGATACCCATGCAAACCTGACCGCGCTCACCATAGAACCGATCGGCTGCGGATGCCCGCCACGCCGTGCACTGTGGCTGTCTGTCCTAGCGTTTCTCTACGGGAACAGAACCAGATCACGAGAGTTCCGGCTTTGCGTGCACGAGATCATGCTCGCGAGCATCTGGTCTGTAGAACACGCAGTCCAGCAGCATGGCGACCCGCGCCCCCGCATAAGTCCGCTATCGAATGACAAGTAGTGAGCCCAATCGCATTAGGGCAGCCTCCCGCCGGTCCACGCGCCAAACATGCGCCGAACCCGCTCGTAGTGTGGGGCGAGTCGGGATAGTGCTCGACGAATTGACTTGCGCCCTCCGGATTTGAGAGTACAATTGAGACCGGAAAGGTCGCGATGCCCTCACCCGCAGTGCCAACCAAGCAGATGGACACATCGACTCACGTCACCAACGGTGTCCGCAAGCGAAGACCTCGCTCCGCGCCGAACGCAGGCGACGACGTTGGAGCCTCCGTTGCCAAAGTTGAGCGTGCTCAGAGCGAATTCGATTTCACAGCCCGAAAGAACGGCGTCGACGCTTCCGTTCACATCAGGGTTGGAGATTGCCGGCAGGTGCTCCGCGAGTTGCCGGCAGTGAAAGAGTCGAAGATCGATCTTGTGTTCGCCGATCCTCCGTTTAACTGGAATCGCGCGTACGACAAGTGGGATGACGCGCTTCCGGAGAAGGAGTATCTCGACTTCACGTACGAGTGGTTGCACCTGTGCATTGACGGTCTGCGCCCAGGAGGTGCTTTATGGGTGAACATTCCGGACGATTGGGCAGCGGAGATCGTTTGTTACCTAAAGGGACGGATGGAGCGGAAGCCGCCAGCGGTAATGGTGATGCAGAATTGGTGCATCTGGCACTATCGGTTCGGGCAAAACGCGACGGGGCGTTTCATCAACTCAAAGGTGCATGCGCTGTACTTCATCAAAAGTGGTGGCCCGCACGTTTGGAATCCCCTTGAAGTGGTTGAAATGTCAGACCGCGCTGCGATCTACGGGGACAAACGGACCCTCACGAAGAAGGATGGGATGCCCGCAAAAATGCGGGTGCCGCTCGATGTGTGGTACGGGCGATACTGGGGACGCGTACAGGGAAACAACAGCGAACGGCGTGACTACCACGACAACCAGCTGCCGGAGCTGTACCTCGACCGGGTCGTGCGTGCCTGCACAAGTCCTGAAGCTTTGGTTCTTGATCCATTTTTGGGAAGTGGAACGACCGGGGTGCTGGCACACGCTCTGGGACGTCACTTCATTGGCATTGAGTTCAGCAAGACCAACGCACAGCAGGCCGCTCGCCGAATCCGACAAGGACCCAAGCGAATTGGATTGCCCAAGGAAGCGAACAACTCGTTCTTCCCATCGCGACGCACTCTTCCCTAGGCGATGGTGGCCTTCTCCTCACCGACTTCGGAATTCGTACCACCAGCCACAATCCGTACAAAATGCGGGGATCGTCGCGCAAGAGCCTGCAATAAAAGGCTTTCCAAGTCACTCTGGCCTTGATTCTGGGCAGGGTTGATAGTAGTATCACCCATGGTACTATTCAGTATATGGCAAAACAAGCCACCCCATTGTGCCCCTGCTATTTCCAGCTTCCGTTGCTGTTCAACCCGGAGCGGGAGGGAGAGCCGGGACAACCAGTGGGAGAAGACATGCTCGAACAGATCTATGCACTCATCGAGCGTCAGTTCGACGGCTTTACCACCTACCGCGATTGCGAGGGCTCTTGGCATGGTCTGCGTGAGCCCTCCATGCGGGTGTGCGTCGCAGTCCCGGAGGATCAGATCGACAGGTTGAAGGCCGTCGTTCGGCAGATCGGAAAAGCGCTGAAGCAGAAAGCGATGTTCTTCGAACGGGGCCTGCCCAACGTGGAACTCATCGAAGTGGAGCAATGAACACCATGTCTCTCATCACCAAAGCCAATCTCGTGCTGGATCAGGCAGAGGCGCTCGCCAAGACGGGCGTGTCTTGGCCAGTATTTATGAGCAAGCTCTCCGACCAAAAGAGCGGCATCATCAGTCGAGTATTCAAGGACAGTAGCGAGCGACAGGCATTCTACGACACGGAGCAGTACGCCAAACTTCGAGACCTACGCAAGTCTCTGATGCAGTCTCAAGGGTCAGTTGAGGGCTCTGCAAAGAGCGGCAAGTTCGTCGTGAGACTTCCCAAGACTCTGCACGAGACGCTCGACATTGAGGCGAGGCGAGAGGGAATCAGTCTCAATCAACTCGTAGTTACCAAACTCGCTCATCCGGTTCGCGGCGCCGCGGCCGTCAACGCAGACACGATTGTCCGCGCGTTCACCATGATGCACGATGGGTATGCCGTTGATCGCGTTGTGGTCGACCCCAAACAGGATCGCGTATTTCTCGAGACCTGCCGCGACCTGGGCCTAGAAGACGATGACTACCTGCTCAACCACGCGCTGTTCAATATCCGCAAGCGAGGAAAGGACGATCTTCCAGAAACCACGAGGAAGACAGAATTCAGAGACTTCGATGACTACCAGTATGGTTCTGAGATCGCGGTGCGCATGCTGCAGAAATCACACGGCGTCTCGCTCGACCGCATTCTTTGCGATCCGAAACTTGCGGCAGAATTCGATCAGCTTTCGGCTAGCTTCGTGAGCGAGAAGTCCGTGCTCAAGCGTCGATGGGCAGCACTGAATCTCCGCAAGACCCGTCGGCTACAGCCAAAGGACTTGAGCGGACCGATTTACGCTCTTGTGTCCGCGGGGCCCGTGAAGGCTGTCCCGCTAGACAAGTTGCCCGCTCTTCCCGCCGCTTATGCGTTCTACGACGCGAATCGTCCGCTCTTCGCCGGGGAGACTGAGAATCTTCAGCGGCGTATCGAACTTCACCTAGAGGCGAAGCACTCATCCGGATGGGTCGATCTCCGCGAGGATTCAATCTTGCTGAAACGATTTGTTGCTCCGAAGTTTTCGCCGGCAGAGCGCCAGCGATGGCTGCGTCAGTTCATTGAACAAGAAAGGCCTGTTCTGAACTACCAACGTACGGGCTAACGCAGCCCAATTGTTCCGGCCGTGCGACAGCGCGGCCTTTTTTCTGCGCCCTATCGTGCCCCATGGCACGCATTCCGCCCCGCACATTCCGAAGCAAGACCGGCCATGACCTGACGATTCGCTGCGTAGAACCCAATGAAGGCGCGGCCCTTCTCGCTTTCGCCGACCTCATCGATCGCACCAGCGAGTATCTGCTCACCCAGCCCGGCGAGCGGCAGATGACGCTCGAGCAGGAGCACGCCTGGCTCCAGAAGAATCTGGATGAGGCCGGCTCACTCGCCCTCGGCGCGTTCGAGGGCGACGCCTTCATCGGCTTCCTCAACTTCAAGCAGAACGAGCGCCGGCGGATCGCCCACCACGGCGCGTTTGGAATCTCCATCCATCCCGATCATCGCGGGACCGGAATCGGCGCGGCCATGATTCACGCCCTGCTGGACTGGGCCGCGCTCGCCCCGGGCATTGAGAAGGTCACGCTCGGGGTCTTTGAGACCAACGCCGCGGGTCGGGCTCTGTACGCCAAGATGGGCTTCAGGGAAGAGTGCCGCCGGGAGCGGGAGTTCAAGATCGCCCCGGGCAAGTACGTGGACGGGATCGAGATGAGCATCTGGGTGAAGCCGACGGAATCGACACGGGTATAATGTCGCATGCAGCGGCCATTGAGCACAAAACGCCTGACGATGAAACGTGGGAAACGCGCCAAACGCTGATTTCCCGTGCTTTCTCGTCGCTGTGCATCAACGCGTCCCTGACCCCTATCCCGACATCCAACCGATACCCTTTTCGTGCCGCGCGGCCCTGGTTGCCCGGTACTCCGGAGATTCATCATGTCCAACTCTGCCGCACGCCCCCTCTCGCTCCGCGGGTGTTTCACCGCGATCGTCACGCCCTTCACCTCCGATGGCTCTGCCATCGACTACACCCGCTTGGAAGAGCAGATCGCCTTCCAGGGGGCGGGCGGCGTCAGCGGCATCGTCGTCAGCGGCACCACTGGGGAATCCCCCACCTTGGAGCAAGCCGAGTACGAGCGGCTCGTCGAGCGAGCCGTGCAAATAGGCCATCGGCACGGGCTCGTGGTCATCGCGGGCACCGGTTCGAACTCCACGGCACACGCCGTGGCCCTGCAGCGCTTTGCCAAGGGCGTCGGCGCCGACGCGGCCCTGAGCGTGAACCCGTATTACAACAAGCCGACGCAGGAAGGGCTCTTCCGCCACTTCACGGCGGTGGCGGATGCCGCGGACCTTCCGGTGATTCTGTACAACGTCCCCGGCCGCTCGGCCGTTGCCCTGAGCATCGAGACCATCAAGCGGCTGAGCCAGCACCCGAACATCCGGGCCATCAAGGACGCGGCCGGAAGCGTGGACCTCTGCTCCGAGACCTGCGCGGCCTGTCCGGACCTGACGGTCCTCAGCGGCGATGACCCCCTCACCCTCCCGATGCTGGCCGTCGGAGCCGTCGGCGTGGTCTCCGTGGTCTCGAACATCGCGCCGGCACAGGTAAGCTCGATGTGCGCCCAGTGGATGGCCGGGCGCAAGGAAGAGGCCCTCGCGCTGCACCGGGAGATCGCCACTTTGAGCAAGGCGATGTTCCTTGAGACCAACCCGATCCCCGTTAAGGCCGCAATGGCGCTGCTGGGACGAGATTCGGGCTCACTGCGCCTCCCGATGACTGCGGCCACACCGGCGACCATCGAGAAGCTGCGCCAAGTACTCATCTCGCAGGAGATGTTGCAGCAGGCCGGGCGTATGCCCGCTCGCGTCTGAAGCCGCGTCGGTCAGGTTGGAATCAGACCAATCGCATGATCCTTGCAATGCGTTCGCAAACGGTTCGACACCCATTCGTGTGGTTGAAGTTCCGATCCAACTTCGAATCCGATGCAATGGAATGAGTTTGCATCAAGATTGTGTTGGCTTTCGCGGCCTCGATCAGACATACTGTCCGTTCCTCATGGGAAAGACAGCACTCCCCTCGCCGCCGGCCAAAGGAGCCGGTGCGACGGTTAAAGTCAGGAAGAAGGCGCTTGTGTTCGGCGACATGGATGGCGCGTGCCGGTGGCTGTTGGAGCGCACGGATGTTGAGCGGATCAATCCCTCGCGTCTGGCCGCCGACACGCTCAAACTCGATCGGATGCACCGGCTGATGGAGCTGCTCGGGAACCCGCACCGGGCCTTCAAGTCCGTGCATGTGGCGGGAACCAAGGGCAAGGGCTCAACCTGCGAGATGACGGCCGCGATGCTGGAGGCCTGCGGGTACACCGTCGGGCTCTACACCTCGCCGCATTTGATGGACATCCGGGAGCGGATCCGTCTCAACCGCCTGCCGATCTCCGAGCAGGACTTTGTCGCCATCGCCAAGCGTGCCGCCGAGGCGGAGCACAAGCTCACGGAGGCCGAGGGCGAACCAACATTCTTTGAGCTCATCACCGCCATGGCCTTCGTGTACTTTGCCGAGCAGGCCGTGGATGTCGCCGTGGTGGAAGTCGGCCTCGGCGGACGACTGGACTCCACGAACGTGCTGACCCCCGAAGTCTGCGCGATCACGAGCATCTCGCTGGACCACACGCAAATCCTCGGCACCACCGTCGAGAAGATCGCGAAGGAAAAGGCAGGAATCTTCAAGCCGGGTGTGCCCGCGGTCTCTGTGCCGCAGAAGCCCGGCGTGCTGGAGGTGCTCCGGGCCGAGGCCGAGCGCATCGGCACCGTGCTGCGCGTGGTCGGGCAGGAGATCGACTTCTCGGCCCGCTTCGAGGCCCGCGGAGCCCACGGCGTCACCGGCATCGCCAGTGGCCCGCACATGCACGTCAATGTCTCCGGATCGCGGACGACCTTCGAGCACCTCGTCGTGCCCCTGCGCGGCGAGCACCAGGCCCAGAACTGCGGACTCGCCCTGGCCATTCTGGATCAGCTCTCCGAACGCGGCTTCCGCACGCCCGAAGATCGCGTGACGCGGGGCCTGGCCACTGTGAACTTCCCGGGACGAATGGAGTTGGCACGATCCACCCCGCGCGTGCTGCTGGATGGCGCCCACAACGCCGAGAGCATGCAGTGCCTCATGCGGGCCGTCAGCGCGACCGTGCCGTACGACTCGCTGGTGGTTGTTTTCGGATGTGCGGCCGACAAAGACATTGACGGGATGCTCGCAGAACTGGCGCACGGGGCGGACAAAGTCATCTTCACCCGCAGCGTGAACGCTCGGGCCGCGGACCCGCGCGAACTGGCCCGCCGATTCACGGAATCCAGCGGCAAGATGTGCCAGACCGCGCCCGGGCCGGAGGCAGCGATGGAACTGGCCAAGCGAGCCGTCGGGCGCGAGGACCTGATTTGCGTGACGGGCTCCTTCTACCTCGTCGGCGATGTCCGCCGGTTGCTCGGCGCGAAATAGATTCCGGGTGCCGTGGTGGACGGCTTTGCGTCCGCCACGTTCGGGCGCGTGCGTTCCAACAGCGTGGCGGAGTGCAAAGCCACTCCACCACGCCACCCGAGCGCATCATCGCTCTTCCAACACCGCCGCGTGCTTCACGTAGAGCTTTTCGATGATCGGCATGGCCGGATCCGCGGCCGGCAGATCTCTGCCAATCGCCACGAGCAGATCGATCAGCCCGAAGTAATCATCGCGATGGATGAACTCCCGCGCCACGCGCGGCGGACCGAGCGCGGCGCGATCGTGCGTCCCCGCCTGTACTTCCGCAAGATGCGACATGTTGTGGTAGTTGCCCAGCGGCAGGCAGAGGCACGTGGCCTGATGGCCAAAGGCACAGAAGACGGTCGCCTCGCACGATCCACCGGCCATGAGCTTGCGCTGCCACTGCCACTTGCCCGGCGGGCCGGAGCGCTGCGTGGATGCCGGCGTGGCGGGCGCGCCGGCGAGCTCCTCCGCCCTGCGGGCGCACGCCGCGGTGAGCTTCGGGTCAAAGATGCTCATGCGATCACCAACGCGCACGATCGGGCCAGCGCCGATGGGCGAATCCGCAAAGCTGCGGCTGTTTTCCAGCGCGAGAACGCGCGATCCGTCGGGAATCGTCCCCAGCTTGCAAGCCGCAATCGCGCCCGTAAACCCGATCTCCTCGGAGCGGGTGAAAAGCAGCCGCACGTCCTCGGACTTCTCCCCCGCGGCATGGGCCGAGCGAAGCACCTCGAAGGCCGAAACCGCTGCGGCCGCGGCGGCCAGATCATCGCAGGCGTGCGTGTGCACGATCCCCTGCGCATCGATCTCCGCCGGGGGCAGATCCCACGTGGCCACATCGCCGATGCGAACGCTCAACTCATCGTCGTGCGAATCGTCGTGAACGATCTCGGCCAGATACTGCGTGAAGGGAGCCCCTTTGGGCGAGCAGACGCCAGTGAGCATGGCCCGAACGCGCCGCCCGGGAACGCCGTCCCGCCCGCCGGTATGAATGACGACGGCGGCCTGTTCGAAGTAGCCCTCCATCACGCCGCCGCGGAACGCGAGCTCGACGATGGTGGGAGCGACCACGCGATCAACCACAAACGCCGGGTGATCCAGATGGGCCGTGATCAGCAGCGGGGGACCGCCGGAGCCCCAGGGGGATCGCGGCATGATCGTGAGGTTGCCAGCCGCATCGGGGGTGAGCGCAAGGTCCGGCCGCGCCGCCGCCCAGCGCGTCAGCCAATCCACCACGCGCCACTCTCTGCCCGCGGCAGTGGGAATCTGCGTCAGTTCAAGGAGCCATCGCAGGTGCGTCTCTCGATCGATTGGGGCAAGCGGGGGCATGGGCAAGCGTATGGGTGGGGGAAGTTGACGCGCGGTGCGGCAGGCCGCGCCGGCGGTTCGTGGCCCAACACAAGGGTGCTGGGCATTGGCAGGGCGCGCCGGATGCGTACCCTCGCCGGGTATGGGAAATCCCCCCTCATCTCCCGGCTCCCCCGCACCCTCCCCGGCCCCCGGCCCGCGCGGCGGCTCACACGTTTTTCAGGCCCCCACCGGCACGCGGGACTTCTACCCGTCGGACCTGAACAAGCTGCACTACATCCAGGAAGCGTGGCGACGCACGAGCATCAATCACGGCTTCGACGAGATTGACGGGCCTGCGTTCGAGCACCTCGACCTGTACACCGTCAAGAGCGGCGAGGGGATCATCTCGGAACTGTTCAGTTTCGAACGGTTCGGTGGTGAGAAGACGTTTGCGCTCAGGCCCGAGTTCACGCCGACGCTCGCCCGCATGTACGCGGCCAAAGCAGCGAGTTTGCCCAAGCCGACGAAGTGGTTCTGGCAGCAGAACTGCTATCGGGCGGAGCGGCCGCAGAGGGGGAGGTTGCGGGAGTTTTCGCAGTGGAACTGTGACATCATTGGAGACGATTCGCCCGCGGCGGATGCGGAGGTGATTGCGTGCTGTGTGGGAGCATTGGAGTCGATCGGAGTCGGCCCAAGGGATGCCCGAGTGCATTTTGGGCATCGTGGGTATGTTGAGGAAGTTCTTCGCGAGTACGACGTTTCGCCTGAACATTTTGCCAAGGCATTCTCTCTGCTCGATGGCGCGAAGAAAACGTCATTCGACGATTTCGCTCGTATGTTCGCGTCCTTATATGTGGATCGTCAAAAGGCGGAGCGGCTCTACCGCGCATGCACTCAACCGTTCACAACGGCGAGTCTTGGCGACGTTTTGCGGGTGAACTTCGAACGAATGATGCTCCCTGATCTCCGACCGTTCATGAAGGAAATCGAACGCTGCGGCCTCGAAGACTGGTTGGTGTTCGACTTCTCCATCGCTCGCGGCTTGGCGTATTACACGGGATTGGTATTCGAGGTCATAGCCTCTGGCGAGCGCGCCATCGCCGGCGGCGGGCGGTACGACAAACTCATCGAGATGTTTGGCGGCCCCCCCACTCCCGCCGTCGGGTTCGGCATGGGGGATGTCGTGCTCTCGCTCGTGCTGCAGGACAAGGGGTTGATGCCTCCGGAGGAGAAGATCGCCGAGTCGCTCGGGCTCTGCCCAGATGCGCTGGTGATCTCCAACGGCACGCCGGAGGCGGACGGGGCCGTGGCGGGCGTGGTGGCAACACTCCGGCGCGCCGGGTTGCACGCGCGCCGGTCGTACAAGACGACCAAGAATATCGGCAAGCTCATACAGGACGCGGCCAAGGCACGGGCCCGCTTCTGCGTCATTCTTGAGAGCGCGACGACGGCGCAGGTGAAGAACATGCGGACGCAGGGGCAGGAGCCGTGCGGAATCGCCGAAATCGCGGCCAGAATCGCCAGATCGCCGCAGGTCTGAGCGTTTTTCCTCCCTACCCTAACCCCCCATGCCTCTCCCCCGCATCGCCATCGTCGGTCGGCCCAATGTGGGCAAGTCCTCGCTCCTGAACATGATGGCGCAGCGGAAGGTGTCGATCGTCGATCCTTCCGCGGGCACCACGCGCGATCGGGTCTCGGTGATCATCGATCTGGTGCCGCCGGATGAGGGGGCAGACTCGGTCAAGAAGATCAAGGTCGAGCTGACGGACACGGGCGGGTTCGGCGTGTACGTCGCCGACGGGGCGCGATTCGATGAGACAGGGGCCGACCTTTCCAAGCTCACCGGCGACATCGAGCACCAGATCTCCGAGGCGGTGCGCAGCGCGGACATCGTGCTGTTCGTCATCGACACGCAGAAGGGCGTCACGCCGCAGGACGAGGAGGTGGCCCGCCTGCTCCGCGAGCGCGTTCTCGGCGAGCGCGGCACCAAGGCGGCCCGCGGGAAGAAAAAGGGGAAGGTCGCCAAGGTCTCCGGGAAGAAGGGCGCCCCCGCGAACGTCGAGGTGGAACTGAAGGATGCGCCGTCGCACGCCCGCAACGTGAAGGTCATCGTCATCGCCAACAAGTGCGACGGCCCCAAGTGGGAAGCCCACGCGGTGGAGGCGGCCAACCTCGGCTTCGGCGACGCCCTGCCGATCTCGGCCAAGAGCAACTATTTTCGGCGCGACTTTCTGGATGCCCTGTACGACGCGGCGAAGGCGCTGCCGGGCGTGCGTCCGGGCGCCGGCGATCCGGACCGCTCGCCGGAAATGAAGGTCGCCATCATCGGCAAGCGGAACTCGGGAAAGAGTTCGCTCGTGAACGCCCTCGCGGGGGAGGAGCGGGTCATCGTTTCGGAGATCGCGGGCACGACGCGCGACGCCGTGGATGTGCGCTTCGAGTTTGATGGCAAAGCGTTCATCGCTATCGATACCGCCGGTCTTCGCCGCAAGAAATCCTTCCAGGACCGCATCGAGTGGTTCGCCTACGACCGGGCCCAGCGGGCCATCGAGCGGGCCGACGTTGTCGCCCTCCTCATCGACGCCACCGAGCCCGTGAGCCAGGTGGACCAGCAACTGGCGATGCTCGCACAGAAGTCGTACAAGCCCATCGTGATCTTCGTGAACAAGTGGGATTTGGTCGAGGGCCACCGGGCCCTGGGCGGCAAGAACAAGGGCAAGATCGTCGATACCGAGATGTACGAGGACTACCTGCGCAAGGAGTTCAAGGGCATCGAGTTCGCGCCGATCTCGTTCGGCAGCGCGAGCACGCGCCAGAACATCAAGCGCACGATCCAGACGGCCTTCAACCTGCACACGCAGGCGATCAGCCGCGTGTCCACTGGCAAGCTGAACCGCCTGCTGAAAGACGTTCTCGCCACGCGCGGCCCCTCCAGCAAGCTCGGCACCTTTGCCAAGGCCTACTTCATCGCGCAGGTCGCGGTGGACCCGCCGACGATCGTGCTCGTCGTCAACCGGCCGACGCTGTTTACGCCGAACTACAAGCGGTTCCTGGTGAACAAGATCCGTGAGAGCGTGCCGTACTCCGAGGTGCCGATCAAGCTCCTCGTGAAGGAACGCCGCAGGGCCCGCCCGGAAGACCTGATCGCCGGCGAGCGCGAGCGGCTGCGCGAGGAGGGTGCGACCGTCGTCGGCGCCGACGAGGGCGTGCAGGAAATGATGCGCTCCGGCAAGGCCGAGGACTTCTTCGACGACGACGGTGAAGGGGTGCCCTCGGACGCGGTCTCCATTCTTGACGACGAAGAAGGCATGGACGCGGAAGAGTGAACGCCCGGTCGGCGGTATGCTGGCGCGAACACTGGAGGTGCCTCATGTCCGAAGGACTGCGTTGGAACCGAGCGTTCGGCATGGTCGGGTGTGCGGCGGCGTGCACGCTGCTCGGCGGGTGTCACTCGGGCAATGTGACGATCGACCCGGTTGCGATGGCGGACCTGGCTGGCGTCACGGAGGTGTCCCCGGAACTCTCCGCGATGGAGTTTGTCTCCGGGAGTTGGCGCTCGCTCGACAAAGACGGACTCTCCGAGGAGATCTGGTCCCTGCCGCACGGAAAGTCGATGTCGGGGGTGTTTCGCATCGTGAAGCCGGACGGCGCATTGCAAATGCAGGAGACGTTGCTGATCACCGCCGAGCCCGACGGCGTGTACTTACGCCTGCGTCACTTCGACGCCAAGCTGATTGCACGCGAGGACAAAGAGGTTCCCATCGTGCTGAAGCTGGAAAAAGCCGAGAGTAATCGCGCGCTCTTCCGCAAGGTTTCCGGCTCGGTCTCGCTGGACACCATCACCTATGAGCGCACGGGACAAACCCTGCGCGGTGCCGTCCTGTTCACTCCCGAGAGCAAACGGGAGACGATCAAGTTCGAGATGCGCCGCCCCGCCGTGCAATCGTACTGAGCCGTGGAGCTCGTTCACGGCTTCTTCGGCGGGTCCTTCTTCTCATCCTTCTTCCCCCCCAGCAGCCCGCCAATGGCGTCGGTCACGCCCTTGCCCACGTCATTGATCGCCTTGCCGGCACCCTCCCCGATCTTCTCCACGGTTCCGCCGAGCATGGTCACCGTCTCACCGGCGCGGCCAATCACCGCGACGGGTAGATTCTTCAGGCCGTCGAAAGACGTGACCGCATTCTTCAGATCGTTCAGGATCTCGCCGGGGATGGTGCCATACCCCTTATCCGCGGCCGCCGCCAGAACGGCTTGCACGACGATACTCGAGAGTTCCTTCATGGTGACCCCGGTTCCACCCACGCCGCTGCCGGTCTTACCGACATCCTTCAACTCGATCCGTTCGATGGGAACGTTCACCTTGGCCGCACCGTTGACGATCTGACCGATCTGCCCGGGTGCGCCGAGGATGTCGGCGTGGATGGAGATGTTCTCGATCGTCAGCTCGTGGATAATGAACTTCTTTTCCGGACCTCCCGCCTGAGGCGTCGGTCCCTTGAGCTTGGAGATGTTCTCGATGATCTTGCCGTAGTTCGAGCCGGCCGAAGATCGCTCCAGACTCACGTCGATGCCGCTGAGGGAGAGCTTAGGAACTTCCACGACGTCCTTGTTCAGGGAATCAAGCGTGACGGAGGCCTGGCACTTCTTAAGCGCAAGGAAGTGCGGCCCGGAGAATCCCGAGGGATTCGCGACCTCGAGCCCGGACAGACCCACATCGCCCGAGAAGATGTGGAGGGAGACGCTCTCAACCTTTGTCGTCACTCCCAGTGCGCTTGAGCCGCCCTCCTCGACGGCGCGTTTGGCGAGCGAGTCGATGTTGTACAACACCACGCCCACGGTGATGCCGACGATCAGGAACAGCGCCAGCACGACGATTGCGGCGATCTTGATGAGCTTTTTCATGGATGCTCCGAGAGAAAGAACGGGGTCCGACCCTCCATTATTGGCCGCCCCAAACGAAACAAGCCCCGGCGACTCGCCGGGGCTTGTGATCATTCATTTGCTGGCCTGCTCAGGCCGCCATGTCGCCGTAGTCATCCGTCTCTGCGGGAGGGTCGCCGATCATCCCCCACTTGTTCTTGGGGAGGTGGCGATGGTGGATGTGGATCACCCGGGCCAACTGTGCGGCGAACAGCTCGCCGACGGTCTTCACCTGCTCCAGCAGCGGCAGGGCGTAGGGCGTGCTCTGATCGCGGAAGAGCATGAATACGGCCAGGCATTCCTCGCCGTGCTTACACGGGAAGCCGACCACGTGCGAGTCCTTGAGCCAGTCGGCGTCGTCGCCCAGGTACTCGTCGAGCCCTGCCTGATCGGTCAGGTGTGCCATGCCGCCGCCGTTGCGGATAGTCTCGAATCGGGGCGCGACGGCGTTGGCCAGATGGTCCAGCAGCACATCGCAGGTCTCCTTGGGGCAGTCGTAGTTGACGTACGCCCCGAGCGAGTAGTCCCCGCTGGTGGTGGGAAGGAAGACCGCGGCGTTTGTGGGACCGGATCGGGCGAGGACAAACTCCAGCGTGGTACGCAGGAGTTGCTCGATGTCGAGCTCGCCGCGGATAAGGCCCTTGAACTCGCTGACGTTGGTGACGTTCTTCATGGTGTCTGCACGCTCCAGGGTGACGTGCAGAAGATCGGAATCACAGAGGCCTGTCTGCGTGGTGAGCAAGCGATTGTGCTGCATGAGGTCGTGACGTAGACGGAACAGACGGCGCGGCTCATCCGACCGTGCAGTTCGACGGCTCCGGAAACGTTGAGCGACGGCCAATATCCGCGCCGCCAGGTCCGAATCCGTGATTGCGCCGCGCTCGACGAGGTCCGCCGCACCGTGTTGGATGGCACAGGACGCAAGATCGATGGATGCGCGTTTGGCCACGAGAATCACAGGGATTCGCAGCGTTTCGACCGCGCCGGCCAGCGCCAGCCCGTCGCCGTCGGGAAGAGCGATTTCCGAAACGATGGCGTCGTACTCGGGCCTGCTCCGCATTTCGGACGCGCGATGCTTCGGCGCGTGAGAGTCAATCCCTGAGTCCGGTGTCTCGATGGCCAGCGCGGCGCAGGCCTCGTCCAGTGTGCGGCACAGATCGCCCACGACTCCGAGCCGCCCCAATGCCCCACGCACCCCTGCGGCCCAGCCGGAGCGATCTGAGACAATCAGCACGCGAACCAGCGTGACCGACGCTCCCGAGCTTGGGCGCGGGCCGATGCGTCCGATCACCTGCGGATGATGATCGGCCTGCGGCGTATCGGATGGTTGGTCCATGCTCGTGCGTCCTCTCTTCGGGGTGGTCAACGGTTCAGGCGGCTTCTCGCAGCGGCGCGGCGCCGGCGCTCACGCGCCAGTCGGGGAGGCGCACGGTCGCGGTTGTGCCGCGCCCGGGCTTGGATTCCAGCGTGATCTCGCCCCCGTGGGCGGCGATCAGGCGATGCGCCAGCGCGAGCCCAAGGCCCGCCTGACGCCCTGCGGCCTTTTCGCTGAAGAACGGGTCGGTGGCGTGGGCCAGGGCTTTCTCGCTCATGCCGATGCCGTCATCCATAACCGCCATGACGAGCTGCCCATCGGCCGGGTCGATCTGCACGCTCAGCTCGATACGCCCGCGCGGGCCGCCTTCGAGGGCGTTGATAACGATCTCGCCGAGCGCGTCGGAGACAACGCTCGAATCGAGCCGGGCTCGCTCCAGCCCGTCGGCGATCGTGAGCTTCACGCCCATCACGCTCAGCTTCCGCCCCATCTCCTGCTGGCGCTGGCCGTGGCGGTCCTTGGCAGTTCGGATAACCTCCTCGAAGAACTCGCGGAGATCGACGACATCCTGGTGAACTTCCGGCGCGACGGCGCAGCGATTCAGGCGGGTGATCAGATTGGTGAGCGTGGCCGAGGCGTCGACAATCGCCCGAGCCGCGGCTCGGTCGGCGTCGTCCTTCAGATGCGGCAGGAGCGACTGGGCTCGCCCGCTGATGATGGTCAGTGGATTGTTCATCTCGTGGGCAGCGCCCGCGGTCATCTGGCCGAGCCGCGCCATGGCGCGGGCCTCGGAGAGTTCCTTCTGCGTCTGCTCCAACTTGTAGTTGGTGTCGATCAGGTCCTGGTTCACGCGCCCCAAACGCTGATTTGCCCGCAGAATGGACTCCACGAGCATCTGCTGGCTTGGCTCATCGCCAAGGCCCAGGTCGCGCATCCGCGCGCTGGTCGCCTCGTAGAGCTTGGGCACCACGCCGAGCGTGCGCTGCGCATTCAGCCCCGCCTGTCGGCACAACTCCCCCTCATCGGCGGATGTCACAAAATTGCCGGACCAGCCCATCGCGAGCTTGCGGCACGTCAGGTCCGCGATATGCACGATCGCGATCGTCCGCTTGTTCGGGCCCTCGGGGAGAGCCGCCGGCGGAACATTGTGCAGCGACATGGCTTCCACCAGCAACTGCGGCAAGCCCCATCGCTGCGCCAGGGTGCGCCCCGCGAGCAGGTGGTCCACGCCGACGATCGGCCGCTCGAAGTCGGCGATGTCACCCTGACGGGCTTCCACCAGCTCAACGACCCGCGCGTACGCGCGGGGCAGAACAAGGTCGAGCGCGACCTTGCCCATGTCGTGGATCAGGCCGCAGACGAAGCACTCCTCGGGGTGCAGATCCATCTCCGGATGCTCACGAGCGATCAGTTCCGCGGCGCAGGCCACGGCGATCGAGTGCTGCCAGAAGGCGACGCGATTGAACGCGGGCTTGCTCTCGGGCGCGGGGCTGGCCCCGGGGCGCGTCGAGCCGCGCCCCTTGCCAGTCGCCGTGCTCACTGCGCCCTCGCGCCGATATGCGTCGGTGGCCCGCGTCGTCCAGTCGAATATCTCCACGCTCAGCACCAGCGAACGCACGGCCTCGACACCGAGCATGACCACGGCCATCTCGACGGTGGTAATCGGGTGTCGCGTGCGGTACGCGGCCCGTCGGCAGAGCGCGAGCAATCGAACCGTCAATGCCGGATCGGACTCGATGACACGCACGATTTCCTTGACTTGCACCTCTTCGGCCGCCGCCAGCGCGAGCACGCGCCCCGCCACGCTGGGAAGGGTTGGAAGCTGGTCGAGCTCCTTGAGCACCAGTTCGGTGCGACGCGAGAGCACCTCGTCGGCGGCCATCTGCGGGCCGCGCACGGCGCCCGAGCCCGCCTTCGGATTCAGCGTCAGGGCCTTGGCATGGGTTCGAGAAGCATCCATCGTGCGGGCGTGTCCCTGTTCGCGGAGATCGGACAGACAACTATCAGTCAACTTGCGCCGGCGCTTACGCCGCGAGCAGGTCTCGCACACGAGTCATCAGGTGCGCCACGTCGAAGGGCTTGCGGATGAACTCGTCGGCGCCCGCGGCCTTGAGCTGCTCGATCTCCTTGGCGTCCACCACGCCCGAGACGAACACGATCCGCGTGTCCTTGAACTCTTCGCGCTCGCGGAGTCGCTTGCACACCACGTTCCCGTTGATGTCCGGGAGCATGTAGTCCAGAATGATCAGGTGCGGGCGGAAGCTCTCGGTCAGCAGGCCCGCGTCGTAGCCCGTGCCCGCGGAGCGCACCTCGACGCCCGGCTCCTTGGCGAACAAATCACGGAACATCTCCACGATGTTCGGATCGTCGTCCACGATGAGCACGCGGCGCGGCCCGGCCTCGATCGGCTCGGTCGGAATGTCGTTGTCGCGCATGAACTTGATGAGATCGGCACGCGGGATGCGCCGGAACTTCGATCCCGGCACGCGAAACCCGCCCAGGCGGCCACTGTCGAAACAGCGGATGATTGTTTGCTGGCTCACCTTGCACACGTCCGCGGCCTCGCCGGTCGTGAAGATGCGTTTGTCCGCCCAGTTCATATTCACTGGTTGGGGAGGGGTTCCGTTCTGGCCACTCATGTCGCACCCATTGGTAAGAGGTGATCGCGCGGCGAATACCGCCGGGGCGAGATCGCCCAGGCCCGTATCGACGCACACCTTGCCCAACTTGACGGCGTGAAACCCCCCAACTCCCTCATCTTTCGTTTCGTCTGGTACGCAAGAGCATTATCGGGACTCGCCCCCGCCCCGCTCAGTTCCCGGACCGCTTCGCCGCGCAATGCTCCCGCCACATCTGCCGCACAGCCCCTTCAAACTTGAGCGCAAAGCCGGGCTCGTCGCAGATCACCGAGCCGAGGAACGTCCGTCGGAGGTTCTCCCGCAGAGACCTGCGCATCGCCACATCCGCGCCCAGCCGGGTCGCCGTTTCCACATACGCCTCGTCGCTCTCCACCAGCAGATCCGCCAGTCCAGCGGCTCGCAGCATGGGCGTGCACGAGCGACTGAGCGCGGTGGCGCCGGTCATGGAGACAATGGGCACACCCATCGTCAGCGCGTCGCAGACGGTGGTGATTCCCGGCCACGGATGCGTATCGAGCGCGACGTCCACGCGGTTGTACATCTCCATGTGCGAGCGCACATCCGGCGTCGGCCCGACGGCCTCCACCCGATCGCGCGACACTCCCACCCGCGCCAGACGGTCCACAAGGTGGTCGCGGAACTGGGCATCCTTCAGTCCGGTGTTTTTGATGAGCAGCTTCGAGCCCCGATTGCGGGCCAGTACTTTGGCCCAGCGCGCCAGCACCGCGTCGTTGAGTTTCGAGGAGAAGCTGAACGATCCGAACGTGATGTGCCCGGCCTTCTCGCTCGGCGGCGGTCCGACATTCGGAAGGTCCTTGGCGGGTCGATAGCAGCATGCGGTGGGCGCGATGTGCAGAAGCTTCTCCACGGTGTACCGCTGGGCGTCGGCGGGCGCTCCCTCGGCATCCATGATCTTCCAACTGATCGCGTCCACGCCGGTCGTACACAGATAGCCCAGCCACGAGGCCTGCACCGGCGCGGGGCGCAGGTGGAACGCGGGCAGCATGTTGCCGAGCGTGTGCCCGGCCAGATCGATCAGCACGTCGATCTTGTCCTGACGAATCCGTTGGGCCAACTGCATCGGCGACATCTTCGCGGTGTTCAGCCAGTGCAGGCCGGAAATCTTCTTCAGGCGCTCCGAAATCCCATCCTCCTGCGGCATCGTCTGATACGCATACACCGCGTAGCGGGCCTTCTCAATCCGCTCCAGCACCGGCTCGGCGAAGAACGCCACCGCGTGCCCGCGCAAATCTCCCGAGACGAAACCGATGCGGAGCGCCCGCTCCGGCTCGAGCGTATTGGCGTGGGACACCGGCTCCGGGGGCACCTGCATCGCCAGGGCCCGCCCGTAGGCGCAGTGGGCCGCCATGATCTCCGCCGGCGTCGAGTCGGGGGCGTAGTTCAGCGCCACACAGAGCATCGACAGCCGCCCCAGATTCATCGGATCCAACGCCACCGACCGCTTGAGCAGCTCGACGCATTGCTCGGCGTGCCCAGTGTGCATCAGCACGTTGCTCATGACCGTCGTTAGCGGCGAGCTGGTCGAGAAGTCCTGCATGGCGCGGGCGCAGATCTCCATCGCCTCGACGTACTTGCCCTGCAGCGACACCACGTTGGCCAACGCGGCCAGGTTCAGTTCGTGCGTCGGATGCAGCTCCACCGCCCGGCGCAGCGCGGCCTCAGCATCCTCCAGCCGACCAACCTCCAGCAGCGAGTTCCCATAGAGATTCAGCACATCCGGATCTTCCGGACGCAGGGCCCGGGCCTTGTCCGCGTAATACAGCGCGGCCTGGTGCTCGCCCAGGCGCGTCAGCGCGTGGCGCATCATCCGCAGCGCTCCCCAGTCTCCGGGCGTTTTAGCCAGCACCTGCGACAGCAGCAGCTTGGCCTGATCCGGACGGGCGCTATCCATCATCTGGGCCGCTTGCATCAACCGCGTGTTGGACGTTGCCTGGCTCATGATTGTTCTCTGGATTATCGGGCCGGTGGTTTGGCTGCGCGATGCGGCCGCGCACTACTCTGATCCGCAAATCCACACGCGGCCACGTCCGTTTCGTTATTTGGTGTCAACGGGGGACGTTCGTGCCCGCGTCCGCCGCACGTCCGGCGCACCACGCCCGCCACGCGTCCCGTATCACCCCCTCGAACCGGCGTGCGAACGCGGGCGCATCACAGAGCGGCGAGCGGGCCATGATCTCCCGAAGCGATCCCGGCCCGGGCGTGCGCCATGCCGCAAGCCGCGTTGGGTCCGCGCCCAGACCGGCGGCGATCCGTACAAAGTCCGACGCGTCCTCCGCAACAAGATCTCCCAGCCCGACCACACTCAGCAACGATGCGCCCACGCGGGCCGGATGCCGATCGCCCCGAAGCGTGATCACGGGCACGCCCATCCACATCGCCTCGCAAGTGGTGGTGGTTCCGTGATAGGGGTAGGTGTCCAGCGCGACATCCACTTTGGCGTACGAGCCGAGATGGTCGGCATACGACGGGGCGGGAGGGAGAATGGTCACGCGCCGCGTATCGATTCCCGCATCAACTAATCGGGCCCGCAGCAGCTCGCGCGTCCATTCCTTCTCCAGAACGGCGTGCTTGAGCACCAGCCCGCTGCCGGGCGTCTCCGCCAGCAGCCGCCCCCACATCGCCAGCGTTCCCGGGCTGATCTTCTTGGGCAGATTGAACGATCCGAACATAACGCGCCCGGCCTGGATCATCGGGGGGGGCGCCAGCTCCGGTGCGCCATCGATCGGCTTGAAGCACAGGAAGCACGGATCGATCCGCGCCAGTCGCTCGCTGGCCAATTTCTCTGATCCGGGAGGATCGGTGATCGAATCCACGATGCGCAGGTCGATCGTCTCCAGCCCGGTGGTGTTCGGGTATCCCAGATACGTCACCTGTACCGGAGCTGGGCGAGCGTGCATCGCATCGAGCTTGTGCCCCTCGGTATGCCCCGAGAGTTCGATGGCCACGTCGATGTTGTCCTCGCGCATCCGGCGCACCAGCAACTGCGTGTGCGAAGTCGGGAGCCAGCGCCACTGATCCACAAGGCCCTTGAGCCGCGCCGACACACCGTCCTGCTTGAAGTGCGTCGAGTACGCCGTGACGTGCCATTGCGATCTGTCGTAGTTCTCCAGCAGCGGGGCCAGAAACGAAACGATCGCGTGCAAACGCAGGTCGGGCGAGACGATGCCGATCCGCAGCTTGCGATCGGGATCGGGCGTGACGTTCCACGACGTATTGGCCGACCCAATGCGCTGCCGTGTGGCCGCGCCATACTGCCGGTGGGCCCGCAGAACTTCCTCCAAGGATACATTCTCAATGTAGTTGAGCGTGGAGGCGTAGAAGGTCCACGCCCCTTCGTCGTTCGGGAACTTCTCGCAGAGCGATTTCAGTTCCGCCGCGGCTTCCTCAGTGCGACCTCTGGCCATCAGCACGTGCACGCGCCCGAACGGGCGGCCGCCGGCTGTGTACAACTGCTCCGCGTCGTCAAGCCGCCCCAGTTTGGTCAGCGCGCCGGCCCGGGCATCGATCATCAACGCGCCGTCTCTCACACTTGGAGGAGAGCCCTCGGCCAGTGCAAGGGCCTCCTGCTCCCGGTCGAGCTTGGTCAACATCGCGACCCGCGCCGACATGATCGCCGCGTCCGCCGGGCGCGTCGCCGCGAATGCTTCGAGCTGGGCCAGCGATTCCTTGGATCGTCCCGCAACGAAGAGCCGCTGGGCCAGGCCAGCCGCGAGGATCGCATCATTCGGGTCCGCGCCGGCGCCTTTCTGCGCGTAGTAGATTGCCTGCTCCAGTTGGCCGAGCGTCTCAAACGCGATGGCCAGCAGGTGGTATGTGTGCGGGTGCGGCTTGCCGCGGAGCTGCCTCATGAGCAGGGCCTGGGCCTCCTCGAACCGCCCGGCATCCATCAGCGCAGCGGCCTGACCCAGATACGGAGCGGGGGCTTTCACCGAACTCCCCCACTCACATGCGCTCGCCCCTCCAGCGCAAGAGCCACATGCCTTCGTCCCTGAACATCCGCCTCCATCGCATCGGCAAGCGAACGCAGAGGCGAGGACCCCACGCCCTCCAGCGCACCACGCGAGAGTTCCGTGATCCTTCCAAATGGAATGCGCTCGGCGAGGAATGCCTCCACGGCCGCCTCGTTCGCCCCGTTGAAGACCGCCCCGGCCGTGCCGCCGCGAGCGATAATGTCGTACGCACAGTCCAGCGCGGGGAATCGCTCGCGGTCCGGGGGCGTGAACTCCAGCGTGCCCAGCTTTGCCCAGTCCAGCTTCCGCGAGACGCCCTCGGGCCGCAACGGGAACGTGAGGGCAAACTGGATCGGCGTGCGCATGTCCGGCGCGGCGAGCTGAGCAATCACGTTGCCATCGGCAAACTCCACCAGCGCGTGCACGATCGATTGCGGGTGCACCAACACACCGATCTTCTCCCCCGGCAGGCCGAATAGCCAGTGCGCCTCCACGATCTCCAGCGCCTTGTTCGTGAGCGAGGCCGAGTCGATCGTGACCTTCGGGCCCATCTTCCACGTCGGATGGTTCAGGGCCTGACGCACGGTGGCGTGGTAAGTGTCATGGGCCGTCGCATTTCGGAATGGACCGCCCGAGGCCGTGAGCACCAGCCGGGAAATACTCGGTCCGCAGATCATCGGCGGGCAGCACGTCGTCTCACCGGCCAGCAGCGCCTGCCACGCGGCGCAATGCTCGCTGTCCACCGGCAGGAGTTTGGAACCACTGGCACGGGCAGCGGGCACCACAAGCTCACCGGCGGCCACCAGCGTTTCCTTATTCGCCAGCGCGACATCACGCCCAAGCTCAACGGCGGCGAGCGTGGCGGGAAGCCCCGCCGAGCCCACCATCGAGCCCAGAACGACATCGCACTCGACCTCGCGCACCAATCGCTCAGCCCCATCCACGCCTCGGCGTAGTCGCGCCCCCGCGGGCTCGGCAGCACCGGCCTGCTCGTCGGCGATCGCCAGCTCGCGTACGCCGAACCGCGCTGCCTGCTCCATCAGCAGCGCGGCGTTCTTCCCGGTGGCAAGGCCCACCACGCGAAACCGAACGGGCGACAGCCCGCGGTCCGCCATCGCATTGAGATGCTCCACCACCTCGAGCGTCTGCGTGCCGATGGACCCGGTGGATCCCAGCACGATCAGCCGCTTTTCGATGGCGCGTGCGCTGGGCGCTGGCGCGTCGGAGTGAGAAGTCCCCTTGGTCACCGATCACTCCTCGCGCTTGGGGCCTTTGATCTCCCCCGGCGCGATGCGCCGACGGCTGCCATAGAGCGTTCGGATCTTCGGCTGGTTCGGCGCGGCCGCAGGTGGTGCATTGCGCGGCGCGGGAACGGGTATCGGAGCGGGCCTTGACGCCGGAGCAACCGGCGCGGGAGGAGCAGGAGGGGCGGAGTCGCCGCCACCCGAACCCTGCGGACCACCCGGCCCGCCTGCATCCGGGCCACGCCCGCGTCCGCCGCGGCGACCGCGACGACGACGACCGCCATTCGGGCCGGGAGGTTGATCGCCTTGGAATCCATCCGCGGGACCATCAACGGGCGCGCCATCGAATCCACCGGTATCGCCACCATCGCCCGATTGCTCTGGCGCGAAGCCCGCATCGAAGCCCCCGCCCTGCGGCTCATTGGGAGGCGTCTGGCGGAACATGGCCGCGAGAGACGGTTGATCCTGCTGCGCGTTGGGGCGTTGCGGCCCGCCGCGCGGGCCGACCGGAGCGCCGCCCTGCACAGGACCCGGACCCTGCATCGGGCCGGGGCCTCCACCTTCGCCGCCGCGGTTGCGGCCGCGCCCGCCGCGACGACGACGACGGCGAGGACCGCCCTCGCCCTGCTCGGGACCGAAGCCCGGACCCTGCTGATCGCCCTGCGGCCCAAAGCTCGGACCTTCCTGAGGCGAATCGCCGAACGGCGGCCCGCCAAACTGCTGATCGCCCGCTGCCTCATCAAGGCCTTGTGGCATTGGTTCACCTGAATCATCCATCGGCTCGCCCGCAAACGGCGCCTCGCCGCCGGGCTGCTGATCGAACTCCCCCTGGTTGGGCGCGAATCCGGGCTGATCCATCGGGCCGGGGCCGCCGGGACCACCACCTGCGCCGCCGCGGCCGCGACGACCGCGACGACGACGACGGCGACGGGGCTCGCCATCTCCCGGCATTCCGGGTTGACCATCGGGACCAACGCCCATCGGCGCGCCGTTCATCGGACCGTCATACGGCTGACCGTCGAAGCCCTGTCCCGGTGCGCCCTGCGGCGCGAACTCGACCTCGGGCGGATACGGCTGCTGCTCGCCGCCCTGCTCAAAGCCGGGCTGTTCGAAGTTGTCCTGCGGGAACCCGCCCTGATCGCCCATCGGCATCGGTGCGCCGTTGGGGAGTTGGCCCGGCTGGCCCTCGCCTGCACGTCCGCGGCCGCGACGGCCACGGCGACGACCGCGACGACGACCGCCTCCCTCGCCACCTTCAGCGCCGTGCGGCCCTTGCTCGCCCTGCACATGCATGGGCGCTGCCGCGGGCTGCAAACCGCGCTGCGGCTGCTGCCGGGCCCGATCCGCCGCGGCGATCTGCGCCAGCGACAGCGGTTCGAGCTCGATCGGATGCGCCTCGGCCTCTGCCGCGGCCGCAACTTCGTCGGCATACTGATCCGGCTCGGGTGCGATCTCGTCGGGCAGATTCGCCCACTCCTCGCCCGCATCGGAAGTAATCTCGTAGGTCTGCAGTTCCGCCTCGGTGGCCCTGCGGTGGCCGAGCTTGGGAATATCCAGGTCCGCGCCGCGCTCGTCGTAGGCGTAGAAGGTCACGCGATCGACGGAGATCGCCTCGCTCACGCGCACGTCCACGTGCTTGCCGCTCGTCCGCTCCAGCCGGCCCAGGGCCCGTCGCTTGGTGGAGAGCAACTCGCCGGCGATGCGCGGATGCACCACAAGCTCCACACGGTGCACGCCCGCCGAATCCAGCAGCGCGGCCAGTTCTCGCAGCGCGTCGGCCGCGACGGAGTCGGGGCGCTGCACCAGACCGCGCCCGCGGCATGTGGGGCAATCGGTGAAGTGCTGGCTCTCATGGCTCGCCCGCATGCGCTGGCGGGTCATCTCCAGAATGCCGAACTCGCTGATGGGCGCGATCGTCCACCGGGCCCGATCCTTCTTGAGGTTGTCGGCAAAGCGCGTCTCGATATCGCGACGGTGCTTGGCCAAACGCATGTCGATCAGATCGTTCACGATCACGCCGCCGAGATCGCGCAGACGGAGCTGCCGGCAGATCTCGTCCACCGCCTCGCAGTTGGTCTGGTACGCGTTGGTCTCGCTGTCGCGGGCCTCGCGGCTCTTGCCGCTGTTCACGTCGATCGCCACGAGCGCTTCGGCCTCGTCGATCACCAATCGCCCGCCGCTCTCCAGCGGAACCTCGCGGGCGTGGATCATCTGGATCTGCGGCTCGATGCCCATCACGTGGAACACGGGGCTCTGGCCGGTGTAGTGGACGAGCCGCGTGCTCGTGCGCGGGGCGACGATCTTCAGGAACCGGGCGGCGCGGGTCAGCGCGGCCTGGTTGTCCACCACCACCTCGTCGATATCCGTCGTCAACATGTCGCGCAGGGCGCGCACAAGCAGATCGCTCTCGCTGTACAGCAGGCGCGGCTTGCTCCCGCCACGCCACCGCTTCTCCATGTCCTTCCACAGGCGCATCAGGTACGCCAAGTCGCGCTTCAGTTCCGCCTTGCTCCGCTCCATCCCCGCCGTGCGGAGAATGAACCCGAAGCCGTCGGGCAGGTCGAGCTGGTCGAGGATCTCTCGCATCTTGCGGCGGGTCTCCTCATCCTCCACCTTGCGGCTCACGCCCACCTTGTCCATCTGCGGCATCATCACCAGGAAGCGCCCGGGGATGCTCAGGTAGCTCGTTACGGTCGGGCCCTTGGTGCCCACGCCTTCCTTCAGCACCTGCACGGCGACCTCGTCGCCGCGACGGAAACAGTCCTGGATCGGCGGTCGCTCGCGCCGGGGCGTCTTGCGGCCCACGCGCTCGGTCTTCTCGTTGTCCTCACCGGGGAAGTACTGCGGGTGCACATCCGATGTGTGCAGGAACCCGTTGTGCTCCAGACCGAAATCGATGAACGCGGCCTGGATGGCCTGCTCCACGTTCACCACCTTGCCCACATAGATGTTCCCCACATGGTTCGAGGGGCCGTCCATCCGCTCGGCGTGGAACTCTTCCAGCCGCCCGTTCTCCACAATCGCCACCCGGCATTCCTCGCCGGGGACGTAGTTGATGACCATCTGCTTCTTCTTGCTGCTCATACCGAACCTTCCGTGGGTCTGCCGGGGTCTTTCGCTCACTTCGCGCTCGGGGGCGGCGTGCGCTCGTCTTGAGCGCGTCGCTCGGGCGAATCTCTGGCGGCAGCTACACCGACGACCCACACAATGGGGCGCGGCTCACGCAATACCTTCATGCCGACTTGGAACGATTCTGCATTCGCACACCCGCCACAACGGGGGGTATTCGAACACATCTTCTCCGCCCGTCATCCAACGGCCTGACGGCCATCGGGCTCCCGAGCGCTGATTCGTCCCCGGCTCCGCCCGTTCTACCGGGCTGTCGAGCACTCGCTGTTCGGATCCGCTCGCCGACGCGCCGTCCACGATGGGCGGCGAAGAAGTCGGTTCTTCGCGGATCCGGCCAACTGAAAGGGTCGTTCGTTCCTTCATCGGCTCCCCAGTATTGGGTGGGCCGGACCTTTTTCCTGATCCCTCAACGCTCGGCGGAACGTCCGTCGAACGCCTCGGGAATGACTTTTCGTGCCTGGTCGCGCACATACGCCGCGACCGCGGCATCGGAATCGAGCGAGGCCGCTTTTTGGGCGATCCGCTCACACTTCTGAATCGTCACTTTCCGGACCATACGTTTGAGGATCGGAAGAGAAGATGCAGTCGCTGAAAGCGTACGCAGCCCGAGCCCGACCAGCAGAATCGCGAATTCCGGGTCCCCGGCGGACTCCCCACAACAGGAGACCGGGATGTTGTTGCGCTTGCCGGCCCTGGCGATGTCCTTGATCAGGGCGATCACTGCGGGGTGGTACGGGTTATAGAGGTTGGCCACGCGCTCGTTGGTCCGGTCCACCGCCAGCGTGTACTGCACCAGGTCGTTGGTCCCGATGCTGAAGAAGGCGGACTCACGGGCGAACATGTTGGCCATGACGGCCGCGGCGGGAACCTCCACCATCATCCCCACTTCGATCTTGCGATCGAACTTCACGCCATCCTCTTCCAGATCCTCCATCACGTCGTTCAGCAGGTACTTCCCCTGCCGAAGTTCCTGAATGTTCGTGATCAGCGGGAACATGATCTTGATCGGCCCCAGCGCGCTGGCCCGCAGGATGGCGCGAAGCTGGGCTTTGAACATCGGCATGTTCTGCAGGCAGTAGCGGATCGATCGCAACCCGAGGAAGGGGTTGCGCTCCGGCTCCTCCGCCTGTTCCTGCGTGTACTTGTCCGCGCCGAGATCCATGGTGCGAATCGTGAGGATGCGCCCCTTGCTCAGCTCGACGGCTCGCTTGTACGCCTCGTAATGCATCTCCTCGGTCGGCTCCTGCTGCCCGGTGAGGTAGAGAAACTCCGTGCGGTACAGCCCGACGCCCTCGCCGCCCATCTTCATCACCGTCTCAATTTCATCAGGAAACTCGATGTTTCCCAGCAGTGCGATGGGCGTGCCATCCGCGGTGACGCTGGGGAGCTTGGCGACCTCGGCGAGCGAGACCTGCATGGTCTTGCGCTGCTCGATGTACCCCTCGTACTCCTCCAGGGCCCTCTCATCCGGATCGATCACCACGAGGCCGCGATCGCCGTCGATGATGATCGCGATGTCATCCGTCACGTGCTCTGTCAGGTGGCTGACACCTACCACGGCGGGAATGCCGATGGCCCGGGCCACGATCGCCGTGTGGCTGGTCTTGCCGCCGAGGTCGGTGGCGAAGGCCATGACGTGCCGACGATCGAAGGCCGCGGCCTGGCTGGGCGTGAGATCCCGCGCCACCACCACGCCCGTGGAACTGAGTTCCTTCAAGTGGCTCTGGTGCTCGCCGATCAGGTGGCGGATGACGCGCCCGGAGAGATCGCGCAGGTCATCCACTTTCGTCTGAAACGTGGGGTCGGGAAGACTCTGGAAGACGCGAACGAGGTCCTCGAAGCCCTTCCACACGGCGTACTCGGCGGTGACGCGCTCTCTGTCCATCTGCTCGTGCATGGGCTTGGTAAGCGAGGCGTCGCTCAGCATGCCGATGTGGACGCCGAAGATCTTGCCTGCCTCTTCGCCAAGCTGGGATCGCGTGCGATCACGCAGAGCGTTGAGTTCCGCGATGGACTCCCCCAGTGCCTTCCAGAGCCGATTGTGCTCATGGTGGACCTGCTCCTGACGGACGGTGCGCCGGGGAATGCGCCGGCGCTCATCGTCCAGCACGAATACGCGCCCGATGACGATGCCGGGCGAGACCGCGATGCCCTTGAGTGTTTCCATCGCTGCGACGCCGACCGAACTCCCCCACTTTCCAGCCCCACCGCCGGTCCACACGACCGAAGCCCTTTCCGGATTCGGGGTCGATCATAGCGAAACGGCGGGGGGATTCACGGCTTGCGACATTCCAGGGGTTGAGTTGGGGGGAGCGGGGGAAGATGGGCCGCGTTTGGGGTGGTTTTCTCCCTCCTGTTGCCCCGCACACAGAAAGCCGCTTGACTTAACGACCGATACTTGCTCTGATGGTTCCGTCTCCGGGGGGTTCTGGATCGGGGACGGGGGCTTGAAGTTCGCCGCAGGTTTTGACCATGCACGGCCATTGGGCCGTGGCGGTGACCAGACATTCTGCATGACGACTCTGACGGGCATATTGGAGTGGCCGCAGCGTTCGGAAGGACGCGTTCGGCAACTCAACGGCTCCACGCTCATCCAGCGTGAAGATGATCCCTACATGCCGCAGGCATTGGGGGATCGCTATAAGCTGCGCCACGGGCTGGAAGTCACCGTGACAATCGGCATCCGCCCGCCGCGCCCGCCGTTGAACGGCCAGCATCATCCGCCCCAGCAGGCCCACCACCGACCCCAGCAACAGCCGACTCCTCAGCAGCCGCAGCCCGCCAGCACACCGATTCCGCAAGGCGGCGCGCCCAAGCGATACGGCGGCGGGTGGGGGCGCGGCCCCGGCTCGCAGCGCAACCCTGGCCCTGGCGGCCCGGGACTGGTTCCGGCACAGCGCGCCGGGCAACCCGCGCCGCAATCGCCGCAGCCAGCGCCACAAGCTACGCCACAGCCACAAGCTGCACCGGCACAGCCAACTCCCCAGCCGCAGCCGAATCAACAGATCCCCGGCGGACCGCCGCGCCGCGGCGAGCGGGCCGTTGTTGAGAGCATCATCGCCATCGAGGGAGTGGACCCGGAACGCTTCGCCAACGCCAAGCCGTTTGATGAACTGACCAGCATCGATCCCCAGCCGCGCCTGACACTGGAGTATCCCGGCTGCTCGCCCTCCTGCCGGTTGATCGACCTCTTCTGCCCGATCGGGCGCGGCCAGCGCGGCCTGATCGTCTCTCCCCCCAAGGCGGGCAAGACGACGCTCCTGAAAGACATTGCCACGGGCGTTCTGAAGAACCACCCCGATGTGGAAGTCTGGATCCTGCTGGTGGACGAGCGCCCCGAGGAAGTGACGGACTTCCGCCGCAGCTTCGCCGAGTGGATGGGCTCCGGGTACCCCGGCTCTCCGAGCCGGGCGGAGGGCGATGCCACGAACCAATCCCGGCTCGGAGAGCCGGGGTACCCAAGCACTCGCCCCCGCTGCCGCGTCGTCGGCTCCTCGAACGATCACGACGCGGATGTTCACATCAAGGTGGCCATCGACACCATCGAACGCTGCAAGCGGATGATGGAGGCGGGCAAGCACATCGTGATCCTGATGGACTCGCTGACACGGCTTGGTCGGGCCTTCAACCGCTCACGCAAATATGCCTCCTCCGGGCGGACGCTCTCGGGGGGCATCGATTCGCGGGCGCTGGAAGTGCCCAAGCAACTGTTCGGCGCGGCCCGCAACACCGAGGAGGCCGGCTCACTGACGATCATGGCCTCGTGCCTGGTGGACACGGGCTCGGCGGGGGATCAGGTGATCTTCGAGGAGTTCAAGGGCACGGGCAACATGGAGTTGATCCTGGACCGGAAGATCTCCGAGCGGCGGCTCTTCCCGGCGATCAACCTCGCCGCCAGCGGCACACGGAAAGAGCACCTGCTGCAGCCCGAGAACGAGCTCAAGACGATGGGCGCGCTGCGGCGGCGATTGATGAACGTCCCGCCGCACGTGCAGATCGAGCAGTTGCTGGCCGCGCTGAACCGGTTCCCGACGAACGCGGCGCTGGTGGGGAGTGCGGGCTGATCAGAAGCCGATCGACCGTCGGCGACCCACAAAGGCGAGGGGAGTCAAGATGGCGATAGCACTCGGGGCGGGAATCGCAAACGTGAGGTCGATCTGGTTGCGTGCATTGGCGGCCATGACGCCGTTTACGTTGCCTTGGATGACAATGCTCAATGTGTAGTCTCCTGTCAGCAAAGTTCCCGCCAGTGCGTTCGAAGCGCTGAGCGAAAATAGCGTCTGCGAAGTGCTGTCGTTGCGAAGAAAAACTGTCCCCGACGTCTCATTTCGCAAATCGGTGCCTGAGTAAGTTGCTTGCAAGGAGTAGTTGCACTGCCCTTCGACGTGGAACATAGCGTCGCAGCGGTTGCTCACGCTTCCACCAGGAACGGGTTGAACGGGAACGCTGAAATCAAGTAAAACAAAGCCGGCGAAGGCGATGCCACCAGCATCAAAGTTAGAATGTTGCGAAGAGGTCACTGCAAAGATCGATCCGAATGGATTCCAGTTTGGCTGGCTGGAGTCGTTGCTGACAACTGCCTGCTGCTGCCAGGGGCCGACCGCTGGGCCTGTGAATGACTGGGAAGACTGCGGACTCGTCTCCCTGTTCGTGACCGAGACCACGCGATTGGAACTCAACGGCGTAACTACTCCGCCCCAAGCGAATGAGGCGGCCGCGCTTACAGCAATCACTACCGCAACAATGGTACGACTTGGAGTCATGGTCTATTTACCGTGAGATAGGGGAATGATACATGTCCAGCGCGCGGCGTTCTGTTCCGACGTTGAGACATGGCAGTAATCCGATTGTTTAGGTTAGAAACCTGTTCAAAGATCGATGTGCGAACTAAAGATCCTAACGTCGTGGCCTTGTTAAATTCTGGTTCAAACATCCAGACATTTCTCGTGCCGGCTACGACGGCGCGAGTGAGATGCTCTGTCATGAGCGCCTTGTACTGATCGTAATAACCAAAGCTCAAGAGCTCGTCGACGCTGCTTAAGGGAAACAGTGGTGTACCAGAAGACTGAGCCGAACCCCAATCCGCGGCCGAAAAAGTCTCTAATTGCCAGCGAAGGAATTGCTCAGTAGCACTCATGCCAGCCATCTGAAGCCGCCCCACCCAGTACGGGTAGTAGTTCCATCGCTGGTCGGTGTCGCCGGGCGGGAGAATCGTATCGTTTGCGAGTGGTGTCCCCAAGAACCCGCCACCGCATTGCACACCCAGGCCGATCTGCCCGTTCCGGATGTAGAAGTACAATCCCGGGCGTCCCTCGGTGGGAGAAACTCGCCCGTTGGTGATATACAGTATCTGGCCGCACTTGAGCTGGTCACCGAACGCAGCCGTTGCGGGGTCAAACAGTCCGACATTCAGTGATTTCGTGTACGAGGCCTGATCCAGCGCCAACATGCGCTGGTACAGATCGTTCTCCGCGGGATTCGTACCGACATACTTGGGATCGTGCGCGGGGATGGGGTTTCCTTCAAGGTCTGTCAAACGCTGCGCCATCCACTCCTCGACCGTCAGATCGCCATCCACGAGATACTCGCGCAGGTGGGGCTGGACGTCCATCTGCCGTATGACTTGATCAAACCAGCCCGAATAGATCGGCCCAAAGTACGGTGCAACGCCCGGTCCTAAGTACGGATAGCCGCGCGGATACCCCCGGGGCCACCCCTCAAGATCGGTCACCAGAAACTCGGGAACTGCCGGCGAAGCGAGCCCATCCAAGGCCGCGCGGGCCGCGGCGAAGGCGGGAACCGCCCACTCGCGGGTGCGACGGCGGCCCTCGACATGAAAGAAGCTCGTGAGCGTCGGAGCAAAGGAGTTATCGCACCCGGGGATAGCAGGCACACCTCTCATCGTGGCGTTGCGGCGCATTCGTCCTGGGATGCGGCCCCCAAACGGCGCGGACGGAAGCCGCCACGGACGTTGGCCCCTCCAGATATCTCGCGGCTCGGTTCCTATGCGGATCGGGCAATCGCCCGAGTCCGCGTCCGGACCGACCATCAACATGGCATACCGCAGGGGTTTGCCAATGGCCTGGAAAATCGGCCCATACGCATCTTGATACGCTGTAAAAAGGTTGGCGACGCTCAGAGCAAACTGGGCCGGAGACGGAGGGTTGTACTGGTAGGCGAAGGAACTCGTCCCATCCGAGTTGTACGACTGACGAAGGTCAAGCCGCAAGAAGGGATAGGTGTTCGGAAGTTTCCAGAACGGATCATCGGCAAAGTCCTGAATCGAAGGCCCGCCCAACTCCATCCATATCAAGGGAAGAGGTATCGCCCCCGCGTACCGGCGCAGGCGACCTTGGCGTGGACGAAATGAACCCGGGCTGGGCAACGGCAGACTCCGAAAAAGAGAACACTACCTGCAGTTTGCCTCGTTTAACGCAAACTGCCATGAAGTCCCGGATTTTGTTCAGACCATCTTGGCGTCGAGGTACGCTTGGTCCGCGTGGCCCCCGCCGAGGGCAAACGGCTTTTCGACGCCGATCATGATCTGGTCGTACCCGTCACAATCCCAACTGTGGGCGTTGTTGTCCGGTTGGTTCACGAACATGTGCGGATCCTGGGTGGAACCCGCCGTCAAATGCGTATCGGACCCGACGTGCCCGGAGTAGGACGGGTCAATCGGAATGGGCACCGAGGCATCGCCGTTTAAGTTCCTGATAACAGTCCATTCTTGGCTATTTGCACACCCGAATACGCGGATGGTCAGCGGGGCGTCCGTATATTGCAGGTATTCTCCGTAGTACACGAGCCGAACACGCAGAGTGGTTCCCTGATAGTTGCTGCGGGTCGATGGCAGGCCTCGATTGGTGAGAACAATGGCAGGAGATTGACAGACGACCTCTCCGGTGTCCAGATCAGGCACCGTAACGCCCGGGGCGTCAATCGCTGTTTGCCATTGAGAAACCCCCGCGACGGGCACGACAGCGGTTGCTGTTGAGGGATCCGGGCTGTAGTCGAAAGGTCCGGTGGACATCGCTGAACTCCTCGGCTGTGTTCATTGTCGCCGTCGCAGGGGACTCTCCCAAACGACCGCGAACATTCCTCTGCGTATCACTCTGCTCTCTCTTGTACCGCGGGGGGGGGGGGGGGGGCAGTTG
>JBBRQY010000017.1:0-54180 GCA_038225655.1 Phycisphaerales bacterium | reverse complement strand
TCACCCGCACGCTCGTTCTCGTTGCCCCATGCCTGCTCCTCGGCGCGGCCTTCGCGCCCGCACTCTCGCACGCGCAGCCGGACGATCCGCGCCTCCCGCTCGTGACCAGGCCCAAGCCCACCGGGCCGAGCGTGGGCGCGGGCGAGTTCACGGTCTCGATCGAGGGCGCCAAGCAAGGGCGATTCAAGGGCGAGGGCACGAGCGACGGGAGCAAGGACAAAATGGTCGGCGTCGGCTTCTCGTACGAAATCAAGGTGCCGCACGATGCGAGCGGGGTATCGACGGGCAAGCGGCAGCACCAGCCGATCGTCTTCACGAAGGAATGGGGCGCGGCCTCGCCGGAGCTTTTTCAGGCCGCGACGACCAACGAGTCGCTCAAAAGCGTGACGTTCGACTTTCACCAGACGGGGGCCGGGAAAGCGGTGGAGATCTTCTACACGATCAAGCTGAGCAACGCCTCGATCACATCGATCCGCCAGTACGAGGATCACGGAAAGTTCTTCGAGGATGTCTCCCTGACGTTCGGGAAGATCGAGGTGGAGCACAAGGCGGGGAAGACGACGGCGAGCGATGATGGGAAGTAGCACGTGGCCACATGGCACATGGCTACATAGCACATGGCCACATAGCAAATAAAAACAGCCCCGAGCGTTTCCGCCCCGGGCTGCCTTCTGCCTTTGATGTGCCCTGTGGCCATGTGCTATGTGCTATGTTCTCTGTACTCACGCCGCCAGCTTCACCTCAGCAGGAGCAGAAGGCGTCTCCATCGCGGAAGTGATGAACGTCGTTCCGCCGCCGCCAACCGTTCCGAACGTCAGCGTGAACATCGCGCTGGACGGGCCGGTCTGCTGCCCGGCCTTGCCGGTGATGATGTAGCTCACGCCGTCCACGCCGCGGGGGAGCGTGGCGTCGTTGAAGGTCTTCTCGCCGACGAAGTCCACCGTGCTGAAGTTCGTGTCGGTGTCGAGCTTGCGCTGGATGATGTAGACCACGCGGGAGACGCCCGAGGGGTTCGAGCATTTCCACTTGAGCGTGATGGAGCCGTTGGTCTGCAGCGCGGCGGTAATGTCCGTCGGCTGGGCCGGGGGCGTGCCGGTGTGCGAGGGGGGCTGCGGGGCGGGAATGGCGGCGAGGGTGTACACCGCATCCGGCTTGGGGGCGGCCTCGGCGAAGGTCTTGATGCTGCGGATGCATCCGGAGGCGGTGGTCCGGAAGGTGGTGCAGGCGGCGTAGTAGGCCTCGGTGGCGACCTTCGCCTGGTTGCGGGCGAGGGTGGCGGCGTTGAAGGCGAGCGACGCGGATGCCAGATCGTTCTTGAACTGGAGGGCCATCGGGGCAGTGAGCCCGATCGCGAGCGCGTTCGTGGTAAAGATCGCGCTGTGATCATTTCCGAACTGGATCAGCTCGCGCCGATCCGAAGGCAATACAGAACTCATGATGAGCTCTCCTATGAATCTTCGGCGGCGCTCTCCGGCGTGCCTCCCGCGTGCGAAGTGCACCGGGCAGGAACCATCGCGGCGTCGCTGAGTGACCGAAAAATTCGGCCAGCCCGGCGCGCTGCTGAAGCGTGCGGCCCGCGCGATCTGTGATTTCTTCGCGAGCGATTCCCCTGAGCGGGGGAAGACCGACCGCACGCTTTCATCTCGCATGAAACCGCACCAATCGGCCCGAAATACGACCATTTCTGACTGCAAGCGTTTACGTGCTCGAGCCTGGTCCGCACCCCTCACCGCGCCAGTCGCGCCGCCCGCCGCGCTGCAACCCCAAAACCCACAAAACCGCGTTCCTGAAGCCCCAGCCGGGATGCACGTCCGGATAGTGGTCGTAACAGCTCCTGTTACGCACCTATCAGGAGTTGTTACGCACCATACAGCGGCTGTTACGCACCGAACAGCCGCTGTTACGCACCATTCAGCCGCTGTTACGCACCTATCAGCGGCTGTATGGCACCGAGAAATGATTGTTCGGTGCTAAGAAATGGCTGTTGGGCGCGGAAATGGAGTTGTTCGGCGCGATGTTCGAGGTGCAGGAGCCAATTCGCCCGGCGCGGGGGCCGGGGAATCGGAAATGCCGGGCTCCGCCCCGGCACCCCGCCGAGCCAAAGACAAAGGCCGCTCGGCCGCCACCGCCGTCGTTCTCCAGCGATGGAGATTCCCTACAGTAAGTTGATGAACCGTGAGCAAGGCATTATCACCTGCGCGATCAGCAACGCCTGCCTGTGGCTTATCGTGCTGCTGCACCGGTTTACCGACATGAAGGATGCCGTGTGGCTGGTTCCCTTCGCGGGCATCACTAGTTCCATCTCGCTCTGCCTTATGCTGTACGTTTACTTTAAGGCCAAGGGCACCAAGCCGCTGTAGGGGCGACGAGCAACCGACTATGCAATGCCGGGCTCCGCCCCGGCACCCCGCAGAGCCAAAGGCAAGAACCCCCGAACCCGTGCCACCGATTCCGCTTTGGGAATCGGTGCGTTGGGCTCAGGCAACCACCAAGGCAGCACCGATTCTCAAAGCAGAACGGTGCCAAGGCGCGAGTCAATCGGGGCCACCCGCCGCGACTACCCACAACCGGCACCACGTTCGCTCAAAGCCGCGAAGATGGAGGCACATCACCCTGCGCCATCGCTGGGCCACGTGCCTTCCGCACGGTCATCTACAGGCTGGGAAGCTCGGGCAGCGATGCTCGATACTCGTTGAGCAGGTCGACGTTCTCCTCCTTCGACATGCGCACCCGCTTGGAAAACACGCGCTCGGACCGGGACCACCCCAGCGACCGCCTCGCACGTCGGGCCGTGACCAATCGCACCGCATCGCACAATCCGTACTGGCTGAACGGTGGTACCTCGACATGTGCGAAGATGCAGGATGAGCACACCTGCGCATCGATCAACCTCCCACCTCGCTTCTCGCAGCCCGACCGCAGCGAGCCGAGCGCAATCGCGGCTAGGCCATCTCCGCACCAGCGCTTGTTCGGGCCCAGACGGCCGCGCAACGCAGCTTCGATCAGCAGCCGTTCCCGTGACAGGCCCGCAAGTTCCGGGGGCAACCGGTGGCCGCGCATCGCAAAGACAAGAAGAAACTTCTCGTTCTCGATCCAGGGCCATGTGCGCTTCGTAATCACGGTTAAGCGTACATCAGGATGTGGCAAGCGGCCCGCATCACCCTCGCCCTCGCCCACGCGCCGCGCCCCGCTTTCGCCTTCCCTTCCTCAGGCTGAAGGCCATCAGCAAAATGCCTTTCTCTTCTCTTCGACCAGTAGCACTCCCTGCGGATCGAACGGGAAGGTGCGGCGGGTGGCCCGGGAATGTGCGGCCATCTGTCCGATTGAGGTGCGCCCTAGAGTGCTGGCGTGTGTGGGCTCACGGCCAGCGGCCGAAAAAAAAGGATGTGCATCATGGTCAGCAAAGCCCTTTGCGTCACACTGGAAGCCAAGCCCGGCAAGGAAGCCCAGCTCGCGGAGTTCCTGCTCGGCGGCCTGTCGATCGTGCAGCAGGAGCCGGCCACCACGGCCTGGTTCGCCATTCGCTTCTCGCCCACGAAGTTCGGCATCTTCGACGCGTTCCCCGACGATGCGGGACGGCAGGCACACCTGTCGGGCAAGGTCGCCGCGGCCCTGATGGCCAAGGCCCCCGAACTGCTCGCCTCGCCGCCGCAAATCGAGAAAGTCGATGTGCTCGCGGCGAAGCTGCCGGGTAAGTAGACACAGATGGTGGCCCGCACTCGCCGCCCCAGTGCGCGAAGCGCCAACACGAAGAAAGATTGGGTCGGTATCTTCTGCCTTGATTGAACTCGCGCTGAAAATCGACTCCGAATCAGCCCCCGAACCACGCGGCGAGGAAGTCGAAGATGTCTTGCACATTCACCACGCCGTCGCCGTCAAAGTCCGCAGGGCGGGGCGGGTCGCAGGGGTTTGGGGCACAGGTCTGCGCTCCATCGATCACCCTCAGGCCGAGCGCCTGGCAGCTCGCGGCCTCCACGATTGCAGCGGGTGGCCCGACCTTGGCGTGCGGGGGCGCGTGGGGTTGACTGCACTGCCTTGCCCAAAGCGGCAAGGTAGTGGCACGGCTCAACGTAGGTCCACCCGCCGCCAAGTTCGTGGCACGGTGATGCCACCTGCCCAAGGGCTATGAGCGATTTGTCGGCGTGGTCGCAGCGATGAGCGCCGCGACTGCCAGGCCCACGAGAATCCCGGCGAACACGGGCTGATGTGGTCCGAAGGACCATTCCGTGTCTTTCCCTCGCATGCTGACCCACACGCCCAGAGCCACTGCCGTCCCGATTACCAAGCCCAAGACGATCCGGATGAAACGGTCGCGCTGCATGAGCAATCGTACTCGCGCTAGGTCATGCGGGGGGGGCGGGGGCGCGTGGGGTTGACTGCACTGCCTTGCCCAAAGCGGCAAGACAGTGCCACGGTCTTCCATCCTTCGCCGGGATGGGCGTCTTTCTCGCGAAGCGACTACAGCTCCGGCGCAAACCCCCGCCGCATTGTGTTCTCGCAACTGGCACGCGGCTCGACGAACTGCAGCAGGTAGTCCACGCCGCCCGCCTTGGAGCCCACGCCGCTCATGCCGAAGCCGCCGAAGGGCTGGCGGGCGACGAGCGCGCCGGTGATGCCGCGGTTCAGGTAGAGGTTGCCGACGCGGAACTTGCGTTTGGCCAGTTCCAGATGGCTGGGGCGACGGCTGAAGACGCCGCCGGTGAGCTTGTACGGCGAGTCGTTGGCGATGCGGAGGGCTTCCTCGAACGTCGGGGCGTGCATCACGGCGAGCACGGGGCCGAAAATTTCCTCGCGGGCGATGGTGTGGGTGGGGGTGACGCCGGAGAAGATCGTGGGGCCGATGAATGTCGGATGTGGGATGTCGGATGTGGGATGTGAAGGCAGGGTTGCGGTGGGCGGGACGTCCATGGCGAGTTCGAGGGTGCAGCCCTCGTTTTTGGCGGTCTCGATCATGCCGCGGATCTTGCTCGCGGCCTGCTCGTCGATGACGGGGCCGATGTCCGTGCCGGGGCGGGTCGGGTCGCCGATGACCAGGGCCTTGGTGGCTTCGACGAGGCGCTCGATGACGTGCTTGATCGCCGGGCCGCGCTCGCCTTCGGGATCGACGACGATCAGGCGCGAGAGCGCAGAGCACTTCTGGCCCTGGAATGCAAACGCGGAGTGGCGGGCAGCGAGCACGGCCTCATCCAGGTCCGCGCTGGTGTCGATGATCATCGCGTTCTTGCCGCCCATCTCGCAGATGACTTTCTTCACGTGGGAGGAGGGGAGGGGGGGCGTCTCACGCAGGGACGCGGGGCTCGCGGAGGAAGAAAATGGCGAGAGCGGTGCTGCGGCGTGCAGGATGTCCAGCCCGACATCTCGCGAGCCGGTGAAGGCGATGACGGCAACCCGCGGATCGCGCACGAGGGCCGCACCGGTTGTTTCGCCGGGAGCCGGGCAGAACTGCACGAGGTCGCGGGACTGGCCGTTCTTCTCGAGTGCGCTCCAGAGAATCTCGCACATGAGTTTGGCAATGCCGGGCGTCTGCTCGGCGGGCTTGACGATGACCGGGTTCCCCGTCACCAGCGCGGCCGTCGTCATGCCGCAGCAGATCGCCAGCGGAAAGTTCCACGGCGCAATCACGACCGAGACGCCGCGGGACTGGTACCAGGTTTCATCGAGTTCGCCGATGAAGGAGCCGAGTCGGTTGCGGTTGAACAGGCCTACGGCCTGGCGGGCGTAGTACTCGCAGAAATCGATCGCCTCGCACGTATCCGCATCCGCCTCGCGCCACGTCTTCCCCGCTTCCTTGATCATTACGCCCGAGAGTTCATCGCGTCGCGCTCGCATTCCCGCCGCGGCATCCACGAGCACCTTGGCCCGCAACTCCGGCTCCACATCGCGCCACGTCTCGAACAACTTCTCCGCGGCCCCGACCATCGCCAGCCCCTGCTCGGGCGTTCGGTCGTTGGCAATGCTCGGCACGGTGGCCTTCGCAACCGCCTGCGCGAAGGAAGTACACACGGCGGCAATGGAGAAGTCCCGCATCGACTCGTTGAAGAAAGGGCGGCCATCACCCACACCCGCAACGACCGCTGAAAGCTTGTGTTTCTCCGGCGAGATGCCGGCGGACTTGCCGCCGAGCTCAAGAGCAATCCCCGCGCCATCGGTATTGGAGGAATGCGAGCCGTTCGCCCCCCACCCACCCCCCCGCTCACTCGTCGGGCTCGCATGCGGCGAGGCCAACAGCGTCGCCGGATCGGCGTTGTCGAGGAATCCGGCCTTCAGCCAACTCTCGTTCGATGTGTTTTCCAGCAACCGGCGCACGAGGTACGCCATGCCCGGGATCATCTCCCCAACCGGCACGTACTCACGAATCCGCAGCCCCATGTCCGCCGCGGCGTACTTGAGCTGGTCGGCCATGCCGTGGAGCATCTGCAACTCGATCGCGTTGTTCGGCAGCCCGCGCCGCTCCAGACCCGCGATCGCTGCGGCGATCGAACGCACATTGTGCGAGCCAAGGGCGAGTTTCACGCCCGACGGCTTGCCGCCCCCGCCCCCCCCCACTTCCAATCGCGGGCAGGCATCCAGGAAAATCTCCGTCATCCGCTCGAAGCAGGCATCGGTCTCCCGCTTCGTCGGCCAGACGGGGCAGGGCCAGCCCATCTGTTCGGCGTGGATCACCTGGTAATCCCAGTACGCGCCCTTCACCAGCCGCACGCTGACGACGCGCCCGCTCTTCTTCGCCCAGTCGCAGATGCGCCTCGCATCATCCTCGCCCGAGCGCAGATACGCCTGCATGGCAAGTCCCGCCTGGAAGTCCACGGTCTCGCAGCAACGCATGAAGAGTTCGAGCGTCAGGTCCTTGAGTGCGAACTGCTCCATGTCGAAGTTGACGAAGACGCCCTTGGCCTTTGCGGCCTCCAGAATCGGCACGATCCGCTTCATGAGCTCCTTGATGGAGCCCTCGGTGTCGATCGGATCCACCCGCGCCGAGAGCGAGCTGATCTTGATCGAGACGTTGGTCCGCGGGATCGGCCCGAGGTGGTCCGACTCCAGCCGCGGGTTCACCTTCCACCCCGCCACCTGCGCCGGCAGGTTGTTGATCAGATCGAGATACTTCCGCTGGTAGTGCTCGCTCTCGGCGTCGCTCACGCACGCCTCGCCGAGCAGGTCCACGCTGAAGGCGATCCCGTCGTTCCACAGATCCTTCAGGTTCGGCAGCGCGCTGGCCGCGTCCGTGCCCAGAATAAACTTGCTGGCCATCCCCTCGATCTGCGAGGTGATCGTCTTGACCGCCAAGCCCTTGGCGATGCCGCCCGCCTTCAAGCCCATGTCGATCGCCGCGGGAACCTTCACGCCCGGCTGCGAGAGATAGTCCGAGAGGTGATCGAAAATGTCCTCGGTCGTCCGCAACATCGGAAATGCGTCGACGAAGCGGAAGAGCTGGACCTTGAAGTTCTGGTCCTTCATGGACCAGTCCATCAGCTTGTCGGAATAAAACTTGGCGCTGAGCAGGCCGGATTTGTGGCCGCGGGCGCGATCGAGCATGTCGCGCCCGATCTCCATAATGCGGGCGTCTGCGGCCCCGCCCTGCGAGCCGGATGGCGCGGGCTTCGTGGTCGGCTGGGTTGGGGCGGGCTTGGGCTTGCGCGAGAAGATCGCCATGTCGAAACTGCTCCTGAGGCGTGCGGCCGCAAGTGTATCGCGGGCCGGGCGCGTCTAAACTTCCCCGATCGCCGCGCCCCGGAGTTTCTCGTGCCCAATGTTCCCCAGCCCAGCATTCTCTCAGTCGGCACGTTCGACGGCGTTCACCTTGGCCATCAGGCGTTGATCCGCCGCGCCCGAGAAGTCGCCAGAGAGAACCCCGGGACTCGCGTGGTCGCCTTGGTCTTCAAACCCAATCCGCTTGAGGTGCTTCGCCCGGAGGCCGCGCCGCCTCGGCTGAGCATGTTCGACCAGCGCAAGGCCTGGATACTCAACGCCGGCGCCGATGAGGTCATACGGCTGGAACCCACCCGCGAGTTCCTCGCGGAAACCCCCGAGCAGTTCGTTCGCGAGTGCGTCGCCAAGTACCGCCCGATCGCGTTTGTTGAAGGCGACGACTTCCATTTCGGGCGTGCCCGCGCGGGCAACAACGCGGTTCTCGCCGAGATGGGGCGCACGATGGGGTTCCGCGTCGATGTCGTCCCCACCGTCTCCATCGCGCTCACCGACCATCAGATGGTTTCGGCGCGAAGCACGATCGTCCGCTGGCTTCTGGGAAACGGTCGCGTTCGTGACGCCGCGATCGTACTCGATCGTCCGTACGAACTGAACGGAACCGTAGTGCAGGGTGATCGCCGCGGCCGCACCATCGGGTTCCCCACGGCCAACCTCGAAACGCCGACGCTCATTCCGGCCGATGGCGTATACGCCGCGCTGGCCGAACTTCCCGATGGCCGCCGCCTCGCCGCCGCCGTGAGCATCGGCACCAAGCCCACATTCGGTACGCACGCCCGCGCCGTCGAGGCCTTCCTCCTCCAGCCCGGCGACAGCCCCAACTCCTGGTCACCGATCCAGGGATTGCCCGAATACGGCTGGAATCTGCGGCTCTCCATGCTCGGCTGGGTCCGCGAACAGGTGCGGTTCGATTCGCTCCCAGCTCTGCTCGACCAGATGGAGCGAGACTGCGAGCGATGCCACCAAATCGTGGCCGAGCACACGTCGATATGCTCCCGCGACAAGGGGATGCAGACCATGGCGCAGGAGACACTTGTTTGAGCAACCAACCCGCGGCGAAATCTGCTTCCCATGCTCCGGCCGCAAATGGCTCGACAGCGAACGCCTCCGATCCACCCCGCTGGGCCACCAACTCCACGGTCGATCAGCTTACCGCGGACCTGAGGCACGCACAATCCGTCGTTGTCACGACGCACGCCAAGCCGGATGGAGACGCCGCGGGCTCAACGCTTGCAATGGCCCGTTCGCTGAAACACGCGGGCGTTGCGGCGGAGATCTGGTACGCCGGACCACTGCCCAGGTGGGTTCCCGATCTGTGCGCATCGACACCATTTCGCACCTTCGCACCCGGCCAACCGATGCAGGTGGCCGACGGCCGTCCCGCACCCGCGCTCGACGCCGACCTCTGCGTGATCGTCGATACCGGTTCGTGGACGCAGCTCGCTGAGATGCGCCCGTGGCTTGAGCCCCGCTCCGACCGCAACATCAACCTCGACCACCATCTGCATGGGGACGGCGCGGCGGCCACACGCCGCATCATCGACTCAAGTTGCGCCTCATGTACGCAGGTGATCGCACCGCTCTGCGTCAAGCTCTGCGGCGTCGCTTCGGCCGCGAAACTCCCGCTCGATGTCGCCGAACCGCTTTACCTTGGTCTCGCCACCGACACGGGCTGGTTCCGCTACTCGTCGGTGACTCCCGCAACGCTGCGGCTGGCCGCCGACCTGATTGAAGCGGGGGTAGATCACACGAAGCTTTATGGAATGATCGAGCAGCAGGATGTCGCCAGCCGGTGGCGTCTGCTGGGTCGGGCGCTGAACACGCTGGAACTGCACTCGGTTCGTGCAAACGAAGACACCGCGACAATGTCCCTCACGCTTGCGGACTTTGACGCCACAGGCGCAGAACGCAACGACACGGCAGGGTTCGCGGACATGGTGCTCACGGTCGCCAGTGTGCAAGTCGCGGCTGTTCTCACCGAGAATCCCGTGAATCCCGGCGAATCCCCGCTGACCAAGTTCTCGCTCCGTTCCAAGCCGGGGCCGAACGCTATCGACGTGAACAAAGTCTGTCAGAAGCTCGGTGGCGGCGGGCACGCCCGGGCGGCGGGTGCGAAGGCACGGCTCGATATCGCCGCCGCCAAGCACGCCATTCTGGAGGCCCTGAAGTGACGCCGCGCCCGCGCCGCGAGTTTGATCGGCCCCCGCCCCCTCACCGGCCCTCCGCGATTACCGAACGCCCAGGCGAAGGTCCGCCTCCGCCCGGCAAGCGTCCACCCTTGCGCATTCAGACGACCACTCTCTGGGACTACCCAAGTCAGCACTACGACCAATACAGCGAAGACGCCACCGGCAAACGCACGCTCGTTTCGGCCATGCAGGGCGATCGCGAGTACGCCGGGGCGACGCCCTCGTGGATTATCTGGCAACTCCTCCAGCGATACACGCGCGAGGGCGACACCGTTGTTGACCCTATGTGCGGCTCCGGCACAACGCTCGATGTATGCAACGACCTGAAGCGTGCTGGCATCGGGTTCGACTTGCAGCCGCGCCGGCCGGACATCCGCAAGGGCGACGCCCGCAAACTCCCACTCCCCGCCGAATCCGCCGATTTCGTCTTTGTCGATCCCCCGTACTCCACGCACATCAACTACTCCGACGACCCGACGTGCATCGGCAAGCTGGACGCCACTGGGGCCGATGGGGGCCGAGCATATTTTCAGGCGATGACGCGTGCGATCAACGAAATGAACCGCATCCTGCGCCCCAAGAGGTACATGGCGCTGTACGTCTCCGATTCCTGGCGTAAGCGAGCCCCTGGCGATCCGGGCTCCGGCACGGGAGCGTTCATGCCGATCGGCTTCGAGCTCTTCGCGATCTTGAGCCAGGGATTGAAGCCGGTGGACATCATCGCCGTCGCCCGTCACAACGCCAAGCTCACCCAGGGCAACCGCAGCAAGGCCGCCGAGGAAGGAAACTACTTCGATCGCGGGTTCAACTATCTCTTCATCATGAAGAAGGAACCGGAGCCGAGTCGGAGCGGCGGCGGCGCAGGCCGGCGGTCTTGATTTCTCTCAACCCGGGGCAGACATAAACAAAGGCCGCCGGGGAGATCCCGGCGGCCTTCGGTCTTCGCTGCAATGAACCGCCCACACGGCGGCCATTCGAAACTTGGGAAATCACCCGCCGATGCACGGACCGGCGAACCAGAGCGACAGGAAGTCGAAAATATCCTGCACGCCCAAGCCGCCGCCGTTGATGTCGGCTCGCGGATCGCCGCCGAACCAGGCGGTAAGGAAGTCAAAGATGTCCTGCACGGCGACGACGCCGTCGCCATTGAAGTCCGCGACACACGACGCGACGACCACATAGTGCTTGTGCGCGGGGTTCGGGTCAGCCGCGAAGTTGATCATGCGCGGATCGCCGAGATCGTTCACGCTGAGAGGATCGCCCAGAACCTGGTTGCTCACGCTCGTGAACGCACCATTCACGATGAAGCCAGCCACACGAACGCGGCTGCGCGGGTTGTAGCCAAGCTCCTCAAGATTGACGGACACCTCAAACCCGTACGCGGCAGTGCCAGCGCCGGCACCGCTCGCGGCGGTCACACCGACGATGTTGCTGTTATCAATCCGCATCCTGAGCAGGCCCGAACGCGGCTGCGATGCAACCGGAGCAACCGGATTGAGACCGGAGTTGGTCGCACCCAGCCAGTCGGTCCACACCGGATTGGTGCCGTCCATGTTGTTGGCAGGTGGGAGATTTCCGCCGTTGGCCGCCTGATAGGCCGCCAGCACCCGGCTGGACTCACGCGGCGGGAAGTGGGAGAGCAGATTGGGCGTGCTGCCGTCCTGGGGCTGGATCGAGGCGGGGAAGCCGCCGACGCCCGTCGCAGGAATCGCCTGATCGAAGCTCGTGCCGTCCCATGCGACCACGGTGGGGATGTTTGCCCCTGTGTAGCTGCCGTAGTCCAGCGGAACGCCGCTGAGCGTTTCCGCGCGGCCGTGGGTGCGGATCACTGCGCTATCTGCCGCCTCGCGGTTCGTGTTCTCGATGTGCGTGTTCAGGTAATAATCGGCGTAGAAGCCCGCGTCAAACGTCAGGCCGGGGCTGGTGCCGTCAAAGCCGCAGCGATTGAGCGAGCCGGCCCCGCCGTCGGCGATGCCGATGCTGGGGTTGGGACGCTCGACTCCGAAGATGTTGCCGGCCCCGTGCAGAACGTTCTGCCCCTCGTCGCCTGTGGGGTTGCCGTTGGCATCGAAGAAGAGGGCGACGAAATCGCCCGCCTTCAAGTTGCCCGTGAACATCATGTACAGCCGGTTGTTGGTGCGATCGACATAGGAGTACAGACCGTCGAGCTCGGAGCCGGTGGAGATCACCGCATCCGGAGGGCAGTTGTTGCCCGCGCCGATGACCGCTGTCGCGGCCGCGCCGCCGCCGATGTAGCCGCCGCCGCCGACCGGATTCAGCTTGGCAAAGTCGGCGTAGATTCCGAAGGGGCTGCCGCCGCAGCGGAAGTCCATGTAGTAGTTAGCGGCGAAACCGGTGTCGAAGGTCATCCCGGTCATGTTCGCCAGACCGTCGGCGCCGGGGTTGGCAATGAGTTGATTCTGGCCGCCCGCGCCGCCGGTGTCAAAGAACAGGTTCAGACGGTTGAAGTTCGTTTCCACATTGCCCGCGACGAAGAGGAACAAGTACGCCTGCGGACCATCTCCATAGTCGGCCGTGGCGATCTTGCCATAAACGGCGTCGATCTCGGAGCCATTGGCGTAGTCCACAGTCGCGAGCGAGCTGTCGCCGAAACCCGTCTGCGTATTTTGAACCCAGATCGGCGCTCCGTAGTACGCGTCGAGCGTTCCATCAAGCACCGGTGCGGTGCCAGAGCCAGCGGCATTGGGAACGGTAATGAACTGCGGACCGGGCGCGTTGATCTCGTCGCTGAAGTTGATCATCGCCGCGCTGCCATTGAAGTTGCCGTTCATGTCTCCGCCCAGATTGCCCCGCGGCGCGGTGAACCCGCCGATGACCTGGTTGGACAGATAGTTGCAGTCGCCGTTGTTGATAAAACCGGCGACGCGAATCGCCCCGGCCGGATTGCCCAACTGGCTCAGAGGGATTCGAACTTCCACGCCGGTTGTCACCGCCGCGGCCGCGACCGGGTCGCCGGCGGCGGTCCCACCGCTAACGCCGAGGGCATTCGAGTTGTTGATCGCGAAAGAGACACGGTTTCCCACGCTCGTGCACAGATCGGGGCGGTTGTCACCGTACGTCGTAGGGAGCGTCTGCAACCACTTTGCAGGGCCGTACAAGGTCGGATCCAAATGACCGTCCAGCACGGGCTGTGCGTTGGAAACCGAAGTTCCGGCCAGAAGCACAAGCCCGGTGACAAGTGAAATTCGACACATCGAGAGACTCCTGTGGAAAATCTGGGAGACAGCCATGTCGGGGGTTGTGATCGTGTTTCAGCCCCTCAACGCACAGACCGTGTGAACCGGAAATTACCCGCGATTTTCTGGAACACAAGGGAATATTCTGGGTTCCACGGAAATCAATGAAAACGGTCCCATTCTCCGTTAATGGCCCCGTTCAAGGCTGAGATCACAATGGTATATCCCCACAAAATGCGAACAAAATCTTCCGCGTTACGGACTGTTTCGTCGCTTGATGTTCGCACTTGACAGACACTCGCCGAAATGCAGAATGTGGCAACTCCCGAGAGAACCCCAGGTACCATTTCCGGGAATGAAACCCTTTCCATTCATGCAGCGCATGGAGAACATGATGACCCGCACACAAGCTCGCCGCGCCTTCACGCTCATCGAGCTCTTGGTGGTGATCGCCATCATCGCGCTCCTTGTCGGCATTCTGCTTCCGGCATTGGGCAAAGCTCGGAACGCTGCTCGGCTCGGCGTCTGTCTGAGCAACTGTCGCCAGATGAGCGTCGTCATGATGATGTACGGGCGCGACAGCAAGGATTGGTATCCGGTTCCTCCGGGCTCTCAGACCACTCCATATCTGAACAATGTCTATCGATACGGCGGAGTAGCTGGGCTCTTCAGTCTGTATCAGTTGGGCGACTCGCAGTACTTCCCGACTGGTGACGGGTACACAGGCACCACCGGCGACCCCGCCACCGCCGCATATTCCGACGGCAACACCAATCCGCTGCTCTCCGCGTACATGGACGGGTTCGGGGCCCTGTACTGCCCCTCGGACAAAGAAGACATTTACTTCGGACGCGTTCCCTCCACCAGCGGTTCGATCACTGCGTCGCTCGCGGCCGGCGGTTTGAAAGTCCCTCACGCGCCGAAAAGCTCTGAGGACGTCGTCTCCTACAACATCAGCTACTTGTACATCGCGGGCATGAAGACGGACGAGGCCGTAGTCGTGAAGCCGGCGCCAATCTGGGGAGATGAAACGAACGGACCGGATATCAGCGTTGCTGCGTGGTACGGAGGCGGAAGCGGCTCCACGTCACCCAACGCGACCGCTGCCCGCACGATGCCGGGCTACTACGGCCCGGAAGACAACCACGGCCACGACGGCGCGAACTTCACATTTACCGACGGGCACGCCGCATTTCTCACTGGAAATATCCAGGAAACGTTTTTTTCCACGAGTAACCGTGCCGGGCAGAGTGTGAATGTGATCGACCCGCACCGCAGCGACAAGACCCAGACGATGGATTGATTCCACCGGCCGCGTCATGCTCTACCTGGTTGCGCCGATCCACCCGCCGCCCAGAACGACATCCGGCTCGTCCGCGTCGTACAGCACCATCGCCTGCCCGGGTGCTACGGCTGGCTGTGGCAGATCGAACTCCACAATGAATCGACCCCTGCGGCCGCTCGGTGTAGCGGTGTCGCCATGCTCCGCCCGCTTCGCTCGCGCCGGCACCGCGGGCGTGTTGTAACGGTACTTCGCCAACACGGCGCGCCAGTTCTCAAAGCTCGACTCGTCGACAAGCCAGTTCGCCTCCCCCACTTCGCACGATCCGCTCAGGAGTTGCTCGCGTGTGCCGACGGTCACAGTGTTGGCGACAGGATCCCTGCCCACGACGAAGATCGGGTGCCCGAGCGCTACACCCACCCCGCGCCGCTGGCCAATCGTGAACTTGTGCTGCCCGCCGTGCTCGCCCACCACTTTTCCGCCACCATCGACGATCGCTCCGGCCTTCGCCAAATCCGGCCGCCGCCGCTCCACCAGCCCCGCATAGTCGTTGTCCGGCACGAAGCAGATCTCCTGCGAGTCCGGCTTGTCGAAGGTCGGGAGCCCGAACTTCTGTGCCATAGCGCGAACGTCGGTCTTGGGATACCCGCCGATCGGCAGAAACATCCGCGAGAGCCGTTCCCGCGGCGCGCCGAAGAGAACGTACGACTGGTCCTTGGTGTGATCAACGCCGCGCAGCAGGCGGGGGCACGAGTCTCCAGACCCCTGCCTTTCAGCGGAACCTGAGGCACGGGTCTGGAGACCCGTGCCACCATCCACTCGGGCGTAATGCCCGCTTGCCACGTGCGAAGCCCCGATCTGCATCGCGTACTCGTGCAACTTCCCGAACTTCAGCCAGTCGTTGCAGCGCACGCATGGGTTCGGCGTCCGCCCCGCGGCGTACTCATCCACAAAGTAATCGATGATCCGCCCGAAGTCCTTCTTGAAGTTCACGACGTAGAACGGCACGCCAAGCTCCGCCGCCACCAGCCGCGCATCCGCAGCGTCGTTGATCGAGCAGCACCCCTGATGCCCGATCTTGAGCTTGCGCGGATCACAGGTCGGCGGCGCCACCGAATCCGCCGGCTCCATCGTGTCCAGCGCCTCCCCCGGCGACCCAAGACGCATGAACACCCCGACGACCTCATACCCCTCGCGCACCAGCAGCGCGGCGGCCACCGACGAGTCCACCCCGCCGCTCATAGCCACCAGTACCTTGCCCTTGCTGCCCGCACGCTCGCTCATCCCCGATCGTAGGTGATGACCTCAGCCAGGCCCCCGCGGTCGACGCGCCGCCGTCGCCCGCTCGCGCAACCGCTCATCCTTCATCACCGTGTGCATGTGGCTGAGCGTTACCCAGCACCCCAGCCGCCAAAGCTGCAAAAGACCGATCAGGATGTACCCCAGCGAAAGACAGATCGGCCCTGCCCACGCCCCGAAGAAGAAGATGCTCATGATCGGATGTCCGATCCATCCATTCCCGATCGCGTAGCAGACGCCCGCACCCAGCCCCAAACCGATACCCACGCCCCAAGCCGCGTTCCGCAGTTTTTGCGACAGGTCCGTATCCGAAGCCCAGTATGCAAGATTCGATTGAATCATCATCAGCGGCCACCACCCAACCACGCCGCCGAGCATCAGCACCGCGATCGGAATGACCGTCGCGGGCGTCGCTTTATCAATCGCCTGCACAATCGCTCCGCCACCGATCGCGAACATCCACATCGGCTGGCTCGCCCGCGCCCAGGCCCGAGATCCGACCCATTCCTTATCAGGATCGAACTGTGTCGCCGGTGTGCGAGGGCGCGGCCGCGTAGTCAGCATCGTTCCCGCGGTCCAAAGCGTCGCCCCGACAAACGCCGCCAAGGCACACCACACTTGTCCGAGCAGCGCCCACGCCATCAGGCCGCCCGCCATGATCCACCCGCCAAGGAAGAGACCGAGCGTGCCCAGACGAAAGACGCGGAGCCACTCGATCGGCGCATCCACCATGCGATCGGCAAATCGCAGAAGCTCGCGCTGCTTTATCGGTTTTCCGCACTCGGGACACCTGCCGTCATCGCGCAGGCCTCGCAGGTTGTACGAACAGGCGGCGCACAATCGGTCCTCACCGATCAGCACCGGCGGAGTGCGGGCCCTGAGCTCTTCGAGTCGAATGGGCATGGTGGAGTCGCGCCGGGGCGTCAGACATGCACGCGCTGGGCCGCCCGCACGGCGTTCTGGAACATCATCAATCCGGGCGTCGGCCCGTTCATCACGCTTTTGTCCAGTCGCGTCCAGAACGGATGGCGCGTCCAATCGAGGTACCGCTCCGGATGGGGCATGAGCCCGAAGATCCGCCCGCTGACATCGCAGATACCCGCGATGTCCTGCTCGCTGCCGTTGGGATTTTCGAGGTAACCCATTGCGACCTGGCCGTTGTTCATCAGATCACGCATCACCGCAGCGCTGGCCGTCACGAAACGTCCCTCGCCGTGCGCGATCGGGAGACGCAGCACGTCGGCCGCGTGCGCACCGAAATGCTCGGCAATCCCTTGCGTCCAGATGCAGGGCGAGCCGGCAATGGGCTTTACCCGCACCCAGGTGTCGATGAATCGCCCGCCCGAGTTGAAACTCAGCGCGGTCGTCTGCGCCGGCGCAACATCCTGCGGCCATTCCACTCCCGCGCCAGGCCCCGGCAGCAAGCCCACCTGCACCAGCACCTGAAATCCGTTGCAAGCCCCGATCATCGGGCAGCCGCGACGGGCGGCATCGCGCAGCGCGGGGTACAACTTCTCACGCAGCTTCATCGCCAGAATTCTTCCGGAGGCGATATCGTCACCGTAGCTGAATCCACCTGGAAATCCGATGAGATCGAACGCCTCGACGCGAGCAGGTTCGGCAATCAACCGGTCCACATGGACGAGTTCCACGGATGCTCCGGCCATTTCAAAGGCGCGGCACATTTCGGCGTCACAGTTGGTGCCGGCGGTGCGAATGACCAATGCTCGGGGGGTGGGCATGTTCAAGCGTATGACGCTTTGTGCGACCCACACGCGGAGGAGGCGCCCGCCCCACACGCTATCCCAACTGCTCCACCAGCCGTTTGATATACCGCCACCCGTTGAGTTCAATCTTGATCTGCTTCAATACGGCGCCGCTGCTCGAATCCCCCGGCGACAGCCGCGCGAAAAGCTCGCCCACCTTTCGTTGATACTCCACGCGTCGCTCCTCGGCCCACTCCCCCCACTTCCCCAATTCCGCCGCATTCGCCGAGGATCGAGCCGCGTCCATCTCCTCTCGGACTTCCATCATTTCCATAAGCAATCCCGGCGGCAGCGTCTTGTCGTCCGCCCCACCACCGCCCCACAGCTTCCAGAGCGCGATCGCCCGCTGCTCCGGATCGGCCAACACCTGCTTTGCCCGGTTCAGTTCGGCGATCGGGTCGTCGCTCTCGCTTCCCATCTCCGCAAAGCCGTGCTCCCCGACCATGTCCGGATGCATTGATGCCGAGCGTTCCAGATAGACCCGTTCCAACTCGCTCGCATCAATGTTGTACCGACGCGACAGCCCCAGCACCGCAAATGGATCGAACGCCTGCATCCATCAACAGTACGGAACTTCTGCCCGTTCGTTTGACACTGCCCCCCGCCCCACGGACGATTAGCCGTCGCCCAACCCCGCTGCCCGACGACGCAGGAGACCCCAGTGCCCAAGCACATCGGCATCGCCGCCGTCAGCCCCGAGGGTTCCGCGCTCTGCTATCGAGACATATTTCGATACGCCTGCAAGCGACTCGGCGAACGCGGGCACCCGCTCGTCACGCTGCACAACACACCTTTCGAGCAGTACATCACGGCCGTTTATCGAGACGACTGGCAAACGATCGGGGAGTTACTGGCGGGCTCGGCAAAGGTGCTTGCCGCGGCGGGGGCCGAGTTCGTCATCGTGCCGGACAACCTCATGCAGCACGGCGTGCCGCTGGCAGAATCAATCTCGCCGATTCCCTGGCTGACCATGACGGACCTTGTGACCGAAGCGGTTCTTGCTGACGGCCGCAAGAAGGTCGGTGTGATTGGAACCAAATTGGTCATGTTCGGCTCAACCTATCAGGCCAACCTTGGCCTGAAGGGAATCCGCTGCGGCGTGCCGGACGAAGCTGACGCGGACATTGTGGATACGATTATCTTCAAAGAGCTCGTCGTTGGCTCCGTCAGGCCAGAGTCGATCTGTCGGTTGCTGTCGGTCATAGAGCGACTCAAAGACAGGGGTTGCGAAGCCGTCATCCTCGCGAGCACAGAGGTGCCACTGGCGATTTCGTGTGAAAACTGCCCATTGCCGGTGTACGACTCGACGCAGTTGCTCGCTGAAGGAGCGGTGCGAGTGGCACTCGGCGAGCGTCCAATCGGGGCCGCCGCATAGGGGCAACCCGGTTGGGACATCGGGAGGTATGCCTGCGTCGGGAATTCTGAGTAACTTTTTTCCTACCAGCAACTTGCCAAAAGAGTTGCTATTCTGACCGACCGTGCACCGTTCGACCCCGAAGTCGGGCAGAATGAGGCGCGGAACCGAGTGTCCAACGCGAGCGAATCGCAACCTGGTCCGGAATCACGTAAGCTGGGTGTGGACAATCGGTTGGCCGACCCATCGGCGCGACCGCCGGGGGAGAAGACGGGAGGGGGGCGAACGCTCGTGTGGATCGTCCGGACGATCCAGACGCCGAGCGCGGCCCGCACATCGAATCGCACACCCACCTCGGTTGGGGTCGTGGAGCCCGAGATGATCGACATGAATCTTCGCCGTTGTGTTTCTCGCCAGCCCCTCGCCGCTCGCTTCGGTCCTCGAAGCGCAGCTCGCCTTGCACTCGCCGCTGGGCGCGTGTGGACCGGGCTTGAGCAAGTCGAGCCGCGCACCATGCTCTCGGGCGATCACCCGGGCCTCCCTACTCCGTGGGTGCCAAGCCCATCGGCCGACATGGTGAACCTGGACACCACCCTCGGAGCGAACCGCGGCCGGGGCCAGCTCACCGGCACCATCCAGGCCGGCGACACCGGCGACCTCTTCAAGATCGTCGTTCCCGGCCGGCGCCGAATCGTTCCGGTAAGCGCCCTCGTCCCGGCCGCGGGAGTCGTCACGGTCACAACCGCCGTGGCCCACCAGTTCGTCACGGGCGACCAGATCGTGATCGCCGGTGCGACCCCCGGCGGGTACAACGGCACGTTCACCATCACGGTGACCAACGCAACGCACTTCACCTATGTCAACGCCACCACGGGGGCCGTCACGGGGGCCGTCACGGCCACTGGTGTAAGCCACGCGACACAGGACTTCGTCTCAGTCACCGCCGACACCACATCCGTCAACCCCAACGATGGCGGCTCTGACGGCAATGGCGGCATACTCCCCACCGACATGCATTTCCTCGATACGTTCGTGGAAATCTACAACGCCAGCGGCAATCTCATCCAGACCGGCTCTGACAACGGCTCGGGAGCAGGCCTCGCCGGCGCAGTCACCATCGGCCTGAACTCGCTCGTCCCCCTGGCCCAGCGCGCCCCGGACGGCTGGGCCGGCTTCGAGGCGACCGTCGGCGCAACGTACTACATCCGCGTCCGCCCCGACCCCAACGCCATCACAGGGCGCGACACCATCGGCCGCTACGCCCTGCGCATCGGCGCGGCGACCACCGAGCTCACGCTCGATCAGACTCCCGACCAGGTCATCGGCGGCGTGACGGTTCCCAACGTCGCCTTCGGCAGCGGTCACTTCGAGTCCACGCTGGGAGCAACCAGCACGCCGGGTTGGCTTGGCGCGATCCAGCAGGACACGATCTACACCTACACCACGCCGAACGACACGCGCTTCGATTCGCTGTCTACATTCCAAGCCGTCGCAGACGACGCCGCCATTCTCAACCCGCACATCGAGGTCTTCTCCTCGGGCAACAACCAGGGCGTGGTTCAGCGCCTCGCCACGGACACCGACGCGGGCCGCCAGAACGACTCGTTCACCACGTATGTCACCTCCAAGGCCACGACGTACTACGTCCGTGTGCGTGCCGACGATCTGCGTACAACCGGCGCGGGCGGACAACCGTCGGGCGTGTATCAGTTGATCACCCGCTTCTCCGCATCGAACGTCCCCATCGACTCTGAGACTCGCCTTGGTCAGACCGCACGCGTCATCACGGCCCAAGACTCCCTCGCCCCGTGGTCCAACGTTCCGCTGATCACCAGCTCCTCGAACATGAATCCGCGCGGCGGCACCGACGCGCAGATCTTCCAGTTCACTTCGCAGGGCACAGGCGTCGGCATCGTGACGGTCGTCGCCCAGCGCGCGGTTCGCGGCTTGCAGGTGCTCGCACCCCTGCCCCAGCCCGCCGTCCGCCTGCACAGCTCCGATGGCACGTTCCTCGACTTCAACAAGGGCGGCGGCTCGGCCCAGCTTATCTTCTCGGTCACGGGCAACCAGCGGTACTACCTCATCATCGAGGGCTTCGACAACGCCGCCGATGGCGGTTTCAAGATCTTCATCGAAGCCCACCACACCTTCGACCCCTCTCAGCCGGTGGACGACCACATTAACACGCCCGCCACGGCCAATCTTCCGGACTGGCAACTCGCCACGCCGCTGCGCTTCGGCGACCCCTTCCAGCCGCTCGATGCCGAGGGCAATCCGTCGCGTGACCGCACCTGGCTTGAGACGGCCGCAGGTCGCGGCCGCATCCTCGCCGCCGGCGATACCGACCTCTTCCAGTTCACCGCTCCAGTGAACCAGCTCTCAACCTACGCGGGCGACGACGGCAACCAGACGACCCCCCTCTATGTCGGCGGCAACTTCGCCCAGACCGGCACGGATCCGCGCACAGGCCAGCCGTACGCCAGTGAGAACAGCGGCATCTGGGATGGCGGAAACTGGTTCAACGCCGGCCCCGCGACCGAAGCCCTTGGCGCGATCAACGGGCCCATCTTCGCCATGGCCGTATGGAACCCCACGGGCGCAACGGGCAACAACACGCAGGTTCTCGCCGTCGGCGGCAGCTTCACGATGGTGAACGGCCAGCCCGCCAGCAACATCGTCTTCCGCGTCTTCGACCCGATCAACGGCCGCTACAACTGGAGCACCGACCCACTCGACCCAAACTCGGCCAATCCGATCAATGTCGCAGGCCCCGTCTTCGCGCTTGCCTCCGGCGACGTCATTCCCGCCGTCCTGCAGGGCAATGTTGCCGCGCCCGAGCTCTACGTTGGCGGACAGTTCACCCAGGTCGTCGGTCCGGCCACGGCCAACAACATCGAAGCTCTCGCCTTGATTCCAGGCGGCATCGGCATTTCTGCGATGAACAGTGGCGTCACCGGCGCCTTCGGCGGCGCGGGCCCGGTTGTTCGGGCCATTACGATCTGGGATCCGCCCAGTTCCACCATGTTCCCCACCAAGCCGGTCGTCGGCATGGACACGATCACTGAGGTGCCCGAGGCCGCGCCGGATCTGCCGACGCAGGTTTTCTTCGGCGGCTCGTTCGCCAACGGCTTCTCCACCAACCCGGTTGTAGATCCGATGCACGGCGCATCGCCGTCGGCGCCCGGGCCGATCACGGGCATCAACAACGTGGCGTACTGGGGCGTGCGAAACAAGATGGGCGACTTGCAGCCCACCCTGCAGGGCAACGGCCTGGCCAACGGCTTCAACATCACTTGGGGCCAGACTCAGCCCCCAATGACCGCCCCCTTCTCTCGCGCGACACCCACGGGTTACGGCGTGAACGGCCCGGTGAATGCGCTCACGACTTGGGATGATCCCGGCCAGCGCCTGAACCTGACTGGCGACGCGCTCGAAGATATACCGACCCGCGTCATCATCGGCGGCTCGTTCACGCAGTCCACCGCGATTACGGCGGGTGGCGATGTTGCCGCACCCGCCGCGGTTCCGGCCGCGAACATCATCGCCTACGACTTCAGCCGATCCGGCGCCAACGCGGTCGGCACTACCCCCGCAGGCCCGCGCTTCCAGGCGCTCTTCGGCGGATTCACGCCCGGCCCTGTGCGCACGCTCACGACCTGGCACGCCGACAATCTGACCGGCGGGCAGATCGGCAACGACATGAACCAAACGCTGCTCGCCGGCGGCGACAACGGCGTGGTCGCCGGTGTCACGCAGGGCATCGTGCGTCAGCTTCCCACATCCGGTGTCGGCGGGGCGTGGGCAACCACATTCACTTCCAACGGCACGGTCCGCGCCCTGGTCACGTTCAAGAACAATGGCATCGGCGTCGCTCCGGGCACCAACCCTGACGGCACGGCCATCGACTTTGAATCGATCTATGCCGGCGGCGATTTCACCCGTATCACCGCGGGCGGAGCGAACTTCACCGTCAACCACGTTTCCCGGCTCGAACTCCGCTACACGCAGATGCCCGTACGCCAGTGGGGCAACATGCGTGGAGGCACAGCCGGAGTCTCCCCCGGCGAGACCCTCGGAACCGTCAGCAGCGTCTTCGCCCTCTCCACCTTCAACGACAACATCACCGGCATTTGGGATCGCAACGAGCGCCCCGCAACAAAGGTCTCGATCGTCTTGGCCAAGACGACCGACTCGCGGATCGCCAATGCCATGATCCGAGTCTTCGACTCGAACTTCAACCTTATCTATGTCGCCCCGCAGAATGGCGGTGCGGACACGCTCGATCCCACAGGCGCCAACGACGTTCCCGGCGCCAACGACCCCTCACTCTTCCCCACCTTCCCCACCCCCGGCAACCCCGCGTGGTTCCAGCCGATGGCGCCCTTCCAGGGCTTCTCGGTATGGGGCGGCGAGGTCTATTACGTTGAGGTTTCCGATGCCGGAGGCGGCACCGGCCGCTACACCCTCAGCGTCAACACCGACGCCCTTCCCCCGCGCCCAACTCCCGCAACACAGGACCCGCTCGGTGTCTTCCCGGACGACATCTCTACGTTCACACAACCGGTCGGCACGGGCCAGTTCGCAACGGCCCCTGAGATCGGCGTGGCCGGCGCGGCGGATGGCAAGGCGCACACCTTCCTCGATCCCCTCGCCGCCCCAGCGACTCCTCCGTCGTCGTACAGCTTCCGCGGCTTTGGCGTAACCCCGGGCGGAGTCGGTCGCTCTGAGTTCAGCGATGGTCCGGTCATCGCTCGCGTCACAGACACAAACCTCTTCCAGTTCCGCGCTCCCAACGACGGCACCGTCGAGATCCGACTCTCCACGTTCGGCATCGTGCGCGGCTATCAGGAAGTCTTCACGGATCAGAACGGCACTATCACGGGCAACAACGCGCTGTCCAAGCGGATCAACAGCCCCTTCCACGGCGCGGTCCGCGTCTTCAACAACGACTTCGCGCAGCTTGCGTACTCCAACAGCAACGACGCTGTGCAGGGCTTCGGGCAGGTCTTCCCCGTGCTGCAGGCCAACCCCAACTCCAACCCCGCCGAGGACGGCAATCGCGCCTTCCTCCACTCCGACCCCCGCATCGTCCTCAACGTGCAGCGCGGCAACACCTACTTCATCCAGGTGGAGAGCGCGTTCAAGGGAACGTTCCTTTCCAACCCCGATCTCGTCGACTGGCGCTTCGCCACCGGCGCGTACGACCTCATCGTCTCCGCCACGCCCTCCCTCGGCGGGGTGGATGACCACTGGCCCAACTTCGATACGGGCGGAGCGCCCCCGGTCGACGGCCTCAACGGCACGGCCATACCGGTGGATCCGATCACCGGCGCGGGCACCATTGGCGGCATCATCCACAACATTCCCTCCGGTCCCTTCGCCAATCCTAATGATGCGGATACCTTCTCCTACATCTCCACCGGGCGCGGTTTCGCTCAGGTGCATGTCCAGCCGAACTCGCCCGCGCTCTCGCCGCGTGTGCGCGTCTACGACCCCAATCAGGTGCTGATCACGACTGCCAGCGGCGGCGTGGGCGGCACGGCCAATCTGCAGGTCCCCGTTTCGCAGGGACAGCGCTTCTACATCGTCGTCGATGGCGCCGGCACCGAGGGCAGCTACACCGTCACGCTCGCCAGCCCCGTACAACTCGACAACCAGAACTTCTCCAACGCCATCCCCAACGACATCACCAACCCCCTCGCGGGTTGGGCCAATGCCACGCCGCTCTCCCTCAACCGGTTCCTCGGCCTCTACGGCAACCAGACCGGCGGCGTCGGCGCTGTCGGCGCTCTGCAGGGCAGCATCGAGAACCCGGCCGATCAGGACATCTACAAGTTCACGGCCGAGCAGTACGAAATCGCCACGGCCAACGTCACGCACCTGGATCCCACGCTCAACCCGCGCGTGCTCGTCTACGAGATCAACCGCGACGGGGCCAACATGGAAGTCTTCCTCAAGATCGGCGACAACGACGACACCTCCAACTCCGACAACAACAGCCAGGTCTCCTTCTCCGTCACGCCGGGACGCGACTACTACGTCATCGTCCGCGGCTCCTCTCTGACGCAGGACTTCGGCCGCTACTCCCTGGCCATCCATGTCGCACCTTCTGACGATCACCCGGACGACCCACTTCTCCTCAATGGCAATCCGAACCCGGCCCTGCCGACCGACTTCCCCAACGGCTCGATCATCGATCTGGCGTTTGATTCGGTGAACTTCACCTCCACTGGTTCGGCCACGGGCGTCATTGAGCGTGCCACCGACACGGACCTCTTCCGCTTCACCGCCCCGGCCGGCGGCACGGGCACCATCACCGTCGCTCGCTCGGGCACGCCCCTGAGCACGCTCGCGCTCGACTTCGTCATCCTCGATGCCAACAACACCCCCCTCGCGGGCGTGACGTTCACCTCAGGGCCCAACTCCCTGACAGCCCACCTGCCCTCGATCATCCAGGGCACGCAGTACTACATCCTCGTGCGTCCCAACGCTACCGTGCCGATGGGGTCGACAAACACCGGCGCCTACACGCTCACCATCAACACCGATCCGATCGACGACTACCTCCCCACGCCGGGCACCTCCACCCCCGGGCCGAGCGACTTCACCGGCGCGGCCAACATTCCGCTCAACTCCGTCAACGGCATCGGCACCCTCACCGGCGTGCTTGTGCCCCTCACCGATAGCGATCTCTTCAAGTTCACCACGCTCGCGGCCGGGCCTGTGACGGTGCGGATCTCCACGCCCTCCTCCACGCTCAACCCGCGCGTCGTCATCTACGACTCCTCGCACACGCAGATCTTCGCCTCCAACGGCAACGGCGATTCGGCCTCGATCACCTTCAACGCCCCCGCCACCAACGGCGGTATCAACCAGTTCTTCGTCCTCGTTCTTGCCGACCCAACCGCCAGCGGCTCCACGGCCGTCGGCGGATACACCGTCACCGTCAGCGGCACGCTGCCCGGCGGCGGTGGCGGCGGCGGCGGTCCGGACGACTTCCCGAACGCGGGCGAGTGGGCGGACGCGGCCAACATCGGCCTGGACACCCGCACCGGCCTCGGCTCGATCTCCGGCATCATCAACCCTGCCAGCGATACCGACCTCTTCAAGTTCACCGTCCCCGGCGACGGCATCGTGGACCTTCAGCTCAACACGCCCTCCGGCGGCCTCGTCGATGGCCAGCTCAAGGTGTACAACAGCTCCCGCGTCCTTGTCTTCCAGGATTCGGCGGGCATCCTCGGGGCCACCGCGGCCATCAAGTTCTCCGCCCTTGCCGGCGAGCAGTACTACGTGCTTGTCGAGCCCGTCGGCTCGGCCACCGGCAGCTACACCCTCCGCGTGGACGCCCAGCCCGTCACGCACTTCCTCTTCTTCCCCGAGGGCTTCGCGGGATCGACCATCAACGAATACGTGCCGATGGTGAACCCCAACAACGTCGCCGTGGACTTCCAGGTCTTCGCACGGTACGAGACCGGCGCCAACGACCCGACGCCGATCTACACCGGCTCCATCGCGGCCAACAGCCGCGGCGGAATCACCGTCTCCACCCGCGACAATCAGGCCGGCTCGCTCGTCCGCATCGGCGTTCCGTACTCTCTGGAGATCCGCTCCACCGGCCCGCTGGGCGCGACGTTCAGCCACTACGACTTCAACTCCTCGGTCGGTGAGAGCTTCACCGATCGCGTCTCCACCACGTGGACCTTCGCCGAAGCGAACAAGGACCACAACAACTTCCGCGACTTCCTCCTCTTCTACAACCCCGGCTCCGTCACCGCCAACCTCATCGTCACGCTCTACTACCAGAACGGCACGACCTCCTCGTTCGCCGCCACGGTGGACGGCCTCCGCCGCGGGGGCATCAACTTCGACGCCGACCCGCGCGTCCTGACGGGCGGCAAGTTCGGCGTGAAGGTGCAGTCGGATCAGCCGATCGTCTCCTCGATCACTTCCTACAACCTGCCGCGTTCGGGCGGCGACGGGCTCCTTGGCGACGCCGACGGCGGCAACACCACCGGCGTGGTGACCAACGTCTCCTCGGGCGCGGGCAACGTCTCTTCCGCCTCGATCGTGAACGTCGGCGATCAGGCCGCCGTGGTCACCATCACCGCCGACTACGGCCGCACGGATATCCCCAAGCTGGTGCGGGTCTACACCGTGGCCGCACACTCGGAGTTCAACAAGCTGCTCTCGGATGTCGGCCTCATCGCCGGGCAGACCGCGGGCATCACGTACTCCTCCAACGTCCCCGTCACCTTCCAGGTCACCGAGTACAAGCTCGGCGACGGCGACACCAGCACAACGGCGACCTCCGCCGCACGCGAGTACTTCTTCGGCGACCTCTTCGTGAACCCCGCGCTGGCGGGCATCAAGTACATCGAGCAGCTCGGCCTGTACAACCCCAGCTCCGTCGCGGTGGATATCACCGCCACGTTCCTCTACGCCGACGGCTCCACGCCCGCCACGGCGACCTACCACGTCAACGCGAATACCTTCACCTTCGTGCAGATCGACCAGCAGCCCGCCATCCTCGGCCGCCCCGGCCCGACGGCCTTCTCGCTGGTGCTCGCCGGCGCAACGCCCTTCGTCGCCGGGATGACGCACTACGACCTCTTCCTCAACGGCGGCTGGAGCGCGATCGGAGCCCCGATCGGCCTCACCAACCCGCTCTCAACGCTCGTGTAACCCCCCCTCCCCAAGTCGAGCGAACTACAAAAACAACGGGCGTGGCCAAATGGCCACGCCCGTTTTCATTGGTATCTGCTCTCAGGATCGCTTACGCCGCCATCTTGAGCTGCGAGTTCACCAAGCCGCCGCCTGCGGAGACTCCGAACTGCACGGAGAGCTGCTCGCTGGGCATGCCGGACTGGTTGCCGCGGAAGCCCTGAACGATGTAGGTCGCCCCGGTGGTGCCCTGGGTGATGGTGGAGTCGGTGAACTTCTTCGTGCCGACGTTGCCGACGTTGGTAAACACGCTCTCGCCGACGAGCTTGCGGCTGACGACGAAGAAGGCCCCGGTGCTGGCCGCGCCGTTGGTGGCCTTCCAGGTGATCTGCACCGCGCCGGTGCCGGTGAGCTGGACGGTGAAGGTGGTCGGCTGGCCGGGGGGCGGAAGGGGCGTGGGCGCGGCGGGCATGGGAATCTGGGCCATGCTGAAAACGGTGGGGTTGTTGGTGGTCTCGGCGAAGGCCTTGATGGTCTTGACGAGGTTGCCGCCGCTGTTGCGCATGGCCGTCACGGCGTTGTTCCACGCGGTGGTGGCGGCCTTGGCGGCGTTCTTGGCCTTGGTCTGGTCGGAGAGGGCCTGACGGGCGGCCTTGGTCAGAACATCCAGCCCGGTGACTTCGGCTGCGGTCAATCCCAGGCCTATTGGGGCCACGGCCCAGACGATGGTGTGAGACTCAAAGAACGCAAGAGCATCGATATCCTTGGACGGAACGACTGAAGACATAGACTGGTCCTCCGAGACGGGAGCCCTCGCGGGTGCGGCGGAAACAGATCCGCCATCGCGATGGCCCGAAGAAGGAGCCGACATGGCCCCAGATGGGCAAGTGAATCGGCGAGGGCCGCGGCGGGATTTGGGGAGGGCCTATTTAATGTTGTGAAGGTGGGTGAACCCTTGACGGGGTTTCACTGTGGTCCCCGAAACTTGGGGACGCCGTTCTTCTCAATGACGGACGAGGAAGTATGTAAATCCATGGCCCTCGGGTTCCTTACCTTGGGACTCTGACTGAGCAATGACCTTCCATCCGCTGTGGTCGGAGAGCTCGGACCAGTCATTCCTTGTACGCTGGAGAGCGATTCCGGGTGTGGAACTGCCAAGATTGTTGGCGATTGCCATGAAACCCCAATCGGCAGTTGTGGTGCCTGCCGGAGGAATGATCACATCGCCGGATACTCCCTTACCGCACACGCTCGGCTGCCGCCACCTCTTCGCCAGCGCATCAATCTGAACGATCTCTTTCTGCATCGCATCCTCGATACTTGACAACGTCCCTTCAATTGTGCTTGCTTCGGCATTCTTCTGCATCGCATGGAGTTTGCCGACGATCCGGGTAGCTTCTAGGTCCTGCTCGTGGAGGGATGCAAAGATGTCTCGGTGGGTGGAGTTTTTCACCCATTCCCGAATCGCCTCGTCCGCTGCCTTCTTGGCCTCTCGCGGAACCTGCTCGGCGGCCGCACTCTGCACGGCTGTCGACGCTGCGGATCGCGCCGAATCGATGGCTCCCTGGAAGACGTTTCGGACGACCTCGGATGCTCTGTCCTTCGCGACAATCTCGGCCTCGGCTGTGGCTACGGACTTTGCGGAAGTGGTGGCGGCTTCCTTCGCGATTGCTTCAATGCTGCTTCGGAAGTTCGCGGCACTAGCGATCCCAGCGATCACCAGGGCGACCACAATCACAGCGCCCCAGACGTGCAGCGGGCCTCTAGGAACGATGTAGTAGTCCTTTTTCATGTCCGCCAGCACAGCGTCCTTCAACTCGTGCTTTTCATCATTCCAAATAGGCACACGTTTTCTCCTTATTGAGTGCGGACCAATCCACACGCCACCTTCCCGCCATCGCAATTCGCGACAGGGCTCAGCTAACCACGCAACAGCATTCTTCCGCCTCTGGTATCAGGGTTTTCTTGGGGCCTACTCCTCGGCTCCCGACCGCTCGCCCACCTGTTCGCAGTTCGTCACGCCACCACGTACTACCCTCCGCCGGTTGGCGCGCGGGCGGTCGGGAATGAACACGTCGGATCAAATGACAGGCAATCCACAACAGACAAGGCGGACGTCCATCTCTCTGACTAAATCCCGAACTCGTCAATTTAAGCCGCGACGTAAGGGTCCTGAGTTGCAGTTAGTAGAGGCTGTCTCGCGGAACGCCGCACGACTGCTTAACTGCCGCGAACCGAGCTTCAAAGCCGCGTGCCTTCCTCTTGGGGCCGGAGAACCTGATCTCGTCATCGCGACGGCAGCGCACTCGCTTTCCCGCGCCCGCAGGCTTCCGACATCCCTTGCGGACTTAATTGCCGCACTTCGGGCGACCGGAAAGCCATCAGCGCCGCAATTGGCCGCCGCGCTTCACCAGGATCTGGACTCGCTTAAGTGCGACCTGGCATCGCTGCTTCGCAAGCGAATTGTGCTTACCCGGCGAGGTAGGTATTGGCTGCATCCAGATTGGAGGCACGTTCTTCGAGATCTGGTAACAGTCGAGGCAAAAATGTCCAATTGGAAAGGCGCTCTACTTCAAGCCGCACGTAATCAGCTGTTCGCCCACAGGTCGTATGTAGCACTTCCCCCCAAATCAGCCGCGAAGGCCGCCTCTTTTCCGGTACGGTCCCTCAAGAGCATTGGTATACTCGCTGTATCGAAGGATGGGCTAGTTGAGGTGGTCCGGATCCCGCGACGCCACCAGCCCGTAGTGTGGACTTATTATTATCAAGTTGCGCTTCTTGCCTCTGGTACGACTCGGAGATATTCCAAATGCCCTACGACGTCCCGATCGATCAAGCCAAGCGAGACTTCAAGGAATACACGTTTGTCAAACGTCTCACCGCGAGCGAGCAAAAATGTGCGTTTCACGTCAAGAACAAAGAAGGCGATGACCTCTGCCTGAAAATTCTAAATCCGACCTGCGATCCCGCGCGTGTTGCTCGGGAAATCGCAGCGATGCAGTCGATCACTCATCCACACGTTGCTCGACTTAGAGAGTACCACACGCCGGACGCATCTTCGGCACGTTACTTCATGGTTGAGGATTTCGTTCCAGGGGAGGACCTTACCACCGTTCTCGCCGCTGCGCCCCTCAGTCGAAAGGCGATGGCAAAACTGTTTTCGAAGATCTTCGATGGACTTTCCGCGCTTCAGTCTCAGGGCCTTGTTCATCGGGATCTAAAACCCTCAAACATTCGTGTCAGAGGCGATGGCACGCCCGTCATCATCGATTTTGGACTCGTCCGACATCTTGGCCTACCAGATGTCACGGCCACAGCCGAGGGAGCCGCGATCGGTACGCCCATGTTCTTTGCGCCCGAACAATTTACGGGCACAAAGCGGGACATTGACAGCAGAACCGACTTCTTTGCGGCGGGCGTGTTGATATACATGGCTATGACGGGGAATCATCCCTTCGCAAAGGTCGGGATGGGCTACAAGCAGCTTGAAGCGGCAGTCTGCAATGATGCTTCCTGTCTCACGGTGCCCGGGTTCTTGAAGCTCGAACAATCTGTTCGAGTGCTGACCACAAAGCTGCTCGAAAAGCATCGAATCAATCGCCCTGCGGATGCTCATACGGTCCGCGACATCTTGCGAAAGATGGAGGTTTAAATTGAAGCCGGGATTTTGGCACCAATGCGGCGATCGCAGTCAAACGATCGCCCTCGAACAGCTGAAGTTGGGCAATGGCGTAGGCGTGATTCTCAGCCCGCGAGACCTGACGTACGCCAATGCCAAATTGCGTGGCAAGCAGTACGAAGCACACGGTGCTTCGGTGCTCGTCGATCCCCAGTTCTACCTTCCCACTTCGTCGCTCGGGCCAAAAGACGGCTGGGATCTGTCGCCGTTCCATTTGCCTGCGGCCAAGCTTGCAAAACTGTCTCCAACTGCAGTGTCTGCGCTTAGCCGTCACCTAGCAGCAATCTCCAAAGCGTGTTCCTGCTCCGGTATTATTGCACCTGCTGTCATTCTCGAAGCTGGACACCCTGAGGTTGTCGACGCCAACCGAGTTCTATTTGCTGCCGCCAAGACCGCTGGCGACTCGATCGGGGTGCCTACATATTGCTGCATTCCCGTCGGACACTCTGTCGTTCAATCGTCGGCGGAAATCGCCAATGCGCTTGCAGCAGCCACAAGCAACACATCATCTGGATGGCTTCTCGCGTGGGAGTTCGGAGCAGGTCGTTTGCCAGCCAGCACTTCCGCCGTTCAGGCATTTGGCTCTGCATGCGTGGCGCTCGCGACTAGTGGCAAGCCCGTACTTCACCTTTGCGCCGGTCCGTTAGCCATCCTCTCGCCAGCCTTCGGCTGCAAGGCTGCCGGAGTATGCCATTCGCAAAACACATGGAAGCTTGATCGATCCCGGTTTATCAAGAAGAAAAAAGGCGGAGGAGGAGGCGATGCACCACCCAGATATTTTTCCTCGGGCCTTTGGGGCACGTTGGTCTTCCCGGACGAATACGCGGCACTTACCCCGAGTCAGCGCGCCGCCGTGCATACTCCAACTCCTTTTTCTCTTGGTGTGCGGGCGACCCCGCCGTTTAACCGTGCCCAGCTTCCGAAATGGGACACAAACAAGCACCTACTCTTTGCCATCGGCAACCGCGTGAAGAAGTTGACGGCCCTCGGCTCTGCGCGCGCGGCGGCTGTCGCGGCGAAGAAGGACCTCGATAGCGCCGCGGGATTGCATGCATCAATCGCCGCATCGGGAAAGGTTCTAAAGGATGAAACTGCTGCCTATCAGCAAGCCTGGAGTAAGTCGATCGAACTAGTGTTGGCCGCGCACAAGAACGACTATGATTTTCTCGATCTCCTGTAGGCAGTTCCATACAGCTCGATTGTGATCCATGTCGTGAGCTCCGTGTGGTTCGGTGGAGAACGCTCGCGGAGAACCCACGAAGCGGCGTGGGCAAACGTGCCCCCGGCCGAGGGGGTCGCAGAGCAGGCGCCCCCATTCCCTCGGTGGAAGGAAGTCGTGGGCTCGCGACGGAATCGCCCGACCTGCCAACGGGACCAAACTTGCCCGTCGACGCGTCTTCACTTCGAATCGACGGAGTAAAACCTCGAATCGACAGGCCTTCCCTTCGAATCGGCGGAGTTTCCCTTCGAAGGGACGGAGTTTCCCTTCGAAGTCGAGCCATTTCCCTTCGAAGGGAAGGAGTTTCGGTTCGAAGGGGAGGAGTTTCCCTTCGAAGGGACGGAGCATTTTCCGGCACTTCCCGGGTGGCAAACGGCGTTTGGAGCGATCTGGAGGGGGGAGAAGGCGGGAGGGGGGAGGTGAGAGCAGTCCGCTTCCCACCTCCGACCTCCGACCTCCGACCTCCCCCCCCCACCTCCCACCCCCCCTCCGGCTTCCCTCTGTGCCTCCGTGGTTCATCCGCTTCCCGGCTCAGGCGGGTTGTTGGAACAGGAGGGTGCTGAGGTAGCGTTCGCCGAAGGAGCAGGCGAAGGTCACGATGCGCTTGCCCTTCCACTCCGGCCGCGCGGCCAGCCGCGCGGCGACGCAGACGTTGGCCCCGGTGGAGATGCCGCCGAGGATCCCCTCTTCCTTGGCCAGCCGCCGGCCCCACTCGAAGGCCTCGTCGTTGCTGATGAGTTCCACGCCGTTGATGAGCGTGGTGTCCAGGTTCTTGGGAATGAAGCCCGCGCCGATCCCCTGAATCTTGTGCAGGCCCGGCTGGCCGCCGCTGATCACGGGGCTGGTGACGGGCTCCACAGCGATGGCCTGGAAGTTCGGGTTTCGACCACCGCCGCGGATAAAGCGCGTGACGCCGGTGATCGTGCCGCCGGTGCCGACGCCTGCGACGATGCAATCGACTCCCCCACTGCTCACGGTGTCGGCCCAGATCTCCGGGCCGGTGGTGGCTTCGTGGATGGCGGGGTTGGCGGGATTGTCAAACTGCTGGGGCATCCAGGCGTCGGGGGTTTCGGCGAGGAGTTCATTGGCCCGAGCGACTGCGCCGCGCATGCCCTTTTCGCCGGGCGTGAGAACCATGTTCGCGCCGAGGTGCTTGAGCAGGGCGCGGCGCTCGATGCTCATGGTCTCGGGCATGGTGAGCGTGAGCCGGTACCCCTTGGCCGCGGCGACGAAGGCCAGGGCGATGCCGGTGTTGCCGCTGGTGGGCTCGATGATGTGCGTGCCGGGATCGTCCTTGCCGTTGCTGCCGCGCGGGCGGATGAGGCCCTTGCCCTCGGCATCCTCGATCATCGCCTTGCCGATGCGGTCTTTCACGCTGGCGAGCGGGTTGTCGAACTCGAGCTTGAGGAGGACTTCCGCGCCGCCGGCGGGGATGACGCGATTGAGCTTGACGAGTCGCGTCTGGCCGACGCACTCCATGATGTTCGGGTAGATGCGCTTGTGGATGGGGGCGGTTGAGACGTGGGGGGGGGTGGGGGTGGTAGATATAGTCATGGTCTTTGCTCCCGGGAACCTGCACGGTTCAGAATGTTCACCGCTGAGACGCTGAGGTGGTGGAGAAGAAGGGACTATTCACCGCTGAGACGCTGAGGTGGTGGAGAAAAGAGCAGACAAGATGATTCGAACCGAACGAGCGCGTATGCGCTTTTCTCTGCGTGCTCAGCGCCTCTGCGTGAGGAGGTCTTTCACTTCGGCATCGGCGTTGTTTGCGGCGGCGTCTTGGGTGGGCCGGTGCCATCCACTTTCAATCCCGCTGCCGTCCACTCCGCGTATCCGCCCGCGAAGAAGCGCACCTGTTTGTGTCCGGCACGCATGAGTCGCTTGCACATGGCGCGGGCCGAGCCGCTGCCCGCATCCGAGCCGTACACCACCAGCGTTTTGAACTTCGCCAGCGCGGGATCGATGCTGTCCTTGTCCTCTTTCACGCTGGAAAGGTCCAGGTTCACGGCCCCGGGGATGTGCCCCGCGGCGAACTCCTGCCCCGTGCGTGTATCGATCGCCCGGGCTACCCCCGGCTTATCCTGGAGAATTGCCCGGGTCTGCGTGAGCGAGACGATCTCGATATCCCGGTCGCTGACCGTGTCGTTGCACCCGCCCAGAAGCCAGCAAGAGCCACAGATCGACAGGACCAGCAAGGATTTGAGGGTCCACGAGACATTCAGTTTCATCATTCCCACAGGGTACCGACTCAACCCGGTTTCGTCACGCCGGTATACCTCCGAGCAGGTTCCTTGGCATTTCAGACTCGACTCGGCCCGGCAGCAGGCAATAATCCCGTCCAAACACCTGCCCCCATTTGTTCAGTTGGCGGGGTAGCAGGGGTTGAGGGGGTCAGTAGGTTTCGGGGTGGATTGCCGGGGGACGGGCGGGTTGGAGGGGCGGGGCGTTCGGCAGCTTATTTGATGGTTACACGACGGACATTGCTGGGGTCATGGATGGCATCGTCGCTCGCCCTTTCGGCGGCGGCCGCGGCTGGAGGTGCGTCCCTGCTTCCCGCCAAACCGCACGTCTCGGCGAAGATCATCGGCGAGTTCACGTCAGCCGTCCCGGGGTCCACCGTGACGCTCGCCCTCGATTTCACCATCGAGAAGAAGTGGCACATCTATTCGACCAGCCGCAATGACAACGGGTTTCCCCCCAAGGCCGTCTGGGAACTCCCCGCCGGATTTACCGTGGATGCCATCCAGTGGCCGACACCCGTTCGCCATGTGGATCCGGGCGATCTGCTGAACCATGTGTACTTCGATCACGTCTCTCTTCCGGTGCTGCTGCATGTTCCCTCCAGCGCGCAGCCCGGCAGCACGTCCACGATCAAGGCCAAGCTGAGCTGGCTGGTCTGCGACACATCCTGCGTCGGCGAGGATGCGGAGGTTGAGTTCAAGCTCGCGATCGCGAAGCCCGGCGATTCGCCGAGCAAGTCCAGCGATGCCAAGCAGATCGACGAGGCCCGCACGCGGCTGCCGCACGAACTGGCCAAGGACTCCAAGGACATCTCGATCAGTTGGACCGCCACGGCGGTCGAAGTTTCAGTGACCGACGCGTCGCGGCTGATCTTCCACCCCGACGAGGACTGCGTCCCCTTCGCCGCACCGATCAAGGATGCGGATGTGGAAGGCAAGAAGATGACCATCAAGCTGGGCGATCCTGAGGAGGGGCACACCGCCCTCGCGGGTGTGCTGGAGATTCATCGCGTATCAGCCAAGGCGGGAAAGTCCGCCGAGTTCGTTCGCATTCATTCTGCACCCGCGGCCGGGCCCGCAAAGGCCGAGCCCGCCAAACCGAGCAAGTCCCCCTGAACAGTCTGCCCGCGCAGCATGTGATTGCGCCGGCTGTTTCCCGTACTTCACCAGTAACCAACTTTCTATTTCCAAGGAGTATCGAATGAAGACCCGTACCGCTCTGACCGCCCTGATCCTGACCGCCGGCCTCGCCTTCGGCGCCAGCACCTTCGCCCAGCCCTCGACGACGGCTCCCGCCGGCAAGACCGGCACCACCGCCGCGCAGCCCGGCTCCGACAAGGGCAAGAAGGAAGAGAAGAAAATGGAGACCAAAGGCGTGAAGGTCGGCGATGTCGCCCCCTCCTTCTCCCTCATGGACACCGACGGCAAGACCGTCACCCTTGAGTCCTTCAAGGGCAAGGTCGTCGTCCTCGAGTGGTTCAACGCCGAGTGCCCCTTCATCGTGAAGCACCACTCCGTCAACCACACCTTCAACGACCTCTACGACCAGTTCCACTCCAAGAACGTCGAGTTCCTCGCCATCACCTCCTCGGCCAAGGGCAACGAGGGCTTCGGCAAGGAGCTGAACACCGCCAAGAAGGCCGAGTACAAGATGCAGTACCCCATCCTGCTCGATGAGTCCGGCGCCACCGGCCACGCTTACGGCGCGACCAACACCCCCCACTGCTTCGTCATCGGCACCGATGGCAAGATCGCCTACGCCGGCGCCATCGATAACAACACCGACATGAAGAAGCCCGGTGACAAGAACTACGTCAAGATGGCCCTCGACAACGTCCTCGCCGGCAAGGCCGCCGACCCCTCCTACGTCAAGCCCTACGGCTGCCCCGTGAAGTACAGCCACTAAGTCCGTGACACGGGCATCCCGCCTGTGTGTGTTCTTCGCTTCATATTCCGGCCCGGCCGCACACGCGGCCGGGCCGGCTTCATTTGGCCGCGGCATCCTTGAACCGGAATCCCTGAACCGACTTCACCGCTCCCGCTTTTCGGAACCTGTCCGCTCATCCTTCGTACTACGTGGAGGGATGGGCCGACTCCCCCACCGGTTCCGGGCCCGTGCTTCCCGCGCCCTCCAAGCCTGGCACGTCCGCCCCGAGCCGATCTACTGAGCGTCGGATCACCCGAACGCCCCGACTAGGATCCACTGATGCACATCATGGAAAGAATTATCGCCTCCGCGGGGGACATCCTCGCCTCCGCCGGGGATCTGGCGCTGGTCGTCCTGGGCTTCAGTGCGATCATCGTCATCCACGAGGCGGGCCACTTCTTCGCCGCGCGTTGGGCGGGCATCCGTGTCCTGGCCTTCGCCGTCGGCTTCGGGCCTGCGCTCGTCAGCTTCCGCAAGGGGCTTGGGTTGCGGCGGGGCTCAAGCGAGTCGGAGTACAACAAACTCCGTGCCGATGCGCAGGGTTTCGCCGGAGCAGCCCGCGAGACCGCACGCGACGCACTGTCCGGCAAAGTAAGCCCCACCGAGTACCGCCTGAACGTCCTCCCCTTCGGCGGCTACGTCAAAATGCTCGGGCAGGACGACGCCGACCCCGGCGCCATCTCCACCGATCCGGACTCGTACCAGAACTGCAAGCCGTGGAAGCGGATGGTCGTCATCTCCGCGGGTGTGGTCTTCAACATCATCACCGCGGCGATTCTCTTTGTCATCGTCTTCAACCCGCATGTCGGCCTGCTCGAAGAAACCGCCCGCATCGGCGGCGTGGTGGATGCCGAGTGCCCCGCTGCCGTCGCCGTCGCGGCCAACGCCTCCCAGCTCGGCGTCACGGCGCCCGGGCTCAAGCCCGGCGACACGATCGTGTCCGTGAACGGCGAGAAGCCCAGCCACTTCAACGATTTCTCCCTGGCCATCGCCATGACCCACCGCTCCGCGGCCGATCCGCTCCGCGGCGAGCCCGTGGCGATCGATGTGCAGCGTCCCGGCGTGAGCGACGTCCTGCACTTTGCCATCTCCCCGCGTGTGGATGAGGGTTCCAAGATGTTCGGAATCGGGGCCACCCAGATGGCGACCGATCGAATCCAGTCCGGCTCGCGCCGCAACAACGCCGACCTGCAGCGCGTGCTGGACCTGTGGGGCTTCAAACAACTTCGCCCAGGCATGAGCATGGTGCAGGTGCAGGGGAAGCCCGTCACCTCGCCGTACGACCTGGACGAGGCGATCGAACGATCCGGGGGCAAGCCCGTCTCCGCCGTGTTCCAGGGGGGCACGGGCTCGCCTGTGAGCGTGGAGATCGTGCCGCGTCCCGCTCTGCTCTCAACGAAAGTCGAGATCGGCACCGGCTCCAAGAAGACCTCGATCTTTCCGCGCCACCTGCTGGGCCTGATGCCCGTGCTCGCCGTCGGTGGCGTGATGGACAACTCTCCGGCGAAGAACGCGGGGATCAAAGAGGGCGACATCTTCGCACAGCTCGGCAACACCGAGTGGCCGAGCGTCCCAGTCGGGATCTCGCTTATCCGTGCGTGCGTGGATGCCGACATCCACGTGCGAGTGCTTCGGCAGACCTCCCCCGGCGTGTGGGAGGAGATCGACATCAAGAACGTGCGCACCACAAATGAGGGCACGCTCGGCTTCGATCGCACCGACAGCGCGTACCTAAGCAACATCGTCGCCGCATGGCCGATCACGGGCGTTTCCGCTCCGACGCCCAGCGGCGGTGCGCTGCCAAGCATACAGAACGGCTCCCGCATCACCGCCGTCAATGGCACGCCCGTCGCGACGCTGGGCGAGCTCCGCAACACCCTCAAGCAGATCACTTCCTCCGGCTCACCAATGTCCGTCACGCTTACCGTCCGCCCGCCCGCCGGAGGCAAAGACACGCCCGAACGCCCTACGCAGGAAGTCTCCTGGCCGCTCTCTGCGGATGATGCCGCGGCGCTCTCTCGACTCGGCTGGGAAAATCCAATCCCGATCGGGGACATCTTCGACCACGAACGCTTCACCTGGAAGTCCGAAACCTTCGGCGGCGCGATTCCCATGGGTCTGCACGAAACCAATCGCGTCATGATGAACACCTACCTCACGTTCGCCCGCCTTTTTCAGGGCAGCGTGAAGGTTGAGCATCTCAAGGGCCCCGTCGGCATCGCGCACGTCGGCGTCGCCATCGCAGACCGCGGCTTCGTCTGGCTCCTTTTCTTCATGGCCCTCATCAGCGTCAATCTTGCCGTCATCAATTTCCTTCCCATGCCCATTGCCGACGGCGGGCACATGCTCTTCCTCATCTACGAGCAAATCACCGGGCGCGCCCCCTCGGCACGCTTCCAGAACGCCGCGGCCATCACCGGCTTGGTCATCCTCGGGACGCTCTTCCTCGTCGTCACCTTCCACGACGTCACCAACGTGTTTACGGACCTCTCCCGGTTCTTCCGCGGATAATCCTCCGGCCAAGAGCGGGGTTCCCGTCCAGAGTTGGCTGCTGTTTGGGGAATTGGTACGTTCTGACCGTCTGAAGCACCTCCAGAGCGACTTCCACCGAGTTTTGTCATCGCTTTCCGTGCGAGAAGTGCCAGAATGAACGTCGCCACCCTCCCCCGGGATGGGCACCCGCTGCCGCGATCGCGGACGATCCAATGCTCTCGCTGGGAGGCCCCACGTGCGACCGCTTCGAAAATGCCTCTTCGTCGCATTGCTGGCCCTCGGGCTGAGCACGATGGCGCATGCCCAGCAAGCCGCGCCGCCGGGCGATGCCGATCCCATCGTTCGTTTCGACGGTCACAAGGTCGTCCGAGTCTCGCCGCGTTCCACACGCGAAATGCGCACCCTGCTTGCTCTCACCGACGATGTCTGGACATGCGGCTTCGACGGCGATAAGAACTCCCCCCAACTCCACGTCGCTCCCATCGACATCCGCCTGACTCCGGGGGCGTACGACACGCTGCGCCAGACAGGCATCCCCTTCACGCTGCTCATCGAAAACGTGCAGAAACTCATCGATGCCGAACGCCCCGCCGCTCCGCCTCAGGGCTTCGGCCCGCGCGGCCCGGGCACATTCTTCAACGCCTATCAGGATCTCGCCTCTGTCAGCGCATATGTCGACACGCTTGTCGCGCTCCGTCCGGACCTCGCCTCGCGCGTCCACGTCGGCGCATCGCTCGCTCCTCGCGAGATATTCGCCATCCGCATAAGCGCACCCGGCGCCGCCCCCGGCTCCAAACCCGCGATCGTCCTCTGGGGCTGCCAGCACGCCCGCGAGTGGATCACAGTGATGGGCACCGCGTACATCGCCGACCAGCTCATTCGCAACTACAACACCGATGCGAGCACTCGCCGCCTTCTCGACAACTTCGAGTTCTACATCATCCCCGTCGCCAACCCGGATGGATACTCCTACTCATGGACGAACAACCGCCTCTGGCGCAAGAACCGGCGCAACAACGGCGACGGCACCACGGGCGTGGATCTCAATCGAAACTGGGGCTACCAGTGGGGCGGCGCGGGTTCCTCCGGCGCCGGTTCAAGCGATATCTACCACGGCCCGTCGGCGTTCAGCGAGCCCTGCACGCAGGCCCTCCGCGACTTCATCATCGCCCGTCCGAACACCGTTTTGACCTTCGACATCCACTCCTACTCCCAGCTCGTTCTGGAGCCCTTCGGATATAACTACAACCTTCCCCCGGAAACCCGCGGCTACACGCAGATCACCGGCGCGATTCTCGCCGCCATGAGCGGCGTCGCGGGCGGCTACTTCATCGGCGGCGAAACTTATCGCTCCATCTACCCCGCATCCGGCATCTCGCAGGACTGGACCCAAGGCGTGCGAAACACCCTCGGCTATGGCTTTGAACTCCGCGATCGCGGCAACAACGGATTCATCCTCCCGGTCTCGGACATCATTCCCGGCTCGCAGGAATGCCGCGCCGGAGTCCTCGCCGCGGCCAACTGGCTCATCGATCATCCCGTCACCGCCTCCTTCATTTCTGGCCAACCCACCTGGTTCCCTGCCAACGCCACAACGCCGCTGCGCGAGCAGTTCGCACGCGGCCTCCGCGCCTTGGGCGATCCCACCTTCAACCCGCCAACCGCATACACGCGCATCGGACGCAGCGGAGCGTTCACCGCCTCCCCACTCAGCAGCATCGGCGCCGATGAGGGCGGCACCGTCTTCTCGCACGACATCGCCGCAGGCCCCTGCGGCACCGTCGTGCAGTGGTACTACACCCTATCGCTCCCGGATGGTTCCACCGCATTCGTCCCCGCCGCCGGCGCTGCCGCGCCCTTCGAAGCCCCTGCCCGCACCGGAACGACGATCTTCACCGACGACTTTGAGGCCGATCACGGCTGGACCGTCGGCGACCAGTCGCTCACAACGCCGGACACCGCGACAACAGGCGTCTGGATACGCACCGACCCCAACGGCACGCAGTACCAGCCCGAGTACGACCACACGCCCCTTACCGGCACGAGTTGCTTCATCACCGGCCAGAATCCACGCGGCGATCTGGACAGCGGGCGCGTCGGCGTCGGCAAGACCACGCTCACATCTCCGACATTCGCTGCGCCCGGCGCGACGCGGCTGGACGCCTCCCTGTGGCTCTGGACGGCCACCTCGCAGATCGAAACGTTCAGCATCGACGTGACAACAAACGCGAACGCCACGCCGCCGACTTGGACCCGCGTGCTGACTGTCGATACCACAAGTCCGAACGCGCAGACCTCGCCGCGCTGGAGCCAGTACACGCTCCGCCTCTCCGATTTCGTGGTTCCGACATCCACCATGCGACTACGTCTCATCGCCCGCGCCACGACCTCGAACAACATCGTCGAGTGCGCATTGGACGACCTCTCCATCATCTCCTTCACCTGCGACCGCCCACCCTGCGCCGCCGACTACAACGCCAATGGCGTTGCCAGCACCGACGATATCTTCGACTTCCTTGCCGACTGGTTCGCCGGTGTGCCCCGCGCCAGCACGCACACCCCCGCAAGCGTGCAGGACATCTTCGATTTTATTGCGACATGGTTTGCCGGGTGCTAAACACGCGGGCCTCCATATAACTCTCCCCAATGCCTTGGGGCTTCATCATCTTCCTCGTCGCCGGGCTCTTCGTCGGCTGGATTGCGCTCGTGCTCTTCACGACGTGGATCCTCTCCCATCCGCCCCGCCGCGCGTATGGATTCGCCCTCGCACGCAATCTCCCCGGGGATCCTTCGGAGATCACCCTGCCCAGCACTTCGGGACAGCTTCGTCGTGGCCTGCCCTTCAATCAATGGACTTTCCGCTCCCGCCGCGCCGGGGGGTGCGAACTCCCCGTTTGGGATGTCACGGGCCTGAATCCTTCCGGCCCAACCGTCATCATTACCCACGGCTGGGGGGATTCCCGCGTCATCATGCTCTCGCGCCTCGTCGGTCTCGCATCGATGGCCTCGCGCATCGTGATGTGGGATTTGCCCGCGCACGGAGACGCCCCCAAGGGCGGCTTCACGCTCGGCGCCAGCGAGCATGAGGACCTCATCGCCCTCATCGACGCCCTTGGCGTTGAACGTCCCAGCGACTCAACGCCGCTCATCCTGTACGGGGCATCCCTCGGGGCAGGGGCCTCCATCGTCGCTGCGGCCGAACTCGCTCGTCGCGCCGGGCCTCCGGTGCATCTCGCGGCCGTGATTGCGGAAGCCCCCTACCGCATTCCCCCCGTGCCCGCGAGAAACGTCTTCCGCCTGCGGGGCATGCCGTTTCGCTCGAACATCCTCCCCGCCATGGCTCTGCTCGGCCTGCGCTTCGGCCGAGGCCTCTCCTGGGCTCTCTCCCCCAACGCTGGCGGCTTTGATCGCACTCGGCACGCAGCCCAACTTTCGGCCTCGCTCCCGCTGCTCGTCCTGCACGGCGAGCTCGATCCCGTTTGCCCGCTTGATGATGGCCGCGCCATCGCGGCCGCAGCCCCAAACGCTCACATCGCGATCATTCCCATCGCGGGCCACAACAATCTGTGGACCGATCCCGATTTCGCTCCGCAATGCGCGGCCGCCATTCGCGACTTGATGCCCAACATTGCCGCCGCTCATGCGTCTCGATCGACAAATTGAAGTTTCCGTTACGGATTTCAATCCCTCTTTCCCTCTATTTCTTCACACCTCCACCACACCTTGAACTCCCGCGATCCCATCTCTGCCGCACGAGCCGCCATCGCCTCGGCCCGCTCCATCGTCGTCCTCACCGGCGCGGGCGTCAGCGCCGAGAGCGGCATCCCGACCTTCCGCGGGGGCATGGAGGCGCTCTGGAAGTCCTTCGATCCGATGACCCTCGCCACCCCCGAGGCCTTCGCCCGCGATCCCAAGACCGTCACCGAGTGGTACGACTGGCGCCGCCAGAAATGCCGCGAAGCCATCCCGAATGCCGCCCACCTCGCCCTGGCCGAACTCGAGCGCGTCGCCCTGGCACGGAACGCCCGCTTCACGCTGCTCACTCAGAATGTCGACCGCCTCCACCAGCGCGCCGGCTCGCAGAATGTCGTTGAGCTCCACGGCAACATCATGCAGTGGCGCTGCGATACCACAGACCTCCCCGCCGAAGTTCCCGAAGGCCCCTTCCCCCAGGTCCCCGTTCCCTCCCCGCACCGCCCCGGCGCGTTTCTCCGCCCTTGCGTCGTCTGGTTCGGCGAAGCTCTCCCCGAATCCGCCCTCGCCGCGGCCCTCGATGCCGTCAACGGCTGCGACCTGTTCCTCTCCATCGGCACTTCCGCACTCGTCTACCCCGCGGCCGGTTTCATCGACCTCGCCGCCGCGCAGGGAGCCAGCACGATCGAGATCAACCGCGATCCCACGCCCCATTCACGCAAGGTTGATTGGTCGCTGATGGGCAAGGCGGGCGAGTTGATTCCAATGCTCCTGTAGAAGCCAGGAGCAATAGAATGCCCAAATGCGTCACGACATTCGCCCGCAATCCTCTGATCCCAATGCCTGGATGGACGAAGCATGGCTTTACCTCGTTCGAGAGGTCTGCGCGGGCTTTCTTTCGCGTGACGAAATGGCCCAAGAAGCGGCGGACGTTTTCGCGGATGCTGCCGATGCCAAGACGCTTGCCTCCAACATTGACCGCATGATCGAAAAGCTGCGCGAACTGATGGCTGAGAGTCGCAAGTCTTGGCCTAAAGTGACAGATTGTCAGCGCCTTGACAAGGCGTTCGCCGATCTCGACTCCAGCGGCATCATCGCCCGCCAGCACTTCGCCCGCTGCACGAACTGCGGCCGTGCAGAAATCCGTGACGAGATCGCCTCTGCACGCGCACAGGGACGAACCATCCGCGGGTACGTGTTCTTCCATTTCCAAGACACTGAACGGGCTCTCAACAACCAGGGTCTGTTGATGACCTTCGGTTCCCCCGGCCACCCGGACGAGGCCGGGGAGATCGCGAAGGAAACAGCCGCCGTGCTGAGCCGACACGGGCTGCATCCGAATTGGAATGGCGATCCGGATGTGAAGATCTTCTTGCCCATCAACTGGAAACGGTGTCATCCCAGCATGGCGGAGTAACTGCCCGCCACTCGCAACGGCTCCCCGCGGAATTTGTCACTTCGTGACTCTGTCACTTCTACCCTTTCTCCCCCATGGCTCGCCCCCCCCTCATCACTCCCGCCGAAGCCGATCTCGCTTACGCCGCGGCCCAGTGCGTCGTCGAAGCCCACCGGCGCATCGTCGACTTCGTCCGCGTCGGCCAGACCCTGGCACAGATCGACGCCTTCGTCGCCAAGACGCTTGAAGACCTCAAGTGCAAGTCCTGCTTTTTGCACTACACCATCCCCGGCCAGTCCAAGTTCCCCTCCCACGCCTGCCTCTCCCTGAACGACTGCGTCGTCCACGGCACCGCCGGATACGTCACCCGCCCCATGGTCGAGGGCGACGTCCTCAAGATCGACATCGGCGTCTGGCATAAGGGCTGGATCGGCGACGCCGGATGGACGTACTGCTTCAAAACGCCTTCGCCCCTCGCCAAGCGCATGATGGCCTGCGGCCGCGAGTCCCTCCGGCGTGGCGTCGAGCAGCTCCGCGCTGGAAACATGTGGATTCACTGGGCCCAGGCCGTGCAGAAACACGTGGAAGAGGAATGCAATTTTCACTGCGTCCGCGGCCTCGGCGGACACGGCATCGGCAAGAAACTCCACGGCCCACCCTTCGTCGCCAACGTCGTCCCCACGTACCCCGGCGAATGGCCCGATGCCATGGCCAAGTGCCTCCCCGGCACGCTTGTCGCCGTGGAGCCCATGATCGCCGTCGGCACTGGTGAAACGATCTCCAAGCCCAAGCAGTGGCCCGTCTTCAGCGCAGACCACTCGCTCACGGTCCACTACGAGCACGACGTTCTGATCACCGAACGCGGCCCGCGCGTGCTCAGCGAAGGTATGGATGCGCTCCCCGACATCGTCGGCTGATCCCCCAACCTCCACGGCGTTAGCGCGTGAGATCCGGGAAAACCACCTGATACTCAGAGTTGTTGTACGCAGGCACTAGCCAGGGGCGCAGCGTGTTGTTCGGATCGCCCTCGCCGCCCGGGATCATCTTCATGTACCGGGCGTGTCCATCCAGAAACGTCACCACCGCCTTGTTGATGTCCCCGTATCCGTTCTTCACACGAGCCGTGCTGCTCACCTGATTGATCGTGATATCGCAGTACTCGTCATTCACCCAGATGAACCGCGAGGGCTGAAAACTGTCCGCCAGCCGGAGCCGATCCGTTCCCAGCCGCCATGCCTTGGTCCAGTCGCCGCCGACGTAGCGGTTCGTCTGGAAGAACCACTTGATCTGGCAGAGGTAGCTCGTCCCCACATCGTCGTAGCAGGACGTAAAGTCCGCATTGTCATTGGCGATTCCGAACGAGGGCAGATACGCGTCCCACGTCTGCTGGTGCCCGATCTTGTCGCTCGGATCGCGCAGACTCGGCATCTGGAAAATCTTTCGCACGTTCGGATCGGCTTGTGCCTCGGCGCGCGTGGGAAGGCGCTCGGAGTACAGATACGGATTCAACGGCCGGCTGTCCGGTGGGGTATCAAATATCTGTCCCGGGATCCAAAACTGACCGCAGTACTTGCCCCACCCGCCCCACGTGATCCACGCGTTGATCGGGGTCACAACCGGTATCCCCGTCGGCACCACCGGCAGATAGCCCTTGCAATCGTTCTGGTACGCCGCGCCCGCCTGCCCGATCGAACGGCAGTTCACCACGGAGATCGTCTTCCACGCCTCCTTGCGTGCCTTCCCTAGCGCGGGAAGCAGCAGACCGACCAGGAGCGCGATGATCGCAATGACCACGAGCAGTTCGATGAGCGTGAACCCACGCCTTCCAAGAATCGCCGAACGCGATCGCCGCACGCGAAGCCAGCCGCTTTCCATGTTTAGTCTCCTGCCCAGTTCCCAACTAATGTTGGGGATGTCCTTAACGTAACCGATTATCGCCCGGTTCACAAGGTTTCCCCCCAAATCCCCCCTTGCGGCCCTCCCGAGCCCGTTCTTGTCACGAATATGCTCCCCCCAATGCCAGCACCCGCCTCCGAGCAACCCCTTCTCTCCGTGCGTGACCTCGCGGTTTCGTTCGCGGCAGGGGGGGGGGGCTCCGCGAAGAACGCTCCTCGCCTGCAAGCCGTCGACGGCGTCTCGATGACCATCTACCCGCGTCAAATCCTCGCCGTCGTCGGCGAATCCGGCTGCGGCAAGAGCGTCACCGCGCTCTCGCTTCTCCACCTCCTGCCGCTTGAGAGCGCACGCGTCGATCGGGGAACCGCGGCTTTCCACGCATACCGAACCCCGGCGGTCACGCCGGGGCCGCAGGTGCCTCAAGCTTCCACAAGCCCCGGCGTCACCGCCGGGGTTCTGTGTGACTTGGCGCCGCGTGACCTCCTTTCCCTCTCCGAATGCGACATCCGCTCCATCCGCGGCCGCGACATCGCGATGATTTTCCAGGAGCCCATGACCTCACTGAACCCCGTCTACTCCATCGGCAACCAGATCATCGAGGCCATTCTCCTGCACCAGCCCGTCAATCACCGCCAAGCCAAGGTCATCGCCCTTGGCGCTCTGCGCGCCGTCGGCATCACAGATCCTGAAAATCGCATCAACGCCTATCCGCACCAGTTCTCCGGCGGCATGCGTCAGCGCGTCATGATCGCCATGGCCCTCGCCTGCAAACCATCTCTCCTCCTGGCCGATGAGCCCACCACCGCACTCGACGCCACCATCCAGCAGCAGATTCTCGCCCTCCTGCGCGACCTCAAACGCGACACCGGCATGGCCGTCATGCTCATCACCCACGACCTCGGCGTTGTCGCCGAAAACGCCGACGTCGTCTGCGTCATGTACGCCGGTCGCGTGGTGGAGTATGCCTCCGTCGATGATCTCTTCGCCGATCCTCTCCACCCCTACACCCGCGGCCTTCTCGCCTGCATTCCCCCCTCCCCGCCGCAGGCCCGCCACGATCGCCTCGCCACCATCGCCGAAACCATCGACCAACCCGGCGCATTCGATCTCCCCGCCCCCCATTCGGATCTCCGCCCCTGGTGGCCCTGGCACACCCCCCCCACCGGCCTCACCCCACGCGATTCCACTCTCCACGAAATTCGCCCCAACCACTGGATCGCCCTCTGGCGCACCGCAACGCTCACCGACTCCCCAACTCGCCCGCCCGATCTCAACTTCCGACGGGAACCCGCCCCGTCCGACCGATCAACCCTTCAGCCACTCCTCCCATGCACGCCCTGATTATCGCCGACAACTCCTTTGCCACCCGCGAGCGGGCCATGCTCAGCCGCCTGGAGGTCGGCCTCGCCGATGAGGGAGTGCGCGTCACGCATGCCGTTCCCACCACCCTCGCCGCCAGCCCCAACCCCAGCGACGCCATCGGCATCCAGTCCACAATCGTCACCTATCGCGACGCGGGCCTTCCCTTCACGCTCCGCTCCCGCGCCGCCGCACTCGCCGCGGCCATCGACTCGCGTTTCAACGAACCCACCCCGATCGACATCATCCACGCCTTCGGGCTCGGCTCTTGGCCCATCGCCGCGGAAATCGCCAAGCGCATCGGCACCGGCCTCCTGTTGGAACTCTGGCGTCCCGACCTCGTCGCGCCCGCCGCCGGGCTCCACGCTTCCTGCGGACGCACCAAGCCCGCCATCGCCCCGGAGTTCATCGTCTCCGAAGGCGCTGTCGCCACCGCCCTCCACGCGCTCGCCCCCCGCGCCAAGGTCTACTCCGCCCCCTGGGGCGTGCACGCCCCGCCCCACGCCCGCCCCACCCGCCCCGCCGACCAGCCCCTCGCCATCGCCATCCTCTGCGACACCGGCGACCCGCGCTTCGTCACCCCCGCCCTCGCCGGACTCGTCGATGCGACCAAGGGCGCCGACACGCTCGTCTTCGCCGCCATCGAAGACGCCACCCACGCCCGCGACGCCGCGCTCTGGGCCGCGGCACGCAAACTCAATCTCCTCGACCGCTTCTCCCTCGCCCCGGACATGGAGTCCCGGCGCGAGCCGATCCTCGACATGGATGTGCTGATATTCCCGGAGTCCGGCGGCCGCCAGCGCACGCTCACCCTCGAAGCCATGGGCGCGGGCATGCTGGTCCTCGCCCTCGCCCCCCCCTCCCCGGACGACACGCTTGAAACGCTCATCGACGGCACCACGGCCAAACTCGTCCGTCAGCCAACCCAAGCCGCATGGTCCGAAGCCATCCGCTCCACAGTCCTCAACCCCGCCGCCGCCACCGACCTCTCCCGCGCCGCCCACGAGCACATCCGCTCCAACCGCTCCGCCAGCACGCATGTGGCGGATGTGCTCCGCGCGTATCAGCAGGCAGCGCGGGCGCCGGTCGTGGCGGAATGATCGCGATAGTCGACTCCATTCATGCCACTCTTGTACGCCACCATCTCCGACGACCGCGGCCGCACCTTCCCTGCTGTGAAGGAGCATCTCATGGCCCTCTCCGCGAGCGATCCCGATCGGCGTGCCCGATTAAAGGCCGCATCTCGCTTGCCACAGGAGCCACCCTCGGCATCGGATTTTCGCCGTCAGTTGTGGGTTGCCCTGCTGTTTCCGACGGGATTTGCCGCGTACCTCGCAATCACCGCGTATGGCTACTTCCACTTGCGCCTTCATCTGCAACCGTGGGAGATCGGGATCGGTGCGTTCTTTTTCATGCTTCCGCCTTTAGCAGTCCTATCGCTCGTGGCCCGCGGCCCCGCAGCGCGCCGGTGCGCCCGAATCTATCGGCGCGCCGAATACTGCCCGTCCTGCGGTTACGACCTGCGAACGATCATTCCCCATGCAAACGGCTGCCGCGATTGCCCTGAGTGCGGAGGAGCGTGGATATGTGGATAGGGAGTGGGCTGCATCGCAGAGTGGTTGAGCAACTACCCTCCCCCCATGCCCCGCCCCCCGCGCCGCCGAGCTTCTCAACCGCCTTCGGGCCGTCTCCCCTTCGACCCCACCAAAGCCGCCGGCGCGGCCCCGTCTTCTCCCATTCCCTCCGCCGCCCACCCCCCCCACCTCACCGTCTCCCAACTCGCCACGCTCATCGACCACGCCCTGCGGGAAAAGCTCGCCACGGGTCTGAAGGTCGTCGGCGAACTCTCCCGCTTCACCGAGCGCACGCACTGGTACTTTGATTTGAAGGACGCCGGCGCGGTGATCCCCTGCGTGATGTGGCAATCCGCGGCCCGCAAAGTTGGCTTCACACCGCAGCCCGGGCAGCAGGTCCTGCTCACCGGCCGCGTCGAGTACTACCAGCCCTTCGGCAAGACCCAGTTCATCGCCGACAAGCTCGAGCCCATCGGGGCGGGGGCGCTCGACCTCGCCTATCGCAAGCTCCTCGAAGAATTGAAAACACTCGGCTGGTTCGACGCGGAGCGCAAACGCCCGCTCCCCATGTTCCCGCGTAAGGTCGCGATCATCACCAGCCGCACGGCCGCGGCCCTGCAAGACGTCCTCGACACAGTCGCCCGCCGCTGCCCCGCGCTCCCCCTCACGTTCGTCGATGTTCGCGTTCAGGGCGAGCAGGCCGCGCCGCAGATTGCCGCTGCACTCGGCGCTCTCGCACGCCAGCACGCAGCACTCGGGATCGACGTCATCCTCCTCACCCGTGGCGGCGGCTCCCTCGAAGATCTCTGGGCCTTCAACGAGCGCATCGTCGCCGAGGCGATCGTGAACTCCCCTATCCCCGTCGTCGCCGCCATCGGCCATGAGACGGACACCACCATCGCCGAGCTCGTCGCAGACCTTCGCTGCGCCACGCCCACGCAGGCCGCCATGCGGATCGCCCCCGATGCCGCCGCGCTCCGCCGCCAGCTGCACTCCACTGGCGCGCGGCTGGGCGCATCCCTCACCCGCCACGTCCGCCACGACGCCGAGCGGCTCCGCAGCGCGGCCCGCCACTCCTTCTTCTCCGACCCCTTCCACTTCGTCGATGAGAAGACCGAAGACCTGCACACCCGCACACGCGACCTCGCCCACGCCATGCGCGATCGCATCGCCGCGGCCACCCGCGCCCTGGACGACGCGGCCCGCACCCTCAACCGCCACCGCCCCGAGGCCGTCTACGCCCGGCGCGAAGCCGCCCTCACGCATGCCGGGATGCGGCTGCGCTCCGCCCTCACGACCCACCTCGCACGCCGCACCGCCACCCTCAACTCCACCGCGCGCTCCCTCGACCTTGTCGGGCCACACAACGTGCTGAAGCGTGGGTATTCTGTGACGCTGGCCGCAGATGGAACGATCCTCCGCTCCGCCGCGAGCGCACGCCCCGGCGACCAGATCCGCACGCGCCTGGCCGATGGCTCATTCGGATCGGTGGTGACGCCTGAGGGTGCAGATGCAAACGCCGCCCTGCCTCCCATGCCCCCACTGTCCGCAATGTCCCCCAGGCCCGCGGCCCGTGCTGCCCCGCCTTCGGTCCCGAAGCGTCGCAAGCCCGCGGACAATCCCGATCAGCCGGGGCTGTTCTGATCCAGCCGCGGACGTGCGGCGAATCCCTATGATCGGGCATGAACTGGATGGAAGGATTGCTCAGCCCCGTCCACTTGCTTGTGATTGACGGTGCCACCATCGTTGTGGTGCAGTCGGCGCTGCGCCGACGCGATCACGACTCACGGTGACGTCATGAAACCTCATCCGCACATCCGCAAGACGATCAAGTGGGGCGGCGCGGCGGTGACGGTGCTGCTGGTGGTGGTGTGGGTTGGGAGTGGGTGGTACATCGCGACTTGGCTGAGCCCTTTCTCGCGCGAGGTGGTCATTGGCTCTGGTATTGCCCAAGTGTCGGAAATCCCCTCCCGTCGTCATACCCCGGGCGAACTTGGCTTTCAATGCGGTCCAATTAGCAGCTTCCGACTCTTCCTGTTGCCACACTGGAGGAGTGGGCGCGGAGGGGATTGGTCTTTGAGCATCCCCTTGTGGTTGCCCGCAGCCCTCTCGATGCTCGTCACCGCCCTCGCCTGGCGTCTGGACACCCTCGCCCGCCGCCGCGCTCGATTGAACCTCTGCCCGAAGTGCGACTACGACCGGACCGGACTTGTTGGGGGGGCGGGGGCGGTGTGTCCGGAGTGCGGGGACAGGCCTTCGAGCGCCTGAATCCGGATTTGCTGATGGCCTTCTGCCTGAGGAACTGGCGAGGGCATCGCGGGCCTTGTGCTTGGCTTTTGCCTTCGCCTTCCTCGGGCGGCCCCCGCAACGCCATCCGCATTGCCTTTTTTCTCCTCGCAGGTTCGGTGCTGCCCGCCGGGAGAGCATTCACAACTGGTTCCGCGCACCGGTATCCGCGTACCCACACGCTGCGATCGGTGGCAAGCCGAATCGGTATCACTGGGTGTCACCCGCCGTTGACGATCTGCCTGTCCTATTTCCGTGTCTCACCGCGAGATTGGCCATCTTGAGGGATCTGCGCCCGATTTGAGAGATAAGGATTGAGTTCGCGTAAACGCTTAAGCGCCGCGGCCTGTTCCTCCATGTGGCCAGCTCGCATCTCGGCATCGGCGAGAGTATCAACGAGATCCGCGTCATCGGGCTCAAGCTGGAGACGGCGTCGGATAGTGCGCGCGACTTCGTCCGGCCGTCCCAAGGCCATGTACACTTGCGTGAGACGCCCCCAACTAGAAGTGTGACGTGGCTCAAGGATCACCGCCTGCTCGTAGGAGAACGCGGCGGATGTCAGATCCTGATTGGTCCACTGTGCTGTTCCCAGCCAGAACCACGTTGCCCCAGTAGGCCGGGCTTTCAATGAGTCCTGATACGCTGCGATTGCCTGAGGGTATTTCCGCAGCCTGAACAAGCAGTTTCCCAACACAAAGCCGGGCTCCGGATCGCTTGGGCGCGTGTCGCCGAGTTTTTTCAGAATTTCCGCCGCTTCATTACTGCGCCCAAGGACTTCCAGCGACTGAGCGAGACCCTCCGTGGCTTTCACATGGTTCGGATGCACATCGAGCGCAGCCCGAAAATAATGCTCCGCTCCTTTCGGATCGCTGAACATAATGCTCCTGCCGCTCGCGAAGTCTGAGTAGAAACTATGCGCCCGCGGGTCATTGTCGGCTCCGACCCAGTCGGATATGGCGATCGGATTGGTCGTCGGCAATGCAAGCACATCGGCACCGAGCGCGGCTTCGGCGGATGTTCGCGACTGTCCAGATACAGGATTTCCCAGTCTGTTGACGACTCCGACAACGCGCCCATCCAAATCCATGAGTGGCGAGCCACTGCATCCCAACCATGCTGGGCATGATGTCGTTAGTACCAGCATCGAGTCCCCAGAAGCGTAGTCCACTGTCGAGAACCGGCCGGGCGATTCCGAAAAATGTCCTTTGTAGTCGCGGACGGCAACCCACAGGGCCGACCCCTTTGCAGGAACCGCACTTGCCCATTCCAATCGGCCCACTGACTCCGACGGAAAATTGCCCTTGAGGAGTACGATGTCAAGATCAGGACTATCAGACACAATAGTGGTAAGGTCGAATAGACCATCCGCTCCAAGGTTGAGCTTCACCGCAAGGGCACCCTCGACACAGTGCCGGTTCGTAACGACCAGTCCCCGCGAATCGACGAAGGCGCTTGCCGGGCTCATCTGATGTCCGTCGCGGTCGATCGGCTCGATCACAACCACTGCACGGGCGACTCGCTCGCGAATGTCACGATTCGGGCTCGGGGCCAGCGCGGATTCGGTGGTCGGCGCCTCGTGATTGGATGTCCTCCTGCTTTCCAGCGTTGTTTCAGGCTGATTCCGTCCGAAGGCCGGAGCAGACAATAACAGTGTTATGACCAATGCACGTGGCAGTCGCACGGTTTTGCCTTTCATCAGAATTCACCCAACTCAAAGGCGCTTGGGGCGCTCGCCCTCGTACCCGGATTCTTGTTCAGTCTAGACTGGGCGCGCAGCCCGACTTGATCGGATCCGTCGATTAATACGTACCACTGGTCTTGCCCTGCTGCTCCGATACTCCTTGCGCCAGGTGGCGAACCACCTCAGGCTTCCGCAACGTTCCCGCTGCCACGCGGCATCACATCTTTGCCACGCGGAACCATCCCTCGGGCACGGGCTAAAGAGTTTGTGGCACCGGAGAAGGAATCTGTGCCACGCGGGAGAGTGTTTGGGGCACGAGGGAAGGAATCTCGGGCACACGGCAAAGACTTTGGGGCACGAGGGAAAGAGTTTGGGGCACGAGACAAAGACTTTGTGCCACGCGGGGAAGTGTTTGGGGCACGAGAGAAAGACTTTGGGGCACGAGACAAAGAGTTTGGGGCACGAGACAAAGACAAATTTCGTCCGAGAACTATGAGGCGAGGGGATGGAGCGGGGCGGCGCGATCGGGGGAGGGGGGAGCTGGGGGGGGGCGGGGGGGCGTTGAGGCACGCCGGGAATGGGGGGAGAGACGGGCGCGGCAACCGCATATTTGGAATAATCGTTCGAAACCTCCTGCGCGGTTCAAGCGGCACAACCGGATCGTCGAACTCAGAACGCCCGGGCCGGGTTGCTGCGTGTGCATCAATCTTGAGACCGGACGTCTCTGCGGCCTCGAACACTTTTCCATGGGGCCGCTCGTTCTGTTTCAAGGAGTTCGGATATGAGTATCGTTCCAAGTTCAGACATCGGACGTATTACTTTTTATGAAGCCCACATAGCGGGGTGGACTTTGATTCCAACTCAGATCGGACTGTTGGCCGCCGATTGCACGGCCCTTGCCGGGCTGATCAGCAAGGCCCGCGGCGCATACAACGCGCAGCAGGCCGCGCTCGAGGCGAGCAAGGCCGCGACCATGACCATGCACCAGGCCGTGCTGGCCATGCACACGCTCGGCGCGGCGGACATCGCCAAGATCAAGGCCTTCGCCGAAGCGACGAACAATCCGGGCGTCTTCCCGCTGGCCTCGATTCCCGCGCCAGCAACGCCCTCGCCCGTCGGCCCTCCCGGCACGCCCTTCGACTTCACCGTGTCGCTCGCGCAGAGCGGGGCGATCACGCTGCACTGGAAGTGCAACAACCCCGTCGGCGCTGCGGGCACGGTGTACGAGGTTCGCCGCCGCGCTGGCGCGACGGGCACGTTCGGCTATCTGGCCTCGGTGGGCAGCAAG
>JBBRQY010000016.1:0-54758 GCA_038225655.1 Phycisphaerales bacterium | reverse complement strand
CCAAACGACCGCGAACATTCCTCTGCGTCTAACTCTGCTCTCTCTTGTACCGAGGGGGGGGGGGGGGGGGGCAGTTGCATTAATTCCGTGCATTCGTATAACCGCAACGTTTTTTCGCACGGCGCATGAAAAAACCGCCCGACGTGCGTCGGGCGGCTGTTCGGGCTCGATCATCAATACCTGCTTACGGCTGGGCTTCCAGCCCATACCGCCCGGAGGGCGGCACGGACTCATCCCTGCGGTGCGACCCGTTTGTTCCGCCGCCGGTCGGCTGGAAGAAGAACGATCCGCCGCCGCCACCGCCGCCGACCTGGTTGCCGTTGTAGATGAAGATGGCGTCCAGGGCCTTGTCGATGCGCATGGCGGCCTCGGCGAGGTGGGCGTAGGTGTACTCGTCGGCGTTCTTGCGGCCGTTGCCCTTCACGTCGATGATCTTGTCGATCTTGGTGCGGATGTCGCGGAGGGTGGCCGTGGCGATGTTGGAGATGGGCTTGCCGGCCGCGCCGGGGAGGGCCTCGGGAAGGGAAAGATCCATCAGCCGGGAGAGGTGCTCGCGCTGGAGATTGCGGCGCAGGGAAGAGATCATGGGATCGCGCGGCGTGAAGGCCTTGGACTCGGGCTTATCCAGCTCAGACCAGATCTCGGAAGTGACGCTGTGCATCAGCTCCGGGAGCGTGAGCATGTCCTGGTCCTTCGGGGTGCGCAGCTCGTTGTCGTAGACGCGCTTGAGCGTGGTGGGGTTCACCAGGAGCGTGAGGGCCGTGGCCTGCACACCCATGATGCGATCGTGGATGGGGAAGGCGGACTCTTCGAACATATCGCGCTGCCCGCCGGCGTCGGCCCACTTGTCCACCGTCATGAACTTCATCATCTCGGGCGTCAGGCCGAAGGCCTGATCGCGGAAGGCGTGGTCCATGACGTAGCGCATCGCGGCTCGCTGCTTCTCAACGGGGACCACCGTGACGGGCTGGCGGGCGTTGGGATCGCCCTTGTGGTCGCGGGAAACGTGGGCCCCGCCGACCCAGGGGGCCATGAAGGAGAGGCATTGCAACTGTGAGTTGAGCGTGATGGAGTAGCCGCGCCGGGCCTTGGCCCAGGACTCGCCATCCTTCACAAACTTGTCCACCAGCCGCGAGCGGTAGTACTCGATGAGGCGGGACTGGTTGTTGGCGTAGTCCAGCGGATCGGCGCCGAAGTCGTACGGGCGGGCCAGCGGATCGGATCCGCCCACATCCTCGTCGGTGAGGTAGACCAGCTCGGGCTCGGCGCAGCGCTTGAGGACTTCCTTCGGGTCGCCGGAGGTGTAGCCGTACTCGATGGCCCAGTAGTCGTAGGGGCCGATGCCGCGCATGCCGTAGTCGCCCTGCACCGGGCCGGACTCGCGGTTGATATTCACGGGGATGTAGTCCATGACGGAGCCCGCAAAGGGGCGCTCACCCTTGACCTCGTAGGAGTTGATCTTGTTGAGCGTATAGATGGAGGAGGCCTTGAAGTTGTGGCGCAGGCCGAGCGTGTGCCCGACCTCGTGGCTGACAAGGTCCGCCAGCAGCGGGCCGACAAACCACTCGGGGATGCCGTCGATCAGCTCCGGCTTGGGCTCTTCCTTCTTGGCGTCCTTCTTGTCCTTGTCCTTCTTGTCGTCTTTCTTCTCGTCCTTCTTGTCGGCGTCCTTTTTCTCGCTGTCCGCCTTGTCGCTATCCGCGGCGGGGGGATCGCCGAGCATGTCCTCAAGCTCCAGGTGCATGCGCATCATTGCCATGTCCATGCCCTTGCCCCGTGCGGCCATGCACAAGCCGTTGAACTGGCTGGTCTGTCCGATGATCCCGTCGAACGGGTTCTCGCCGTACAGATTCGGATCAACGCTTCCGGCGGGGTGGCCGCCGTACTTCAGCACGCCGCGCTGCGAACGCTGCGCCAGCATGTAGTCGCGCTGCGAGGGATCGGCCAGACGGATGCGCGGATCCCATTGCGGGTTGCGATCCAGCCAGGCGAGGGTCTCGGCGGACATGCCCGTCATCGCCGTCTCGGGGAGCAGCTCATTGGCCTGGTACCAGAAGTGGCGAATCCACCCGTCGGTCAGAACGATGTCGGCGTCGAGAATCTGGCCGGTGCGCGGGTCCGTGCGGGAGGGGCCGATGGCCGTGCCCTGGTCGTTGGCGAGCCAGCGGATGAAGTTGTAGCGCACATCCTCGGCGTCCTTCTCCATGTTCGCGCCGGTGGCCTGATCCTGGTAGTACACCTCGATGGCGTCGGCGATGCCGACCTTCTCGTAGGCCTTGTTCCACGCCAGGATGCCCTCGCGCACGTAGCGCCGGTAGCGCACGGGGACCTTGTTGTCGATGTAGAACACGATCGGGGTCTTGGGCGGGCTGAGCTTCAGGTTCGGATCGCGCTTCTGCAGGTTCCAGCGGTTGACGTAGCGAACCCACTTCTTGTCGTCGCGGAACTTGCCCAGGTCGCGGAACGTCGTCGTGAAATATCCGATGCGCTCATCGGCCTCTCGCGGCGTGTACCCCGTGTTCTCCGGAAGCTTGCTGATCGAATAGTGGAACGATCGGAGCTGCCCACCGGCGACGGGCATCTCGATGGTGATCTCGATGTTTTCCGGGAAGGCCTTGATGCTCTTGAACGTCGCGAGCCCCGGGTTTACGCCCGCGCCCTGGCCACCGAAGAAGCGGCCGGCCTGGCCGGCGAGCAAGGCCTTCAGGTCGATCACCGGCTGGCCGTTTGGCCCCAGGCACTTGATGGGAACGTCCAGCAACACGCGATCGGAGAACTGCTGATTCACGCCCGCCTTGGACTCATCATCGCCCGTGGAGCGCGTCTCGAAGTTCGGCTGCACCAGCGCGATGGACTTGTCGTACCGCCGCCAGTAGGCCACCACGGCGTTGCCCTGCAGGCCCGCCCAGGTGTCCCCACTGGAGACCGTCATCGCCCAGTAATGTTTCTGCCCCGCGAAGTTGCGCGGCAGCTCGGCCAGCAGCGACTGGTCCTTCTCCTTCTTGTACAACCCGTAGAACGGCTCGCCGCCCTCGCTGAAGGAAATGACTTTCTCAAAGTCCTTCGAGACTTCCTTGAATGGTGGGAAGTCGGGCTTTTCCTCGGCAGGAGGAGCGCCGGGCGGCGGGGCGGGGGGTTGGGCGATGGACATGCCCGCGCCGAGCGCGAACACAAGTGTGGCGGCAATCGCACCCAAGCGGTAAGACAGCGGGGCCATGAGGCACTCCCTTGCGTGACGGCCGCGCGGCGACGCGGCCGGTGAACCCCCTCCCTGGGGACATGAACAGAGAGAATAGCCGATTCTGCGGGCGCGGGAAGACCCCCGCAAGACCACGGAATGCACGCGGAATCGACTTGTACGGCTGTTCTTCGGCTCGCTCGCGGGCAAAGCAGCAATGAAGCCCCTACTCCCAGTGGAGTGGGCAGGTGGACTCGGCTCAGTGTGCAACAACCTCGACCCGGAACCAGAGAATCAGAAGCACCGTCAGCACGCCGAACGCCGCCGCCGCGATCTGGAACGGCCGATCCCGAATCGCCATTTCCGTCGGGTCGTCGTATTCCCCCGCTTCAACCTTCACCATGGCCCGCAGCAGGGCGTAGGTGGCGGGGAGCATGGTGAGCCAGAGCAGGTTAAAACCCTTGGTGTAGAGCGCGGCTTGGGACTGGACGTACTGGGCGTAGGTCAGCAGCGTGGCGACGGCCGTGACGACGACGGCCATGCGCAGGAGGTCGTCGGTGTACTTGGTTTGCACGCCGCGGGTGGCCGCGGCGGCATCGCCCATGGACCTGCGCTCGCCAAGCCGCTTGCCGAAGGCAAGAAACATGGACACAAAGAACGTGACGTTCAGGAGCCAGGTGGAGGGCTCAATGCCGACGGCCGCGCAGCCGCCGAGGACGCGGAGCACGAAGCCCATCGAGAGCGAGATGACATCGGCCACGACTTTGTGCTTGAGCCATGTGGAGTACGCCAGCACGTTGGTGATGTAGAGAACAACCGACCCGGCGAGCAGTTCCCGCTGCCAGTGGTTTTCGGCACCCGCGGGAACCAGGACCAGCATGGTGCAGGCCAATAGGAGCAGAATGAAAAAGAACACGTAGGCGGGGCGTGTGCCGATGCGCCCGGAGGCGATGGGGCGCCTGCACTTGCGCGGATGGGCCCGATCCAGATCGCGGTCACGCAGATCGTTGTGCACGTAGCACGCGCTGGACGCAAACCCGAAGGCCAGGAACGCGCCAAGCACGGCAAGCACCGAGGGCAGATCGTGGATCGCGCGGCCGTAGATCGGACCGATGAACACGAACGCGCCTTTGGCCCACTGCTTGGGACGGGCCAGGATGATGAAATCCACAATCGACGCGCGGCCACCCACGGTTGCGGAGGGCGGTGTGTCGGAGGCGCTGGACCCCATGCGTGCGTGTTCCGGCGAGAAGTGGACGTACGCCGGCAGACAGCGGCGCGCAGGAGTCTATCGGACGAACGACTCCCCCCATTGAAGTGGAAACGCCCGCCAAGGCCGCCGGGTTCAACGGTGTACGCCCATTCCGGCGGTTTCGCCGAATCGGATGGCCTGCTCCAGGTAGTGCAGATCGCGCGCATCAACGATTCCGTCGGCGTTCAGATCGACCGGGGCGAGGGTCCAGGCGTAGAGATCGTCGATGGTGATCGAGCCATCGTGGTTCAGGTCGAACGTGGGCATCGCCACCACGGGCGGAGCCGAGAGCGCATCGAGTTCCATGCAAGTTACGAACGCCCCGGTGCCGCCGGGAAGGCCGGAGACACGGATGCCCGTCGCCTGCACGGGCGTGGCAAGAACAAAGTCCAGCATCGCGAAGGGCGCGCTCGACAGGGGCACGCCGGCCGAGATGATCGCAGGCGTGATCCACCGGTTGCCGACGAAGACCTCGACGGTGATGCTCCGGAACCAGCCACCCGTCGATGGTCCTGTTGTAAAATGGCGGCCGCCGATGAAACGCACGGTGTGCACTTGCACCGGCCGGTCGTACTTGATGGTGAACGCCTGGCTGACTGAGGTGGGATTGCCTCCGGCGCGCTGTGTGGAGCAATAGCCGCGCGGGGAACCGAACTCCTCCAAACCGCGCCAGTCGCTCTCCTGCCCGTCAACGATCAGGGCCCCGGCTCCCGAACCGAACCCCGGCTGCGGCCCGCCGGGCACACTGGACTTAGCCAGAACAACTCCTCCGGCCAGGCGCACGTGCCAGTTGGCGCTGCGGCCGAACTCCTGCTGGGTGGGAACGCACGCGAGCGCGGCGGGCTTGAAAAGGGCCGCGCCCGCACCGCCTGGGGGCAGAATCCAAGCTCCCGATGGCGTGGACGTCGCACCCACAGCCGCCCGCCCGCCCGCCGCCGCCACTTCGCGGTCGATGATCGGCAGCATGCGTCGGCCCATAAGCGTGAACGTGTCCTCGCCGTCCGAGTTGGGGCCGGGCGTGTAGTCCGGCAGGTTGTCGCGAGTGCGAGAGATCCAGAAGTTATCGCTGACGGCGGGGTATTGATCGAGAAACTGCTGCCCTTGGATGAACGCCACGAGCCCGCCCATCGTCGCCGTGCCATTGTCCGAATCCCACCCCGAGAGCGTGCCGACCTGCACCGTCCGCACGAAATCCATCTGGCCATACAGCAGCGCCATGACTCCCGCGGCAAGATTCACGGAGGACTCGTACCAGAACCGGTACACAAAGCCATTGGCGGCGCAGTTGCCCTGGTAACGCTGGCACACACGATCACGCGTGGTCTCCCAATCGTTCAGATTCGGATTGGCGAGAAAGTCCGCCAGAACGAAGTCGATCACATCCGCCGATTTGGACGTGTCCGGAATGTACTTGCGGGCCTCGCGCACGAGCCACAGGGCCTGATCACGCCCGCTGAGCGAGCGATCAACCTGCGATGCAAGGGAATAGAGCACCACATAGAACTGAGCGGCATGGGCCGCGTACCCCCGTGCCGTTGTACGAATGGGAAGATCCGCCATCTGCAACGCGCGATCCGGCATGCCGGGACAGAGCATTCCGAAAAACTCGGTCGTGAGTTGCGCGTCGATCATGAGCGATTGATCCACCGGCGCAACCGGATCGAGCCCCTGCGCCAGCGCGGTCATGGGGGGCTTCACACCCGCGCCGATCAGCGCCCGGGCCGCGGCGTTGGAAACCCATATGTACGAGTTGATGTGCTCGGTCCACTCCTGGGCGATCTGGTTGGGCTTCAGCCGATTGATCCCCCCGCTGCCCAGCGTGTGCATCGCGTGCAGATAGACGTATTCCACATCCGTGTCGTCGTCGGCTCTCCACGGGTTGTCCCAGAGATACACGTTCAGATACACCCATGGTCGATCAGGGAACGGGCTGGTCCCCCAAGCCGCGTCGGTCAAAAATGGCGGCGAAGTCACCATCCCCTCGGTGCGCAGGCCCGTCCAGTTGGCAATGCACTCCCCCATCCACATCGCCCGCAGGCGCGTGGCGTATTCGGCCCGGTCGATAACCCGTGGCTCGTCCGCACGCAACGGCGCGGCCAGCGTACATGCCAGCAGGCCCGCGATCAGGGTCGCGCCCGCCGCGTGCCGATATGTCCCCACAAGCCGCGTCATGTACGCTCCAGCACCCAGTATGACGAAGAACGCCACTACAAGCAATACCACAGTTCGAAAGCCCCCGATGGCCGCGGCGTGGGCCGTATTGGGGTTGTTTTTGCTTGGCGCGACGGTGCTGTGGACAATCGGCTGGCATCGGGGCCGGGCGGCGTGTGATCAATACGACTACCACCTGAAGGTCATCGTGAAGTTTGCCCGGGAGTTGCCGCACCCGGATCTGCACGATTACTACTCGGCCACCACGCCGGGATACCACCTCGTGCTGGCCGCAGCCGCGCGGATGATTTCGGAGAATCCCCTCTTCCTGCAAATCACCGCGTCGGCATTCACCCTTGCGCTACTGCTTGTGTTCGGCAGGGCGGTCGGCAGGGCGGGCCAGTCGCGGGGACGGACCTGGATCGAACTGATTGTGCTTGCCCTGCCGTTCGCCACGAGTACCTATGTATTCACCTCCGGCGTCTGGCTGTTGCCGGAAAACGCGGGGTGGTGGCTGGCGCTGCTCGTGGCGCTTCCATGCTTGTGCGGCAGGATCAACGTCCGATCACTCGCGTGGTGTTCGGCGCTACTGGTGCTGCTCGTGCTCGTGCGACAGAGCCATCTTTGGGTCGCGTCATTCGTGTGCGGCGCGGCGTGGATGAGTTCCACCCCTATGGCGGACGCCTCTATCGCGGGCGCGCTCAGCCGTCCCGCGGCGCGTGTGCGCCCGACGCTCGCGGCGCTCGCGGCTTGTCTGCCGGCAGCGGGCATTCTCGCTGTTTTTGTGTGGATGTGGCACGGGCTCACACCCCCCTCCTTCCACGTTCAACATCTCGTGCAAAGTCCGTCGCACATCAACTGGGCGACCCTGCCTTTCATACTTTCGCTCGTCGCGGTCTTCTCGCCGTTCTTTCTCGGGTGGCTCTGGCCGGGGATCGTTCGACTCTGGCGCGAATCGCGGCCGGCGGTTGTCTTGATCGCGTTTGCCTCGCTGGTATGGGCCATCCTCCCCGAGACAACGTTCCTTCGCGAGCCGCGTTCGGGCGGCTTGTGGGCCATCGTCGAAAAGCTCGACAACGCCGGGCTCACCATCGCCCACCATACTTCCCCACTCATCCTCCTCCTCGCCCCGATCGGGGCTGTACTGCTCGCCGCGTGGGTGACGATCATTGACGACAAACGCCGTTGGATCGTGGCCGCATCCGTCGGCGCTTTCATCGCTGCTCAATCCCTCAACGCCAACTGCTGGCAGCGATACCACGAACCGTTCCTGCTCATGCTCTTCGCCCTGCTCAGTGCGGCCTACGGCTCCGGCCCGGAAACATCCGGCACGCTTCGGCGCCCCAAGATCCTCGCCGCACTTCGGATCGTCGGTCCCCTCGCTCTGGCCGGCTTGATGGTGGCGGTCACGATCCGGGGCCTGATCGTCGAGCGAGACCCACTCCTGCCAGAGCCCAAACAGGCGAACGTTTCCTCGCCACACGATCCGGCGCGATGACTCGGGCGTACGAGCGTGGCCACGATCTGTGGATGCGCCCCGCACAAACGCCGATGCTCTCGGACAGTGCCGCAGCCAGCGGCGCGAGCTCCGACTCTGCCAGAATCGCGCAAATCTTGCGCTCCTCATGCCCCCCACTCCGTCCACAACTTCTCCCCCGCCCAAGCGCGCCCTGATCACCGGCATCACCGGACAGGACGGCTCGTACCTTGCTGAGTTACTTGTGGCCAAGGGGTATCAGGTCCATGGCCTGATGCGCCGGGCCTCGCTCTTCAACACCGCCCGCATCGACCACATCTACCGCGACCCGCACGCCATCAACGGCGGCCCGGGGATGGTCCTCCACCACGGCGACATCACCGATGCGAACATTCTCGAGCGGCTCGTGCGCGCCATCGGTCCCGATGAGGTTTACAACCTCGCGGCCCAGAGCCACGTTCGCGTCAGCTTCGAGATGCCCATCCACACCGCAGAAAGTGCGGGGCTGGGCGCGCTGAAACTGCTTGAGGCCGTCCGGGACTACCAGCAGGTCTCCGGACGGGCCGTGCGCTACTACCAGGCTAGCTCCTCGGAGATGTACGGCCAGGTCGCCGAAACGCCGCAGACCGAATCCACACCGTTCCGCCCGCGCTCCCCCTACGCGGCTGCCAAGCTCATGGCCCATCATGCCACGGTGAACTACCGCGAGGCGTACGGCATGCACTGCTCCTGCGGGATCCTGTTTAACCACGAGTCCCCGCGCCGCGGCGAGACGTTCGTCACCCGCAAGATCACCCGCGCCGTGGGCCGCATCAAGCTCGGCCTGCAACCATGCGTCTTCCTGGGCAACCTGGATGCGCTGCGCGACTGGGGCTTCGCCGGAGACTATGTCGAAGCCATGTGGACGATGCTCCAGCAACCCGCGGGGGACGACTTTGTGATCGCCACCGGCCGCTCCATGAGCGTGCGGGAATTCGCCGAGCGCGCCTTCGCCCACGCCGGCCTCGATGCCAATCACTTCGTCAAGTTTGATCCGCGCTACACCCGCCCGGCCGAGGTCGACACCCTCTGCGGCGACTCATCCAAGGCCCGTCGCACGCTCGGCTGGGTCCCGCGAACAACGGTCGATCAGCTCATCAAGATCATGGTCGAGAGCGATCTGGAGCTTGCCGCACGCGAAAAAACGCTGCGGGATGCTGGGCACGACGTGCATCACGTCTCCGAGCGCGCCTCGGAGCGGTCCGGGGGAACGTGATGAGCAACGCTCACGCCGAACCGCTGCCGCCGACCATTCTCGTCCCCGCTCCGCTGGACGAAAGCTCCGAGCAGATCGATCAGGCCCCCGCCCAGCCCCCCACCGCCGCGCCGCAGCAGGGCCTGGGCCGCGCCGCGACGATGGGCTTCGTGCTCATGTCCGGCCAGAGCGTCCTTACGCGAGTGCTCTCGTTCGGCTCGCAGATTGTGCTGGCGCACTACCTGACGACAGCCCAGTTCGGGCTCAACGGGCTGGCCATGGCGATCGTGAACTACGCCAACCTTTCGCAGCAGGTCGGCGTCCGCGAGATCCTTGTCTCACGTCAGAAACGGATGCACGTTTGGGCCAACGCGGGCTTCTGGATCGCCACGGTCACCGGCGTGCTCTCGATGCTCCTGATCCTGGGCGCCGCCCCCATCGCCGGATGGTTCTACGGCGATCGCACTCTTATGTGGATGCTCGTCATTCTCGCGGTCGCCCAGCCCGCGTACAACATGACACTGGTGCAGGAGGCCAAGCTCCAGTCGCACCTGCGTTTCCGCTACATCGCTCTCACCCAGTTTGTCTGGGGAGCGCTGATGCCGCTGCTGCAGCTTTTCTTCGCCGTGATCAAGTTCGGCGCATACGCGTTTGTCGTGCCCCGGCTCCTCGCGGGCCTGGTGCGGTGGTGGATGTTCGAACGCTCCGAGCCGATCGTGATCAAGCGCGACTGGCAACTGCGGAGATGGAGGTACATCCTCGCCCCGGGATTCACGCTTCTGCTCACCGCCCTGGCGTACACCATCGGCCCCAGCGTTCCCGCGCTCATGCTCGGACGCTACGTGAGCAAGGAATCCACTGGCTGTTTCACCCTTGCGTTCAACCTCTCCCTCCAGGTGATCATGCTCCTGAGCATGCAGATCGATAGCGTGCTTTTCCCTACGCTGGGCAAGATGGAGGGCGAACCCGAGCGCCAGCGTGATGCGCTCCTCCGCTCCTCCCGCGCCCTCATGGCCGTGATGGCCCCGATCTGCCTTCTGCCCATCGCCGCGGCCGAACCGATCGTGCTCCTGATGTTCGGCCACAAGTGGACGCCCGCGATCGAGGCGCTGCAGATCATGAGCGTGGGGATGCTCGCCGCCGGCGGGTTCATCCCCGCACTCAGTCTGCTTCAGGCCCAGCGACGATTCAAAGACAAACTCATCATCTCCCTGCAATGGGCCATGGTTTCGGCGGTGTCGAGCATCGTGGGGATTCTGCTCGTGCCCGCGCAGGACGCGGTCTCGGCCGCGGCCGTGGGGCTCTCGATCGGCTACCTCGGCTACGGCATCGACACCTGCGTCGCCGCGACGCGCCCGTTGGGCGGGGGCATCCGCGACGCCGTTCGCGTGATCGCCATGCCGCTGATTGTCGGCGGATTGGCCACCGCTTTGGCGTGGGGTTCGGCCTTGTTGGCCTTGACGCTTCTGCCCGCCGCACATGGATCGCGATGGCTGGGGCACGTGGAGCAGCTTGCCGTGATTGGAGTCGTCGGCGGAATCACCTACCCCGTTCTGCTTCGCCTGATGGCGCCCGCGCTGTGGGCCGATCTGATGAAGGCGGGTGAACCAGTGCTCCGCCGATTCCGCGCCATGGTTCCCGGCAATCGACCGGAGAGTGCCGCGTGATCAAGCCCCTCGTCCGAGGCGCGCTGCACCGGCTGGGCTACAAGCTCGTGAAATATCGCACGCGCGCCGGGGGCTTCGATGTCGGCCCCGCGGCCGGCGCGGTCCGCTACGACGCGGACATGGAACCAGAGTTCCGCGCCCTGCACGCCCGGTGCGCCGAGTTCACCATGACGCCGCCCGAGCGCATGTACAACCTTTGGATCGCCATGCGCCACGTGCTGGCACACAACATTCCCGGCGACATCGTGGAGTGCGGCGTTTGGCGCGGCGGGAGCGCCATGCTCTGCGCCCACGTTCTCCATGAACTGAGCGCCGCTGACCGGCGCGTCTGGCTCTACGACACCTTCGAAGGCATGGCCGCGCCCACCGAGAAGGATGTCGATCCCGAAGGCCTCATCGACACGCGCGAGGTCTGGGCCCGGTCCCGTAAGGGTGATCACAATGAATGGTGCTACGCCTCGCTCGACGATGTGCGGCGCAACATGACCTCGACCGGCTTTCCCGGGTCCCACACCGTCTACGTCAAGGGCAAGGTGGAGGAAACACTGCCGCGAACCACACCCGATCGCATTGCCCTTTTGCGCCTGGACACCGACTGGCACGACTCAACAGTCGCTGAACTTACACACCTGTATCCCAAACTCTCCCCCGGCGGCGTGCTGATCGTGGACGACTACGGCCAATGGAAGGGCCAGCGCACCGCGGTGGACGAGTATCTCGCTAAGCAACACGTCCCGCTTCTGCTCTCCCGTATCGACGCGGCCGCACGGATGGGCGTCAAACCCGCACCCTGATCCCAAGAAACGATTCGCCATGCCCTACAGCGCGGACTTCTTCGCCTCACATCGTGCCGGTTCGGCAAGTTCCGCCGCGCGAATGGTCCCGTTCATTCTTGAGCTGACGGGCGCCCGAAGCGTGATCGACGTGGGTTGCGGCATCGGCACGTGGCTCGCCGAGTTCGGCACACGCGGCGTTTCGGATGTGCTGGGCGTGGACGGCCCATGGGTGAATCCCGCGCAGCTCGCGATCCCGCGAGAGAACTTCGTCGCCGCAGACCTTGCCCTCAAACTCCCTGTCGATCGCACATTCGACCTGGCTATCTCGATGGAAGTCGCCGAGCATCTGCCGGCATCCAATGCCGACCGTTTCGTCGATTCACTGACTAAGCTCGCTCCGATCGTTGTTTTTTCCGCGGCGATCCCTATGCAGGGCGGCACGGACCATGTCAACGAGCAGTGGCCGGGGTACTGGGCGGCGAAGTTCGACACCCTCGGGTACCGCGCGATCGATTGCCTGCGCCCTTTGGTGTGGAACGCCGACGATGTGGAGTGGTGGTACGCGCAGAACACAATCATCTATGCGTCCGAGCGTGCGCTGGCGTCGTTGGAGCGTCTCCGCGCCGCGCACGCCCGCGGCGGCCGCGAACCGCTCGCGCTCGTACACCCGCGCTGCCTGGCGGCGCGTGTGCGCCAGCCGATCGGGCTTCGTCGCATCCTGCGCGAGTTCCCGAGCGCAATCACCGGAGCGCTCCGCGCCAAGACGTGCGGCGAGGATAATGCGCCATGACCGCCCCCGGCGTCTCCATCCTCATACCCACGCACAATCGTGGGCCAATCCTCGACCGCACGCTCGACTCGCTGGCCCAGATCCGTCGTCCCGCCGGATTGGAGACCGAGATCATCGTCGTCGCCAACGCCTGCACGGACGACACGGTCACCCGAGTCAGCGCTCGTGCCGGCGCGATGCCCATCCCCATGCGATGCGTCGTCGAGCCCATCGCCGGCCTTGGCTCGGCTCGCAACGCCTGCGTGCGGGCCAGCTTCCTGCCCATCTGTGCATTATTGGATGACGATGTCTGGGTCGAGCCCGGCTGGCTTGAAGCCATCGTCCACATGTACACAACCACCGCGGCCGACATGGTCGCCGGGCGCGCCGAGCTTTGGTGGGAGGCCGTGCAGCGGCCGCGCTGGCTCACCCCTTTGCTTGAAATGTCGCTCTCCGGGCTGGACCTCGGTCCCGTCGCTCTCGAGCTGACAGTGCCCGACGCCGTGGGCGCGAACTTCAGCTTCCGGCGATCCGTGTTCGATGCGGTCGGCCCGTTCCGTACCGATCTGGACCGCGTCGGCGATCAGTTGCTCGGCGGCGGAGAGACCTACTTCATTCGCGAGGCCATGAGGCGCGGCATGCGATTGTTCTATTCGCCCGATGGCGGCGTGAAGCACTGGGTCGCTCCGCATCGCATCGGGGGCGACTACCTCGCAGGCGTCACGTTTGGCTCGTCATATGCAAATGTGATCATGAAGGAGCGATACACTCCACTTGCCGCGGCCAGGAGCATGGCCCTTGGCCTGGGACGCATGGCCGCGTTCGCTCCGGTCGGGGCATGGGCCGGCCTGACGGGAAATCCGGGGCTTGGCATTCGCGCGAGAACTCGAAGAGCCGCCGGACGCGGGCAGTTCCTCGGCGCTCTGGCTCGGATCCGTAACGGTCCGCTCCAACCCCAGCCGATACGCTCTGCCCAATGAACACGCTGGCCGAAAAGATTTCTTCACGTTCTGCTCTCGTCGGCGTCATCGGGCTGGGCTACGTCGGCCTGCCGCTGGCGCGAGCGTTCATCGATGCCGGCCTGCGCGTGCTGGGCTTTGACATTGATCCGGCGAAGATCGAGTCGCTCGCTCGCGGACAGAACTACCTCCAGCACCTGGGCGCAACTTTCGCCGCTGAGATGAAGGCGACCGGACGCTTCTTCGCCACCGCCGACTTCTCCCGGCTCGCCGAGCCCGACGCGATCCTGATCTGCGTTCCCACGCCACTCGGCAAGGGCACCGACCCGGACCTTTCATACGTAGAGCAAACCGCCCGCGACATCGCGCGAACCCTGCGCCCCGGGCAACTCATCGTCCTTGAATCAACAACCTATCCCGGCACCACCCGTGAGATCGTACTTCCGATCCTTCTGGCGACCGGTCTGCACTCGGGGCGCGAGACCGGCTTCTATCTTGCATTCAGCCCGGAACGTGAAGATCCCGGCCGCAAGGGCATCACCACGGCGCAGATCCCTAAGCTGGTTGGCGGCGTCGATGCGCCCGGCGGCGAAGTGGCCGCCGCGCTCTATCGCGCGGCTTTCCAGACCGTTGTTCCCGTCTCCAGCGCGGAGATCGCCGAGGCCGCCAAGATTCTTGAGAACACTTATCGCGCCGTGAACATCGCGCTGGTCAACGAACTGAAAGTCCTGCTGGACAAGATGGGCATCAACGTCTGGGAGGTCATCGACGCGGCGAAGACCAAACCCTTCGGCTTCCAGCCCTTCTATCCCGGCCCCGGTCTGGGCGGGCACTGCATCCCCATCGATCCGTTCTACCTCTCCTGGAAAGCGCGCCAGATCGGCGTGCCCACCCGCTTCATCGAGCTCGCCGGCGAGGTCAACCATCAGATGCCCGCGTACGTCGTCTCACGCCTGACCGACGCTCTCCGCGTTCGCGGCAAGGACGTGCGCGGCTCGCGCATCCTTGTGCTCGGCCTGGCATACAAGCCCGACATCGACGATATCCGCGAGAGTCCCAGCTTCGAGCTGATCGAAGACCTGCGCGATCTGGGCGCGGCCGTGGATTACAACGATCCGCACGTCCCCCGCACCCATCAGATGCGCCGCTACGACCTGCAATTGGCTTCGGTGCCGCTCACGCCGGAATCGCTTGGCGCTTATGACGCGGTCGTCGTCTCCACCGCCCATAGCGCGTACGACTGGAACACGATTGGGCGCGCGGCCAAACTCATCGTCGACACGCGCAACGCCATGAAGGACTATCGCGCCGACCGTTCCCACATCATCATGGCCTGATCGTGTCGCCCGCTTCAACCACCACTCACCGGCACACGACTACTTGCGAACGCGCACAATGATGTGTCCGTGCCGAATCATAAACTGCGCGCCGGCAGTCGGCGGGTACAGCACCTCGTCACCCCGTGATTTGAACCACAGAATCGCTTCGTAGGGGTCCATCGAGTTCACCGCGTCCGAATCGGCCATCCAGAACTTCTCGTAGTTCGCGCGAATCGTGCGGCAGCGGAACTTCGTCGGCCCGCGCCCGAGCTTCCATGCCAGCAGACGCATCGCCCTGCGCGGAACGATGAACAGTAATCGCCACGCCACCGAATCCCGCAGCGGGATCAGCGCCTTGTAGATCTTCCCGCCGATTCCGAAATCGCTGTACGGGCGCACCGGATACCCATCCGCGGCCCACGGGCGACACTGCCACGCGGGCGCGTAGAACAACACGCCACCGGGCTTGAGCACCCGCCGAATCTCCTCCATCGCCTTTTCCGGTCCGGGCACATGCTCGATCACCCAGATCGTCCATGCCCCGTCGAACGAGCCGTCCGGGAAGGGCAGCTCCGTCGCCGAGCACTGCTTGAACGGCTTTCGGATGTTCTTTCCAGCGGTGTCGGAAATATCCGTGCCTGTGTAGTTTCGAACCAGGTCCTGGTACACGCCGCGCCCGCACCCGATCTCGATGCATGCGCCGCTCTCGACGAGCTTGTGCTCGCGCACGAACTCTTCGAGCTGCGGATACCCCGCCGCGTGGGCCTCCTTGGGCGTGTAGTTCGCGTCCGCGAACTCGCGGTCGTAGAACGCCTTGGCCTGCTCGAGTTTCGGTGCGTTCGTCTGTTTCATGGGCTGGATCAGTGTAATCGGCCCCGTGGCGGTTTCCCATGAGTCCGCGCCGCCGGGCGGCCAACAATCCTGCCGGTTCAACCCATCACACCCATGCCAACTCACGCACCCGCATCTTCCCCCGCCGAGCAGACCCACTGGTTGGCCCAGCGCGTCATCGTCACAGGTGGAGCGGGGTTTCTCGGCTCGGCAGTGGTTCGGGCGCTTGTCGCACGCGGCGTGCCACCCGGCAACATCCTCGCGCCGCGCAGCCGCGCATGCGACCTGCGCGATCGGGCCGCCGCACGAGCTTTGATCGCCGGCGCGTTCGCTGGTGCCGGTCCCACCCTGCTGATCCACTCCGCCGCGGCCGTTGGGGGCATCCAAGCCAACAAGGACCAGCCCGGCCGCTTCTTCTTCGATAATGCCGCCATGGCCCTGAACCTCATCGAAGAGTTCCGCACAGTCGGACTGATCGAGCGGCAGTCCGCGTTCGTGCAGGTCGGCTCCATGACGAGCTACCCCGCCGACGCCCCCATTCCCTTTCGCGAGCAGGATCTCTGGCGCGGCTACCCGGATGCGGCCAGCGCGCCATACGCCATCGCCAAGCTCGCGGCGTGGCAGATGCTCGACGCGTATCACCGCCAATATGGATTGCGAGCCGGGTACCTCGTGCCAGTCAACCTCTACGGCCCCGGCGACAACATCGCCGATGTGCGCAACGCCCATGTCGCGGGCTCACTCATCAAACGATTTGTCGACGCGGCGCGTGATCGCTCGCCCGAAGTCGTGAACTGGGGCACCGGCTCTCCGACACGCGAGTTCCTGTACGTTGAAGACGCGGCCGAAGGTATTGTGCGGGCCGCCGAGCGGGCCCTGACTTCCGATGGCAATCCCACTCCGATCAATCTCGGCTCTGGCCAAGAAGTCTCCATCAAATCGCTCGCGGAAATGATCGGGCGTCTAAGCGGGTTCCAAGGCCTGATCCGATGGGACACGGCGAAGCCCGATGGCCAGCCGCGCCGATGCCTGGATACCTCGCGCGCCGCCACGCTGCTCGGCTGGCGCGCCGCTATGCCGCTGGAAGAAGGGCTCCGACGCACCATCGCGTGGTACCGCTCAACGCTCGCCTGACCCATCATTCCGACGGCGGAGGCGGCGACGCTCCGCCCAGTCTCTTCATGGTTTCCTCGCGCGGCACCAGTCGTACCGCGCCCTGAGGGTTAACGGCAAACACAACTGCCCTTTCCCATGGCACGAGCGTCCTGTCCGGATCCGCCACGCCCCACGCATCGCACAGGCCGCGCGGATAGTGGATGCCTGCGCCATCCGAACTCCCCGGCATGGGCAACCCCGGACGCAGGTGCGTCGCCGTCACATCCGATCGCCCATACTCGCGCTGCACATACGCCCAGCACGACCACGGTGCGGCCAGCGCCCCCATCACGCCCGGGTTGTACGGCTTGAGATACGGCAATCGCCCATCGGCCAACTCCAGCGGCACGAACACGGCCCCCTTCGGCGGATTCGGCACCAGACGCCGCAACTGCTCCATCTGGTCCGCATCCGCGATCGACCGCAGACGAAACTGCATCTGCCAGCCAATGCAGCAGGACGCGCCGCAGATCCCAACACCCGCGGCCAAGGCCGCGACCCCGCGCTTCCACGCCTTTCGCCGCCTTGAACCACGCATCAACCTCAAGAGCGCATCCGCCCCCGCCGCCAGAGCAATCGCCGCCCCTGCGCCAGCTCCATAGAGATATCGTGCTTGCATTGGCTGCGTCGCAACCAGCGCGATCGGCAGCACGCTCGAGATCGCCACGCCCAGCCCGAAGATCGCAAGCGGGCCGCGACTGAATCGAGGCGGACGATCGTCTGCCGTCTCATTACTGCCCGATGGCTCCTCCCGCGACAGGGCCAGCAGCCACCACACGCCCAGCCCGATCGCCCCCGCGATCACGATCCACCCCAGGCCACCGGGCACCTCCCGAATGGCCCGGCCTCCCAAAGCCCACGCATCACGCGTGCTGTCCTGTGCCCGCGCCCCAAATGCAAGGTTCCATGCCATTTCCCCAAGCCGCCAGAGCCGATGCCCAATCGCATGCGTGCCGATCAGCGTGTTCGTGCCGCCGCGCCGTCCCGGCGGAACGGTCGCTACGAAGAGCGCGATGTATGCCGCCACGCCACATCCGCACGCGATCGAGACAGCAATCGCCTGACGGATGACCGCTCTCCAGTTGCGTTCGCCGCGCAGAGCAACAAACAGCATCGGCAGCGCAAGCACGCACGCCGCCGGCTGCTCATGCCAGCACGCCGTGAGAAAACCCATCCCGGCCAATCCCACCCACCGCCCGACACGGCCATTTGGTGGCCCGGACTCCCGCGCCATGCGCACGCACATCATCGCGATCAGCAGGAACCACCCCACCGCCACCACCGACCCAAGCGCCGCCGGCCAAAGCACCGCCTCCACCGACACCGGCACTACCAGGAACACGCAAATCGCGCATCGCGCCGCCACGCTCCCGATTCCCACCGCCCGCAGGAATCGATACAGCAGCACCCCCACACCAAGATGGGCGAGCGCGCTGATCGCATGGTTCACCCAGTCATGGTGCCAGAACGCCGTCGCCAGCCCATACACGGTCAGCAGGTGCGCCGGACGCCAGAAGTAATGCCAGCGGACGAACGGGCTCGCTGGCCACTGATACGCATCGGTCTCCGGCGTTCGCAGCGAGATCGCCCAGTCGTCCGAATATTTGCCGATATCAAAGCCAAACCACGCCGTGGCGATCAGCCAGAGCGCAAGCGGAAACGCCCACATTCCAATCGTCCGCACAAACTGGCGTCGCTGCTCGCTCACTGGTGCAGCATATCGGGCGAGCCCGCGCGACGCGCAGTCGGTCCTATCCTGCCCGCATGTCCGCCCCGATCACAGGCAACGCCTCGAACCTCACCCGCCACGCCGGCACGCTCCCCCGCGCTGACCGCTTCCGTGCCTTGAACAGTCACGGAGCCACCATCTGGTTCACCGGCCTCTCGGCGAGCGGCAAATCGACCATCGCAAGCGCCCTGGAACGCGCCCTCGTCTCTCGCGGCCGCTTCTGCTCCTGGCTCGATGGCGACAACATCCGGCTCGGTCTTTGCTCCGATCTCGGATTTTCCGACGCCGACCGCCACGAGAACATCCGGCGCATCGGCGAGGTCGCCCGTCTCTTCGCCGATGCCGGCGTTATCGCCATTACCAGCTTCATCAGCCCGTATCGCGCCGACCGCGATCGCTGCCGTGCCACGCATTCCAATGCTCCCGGCGGCCCACTCCCATTCCTCGAAGTCTTCGTGGACACGCCCATCGCACTCTGCGAGCAGCGCGACCCGAAGGGGCTCTACAAGAAGGCCCGTGCCGGGCAGCTCCCTCACTTCACCGGCATTGACGACCCCTACGAAGCGCCCGTAAGCCCCGATCTCGTGCTCACATCCGCCACCATGAGCGTGGACGAATGCGTCGCAGCATGCGTGAACCTTCTCGTCAACCGAGGGCTCATCGCCCATGCCTGAACCGACGCCGCGCGATGGCACCATTCTGCAGATCGCCCTCGCCGCGGTTGAGGACGCCGCGTTTGTCTGTCGCCATGTGCAGCGCAAGCTCGACGCCCTTCGCGCCATGACCAAGGACGACGCCTCTCCCGTCACTATCGCTGATTTTGCTTCGCAAGCCGTCATCTGCCGCGCACTCTCCCGCGCTGGCGCGCTCCTCGGCGGCATGGTCGCCGAGGAATCCGCGGCCTTCTTGAAGCAGCCGGAACACGCGCCGCACCTGGCCGCGTGCGTTGCCGCGCTGCGGGAGTCCGGCGTCTGGCCGCACGCCACGCCCGAAGAGATCGTCGCCATGGTCGATCTTGGCGCGGCCGACCCCGCCATCTTGAACTCCGAGCGCGGCGGCTGGACGCTCGATCCCGTCGATGGCACCAAGGGGTTCCTTCGTGGAGAGCAATACTGCGTCTCTCTCGCACTCATCCATCGCGGGCGCGTCGAGGCGGGAATCCTCGGCTGCCCCAATCTGCCGCAGAAGGGGGTCGCCACTGCGCCCCGACACTCCGCCACCGGCTGTTTCTTCGTCGCCACCCGCGCCGAGGGAACAGCGATGCACCTTGTCGGCGAAACTTCGCGCTCCAGCGGTCCGATCGCCCGCCAGGACCTCTCCCCCGCCGAGCCCGCTCGACTTTCCGAGAGTGTTGAGACTTCGCACACGCGTCAGGACGTCGCGGCCAAGATCATGCAACTCGCGGGCCCCGTCGGCCCTCCTGTTCAGATGGACAGCCAGTGCAAGTACGCCATTCTCGCCCGCGGCGACGCCGACGTTTATCTCCGCCTTCCCTCAAAACGCGGCTACGTCGAACGCATCTGGGATCACGCCGCGGGAATGCTCATCGCCCAGGAGGCCGGATGCGTCGTCACTGATATTCGCGGCAAGCCCCTGGATTTTTCGAAGGGCCGCGGTCTGGAAGCTAACGAGGGCATCCTCGGCGCACCCCCCGAACTGCACGCCCGCTTGCTCAACGCGATCGCACAAGTGATCCCCCCACAGTCCCCCTGATGGCCCTTCACTTCGCCTTCGGGTCGTACTCCACGATCGCCCCCACTGGGAAGTGATCCGACGGCGTGCGCCCTTCCTTATTTCGTCGATCGATCCATGACTCGATCACCGTTGTCCCCGGCCGCACAAGCACATAATCGATCTTCTTGCCCACGATCCGCTTGGGATCAAACTCCTGAAACGTGCCGAACTCCTTCGCGTCCGCGTGCAGCACGCGGAATGTGTCCACCAGGTTGCCCAGCGGCGACTTGTCCTCACCCTCGCTCGGCGGCGCAAGAAAATATCCCGCGGCCTCTTCATCCTCGCCCGAGTTGAAATCCCCCGTGAGCACGAACGGCTCCGAATCGCCGCGCTCGGTGATCTTCTTGGCAATCAACTTCGCCCCGTTCAGCCGCGCTTCCGCCGAGACGTGGTCCAGGTGCGTATTGAATACCCAAAGCACGCGGCCCGCCTTCCCCTCCCCTACCACCTGCTCCATCCGCGCCCACGTGCACACCCGCGTGCACGCCGTCTTCCACGACATCGATCCTGGCTTCTCGGGCGTTTCCGAGAGCCAGAACGTGCCGCTCTTGCCCGGCCTCCACTTCTCGGTGTTGTACAGAATCGCCGCGTACTCCCCCTTGGCCTTCCCGTCGTCGCGCCCGACGCCGATCTCGCCGAGTTTGGGGCACGCCGCATGGATGTCGTCGAGTTGCCCGCGCAGCGCCTCCTGCAATCCCACAATCTCCAGCCGCCCGTCCCGCAGAATCTCAAAGACCTGCTCCTTCCGCTTCGGCCAGGCGTTCTCCTTGTCAGGCGCGGTGCCGTAACGGATGTTGAAAGTCAGCACCCCCACCCGCAACGGGGCCACTTGAGCCGCGACCGGAGAATCTGCCGACAATTGGCCGGAACCCGCCGACGGCTGGCCAACGGCGGCCGCGAAACTCGCGATGACCGACCAGATCCAGCTCATGACTTTCTCCAATATGCACACCCTTGCACCCCCAGCATACCCGAACATCTCCAATACCGGGCACGACTCGTGCGTCCGGGATTCAGCGGGTCCGCACCCAAGCCGATGATCCGGCGTACAACCGCCCCCAGCGCGTCGGGTCGTCGGTCGATGCGCTGTTCGTACCGGTTCCAATGTGGAGCCGCCCCCTATTCCGACGGGTCACGGAGACCCTCCATGCCATTCCCACTCTCCCCTTCGCCGCGTCGAGACCCCGCCCCCCACCCCGCGCCGGCCGCTACGAACCAGCCGATTTCCACACCCTTGGCCCTACACTCGCCCGAGCCCGCTCCCCTCCCCGAATCTCCCGAAAGAAGCGGAGATTCCTGCTCCAAGTCCACCTTCAACGGCACCGCCTGCGGTTGCCGTTCCACTCGCCCCACCGGCACCCGCTGATACTCCCCCGCACCCAATCCGCGACCCCCGCGTCGCTCCATTTCTCACCCTCGCCACCACACACGGAGTCGAATCACCCATGTCCTCACGCATCGATCCCAAGCAGCCCATCATCGTTTGCGGCGGCGGCGGCTTCATCGGCGGCCACTTGATCGCCGAAATGCTCAAGCTCGGCTACAAGAACGTCGTCTCCGTGGACAAGAAGCCCCTTGATGGCTGGTACCAGGTCCATCGCGGCGTGACGAACATCGGCGGCACGCGCGGCGACCTCATGAGCATGGACAACTGTCGCAAGGTCATGAAGGGACGCGCCGGCGCGAAGGTCTACCAGCTCGCCGCGGACATGGGCGGCATGGGCTTTATCGAGACCCACAAGGCCGAGTGCATGCTCAGCGTGATGATCAACACGCAGATGCTCGTGGCCGCGAAGGAAGTGGGCGTCGACCGCTTCTTCTACGCCTCCAGCGCGTGCGTCTACAACGCCGACAAACAGCGCGACGCGAACGTGACGGCCCTGAAGGAGGCCGACGCCTATCCCGCGATGCCCGAGGACGGCTACGGCTGGGAAAAGCTCTTCTCTGAGCGGATGGGCCGCCACTTCCGCGAGGATTTCGGCACCCCGTTCCGCGTGGCCCGCTTCCACAACGTCTACGGCCCCTTCGGCACCTGGGAGGGGGGACGCGAGAAGGCCCCCGCCGCCATCTGCCGCAAGGTGATGAACGCCAAGCACACTGGCAAGCTGGACATCGAGATCTGGGGCGACGGCAGCCAGACCCGCTCGTTCATGTACATCACGGATTGCGTCAAGGGCATCCAGATGATCACCGACTCGAAGGACTTCTTCGAGCCCATCAACCTTGGCTCCAGCGAACTCGTGAGCATCAACCAGCTCGTCTCTATCGCCGAGCAGATCGCCGGCGTCAAGCTCAACCGCAAGTACAAGCTCGACGCCCCCAAGGGCGTGGCCGGCCGCAACTCGGACAACTCCATGATCCAGAGCGTCTTCGGCTGGGAGCCCGACACCCGCCTCCGCGACGGCATGGCCAAGACCTACGAGTGGATCGAGGGCGAGTACATGGACAAGTACGGCGGAGGCAAGAAGACCTTCGTCGAGTTTAACTACCATGACAGCAAGGGGCACGGCTCCAACGGCACCGCCAAGAAGGCCGGCAAGGCGAAGGTTGGAGGAGCCAGCCCCAAGAAGGCCAGCGGCAAGAAGAAGGCCAAAGCCAAGTCCCGCGGCCGATAAGTTCGATTCGAACCTGCACGACAGAGGCACAGAGACGCTCAGCCCTCAACCCGCCGTCTTCTCTGTGCCTCTGTGTTTCTGCAATGCCTCCGAAGGGTGCCCCGATTGCCCGATCTGCTCGACCAATACCCCAATGAGATCAAGGCCGCGCTGACGATTCGCTTCGTCGAGCAGCGTCTGCTCAAGCTCTTCTCCGAGGGCAAGCTCTTCGGCACCGTGCACACCTGCATCGGTCAGGAGTTCGTCGGCGTCTCCGTTTCACGCTGTCTGAACGACGCGGACACCATCTTTTCAAATCACCGCGGCCACGGCCACTTCCTCTCCTATCGGCGCAACATCCTTGGCCTGATCGGCGAGATCATGGGCAAGTCCGTCGGTGTCTGCGCCGGGCGCGGCGGCTCGCAGCACACTCAGCAGGACGGCTTCTACTCCAACGGCATCCAGGGGGGCATTGCTCCCGTCACAGTCGGCATGGGCTTCGCCGCACAGCTCAAGAAGACCGGCGGCATCAGCGTCGTCTACATCGGCGACGGCACGCTCGGCCAGGGCGCGCTCTACGAATCTTTGAACATCGCCAGCAAGTGGAATCTCCCGGTTCTCTTCGTCAACGAGAACAACCTCTTCGCCCAGTCCACCAGCCAGACACAGACCCTCGCGGGCGACATCAACGCCCGCGCCGAGGCCTTCGGCATCAAGACATATCTCTCCAACACATGGGAGTGGCCGCAACTCCTCGAGAACATGAAATCCTGTGTCGACGAAATCCGTCGCACCGGCAAGCCCGCCTGGCATCGCATCGACACGTTCCGGCTCATGGCCCACTCCAAGGGCGACGACAATCGACCGGAGGAGTACGTCGCGCCCTTCCGCGACAAGGATCCGATCAACCTGCTGTTGAAACAGCATGAGAGCGATCCCCGCTGGAAGTCTCTCATTGCGGAGATCGAGGCCGAGATCGAGCAGGCCGTGCAGACGGCCGACGCAGCCCCGTGGGGAAATGTTGACGACGCCGCGGCCCGCAACATCCACCGCGCCCGCGACTACCGCTGGGTACACAAGAACTTTGACAAGGAAAAGTGCGTCGCCGCCGTGCGCAAGGGACTGGAAGCCGGGCTCGCCGACCATTCCAATCTCGTCATCATCGGCGAGGACATCGAGTCCCCCTACGGCGGCGCGTTCAAGGCCACGCAGGGACTCTCCACCAAGTGGCCCGAGCGCGTCCGCAATACGCCCATCTCTGAGCACGCCATCTCCGGCATGGGCAACGGCCTTGCCATGCGAGGCATGATCCCCGTCGTCGAAATCATGTTCGGCGACTTCATGACCCTCTGCATGGATCAGTGGATCAACCACGCCGCCAAGTTCCGCTTCATGTTCAACGACAAGGTCCGCGTCCCCGTCATTCTGCGCACGCCCATGGGCGGCAAGCGCGGCTACGCGGCCACGCACTCCCAGAGCATCGAGAAGCACTTCGTCGGTCTCCCCGACACGCAGGTGCTCGCGCTCCACCACCGATATTCCCCCGCCCTCCTCTACAAGGACCTCTTCGCAACCGTGGACATGCCCACGCTGGTCGTTGAGAACAAGATGCTCTACGGGCAGAACGTCTCACCCGAGCCGCCCCCCGGCTACGACCTGCTCTTCACCGACGAGACCTTCCCCACCGCCCGACTCAAGCCCGATCTCGGCGGCGTCACACAAGCCGACATCACGATCGTCGCCTTCGGCGGCATGTCGCTGGACGTCGAAGAAGCCGCGATGAGGCTCTTCCAGGAGGAGGAGATCGTCGCAGACCTCTTCTTCCCCACCCGGCTCTACCCTTTCGACGTGGGCGTGCTGGAACAGAGCTTGACCGAAACCCGTAAGCTCCTCGTCGTCGAGGAGGGACAGGGATTTGCCGGCATGGGCGCGGAGCTGATCGCCCAGGCGGCCGAACGCTTCGGCCACCTCGGCCTGGCCTGCCGCCGCCTGAGCGCAACGCCGAATCCCATCCCCGCCGCCCGCCCGCTGGAGCAGCACTGTCTTCCCGGTGTGAACCACATCGTGGCCCGAACTCTGGAGGTGATCCGTGAGTTCGTCCACTGACTTCCGGGTGGCACAGCTCTGGGTGGCACGGCTCTCCGAGCCGTGTTCGGGGCGCTTTGCCCCGAGTGCCTTGGTGAATCCTTTCGACCGCCACCCTTCCACCGAATGTCGAGGTGCGATATGAGCGCCTCGAGTACCGCCGCCATCCTTGCCGAAATCCGCATCCCGCGCGAAACCGTCAATGACGACACCGTGACCATCCAGTCTTGGCACGCCGCGCACGGCGCACCCGTCAAGGCCAAGCAGCACGTCGTCAGCATCGAAACTTCGAAGGCCGTCCTCGAAGTCGAGGCCGAGGCCGAAGGGTTCCTGGACATCATCCACGCCACCGGCGCGGAAGTCCCCATCGGCGAACTCATCGGGCGCGTGCTCGCCATTGCACCGGCCGCGGCGGCCGCACCAGCGGACCAGCGATCTCCCGCGACTACCACCGCCACCACCTCCAACGGCCATTCCGCCGTCCCCCACGCCCCACACCCCTCCCACACCCGCTCATCAAACCGCCTCCGCGATCGCGCCACGGCACAAGCCGAAGAGCCCTTCGCCTCCGATCCTGCCCCCCCATCCACCGCCTCTACCACGTCCGCCGGCACGCGCGGCTCCTCGTCGACTATTCACTCCCTACCCAGCACCGGCTCTTCCACCCAGACGATCTCGAAGAAAGCCCAGCGGCTGATCGACGAGCACGCCATCAACGCCGCACAGGCCTTCCCCACGCTCGGCCTCGTGCGCGAGGTGGACGTGATCCGTCACCTGGAATCCCATGCCGCGGCCCGACTGCAAGCGTCGCCCTTGCCCACGAGCCCCGCCACGCTCGCCCAGCAGGCCCCCGCTCCGCGCGTCGCCGCCGCAACCGTCAACGGCGCGTACACCCCGACGAAATCCAAGGGCCTCTTCGGCGACGCCGCGTCCAGCGCCAAGGACCGCGGCAACCGCTCGGTCGTCTGGCTCGCCTGGAACTACATCTGGCGGAACTGGTTCCTCGGGCACATGGTCCGCGTCGCCCCCCGCGGCGTGATTCTCACCCTGCACAAATGGCGCGGCGTCAAAATGGGCCAGGACGTCTTCATCGACCCCACTTCCATCATCGAGACCGCCTTCCCCGAAAACATCACCATCGGCAACGATGTGCGCATCACCGCTGGGTGCGTGATCATGTCGCACATCAAGGCCCCCCACTACCTTCGCGAAACCGGCCTCGTTCCCGTCGTTCTCAAGCCCGTCATCCTCGAAGACCACTGCTTCATCGGCGTCAACTCCGTCATCATGCCCGGCGTCACCGTCGGCAAGGCCAGCGTCGTCACCTCCGGCTCCGTCGTCGTCAACAACGTCCCCCCGTACACCATGGTCCAGGGCAACCCGGCCAAGGTCATCAAGCAGTTCCCCAGGCCCGAATCACCGGTCTGATGCCTCGATGCCTCTTGCCTTGATGCCTTCTTCTGATCCGCACTTCCCGATGGCAAATAGCCCCGACCAACTCAACGCCTTCTGCGTCGACCTCGAAGAGTGGTGGCACATCTGTGCCGCGGACACGCCGTACACCGATCCCGCCACGTGGGACGCCGCGCCGCCGTTCGTCGTGAAGGACACCGAGGTCCTCATGCGCCTGCTGGACGAGACCGGCGCACGCGGCACCTTCCTCACCGTCGGCTGGGTTGCCGAGAAGTATCCCTCCCTCATCAAGCGCCTCGCCGATGCCGGCCACGAGATCGGCTGTCACACCTACTACCACCGCGTCGTGTACGAGCAAACCGCCGAGGAGTTCGACGCGGACATCGGCAAGTGCCTGAAGATCCTCCGCGACATCAGCGGCCAGCCCGTCAACACCTTTCGCGCCCCCGGCTTCTCCATGAAGCGCGAGGCCTTCGCCTACGCCTACCCCATCCTCCGCAAGCACGGTATCGACATCGATGTCAGCATCGTCCCCGCCGCGCGGGACCACGGCGGCGTCGAGGGCTTCACGCGCGACCCGTTCCTCCTGAACATTCCCGCTACGAAATGGGGCGCGGCGACGGGGGGGCAGATGAAGTGCTGGCCCGTGAGCGTCATGGATGTTCTGGGCCGCACTACCCCCTTCTCCGGCGGCGGCTACCTGCGCCTCTTCCCGATGCCCCTCGTCAAAGCCGGTTACCGCCAGAACCACGCCGCGGGCCGCCCCGGCATGTCCTACATCCACCCGCGCGAGATAGACAACACCCAACCGCGCCTGAAACTGCCCTGGAAGAAGTATTTCAAGTACTACGTCGGCATCGCCGGCTGCGAGGGCAAACTCCGCGAGGTGCTGCGGACATTCAAGTTCACGACGATCTCCGAGACGCTGCGCCACGTCCGTAACTGGCCCGAATACCACTTGAATCTCCGCAGCGAGCGGGATGGCGACATCGTGCCCAGTGGCATGTCCCCGCGCTCATCACCGATGCGTCCAAACAGTCAAGCGGCATGAGCAAACAATCAACATGGCAGGGCTGGTGGACGACGATCGGAGCGATCGCTGGAACTATTGCGTTCCTGTGTTTGGCGTTGTTCTTTGTGCTCAGCGTGTTTCCGCCAAAACTGGATATTGGAAGGCGCTGGATCGACCCTCCCTTCGGACCAGGCAATATTGTGCAACTGGAACGAGGAGCCACAGTGCGCAAGGTCGATGACGAAGGTCGATTCATGCTTATCGCTCCCGGCAAGATCGATCCCGATGAGATCCGCTCTTTCCATGTCCTCGACGATGACGCCGTCAATGAACTCATCCGCCGTCATGCCTCACTAATCGCTCCCCTGTTCATCGGAACGCTTGATGGCCGCCTCGGTTTCGTCTGTTCGCTTCCCAGTCATTTTCGCGTCGAGACGAAAGCGGTTGCGGGTGGATACATCATCATCCCAACGGTAAACACCGATGAGTCGATCACGCTCAGTCTGAGCCAGCCCTAACTCATGTTTCTCGTCTCCCGACATACCATCATGCCCCCCCCAACCCTCCTCATCCTCTCCCAGGTCTACGTCCCGGACCCCGCGTCCGTCGGCCAGCACATCGCCGACGCCGCGGCCGAAATGGTCCGGCGGGGCTGGCGCGTAAAGGTCCTTACCTCCGCCAACGGCTACAACGATCCCAAGATCAAGTACCCGCCGCGCGAAGCCATCGATGGTGTCGAGATCGTCCGCCTTCCGCTCTCCTCCTTCGGCAAGAGGTCTCTCCCAATCCGCGCCCTGGCCGCGATCCTGTTCATGCTCCAGACCATCTGGCACGGCGTCTTCACGCGCGGCCTCTCCGGCCCGCCCGGCAAGTCCGGCGCGATTCTCGTCTCGACTTCGCCCCCGATGTGCATCGTCGCGGCCCTGATCATCCGCATCGTCCGACTCGGGCGCGTCCCCATCAAGTTCTGGGTCATGGACATCAATCCGGATCAGCTCATCTCGCTGGGCAAGATCGGCGCAAACTCCTTCCCCGCCAAGCTGATGAACTTCTTTAACCGGCGCATCCTCGCCGCGTCCAGCGATGTCGTCGTGCTCGACAAGTTCATGGCCAAGACCATGAACGCCAAGCTCGAATGCTCCGAAAAGATGGCCATCCTCCCCCCATGGCCCCACGAGGACTCCATCGAACCCGTGGCCCACAAAGACAATCCCTTTAGAGAGAAGCACGGCCTCAACGGCGCACCCGCTACTTCTCCCACATCCCACATTCCACATTCCACATTCCACATTCCCAAACGCGTCCTCATGTACTCCGGCAACCACGGCATCGCCCTGCCGCTGGAAACTTTCCTCAAGGCCGCCGTGCGCTTCAAGGACGACCCACGTGTTGCGTTCCTCTTCATTGGCGATGGCGTTCGCAAGAAGGAAGTCGAAGCCGCCATCCGCGAGCACTCGCTTACGAACATGCTCTCGCTCCCCTACCAGCCACTCAGCCAGCTCCGTTTCTCCCTCTCGGCCGCGGACGCCCACCTTGTTTCCGTTGGCAACGAGTCCGTCGGCACCATTCACCCCTGCAAGATCTACGGGGCAATGGCCGTGGCACGCCCCATCGTTCTTCTCGCGCCCAATCCCTGCCACGTGAGCGATCTCGTCTCCGGCGAGCGCGGCCAGGAAGACCAGCCCCATCGCGAGCCCATCGGCTGGCACATCCCCCACGGCGACATCGACCGCGCCGAGCAGATCATCCGAGAGATCATCGAGGCCCCCGCCGAGAAACTCGCCGCCATGGGAAACCGCGCCCGGCACGTCGTGGAAACCCAACTCTCCAAGACCACCCTTTGCGGCGCATTCTGCGATGTGCTCGAACGCGGGCTGATACCGGAATCACGATTAGATCGGTCTACGACAGACAACGCCCGTCACCACGCGGCGGCCTAAGGGGAACAAGAATGGCAGCTGCGCCTGAGATCCTCGTGAACTTCGCCGTTCCTCCGGATCGAACTCGCTTGGTGGCGGAGATCACGGTTCAGCAAGAGAAACTGGGCAATCAGTTTTGCGAGATCAACTCAGAGCATGGAGATTATCGAATCGAGGTGTATCCGCGCCCGGATGGCAAGCCATGGGATCTCCCCGCCGAATCACTCCTGCGAACGCTCAACGACGCTCTTCGAGACTTGACGGCACGTTCCCTGCCATTGACCTCTTCGTCCAAGGATTAGCACCCGCAGGCCAACCGCATCAGTTCTCATGCACCCCGCCACCCCCGACCAATCCTCCCCCCACTCTGTGGCCAACCGCATGGCCCGGACTCTCTGGGCGCTCGTCTACATCGCCTTCATCCGCTTCTCCCCGCGCTTCCTCCACCGCTGGCGGAACTGGGTCTACCGCGTCATGGGCGCGAACCTCCACCCCACCGCCCGCATCTACCCCACTGCCCGCGTCTGGGCCCCGTGGAACCTCACCATGGCCGAGCACGCCTGCATCGGCGATCTGACGGACATCTACTCCGTCGCCCCCATCACCATCGGCCCCCGCTCCACCGTCAGCCACTACTCCTTCCTTTGCACCGCCAGCCATGACTTTGAGGACCCCTCCCAACCCCTGACCACGGCCCCGATCACGCTGGGCGCCAACGTCTGGCTCGCCGCGGATTGCTTCGTCGCCCCGGGCGTCACCATTCCCGACGGCGTCGTTCTCGGTGCCTGCTCCAAGGTCTTTTCCTCGGACCTCCCCCCCTGGCACCTCTGTGCCGGCCACCCCGCCAAGCCCATCCGCGAACGCAAGTTCAAGGCCTGATCTATTCCCTGGCACGGGTCCATGGCACGGGGATCCCGCCCTTGGCTTGGGCAACGCTCATCACAATCCCTACCCTGTCGCCCGTGACGACCGCCTCCCCCTCCAATCTCCCCCGCCGCACACTCGCGCGCCCATGCTCCTTCTCCGGCATCACGCTCTTCACAGGTGCCTCCACCACCATCACCATCCACCCCGCCGCCGACTCCGCGGGCATCCGCTTCCGGCGCGTCGACCTCCCCAATCACCCCACCATCCCCGCCACGGTCGCCCATGTCGTTCCCGAATCGCGCCGCACGGTGCTCTCGGCCCTCCCCGGCGACAAGTCCGCCCCAAGCGTTCAGACCATCGAGCATCTCATGTCCGCCCTCGCCGGGCTGGGCATCACCGACGCGATCATTGATCTTGCCGGCCCGGAAGTGCCCATCGCCGACGGCTCATCCCTCCCGCTCGTGCAGGCCATCCAGGCCGCGGGCGTCGTCATCGAGCCGAACTCCGCAGCCGCTTCCGTCGCCGTTGTCTCCACGCCCATCATCATCGACGACGGCAAGACCCGCATCGAGGCCCTCCCCCCGCTCCCCACCGCGCGCCCGGGTCTCGAACTCACCTACATCCTCGAATACCCGCCCGGAGCCCCGATCCCCGCGCAAAGCGCATCGATCTTCATCCCCCTGGGCCTCCCCGCGCCGGACTACGCCACCCATGTTGCCCCCGCGCGCACCTTCTGTCTCGCCGCCGAGGCCCAGCAGATGCGTGCCATGGGTCTGTTCACCCACCTCACGCCCCGCGAGATGCTCGTCATCGGCGACCGCGGCCCGATCGACAACGCCTACCGCTTCGACAACGAGCCCGCGCTCCACAAACTCCTGGACCTGCTCGGCGATCTCGCCCTCGCCGCCCGCCCGATCCACGCCCGCATCACCGCCACCCGCACCGGCCACGCCCACAACCACGCCATGGCCCGCTCGCTCGCCGCGCTGTAGCGCGTGAACGGCAGGATGCCCATGCCCCGCAAAAACACGAACGCCCGGGGAGGTGTCCAAATCCCGGGCGATCGCGTAAAGAGGTGTGGCTTGTGATTCCTACAGCAAACGCGCGTTGGGGGTTATGACTTGCCATCGTCCTTCTTCGGAGCCGCCGTTGGCGCTGCGTTCCGCTGCTCCATCATCTTCTGCATCATCTCCTCCATGCGCTTCATGCGCTCTTCCATCAGCTTGTTCAGGTCCATGTTGCCGGGCCCGAAGCCGCCCATGCCGCCGCTCAGCCCCTGGAACTGCATCTGCTCCCGAAGCTGCTCGGCCTGCGCCTGCGCGTGCTCCGCCTGCGCCTTGGCATGTTGGGCCAGTTCCCGCAACTGCTCGGCCATCTCCTGACTGTTCGCGGCATTATTGTGCCAGAGTGTGATCGCCTTGCCGGGCTTGCCGCCCTGACCCGGAATCGTTCCCACAAGCGGGTTGCCCCCGCCCGTGCTCCACGACCAGCTCATCGGAGCGTTATTGTCCTCGCCAGGCATCCCCGCAATCGCCGTGGCCGAAGGCAGGCCCGAAGACGCGGCGATCGCGTTCACTTTCGCCTTCTCAAGCTTCTCCCCGTCGTACTTCTCAACGGTGACCGTCACCGTCTTCTTCTGGCCGTGATGGATCACATCGAACGACACAGACTTGCCCGGCTCGGTCTCCCGCAGCGCCTTGCGGACCGCCTCCGGCGCGGCCGGGCTCTTGCCCGCAACGCCGACGATCACGTCGTATGGCTCGAGCCCCGCCTGCGCCGCGGGCAGCCCCTCGTAGATCGCCCCCACCATCGTGGACTCGTTCTCCTTCAGCCCGAGATGGCCGCGAATCGACGAGTCTGGTTCGAGCATCTGGATGCCGATCATCACCTTCGGCGTTTCAATCTGGGCGATAGCGCTCGCTCCGAGCGAACTCCCAGCCGCCAGCCCGCCGTGCGGGCCCCTGGCACGAGGGGCGATGCTGATGCTCCGCGACGCCGCGCCGCCCCGGGAAATGGTCGCCACGGCGTCCGATCCCGGCACCTCCGACTCCCAGAGAATGTCTCCCTTGTCATCCTTGATCTGCACCAGCGAACCCTTGTGGACAATGCGATCCGCCGGCACCTGCTTGCCATCGATCTCCGCCGTGATCGTGCCATCCTTACCACTCACGCTCACCGTGCGCCCATTCTCGGAAGTGGACATCGTCCACGACGAGGAACTGGACGTCGTCACACCCGCCGGCGGCATCGGCGGCTCAGGCGCCACCGCCGGGCTTTGAGCCAGCGCGCCAGATGCCAGCCCGACAAGAGCCAGCACTGCGCCGGCGGTGCGTGCCACGAACATGTTCGATCGTTGATTGCAACTCATGGTTCAAGCTCCCTTCGAGCGTGCGGCGTTGGCCGCGTTGTGGTTGGACACCACTTGGATAACTGTGTTTCGCAGCCCGCCTACTCGGACCGCCCCGGCTGCGTGGGCATCTGCACCTGCACGGGAACCAGACGCCCGCGCTCGTCCTGAGCAAAGCGCAGAAGATTGTCCATCTGCGCTTTCTCAACAATCTGCCTCACAAAGACGACCTCGTACCCCCGACCCGTCGCGCTCGGACGAGATTCCAGCAACACCGGCACCTCCGCCAGCACGCGCCCGGATTGCTTGCCCTGATCGCGATAGAGCTGCAGCGCATCGTCCGGCGAGTTCACCTGGAAGTAGTTCGCGGGAATCAACCCGGCCTGGTTCACAGTCTTGCCGGGCATCGTGAATTGCCCGCCGTTCACGCCCAGCACCGCCAGTGCGATCATCGCGGCCACTGCCCAGCCCCCGTATTGCACAAAGCGCGTCGTGCCCGGCGAACGACCATGCCCCCCACGCAGGAACGCATCCGCTGCTTCGCGTGACGGCAGCTCCACACGGTCCGCGCCATGCAGCGCCACGCCGACGGCCAACGAGAGGGCCTGATGGTCCCGCTGCGCCTGCGCCAGTAACTTCCACGCCCCGGGATTCCGCTCGCCAAGCTCGCCAAACACTTCCCAGTCGCGCGCCGAGGCCTCCCCGTCGGCAATGCGGCCGATCAGGAGATCGATCTGCTCGTCCGGCGAGGGGGTCCGCGGAAATGATTCGTTCCGTTCCATATTCATCGCGTATCTCCCGCCCGGGCGGGCTCAAGGTTGCTTTCCGGACCAAGCCCCGCTTGAACCGCGCGCTCGCGCAGCATCTTCCGTGCCCGGGCGATTCGTGTCTCGATCGTCGTGTCCGGCAGTCCCATCACATCACCAATCTGCTTGTAGCTCATGTCCTGCACACACTTCAGCAGCAGCGGCTCGCGATATCCATCCGGTAGTTCCGCCGCCAGCGCCATCAGCCCCCGCCCCTCCTGCATCGCCGGAGACGAGTTGTCGTGCGAACGTTCGCTCTCACGCTGCCCGGTAAAGCCCACCAGTTTGAACCACCCGGACTTGCGAACCGAACGCCGCCGCGCCGTGGTCTTGGCGATGCTCATCGCAACGGCGCGCAGCCACGGCTTGAACGCCGCTTCCTCACGCAACCCCGAGATCTTCGCCACCACTGCCACGGCAACCTCCTGAAGCAGATCGTCCAACTCCGCGTCCCTGGGCATGTGGGCCAGCAGCACCGCCGCCACCCAGCGCCTGTGCCGATTCCACAGTTCGCGCAGCGCAACCTCATCGCCTGCGATGGCGTCGCGCACGAGCGTTTGGTCTTCGCCCCCGAGCCCGGCTGTAGACGCCGGGAAAGGGCCGCTGGAATCGCCCACTAGGCACCTCTTTGACACACCCTAAGACGTGCGTCCGGGCCGCTTCCGTCAGGGCACAGGTGTTGTTCGGCCGCGGAAGGGCCCTCGTTCGACAAGTGGGCACGGGGAACGAATCCGGGTCTCAATAACCCCCTGAATTCGCGGATTGCACCGCCGGGGCGTGGCCACGCGGCCAAAACATGCCCTTCCAGAGGGCGAACGGGGCGTACGCTCAACGCTTAGCGCGCCGCCAAGCCGACATACCCGCGGCGGATTCACGAACTGGGTACGGCGGGGTGGGGCAGCCATGGCCAAGGACAGCAACGACAAACCCATGTCCATCGGCGAGCATCTTGAGGAGCTGCGCAAACGCGTCTTTCTCTCCATCGTCGGCATCCTCCCGATCTTCGGTGCGGGGCTCTACTTCGGCAGGAAAATCCTGCAGTTTCTGATCCTGCCACTCGACAACGCCCTGAAGGAAAAGCACATCGCCGGCGGAGCCATGCAGGCGACGCAGCTCCTTGAGGGATTCATCACCTACATCAAAATCGCGGCCGTGCTCGCGGCCGTCGTCGGCGGGCCGTGGATCATCTACCAAATCTGGAAGTTCATCGCCCCCGGCCTGTACGCCCGCGAACGCCGGTTCTTCTACATCCTCTCCCCCATGAGCATTGTGTTCTCCGCTCTCGGCGTGGCGTTCATGTACTACGTCATGCTCCCGTTCGTGCTCGTTTTCTTCGTGAGCTTCAACGAGACCCTCCTCACTCGCCCCGCAACGCCCCAGGTGGAGATGTCTCCCAACATCCGTCTCCCCACGCTCCCATGGTTCGCCGGAGATCCCACGGACCGACATGTGGGCGACATGTGGATCAACACCGAGCGCGACGCCATCCGCATCGCCCTGCCCGACCCCGCGATCCGGGATCAGACCGCCGCGGCCAAGGAGTCGCCGATCCTCCTGAGTCTCCCACTGCATTCCGACTCGTATGTGGTGCAGCAGTACAAGATCGCCGAGTACGTCGGGCTCGTTCTTACGTTCGCCTTCGCCTTCGCCCTCACATTCCAGACACCCGTGGTGGTGCTGCTCCTCGGATGGATCGGCCTGATCGACCCAAACACCGTCGGCAAGTACCGCAAGTACGCCATTCTCGTCTGCACGATCGTGTCGGCGATCATCACGCCCCCGGACGCGCTGAGCATGCTCTCCCTCGGCGTGCCGATGTACCTGCTCTTCGAGCTCGGCGTCATCCTCCTGCGCATCATGCCCGCGAAAAAGGTCGCGTCGGGGCGCTTCTTCTCGACCGGTGTTGAATCCCGCGATGGCGAGGGAGGGGGAGACGGATCGGACGATCCCTCGGCCCGCCCCGATCACCGCTGAACCCGGACAATGATTCCCCATGTCCGCAGACCGTCCCTCCAACCTGCCGACGCCGATTGACATCGTCATGATGCGCCGCGCCCTCGATCTCGCCCGGCACGCCGCGGCCATGGAGGAAATCCCCGTCGGCGCCGTCGTCTACGAGACCGCCACCGGCACCCCCATCGGCGAAGGGCACAACCTCCGCCACACCAACCGCGACCCCAGCGCCCACGCCGAGCTCATCGCCATCCGGGCCGCGGCGAGGCACGCCGGCGACTGGCGTCTCAACCACTGCACCCTCGTGGTCACCCTCGAGCCCTGCGCCATGTGCGCCGGACTCATCGTCAACGCCCGCCTCGGCCGCGTTGTTTACGGCTGCACCGACCCCAAGGCCGGGGCCTGCGATTCCCTCTTCCGCCTCACCGCCGATGCCCGGCTTAACCATCGTGTTGAACCCATTGGCGGCGTGCTGGCCGATGAGGCCGGTGAACTGCTCCGCGCGTTCTTCCGCGAACGCAGGCGAGACACCCCCCAAGGCAAGTAGGCATTGGGCGAAGGGCCCTCGCTCCGCGCGCCCGTATGCCCGTAGCCGATGGCTCTATCCCTTCCCCCTACACTCCCCGCCCATGACCACCACACACACCACTGGGTCGATCGCTCAGGCCGTGGGCGGGCGACTCGTCGGGCGGAGCGATCTGCCGATCGTCGACCTCGCCGGGCTGGAGCAAGCAGGGCCGCAATCCCTGACCTTCATCCGCGACCAGGATTTTGCGGGCAAATGGGCCGCGGCCCGTGCCGGCGCAGCCCTCGTCACCGATCGCATTGAGGTCAAGGGCAACGACAACGCCGCCCGCGCTCTCATCTACGTCACCAATGCCGACCTGGCCATGGTCAAGGTGCTCGGAATGTTCGAGCGCAAACCGGATGGGCCCCCGATCGGCATCCATCCCACCGCGATTGTGGACCCCTCGGCACGAATCGCCCCAACGGCCCGGATCGGCCCGTTCAGCATCGTCGGTCCACGCACCTCCATCGGAGATCACTGCACGCTCATGGCGCGCGTCACGCTCGGCGCCGACATCAAGCTCGGGCCAGGCACGACACTCTTCCCGGGCGTCGTGATCTATGACCGCTGCTCCATTGGCGCCCAAAGCATTCTGCACGCCAATGTCAACATCGGCGCCGACGGCTTCGGCTACCTTCCCGACCCGCAGGGTCGGGGGCTCGTCAAGATCCCGCACGTGGGGACCGTGGAGATCGGCAACGGTGTGGAGATCGGCGCCAGTTCCTGCGTGGATCGCGGCAAGTTCGGCGCCACCATCATCGGTGACGGCACCAAGATCGACAACCTCGTCCAGATCGCCCACAACTGCCGCATCGGCCGCTGCGTGATCATCTGCGGCAACTCCGGCCTGGCCGGCAGCGCGGTCATCGGCGACGGCGCGATCATCGGCGGCGCCGTCGGCATCGTCGACAACATCCACATTGGCGCCGGCGCCAAGATCGGGGCCAAGAGCGGCGTGATGTGCGATGTGCCCGCCGGACAGACGTGGACGGGACTACCCGCCGCGCCCCACATGGATCAGATGCGCACCTGGTCCGCCGCCAAACGCCTCCCGGACCTCCTGCGGGCCGTACGAAAGCTGCAAAAGGCAATCCGCACCGCCGGCATCGCGGTCGACGACAGCGAAATCGTCGAACACAGAAAATCACGCGGCCTTGGCGGGTGAGGCTCCCGGCGTCGCCTCGGAAGCGGGCCGCTCCGCCGGCGGCGGCGGAATGGCGCCCGACGCGATCCGCGACAGCTTGTCCCGGTACAACAGCTCGATGATGTACTCGTAGATCGACATCATGTTCGCCATGTGCAGACCCGCAAGACCATCCAGCACGCCCAGTCGCAGCAGGTACATATAGAAGAAGCGCAGCACCGGCTTCAGCGGCGTGCGCGGCCAGATCTCGCGGCGCAAGTACTGGCGATACCGCAGCGTGTGGCGGAACAACTGCTGGGCGCTCGCCCCCGCCTCCTGCCCGAACCGCAGCTTCACCCATTCGTCGGACTCGAGATCGGCGTAGCGGATGTGCTTGCGGATCCACTCGTGCACGCTCTCGCCGCGGATGTGGATCATCTCGTTGCGCAGATAGTTCGTCGGTCCGTCGCAGACCATGTGCTCGTGGACCGATCGATCCTCATACCGGCACTTGCCGCGACGGAAGAACCGCAGATTCCACGAGGGATACAGCCCGCCATGCCGGATCGCCCGTCCCATGAACAGCACCACGCGGTTCACGAAGTACCCGTCGGCCGCGTCGGGTGAGGAGATCGTGCGAAGCACCTCCTCGCGCAGCTGCGGCGTGATCCGCTCGTCGGCGTCCAGAATGAAGACCCACTCCCCCTTGAACGGCAGCTTCTCCAGCCCCCAGTTCTTCTGCCGCGCATACCCCAGAAACTTCTGCTCCACCACCGTCGCCCCCGCCTCACGCGCGATCTGCTGTGTGCCGTCCGTGGAGAGGGAATCCAGCACGAACACCGGGCCGATCGCCAGCGCGTTCTGCACCGTGTCCCGAATCACCGCCGCCTCGTTCAGCGTCGGGATCAGCACCTCCACGCGCCCACCAGAGGCGTTGGTGATGCCCGCGGGGTTGTGCGGCCCGCGCGGGTCGGGCGTGCCCGCTCCCGTCGATCCGTTCGAAGTGGCCGCGCTCATCGCCGACCCCCTTCCCGAAGCATTTTCTCAACCAGCGCGTTGGTCGCCGGGGCCCACGACCGGGCTCGCTCTTTGATCTTGAGTTCCGTCCAGTACTCGTACGAGCTGATCATCGCGCAATAGCGAAATCCCGCCACGCCGTCGAGCAGTCCCAGCCGGAAGGTGTAGTTGTACAGAAACCGCCACATCGCCCGCCCGTGCATGAAATAGCTCATGTTCTTCCACGCGCGCCGCTTGGAGACGTGATCGCCGCTCCACAGTTGCGACAGCGGCGGCCGCCCCTGCGAGCGGATCAGGATCGCCTCATCCCCTTCGCGGCTGGAATAGTCGTTGTGCTTGTAGAACCACTCCAGCAGACCCTTGGAGAAGTTGAAGTGCATATATGGCACCTTCAACACGCCGATCTTGCCTGTGGTGTCCTCACGTTGACCGTGTCCGAAGTCCATGAAGCGGCACTGCCCAAAACGGAACAGCCGCACCTGATAGCTCGGATACCCGCCCGACCACCTGATCCACTTGCCCATCAGGATCATCTTGCTCGGGCACTGGTAGCAGGAGAAGCTCGACTTCGAGCCATCCTCCCCCAGCAACGCCAGCATCTCGTCGAGCAACTCGGGGGTGAACCGTTCGTCTGCATCCAGGTGGAAATGCCATGGGTGCTTGCACGGTATGTGATCGATCGCCCAGTTCCGCTGATCACCGAACGACTTGAACTTGTTGTGGTGTACCGTCACGCCCATTGCCCGCGCGATGTCGCACGTCCGGTCCTTCGACCCCGAGTCCAGCACATGCACATCGTCGCTCCACGCGCACGAGGCGATGCAATCCCGGATATTCAGCTCCTCGTTGTATGTCAGGATCACGACCGAGATCGGCAGCTTGCCAGGAGCCGAACCCCCCGGCGAGAACACCGGCCTCTGCCCCATCGTGGGCGAGGATGCCACCAGCACACCCGCCGCCTCGGGGGAGAGCGCTGGAGCGCCGGACGCGCCGGAAATGGAAATGGCCGGAATAGCGATCATGCGGGAGCGACAAGCGGCGGGGATCGAGCAAACTCTGGCAACGGTAGTACGGTACATCGTCCGTTCACGGTCGCGAGTTGGCGTTGAGAACACCCGATCATGCACACGCCCTGTGGCTCACGCCTCGCCCAATCCGCTCCGCCCCATCCCTCCCGCCGCCTGGTCCGATAGGACGGGGACACAATCCAGCCGACCGTTCGCACCATGTGCCCCCAATCGCGTATGACCCCGGACGACCACCGTTTTCGCATCATCCAGAGCGGGGAGTCGATACAGGTCTGCCCGCGGATCGATCTTCCCGCACTCCAACGATCGACGACTGCTCGATGAACTCAACCACACCTTCATACCGGGACATTCAATACGGGAACTCCCCCCACCGGCTGCGGAACCGGCTCGGCCGCGCTCTCTGGGTGGTCGTCCACGCGCTTCTCGTTCGCCCCACGCCGCGTTTCGCCCACCGTTGGCGGAATCTGGTCTATCGCATGATGGGAGCCCGGCTCCATCCAACCGCCCGTATCTACCCCACCGCACGTGTCTGGGCCCCCTGGAATATCGTCATGGGCGAACTCGCCTGCCTGGGTGATATGACGGACATCTACTCGGTCGCTCCCATCACGCTCGGCTCGCACTCCACCGTTTCGCACTATTCCTTCCTCTGCGCGGCCAGCCATGATTTCGATGATCCCAACCACCCACTCACTGTCGCACCCATCACCCTCGGCGACCGTGTCTGGATCGCCGCGGATGTTTTTGTCGCTCCCGGAGTCTCAATCCCCGACGGCGTCGTGGTCGGCGCTCGCTCCAGCGTCTTTTCCAGCAACCTTCCCCCCTGGCACCTTTGTGCCGGAAACCCCGCCAAGCCGATCCGCCCACGCGGATATCAGACCCCCGCCGGGAAAATAGAAACCCTCCCAAGAACAGGGGAATAGCCGCGCCGCGGGTTCCCACTCACCCACCGGTCCGCTTCATCCCCAGATTGGGTGGAGTGCCCCATCGGAGCGACTTCAAAGTCACTGGCTGATCGGGCGAAATCGGTCCCGCAGGCACGAACGCTCCCCCATCATGGGTCGATAGTGTCAGTTCACTACGAGTAGTCCAACAGGGCGTCGAGCCCGAATGCCCCCGGAGCTTCGCGCATGCTGCAAACATCTGGACCAGTCGTGAAACTCCGGAGCATTGCCCGGTCGCTGGGTTTGACCCGGATGCTCGCCAAGTTTCGCAACTCCTCAACCTACGAAGAACGCTTCGGCGCCGCCATGCTCGGAGCGCTTCGACCCGGCGATACGGTCTGGGACATCGGCGCGAACATCGGGTTCTACACCGAACAATTCTCCACGCGCGTCGGCGAATCGGGAACCGTCGTCGCGTTCGAGCCCGTCCCCGCCTGCTACGACAAACTCGCGGCGAGCGTCGCGGGACGCACCAATGTGCGCCTGGTGAAGGCCGGCCTGGGGCGCGCCGCGGCAACCGTAACTTTCGACATCGGCAGCTCGGACGAATCCCTCGGTCGCGTGGTGGAGGGCGGCGCGGCCCCCGCCGGGGCGAAGCTCGTTCAGCTCCCCATACGCGTCGGCGATGAGATCGCCAAAACAGACAACCTGCCCACGCCGACTTTCGCCAAAATCGATGTCGAAGGACACGAGCTGGACGTGCTGACGGGCATGGCCGGGTTGCTCCGCTCCCCGACATGCCGTGATGTCTTCGTGGAGATCCACTTCGGTATTCTCAGCCAACGTGGCCAGTCCAAGTCTCCCGATGAGATCGTCCGCATGCTCACAGAGATGGGCTACCGCGTTCAATGGGTCGACGCATCCCACATTCATGCCTCCAGGGCGTAGCGGGCGGCTGGCTCGATCCGTACAAGAGCGTCGATCGCAAGGATGAACAATGGAACATCGCCGGGTCGGTTCGACCGATCTCAACGTCTCTCTCCTCGGATTCGGCTGCGCTCCTGTCGGATCGCGCGCCGGAAACGCCGAATCCGTGCGCGCCCTGAACCTCGCCCTCGATCGCGGCATTACCTACTTCGATACCGCCGACATGTACGGTGTCGGCGGGAGCGAGGAAACGCTCGGACGCGTGCTGCGCGGCCGGCGCGATAAAGTCGTGATCGCCAGCAAGTGCGGATACTCGTTCTCCAGCCGCCTGAAGGCCGTTGCATGGATCAAGCCGCTATTGCGCCCGCTGGTCACGCGCCTCAAGGGTGTCAAGGCTTCCGCCGGCGCGGTCATGGCCTCGCAGCGATCGCAGTGCTTCGATCCCGCGTATATCGAAAAGTGCGTCCACGACAGTCTCCGCCGCCTCGGCACCGATCGCATCGACCTTTTCTACCTGCATGATCCTTCCATGGAGGTCGTGCGGCGCGGTGACGCCCTGGCCCGCCTCGCCAACTTGAAGAGCGCAGGCAAACTGCGCTACATCGGCATCTCCTGCGAACCCGACGTGGCCGCGCAGGCCCTCAGCCAGAAGGCCAGTGTGGACGTGCTGCAAGTCAACGCCAATCTGCTCGAACCCGGAGCGCTCACAACCGTGCTGCCCGCGGCCCGGGCCGCCGGCGTCGGAATCATCGCCAGGCAGCCCTTCGCCAACGGCCGGCTTTTCCATGACCCGCGCGTTCGCGCTGCCACCCAGAGCGTGGGCCCCACCGCCGACGGCTCTGCCGTCTCGGGCCTCGCCCTGCGATACCTCCGACAGTTCCCGGGCATCGCTTCCATCCTGCCCAGCATGATGCGCCCTGCCCATCTGAACTCCAACGCCGCGGCTCTGGAGGCCGGACCACTCAGCGCCGCGGAGCTCGCCCTGGTGGCCGCGCTCGGCGCGCCGGCCCCGCAAGGATGATCGCATGCTGATCGCCGCCGAGGGCCTGCCCAACGGTTCCACGCTCGAATCCGACATCACCGTCGTCGGTGCCGGCGCGGCGGGCATCGTCATTGCCCTCGAGCTCGCCCGCGCCGGTCTCCGCGTCAACCTCATCGAAAGCGGCGGACCAGCCTTCTCCCAACGCGTGCAGGCCCTGGCGGACACCAACCATCTCGATCCCGCGATCCATCCGCCAATGTCCCAGTGCACGCGCCGCCAGATCGGCGGCACCTCCGTCATCTGGGGCGGTCGCGTCGTCCCCTTCGATCCCGTCGACTTCGACGATCGCCCGTTCCTCCCCCACTCCCGCTGGCCCATCGGCTACGAGGCCTTCGCGCCCTATTTCGAACAAGCATGCAAGTACCTCCACTGCGGCCTGCCGCATTTCAACACACGCGACCTCCCCGGCGTGCGCCAGACCACTCTCGTTCCCGGACTTCCCGACGGCGACGTGCTCACCTCCACGCTCGAGCGATGGTCGGTCATGAACTTCGGGAGCGTCTACCGGCGCGACCTCGAATCCTCCAAGCTCATCTCGCTGGTGCATGGCCTCACCTGCACGGAAATCGTTTGCGACGCTTCCGGCCAGCGCGTGGACCACATTCTTGCCAAAACAATCTCCGGGCGCGAGATCCGCGTCAAGTCGCGACGGCACATCCTCGCCTGCGGCGGGTTGAACGCCACGCGACTGCTGCTCAACTCCGATCGCCTTCATCCCGGCGGCATAGGCAACCACTCCGGCCAGCTCGGCCGCTTCTACACCGGCCATATCACCGGGCGCATCGCCGAGGTGCGATTCTCCACGCCGCCGCGCGAAACCGTCTTCGGCTTCGATCGCGACGCCGAAGGCGTCTACGCCCGCCGCCGCTTCTCATTCTCGCGCGAGTTCCAACACAAACAGAAGCTCGCCAACATCGTCGGCTGGCTTGCCAACCCCGAGATCAGCGATCCCGGGCATGGCAACGGCGTTCTCTCTTTCGCATATCTCATCCTGCGCTCCCCCATGGGCAAGTTCCTCGCGTCCGAGGCCATCCGAAAAGCAACCATCAAGGGCGATGTGCAGGGCGGCGTTGCGGCACACACATTGAACATGCTCCGCGATCTCCCGCGGACCGCCGCCTTCATTCCCACGTTCGGCTACAAGCGCTTCCTCGCTCGGCGCAAGGTTCCCGGCTTCTTTCAGTACAGCGCCTCCAATGTCTACACACTCCACTATGCCGGCGAGCAGGCCCCCAATCCGGACAGTCGCGTATCGCTCGCGACTGACCGTGACGAGCTCGGCATGCGCCGGATCGCCATCGACCACCGGTACTCCCCGCGCGATACCCAGCTCGTGCTCGACGCCCATCGCGCCTGGGACCACCACCTGCGCCGCCACAACTGCGGCGAGCTTCGCTACATCGAGCCCGACCTGGAGCACAGCATCGCCAAACAGGCCGGCGACGGCTACCACCAGATCGGCTCCACACGCATGTCCGAACTTCCCTCCGATGGCGTCGTCGCCCCAGACGGAAATGTGCATGGCTTCGACGATCTCTTCGTCGCCGGCAGCTCCACTTTCGTCACCGCCAGTCAGGCCAACTCCATGTTTCTGATTCTGGCCAACGCGCTGCGCATCGCCGACCACCTTGCGGGCCAAGCCCATCGAGAGGCGGCCCGATGAGCGCCATGCGAATCGGCCAGTTCATCCAGTGCGTCGATGCCACCGCCGGTGGCACATCCACCGCGTTCCTGAACACGCTCGACGCGCTGCGCACCCGGCCCGAGCTCGTCCTCCGCGCTTTCTGCACCCCGCCGCAAGCCGGTGATCCCGCGTGGCAGCAAATCCGTTCACATCCCGAGGAGTTCACCTGTGTCGCCGGATACGGCCGCGCGCTTGGTCCTGGCCCTCTCGGCAGGGCGGTCGTTGCTGCCATCGAGTCCGGCGAGATCGACCTCCTGCACATCCACGGGCTCTGGTCCCCGGACCTCATGGCCGCGGGTCTGGCGTGCGTGGGCCGAAACGTACCCTGCGTCTGGGAGCCGCACGGCATGCTCGCCCGCGAGGCGTACGCGCAGAAACGCTGGAAGAAGGAGCTGTTCATGGCGCTGGGGATGCGCCGGGCCCTCACCGGCGTAGCCGCGCTCGTCTTCGTCACCGCCGATGAACGCGAACAGAGCATCATCCCCCGAGCCATCGGCACTGATCGCACCCGCGTGGTGCCCCTGCCCGTCACCATGCCGCCCATGCTCGTTACCCACGAAATGCGCGCCGCCGCACGCGTCCGCTTCGGGCTTCCCGCCGATGCCCCCGTCGTCGTGTTCATGGGCCGATTCCACCACGTCAAGCGGATCGATCTGGCCATGCGCGCCCTGGCCTCGTGCGGCGTTCCCGACGCCCGTCTTCTCCTCGTCGGTGGAGGTGAGGAGGAGGCAGACCTGCGCTCCCTGGCAACCTCCCTGCGGATCGCGGATCGCGTGGTCTTCGCGGGCTGGGTGATGGGCGACGACAAGTGGCTTGCCCTCGCCGCGGCGGACGTGCTCACACTCAACAGCATCCACGAGAACTTCGGCTACGTCGCCGTAGAGGCCCTTTGCGTCGGCACCGCGCCGGTGCTCACGAGCAATCTGGCCATCGCCCCCGAACTCGCCGCCGCGGGCGTGGCAACGATCGCAGAGCCCAACGAGCGATCTCTGGCCGAAGCCCTTGCCGCGGCGCTCGCCCAGCGCAACTGGTCTGCGACGCTGGATCGCGGCGGTGCATGGGTGCGCGAGCATCTCTCGCCCGCCGCTGTCGGAGCTACGCTGCTCGCCCTGTATCAGGACGCCCTCGCCGGAAGGGTGAGGTCACGATGAATCAAACACGCACCACAACCCCCAAAGCCAACGGCCCCGCGCGTCGTATCCGTCTGGCCATGTGCTTTCACAGCGTCTCGGGTTATATGTCCGCGTGCTGGAAGGCCCTCGCCGCCGACCCCGCCGTGGACCTGCTCGTCTGCACGCAGCGCCCCAGCACCTCCGGGGATGCCCCCTTTGATCCCAAGCTGGTCGACGGGGTGAACACCGTGATGGTCGATCCCGAACGCATGAACGATCCGCGCGCCCTGCTCGGGCCCGTCACCGACTTCCGCCCGGATGTCCTCGCCATCGGCGGCTGGTTCGTGCCCGCGTTCAACGCACTGGCCTACGAGAAGACGCTCGCGCACGTCCCCCGAATTCTGGCGATCGATCGGCCACGTGAAACACTTCTCAAAGACTGGGCCCACAGACTCCGCCGCGGCTCATATCTCCGTCGCTTCGATCGAGTCTTCGTCACCGGCGAACGCTGCTGGCAGTTCGCACGCTTCCTTGGATTCGCCGACGCCCAGATCCGCCGCGGCACCTACGGCGTGGACTACAACGCCCTTTCACCGCTGCTGGATCGGCGCGCTGCGGCTCCCGGCGGCTGGCCGCGCTCTTTCCTGTTCATGGGCCGGTACATCCCCGTCAAGGGTCTGGATGTGCTCGTGAACGCCTATCGCACGTACCGATCGTCGGTGGCGGATCCGTGGCCGCTGACCACCTGCGGCGCGGGCGAGCAAAAGGGCATGCTCGCCGGAGTTGAAGGAATTCGCGATCTGGGCTTCGTGCAGCCGGCGGGACAACAGGATGTACTCGCCCAGGCGGGCGTCTTCGTCATGCCCAGCCGATTCGACCCTTGGCCGCTGGTCATCGTGGAATCGTGTGCCGCGGGGTTGCCGGTGGTCTGCTCCAGTGCGTGCGGATCGGCCGTCGAACTCGTCCGCCCGTACGCCAACGGGATAGTGGTGCCAACCGATGATCCCGGCGCGCTCGCTGGGGGCATGCGCTGGATGCACGACCACGTGGACCAGCTTCCCGCAATGGGTGCACGCGGCCGCGCGTTGGCCGAACCATACAGCGCATCGATGTGGGCGGCACGCTGGCGCGAGGCATGCATCGAACTGGCCGAAAGCCGGCCCGTCACACCACAGGCCGCTTAGTTCACCGGCTCAGTGCCGGAATACTCAGGATATTCGGCGTGTTCCTGCCCGTGCTCGGAGTGGTCCGCCTCTTCATGGCCGTGCCACTCGCGCTCGGCCACGACTTCGGTCTGGAGGAACTTCCCGATGCCCGCAAAGAGCAGGAACATGACCGAGGTGGTTGCCGAGCGCGCCAGGATGAACCCCTCAAACGCGGCGGCGGCGAAGAACATCAGCATGAAAGCGTTGTAGAGATCGATCAATGAGCGCAGATGCGGAGATGCGTGCCGCCTTGCCATCAGCAGTTGGAACCCTCCCCAGAGCGTGGTAAACACGAGCGCCAACATAAGCAGCAGCATCCCAAATCCGTAACCGGCGAACCCGCCCAGGTAACTGCTCTCGCTCCCCCCGGCTTCATGCCAGCCCGCGCCGATGATGGGATTCTGCAACGCGGTCTGTATCTGCGACTGCCAGACCCAGCCGCGCGTGTCGTCTCCCGAAGCAAATCGATCGAGGTTGGCGCCGATCTGCAGCGCATCGGAGAGCCCATACAGCGCCCACATCACCACGCCCGCGACGGGGACCAGAATGAGCGCTCGCTCGGGACGCGCGCCAAGCACGCCCCCCAGACCGATGATCAACATCAGCGCGCCGGTGCGCGAGCCCGTCCAGATAATGAACAGCAGATTGATCGCCGTCAGCGCCACCCACAGAACTCTCCGCCGCTTATCCGCGTCGTTGAGCAGCAGCCAGAGCGCCGAGATCGCAAGCGGCGCACAGAACAGCGCGGCCTGCTGGGCGTTGCCCAGCATGCCAAAGAACCGTCCCGTGTTGTTCACCAGGTATTTCGGGTTGATCACAAACTGCACCGAGCAGCAGAACGTCCAGATGACCGACGTCCACATCAGCACCCGAATGATCTTTATGCACCCCTCGTAGTCGCGCGTCAACCGCGCCACCACCACCGCCGTCGCCGGAATGGTCGCCAAGGCAAACCCCAGCGACTGCAGGGCCGTGATCGCATCCTCGTGAATGAACTGCAGCAACGCCGCGTACACGACGATCGTCCCGAGCAGCACGCTCGGGATCGGAAGGATCTGCGCCGAGAACCCACCTCCCATCAGCATGATGATCGTCAGCATGACGCCGAAGCACAGGTGGATCGTCGCTCGCTGGATCTGCGCCGTCTGCATCCAGGTGTCGATATAGCGCGTCTTCGACTCGTCGATCGGAGCCGTCAGCGCCGTCGCGAACAACGCCCCAATAAGCAGCCAGTGCTTGAAGCTGATCTTCATCACCAGCGCGGCCACCAGCACCAGCGCGCCGAATCCGGCGATAAAGATCACCTCGGCCGTACGCCCCTCAAAGCCGTACACATGCTGCTGGGCCAGTGTTAGAAGGTTCATGGTGCGGAGCTCGGGGACGAGGCGTGGGGCCAAAATGCGGGCCAACGCCCGCTGGCGGTACGTTTATCGGCCGCTGGGGTTCACCGCCGAAGTCCCTTCCACCGGAATCCGCAGATCGACAACCACCGGCAGATGTTCGGATTGCAGCCGGGGAAGTGTTCCCCACCCCACCACCCCCACGCCTGCGCTCACCAGCGCGTCATCAATCGCGATGCTTGCAGGCCAAATCGCTGGAATCGCGGTTGACTGCTTCGTTCGAATGTTTAATGGCACCACATCCGGGTATGTCCCCTCAAAGGCGAATACCGGCTTGGCTCGGTCGAGGCCACCCGCGCTGCAGGCCTCCCGGCTGCGCCACCCGGTTGGCGTCGAGTTCAGATCCGCCAGCACCACCACCGCTAGCCCGTCGGCCTGCATCTTCCGCGACAGCGCGGCCAACGCCGCGATCGTCCAGTTCCCTTCGCGCCACCGCTCAGGCGTCCTGGGCGACCTCGGATGCACCGCGATCACCCCAAACCGCCCCCCTGGCCGCTCCACAACCCCCGCGATGAATCGATCCGCCATCGGACCCACAAACGCGCAATCCACGCGCGTGATGGGCCAGCGGCTCACCACAAACCCCGCACTGATCTCCGTGCTCACGCTGTCCGGAGCGGGCTTCCACCGCCGGATGAGCTTCCCCGCATATGCGTCCGCCGCACCATGTCCGTCGAATACCTCGAACTGCATCTGCACCGGCGGGCAGAGAATCGACAACACATCCGCCCCCGATCGCTCCATCAGTGCAAACACGTCCCGCTTCTGGCTCAAGCAACTGTCGTTGTAGTGCAGAAATCGCACCGCCCCCGACGGAGCGTTCGGCCCGAGCCCGCGAGGCGCCCACGCGGCGCGATGCATCGCCAGGGGCACACACTGCATCCCGCACGCCAGCGAAGCCACCAACACCGCCCTCCAGCGGCGCGTCGCCAATACAACCAGCAGCGTCAGCAACAACACAATGAACACTTGCGCCCCAAGGTTGGCCAGCAGGTCCAGCCAGTATGACTCCTCGGCAAAGAGCCAGAGCATCGAGATCAGCGCCGCGCAGGAACTGAGCGTCCACGCCAGGCGCGACACCCAACGCCGGCGCATCGGTCGAGATTGGGTTGGAGAGTCTGGGTTCATTCTTCCGCCGCGCCGCATGTTCGATTCGGCCGGCTCACGCCTGCATCGGCTGTTTGGCCATCCACGCCCAATGGCTCGCCACGCCCTCGGAAAACGACGTATTCGGGGCATACTCAAGATCCGCCCGCGCCCGGGAAATATCCGCGAATGTCCGTTCCACATCCCCGGGCTGGGCGGGCTTGCGGACGATCCTTGGTGCCCGCCCCACCGTCCGCGCAATCGTCGCGATCATGTCGCTCAGCGTCACCGGCTCGCTGTTCCCAAGGTTCCACACGCGATGCCCAAACCGGTCGATCCGGTCGTGCGCCGCCAGCACGCCGCGCACGATGTCCCCGATAAACGTGTAGTCCCGGCTCGACGCCCCATCCCCGAACATTTCGATCTCCTCGGCTCGGCTTACCCGCTTGAGAAAGAGCGAGATTGCCAAATCCGGCCTCTGCCGCGGCCCGTACACCGTAAAGAATCTCAGGCACGCCGTCGGCATTCGCGTCAGGTGCCAGTGCGCATGGGCCAGCAACTCGCATGATCGCTTCGTCGCCGCGTACGGCGAGATCGGCTGCGACACATCGTCCGTCTCCGCGAACGGCACTTTCGCGTTGTTCCCATACACGCTCGAAGACGAGGCCACAACAAACCGCCCCACGCCCGCACGCCGCGCCTCCTCCATCAGCACACTGGTGCCCAGCACATTCGCCCGGGCATACCCCGCGGGATCCGCGATGCTCGGCCGCACGCCCGCCTTCGCCGCCAGATGAATAATCCCCGCCGGCCTCACCCGTGCCAGCAGTTCGCGCACCATCGCCACATCGCAAATATCCCCATCCACCAGCTCGAAGTCCCCCGCCCGCTTCGCCCCCGCTCGCACCTCCGCAACATTCGCACGCTTGATCGCCGGGTCATAGAAGGGATCGAAGTTGTCCAGCCCCACCACCCGCTGCCCCCGCGCCAGCAGCGCATCGCTCACGTGAGACCCGACAAATCCCGCGGCCCCGGTTACAAGAATCGTCGTGCCGGGCTGAGTCGGTGACGTGGAGATGGGTGTGCTCATGCAGGAGTGTTGGAAAGATGCGACGTGTTGTTTCCGAGCTCTCGCGCCGATTTTCTTGCCGCGTGCGCCGACAAAAAAACAAGCAGGGCGCCATCGTAAGACAGCGCCCCGCTGGAGGAGAGAGAGATCAAAGGGAAGTACCGTCGCTATCGGCCTGCTCTAGCCCAACTCATCGAAAACTCGCACGCAGACCGCAAGCATTGGCGGCACGGAAACGTCATAACTCCTTCATCCGCAACGATCCACAGCATTCTACCACGAACGGGCGGAATAGACAGTGTGTTGTACGCTTTGCAACGCGCCGCTGTTCCGCTGGTGCGGGCAGGATGGGCGATGTGGCCGCACGCATTTCGAACTTCCTGCACACTCTTTCATGCCCGATAACAACAATGGGCCGGGTCCGTACCCATCCAATGCACTACAGGTTGTAGATGCTCGCAACCACCCCTACGGCTGCCTCTGCGGCTCGGCCACAGGGACTGGCGCATCGCCGGGATTCTTCGGCATCATCGAATCATCCGGCTGCGGCGCGGGGCGCCTCTCGCCCGGGCCCTGCGGCCCATCCTTGCCACGACGCAGCGCCTGCGGCGGCAACTTCCCGCCATTCTCATCACGCGCCTTCTCCAATCGCGTCAGCAGTTGTTCCTGTTGCTCGGGAGAGAGCTGCGAAAAGAGTCGCATCAGTCGCTCGCGCCGCTGCGGATCGATGCCGTTGCCACGATTGGCAAAGTCGCCCCGCGGCGCGCCCTCGGGTGCTCCCGCCGGCGCGAGGCCCTGACCACCCAATCCCGGCTGCGGCGGCTTCGGCGCTTGCGGGGGCTGCGCCTCCGCCGGATTCTTCTTCTTGGATTTCTGCTTGACGTAGTTGTCCTCGCGCTCCTTGGCCTGCTGCACGCGGAACTCGGCGATCTTCTCGTCCACCGCCTTCTGCTGGTCCGGCTTGAGCTCCGTCCAGATCCTGGTGTACAAGTCCTCTATCTTCGGCGCGCCCGCCATCAACGATTGCAGCCGCTCCCGTGCGGAGGCAACCTCCTTCTCATCCATCGGCGCCTTCATTTCGTCTGGATTCATCGCGGGACGGGGCTGATCGCCCTGGCCGCCGCCATCTCCTCCGCCACCATTCGCCCGGCGCGGCCCGTTCTCCCCCGCCTTGCGGCGCAGCTCGCCCAGCTCCTCGCGATGCTGCTTCATGTACTCGCCAACAGTCTTCTGGAAATCGTCCATCCAGCCGTGGTACCGCGTCCGCTGCTCCTCGGTCAGGCGCAGATTCTCCGGCGCGTCCGGCGACATAATCGTCTGCATCGCGTCACGGAAGACCCGCGGCGGCAATCGATTCTCATTCACAAATCGCTTCTTGTCTCCGCCCGGCTCCCCGAACGACCCGTTCACCCCAGGCACCTGTCGATCCCGGACTTCCGGCCCGCGCAATGGATCCGACTGCGCCGGAGATGGCGGCTGAGCCATCGCCACGCCGGCACAGGCAAGCAGACTCAGAATCGCGATCGATCGAATGTTCATGGCAGAGTTCCTTGGTCAAATCGAATCCCGGCGCACCGCAGCGCCGAACCCATCATCGGTCCGGCGTCCACACCAGAATAACGCCCGATCAAGTGCCGAATTGCATCGACTTTGCGTCCCAAATAGGCCGCGATTCACGGCTTGCCGGGCTTTCCTGTTACCGGATCCTGCCCACGCAGGTGACGCGTCAAGTCGCGCATGAGCTGCATTCCTCGCTGCTGCTGCTGAGGCGGGGAGTGCTCCCCCACCCGGTTCCGCATCATGTCCGCCATCCGCGCAAGCTGCCCCGCCGTCGGCCCCTCTCCTTTGGAGAGCATGTCCTGATCCCGCTTGGCCTGCTGCCGCGCCTCGGCCAGCCGTTCTTCATCCGTCTTGTTGCTCTGCACTCCCGCCGTGGTCTCCATCATCTTCTCGAGGTTCAGCAGCGTGTCGTCCAGATACTCCGCTCGTTTCTCGGCCGGCTTCGCCTGATAGTCCAGCGCGTACTTGTCCCACACATCCAGCATCAGCCGCGACGCGTTCTCCTCCAACTGTCTGCGGAGCTTGTCCGTATCGATCGAAGCCGCGAACGCGGCCATCATCGCCGAATCGTCCCCGGACATCACCTTCAGCCGGTCGATCAAGTCCTTCAGCAGCTCCAGACGCTTGTCGATCGGCAGGTTGTTGAACTCCTCGGTCAGCAGCGTGTATCCCAGAACGTCGTCCATGGGCGCCGTCGCATAGTCCGGCTGCGGCACGTGGCGGAAGTGAAAATACGCCACAACCGCCCCGCACATCACAAACGCCGCGATGATCGCGTACCGCGTTCGCGTATCTCTCCACAGCGGCGCAAGCCACGCCAGCTTGGCCAAGGGATTCGCCCGAGGTCGCTTCACCGGCGCGGCCTGCTCCGGCGGTGTTTCGATGCCGTCGAGCAATGAACCGGTGATGGGAGAGGGGGAGGTTGACATCATTCTGCACAAAGAGTCAGTTGCACCCGGGGAACATCCGCCGCCCATAGTTCACGATCAGATCGCACACCAGCGTCTGCAAGCGCGGATCCTGCGAATCAAACTTCACGATATTGCCCGCCCAGTCCGCGTGCCAGTCGCCGAAGAAGAGCGCGTTCCGCGGGACCATCCCCTTGCGCAACGTGTGCCAGTTATCGTTATCCAGCATGACCGGCAGATCGCGCCACTTCGGATCGCGATAGAGCTGCGTCGTCGACCCTTGCGGGTCCTGCACCGTCAGTTGCTCGGAGAAAACCATCATCTCCCCGGCGAGATACTCGTACGACGTTCCGCTTGTCCGCCACAGCGGTTCGAAGTTGGTCGCCGCGTCCTTTCCCGTGCGGTCCCCCGGGCAGATGAACACGTCCGACACGTGCTCGAAGAACGAGTTGGGATCGTTCGGGTCCGATCGCTCCGGCGACGGCACCGAGAGATACACCACCATCACATCCAGCAGTGAGGGATCGTTGGTGTTCGGATTGTTCGGATCATGCAGCGGCCGCACCCGGGGCAGCAAATCCTTCGAATCGTTCATGTACGCCGCAATCCCCCCGCCAATCCCTTTCAGATTCGCCAGACACTTCACCCGCCGCGCCGTCTCCCGCGAAGACCCCAATGCCGGAATTGTGATCGAGACCAGCACCGCCACGATCGTGATGACGACCAGCAGTTCGACCAGCGTGAACGCTCGCCGGAGTTGGGGAGGTATGCATCTCATAGCAGTTGAGGAATCGCGCGAAACCGACCGGACCCATACAGGATCGGGCCTGTCGGGGGTTCTGGCAAGAGGAATTGTGAGGGTATGAAGCAAATCTCGCTCGATCCGGTGGTGAACCGCCTCCCGCGGCCGCGTCGCGACGAATCAGTTCCATCAAACTCCCCCACTTCACGCCGCCATCCGCCTCCGGACCCCCTCACTCCCGGTAGTAATTCATCCGATCGTCTACCATCCGTTTCGCGCCGCTCCGCTCGATATTTTCGAGGACCACCCCATGCCCGATCCCCTCGCCCATGCCGCCGCTCCCATCGCCGCCGCCGACCCGCAGCAGGCCGTTGCGCAGGTTCGACAGGCCTACGACCGCCTGCGTGAGCAGATCCACAAGGTCATCGTCGGGCAGGACGCCGTGGTGGATCAACTCCTCATGGCCATGTTCTGCCGCGGCCACACGCTCGTCGAAGGCGTTCCCGGGCTGGCCAAAACCCTTCTCATCTCCACCATTTCCCGCACACTCTCCCTGGGCTTCTCGCGCATCCAGTTCACGCCCGACCTCATGCCCTCCGACATTACCGGCACGGAAGTGATCGAAGAGGACAAAGCCACCGGCATCCGCGAGCTGCGCTTCGTTAAGGGCCCCATCTTCTCCAACGTCATCCTCGCCGACGAGATCAACCGCACGCCCCCCAAGACCCAGGCCGCGCTTCTCGAAGCCATGCAGGAGCACCAGGTCACCGTCGGCGGCATGCAGCACAAGCTCCCCCAGCCCTTCTTCGTCCTCGCCACGCAGAACCCCATCGAGCAGGAGGGCACCTACCCCCTTCCCGAAGCCCAGCTCGACCGCTTCATGTTCAACGTTCGCATCTCCTACCCCAGTGCCGACGAGGAGATGGAGATCGTCCGCCGCACCACCAGCGGCACGCGCGGCACGCCCGAAGCCGTCCTCACCGCCGCGGACATCCTCGCCGTGCAGGACCTCGTCCGCACCTGCCCTGTCGCCGACCACGTCATTCGCTACGCCATCCGCCTTGTTCGCGCCACGCGCATCAGCGAGCCCATGGAAGGCGGCGTGGAGCGCCCGAAGCTCGTCAAGTCCTACGTCGGCTGGGGCGCAGGCCCTCGCGCCAGCGAATACCTCATCCTCGCCGCCAAGGCCCGGGCCATCCTCACCGGCTCCTTCCACGCCACGCCCGAGCACATCCGCGAGGTCGCCAAGCCCGTCCTCCGCCATCGCATCCTCACGAACTTCAACGCCGAGGCCGACCAGGTGACCACCGACGCGATCATCGACAACATGATCAAGGAAATCCCCGTCGAGGGCGCATCCGCGGCGGAGAAGAAGCAGATGGACACAGTCATGCGCTGAGGGTCACGAACCATGAACCCCACAAATGCAAACACCGCCCGCTCGGGCGGTTTTTAATTCCGTAACGCACGTGAACCGGCCGCTGGCAACGGTGTTTGGGATTTACCTTGTTCATGCAACTCCCCGCCCCGTAGGCCAAAATCGTCTGGCCGCGCCGGTTTCACTTGCGTTTTTCTCCCGCTCGGCGCACACTCTCAATGCGGCGGATTGGTCTCCCCCGCAAGGCCCCCTTCTCTCGGAGCCGCAGCCCGTGCCATCCCCCGGCTCATTCCGTCTGCGCAAGGTCGCGTGCGCCGCTGCGCGGCCGCCCCGCTGCTCCTGCTCGCCCCGCGCACCGTTCGGAATCAGTCAACGCCATCGCGTTCCTCGAACCGATCACGCTTCGTTCCCATCCCCAAGGGCACATCAACCATGACTCCTGTTCAGTGTGTCGCAGTCATTCTTTGTCTCGTGTCCGCGGTCGGGTCGGGGTACGCGGGTGTCGTCACCCCCCTGAGTTCGAATCGGGTCGTTTCTGTGCTCAATCGCGAAACTATTCCACAGACGACACAGTCGTTCGCGGGTCCGGTGTTCGGTCTGTGGCAATCACAGGCCTACGCATACAACGATCCCAGCCAACCAAACTGGAATCCCCTCGGCTCGCACGTTGCGGTGACTTCTTCGCAGCAGTCAAACTTCGACGCCAGCGGAATCGCATTCAGCGGATTTGTGTTTATTGACTACAGCTTCGCGGTTCAGCCCAATCCCGGGGTTTCTGCGACAAATCGTTGCGAT
>JBBRQY010000015.1:0-63008 GCA_038225655.1 Phycisphaerales bacterium | reverse complement strand
GGGGGGGGGGGGGGGGGGGGGGGGGCCCGGGGGGGGGCCCCGGGGGGCCGGCGGGGAGGGGCTCGGGGCGGATACGCCCCGGCTCGCGCCAATCCCACCGGTCGGCGGCCAGGACACCGGCAGCACCGGGTATGGCTCGCTTATGGCTGCTGCGGTCAGGCCCTGACCAGATTCACGATCACACCCGTGCACTGGGCCAGGCCGCCGACCGGTGGGACTGGAAGGGGAGGGTACGCGGGTGGGGGCGGGCGATCGATTCGGGGTTCGGATGGGAAGCAGGCGTTGAGTCGGGAGGCGCGAAGGCATGTGCGGGAGGCAACAGGGTGGGGGGATGGGGCGAGGGGAAGGGAGAAGATGGGGCCCGGCTCTGGAGAGCCGGGCCACCAAGCGGCTTGGTTACGCAGTAGGACCATGCCGATACACTGGCGCGAATGGCAGACATGAACGAACGTGAGAAAGAATCCGTGCCGACGACGATCCCGCTTTCGCAGGATCCGCTGCGGAAGGTGCAGCATGAGCGGGCGGCGATTCTGCGGCTGGTGCGGACAGCGTTCTTCATCATGATGGTGACGGTGGCGATGCTGCTGATCATTCAGCAGGGGCAGATCGCCAATCCCGGGCAGGCGGGGGAGGGGCTGGCGATCAACTGGCTGCCGACGCTGCTGGCCACGACGGCGTTCTTCGTGCTGGTGCTGCTGGTGGACTTCATGACGCCGAACAAGAAGATCGCGGCGTTCAGCGCGATCTTTCTGGGGACGATCGCGGGAGTGATCGCGGCGGTGGCGATGAGCTTCGTGATCGATCTGGTGGTGCGGACGTGGATTCCCGATGCCAAGGGGTTCGAGGCGCTGCGGCCGCTGCTGACGACGATCAAGGTGATGCTGGGGATCTCGCTGTGCTATCTGGCGATCTCGACGGTCTTGCAGACGCAGGACCAGTTCCGGCTGGTGATTCCGTACGTGGAGTTTGCCAAGGAGCTGCGCGGGGTGCAGCCGATGCTGCTGGATACTTCGGCGCTGATCGATGCGCGGATCGCGGAGGTGGCGGGGACGGGGATCATGCAGTCGTCATTGATTGTGCCGCGGTTCGTGGTGGCGGAGTTGCAGTTGCTGGCGGATTCGGGGGACCGGCTCAAGCGCGGGCGCGGGCGGCGCGGGCTGGATGTGGTGACGCGGCTGCAGCGGCTGGGGACGATCGACGTGATCATCGACGAGACGCCGGTGCAGTCGCTGGGCGTGGACCAGATGCTGGTGGAACTCGCCGAGAAGCTGGGGGCGCGGATCATTACGACGGACCTTGGGCTGGCGCGGGTGGCGCAGATCAAGGGGTTGACGGCGATCAACCTGCACGATCTGGCCAACACGCTGCGGCCCGCGCTGGTGCCGGGGGAGCAGATCAGCATTCGACTGGTGAAGAGCGGAGAGCAGCCCGGGCAGGCGGTGGGGTATCTGGACGATGGAACGATGGTGGTGGTGGAGGGCGGGGCGCAGCACATCGGCAACGAGGTGCCGCTGCTGGTGACGAGCACGATGCAGACGACGGCGGGGCGGCTGGTGTTTGCGAGGCCGAGCGCGGAGGCAATGCTGGAGGACGAGCCCGCTGAGCAGCGGAGCCCGGCGGCGCCGGCCGCGGCGGGGGCGATGGAGAGGCCGCCCGAGGGCGCGGCGGGCGTGGGGGAGAAGGCGATTTCAAGCGGGGGAGGCGCGGCGGGCGCTGCGAGTGTGCCGGTGCGGACGGGGCCGTTTCCACCGAAGCCGGGTGGGGGGGGAGCGGGGGGGGCGGGTGGACGGCGCGGGAGCGGGCCGAGCTCGCCGCGGAATCCGAGACGGTGGCCGCCGACGGGGGAGTGAGGGGTGGTTCCTAGTGGAGAATCTCGCGGGCGCCTGTGGCGGGCTTGACCGGGGGCTCAACGAATTTAACCGGCGGGGGGCCGGATTTTTCGTTCTGGGCCGCGGCGGCCTGGAGGGCCTGCATGTTTTGTTTGTCCTGTTCGGTGAGCTTGGTTTCTCCGCCGCTGATGAAGAGGAAATAGGCGGCGAGGATGGCCGTAACGGCGGCGGCCGCGCCCAAGATGAGCATTCTTTTGCGTGGGTTCATGTTGCGGGTGCGCCAAAGGGAGCGGTGGGTGGGTGCGGGATTACTTTCTGCGATCACGACCGGCGATGCCGTTTCGCGTGCCCCAGAGGAACTCGGGAAAAGCATCGGGGCCATTGATTTGAGCGGGATAATCGGGGGGTGCGAAAAGAGTGCTGGAGAAATCGCTGAGCAGTTGGGCGGTCATGCCGCGGCCGGTGCCCCAAGTGGCTGCGGGACGATAGGTGTCGGAGATATTGATGTCGGTGCTTGCGGCGAGCGCGGTAAGGTCGCGTATGTTGGCCTTGGCGACCGAGCCATCGCCCCAGCAAGTGTTGGGGCGAGCTGCTGGGTTGTTGAACTGCGGGGGGAACGGCTCGGACCCGCCTGAGCCGGTGGGGCGGTTCTTGGCGAGGAAGTCGAATCGCTCGAAGAGCATGGCTTTGTCGGAGGGAAACTGCATGGTGTCCACGCGGTTGCCGGTTCCGACGAACTGGTTGTAAAACGCGGTCGAGGCGGACGAGGGCTGGAAGCTTGCCGATGCGTACCGCTTCGGGAGGAAGATGAAAGTTGGGGAGTAGAAGTAGGAACTGACGACGAAGAGGAGGTTGGGGTGATCGTTGCTTCGTGCGTTGAGCCGCTCGGGCGTCTGCTCCTGACGGAGACGAATATCCGAGGGGTGATAGTTCATCTGGGAGTCATAGCCAAACTCGCTTGAGCCGTAAGTGACGAAGATCTGGGGACCGTACATCCAGGCGAACTGCTCGCCAGCGCGCTGGCCGCCGGCTTCGAGATTGGAGATGATGTTGGGATCCGTGCCTGTGCCGGCGCGCTGAACGTCGCGGGCATCGAGGTATCGACACCAGAACCCGCCGCTGTAGAACTGGGTGGGGGGAAAGCGCATGGGATTCACGACCGAGTCGCGATTGTCCGCGGCGTAGATGAAGTTGAATCGTCCGAGTTGGGTCAGGTTGGCCTGGCTGGTTACGTCGCGTGCGGCAGCACGAGCTTTTCCTAGCGCGGGGAGGAGGATGCCGACGAGGAGCGCGATGATGGCGATGACTACGAGGAGCTCGATGAGGGTGAAGCCAACTGCCGCGTAGCGGCGATTCACGGAGTTGAACATCGAAGTGCTCCTCAGGTCACTGGATCCATCTTCGTACTTCGGCTGTCGCAGGATACGTGCAAAGTAGGGGAAGTGATGCAATTTCGCCTGCCGTGCATCCTGCTCGCAAACAGAAAGCGAACAGTCGAGGCGAATGGGTAGCTTGATTGCTGCGGGATTCGGTGCGAGCACCTGTGCGACTGGGAACTCACGTGTCGAAGTGACCCGAACGGGGGATCACACGGTACGAAAAAGCTTTGCTCGTGCTGACGAACTATCAAGTTCGTGCGAGTATCAAAAGAATGCACGAACATCAATCACGTAGAACTTGATTTATGTTCCAGCGGAGAGACTATGCAAATCATGGAAGTATGTGTGCGTGTACATGTCAAAAAATGTACATTAAGAATGTGGAAGTTGGAGCAACATCCAAGTTCTACGAGGCGATTTCTCTGGAGAACGCGTGGATATTCAGCGTTACATAAAAGGAGTAAGGCGCATGTTTAATCGAATGGGTATCGGTGGTTGGAAGGTCTCGGCTCTGACGGCGGCGACCGGCCTCGCTGTCATGCTTGGCAGTCGCGCGAACGCTCAATGCAGTTTGAATAGCTCGTCGGGCACCGGGCCTGGACTCCGATGTGACGTATGCACGCTTGAGAGTCAGTCGACATTCAGCGTCAGTACGAACTGGGTCGCGACTTTCTCGTGCGTGCCTACGACATCGCCCGCGTTCTGCTCTCCGGTGGCGACTATCTACAACATTCCCGTCGCCATTTGCGAGGTTCCGCCTGGGGGGTCGCCGGGGTGTTGCCCGAACCCGTTGCAGTACTTCTGTACGAGTGCAGGGTCTGACACCGGGGACGCGATGATCCGGACCATTCAGGCCTCGGCGGCCCCGACTTCGCCAGCCGCGGGCGCCAATGCGGCCTCGGCCTCCGGAACCTGCACGGCCGGAGGTGGGAACACTTCCGCGAGCGTCATGAGCGAGTTGATCGAGACCGAGACGCAGGTTGGGTGGTCGCAGGACCTGCGCCTCGGGCTCGCGACGTCGGCGACGGCGCAATCGTGGTTGCTGCCATCGGGGTGTCAGGTGTTGACCTTCATTCCCACCGCAACCTTTAGCGCGATGAGCAGTTCGATGCCGGGTCCGTGCGACCCGCAGTTGTCCCTGCCGGGCGCTTCGCTGCCGTGGCTGCCTGCTCCGGGTTCTCGCCCGATCTTCATCTGGGGCAAGTTCGTGGCGACGGTGACGCATACCGGGGGCGCGACTCAAACATCAACGCAATACGGCATGTACAAGGTTGACGATGGGCTCAATCATCAGGCGTGGGGCGTATTTAACCATTCCGCCGTGTCGGTGACAGTTGGCTCAAACTCCATCGCCGTGGATGCGCACGACATACCGATTCCTATGGGTCTGGACTTGACCGACTCCACCGAACTGGATTTTTCGGCGAACACCAAGGCCATGGGGCCGCACGACGGCAATGTGGACGGCACAGTGGGGCCGTTTGGAAAGGTGGACTGGTGCGATCGGAAAATGATGTATGCCCTGCAGGGAGCGACGTTTGGCACGGCGGCGTATACGCCCGAGGCGGATTTCAATCTTGACGGCGTGATCGACGCGGCCGATCTTGCGCTCTTCTGGGCGTACTTCGACGATATGGCCTGCCCGGCGGACTACGACTGCTCCGGTACGGTGACGACCAGCGATATCATGGCGTTTCTCGGGGATTGGTTTGCCGGAGCGCCAGCCGCGGACTTCGATCGCAGTGGGACGGTGGACTCGGCGGACATCTTCGCGTTCCTTGGAGCGTGGTTTGCGGGGTGTTCGATCGGATGGCCGCACTGAGTTTGCGGGCGAGCGAGTACACAACGATTCGCAACCGCAGCGTTCTGCGCGGTTGCGAATCGGTTGGTTTTGAAGCGGTTGGTTAGCCCGTAATTGTCGGGCGAGCGCCGGGGGCGGGGGGTGGGATGGGCGGGGGCTCGTAGGGTTTTACGGGCTTGGCGCCGGGGGCGGGGGCGGGTTCGGGCGGGGGCTCGTAGTCGGAGGGCTTGGGGGCGGGCTCGTAGTACATGTACGCGACGCCCAGGCCGAGGAGGAGGAAGGCGCCGACGATCGCGAAGATCTTGACCTTGCTGGTGGGGCCGGCGGCGGGCTTGGCGGCGGGCTTTTTGAAGGACATGCCGTCGGTCAGAGAAGTGCGATTTGGTGTTGTAGGCATGGCGGTGGAGTATAGGGGAGGCGGGGCAGGGGATGTTGAGGTGGGAAGTGGTTGGGGAGAAGGGGGAAGTCGCAAGGGCGGAAGGCGCGGGATGGGGGGGGACTGGTGGGTGGTGGAAGGGGGGTACGCTGAGCGGGGCGGTTGGGGGATGGCGTAGGGAGCGTGGTGATGTGGCGAGCGATGGCGACGGTGGGTTTGTTGGTGTGCTCGAACGCGTTCATGACGTTTGCGTGGTACTTCCACGTGGCGAAGCGGGAGAAGCCGTGGCCGCTGATGATGGCGATCGGGATTTCGTGGCTGATCGCGCTGCCGGAGTACATCCTGCAGGTGCCGGCGAATCGGATCGGGAGCGAGGAGTTTGGGGGCTCGTTCACGCTGCCGCAACTGAAGATCATGCAGGAGGCGATCACGCTGGTGGTGTTCACGGCGTACTGCGTGCTGGTGGCGAAGGAGCGCGTGCGGACGAACGACATGGTGGCGATGGGGCTGGTGATGGCGGCGGTGGTGGTGTCGATGATGGGGAGGAAGGGGTGAAGGGGGAAGAGGGCAGTGGGCAGTGGGCAGTGGGGAACTGAAAAGACCCGCTGGGGAGCGGGTCTTTGAGGGGCGGAGGGAGTTGGATTTGGAAGAGGAGTGGGCGGGGAGCTGGGGACTCAGCAGCCGAGATACCAGGCGGCGACGAAGTCGAAGATGTCCTGGGTGTTGATGTTGTTGACGTGGTTGAAATCGGTGCGGGGATCCAGAGCGAACCAGGCGTTGAGGAAGTCGAAGATGTCCTGGGGGCTGAGGCCGTTGACCCGATTGAAGTTGGCGGGGCAGCAGGTGGTGGGGTTGCCCGTGGGGCCGCAGGTGGTGGCGACGCCCTGATAGGAGCCGGTGCATGCGGCGGCGGTGGTGGAAGAGCAGGAGGTTCCGTTGCAGCACGCCCCGGTGGGGTTGCAGCCCTGTCCGCCGCCGCCGCTGACGAGAACGGAGAAGGTGCCGGTGCTTCCGGAGAATCCGGAGACGCGGACGAGATAGCGCGTGCCGGCGGTTGCGGGGAAGGAGACGCGGGAGTGGAGGGAGCCGCAGGCGTCGTCATCGCATGCAACCTGCGTGGTGCCCGGGCAGGCGCCGGTGTGGACGCTGAGGGCTGAGTCATAGGTGGCGGTGCAGGTGTCGACGGTGATGGAGGCGGAGACGGCGGGGATGTAGGAGTACCAGACATCGGGGGTGCCGGTGGAGGCGGCGCAGGTGGCGGCGCCGTCGCTGGTGGCGCCGACGGTGGTGCTGGATGCGGGTGTGCCGTCGCAGAGGGGAAGGGCGTTGGCGCAGAGATCATTTCCGGCGGGGCAGAAGACGGTGGCGCAGGTGGTGGAGGGGCCCTGCCATGCGCCGGTACACGCGGCCTCCGGGGTGGAGGTGCATGCGCTGGCGGCGCAGCATGCGCCGGTGGGGACCGGGCAAGGGTTGGGGTTGCACGAGCCGCCAACGGCCCAGACGCCGTTGCAGGCCGGGGATGTGGAGCTGGAGCATGCGCCGTTCAGGCAGCAGGTGCCGAGCACGCAGGGATCGGGAGAGCATGTGGAGCCGGGAAGGCCCCAGGAGCCCGCGCCGCACGCGCCCTGCGTGGCGACGGAGCAGACGCCGCTGGTGCAGCAGGCGGCGGTGAGGTTGCCGACGGTTGCGCCGCCGGGGGTCTGGGCGTTGATAGTGAAGGCGGTTCCGGTACCGGGACGCCAGAGGCCGACGGCGAGCGCACCGGAGCCGGGGGCAAGTTCGCTGGTGAAGCGGAAGTTGAACATCGTGCCCCAGCGGAGGACGTTGGCGGTGTGGTCGTTGCCGGTGCCGGGAGTGAAGGTCAGGACCTTGTATTGCGTGGCCGGATCCATGACGTAGACGGGCGGGGTGCCGGCGTAGGCCGGACCGGCCCAGGAGACGCTGGTGTCGTTGGCCGCGCCGCCGGAGGGGGTCCAGTCATCGGAGGCGGGATTGGCGGGGGTTGCGAGGAAGTTGGGCTCGCCGGGGGCATCGACATCGTGGAAGCCGACGCTGCCGAGGGCGTTGTGCGTCGCGGGGAGGGGGACGACGACGGAGCCGGCGCAGCGGTGGGAGTTGAGATTCTGCAGGGCGTACTCGTAGGTGTAGAGCCCGGCGACGGGGCCGGAAACCTTGCAGGCGAGGATGAAGCGGCCGTCGTTGGGAACGTCGAAGGTGGTGATGGTGACGGCCGCATCGATGGATTGCCATGCGTAGATGCCGGGCTGCTCGCGGTGCATCGAGCCGGTGATGGCAATTCCAAAGTCGGTGGCGTTGGGGACGGTACCGGTGGCCGAGAGAAGGACTTCGCGCCAGGAGGCGTTGTTGTATTTATTGAGGCCGCCGTTGGCCGAGGCGTCGTCGCCGCAGATGTACTGGCCTTCGATGAAGAAGCGATTTCCGGCGATGCCGCCGGTGTTGAGATCGGAGAGGCGAACGCGGATGGGGCCTGAGGTGGCGACGTTGGGATAGGGATAGGGGAACAGGCCGGTGGCGGCGTTGACCTGCCACTTGGGGCCCATGCCGCCGGGGTTGTTGTTGAGGCCTGCGCCGTAGGGGTCCGAGCAGCCGACGCCGAGGGTGGTGCCGCCGGTGGCGGCGCAGGGGAAGCCGAACTGTGCGGTGCAGGTGGAGCCCTGCAGCGCGGTGAAGCCGTGCTTGAGGCCGCCCTGGCCGAGCTGCTCGAAGCGGCCGGTCGCGGAGGAATATCGGAAGAGATTCTGGCTGATGGCGGGGTGGCGGTTGTCGGTGCCGCCGGTGAACCAGTTGAGGGGCGTGTTGCCCTTGTTGCAGGAGGTGGTGCCGACGGCGAAGGCGTCGTAGGTCACGCCGCTGATGCCGATGGGCGAGTTGCTCTGCGCGTCGGGAAGGTCTCCGACGATGACGTCGGGGCCGGAGGTCTGCGCGGCGGCGAGGCCGGTGCAGGAAAGCACCGCGAATGCGGCAGCGATCGAGAGGTGGGAGGACGTCATGGAAGCTCCTTGCAGGGTGCTGGGACGAATCCGAAAGAGAAATTATGCGTGCATCCGCGGGATTCGCTCGAAGACTCGCTCATCCCGGGCGTGTGAATTAAACAGGACTGGTATGAGACGATGAGCCGAGCGGCCCCATCAGTGATGAACAGGGCAGAGACCAGTCTACAGAATCGATGTCGCAACCGGTTGGGGAAATGCGGAAGAGACAACAACATTCGAACACGAAGCGGAGCGGCGGACCAGTGAAGGAGATGGCCGGGGAAGGAGTTGGCGATCCCCAGAGTTTACCCGGGCGGGCATTCAGCGATGTGAAAACAGAGGGGTGAAAGAAAAACCCGCCGTCGAGGGACGGCGGGCGGCGGAGTTCGAGAAGGAAATGAAGAAAGTCGGGATCAGCAGCCGCTGAACCAACCGCCGAGGAAGTCGAAGATGTCCTGGACGGTGACGCCGTTGACGCCGTTGTAGTCGGTGTGAGGGTCGTTGGCGAACCAGGCGGTGAGGAAGTCGAAGATGTCCTGGACAGTAACGCCGTTGACCTGATTGAAGTTGGCCTTGCAGCAGGTTGTGGGGTTTCCGACCGGGCCGCAGACGGTTTCGGCTCCTTGGAAGGCACCGGGGCAGGCGGCCTGGGTGGTGGAGGTGCAGGCGGTTGCGTTGCAGCAAGCTCCGGCGGGGATCACGCCGCCGCCGCCGGTGACGGTGAAGGTGAAGACTCCGGTGCTGCCTTGGTAGCCGGTGATGCGGATGTAGTAGGTAGTGTTGGCGACGCCGGTGAACGTGATGCTGGAGGAGAGACCGCAACTGTCGTCGTTGCAGACGATCTGGGTGAGCGCGCCGCAGTTTCCAGAGTGGGCGGAGACGGTGGTGTCGTAGGAGGAGCCGCAGAGGGAGACGGTGATGGCCCCAGCGGTGACGGGACGGTACTTGTACCAGACGTCCGGAGAGCCAGTGGCCTGGCCGCAGGCGAGCGCGACATCGTTGCCGCCGGAGTTGGTGGCGGCGGTGGTGTTTCCGCCGACGGCGATGTTGGCGGCGACCCAGAAGGCGTTGGCGCACAGGTCGTTGGCGGGGGGGCAGGGGGCGGTGGCACAGGTGGTGTCATCACCCTGGTAGCCGCTGGCGCAGGCGGAGTGAGCGAGGACGGTGCAGGAGCTGGATGCGCAGCATGCGCCGCTCGGGGGCGGGCAGTTGTTGGGGGAGCAGGATCCGCCGACGGTCCAGACGCCGTGGCCGGTGCAGTCGGAGATGACGGACTGGGTGCAGGCGCCCGCGCTGCAGCAGGTGCCGACGGCGCAGGGATTGGGGGAGCACGATGCGCCAGGGACGCCCCAGGATCCGCCGGCGCAGGCGGCCTGCGAGGCAACGGAGCAACTGCCGCCCAGGCAGCAGATGGCGACAAGATCACCACCGACAGCCATGGAGCCGCCGGGCGTGGAGGCGGCCATTGTGAAGGAGGAGCCAACACCCGGACGCCAAAGGCCGACGCCGATGGTGCCAGCGGCCGGCGCGACCTCGCTGGTGAAGCGGAAGTTGAACGTGGTGCCCCAGCGGAGGACATTGGCGGTGTGGTTGTTGCCGGTGCCGGCTGTAAAGGTGCCGACCTGGTAGGGCTGTGCGCCCTGGGTGTAGATGGCGGGCGTGCCGCTGAACGCGGGGCCGGACCAAACGACGTTTGAGGCGTTTGCCGAACCGCCTGCGACCGACCAATCGTCGGCGGCGGCGTTGGCGGGAGTTGCGTTGGGCTCGGCGACGCACTCAACATCGTGGAAGCCGATGCCGCTGAGCGCGTTCTGCGTTCCGGGGAGGGGCACGGTGAAGGTGCCGGCGCAGCGGTCGGAGTTCATGTTCTGCAGGGCGTACTCGTAGGTGTACAGGCCGCTGACGGGGCCGGTGACCTTGTAGGCGAGGATAAAGCGGCCGTCGTTGGGGACATCAATCGTGGTGATTGTGACGGCGGGATCGATGACCTGCCAGGCGTAGATGGCGCACTTCTCGCGGTGCACCTGGCCGGTGAGCGCGATGGTGAAGTCGGTGGCGTTGGGCATGGTGCCCGTGGGCGTCATGGTGACTTCCTGCCACGTGGCGTTGTTGTACTTGTTGCCGGCCGCGGCGTCGTCGCCGACGATGTACTGGCCTTCCATGAAGTAGCGGGAGCCGGCGGGCGCGGCGTTGAGGTCCGCGAGCCGGACGCGTGGCGGTCCGGACTGGGCCTGGTAGGTGTTGGAGATGGGATAGGGGAAGAGGCCGGTGGCGGCGTTGACCTGCCACTTGGGGCCGCCGGAGCCGGTGACATTGTTCAGCCCGCAGCAGTAGGGATCGGCGCAGCCGACGCCGAGCGTGGTGCCGGCGGTGGCGCTGCAGCCGAAGTTGAAGTAGTTGGGGGAGGCGCAGTCATTGTCCTGCAGAGCGGTGAAGCCGTGCTTGAGAGAGCCCTGGCCGAGCTGCTCGAAGCGTCCCTGTGAGGGGATGTAGCGGAAGATGTTCTGGCTGATGGCGGGGTGACGGTTTTCGCCGTTGCCGGTCCACCAGTTGACGGGCGTGTTGCCGCGGTTGGCGGAGGTGGTACCGACGCAGAAGGAGTCGTACATGATTCCGTTGACGGCGGCGGGCGTGTTGTTCGAGACGTCGGGGAAGGAGCAGACGATGATGTCCGGTCCGTTGGTCTGGGTCACGGTCTGGGCGCGCGCGTCGGGGGCGGCGCAACAGAGCGGGAGTGCGGCGGCGGCCGCGATGAGAAGACCTGCACGAAAGTGCGACATGACTATTCCTCCGAGGTGGGTTGGTGAACAGGGTGAGGGCGAGCGGGAAGCGGCGCTGGCCGCGGATGAGGTTGAACAGCATCGGTCCATGCGACAGCCGACCGAAGAAATCGGTGCGATACAGGAGATTCGATCGGGAGAACGGGTGCGGTTTCAGCGAAAACGGTGGGTTTGAAAGAAAGGGAGAGGCCGAGCAAGTTTGGGGAAGAGGTATCGGGCCAGTGGGGGCCAAAAAAGACCGGAGCCCGCCATTGTGAAGATGGGGGGCTCCGGGGAGTGTCAGGGGCGAGGGGTGTGGGGAACCGGTCGCGGGTGTTGGGCGGCGGGATCAATCATCAGTGAAGACCGGGGGCATGTGCCCCAGGGCTGATGGATCAGCAGCCGGCGAAGAAGGCGGCGAGGAAGCCGAAGATGTCCTGGACGTTGATGACGCCGTTGGCGTCGAAGTCGCAGCGCGGGTCGCCGGCGAAGAAGCCGGCGAGGAAGTCGAAGATGTCCTGGACGTTGACGCCGTTGACCTGATTGAAGTTGGCCTTGCAGCAGGTGGTGGGGTTGGCGGGGGTGCCGCAGACGGAGCCGGAGCCCTGGAAGGTTCCGGTGCAGCCGCCGACGGCGGTGATAGAGCAGGATGTGCCGACGCAGCATGCGCCGTTGGCCTGCGGGCAGGGATTGGGATTGCAGAGGGAGTTGTCGCCCTGGTAGAGGTTGTTGCCGCCGGCGCAGGCGGTGTGGGTGGCGGTGGTACACGCGCCGGTGCCGGGGTTGCAGCACGCGCCGGTGGGCTGCGGGCAGGTGTTGGGGGAGCATGCGCCGGTGGCGGCCCAAGTGCCGACACAGCAGGACTGCTGGGACTGGGCGCAGGAACCGTCGGCGGCGCAGCAGATGCCGAGGGCGTTGGGGTGGGCGGTGATGGTGAGCGTGCCGGGTCCGGCGGCGGTGACGCCCGCGCCGTTGGTGTAGCCGCCGACGCGGATGGTGTAGTGGTGGCCGCAGAGGACGGCGATGGCGGAGATGGTGGACTGGAGCCCGGCGGTTCCGGCGCAGGTGGAGTCGTCGTTGCATGCGAGGATGCGGGTATCGAGGTTGGCGCACCCGTAGCCGTCGTAGACGGCGAGCTTGGTGTCGAAGGTGGAGCCGCAGGTGTCGATGTCGATGGTGCCGTCGAAGGTGCAGGGGAAGTTGAACCAGACGTCCTTGCCGATCTGGCTGTCGTTGGAGCCGTTGCAGAGGGCGTTGGGGGTGCCGTCGGTGGTGGCGTTGGTGGTGTCGAAGGGCGTGGAGCCGACGGGGATGCCCGAGCGGTTGGCGCAGTCATCCGAGAGAGGCGGGCAGGGGTTGGGCGTACAAGTGCCGGCGATGGTGAAGTTGCCGGTGCAGGAGAGGGCAACGGTCACGGCGCAGCTCCCCGACGAGCAGCAGCGACCCGAGGGGTTGCAGGGGTTCGGAGAGCAGACGCCTGCGGAGGTGAAGATTCCGGCGCAGGCGGACTGGAGCGTGGAGGTGCAGGATGTTCCGTTGCAGCACGCGCCGGAGGGGTTGCAGGGGTTGGAGGCGCAGGTGCCGGAGGCCGTCCATGTGCCGGTGCACGCGGCGGAGGTGGTGACGTTGCAGGTGGTTCCGGTGCAGCAACGGCCGGTGGAGTTGCAGCCGGTGCCGCCGCCGCCGGTGACGAGGACGGTGAAAGTTCCGGTGGAGGTGTTGAAGCCGGAGACGCGGATGAGGTAGCGGATGCCGGCGGTGGCGTTGAAGGTGATGCGGGAGTGGAGGTTGTTGCCTGCGCCGCAGCCGGAGGGGGGCGCGGCGGTGCCGGCGTCGTCGTTGCAGGCGACCTCGGCGAGATTGCCGCAGGTGCCGGTGTTGGCGGAGATGACGGTGTCATATCCGGCGGTGCAGGTGTCGATGGAGATGGAACCTGTGGTTGCGGGGGTGTAGGCGTACCAGACGTCGGGGGTGGAACCGGAGCTGCCGCAGACGGTGGCGGCGAGGTTGTAGTCGGCGGCGGTGAAAGTGGCGCCGACGGTGGTTCCGGCGAGGCCGCTGCCGGCACAGAGGGGGAGCGCGCCGGCGCAGGCGTCGTTGCCGGAGGGGCAGATGACCGAGGCGCAGGTGGTGGAGTTGCCCTGATAGGTTCCTGAGCAGGTGGGCTGCGTGGAGACGGTGCAGGATCCGCCAGCGCAGCACGCGCCTGTGGGGACGGGGCAGGGGTTGGGCGAGCAGGCGCCGCCGGAGGTGAAGGTGCCGGTGCAGCCGGCGAGGTTGGTGGAAGAGCAGACGCCGTTCAGGCAGCACGCGCCGGAAGCGCAGGGATCGGGGGAGCAGGAGGAGCCGGGGAGGCCCCACGCGCCAGCGCCGCAGACGGCCTGTGTGGCGACGGAGCAGACGGTGCCCGTGCAGCAGGAGGCGGTGAGCGCGCCGGAGGAAGCTCCGCCGGGCGTTGGGATGGTGATGACGAAGGAGGTGCCGGTGCCGGGGCGGAAGAGGCCGACGGCGATGGAGCCGGTGGCGGGGGCGATGTTGCAGGTAAAGCGGAAGTTGAAGAGCGTGCCCCAGCGGATGACGTTGGCGGTGTGGTCGTTGCCGGTGCCGGCGGCGTAGCCGGTGACGAGATAGGGAGTGGTGCCGGAGACGGTGTATACCGGGGCGGAGCCGGAGTACGCGGGGCCGGCCCAGGAGACGCTGGTGGAGCCCGCGCCGGTTCCGGTGACGGCCCAGTCGTCGGAGGCGGGGGCGCCGGGGTTGACGAGGGCGTTGGGCTCGCCGACGGCTTCGGAGTCATGGAAGCCGACGCCGGTGAGGGCGGTCTGCGTGCCGGGGAGGGGGACGATGAAGGATCCGGCGCAGCGGTGGGAGTTCAGATTGTGGAGGGCGTACTCGTAGGTGTACAGGCCCGCGGCGGGGCCGGTGACTTTGCAGGCGAGGATGAAGCGGCCATCGGAGGCGACGTCGAAAGTGTTGATGGTGACGGTGGGATCGATGGTGCGCCAGGCGTAGATGGCCGGGAGCTCGCGCGTGGTGGAGCCGGCGAGGGTGAAGGTGGTGTCGGCGGCGACGGCGGCGGTGACTTCGCGCCAGGAGGCGTTGTTGTTTTTGTTGTTGGAGCCGGCGTCGTCGCCGCAGATGTACTGGCCCTCGACGAAGTAGCGTTCGCCCGCGCCGGTGGTGAGATCGACGGGCCTGACGCGGATTGCGGCGCCCGCGCCGACGGCGTAGGGATAGGGGAACAGGCCGGTGGCGGCGTTGACCTGCCAGCGGGGGCCCATGCCCGAGCCGGTGCCGTTGTTCAGGCCGGAGGAGTAGGGATCGGAGCATCCGGTGCCGAGGGCGGTGCCATCGGGATTGGTGGTGCAGGGGAAACCAAATGCGGACTGGCAGATGGTGCCCTGGAGTGCGGTGAAGCCGTGCTTGAGCCAGCCCTGACCGATCTGCTCGAAGCGACCGTTGCTGAGGCGGTAGAGGTTCTGGCTGATGGCAGGGTGGCGGTTGTCGGAGCCGCCGGTGTGCCAGTTGAGGGTGGCGTTGCCCTTGTTGCAGGAGGTGGTGCCGACGGCGAGGCCGTCGTAGGTGATGCCGTTGGGCGCGGCGATGAGGCCATTGTTGGTGATGTCGGGGAGGTCGCCGACGATGACGTCGGGGCCGCTGCTCTGCTGCGCGAAGGCCGCGCCACAACAGGTTGTCAACGCCGCCACGAGGGCGACACAATGTCCAGCACGCATGCGAAGCATGACGACTCCTTCAATCTAAACGGGACGATGAGGGGGCAGAGCAAGAGGGCGAGAAATGCCGATATCGATGGTAGTGCGAGGGCGCGCCGATTCGGTTGGGCGGCGCGATGGGTAATTATTCGGTTCGAAGGCGAGTGCGGGTTTCCCGCGGGTGGGGAGGAGAGGTTGAAACATTGGTAATGTCCGAGAACTCGAAAGGGCTATCGGGCTAAGCATGGCCATTGGCGCGGCCAGAGGGCGCGACGATGGCCAGCGATGGCCGCGAGAAATCGTGGAAGGCGCGGCCGCGTGAGATCTAGCAACCGGCGAACCAGAGGGAGAGAAAGTTGAAGATGTCCTGCACCACGGGGAGGCGGCCGGTGTTTCCCCCGACGGCGGCGCTGGGGCTGAGGGAGAACCATGCATCGAGGAAATCGAAGATGTCCTGAGCGTTCAGGCCGTTGGTGTGATTGAAGTCGGCTTGGCAGCAGGGGAGCGTGGGGAAGGTGGAGGGGTTGCAGAGCGTGCTGAGCCCGGCGAAGCGGTGGTTGGGGCCGGTGCAGGTGGCGGGTGTGGCGAGAGAGCACGCGCTGCCCCAGCAGCACGCGCCGCGCGGCGTGCCGCCGCCGCCGGAGACACGCACGACAAACTCGCCGGAGACGGCGGAGTAACCGGCGATGCGGATGAAGTAGTCGTTGCGGGCGGTGAGCGTGGGGGTGATGCGCGAGCCGGGGACGCAGAAGCCGAAGGCATCGTCGTTGCAATCCAGGCGTGGGCCGGAGCAGGAACCCTGATGGATGCTGATGAGCGTGTCCATGAGTCCGGTGCCGGAGGGGAAGAGGGGGAAGGTGCAGGTGTCGATGACGACGGGGCCGGTGAGCGCGGGGGTGTATTGGAACCAGACATCGCGCTGTCCCTGGGCGCCAAAGTCGCAGATGTCGTTGAAGGTGTTGTCCGCGGCGAAGTTGTTACCGGCGAGGGCGGGGGAGCCCGCGCTGGAATCGCCGATGGGGATAGCGCCGGCGCATTGGTCGTTGGCTGGTGGCGGGGGCTGGGGGCAGGGATTGGGGGAGCAGGAGGTGCCTGCGCCGTTGAAGGAGCCGCCGTAGCAACTGGCCGCGCCTTGGGTGAACTGGCAGGTGCCGTTGATGAGACAGCACGCGCCGCTGGGGGCGATGCAGAAAGGGACTGTGAGATTGAGGACAAGGTTTCCGGTGGCTCCGGTCGGGGAGCCGACGCGGACGAGGTAGGTTGCGCCGGGGGTTGCGGGGAATGAGAGGGAGGATGCGCCGGGGCTGCTCGGTGTACACGGAGCGGAGGCATCGTCGTTGCAGGCGAGTTCGGAGTTGGGAGTGTTGGGGCAGGAGGTGTAGACGGCGAGGGAAGTGTCGAAATCGGAGCCGCAGGTGTCGAGGGTGATGTTGCCGGTGCAGTTGGGGGCGTAGGGAGTGAAGGTGTAGGTGAACCAGAGGTCGTTGAGGATGGGGACGCAGGCGGAGGGCGTGCTACCGGTGGCGCCGAGCGTGGAGGAGCGGTTTTCGCCGGTGTGGAGGGTGGCCGCGGCGGAGCAGTTGTCGTTGACGGGGGCTGGAGGAATGGTGAGTGCGCCGCCGGGAGTGCGGGCGTTGAGGGCGAATGAGTTCAGGGTTGCGAGTGCGCCGGTGGCGGGCTTAAAGAGTGCGATGGAGAGTGAACCATCGCCGGGGGGGAGATCGCAATCGAAGCGGAAGGTGTCGGTGGTTCCCCAGCGGAGGGCGTTGGAGTTCGGGTCGTCGGCGAAGGTTTGCGCGGGGGCGAAGGAGATGGATGTGGGCGTGGTGGTGATGATCCACGGGGTGTTGGAGTAGGGCTCGCCGCTGTGGGAGGGGCAGGCGTGGAACTCGGCGCTGGTGATGTTCGCGCCGGGGGGGAGCGGGATGACGAAGTCGCCGCCGCAGCGATCGGAGTTCAGGTTGAGGAGTGCGTACTCGTAGTGCCAGGTCTGCGGCGAACCGCCGTTGCTGGTTACGGAGTGCGCGAGGAGGAAGCGGCCATCACCGGGGATGTCGCATCCGGCGATGCGGACGGTGGGATCGATGGATTGCCAGGCGAAGAGCGCGGGCTTGGTGCGCTGGGTTGTGCCGGCTCCGCCGGAGAGGGACATGTTGAGATTCGGCGAGTTGGTGTCGAAGGAGACGGGGCGGTAGGAGGCGTTGTTCCAGCCGAGATTTGCGGCCGCGTCGTCGGAGGAGATGTAGAGGGCCTCGGCGAAATACTGCGCGCCGGTGTTGGCCGGGAGGGTGAGGTCATCGGCGGAGATCTGGATGCGGCGGGAGAGATCGTCGACGATCGGGGGCCAGTTGTGATTGACGAAGAAGGGGAACGAACCGGTGGAGGCGTTGATTTCGGAGCGCGGGCCGAGGCCGGTTTGTTCGCCGTTGAGACCGTTGTCGTAGGGATCGGAGCAACCGACGCCGAGGGTTGCGCCGCCCTGCATGTTGCAGACGCCGCAGAGCGTTTGGTTGGAGGCGAAGAAGCCGTGCTTGACCCAGGACATGCCGATCTGGTCGAAGTGTCCGGCGCGAAAGCGATAAATGTTCTGCGCGATGACGGGGTGGTAGGGGGTTGCGGCCTGCCAGCGGATGTTGACATTGCCGACATTGCAGGAGGTTGTGCCGAAGGAGAAGGCGTAGATGTTGGTGGCGCCGACGGTGCCGTAGGAGGTGCAGTCGGGGAGATCGCCGACGATGACATCGGGGCCGGGGTTGGGGGGGCCGGGTGGGTCGGCGCGCAGGGAAGGCGCAGCCGCGAGGAGGGATGCGAGCGCGAGAACGAATGTTCGGGTTGGGGAAGTGGACGGGGCGCGGGGCACGTGGTGGATCTCTCTGGAGACACCATGCGCGATGGACGGGGGGGATCAAGGGAAGCGCGGAGTGGAAGGGCGGTTTTGCGCCGGGTTGTTGCCCAGATTGACACGGGTAAGCGACTTTGTCGCTCACGCTTGCCATTGCCGGGCGTGTTCGGGCGATGCGCCCGAAACCCGGCTCGGAGAGCCGGGGTACCCGTCAGCAGCCGGTGAACCAGGCGGCGAGGAAATCGAAGATGTCCTGGATGGTGGAACCGGCGGCGCCGTTGAAGTCGCCGTTTCCGGCGAACCAGGAGGAGAGGAAATCGAAGATGTCCTGGATGTTCACGGAGCCGGAGTGGTTCCAGTCCGGGGAGGAGCCGGGGACGGTGTGGACGATGAGGGTGGTGGTGGCGGCCGCGCCTGTGGCGAGGGGGAAGGTGTTGATGGTGAGCTTGCCGGAGAGGTCCGGGGTGTAGCCGGTGGGTGCGCCGTTGACGGTGACGGTGCAGGCGGAGCGGCCGGGGGGGAGTTTGAGCGTGGGTTGGAAGTTGAGCGCGAAGCCGGAGGTGTTGGTGATGGTGAGGGTCTGGTTGCCGGAGATGGGGGTTTCGGTGAGGGTGATGGTGGCTTTGTGTGTTTGGTTGAGCGCGGCGTTGGCGAGGGTGAGGTTGGAGAAGGTCATGGTGCTCCACGCGGTGGGGAGCTTGGGGGAGATGTGCATGGTGTTGGCGGGGGCGTCGGGCTCGTAGTGGAGGAAGGCCATGACAGAATCGACGAAGGTGGACATGGATTCCCAGGCGTTGGGCCAGGCGGTTTCGAGGGAGAAGTCGTTCTGGCCGGGGTAGAGGAGGGAGCCGGTGTTGTACGGCGCGGGTTGGGAGGGGATGCCGCGCGGGGCGATCTGCTCTGCGCCGAGCCCGGCGGGGCCGACGTGCTGGGTGAGGAGGGCGAGGATGGAGCGGTGGGCGTCGATGTCGGACTTGCCGCTGGTGAGGTCGGCGCGATCGGCGAGGAAGAGGCCGTACCACATGGAGGAGAGGAACCAGGGCCCTGCGCCCCAGGGGGAGGATGCCGAGCCATTGCCCCAGTAGCCATCGCCGGTGTAGCGATTCACGAGGCCGGTCCAGCCGTAGCCGTCGTTGAAGGTGTTGGATTGGTTGACGAGCTGGGAGGTGATGCGGGTGGAGAAGGGTGTGACGAGCGGGTCGCTGGCGGCGTAGACCTTGAAGGGGTAGGTGACGCCGAGCTGGGAGATGTCGGTGTTCTCGGCGTTGCAGAGCATGCGTGCGTCGAGGGCGGACTTGAAGGAGGCGGCTTTGGTGAGGGCATCATCGCGCTCGGCGGGGAGGGCGAGGGCGTTGAAGATGGAGGCGGAATCCTGCAGGGCGCGGATGATGTTGGCGTTTGAGTAGATGAAGGTGGAGTAGGAATCCTCCCAGACGTTGTTGGAGTGCATGAGGTTGGGGGAGTCGTTGGAGCAGGCGTCCCCGGCTCCAGCGAGAAAGAGACGGGAGTCGGAGGAGGAGCGCGTGCAGGCCTGCACGGAGTCGCGGGTTTGTTCGAGGTAGCGTGTGAGGAGGGAAGCGTCGTTGGTCATGCGGTACTGGAACGCGACACCCCAGGGGAAGACGGCGGTTTCGTCGATCTGCGGCGAGCCCCAGATGACGTAGCCGTCGGTGGAGTATTTCTGTTTCCAGAAGCCCTTGCGGCCCCAGGATTCGAAGTCGCGGAAGGTGGTGTTCTTCATGTAGGAATAGACGCCCTCGGCCTCGGGGAGGTGACCGGTGCGGGCGAGGGTGATGGCGGCGTAGACGGCATCGCGCGGCCAGACGTAGGGGTATGCGCCGTTGTGGAAGCCGGCGATGACGCCGCCGTTGAAACCGTCAACGTGGAGGGCGGTGCAGAGGAGGCCGCGGTCCATGAGGGAGTTGATGGAGGCGTCGGGAGTGAGGGCGCGGGTGCCGGAGGTGAGCCAGTTGGTCCAGTAGGCGTCGGTCTGGGATTGGATGGAGGCGATGTTGGATGAGGCGAACCAGTTGAGGACGGGGACGATGTTGTGGTCGTAGACGCCGTCATTGACGGGCATTGGATCGGTGAGGGGGTTGGCGGGGCGGAAGGAGGAGCCGACCATGAGGATGTCGACTTCCTGCGGGACGCCGGGGGCGAGGGTGATCTGTTTGCCGAGCCAGCCCTGGCCATTGTCGGCGGAGGTGTCGCGCCAGTTTTCGGAGGCGAGGGAGTTCGTGCCGGCGGACTTCATGCACGCGGCGAGGTAGAGGGCGATGTTCTTGGTGTAACCGGGGTTGGTGGTGGGGTTGTACTCGTTGGGGCTGGCGAAGTTGTTGCCGGTGCCGGTGACGGTGCGGGTGGTTTTGTCGAAGGCGGTGAGTGCGCCGGTGGCGGGATCCCAGAACATGGTGTCGTAGTCGTCGCCGCCGTTGAGGGCGGGGTCCATGTACCAGTAGACGTTGACGGTGGTGGAGGATGCGTTGGCGGGGAGCGTGAGGATGAGCCGCTTGATGTAGATGTGGCGCTCGGGGGAGCCGGAGGTGTTGGTGGGGAAGGTGATGCCGGAGGGGGAGAAGTCGAACTGTTCGACGTTGAGGTTGAGGCCGCCGGAGTAGAGCCGTTGGGTGGTGTGGATGGTGTTGGAGGTTGGGTTGTAGGACTGCGCGACTTGGTCGTAGGAGACGCCGTTGGGATTGGAGAGCCAGTGCGTGACACCATTCACGCGGATACCGGGCATGGCTTGGTTGAGGTGCATTTGGCCGCGCCAGCCGGTGGGGAGGAGCGCGGGAAAGGTGTCGCCGCCGTCGGAGTATCCCTCGTTGCGTGTGCCGACGCCGAAGACCCCGCCGGGGGTGGGGAAGTGCATGTCGTAGACGGTGCCGTTCTGGTCGAGCATGCCCGCGGTGAAGGTGTTGCCGAAGACGGCTTCTTCTTTCCAGAAGGAGACTGGCGGGTAGCCCGCGCTGGGGGAGGGTTGGCCAGCACCCGCGCCGGGCCAGGCGAGCTTGTTGGTGTAGGAGTAGGCGGTGCCGGAGTTGGCGAAGACTTCGGAGCCGAGGGAGGGCTTCCATGCGCTGATTTTGTACTTGACGGTCTGGGCGTAGGCGCGGCCGGTGGGGATGGTGGCGTGCCACCAATCGAAGGTCTGCGAGCCGCTGACTTCGTTGGCGACGAAGGTGATGGGGCCGGCGGGGCTGCCGCCGGTGAGGACGGAGGTGGAGCCGTTGGAAGGCGCGCCGAAGGTGCCGGCGGGATCGACGCCGTCGGTGGTGTAGTAGATGGCGACGCGGTCGTAGGTGAACTGGCAGCAGACCTGGAAGGAGATGGCGACGGATTCATCTTCGCGCGGTGCAGGCGGGTTTCGCTGGGTGAGGCCGGGCTGGGCGAAGGCGGGGGAGGCAGGGGTGTGCGCGACGGAGGAGGGCTGGGCGAGGGCGGGGGCGGCGGAGAGGAGGGAGAGAAGGAGGATGAAGAGGGGGCGGGGCATGAGGACTCCGGGGGGGGCGGGGAGGGCGAAGGCGGGAGATGGGGATTCGGAGCAGGATTAGGATTAGGATCGGCTGGGCGCGTTAGGGAATCGGCGCGGCCGCGGGGGCGGGTGTGGGGGAACTGAGAAGAATCGCTCAGGATTTGGGGGAGGGCAAGGGATTTGGGTGCGGATGGGGCAAATGCCGCGGCCGAACTTGGGGATTGGCGGCAGCTTACCGAATTAATCGGGAATGCTCGGGGAGTGTACAGGTTCGTTCCCGTACGGAACCGGGTGGACATGGAGTCACCAGACGCGGTTGATTCCATTTGCGTCAAGTGCCGCGTCGGAGCTGACTACTGCGATGCGCTCGTGCATCGCGAACGCGACAAGAAGTCGATCGAATAGATCGCGATGGGCGGGCGGATGTTTGGTTCACGAGCCGCGGAGATTCGGCCTCATTCGGGCGGGCGAGCGTTTCGGACGACTCGGACATCGTCGAAGATCGAGTTTGTGAGGAGTTCGATGTTCCTGCGTTCGCGGCTGAGCGCGTGGCGAGCGATGGCGATGCGTTCGAGATCGCGGCCTTCCTGAGTGCTGTCATAGAACGCGGCGATGGAGTCGGGGGTCACTCCGGCGCGGGTGGCGAGGGACTGGAGGACGGGTTCGAGGTCGCGGGTCTGATTGTCGAGGGCGACGATGTGCTGGCTGATGAGTTCGCGCCTGTTGACGGAGTCCACGCTGGAGTCGGCGCGGATCTGGGCCTGGATGCAGTGTGTGAGCGCGTCGAGGATGGCGCGACGGTCGTCCGGCGAGAGCGATCCGGAGAGGCCGAGGGCGATGATGGAGCCGTCGCCGATGGGTGAGAGGGTGATTCGGCTGGAAAGATCGTTGATCGCAGCGGTGGTGTCGGGCGTGGATGGCTTGCCGTCTTGCGGCGTCGTTGCGGGTCGGGAGTGCGATTTGAACCAGGAAGTGGTGGCGATGGCTGGCTCGCCGACGGCCGCGCGCAGGGTGTGGCCGGACTCTGAGAGCGAGGCCGCGAACCAGTCGCTTCCGCCGGCGGGATTCGCGACGGCGAAGAGGGCGGCATCGCGGTCGAGTCTGGGAATCTGAGTCCAAACGGAGTCTGGTTGTGAGCGTGAGTTTGCGCTTGGCGGGACGATCCAGAATACCGCGGAATCGTTGGCGGCGAGGGAGAGATCTTCGAGCGATTGTGTGGTGGAGCGGAGGACGTCGGCTTCGTCGCGGACGCGGCCGAGTTCTCGCTGGAGCAGTTCGTGCCGGGCCCAGAGGTCGCCGAGTCCGGGTGAGTAGCTGGCTGAGACGACGCGGGCGTCGCCGGCGGATTGCCCCTTCTCTCCACCTGCCTCCTCGAGACGGTCGAGGGTGAGCTGCAGATCCCTGGTCTGCTCGTCCAGACGTGAAAGGTCGAGATGCTCGAGTTGGCGGCGGGCGGCCAGGTCGGCGGTGGCGCTGATGTTCGCGGTTCCGCACATGGCCTTTCCGAGAGCATTGGCGATCGTGGCGGCTTCCTTGTGATCGCTCGCGGTGACCGTGATTCGGATGGCGGGGGGGTCGAGGCGGACGGAGCAGGAGCACATCTCGGCGAGTGCGGCCAGAAGACGGGTGTGCTTGGCGGTATCGTTCTTTGCGAAGCGAGTGGAAATGGGGAGGGCGCGGAACTCGTCGGAGTCAATGGCTCGTTCGAGAGTACTGTCGAAGAACGCGGCGATGGTGAAGGGCGAAGGTGTGCGGCCGGGCGTGCGTGCCTTGCCGGAGATGGCCAGCGACTTGGAGACGTCGATCTGCACGGTGGCGGACTCGTGGCGGGAGCAGCCAGCTATGGAGAGGATGAAGAGGGGAAGGCAGGCGCACGCGGCGAGAAGACGGGAGGGGAAGTGCGTGTTGGGGACGGATCGCATGGGTGTGGCTCCGTGGCGGGCGTCTGCGGAGTGAAATGGATCGGCGAGGGATCCCGACTTCGGTATGCGCCGAACGTGCGGATTGATCGGGCAGGAGATGAATAAGGGGCGGAAATCGGGTTTTGACAGGGGAATCAGATGACTCTGTTTCAACACCACGGGCGGGCGAGCCGCCCGTGCCACCCTGTATTGCCGGTGTCCCCCAAGGGCCGTTAGCCGGCGATGGCGAAGGGGAGGGGCTCGGCGTGCTTGGCGGCGAGGGCGCGGAGGGATGCGCTGGGGCGGTCGGTGGTGGCGATGAGGAGGTGCTCGGTGTTGCGGAGCTTGCCGACGGAGCCGACCTTTTGGCCGCGGGGGTTGTAGATGCCGATCTGGGCACCGACGTAGCGCTTGAAGTCGAAGGCAAGGGTGAGGATGTGGCTGGGGTTGAACTTGGCGGCGAGCATGTCGCGGAGATCGTCGAGGGAGACGAAGCCCTCATCGGAGAAGGAGACGATGAGGTTGGGGGCGCGGCAACTGGCGATGGTGTGGGCGATGGAACCGGCGCAGCCGGGGCGGGAGTTGAAGCGGCTGGTGCGTTGGCGGACATCCTCGCGTTTGCAGGCGATGCCGTAGACGGGGGGCTTGTCCCAGCGGACGAGGGATTCCCAGACGTGGTAGTTGCCGAGATAGGAGTGCTGGTTGTACGGGGGGTCGAGGTAGATGGCGTCGGCGGTGAGGGATTCGGCGGCGTGGAGGGCGTCGAGATTGTGGGACTCGCCGCGGCCGTGGGGGGAGCGGGGGAGGAGGTCCGGGAGGCGGAGTTCGAGATCGTTCAGGGCGCGCGGGGCCCACTGCTTGAGGTAGGCCATCTGCAGGCCGGTGGTGGAGTCCACACGGTCGGCGGCTTCCATGAGCGCGACGAGGAGGATGGATTCGAGTTCGGGATCGTGAGCGGCGGCGGCGATGTGCTCGCGGATCGCATCGACACGCGCGCCGTTCTCGGGGCGGAAGAAGCGGGAACGCCGGCAGAAGGTTTCGGTGAAGTAGCCGGGGGCGGGGGGGAGGGCGTTGAGTTCGCGGAGGATTTCCAAGGCGCGGGGGGCGAGAGTGTCGTCGGACTGGACGTAGCAGCGGGAGAGGGTGGCGGCGTAGGTGTTGTGATCGTTGGCGAGGACGCGGTAGCCCTCGCGCTTCAGGGCGTGGCCGACGCGCGAGGTGCCGGAGAAGAGGTCGATGACGGTGCGGACATCGGGGCCGAGGGCGCGGACGACCTCGACGATGCGAGGGAGGAGGACGCGCTTTGAGCCGAGGTATTTGATCATGAAGAAGGCATCAAGGCACGAGGCATCGAGGCATCAGGTGAATGCTCCGACTACATCGGCCGATGGCCTTCTTCAGAACCGCAAGTGGGCGGGTTTTTCTGCCGGGTCTCGGTACCCCAGGATGGAGCGGGCGAGTTGGATGTCGCGGGCCCGGGTGACTTTGATGTTGCGGGGGTCGCCGTCCACCACGATGACGGGTTGGCCGAGGCGTTCGACGAGTTGGGCGTCGTCGGTGCTGGAGAGGTCGTTTTGGGCGTAGGCCTTGAAGAGGAGGGCGCGTTCGAAGAGTTGGGGGGTTTGCACGGCGACGAGGCGGGTGCGGTCGATGGTTTGTTCGACTTGGCGGGCGGAGGGCTTGGGGGCGGCCGCGCCGAGGATGGCGGCGAGGGGGTCGGGCTCTTTGGAGACGAGTTCTTGGGCACCAACGCGTTTGAGGGTGTCGGGGACGTCGATGGCGGGGATGACGGCGGCGTGGCCGGCGCGGGCGGCATCGAAGATGCGATCGATGAGGTCAGGGGGCGTGCAGGGGCGGGCGGCGTCGTGGACGGCGATGTGGGTGGCCTCGGCGGGGACGAGTTTGAGGGCGTTGGCGACGGTTTCGTAGCGGTGGTGCTGGCCGCCCTGGCAGAGCTTGACGCCGAGGATGGAGAGCTTGTCGAAGTGGCGGGATTTGAAGGCGTCGTAGGCGGCGGGGTCGGCGGGGCCGGCGACGATGACGAGCATGACTTCGGGGAGTTTGTTGAAGAGTTCGACGGTGCGGTGGAGGAGGGGGCGGCCGCCGAGGTCTTCGTCGATCTTCTGCCGCCCCCCCAAGTCGATGTCGACGCCCCCGGCTTTCGAAGATTCGATGTAGCGGCGGCTGGCGCCCGCGGCGGGGATGATGACGGCGATGTTCATGGATCAGGATAGGAGGAGGGAGATTCACCGCAGAGGCGCCGAGGTCGCGGTCAGGAGCCCTCACACGAAGGAGCGAAGGGAAGAACGAAGATGGAGTTTGGATCGAATCATCGAATCCCCTTCGTGTGCTTCGTTCCTTCCCTTCGCTCCTTCGCGGTGGGTGTTCTTCTTTCTACGCAGTAGAATGCGGGAATGCACGACGGGAGCCACGCATGATTTTCATCTGGATTGCACTGGGATTGGTGGCGGCGGTGGTGCTGTTCATTGTGGTGATGACGCGGATCGGGAAGGGGATTCCGGTGGAGCACACGGCGACGAGTGTGATCCGGATCGGTGCGCCGGCGGGGGATGTGTTTGAGGCGATCGCAGATGTGGCGAAGTTTCCCGAGTGGGCCAGCGGGGTGACGAGCGTGGAGATGATGCCGGAGAAGGGTGGGAGGCAGATGGCGCGGATGCAGCAGGGGCGGAACTCGTTCGTGCTGATGCGGACGCGCTGTGATCCACCCGCGTTGCTGGAGCGGACGATCAGCGATGATCACAAGATGTTCAGCGGGACGTGGCTGTACCGGGTGTCGGCGGCGGAGGCGACGCTGCCGGGGCGCGAGGGGTGTGAGGTGAAGCTGACGGAGACGGGGCGGGTGAACATGCCGATCGCACGGGCGTTCATGAAGCATGTGTTTGGATACCACATGTACACGAACAAGCATCTGGAATCGCTGGCGGGGAAGTTCGGGACGGGCGCGAAGGCGCGGAGGGGGTGAGGGGAGGGGGCGGGGGAAATCGAGATTCGGATTACGATTCGGAACAGGACGAGGACAGGAGACGAGGATGAGCAGATACGAACAGTTCCAGGAGTTTCGGACGCGATTGAACGAGAAGATTCTGGGAGGGAATGGAAAGGAGGGGAAGGGGACGCTGGTGACCAAGCGGTTCTTTGCGCTGGATGACCAGTGCTACCGGGATACGTCGGCTGATGGCGGACTGGACAAGAAGACGAAGGAGCTGCTGGGACTGGCCGCGAGCACGGTGCTGCGCTGTGATGATTGCATCGCGTACCACATCGATCAGTGCGTGCTGGCGGGGTGCAGCGACAAGCAGATTATGGAGACGCTGGATGTGGGACTGATCGTGGGTGGGTCGATCGTGATCCCGCATCTGCGGCGTGGGGTGGAGTTTTTGGAGGAGTGCAGAGGAAGAACAATGCAGTAATTAAGAGGGTGGCACTGGCGGCTTGCCCGCCAGTGGTGAACGGCAAGGGTGATCCATTACACTGCCCACGTGAACGACAAACCTCCTTCACCTCCGCACAAGCACAAAGTTGTCAAGCACTTCAACCAGCCGAGAGTCGCTCACGAACTGACATGGTCGTGCTACCAGAGTCGTTGGCTTTTGAACGATCCGGAACGCCGCACGCTTGTCGTTGAGGCGGTACGAAGGGCGTCGGATCGACTGGGGTATGCGGCCCTCGCATTCGTCGTCATGCCGAACCACGTGCACTTGTTGGTTCGGCACGCTGGCGAGCACGATGTGTCCAAGTTGCTGTACGCGATCAAGCGACCGAGTTCGTTTCGGCTGAAGCAGATGATGAAGGAGAGCGAGCGGGAATCGCTGATCGTGCAAGAGCGTCCCGGGAAGACGGCATTTCGGTTCTGGCAGGAGGGTCCGGGGTACGACCGGAACATCGAAGATGAGACACTCAACGCTTCGATTCGCTATATCCACCCGAATCCGGTGCGAAAGGGGTTGTGCGCAGAGGCCTGGGATTGGGAGTGGTCCAGTTCCAGGTGGTATGAGCGCGAAGCCCTGCGGCCGGATGGGGGTATCGACTGGGATCGGTGAATCGCTTTGATGGGGTGGCACTGGCGGCTTGCCCGCCATTGGTGAGCATTGGGGTTGGCCGGAGTCGCGACCCACTCGTGCGGCGCAACGGATCGGGCTGCGCTTGGATTCCTCTAGGGGTACAAAGATGCAGTGGCATCGCACATGTGGGCAGTGGATCGGACAACCCTTGCCGTCCACCACTGGCGGGCGAGCCGCCAGTGCCACCCCCTGTAGTCTCTTGTGTTCTGTTTTTCAGATGGCCGTCGGGGCCGGATCTTCGGCTTTGGCGCGCATGAAGAGGGGGTCGCCTTTGGCGATGGATTGGCCGGGCTTGAGGGCGTGGGGGCCGCCGAAGAGGGCGAGTTCGGCGAGGGGGGCCTTGAAGCCGGAGTTGATGTCGTCCGGATTATTCAGCGGCGAGCAGTTCCAGGTCTTCCAGAGCTGGGCCATTTTAAACGGCATGGCGGGGAAGAGGAAGAGGGAGGAGACGCGAACACCCTCGGCGCAGAGGAAGAGGACCTTCGCGAGTGAGCGGCGGAGTTCTTCGGCGCGCTCGGGGGACTTCTCCATCTCTTTGGCGATGGAGAATGGGCGCGTGTGGTTGATGAAGAGGTCGATCTGGCCGGCGAGGGAGGTGCCTTGCATGAGGGCCTCGTCGAGGCGCATGGCGGCCCACTCGGTCTGGGACTGCTGGAATGCGTTGCTCGCCATTTCGCGGAAGTTGAAGGTGGTGGTGGTATCGACGGTGTACGTCGTCCAGTCCGCTCCCGTGGCGGGGTCGCTGGTCAGGTCGATCTCGGGGAGCTTGCCGCCGAAGTACTTCTCCACCATGTTCCCGACGCGGCTGGCGCAGTTGCCGATGCCATTGGCCAGGTCCGCATTGAAGACCTCGACGAACTTGGCGTAGGAGAAGTCCGCATCGGTTTCGCGCAGGGGGCCCTGCGTGAGGAGGTACCAGCGGACGGCGTCGAGGGTGTAGCGGTCGATGTACGCTTTGAGCAAGGGAAGGTCCATGAAGTTGCCCAGCGTCTTGGACATCTTCTTGCCTTCGCTGATCCAGAAGCTGTGCGCGTAGATGCACTTGGGCGTCGGGAGGTCCAAGGCCATGAGCAGGGCGGGCCAGATGACGGCATGGAACCAGAGGATCTCTTTGCCGATGGCGTGGACTTCGGCGGGCCAGTACTTGGCGCGATCGGCGGGGATGCCAAGTTCGCGGGCGATGGCGGGATCAATGACTCCCAGGGCCGTGGTGTAGTTCAGCAGTGCATCGATCCAGACGTACGTGACGTGGCCGGGGCCGCCGGGGCCATCGGCGGGGATGGGAATGCCCCAGGAGAAGTTGGTGCGGCTGACCGGAACATCCTGCAGGCCGTCCTTGAGGCGGCCGAGAACTTCGTTGAAACGGGCCGCGGGGCGGACGAAGTCGGGATTGTCTTTGAAGAACTTCTCGAGCGCGGGCTGCCACTTGGAGAGCTTGAAGTAGTAGTTGCTCTCGTTGGCGCGGACGAGGGGCTTGCCGTTGAAGGCGGTGAAGTTCTTCTCTCGCGCGGTGTTCTCGGGAACATACTCCTCCTGGCCCTCGTCGTACCAACCTTCGAAGGTGCCGAGGTAGACGTCGCCGGAGGCGAGGAGCTTTTTGAACGCGCTCTGCACCTGGCGGGTGTGGCGGGGCTGGGTGGTGCGGATGAAGTCGTTGTGGGAGGAGCCGATGAGTTTCATCGCGTCCTCGAAGTACGCGGCGTTCTCGTCGGCGAGCTGCTGGGGGGTGACGCCCTTGGCGGCGGCGGACTTTTCGACCTTCTGGCCGTGCTCGTCGGTGCCGGTGAGGAAGAAGACATCGCGTCCGAGGAGGCGGGCGAAGCGGGCCGCGGCGTCGGCGACGGTGGTGGTGTAGCAGTGCCCGATGTGGGGCTTGTCGTTGACGTAGTAGATGGGGGTCGTGATGTAGTAGGGGGCGTTTGGGGGCATGGGGGCGCAGTGTATTCGTGCGCAAGGGGCGATTCCGACCGACATTGGCCGGAAAAGCGGGAAGTGCGAACGGGGAACGGTCGATTTCGTAGGAGTAGCGGGGACGGCCCGGGACGGGCGATCATCTATGATTGAGGGCGTGATGCCGCGCAGGGGCGGGCACGCCGATCAAGGAGTTTGCACATGCGTCATACGACTCGGCGGAACACGAGCATCGCGATCTTCGGGGCGGCGGGGCTGGCGATGGGCGCGAGCGCGCTGGGGCAGAACGCGCTGGATGCGAACCTGAGCGCGACGCAGGGGCGGATCAACCCGCGGGCGAACGGGATCGAGCAGCAGATCCGGTACAACAACGCGGTGATCAACGGGAGCGCGCCGAATGGGCAGTCGTTCCGCGGGTCGGTCGGGTATCAGGCCACGGACCAGTTCGGCGGTTCGAACCCGGGGGACACGCTGTACAACTTCCGGCGCGACGCGTACACCAGCGGGCTGGCGGCGGGGGGCGTGCGCGGCTCGGATGCGCTGCGGTATCAGTTCTCGCTGGCGACGGGGCAGAGCGTGCCGAGCTTCATGACCGGGGAAGTGACATCGGTGGAGCGATCGGGGACGGTTTCGAGAGTTTCGTCGGGCGCGACGGGCTCTGCGCTGCGATCGACTTCGGACTTTGTGACTTCGCAGTCGTACCGGCCGACGCTTGTGGGCGTGCGTCAGACCGCGCTGGGGGAAGAGGAAGTGGCGCGGGCCTCGCCGCTGCTGGGCGTGGCGTGGGTGAGGACGACCGAGAGCCCATTGGGGCAGACGCCGGCGGTTCCGGGCATTCCCGGCGTGCCGGGGTCGGATGCGGGAATGACTCCCGGCGGCATGAGGCCGGAGGGCGGGGCCAAGCCGGTGGTGAATCCGTTCACGGGGCTCGAGACTTCGGCGCGGGGTGTGGGCAGCGTGATGGATCGGCCCGGGCACGAGCTTGATCTGCGCGTGGGCGGGGCGAACCCGCCGCCGGTGACGAGCGTGCACAATCAACTGGCGACGCGGTTCCGCGAGGGGTACGACGAGCTGGGGACGCCCAAGCCGGCGGCGACGGACGGGAGCAAGCCCCCCGAGCCGATGACGCTGGACATGCAGATGGAGCGGTTGCATCGGATGCTCGCGGGAAAGCCGGAGCCGACGAAGGAGGAGCGCGTTCCCGAGCGAGCGCCGGACGGTTCGATCTTTGTGCCCAAGCCCGTGCCGCCGCGGCTGGGAGACAAGCCCAAGGACGGCGAGGGTGCGGCCCCGTCGAGCGAAAAGCCGGCGGGGGAGACCAACACCAAGTCGCTCGATGCATTGAACGCAATGACGCCGGAGTTTCTGCGCGGGCTGAAGAAGGTGCAGGAGAAACGGGTGGACCACTACGTGGAGCCCCCGGCGACGGTGGGTCCGGACACGTCCGTCGATCCGGAGGGGTATCGCGTGCTGATGCGCGAGGGCGAGGCGCTGATGGCGTCGGAGCGTTACTTCGATGCGGAGGACCACTTTGTGCGGGCGATCGCGGGGGCATCGCGCGACCCGATGGCGCGGGCGGCGCGGATGCACGCACAGCTTGGTGCGGGCCTGTATCTGTCGGCCGCGGCGAACCTTCGGGCGCAGCTGAGTTCGCACCCGGAACTTGCCTCGACGCGATACGCGGAGGGGTTGCTTCCCGGCGCGGCGCGGTACAAGACGATCGTGGAGCAACTGACCGAGCAGCAGAAAAAGTTTGACAGCGCGCTGGGTCGGGAGTCGGCGTTGCTTCTGGCGTATCTCGGGTACCAGCATGGAGACAGCAAACTCGTGACCGACGGGCTGGCGGACTTTGAGAAGCGGATCGCCCTGGGAGACGATGGGGCGGTGGATCGAACGGTGCTGCAACTGGTGCGGGCAGCGTGGACGGTGAAGTGACAGCGACGATACCCTGAAATGGGGCATTGATGTCCGAAACGATCGGATCGACCCCTGTTTGCGCGAAGATATCACGCTTTTTGAAGTGGTTCGCGCCCCGCTGCGGAGCATGACTACCCTGTGACATTCAAGCCCCGCCAGGACGGCGCGGCTCAGGGGGGTCGTATGTTTACCGAACAGGTTACTGACATGATTGGGCGGCAGGTTCCGGGCGAGTTGGTGGAACTGAGCACGCCGGGTGAATCAGATATCAGTCTCTTCATGGACGAACGGGACAAGACCAATCCACTTGAGGCCAATCCAGGCGAACGGCCGGACTGGGGGACGCGGATGCGCGACTTCCTGACGGACGGGAGCGTGGCCGCGCTGTGCGATGAGCTCGGGCGATTGATGGGTGTGCCGGTGTGGCTGCGCGATCAGGAGGGCGGGGGAGGCGGGGCGGAGGCGATCATTCCGGTCTGGAGCGATGACGAGCAGGCGGGGGGCGGTGCGGGGGCGGACGGGTTGGAGGGGCGTGCCGGATCTGCGCTGCCGTGGTCGTTTGTGAAAGAGCCGGTGGCGCGGGAGCGGGCGTTTGCGCAGGTGGGGATGGCCGACGACGGGACGCACGAGCTGCTGGCGATGCCGCTGAGGATTTCGACGGGTGTGCTGGGGGCGATCGTGACGTGCCTGCCGCGCGGGATCATGTCGGCGCGTGCGGACTCGGCGGACGCGATGCGGATGCAGTCGATCCGGCGGGCGCTGCTGCTGCTGGCGTCGAGCGTGTGTGATGTGTGCGAGGCGCAGGTGGCGTTGAAGAAGCGGGTGCGCGAGCTGGATGCGCTGTACCGGCTGAGCGCATTGCTGACGGCGGAGGGGGATGGGGAGGAGTTGCTGCTGCACGCGCTTGATCTGGCGATGCAGGTGCTGCGGATGGACGCGGGGACGATCGCAGTCTTTGAAGATTCAGAGGGAACGGGGACGAGCAAGGGGACGAGCAAGGGCTTTGAGCGGCTGCCGGTGGTGCGGGCGGCACGGGGTGTGAGCCCGGAGTGGGTTGCCGATACGCACGCGCTGAGCGCGGGGGGCGAGCTGCGCCGGCGGGCGTTGGCGGGTGAGATCATCGGCGTGCAGGATCTGACGACCGACGCACGCATCACCGAGCATGAGCGGGCCCAGGCCGAGGGGTTGCGGGCGATGATCTCCACGGGGTTGATCGATCGGGGGACGCCGGTGGGCGTGATCCGGCTGTTCTCGCGGACGGCCCGGGCGTTTACCGAGCAGGAGAGCGAGCTGCTTCGGGCCATTTCGGAGCATCTGGCGAGCGGGATCACGACGTCGCGTTTGCGCCAGATGCGCACCGAGGATGAGCGGATTCAGCGGCAGGTGCGGCTGGCGGCGGATGTGCAGCGGCGGATGCTGCCGCGGAGCTTGCCGCAGATGAAACCGTTCGATGTGGCGGCGCACTACGCGCCGAGCTTCGAGCTGGGCGGGGACTTCTACGACTTCATGGAACTGGGCGGGCACCTGGGGATTCTGATCGGGGATGTGGTGGGCAAAGGCGTGGCGGCCGCGCTGCTGATGAGCTCGGTGCGCAGCTCGATCCGGGCGCACGCGCAGGACCTGTACCACATCGATGAGGTGTTGAGCCGGACGAACAAGGCGCTGGCGGCGGACACGCTGGATAACGAGTTCGCGACGGTGTGGTACGGCGTGGTGGACCCGCAGAGTCTGCGGCTGACGTATTGCGGAGCGGGGCACGACTGGCCGCTGCTGGTGCGCATGCCGAAGGATCGGCGCGTGGAGGACAAGGACGTGCAGCGGTTGACGGCCGACGGGATGGCGCTGGGGATCGACCCGAACCAGAAGTATCCCAAGGGCATGTTCCAGATGGAGCACGGGGACGTGCTGGTGGCGTACACGGATGGATTGCACGACGCGACGAACTTCGATGGGCGGCGATTCGGCGGCACGCGGCTTCGGAAGGCGATCGTGGATTTGCTTGCGAGCGAGCCGGGGGCGAGCGCGGCGCGGATCGTGGATCATGTGATTGCGCAGGTTCGCCAGCACACGGGGCTGAACCGGCGGATTGACGACATCACGGTGGTGGTGATGCGGGTGGGGTAGCGTGTGCGGACGGATGGCCATATTCATAGCCACAACCGGCCATGTTTGTTCCTCCATGACGAACAGCGGCCGCGGGAGGTGGTGCCCGCGACCGCTTCGTCGAAACGCTCAACAACGTGCGTCGGTGTTCAGGCGCACCCAGCGAACCATGAGGCGAGGAAGTCGAAAATGTCCTGCTGGTTCAGGCCGCCGCTGTGATCGGTGTCGGAGAGAAGGTTGCCGGCGAACCAGGAGTCGAGGAAATCGAAGATGTCCTGGGTGCTGACGCGGCCATCGTCGTTGAAGTCGCCGGCACAGCGCGGCGGGATCTGGAAGGACGCCCCGAGATCGATGCGTCCGAAGGTGCCCACGGCGGCGAACGTGGGAGCGGCGGCGTAGTAGAGCGTGGTAGGTGACTGGCCGAGCGTTCCATTTCCAAACTGCAGGCCGTGGATGCCGTCGATAACAACCGGTCCGGCGGCGTCGCTCATGGTTCCGACCAGTTCGCCGGTATCGGGATTGAACCCGTTGATGCGACCGTCGCCGGAGTTGGCCACCAGCAGGGTGCCGCTGAGCGGGCCGAAGCCAGCTGGCGCCAGGGCCAGTCCCCATGGCGCGTTCAGCACACCGTTGCTGACCAGCCGCTTCTGGAACGAGCCGTCCAGGCCGAAGACGTCGATTAGGCCGCGGCCGGGGCCGGGCACGGCGTCGAACGCCGTGATCTCCGGCATTGCGTATGCGACGAACACCTTGCCGTTCAGAACTCGCAGGTTGAAGGGCGCGAATCCCGCGGGGAGTTGCGGATCCTGAAAGGCCGCGGCGACCGGCGCGAAGGCGCCGTCAAACGTGTCGATGCGTCTGCTCGCGAAGTTGGCGGCGAACAGGAAGTCTCCGCCCGCGCCGGTGGTGAGTGCCAAGCCCGTGTAGTGGGCCTGCTGCGGGCCGTTGGGGACGGAATGGTCGACGACGATCCGAGCGATCGTGTTCGGCACACGCCCCGCGGCGGGGGGCTTCCAGGCGGTGATGGTTCCTTGTCGTGTGGCAAAGATGAACCTTGCGGGTCCGATCTGACCGGATTCGTCGACAACGCTAAAGGCGGCGCCGGCGTTGGACACGATGCCGGCAGGCGATGTGACAATAAACCCGGGCGGCACCTCCATGCGCACCACCAGCGTCTGCAGCACTCCGGCGCCGTCGTAGAGCGTGGAACGACCGCTTTCGCTGGAGACGACCCACGCCGGACCGGCGGCGCCCATCGCCACACCCCAGCTCTCGCTGAGATTGCGATCAAAGCGCTCCGGTCCGCAGCAGACGTTGGTGACCAGGTCCGTGTGGCCGTACGGCTGGGCCGCGGCCTGGCCGGCGATGGCGAGCATTCCGACGGCGGCGAGCAGGCCGGCGCGCACCGTGTGCGCAGTGACAGATATCTTCGACAAAGAGTTCATGACGTCCATCCTTTGATATGTTCGGCCGGTTCCGGGCTCTCGCGGGCATGCGGCCTTCGCCGCTCACGCCATACACAGGCGTGTCCCGTAATCCCGATTCCAAGCCAGCATTTCCGACGACTACAAATGTCGCCGCGGGCGGGAATCTTTTCACTCTTTGCTGGTTTTCTTGCAGATCGTCCCGGGCCACGAGGAGCGCGAAGGCGGGATCAGCGCCGCCGCGCGATGACCTCGTACACCGGCGGGCAGACAATGAAGCGCATCTCGTCGTGCTCGATCGCGGCGAGATCGCTGAGGGCCTCGTCGCACTGGACCTGCGTGATGGAACCCATGGCGACGAGCTTGGGGGCGAAGGTGCGCCACCAGGTGAGGGGCCAGGCGAGCATGGGATCGGTGGAGCCGTCGGGGCGCGTGCCGCCGCGGGCAACGCGCTGGTGGACGCTCAGGTGCAGGACTTCGAAGTTGTGCTTGATGAGGAGCGCGGGGAGGCGGCCGACGACGTCCGGGTCGCCGCCGCGGGCGCGGAAGGAGTGGGCGGTGGCGGCGACGAGGCGATCGTGGGAGGCGAGCCGCGGCGCGGCGGTCATGCCGGTGTAGTTGAAATAGTCGTGGACGACGAAGTGGGCGCCGGGGCGGAGGTGCGCGGCGACGCCGGCAACGACGGACTCGGGATCGCGGACGAAGCAGAGGACCCATCGGGCGTAGGCGGCATCGAAGGGCGCGCCGGGGATGGGATCGGATGCGAGGGCCTGGACATCGCGGACGATGCCGGAGAGGTGGGGGAGGCCGCGCGAGCGGGATTGGCTGGAGAGGTAATCGACGAAGGGAGCGGACTCATCGACGCCGACGACGCGCCCGGAAGGGGAGACGAGCTGGGCAAGATCGAAAGAGGCGAAGCCGGGGCCGCAGCCGACGTCGAGAACGCGCGAGCCCATACCGATGCCGGCGCGTTTCCAGGCATCGGTGGCGGCGTCGGACCAGAGGCGGTGCTGGAGGCCGAGGCGTGCGAGCTCATCGTCGCCGGTGCCGAGGACGTAGGGGGGCTTGGGGGAGGCGTGTTGGGCGGGCTGACTCATGGACGATCTCCGGGGAGAGATCGTTGGGGACAGGAAAACGAAAAGCGAAAAAGAATGCGGGGGTGACCCGGCTTGATTTTCGCTTTTCGTGTTTCGTTGTTCGCGTTGTTCAGGCGGCCCAGGGTCGGTCGTCTTCGGTCGGCGCCGGGAACTTGTAGGCGTTGTCGGCGTCTTCCTTGAGCTGATCGATCTTGGCCTGCATCTCATCGAGGGTGCGTTCGACCTGGCTCATGAGATCCTCGGTGGGAAAGGATTGGGCGCGGCCATTGTCGATGCGGGCGAGGACGCCGTAGCGGCTGGAGAATCGGGGGCGATGCGGCGGCTCGGGAATAGCGGGGACGCTCACCACTCCGGCGACGAGCGTGCGCCGAGCCGCGGCCATGGCTTCAGGGAAGAGGTACGCCGAGTGGGACTCGGACTCGCACTGCGAGGGACGCTCTTTGTGGAGTCGAAGGTGTGTGGGCATGGGTGCGGTCCTCGGAGAGTGGGGGAACGCATCGCCATCGGAATCGCGGGGGGCGTAATGCATGATCCGTCGCCCAAATGGGGCAATAGGTGGGAGAGTTGACCGAGCGATCGGGACAACCTGTGTATTTGAACGTCCGCGAAAGTTCGGGGGTGTGTAACGCGCGGGCAATCCCGCGGGGGAGGTATCGGACGTTGAGGGCAGAGCGTTGGTTGGGCGGTGGGATTTCTGAGGAGTAAATTCAGGCACTTGCGGCGAAGCGCCTGCGTTCCAAACGCACTTCAACTCCGGGCGGAAATCCGCGGGATTCGCTCGCGGACTCGCTCATCACGGGCGTGTGTTCTTTGTGCGATTGGTAGGAGACATGGGCTGGTGAGCCCAGGCCGCGTTAGGATTGGGCGCATGGCACGGGCGACGGATCCAGTTCGAGCGAGGGACGCGGCGACGCGGATTGTGCGCGGGCTGCGCGAGCATGGGCATGTGGCGTACTTCGCGGGTGGGTGCGTGCGCGACGGATTGCTGGGGCTGCACCCGACAGACTTTGACATTGCGACCGATGCCCCGCCGCAGAAGGTGAGCAGGGTGTTTCCACGAACGGCGCAGGTGGGCGCGGCGTTCGGGGTGGTGCTGGTGCATATTGATCTTGGGGATGGCGGCGGGCTGGTGAGCGTGGAGGTGGCGACGTTTCGCTCGGATGGGCCGTATACGGATGCGCGTCGGCCGGATGCGGTGACGTTTTCCGATCCGGAGAGCGACGCGCAGCGGCGGGACTTCACGATCAACGCGTTGTTTCTGGACCCGCTGGCCGCGCCGGAAGGTGGGGCGGGCGGGATGGGCGCGGGGGATTTGCAGGGACGCGTGATTGATTATGTCGGAGGCGTGGAGGACTTGCAACGGCGCGTGGTGCGTGCGGTGGGCGATCCCGACAAGAGGTTGGCGGAGGATCATCTGCGGGCTCTGCGGGCGGTGCGGTTTGCGGCGCGGCTGGGATTTGCGCTAGATGACACCACGGGTGCGGCGATCGCGCGTCATGCCAATGAGCTGCGCGGCGTGAGTCGGGAGCGGATCGGGGAAGAGATCCGGAGGATGCTCGGGCATCCGGCGCGGGCTCGCGCCGTGGAGTTGTTGCAGGCGCTGACGCTCGATGCGCCGGTGTTGAACGAACAGACTGTTTTGGCACCGACCCGCTTGGTGGGGGGGCTGCCAGTCGGGGCGGAGGTCATGACGGTGCTGGCGGCATGGGCGACGGATCGATCGAGTGTGGCGGGGAGCCAGACTGGGAAGGACCTTGTTTGGTTATCGGACGTGCAGGTGCCGGAGATCATTCGGCGGCTGCGGGGGGCTCTGATGTTGAGCAATGACGAGTCGGAGGAGCTCGGTGAGATCCTGCGCAGCATTTGGGCAATCACCCAACGATGGGGTGGGATGCGGGTATCGCAAAGGAAGCGATTGGCAGGCAAGTCGTGCTTTGGCAAGAGTTTGCAGGTTGTGCGGGCGGGGGAGCCGGGTGTCGCGGATGAGGTAGAGGTGGCCGTGGCGGGGTTAGCGAGTGATGGGGTGGGAGTGAACCCGCCAGTTCTGGTGACTGGGGACGACCTGATTGCAGACGGGATGAAGCCGGGGCCGCGGTTTAAGGGGATATTGGATGAGGTGCGGGATGCTCAGCTTGAGGGAAAGGTCCGAGGGCAGGGGGAGGCGATGGAACTGGCCCGGCGGCTGGGCGTCTAATCGTGACGGGGTGGTGTCGGGAGCGGTTCTGGGCCGCGGGTATTTCAGGATGATGGGGGTATTGGGGCCGTGGTGGAGTTAGAATCAGCACCGGCCCGGTTCCGGGCCGTATGAAATAGGTTGGAAGAAGAAGCAGCAGGGAACAGAAACGCGAAGCGGCAGGGGCAGGGACGCGTCGGCCGGGCGCATGAAAAGGACGATCATGATGGCACTTCAGAACAAGATGCGATCCGGGCGAGGGCTTGCGGTGTTGACGGCGGCGGCGCTGCTGGGCGTGTGCGGCGTGGCGACCTTCGCCCCTGCGCAGCCGGCGGACAAGCCCACCGGAAAGCCGGCCGAGAAGCAGGACAACTCCAAGCTGCAGAAACGCGACCTGGTGATCTTCAACAGCGGGAAGCAGGTGGAGGGTGTGGTTCTGGAGGAGACGGACGCGAGCGTCAAGATGCTGGTGATCGTCGGGACGCTGCGATCGGAGACGACGTACAACAAGTCGGAGATTCTGGACATCAAGCGGAATGCGTTCGAAGCGGTCGCGGAGACCACGCCCGACAGCAAGTCCGGGACGACGAAGACCGAGGAGATGCCGGTGGCTTCCGGGACTCCGACGGACCCGACCAAGTACACCGACATGGAGGGGAAGGCGATCCCGGCTGGGGCGACGCGTGTGTACGTGGTGAACTTCACGGGCGAGTTCGGGCGCGACGTTTCACGCAAGCCCGTTTCGGAAGTGGTTGACGATCTGGCACGGGCCAAGCCGGACGTGATTATTTTCCAGTTCAACGAATCGTTCTCGCACCACCAGGAGGAGATCCCCGCGGACTTCGCCCAGGTGGGCAGCGAGGACTTCATCACGGGCGCGATGGTGAAGACGCAGGAGATCGACACGCTGATCACCAAGCGTCTGCGCGATGATCCGGCGTTCGCGTACAAGCCGAAGATCGTGGCGTGGGTGAAGAAGGCGCTGGGGCCGGCGGCGTTTCTGCCGTTCGTGTTCCACGACATCTACTTCACGAGCGATGCGCACCACGGGGGCGTGGGCGGTTTGGACGCGCTGTTGGAAGGGCGCGGCGACGAGGTGGTGCGTCAGAAGCAGCGCTCGCTGCGTCTGGCGTGGGTGAAGGGCCTGGCCGAAGAGGGCGGGCACGACATGCGGATCATGAAGGCGATGTGCTGGGGGGACTACATCCTGAGCTACCGCATCGTGGGCGGGCAGGTGGAGTTCGAAGAGAAGATGCCCCCGAGCCCCGAGTGGTTCCTGCTGAAGGATGACGGCGCGGTGAACAAGGACCATGCCGATTCGATGCAGGACATCGTGCGCATGAAGGGGAACGACTTCCTGACGCTGGACGCGCGGCAGGCCTATGACATCGGCTTCTCGAACGGCACTGCGGACACGCTCGATGAACTGCTCGGCAAGATGGGCATCACGCGGAACTACTCCCAGTTGAAGGGCAAGTCGGGGGTGATTCTCAAGGAGTGGAGCGCCAACATCACCAAGTCCGAGTTGGAAGTGGGGAAGCTACTCCGCATGTACCGCGGGGTGCAGGTGAAGGCCCCGGGGCAGTACGAGCAGCGCACCGCGGCACGAGGAGAGCGCATCCGCCTTCTACAGCAGGTGCAGTCGATCCTGAAGCAGTTTGGCGAGGGCATCAACCCCGAAACGGTCGGCGATCCCGACCGGACGATCACGCAGATCGACGTCACCATCGACCGGATCAAGACGGAGCAGCAGCTCGATCGCCGTCCGTGAGCGTTCGAGTTCAAAGGGCATCAATACGCAACCACGCCGCGGGGCGACCAGGAGAACTGCGACCATGTTTGCCAGCCGAAAGATTGCCAGAGCATTTGTGTGGGGATTGGTGTTCGCGGCCGGCACGCTGTTGGCCGGCGGGGCGGCGTTTGCGGACAAGATCTACCTGAAGGACGGACGCGTTCTTGAGGGCAAGGTTGTTCGCGAGGGGAAGGGGTTTGTCTTCTTCAAGGTGAAGACGGGGAGCGTGGAATCCGAGCAGTTCTTCGGCGCGGCCGATTTTACGAAGATCGATCGGGACGATCCGGCGCCGAAGACGGACGAGAACCTGAAGAAGGAAGAGGACGTCAAGAAGAGCGACGCCAAGAAGGATGAGTCCAAGCACACGGGCGCGACGCGGGTGGCCATTCTGAACTTCGGCTGCCCGAGCGAGTGGCAGGGCAAGTACGGCGACATGGTCGGCTTGCAGGTGAACGCGGATTCGTTCCATCGGGCGGTTCCGCTGCTGGAGAAAGACCACACGGATGTCGTGGTGATTCGCGTGAAGTCCGGCGGCGGCGCGCTCTCCGAGCTTGCGAAGTTCCACGAGGTGTTCGAGAAGGAATACAAGCCCAAGTTCCGCACGGTGGCGTGGATCGAGTCGGCGATCTCGGCCGCGGCGATGTCTCCGTGGGTGATCGAGGAGATGTACTTCTATCCGCAGGGCAACATCGGCGCGTGCACGGGCTGGCACGGCGACCTGGTCGCGGTGAAGGGCGTGCAGCTCGAGATGATTCTGAACCAGATGGAGAAGGTCTCTCTGCTGGGCAAGAAGGATCCCCGCATCATGCGGGCGATGCAGATCATGGAGCCGCTGAGCGTGGACTTTGACGAGAATGGCGAGGTGCACTGGCGTCAGGACGAGTTCGGGCAGATCCTGCTGAACAAGTCGAAGAACGTGTACACGATGAGCGCGAGCGAGGCCGTGAAGACCAAGTTCGCCAAGGGCATCGCGGCGACTCCGGAAGAGCTGGCCAAGGTGATGGGCCTGCAGGAGGTTGAGTGGGTTGGGCAGGCCGCGACGGACCTGATCGACAAGAACATCAAGGACACGGACGGCGTTGAGAAGCAGTTCCGATCGATCTACGACAAGTATCGCCTGGCGATCGATCTGGCCCAGCAGCTTCAGGACAAGGAGCGTCGCGGGATCGAGCTGTCCAAGGCCAAGAAGCTGCTCGCGGAGATGGAGCAGCGCATGAAGATCAACCCCAATCTGCCGGGCTTCATCGGGGTGCCGCCGGCATTCTTCGAGCAGCAGCACGAGCTGATCCGCAAGCTCCAGCAGCTCCCGTAAGGCATCGTGGACCAACAGCAGAACTTTGAAGACAGGCCCCGCCCCTTGGCGGGGCCTGTTGCGTTCGTGCTTCTTCCGGCGCGGTTTGTATGCGATCAGACGAGCGTGCGGCTGAAGTTCGGGGTTGTCCGCTGAGCGATCCCTGGAAATGGTCTACAGTCGATGGTGATGCACACCACTTCAAAACTCGTGCCCGCGGGCTTCGACGGCGCCTCTTGGACGCACATTCAGCCGTTGGTGGAGGCGCTGAAGGCGCGGCCCGTGACGAGTGCGCAGGAGCTGGAGGGGTGGCTGCTGGATCGGAGCGATCTGGCCGCGGCCTGCTCGGAGGCGCACGCGAACTTGTACATCGCTACCAGTTGCAACACGGAGGATGCAGCGACGGAGGCGGCGTACACGCGGTATCTGGAAGAGGTGGGTCCGAAGCTGGAGGTGGCGGGATTCGAGCTGGATCGCAAGCAGGTGGAACTGCACGCGGAGTTCCCGTTGTCGCGTGAGCGGTACGAGGTGCTGGAGCGGTCCAAGCGGGCGAGCGTGGAGCTGTTCCGCGAGGAGAATGTGCCGATCGCGACGGAGCTGGCGAAGCTGAGCCAGGACTATGGGAAGATTACGGGGGCGCAGACGGTGCAGTTTGATGGGCAGGAGCGGACGCTGCCGCAGATGACGCAGTATTTGCAGAAACCGGACCGGAGCGTGCGTGAAGGGGCGTGGAAGGGGATTGCGGAGCGACGGCTGCGGGATCGGGGCGCGCTGGATGAGCTGCTGGATCAGATGATCGCGCGGCGCGACGTGATGGCGAGGAATGCGGGATGCGCAAGCTATGTGGAGTACTCGTTCAAGGAGAAGCAGCGGTTCGACTACACACCGAAGGACTGCGAGACGTTCTGGGGTGCGGTGGCGAAGCACGTGGTGCCGCTGATGCGGCGGCTCGATGAGCGGCGCAAGCGTGCGCTGGGCGTGGATGAGCTGCGTCCGTGGGACTTGAGCGTGGATGTGAAGGGGCGAGCGGGGCTGCGGCCGTTCGATGGCGGGCGGGAGTTGATGAGCAAGACGCAGAGCGTGATGGATGCGCTGGACCCGCGGCTGGGCGCGATGACGAGGCGGTTGGGGGGCGCGGGAGGGGGAACCGCCGCGGAGCGGCGGACCACCCAGGAGGGGACCCAGGACAAAGCGATGGTGACGGACTGTCTGGACCTGGATTCGCGGAAGGGGAAGCGGCCGGGCGGGTATCAATATGTGCGGGATTTCAGCCGCAAACCGTTCATTTTTATGAACGCGGCGGGGCTGCATCGGGACGTTATGACGATGGTGCATGAGGCGGGTCACGCGTTCCACTCGATGCTGGCCGAGGGGGATCCGCTGGTGGAGTACCGGCACAGCCCGATCGAGTTCGCCGAGGTGGCGAGCATGAGCATGGAGCATCTGACGATGCCGCACTGGGGCGTGGGCGCGGGGTTTTACGCCAAGGATGATGACCTGCGCCGTGCCCGCAAGGAACATCTGGAGGATTCGATCACGATCCTGGCGTGGATCGCGACGATCGACTCGTTTCAGCACTGGATGTATCGCCATCCGGGGCACACGCACGCGCAGCGCGATGCGTTCTGGCTCTCGCTGGATGAGCGGTTCGGGCACGCGATCAGTTGGCGCGGGCAGGAGGGAAGCCGCGAGAGTCAGTGGCAGCGGCAGGGGCATTTGTACAGCCACCCGATGTACTACATCGAGTATGGCATCGCGCAGCTGGGCGCGCTGGGGCTCTGGCTCAAGAGCAAGAAGGAGGGGGAGAAGGTTGCGGTGGATGCGTATGTGCGGGCGTTGACGCTGGGCGGGAGCCGGCCCTTGCCGCAGTTGTTTGAGGCGGCGGGGTTGAGCTTTGAGTTTGGCGAGAAACCGGTGGCGGCGGTGGTGGAGCAGGTGGAGGAGGAGTTGGTGAAGCTGGGGGAGTGATGTGGCAGCGGATGTCCGGCTTTGCGGACAGCCGGTGCGGGGGGCGTCTGCGCGGGCGCACCGGCTGTCGCCCAAAGCGGCGGCATCCGGTGGCACGGGTCTGATAGCAAACCCGGATCACCCCTAAGAACGTCGGGTGGGGTGAGTTTGCCGGGTTCATCGCCTACAGTTCAGACCCTGTTTTACAGCCCATTTGGGCGCGAAACGAGGATTCAGGAGCCCCGCGAATGACGACCGCCGCCGCGACGCCCGTCCGTCCCTCCGCCCTCCCGCACAAGCCCGAACTGGCGATCAATGGCGGCGTGCCGGTGAGCAAGGCGATGGTGCCGTTCATGCAGACGGCGCTGGCGGAGCAGGACATCAACGCGGCGATCGGGGTGCTGAAGAGCGGGATGCTTCGCGCGGCGAGCAAATGCGACGAGCTTGAGAAGCGGTTCGGGGCGATGACGGGGGCGAAGCACATGATGACGTGCGCCAACGGCACGTGTGCGCTGCAACTGGCGTACGAGCCGCTGTTCGAGCGGGGAGATGATGTGCTGGTGCCGGCGTGGAGCTATATCGCGACGGTGAGCATGGTGGTGGCGCGTGGGGCGAATCCGATCTTTGTGGATGCCATCCCCGACACGATGCAGATCGACGTGGCGGATGCGGCCCGCAAGGTGACGGCCAGGACGACGGCGATCGCGGCGACGCACCTGTATGGATGCCCGGTGGATATCGATGCCGTGCAGACGCTTGCGGCGAGCAAGGGTTTGAAGGTGATCTACGACGCGGCCCAGGCGCACCTGAGCACGTACAAGGGCAAGCCGATCGGCGGGTTCGGGGATGCGGTGACGTACTCGTTCTACGCGACGAAGAACCTGGGCACGGGCGAGGGCGGGGCGATCTCGTGCAACGACGATGCGCTGGCCAGCCAGATCAAGCTGCTGCGGAGCCACGGCGAGACGGAGAAGTATGTACACGGGCAGGTTGGGTACAACTACCGGATGAACGACATCACCGGCTCGATCGGGCTCTCGAAGCTGGATCGGCTGGAGGGTGAGACGAACAAGCGGCGCGAGGCGGCGAAGAAGTACGACGCGATCCTGGCGAAGATTCCCGGGCTGCTGGCCCCCAAGTCCACGGCGGGGGCGGAGAGCGCGTACCACCTGTATGTGGCGCGGCTGGATACCAGCAAGTTCCTGTGCACGCGCGACCAGTTCTGCGATGCATTGAAGCATGAGGGTGTGCCGACGGCGGTGCACTACCCGCGCTCGCTGACGCGCCAGCCGGCGTTCGAGGCGTGCATGGGCAAGCAAGGGCACCCGCCGGTGGCCGATGCGCTCTGCAAGCAGGTGTTTGCACTGCCGATGCACCACGCTTTGAGCGATGAGCACTTCAAGGTGCTGGGGGATGCGTTGAGCAAGGTGGCGAGCGCGTATCGGGCGTGATGAGCGCATCGGTCAGGGCACGGGCGAGGCAAGTATCGGATGCCCACACTCGGGGCAGACGTCTTCGGGCAGCCCTTTGACGGAATAGCAGCAGTTGGGGCATTGTCCGAGCGACCGTCGCCAGCGCCTTCGCTCTGCGCGACTAGGCCAGGCGATAAGCCCCAATCCCACGACAAGCAGAGGAACAAAGAGCGCCGCAATTGCATTTTCCCAGTAGACGCTCTGCACCCGCATTCTTCCCGCCCGAAGGCGCATCGCGACTTCTTGTCCATCCGGCTGCCCGCCGATTGAGTCCGCGATTCTTCCGCGCGCCGAATCGAATGCCGTCGAAAGCGCCGCGGCGCTGATGGGATTCGGCGGCCGATGACCGGGCCCGTACACCCATTGAATCTCGTCGCAAGTGAGGAACATTCCGAATCGTCCGGGGGAGTTGCCGATTGTGTGAAAGACCGTGATCTCTCCCGCGTCAGAGAAGGTGGTCCCTGCACCATTCTCACCGATCTCGATGCCGCCGGTACCCGTCACTCGAACCGGTAAGTAGGCAAAGGTGCGACTCCCAAACTGGCTTCCTCCTCCCACGGCGTGCCCGAGCGGCACGATCGCGAACGCAAGGAGAATGAGTAGTCCTCCCAGCACCTTCTGCCGGTCAATGAAGAAGTTTGCGAGGCCGGTCATCATCGCTACTCATCGTAAGAGCGCTACTCGCTGACCATTTGACGAGCTCGGAGCTATACGCCGGTTTTTACACGCGATACATGTAGTCAAGTTCCGGCCATGCCACTCCCAGGGGTTTGAGCGTGTTGACGGTTTGGGACTGGTACCGTGCATTACTTCCTGAGCTATGAGCTCTTTCGGGTGCTTGTGCGATACTTTGAAAAGAGTGGCAAGTGCGTATCGGGCGAAAATCTTTGCCGAATTGCGGCCGACCGCGTCCATCCCAGACCGATTGCGTGCGTACAAAGTTTGCTCTCGTGTAGGGCGGCAGGAGGATTCCCCATGCGCTCCCGGATAAATGCTCGGTCTTTGTTTGCACGTCGTGGCCGCGATAATGGTTCGTTGGCCTTGCTCGAATCGCTCGAGTCTCGGACGCTGCTGACGACGATCTTCGGCCCGATGCCGCAGATGAGTTCGGGGCCTGGGATGACGAGTCAGGTGGTGGCGGACTTTGACGGGGACGGGATCAACGACTTGGCAGGGCTTGAGCGTGTCGATGCGCAGAACAGCATTCTGTTTTTCAAAGGGCGCGGCGACGGAACGTTCGGCGCGCCTGTGCGAACGACGCTGAACGTGCGCGTGAGTGCGATTGGCGCGGGGCAGTTCATTCCCGGTGGAGGAATGGAACTGGTCGCCGTGGGCGGCGCGGGCACGCCACTCTCGCCATTGACGGGCGATCGGAGTCGCACGACGTTCGTGCGCGTGTTGGAACTGAACGCGCGAACCGGAGAGATGGAAGTCGTGATTCGCGGCACGGTCGCCGCGCCGGCCGGGGGGGACTCTCGGGCGTCGACGCCGATCGTCGGAGACTTCACGGGCGACGGTGTGGCGGACATTGCCTTTGCGCCGTCGAGCGACACTGGCCGCGTTGTCGTGCTGGAGCGCGCGGGGAGCGGTCTGCGACTGGCCGCGACGTACATGCTGCCCACACCCATTGGGCACGATGGACTGCTGTCCTCCGGCCCGATCGCGGCGGACCTGAACGGCGACGGCCGGCTGGACATTATCAGCTTCAGGAGCGATGGTTATGTCGCGCTGCTGAACTCATCGTCCGGGCTCGCCACGTCGGCGATGCGACTGGACCTCTCACCCGACTTTGACTGGAAGTTCGCGGATGTGGATGGTGACGGGAAGGCGGATGCCGTGAGCATGTGGACGCCGGCGGATCAACTGGCCTCGACATCGGCGGATCGCTATACGGTGGTGCGCGTGAAGAAGGGGCTGGGAGCGGGGATGTTTGGCGCGATGCAGACGATTGGTCAGGTGCAGATCGGCGGCAGGAACGCCGGCGCTGCGGACACGACGATCGATAGTCAATGGCTGCTGGTGGGTCAGGACATCGACCACGATGGGCTGGGGGACATTGTGTATGTGCGGGACTATGAGGCCGCGGGCCCGACGGGACGCACGGTGCTGGAGCGCGTGGTGGCGATCACGCACAACAGCGACGGGACCTGGAATGCCCCCAACTTCGCGCTCGGCCCGAACGCGCAGAGCGGGGATCGTGTCGTGGAGATTCTCGGCGGGCAGAATGAGATCATTGCGGACCTGAACGGAGACGGGCGCGCGGATCTGCTGGATTTCGGGTACCGGCCGATTCGCGGGTATCTCAGCTCGGAGACGGTTGTGGTCATCGTCAAGCCGGAAATACAAGGGGTCGCTGCCAGCAAGGATGTTGCGGGAAGCCCTTTGGACCTGCGCGTGGGCGCGGGGGCGTCGAGCATTCGGGCCTTTGCCTTTGATCTTGGTGGACTTCTGGGCGACGGGGACGAATCCGCGCGCGGGCATGCGGCGGGGCTTTACGGGCTTGATGTGTCCGCTTCGAGTACGTCATCGAGGGCTGTCAATGCAACGGCGCAGCCGGATAGTGCTGCAATCTTCGAGAGGACGGCCTTGGCAGGTGCGGCGAGTATTGGCGGGAACGTGGCGCGTTCAAGCGAGCCGGGCCGCGCCTTGGATCGTGGAGCGCGGCAAGCGACGTCGCTGGCCGGTGTGGTTGGGAGCGGGCGGCAGGCCTCGGGTATCGCGCCCGGTGCGATAGCGAGTGATCCCGCGCCGCAGCTTGTTCGCACATTGCAGCGTGTTAATGGTGCGACACGACTCGCTGCATTTGGAAGCACGATTGCCCGAGACGACGCGGGCACGCTTGTGTTTGCGAATGCGACGTTGAGGTCGAGCGTTCTCATGATCGGGCTTGATGGGCACGACGAGAACGCGGTTGTGACGCCGGGCGTTGTGCTCGTGTCCGATGCGTTGCGCCGATCGGGCGACACGATGAATGCGTCCGATGCGCCGCGTGATGTGGTCGCCCGGATTGCCGTGCCTGTCGAGCGGGTAAACCGGCGCCTTTGGCTGAATTGGCGGCGATACACGCCGCAGGAGTTTGCGGCCAAGCCGTTGTCAAAGCGTCGGTCCGTTCGTGCCACCAAAGCCGCGGGCGCTCGCAGCATTCAGCGCACAGGACGGGTTCTGGGAAAGCGTGTTGGAGTCAAGAACCGGCGCGAGAGTGCGGACAAGTCTTGGCAATCCACGCCGGATCTTGTAACGGCCGGGGTGTAGTTGCGATTCGTAGATCTATGCGGACTTTCGCACGCGATACATGTAATCCAGCTCCGGCCACGCCGCGCCGAGGCGTTTGAGGGCGTTGACGGCCTGGGCCTGATGGTGCTTGGTGTGCAGGACGCCTTGCATCAGCATGTCGCCGAGGGTTGCGCTGAAGAGCGTGCCCTTGGAGTCGCGATAGGTTTGGGTGCGGGCGGAATCCTGTGTGTAGACGGTGCCGAGCCAGTGATCCCGGGCCGCGGCGGTGGACTCGTAGCGGGACTTGAGGTCGGCGATGGAGACGGGCTCGCGTTCGTCGGGCCATTTGTTCTCGATGATGCCGCGCTGGCGGTTGAGCCAGATGAGTTCGCCGTTGTAGGTGTGCAGGAGGATGCGACGGAGGGTGCCGGGGCCGATGTCGAGAGTGCGGTCGAGCTGTTCGTCGGAGCAGGGGGTTGCGCCGGCGAGGAGCTGGGTGGTGGACCAGTCGGTGTAGGCGAGCATGGTGCGGATGGTGGGGATGTCGATCATGGGGGATCGTATGAAGGGGGAGCGGGAGATACAGTGGTGCGGAGGATCGCGCATGCCAGGAGTCGTTCGCACGTATCTGTTGCCGCAGTTGGTGGAGCCCGAGGCGCTGGTGGGCGGGTACGCGGTGATTATTGACGAGTTGCGGGCTTCGACGACGATTTGCGCCGCGCTGGTGAGTGGAGCGGTGGGGGTGGTGCCGTGCTTGACGGAGGATGATGCGCGGCGGGTGAAGGCGGCGGCCGCGCCGGGGACGTGCTTGACGGGTGGGGAGCGCGGCGGGGTGCAGATTCCGGACTTTGATCTGGACAACTCGCCGGCGACGTACACGCGTGAGCGGGTGGGGGGGAAGAGGATCGCGTTCACGACGACCAACGGGACAAAGGCGGCGGTGCTGAGCAATGACGGGGAGACGATGCTGGTGGGGTGTTTGGGGAATCTCAGCGCGCTGGCGGCGCGGATCGGGGTGGATGAGCGGCCGGTGCATCTGATCTGCGCGGGGACACGTGACCGGGTTTCGCAGGAGGATGTCGGCGCGGCGGGCGCGATCGCGGAGCGGCTAGCGGCGATGGGGCGGCCGACGTCGCTGGACGATGCGCGGCCGGATGATGATTCGACGGTGATCGCGCTGAACTTGTGGCGGACGTTTCGAGCGCGGGAGGGGGGAGTGGTGGAGATGCTGACGGGGTCGCGCGGCGGGCGGAACCTGATTCGCGAGGGGCTGCGATCAGACATCGAACTTTGCGCACGCATCGATGGGTACTCGGTCGTGCCCGAGTTTGATGCGGTGCGAGGGTTTGTGCTGGGGTGAGGCGGGGCGTAAGTTGCCTTGAGGCCTGCGTGTAAGTTGCAAAATCAGTGGCGGGCGAGCCGCCAGTGCCACCCATGTTGTTCGGGCCATGCTTTGTGGTGCGAGTCAGGCGATGCAGGCCATGAGTGCGCGGAGGTTTGTTCCGGCGGCGAGGAGCGAACGCGCGGCGATGGCGGCGGGGACGAGGGCGGTATCGCCGCGTTGGAGGGCGACGGGCTGGAAGGTCCTGGCGTCCGCGGCGAGCTCGCACTCGCCATCGATGACGATGAGGGCGAAGCAGGAATCGAGCCCGTTCTTGCCGGTGGCGAGCGCGCCGAGGGGGATCAGGTCTCCCGCGCCGGGGCGGAGTTCATCGACGGTGAAGAAGTCGGTGGTGACAAGCCGTGTGCGGGATTGACCGGGCTTGAGCGCGCCGACGGTTGAAGCGCGGAGGAGTTCGTCGTAGCCGGGCTCGCCGGGAAAGGTGGCGCACTTGAGGGTCTGCTCGATGTGCATCTCGCGGCCGGTGCGGCCCCAGTCGTAGACGCGGTATGTGGTGTCGCTGGGGGTTTGCACTTCGGCAACGAGCACGCCTGCGCCGAGGGCATGGACGGTGCCGCTGGGAAGGTTGTGGCACTCGCCGGGAACGGCGGGGAGCGCGATCATGGCGTTGACGAGCGCGGGATCGCCGGCGCGGGCGAGGGCGGCGAACTGATCGCGCGTGATGTCGGGGCGGATGCCCTTGTAGATCAGCGCGCCTGGGTCGGCGGCGATGATGTACCAGCATTCGGTTTTGAGGAATGCGTTGGGCGTGGCCGCGGCGTAGGTGGGGGAGGGGTGGACCTGCACGCTGAGATTTTCGGCGGCGTCGAGGAACTTGATGAGGAGGGGGAAGTTGCTGTCGGGTTGCGGGCTTCGCCCGAGCATCGCGTCGCCCCAGAGCGCGGCCGCATCGTGCAGAGTCTTGCCGCGGAGTTCACCGTTGGCGATGCTGGAGCGAATGGCGCCCCCGCCCGCGCCGGAGGCACTTGTGGCTGACATGTCGGCGAGTTCCCAACTCTCGCCGTACTTCGCGCCGGGGTTGGGGAGGACTTTACCGAGAGATTCGAGACGACGACCGCCCCAGACCTTTTCGAGGATGATGGGGCGGAGGAGGAGGGGGTACGGGTCCGGCATGGGACAAGAATATCGGGTGCTCGGGTGGCGTAGTGGAGTCGCTTTGGACTCCGCCACGGGGGCGCGCGACATCCCTCGGCGTGGCGGACGCAAAGCCGTCCACCACGGCACCCGATCGCGGCTACGGCCTTGCTTCGAGGATCATGTTGAAGGGGGTTTCGGTGGCTTTGCGGACGCGGGTCCAGCCGCCTTCGTTGAGCACTTTGGTGAGGCGGGCCGCGCCGGCGACGGCGCCGAGGGCGGGGCCCTTGTGCTTGATGGAGGCGGGGACGCAGATCATGGTGCTGGCCGCGCTGAAGACGCGGCCGACGGGGTTGAGGTTTCCTGCGACATCGTCGGCCGCGGCGGGCTCGACGATCATGGCGGTTCCGTCGGGCTTGATGGAGGCGCGGGCGTGCTTGGCCGCGCCGACGGGGTCGCCCATGTCGTGCAGGCAATCGAAGAAGGCGATGAAATCGAAGCCACCGGCGGGGGCGGTGTAGCCCGATGCGCTGGCGGTGAGGAAGGTGCAGCGATCGCCGAGGCCCATCTTCGCGGCTCGATGCGAGGCACACTCGATGGAGGGCGCGTGGGCGTCGATACCGAGGAATGTCGATTTGGGGAACGCTTGGGCCATGATGATGGTGGATGCGCCGTGGCCGCAGCCGACGTCGCAGACGGTTGCGCCGCGTTCGAGCTTGGCGACGACGCCGTCGAGCGCGGGGAGCCAGGAGGCGATGAGGTTGGCGCGATAGGAGGCGGAGAAGAAGAGTTCGGTGCCGCAGAAGAGGTCGGTGTCGTGCTCGCCCCAGTCGACGCCTTCGCCGGTGCGGAAGGCCTTCTCGATCTTGGGGATGTCGCGGATCATGGAGACGGCGACGTAGAAGCCGCCGGGGACGTGGCAGGGGCTGGTCTCATCGGCGAGGGCCGCGCCCTGCTCGGGCGTCATGCTGTAGCGCGATGTCTTAGCATCGAACTCGATGTATCCGCCCGCGGCCTGGTTGATGAGCCACTCGCGGATGTAGCGTTCGTGGGTGTGCGTAGTTTCGGCGAGCTGCGCGGAGGAGAGGCCGGAAGGGCCGGCCGCGGCGAGGGCTTTGTAGAGGCCGAGCTTGTCGCCGAGGATGAGCAGGGGCGTGCTCATGGTGGAGCCGAGGTCTCCGACGACTTTGCCCATGAACTGCATGAGACGATCCATGTTGAGGTGTGACATATGGACTCCTTGATGTGCCGAACGTCGTGCGTCCTTGCATCGGGGACTTCAAAGCACGAAAACGGCTTCGGTCCACTGATGACAGTAGTGTAAACGCCGACCGGCTTCATCCGAGTGCGCCGATCGCCGCTTTTAAGCGCGAAGCGCGTGGAACCTACGACCGTGGTACGAACAGCCGGACCCGGCGCACAATTCTGGCGGTCGTTGACCGTGCCAGTCCCGCCGGAGATCGATCTTTCCGCGGGAAAGCTGGGCGATGCGGCGGCCGGGGGGTCAGACGTTAAACAGGAAGTGGCAGACGTCCGCGTCCTTCATGGCGTATTCCTTGCCCTCGATGCGCATTTTCCCTGCGTCCTTGATCGCCTTCTCGTTGCCGTACTTCTCCAGATCGGCGACGGTGTAGATTTCGGCGCGGATGAAGCCGCGTTCGAAGTCGGTGTGGATGACGCCCGCGGCCTGCGGGGCCGTTGCGCCTTGCGGGATTGTCCAGGCGCGGATTTCCTTGGGGCCGGCGGTGTAGTAGCTTTGCAGGCCGAGGAGGTGGTAGGCGGCGCGGGCGAGGGCGTTGAGGGCGGGCTCGTCCATGCCGTAACTCTTGAGCATTTCCAGGCGGTCGGCGTCGCCGAGTTCGGCGAGTTCGCTCTCGATGCGGGCGCAGACGGGGACGACATCCTGCTCGGGGTCGCCGCCGAGGGTTGCCACGTGGGCGCGGCACTTCATGGCGAGGGGGCCGCGGCCGTGCGGGTCTTCGTCAGAGACGTTGGCGACGTAGAGCTGCTTTTTCGCGGTGATGAGGCCCATGCCCTTGAGGACTTTCTTCTGATCCGCGTCGTCGATGCGGACGGTAATGGCGGGCTTGCCGGAGTCCAGGACGGGGCGCATCTTCTTGAGGACCTCGAAGCGGGCGATGGCCTCGCGCTCGCCGCTCTTGGCGGAGCGCTCGGCCTTGCTGAGCGAGCCGTCCACCGTTTGCAAGTCGGCGAGGATGAGTTCGGTGTTGATGGTGTCGATATCGCGGGCGGGATCGACGGAGCCCTCGACGTGGGTGATGTCTTCGCCGCCGGGGGCGGACTCGAAGCAGCGGACGACCTGGACGATGGCGTCGACCTCGCGGATGTGGCTGAGGAAGGCGTTGCCCTTGCCTTCGCCCTTGGATGCGCCGCGGACGAGGCCGGCGATGTCCACCAGCCGCAGCGCGGCGGGGATGATCTTCTGGCTCTCGATGTGCTTGCGGATGATTTCCAATCGAGGGTCGGGGATGGCGACGACGCCGACGTTGGGTTCGATGGTGGCGAAGGGGTAGTTGGCGGCGAGCGCGCCGGCCTTGGTGAGGGCGTTGAAGAGCGTGCTCTTGCCGACGTTGGGCATTCCGACAATCCCGGCTTCCATGGCGATTCCTCTTGTGTCTGATCAGCCGCGGGGCGCAGGCCCCCGGTCGGCGGGTTGAGCAGGAGTGGGCACAAAACGGGCGATCCACGCCCCCAAAGTGGGGGCAATGTTAGGCATGAAGTTCGGCGGTTTTTGATGATTTTGGGTTGACAAAGCGGAGAATGATCGTACTTTGTTTGGTATGTGACGGGCAGTGAGCTCGTCGATCGGGGGATTTAAATTGCAAAGGGGGGGTTCCATGAACGGGCATGTGAGGCGTTGTGTCGTCGGCTTGGCGGTGATGGCTCTGGTTGGATGTGCGCCGACGGGTGCGCTGCGGACGGTGGCGGATCAGAACGCGGCCAACGCGGGGGCGTACGCGGCGAATGTGGAAGTGATGTGCGGTGCATGCCGCGAGTTGGCGCGGGTGCAGGCGGAGGGGATGGTGCGACGGTCGCGCGAGAGCGTGAGCGCGGATCTGATGCGCGTGCGGGGGATGATCGTGCCGAGCGATCCGACTGAGGGGGAGCTGGCCGATGCCGGCACGGCGTGGGCGAAGTCGCTGGAGAAGGAAGTTGCGGAGTTGCGGGTACGCGTGAACGCCGCGCCGATGGAGCGGCGGGCGGCGGTTGGAGAATCGCTGGCGGAGCACCATGCGGCAACGATCGATCTGGCGATGGGGACGTTGGGATTTGTGGGAGCGCGGGTGCTGCGAGATGCGGTGGAGCTGGATCGAGTGAACGCAGGGATCGAGGGAGAAACGAACGCGGCTGTGCGTGCGGGGCTGATGGTGCGGCGAGATGGCGTGCTGGATGGATACCTCGCTGTGCGGAACGCGGCGGCGGCGAGCGCGAAGTATCTGGCGGCGGTCGAGCGGTTTGCCGCGACGGTGCAGGAGCAGGGGCGCGTGCTGGGCGTGCATGCGGAGGCGATGGGTGCGTACGCGAATGGATCGGGCGTGCATGGAACGGCGATCGGTGTGTTTCAGAATGCGGATTTGCGGGCGGGGGTGCTGGATCTGGTGGCCAAGGAGTGGGGGGCGAAGGCCGCGGATGATGTGCGGGATCGGCTGCGGCGGGTGGATGAGGGGCTTGGTGCGTTGGCGATTGGGGTTGGGGTGCACTGAGGTATCAACGTCAGGCAGTTGATGAAAACGGCGGTATGCACGGGATGGGAATCCGTGGGCTCGCTTACGGGCTCGTTCATCCTCGGCGTGCGAATCAGGGGCGATTGAATAACAAGGGGGAAGACATGCTCACGGAGACAACATTGGCGGAGTTGCGGGGATTGATTGCGTTTACCGCGCCTGCGGAGCGGCAGAAGGAACTTTCGGAGGCTCTGGATGACCTGCAGCGCACGATCGTGGCGCAGGCGCTGACGATCCGAAATATCATTGCTGATCTGCGGAATCGGCGCGTGGGAGAGCAGGCGATGGATGCGATTGTGCCGCCGGATGCGATGAACGCGATGCTGGCGGGGATCGGGGAGGCGCGGCCGACGCCGTTCTCGCTGGAAGCGGCGCGGAAGGCATGCGCGGAGCTGGCGGACCAGAGCGCACGTGCGACGGAGATCGGGGAGATCGCGGCGGGCGTGGTGAAGGTGGCGCGAGCGTTTGTTTGAGACGCTGCCGACGCTTTGTGCGTTCGGGCGGCAAGCCGCCCGAACGCACAAAGCCGGGGGAGCCATGCGCGATCGGGACGCTCTTCCGGTATCCTCCTGATGACCGAGGTGCGCATGAAGGTGTTGTATTGCTGGCAGACATTCGAGGGGTATTTCGGCGCGTGCTGGCGCGCGTTGGCGGCGCGCCCGGGGATGGACGTGTCCATCATCGCGCGGCGTTCGGACGCTGAGGGGATCGCCCCGCACGGGGAGGAAGTTCTGCGCGGCCTGGATATGGAACTGCACGCACAGGAGGCCCTGAGCGACTCATCGTTCTGGGTTGATCGCATACTTGCCCATGCGCCGGATGTGCTGGTGCTGCCGGGGTGGGTGAATCCGGCGTGCGTGCGAGGAGTGATGGATGCACGCGTGCGCGATATTCCGCTGGTGATGGCGATGGATCGTCCTTGGGAGGGAACGCTTCGCCAGCGGCTCGGCCGGTGGCGATATCGGCGCTACTTTGCACCGGTGGATCATGTTGTGGCGGCCGGAGAACGTGCGGAGCGATTTGCGCTTCGGCTGGGGTTCAGGCCGGAGTGCGTGTCTCGCGGGATGTACGGGATCGATACCGGGATGTTCGCGGCGTGTGCGGAGGGGCGAGGGAAGGGGGAGTGGCCGCGATCGTTTGTGTTTGTGGGGCGGTATGTGCCGGAGAAGGGAGCGGATGTTCTTGCGAGGGCGTATCGGGAATATCGAGCATCGACTTCGAAGGCGTGGGCGCTGAGGTGCTGTGGGCGTGGCCCGCTTGTGGATGTGCTGCGCGACGCGGGCGCGGAGGACCTGGGGTTTGTGCAACCCGAGAGTTTGCCGGGAGTGTTGGGCGGGGCGGGCGCGTTCATTCTGCCGAGCGTGTTCGAGCCGTGGGGCGTTGCACTGGTAGAGGCAGCGGCGGCGGGGCTGCCGCTGATCTGCACGAAGGCGGTAGGCGCGGGCGATGAAGTGGCGGGGGTGGGGAATGCGCTGGTTGTTGCGCCGGGGAATGCGTCCGCGTTGGCGGGGGCGATGCGCTGGATGCACGAGCGGGTGGAGGACCTTCCGGGAATGGGCGCGCGATCGCGGACGCTCAGCGCCGCGCATGATGCAGGCCGCTGGGCGGAACGATGGGCGGCGGCTCTGGAGAACGCGCGGCGGCACGGAACGAAAAGAGCGGGCGTTTCCGGTTCGTGAGGTACACTCGAACGAGACCGATTGGAACGCGCATGGGTAGCCCTTCCTCGACCATCTCCGTAGTGCTTGCCGGCGACAAACGCTGGTTTGTGGCCGACAGTCTGGCGCGAGCGGGGGGGAGGATTCTGGCGGTGCTGGTATTGGCTCGCCTTTTGGGAACGGCGGATTTTGCATCGTTCGTGCTGCTGGCGACGGTGGAGGCGATTGTCGGCGGGCTGGCTTCCGCGACGCTCTGCCAGCCGATCGTTCGCGTCGCGCCGGGGTTGCCCGAAGGGGAGCAGGAGGCCCTGTTCGCGCTGACGATGCGGCGGGCGCGGGTGTACGCGGGGATCTGTTTGCTTGTGCTGCCGGGTGTGATGTGGGCGGTGTCGGGAGGGACGGCCGCGGTAGGGCTTCTGGCGGCATTCAGCGTGGCGATGGCGGTGGGAACGATCATTGGGGCGCGACAGGCGGTGCTTACGGCGCGCTTTCGGGCGCGGCGACAGTTCCTGGCCAGTGCGGGCGGATTGGTGACCCTGGCAGGGACGTTCGGCGGGTTGGTTTTGCTTGGCGCGGGAGCGCATGGGGCGTATTGGTGTGGGGTCGCGGTTGGCGCGGGCGTGGCTTGGGTGATCGGGATTTCTGCGGCGCGGGTGGACGCACCAGGTGCGCCGGATGCGGCATCACGCGAGCGGCTGGATGTGGTGCGGAACGCGCAGGCGGGCTCGCTGGCGGGGCAGGTGCTGGCGCAGCGCGTGCAGCCGTTTCTGCTGACTCTCATCGATGGGGCCAATGCGGTGCGGCAGTTTGGCGGAGCAGCCGCGCTGCTGGGACCGGCGCGGTTGGCGGCCAACACGCTTGTGGGCGTGGCCGAGCCGCGGCTGGCTCGGGGGCTTCGAGGACCGGGCGCAGATCGGACACGCTGGCTGGTAACTGCGATGTGCGCGGGCATTGCTGCGACGGGAGTTCCGTCGGTGGTCGTGTGCGCGTTGGCCGAGCCGGAACTGGCGCGTCTGGCTCTCGGCGGAAAGTTTGACGATCTCGGCGGCGCGCTGAAGTGGGCCGCGGCGTGGGCGACGTGCGACACGATCGCCGCGCTGCTTGGGGTGTACGTGCAGCTCTCTCTTTTGCGGGGCCCGCGAGCGGCGTTGCGGGCGCAGTGGGCGGGGACGATTGTGTCGCTGGGAGTGTCGTGGGCTTTGGGCGTGCGTTTCGGGGCCAGCGGGGCGATGGCTGGGATTGCGATCGGAAGCGCGGTGCAGGTCGCGGCGCTGTGCGTCGAGTTGAGGGCGCGGCGAGCGGAGCGCGCGGGCGGGGCGGGAACTGCCGCGATGCGCGGCGACATGGTGCGCGTTGCGGAGCGGGCAGCGGGGGAGATTGTGGGGGCGTGGCCGCGGGTGTTTGGGCGGGTGTCCGAGAATCGGGTGCACGTGCTGTGCCTGCATCGGTGCGAGGGGGCGAGGGTTGCAGAAGTTGTGCGGATGGTGGAACTGGTGCAGCGCGGGCACGAGGTGGTGGCGTACGGAGAGGCGGTGCGACGACTACGCGATGGTGCGGCGCGCCCCACCGTGGCGTTGACGTTTGATGACGGCACGGCGGATCATCTGGCGGTGGCGCGGGCGCTGGCTGAGCGGAAGGTGCGGGCGTGCTTCTTTGTGTGCCCCGGATTGCTGGACGTGTCGGGTGATTCTGAGGGAACAGCCCGGGCATGCGTTGAGTGGTTGAAGACCGCGCCGACGGGGCTGCTGGGATGGGAGGATGTGCGGGAGATCGCGGCGATGGGCCACGAGATTGGTTGCCACAGCGCGACGCATCCGGATTTCGGGAGTGTGGCGGTCGATGCGATTGACGAGCAGATCGCGGGGGCGCGGGATCGACTTGTGTCACGCGGCGTTGGGGCAGAGCACTTTGCGTGGCCGTTCGGGAGATTTGCGCGATTTACGCCGGAGGCGGCGCGGCGTGTGTTCGATGCGGGCTTCGAGTCTTGCGCCTCGGCGGAGCGCGGGTGGCAGGTGGGGGCAGCGGGCGGTTCGGAGCGATCGTGTGTGCGGCGGGAGGTCGTGGGAGAAGAGGAATCGGGCGCGTCTGTGGTGAGCCGCTTGGCGTATCGGGCGACGCGCGCGCCGGTGCGAGGGAGCGGCTGGCCGCTTGAATGGGTTGAAACAATCGTCGGAGCGTGAAGCCGCGGCTACTGGCGGGCGGGTTCCCCGGCGATGCCGGAAGGGACGACCATTCTCGGGGGAGTGATCTGGAAGGAACTGCGTTTGGGACCAAACTCGGCGCGGACGTCTTCGAGAAACGCTTCGTCCGCTTGCGAGGGGATGTACCCGGGGGAGACCACGCCGTAGCCGCGGTGTGCGACAGTGCGAAGGTAGATCGGGGGATAGAGGCGCATCACATTCAGCGCGGCGATTCTGAGGCGCAGCCGGCGCAGTTCGGCCCGCCACTGGCGCGCGGGAACGGGGAAGAGGCCCTGGGACGCGAGCTCGCCGAGGATGCGGAGCCGCACGGTGTTGGAGTGGATGGCCTTGAGGAGAAAGACCTCGCGGTCTTCCTGATTCACCATGAGCACGCCGTGGTGATAGTGCCCGCGATGACGCGCGGGGAGGACCAAGCCCATGCGGTGGTCCTCGCCGATCTGGCCGACGGTGGTGAGCCGGCTTTCGTACCCGATGGAGCGCATGAGGTCCGTGCGCCCGGCGAGCGTGGCGTGGACGAAGACCGTGAGACCGAGGAACGACAAGAAGCCGCGCACGCCCTTGGCATTCAGGTCGTTGTCGACGATGTGTGCGTAGGCGCAGGTGAAGTCCGCGCCGTCGGCGCGGGCGTGATCAACGACGGCGAGGCGATGGGGGTGGTAGAAGTCGTCGACATCCCAGACGACGGACCAGTTGGCGCGGGCGTGCTCGAGGGTGCGCATGCGGGCGTAGCCGCGGCCGCGGTTGGGGGAGTGGGTGAAGACGCGGATGCGATCGTCGTGGCGGGCCAGATCGCGAGCGGCGTCCAGGGTGCCGTCGGTAGAGCCGTCGTCGACGATGACCCATTCCCAGTTGGCAAAGGTTTGGAGCAGAAGCGAGTGGTGGCACCGGGGCAAAAAAGTGCGCCCGTTGTAGACGGGCGTCAGCACTGAGAGAAGTTCACCGCCCATGCGCACCTCCGCGGCCCAGTCACCACGAAGCAACCGCCGATCCAGCGAAAAGGTACCCGGAGGGCGTCTTTCATACAAGGGAAAACGATGTGAAGAGTGACGCGTGAAAGCGTTATCGGGTGCGGGCGCTGGGAGCGCACCTATCCTTTGAATGTTCGTTCACGTGCGGCCGTAGCTCAGCTGGATAGAGCGGCGGTTTCCTAAACCGCAGGTCATTGGTTCGAATCCAATCGGTCGCGCTTCTTTCATCTCGTTATCGTATCCCGATTTACGCGCTTTTTCCGCAGAGATTTGCAGGTTGTGGCGATCGGGGGCGTTGACCCGAGTTCGTCCATGCGGGTCCACATCAGCCCCCTTGCGCCGCCCAGATTCCGCCAAGCAATCCGCCAAGACAAGATTGCCGTCCGTCCCCGTGGCTCGGGCCTGTTCGGGAAGGGCGGATAGGTCCGGCAGCTTTGCCACGGCCGCTGCCTCGTCGCCCTTAAACATGTGCGTGTAACGGTCCATGGTGAGGGTGATCGTCGAGTGCCGCAGGATGCGCTGGATCACTTTGGGATATACGCCCGCAGCCGCCAGCCATGATCCGCAGCTGTGACGCAAAGCGTGCATGTCTGCGAACTTCCCGTCCTGCTCGTAGGGGATGCCTGCGTCCGCAAGGTCGCCTTTGAGCATGTCGATGAGCGTGTCGGGGTGCGGGAGTTTGAACAGCGGCGCGGCCGGTGCCAGGTTCGCCGTGAACGCCCGAAGCGCCGTCGCCGTCGCGGGGCGTAGTGGGAGGGTGTCCTCGCGCCGGTTCTTGGCGTATGCGGCTTGGACAGTCACCGTCGGGCTCTTGCCAAGGTGCAGAGATGAACGGGTGAGACTGCGCAACTCCCCCCCTCGCAAACCAGTTTCAAGGGCGAGCCGATAGAACAGTGCGCGGGCGGGTCCCGGAACGCCGAAGCGGTCGGGACCGTGCTCGGCCGCCCGCAGCAGCCGCAGGCCCTCCTCCACGGTCAACGCACGCCGGTCGTGACGCCGGTCGATGCGAGTGTTCCAGCGTTCGAGATGCGCGATCGAGTTTTCGGTGGCTCGCCGGTCTTTCACCATCCATTTGCAGAACTGGCCGAGCGCGCCCAGATAAAAATTGCTGGTTTGATTACCAAGACCACGCTTGACCAGCTTTCCCTTGGCGTTCACGGTGTCCTTGCGGGCGTCGTTCATGTAGGCCAGAACGCGCGATCCAGACATCTCGCCTATGTGCTTGAACCCGCACCCCTCGATGATCTTCCTGGCGCGCCCGGCGACCTGCGTGGCGTGCTTCTCCGTCGTGCCCTTGGTCCGGAGCGTCGTTTCGAAGTCCCGAAGGTGCTCGTTGAGGGATTTGGCGATCGCGGCCCGCTCCGGCGAGAGCAGGCCAATCCTGACCAATCCCCGACGGACGAGCGGGGGCACATCGCCCAACCACTTCGTGAGCGTGGGATCGACCTGCCCGCCCGTCGCCCGGTGGTACGACACAAGGAGCGAGATGTTGCGCCCCAGTTCCTCGGTCGCCGCCTTGCTGGCGAAGCCAGCCAGCCGCCGAGTGGTGTCGCGCTGGTCGGCGAACTCGATGTACCACTTCCGCGTTTGGTGGTGCGCCCCGTCCCGCCCCTTGTAGCCCGCTCGAAAAAGCCGCATGATGCGTCTCCATTTGATCAGTACGCCCGTCCATCGTCCCTCTATTCCCACCTATCTCTCTCGCTCCGCCGCTTGCACACTACGTCCTCGTTGCCCCAACGCAAGGGCTAGTCGCTCGGGATGTAGCGGTACCTCGACGCCTTCCGCGCTGTGGTCTTCTGGCCGCCAACGGTGACGACCGCGATGATCTCCTCGACTTGGAGCAGCCACAACCACCTGCTAGCCGTGGTGTGGTCCACGCCGAGGTACGGCGCGGCCGTGCGGCACGACAGAAAGAACGGTTGGTCACCGGCGGCGCGCTGCAAAGCGCGGCAAATGCTCACGAGCATGCGCACGCCCTCGACCTCGAAATGTGCCGCACACGCGGGAGGGGAGTCGGCCAAGGCCTGTGAGATGATCTTGTCCATCGACGACGCTCCCTTGGGCCAGCGCACGCGCGTCCAGGCCCGTGTGAAGTCAATCCAGGTCTCGTCGAACAACTTGGTGCCGATGACCTTCAACGCCCGCTGGTGCCACAGCCGGACGATGGGCCTCAGCTCCCTGAACGATGCCTCCCGTAAGGCGGGAATGCCCTTCAGGTGCCGGGCCAGCGAGAACACCCGCTTGTGCCGCTGGCCTACTTCGGTCGGCAGCGTGGCGGCGACGGCGGCCTCGACCTCCGGTGTCAGCATCTCGGACTGCGCGCGCGCGGATTCTGTGGGCGCGGATGTTGTTGTTGCTGTTGCTGATGATCTGGAGGGGAGGGTTCGGAGGGAAGGAGAAGAACCTGCAAGCGCACACATTTCTTCTGTCTTCTCTGTCTTCCTATCTGTGCACTCTGTGCTCTCTGTGGTCTCTGTGCTCTCTGTTGCACGGTCGCCATCGAAGAACACAGCCGCATCGACGCGCGGCGGCAAGGTCAACAGGGGAATGATCCAGGCGTACGTTCCCCCCTCCGGATGCGCCGACGGCGGCAGCACCACGTATCCGCCAATGGCACGCAGTTCACCCTCCTCGGCCCCCGTGAGCCGCTGGCCGGGCAAAACGGCGTAGACGTGGTAACCCCGCCGGGTTCGAGCCGTGGGTAGCACTTGCGCAAGCTCGGGATTCCTGACACTCCACTGCTCGTATTTGGCGGGCGTGTCAAAGTCACGGCAGCACAGATCCCCACTTCCTGCGCCGAGCACCACGGCGATGCCGGTAACGCCCTTGGGGCCGCGGGGACCAAACCAGCGGCGGACAGTGGCGGGCGGGGGCGAGGCCGTCTGGAATGGCTTCCAGCGGCGGCAGGCGGGCTTCTTGCCCCGCATGGGGATGACGGCGAGGCCGAGGGCGTGGTAGGCGATGGCGGCGCTGATGAGGATGGTCACGGCGCCCCCTCCGCCGAGCCCGCGCGCGTGCTGGCACGCTCCTGGGCCGATCTGTACAGCACGTTCATCACGCTCCGGGCCGTCTGGTTGTGGTCCAGCAGCACTGCGTCAGGGATGACCTCGCTCCTGGCCATCACCTCCGAAGATCCGAGCACGGTGCCGATGAACTCCCTCATCCCCGTCCACGTCGCCGCCCGCGCCGGATCGGCGGTCACCTCCTCGCTGACGGCGGTCCCGAGCGCGACGTATCGCTGGTACCGGCGTTGTTGGAGATCCCGCTCGGCCGCTTCTCGCTTCGTTCGGAGCTTGGGAACGTGCTGGGTGGCCGTTCCATCCTGCATGATGGTCACCAGCATCCCCGCGCGGTTGGTCAGACCCTTGCGGCCTTTGAGCCAGTCCAGACCGGCCTCGACTTCCTCCAACGAGAACTTCTCGGCGAGGGCTCTGGCGGTCCCATTCAGCACGCCCGCGTCCACAAGCAGCCCGAGCGACTTCGCTTTTTCCGTCTGCCCCTCTCTCTCAATCGCGCGCGCGACAACAACCGCATCCCGTGTTGTTGTTGGTGTGTTCTCTATGGTTTGTTCAATGGTTTGTTTGTATGCCACTGTGTCAGGGTTCTGCTGCCAGGGTGTCAGGGTTCGATCACCGATTTGGCAGGGTTCCACTGACACAGTGTCACCCTTTGACGGCGTGAACCCTGCCACGGTGTCAGGGTTCAACTTCCGCAGCCCGGGGAGGTCGAGGACGTACTCGTTGGCGCGGCCGACGCCGGTGCTGCTGACGCCGCCACCACGCTTGGGGATCTTGATCGCGCCCTGCTGCTCTGCGTGCGCGATCGCGCGGAATGCCGACCGCTCGCTCAGGCCGGCCTCGTACGCCAGCAGGGACACGCTGGGGAAGGCCAGGCCCGTCTGGAAGTCGGCGTGGTACGCCAGGGCGTACAGGACCGCCTTGGTGGACGAGGGCAGCTTGGCCCCGGCGATGGCCGCCATGAAGCCCAGCAAGCCCGTAGGTTGGCGTGGCGGTGTGGTCATGATGAGCGGGGAAGAACCCTGCGCCGCGTTCAGGCGACGCGAGTCCGCTTGATGCTCATCCACGCCTCACGATTCGGGCAGCCCGCGGCCATCCAGGCCCGCAGCTCTTCAACAGGCCATCGCGGGGCTTTCTTCCCGAGACGAACGGGCATGGGGAGGCGGCCCGAAGCGTGGAGTTTCCACCACTGCGAGCGTGAAAGCCCGCAGACCGTGGCCGCGTCCGTGGCCGACAATGCGAGAGTTTCAGTGTGTACCGGGGTCCGTGGTGTTGCCATGCCCAGTATGTTTGCGGACATCAGCGAAGAACCAAGCTACTGAGCGCTGCGTAAATCCATGACTCATTTCGTGACTCCCGGGACGGTGAGAGGAGTGGCGCCGAAGAAGGATCGGAGGAGGGGCTGGTCGCTGGCGATATCTTCCAGGGCGATGTGGGCCTCGACCTCCAAGTCGT
>JBBRQY010000014.1:0-75286 GCA_038225655.1 Phycisphaerales bacterium | reverse complement strand
ATCTTGACCCCCCTCCCCCCCCGCCCTAACATTCCCCCCTATTCAGTGGCACCGGCATCTCGCCCAAGTTCCACCCGAACCCGAGCACTCCCATGAGCGACGACTCCGAAGATCCCGACAACGAACCGAGTTGAGTCCCCCCCAACGCTCACGCTCGTCCGCTTCTCCAATCAACCCACGCCCCGGCGTCCGGCCCTTGCCAAACGCCGGGCGATGTTCCCAGACCCGCATCTCGCGTCTTTTTCCACATCCGAAATCCGATATCCCACATCCGACATCGAGCCCCCCCATGACCACCGCACTCGCCTATATCCGCAACTTCGGCATCTGCGCCCACATCGACGCCGGCAAGACCACCGTCTCCGAGCGCATCCTCTACTACACCGGCAAGAACTACAAGATCGGTGAAGTCCACGAAGGCACCGCCACCATGGACTTCCTCCAGGAAGAGCAGGAGCGCGGCATCACCATCCAGTCCGCCGCCACCACCTGTCCCTGGACCAAGGACGGCGTCGAGTACAAGTGCAACCTCATCGACACCCCCGGCCACGTGGACTTCACCATCGAAGTCGAGCGCTCCCTGCGCGTTCTCGATGGCGCGGTCGCCGTCTTCGACGGCAAGGAAGGCGTCGAGGCCCAGTCCGAAACCGTCTGGCGTCAGGCCGATCGGTACAAAGTGCCCCGCCTCTGCTTCATCAACAAGATGGACAAGATCGGCGCCTCCTTCGATTTCTCCTTCGCCACCATCAAGTCCCGCCTCGGCGCCAACGGCATCCCCATCCAGTACCCCATCGGCCTCGGCCATGACCACAAGGGCATGATCGATCTCCTCACCATGCGCGCGTTCTACTTCGAAGGCGAGAAGGGCGAAACCGTTCGCGAAGCCGACGTTCCCGACGACATGCTCGAGAACGTCAAGAAGTGGCGCCACATCATGGTCGAGAAGATCTGCGAGCTCGACGACGATCTCGGCACCAAGTTCCTCACCGACGAAAACTCCGTCACCATCCCCGAAATGAAGAAGGCCCTCCGCGAGGGCACTATCTCCCGCCGCTGCTATCCCGTCCTCTGCGGCGCGGCCCTCCGCAACATCGGCATCCAGCGCCTGCTGGACTGCGTCGTGGACTACCTCCCCAACCCCAACGAGAAGCCCGACGTCCAGGGCACCGATCCGCGCGACAAGGACATCGCTCTCACCCGTCCCCATTCCGTGGACGCTCCGTTCTCCGCCCTCGTCTTCAAGGTCGTCTCCGACCAGCACGGCGACCTCACCTACATGCGTGCCTACTCCGGCCGCCTGAAGAAGGGCGATCGCCTCGTCAACCCCGGCAACGGCAAGCGCGAAATCGCCTCTCGCATCTTCGAGATGCACGCCCAGAACCGCATCCCCCTCGAGGAAGTCACCGCCGGCAACATCGTCGCCGTCGTCGGCATCAAGGATTCCTACACCGGCGACACCCTCTGCGACCCGGACGATCAGATCATGCTCGAGCGCATGTTCTTCCCCGAGCCGGTCATCGCCATGTCCATCGAGCCCAAGACTCAGGACGACAAGCGCAAGCTCTCCGAGGCCCTCGGCGTCATTCGCCGCGAGGACCCCTCCTTCCGCTCTAAGTTCGATGAAGAGACCGGCGAGACCATCATCTCCGGCATGGGCGAGCTCCACCTTGAGATCATCAAGAACAAGCTCGTCCGCGACATGAAGATCAACGTCAACGTCGGCAAGCCCAAGGTCTCCTACCGCGAAACCATCACCCGCAAGGTCGAGGACGTCCGCGGCCTCTTCAAGAAGCAGACCGGCGGCCGCGGCCAGTACGGCGATGCCGTCATCACCATCGAGCCCTTCACCGCCGAGCAGGCCGCCGCCGAGGAACTCGACTTCGAGGACCAGATGGCGTGGGAAAACGGCGTCGTCGGCGGCGTCGTTCCCAAGGAGTTCGTCCCCTCCATCGAGTACGGCGTCCGCCAGGCCGCCAAGACCGGCCCCTTCGCCGGCTTCCCCCTCATCAACACCAAGGTCACCCTCACCTACGGCTCCTACCACGCCGTCGACTCCTCGCAGATCGCCTTCGAGCAGGCCGGCCGGCTCGCCCTCATCGAGGCCGTCAACCGCGCCGGCCCCACCCTCCTCGAGCCCATCATGAAGGTCGTCGTCACCGTCCCCAACGACTATCTCGGCAACGTCACCGGCGACATGATGTCCCGCCGCGGCATGATCATCGACACCGAAGATCGCGACCCCGTCAAGATGGTCACCTGCGAAGTCCCCCTCTCCGAAATGTTCGGCTACACCACCTCCCTCCGCGGCATGTCCCAGGGCCGCGCCTCCAACACCATGGAGTTCCTCGAGTACCGCCCCATGCCCGCCGCCCTGGTCAAAGCTATCAAGGAAGGCACCGAAGGCAAGCCGACGAAGTAACCCATCAGAACCGAACGGCGGAAGCCGCCGGTCTTCCGGCCCTCGCCCCGACAACTCAAGTCCCCTTCGCAACGCCCGGACACCTCTCCGGGCGTTGTTCTTTCCCCCGCGCCTACGCCGCCATCGAAGTCATTTCCGGCACGCCTCCGGCCCCCCGCGCTTCACGCGCGTCCCTGTGCTTCCTCAACCACTGGTCGCAGATGCCGATCAGCGCCTGCCGGTCCACCGGCTTGCTGGCATAGTCATCGCACCCGGCCGCGATGCACTGCTCCCGATCCCCCGACATGGCGTGCGCCGTCAGCGCAACTATGGGCGTCGTCGCTCCCTGCCCGCGCAGCGCCCGCGTCGCCTGATACCCGTCCATCTCGGGCATGTGCATATCCATCAGCACGAGTTCAAAGGGCTTGCCAGCAATCCTCGCCGCCTCAAACGCTTCCACCGCCGCCCGACCGTTCTCCGCAATCATCACCTCCGCCCCCGCTTTTCGCAGAAGGAACGAAATCAGACGCTGATTGTCCAGCCCATCCTCGGCCAGCAGAATCCGGCCAGCAAGCTTCACCGCGCCCGTCGCACGCGGCCGAGAATCCGGCAGCAGCGCCTCGCTCGCGTTCTGCAACATCCGGACATTCGCCAGACTCCCCGTCGCGAAGGTCATCCGGAAGGTGCTCCCCTTACCCGGAACGCTCTCCAGCGTAATCTCGCCCCCGAGCATGTTGGTCAACCTCTTCGAAATCGCCAGCCCAAGCCCCGTCCCTCCATACCGCCGCGTCATCGAGTTATCCGCCTGCACAAACGGCTGGAACAACCGCGCCGCCGCCTCCTGCGTCATCCCGATCCCGGTGTCCGTGATCTCGATCGCGATCATCGGATCGCTCTCCCCCACGCGCTCCGAGAGCACACGAATCCGCACCCCTCCACGCTCCGTGAACTTCACCGCGTTTCCAACCAGGTTCATCAGCACCTGACGAACCCGCATCTGGTCAGATTCAATCGTCTCCGGCACGGGGAACACATACTCCACGTCAAGCGATAGCCCATTCTCCGCCGCTCGGATTCGCGATGTCGCCGCAACCTCCGCCACAAGCTGGCAGAGCGAGAACCGCGTGCGCTCCAGCGTCATCTTCCCCGCCTCGATCTTCGACAGATCCAGCACATCGTTGATGATGCACAGCAGGTGCGACCCGTTGCAGCGAATGGCCCGAATCCCCTCCTTGCGTTCCGCGTCGGACTGCAAACCGCTCTCCAGCAGTTCCGCAAATCCCAGGATCGCCGTCATCGGCGTCCGAATCTCATGGCTCATGTTCGCCAGGAACTGGCTCTTGGCGCTGTTGGCCGCGTCGGCGGCTTCTCGCGCCTCTTCCATCCGGCGCCGTCCCGCCTTCTCAATCGCGTTCGCCCGCGCCAGGATCGTCACCACCACCAGCAGCAGCCCGAACAGCACCACGCCCCCCGCGCGAATCAGCCCCGCCTGCCTCTCCTCCCGCCCCACCCACGCCGCCGGAGCCAGCAGCATGATCTGGATTCCTCCACCCTCCAATGTCTGAAACGCCCGCAGCGGAAACAGGCCCACAAACTGGTCGCGCCACCGCACCACCTCTTCCTCCCCAACCCCGTCCGCCGCCGGCCGCACCAACTGCTTGAGTTCCTCAACCGGAATCGGCGGCTGCGCCCGCCCCGAGTTGAACTCCTCCGAAAAATACCCCCCCGCGTCCGTCACGAACTGCACCGACCCAAGCCGCCCGTCGATTCTCCGATCCCGCACCAGCTCCGTCAGCCGGTCAAACCTCAGCCGCGCGCTCACCACGCCCAACCGCGCCCCACTCTCCGGATCGATCACCGGCACCGAATACGCCACCGCGAGCCCCGTCGAATCAAAGAACGCCGGCGTGATATCGCACCCCGTCTGAAACTCCAGCACATCCTTCGTCGCCTCATTCCGCAGACACCCCTGAATGATGTCGCGCCCCGAGAAGTTCATCCCCAATATCTTGTTCACGCGCGACGACTCGATCGCCGCGCCGCTCGAATACACCGTGTTGATCGCCGTGATCTTCCCCGAGGAGTCAAACATCGCGATCGCATCAATCTCTGTCGCATGCGTCACCGCCTCGTTGGCAAGCCGCGTCTGCGCCCAACGATCCCCCGCCCGCAGCGCGCCGATGATCGCCGCCTCGCTCGCGATCGCTCGCGTCCTGGCCATCGCCGGACGCACCGCACGCCCGATGTCCCGCTCCAGCGCACGACCCGAATCCACCAGCGCGGTCATGGCTGCCGAACGCGTCGCTTCGCCGGTCCCCGCGCGCGGCATCGCCATCCACAGGCCCGCTGCCAACGTCACCGCCGCCAGCGTACCGACGCAACGAACTATCCAAACCGGCGCGCACATCATGGTGCTCCGTTGGTGAATGGGCGAGTGCGATGGCGTGTAAAGCCCGACCATCCACGTTTCTATTTGTTCGGGCCACAGCCGTATCGACCGCGCCCCGCACTCCATTAAGAGTCAATTCTCCGTTGATTGGCCCCGCGCTCGCCGCGCCCTCCTCCCACACCGTGTTATCGGCGCCGATCCCCGCCTCGCGTCCTCTCCCATTGCCCCTCCCACGCCAATCCCCACGTACTCGCCCCGAAGGAAGCCACGGGCCTCCCTCAACACCCTCGTCCCGGCCGCACGCCCGGGAACCTTTCCAGATAGTCCCTTTCTCCTCCTCCCCTCAACCCGTTGCATCCCGCCCCCGATCCTTGTGGGTCGTGCGACCCTCACCAGACCTTTCCCCGGCTTGCTCAAGCCCACCCACCGGTTTATTCTCCGCGTCCCTTTTTCATCCCAACACGCTTCATCCCCTCCATTCAGCATCCCCCCCTCTCTTCACCTCCGACATCCCCCATCTCCCATCCCACATCAAAATGGCCGTCCGCTACCAAACCATCCTCCTCTTCGGCGCACCCGGCGCGGGCAAGGGAACCCAGGGCAAGATCCTCGGCGAAATCCCCGGCTTCTTCCACGTCTCCTGCGGCGACATCTTCCGCTCCATGGACATGAACTCCAAGATCGGCAGGATCTTCCGCGAGTACTCCTCCCGCGGCGAGCTCGTCCCCGACGATGTCACCGTCCAGATGTGGGCCACCAACATCCACGCCCAGACCATCCTCAGCATCTTCAAGCCCGATGTCGACATCCTCATCCTCGACGGCATCCCGCGCAACCCCGCGCAGGCCGTCCTCATGAAGAAGCACATCAAGGTCCTCAAGGTCATCCACCTCGTCTGCCCCGACAAGGACAAAATGATCGAACGGCTCCAGCGCCGCGCCATCAAGGAAAATCGCGCCGACGACGCCAAGATCGAGGTCATCCGCCGCCGCTGGGAGGTCTACGAGCGCGAGACCTTCCCCGTCCTCGAGTGCTACGACAAGAAGATCATCGCCGACGTTGACGCCATGGGCTCCCCTGCTGGCGTCCTCCAGCAGATCCTCACCCACATCGTCCCCCCCCAGGAAGAGCACTTCCGCAATCCCATCGCCTGACCAACGCCCGCAGGCGTCCGCTCCCACCAACACGCACCCGCCACGCCGCTTCCCCCAAGCAGGGCGGTCATTTCTGCGTTGTTTCTAAACGCAATTTTACCGCGCGAGAGTTTTTCCAGAACTTCGCGTCATTGCCGCTCGCATTCCACCATTTCTGAATGTCATTCCGACCCACGTCGGTTACTCTGTTTCAGAGAGCGTTTTCATCGCCATCGCACGCCCATCGTGCATCGGGGGTCTCGAACCCCGTTCCAGTTTTTCACGGAGTACATCCATGGTTCGTTCACGCACGTTCGCTCCATCTGCCGCGTTCCTCACCGCCATCACCCTGAATGCCGGCGCGTTCGCACAGGCCCCCGCCGTCACCGTCCCCTCCGGAACCGACCTCATCGGCGGCGCATTCCACGGCCCCGGCCCATGGCCGGGCAAAGTCACCGCCGCCAACATCAACAACACCACCGCCCCCGGCGGCGTCCTCAACGGAACCGGCTCAAACTACCTCGAACACCAGATCACCTCCGGGCCCCTCAAGTGGACGCTCCCCGGTTCCAACGAGGGCGACATCGATCTCAATATCAGCCCCTTCGATCCCAACGACTCTCGCTACTTCCCCGTCGGCAACTTCTGGCAGCCCTATCGCGACAACTGCGGCGGCGCATGGCCCGTTCCCCCTCAACCCGTCGCCAGCGTCCCCACCTCCGCCTGCGCCAACTGGGGCCGCCTGAACAACCCCGCCTCCGGCCCCATCACCTACGCCTGGGCTGTCCAGCCCGCCAACGGAATCATCCTCGCCGCCGTTCGCGACAATGGCCGCGACAATCTCAATACCCTCAACGTCGGCGGCGCACAAGTCGGCATCCAATACGCCACCGCCTGGATCTCCGCCGACGACTTCCGCGGCAGCTTCGGCTACAGCATGATCGACGGCACCCTCCGAAACGGCCTCGGTTCCGTCTACGCCTCCTTCGGCTCCGTGGGCGCATCTCAGGAGATCATTACCAACGTCTCCTACGGATGGTTCCCCTTCCAGCAGGGCTGGATCGGCGGATACTCCACCACGCGGTTCCTTCCCCCCACACCCACCGACGGCCTCTGGCTCGTCGCCGCCACGGGCCCCGATCGCATCGCCGCCACCCCCGGCCTCAGCCCCACCGTCGTCCAATGGGCATCCCGCGGCCGCGCCTCGCTCGAACTCGGCGGAACACTCACCCCCGCCAACGGCATGGTCTTCCTCACCAGCACCCAGGCCGACAACAACACCCCGATCCTCCTCAACGTCCTCCCCGGCGCCACCGGCTGGACCATCGCCGAACGCTCCGCCGACTCGTTCGACACTTCGGGCAACTCAACCACCGACGGCCGCGGCGCGAACGAAGATTCCTTCTGCTTCCTCTACGTCCCCTTCACCGCCCCCGGTCTCATCGGCGGCAACATCAACGGCGCAACCGGCGCGGCCACCCACTCCGCCGGCGCATTCACCCTCGTCCGCACCGCCGCAGGCCAGTACACCCTCACCATCCCCGGCAAAACCGACGCCGACGGCGCACTCTTCTTCCAGGCCAACGGCTCCATCCCTGGCAACCCCGCCCTCCCCGATCGCGCCTTCATCACCCGCCAGTTCGATGCCGCCAGCGGCACATTCCGAATCCAGGCCCGCGAACTCGTCAGCGGAGCCGACGTCTTCGGCGAAGACCACCCCCTCCGCGACGCTTCATTCTCCTTCTTCTGGGTCGACTTCACCAACCCGCTCAAGCCCAAGTGCGTCGGCGACTACAACGCCAACGGCGCACTCTCTGTCCAGGACATCTTCGACTTCCTCGCCGCCTGGTTCGCGGGCAACATCCTCGCTGATACCAACGGCGACGGCGCACTCGCCGTGCAGGACATCTTCGACTTCCTCGCCGCATGGTTCGGCGGCTGCTGATCGCGTTCCCGTGCTCGATCGCATGTAAATGAAAAAGGCGAGTGGACCAGAGTCCGCTCGCCTTTTTAATTCAGCTTCAACTCTGCATTCATACCAATCGTACAAAGAACACACGCCCGGGATGAGCGAGTCCGCGAGCGAATCCCGCGGATTTCCGCCCGAAGTTTAAGTGCATTTGGTATCAGAACGCGCTTCCCAAACCTTGACACCGCCGCCACGTGCTCACCTGCCCCAGGTGGCTCATCGCATGCCCGCTCATCATGAACGCGCACGCCGCGCCCAGCGTTGGCGCCATCTCCGCGAACCGACCCGTCCCGGGATTCGGCTTCGTGAACACAGCGTCATCCACCTCAGGCAGCTTCGAGATCACGTACTTGTACCCGTTGATGAAGTGGCTCGTGATCGTCTCCATCGCCGGATAGATCGTCCCGCTCGCATCATCCTGGCACGGCGTCCCGTTCTTGAAGAGTTCATCCCATCCCGCCGGCACCGCCGTCGGCCCCTGCGGAATCCCCGCCATGTCGCACACCTTGCTCGCATAGATCGCCAGGTGCCCATACACCCACGCCGGGTTGTTGCAGTCGATCAACTTCCCGTTCACCACCGGCTTCCGCCCGAACTGCTCGGGCTTCACATCCTTCAACAGAGCTTCCCCGAACATCACCGTGAAGTTCCCTGCCCCCGCGATCGATTTGCCGACGATTCCCATGGTGCATCCTTTCATATAGACGTTCATCAATGCAAACCATCGTACCCCTCTCACCCGCCCACGCCACTCCTCACGGTCCTCCCTTCCCCGCCTCCCCCTTCTTCCCAATCTCCCCAGCGGCCTCCCACGCCGCTTCCGTCCACGGCCAGCGCCCCACCACATCCATCAGATCCGCAACCTGCTTCGTCGCCGCGGCCTTCTCCATCGCGGCCCGCCCCTCCTTCGTATTCCGATCGCGCGTCTCCCGCGCCACTTCATCCACCCATCCCAGTTGCGTCGTCAGCACCTCCGGCGCAGGAAACTCATGCCCCATCCCCGCCACGTCGCAGAGCCGCACCTGCATCCCCCCGCGCGTCAACGCCCCGACTCCCGCCAGTATCTGCGCGTGATTGAAATCATTCCCCCCCGTCACCGCCACCATCCGCACGCGGCTCGCCTCCCCCCATCGCTTCCCCTTTGGCTTCGAGTATTCCGCCGGCCAGATCTTCCCCTCCCCCGCCTGCAGCCGGTCAAACGTGCTCAATCCCACGATCGGCACAGCCCCCGCAAAGACATCCGCAAAGCACGGCGCGAGTATCGACGCCATCTTCCCCCCGCCGGACACGCCGACCACATACACGCGCGATGCATCAATATTCCAGCGTCGCCGCGCCGTCGCCACCGCATCCAATCCCAACTGCAACCGTTCTGTCACCCCGCGATCGTTCCCCGCATTCGCCGCGCCGATGCACACCATCCCCAGTTCATCCAGCGCCTTCCACATCGCCCGCGGCGGCCGCCCATCCGGAGACGGATCCATCCACACCACCAGCCCCGCGGCCAGTTTCGGCTGAAACCCCACCGGAATCCGGGCATGGAACGTCTCCTTGTTCAACACCCGCGCCGTGGGATCAAGCCGGATATACCCGCTCGCGCCGATCCGCTCCCCGATCGTCCGCGCATCCAGCGTCACACTCCCGGCCTGATACGGCTTGGACACCTCGAACACCTCGCCAGGGCGCGGCTCCCCCACAACCCCTTCGAACGTTCCCAAATACCCCGCCGCCGACCCAAGCAGCCGGTCCACCCGCTCCGCCCGCAGCACATACCACTTCCCCTGCTCTCCCTTTGCCTTCTCCCCCACCGTCTCATCCAGCACGCCCGCCACGTACATCCCATCCGATCCCTGCTCAATCACGATCGAACTCGTCCCGGCCGGACCGTCGATATGCACAGCACACACGCGCCGTGCCCCCGGCGGCGCTGCGCCCCGCCGTCCATTCTGATCCGCGCACCCCATCAACTCCACCACCTGCTCCTTCGTGAGCTGCCCCAGCACCCCATGCACCCGCCGCAGCATCGCCGGCTCACTCCGCACCGCGCGCGTGGGCGCATGCTCATCCAGCGAGAGCCACACGCTCTCCTGCGGCTTCCGCGCCAGATCAAACACACCATCCGCTCGCGCGAGTGCCGCACAAACCACCCAAACCAGCGCGGCCATCAGTACTCGCATCCTCGCACAGTACATCGCTCGCTCCCCACGTGCTTCCCGGAACGTGCCCGAAACCGCCCTACGCCCCCACATACCGCGCATACACCCCCCGCGCCACCCCCGCATCCGTCGTCCCTTTCACAATCGCCCGCCCATCTCGAAACACTGTCAACTCAATCCCCCCGCGCTCCCGCTCCAGCTTTCCCCGCAGCAGATGCCCTGTCGCCACAAACGTCCCATGCGCGCTCAGTCGCTCCCGCAGCGCATCCAGATCAACCACCGTCCCCCCCCTTCCCCCCGCCCCACCACTCGTCGGCATCACCTGCACGGCATTGCTCCCGCACAGCGAAGTCTCCCCCGCGTCCCCGCGCTTCCCATCCAGAAACTCAAACTCCCGCTTCCCGCAGCAAATGCACGCCGCGCGATCCACCCCCTCCAGCGACAACTCCCGCCACACCCCATTCCAAACATCCATCTGCCGTAGCACCGGCTTCACCAGCTCCCACTTCCCCATCAGCACCTTCATCGCCTCCGCCGCCTGCACGCTCGCCACGACCCCCACCATCGCCCCCAGTACCCCCGCCGTATCGCACGTCGCCACGCTCCCCGCCGCCGGCGGCTCCGGAAACACACACCGCAAACACGGCGTCTCCCGGGTGGCCCGCCGCTCCGCGGCGGTTCTCTCTTGGGTACCCCGGCTCTCCGAGCCGGGTCCTCGCGGCACAATCACCATCCCCATCCCCACCGTCCCCACCACCCCTCCATACACCAGCGGCACTCCCCACTTCACACACGCATCATTCAACAAGTACCGAGTCTGAAAGTTGTCCGTCCCATCCACAACAACATCCACCCCCTTCACCAACCCCTCCACGTTCCGCGCATTCACATCCGCCACCACCACCTCCACCTTCACTCCCGAGTTCACCGCCGAAAGCCGCCGCCCCGCCGCCTCCGCCTTCGCCGCCCCACCACCACCCTCCCTCGCATCCTTCTCATCAAACAACACCTGCCGCTGCAGGTTCGTCTCCTCCACCACATCCCGATCCACAATCACCACCCGCCCCACCCCCCCGCGCACCAACCACTCCGCCGCCACACACCCCAGCGCCCCACACCCCACCACCAGCGCACTCGATCCGCTCAACCGCCCCTGCCCCTCCAAGCCAAACCCCGGCAACAACATCTGCCGGTGGTACCGCCCAAATGCATCGTTCTCACGCGAAACGCTCATGCCGAGATTCTACGACCCCTCTCCGCCCTCACACCCTTTCCCGCTCCAACGTAATCTCCACCACCTCCGGCGCCACCCCCACCCGCACCGGCATCACCGTCAACCCCACTCCCGCCGACACCAGCACCCGGCACCGCGGCCCATCCACCAGCCCGTGCCGGTACTTCTCCCCATACGAGCTCGGCACAAACAGCGCGCCCACCAGCGGCAGCACCACCTGCCCCCCGTGCGTGTGCCCGCACACCAGCAAATCCACCCGATGGTCCGCGCGCACGCACGTCTCCGCCACATCCGGATTGTGCGACAGCACAATCCGCGCCATCCCCGCATCCACCCCCGCCAGCGCGGCGTCCATATCCGATTCCGCCTCGCTCCAATCCTGCACCCCCGCAATGCACAACCCTCGCTCCGGCCCCTCCCTTACCAACCGCCGCGTTGCCGCATCTACAAACACCCGCCCGTTGTCCACCATCACCACCCCCACCCGTCGCAGCGAAGCATCAATCAGCCGCCAGTTCCCGTAATAGTCGTGATTCCCCAGCACCCCCACCACACCGATCTTCGCCGCCCCGACCAGCGGCCGCAGCAACTCCCCCACACGATCGCTATGCGCATCCCCGCGCTCCGTGTAGTCCCCCGTCAGCGCATACACATCCGCCCCCAGTTCAATCGCCACCCGCACCGCCTCATTCACCACGCTCTCCGGCACCCGCGCCCCGAAGTGCAGATCCGTCAGTTGCACAATCCGCAGCCCCACCAACTCCTGCGGCAAGTCCTTCACCGCAATCCGATACCGCGCGACCTTCAACGAAAGCGGATTCACCACCGCCCCCACCACACTCGCTCCCCCCAGCCCAACCACCCCGCACGTCCCCACCGCGCGCCCAAGAAACGCCCGCCGCGATGCATCCGCCGGCAAGCCCGCGCCCTTCCCCTCGCCACTTGCCACCCGCCCCCTCACACACCGCCGCCCATACCACGCCGCCATCACCCACAGCCCCCACCCCACGCCCGCCCCCACCACCGCGGCCGGCGTCCTGTGCAGCCACAGCTTCAGCCCCTTCGCCACCATCCACCCCGGCAGCGTCATCACCTGCGACACATTCGCCGCATGCTTGATCCCTTGCTCCATCCACCCCGTCCCGCCCACGCCGCCCGGCACACTCCCCCACGCCGCCCAGTGCAACCCCACCGTCACCAGCACCAGCCCAAGCCACACCCACGCCGCACCACGCAGCCACCGCCAGTCCCGTTCTGTCATCGCCGCATCGCTCATGGCCGAACCAGTCCTACGTCCATCGGTCCGCCGCAAGTTCACCCCGCACACCATCCCAAAACGAAAAAGGCCCGGGCACACGCCCGGGCCTCGAAAATGCTGACAACTCTGCTTACCGGGCGTAGTGAGCAAACGCCTTGTTCGCCTCGGCCATGCGGTGCGTCTGATCCTTCGTCTGAATCGCCGCGCCCTCGTTCCGGGCCGCCATGAACAGCTCATCGGCCAGCTTGTGGCCCATCGGGCGCCCCTTCGCCCCACGCGTCGCGTTGATGATCCAGCGGAACGCCAGCGACTGCTGCCGCTTGCGGTTCACCGGAATCGGCACCTGATAGTTCGCTCCGCCGACGCGCTTCGAACGCACTTCCACCATCGGCTTCACGTTCTCAATCGCCCGCAGGAACACATCCAGCGCGGCCTTCGGCGCGTTCGGATCCGTTTCCTTCTCCAGCTTCTGCTGAATCAGCCCCATCGCCTCGTACACCACGCGCTGCGCCACGGACTTCTTGCCGTCGTACATCACGCTGTTGATGAAACGCGACAACACCAGATCGTTGTACTGCGGATCGGGTCGGAGCTGGGCTTCGCTTGCTGTAAATCGTCCGGCCATCGTCAAATCTCCTTTGGCTCATCTGTCCGCCCCTGCGGACTCTCTGTTCACCGAAAAGCCCGGCCAGGCCAATCGATTACTTGCCTTGTCAAACCATCCGTCCCCAACGCGGGTTCGGACACACGAGCAACGAACGTCGCTCGATTATTTCATCACTTCTTCGAGCGCTTCGCGCCGTACTTCGATCGCCCCTGCTTCCGCTTCTCAACCCCAAGGCAGTCCAGCGACCCACGCACGATGTGGTAGCGAACGCCCGGAAGGTCGCGCACGCGACCGCCGCGCACCAGCACGATCGAGTGCTCCTGCAGGTTGTGCCCCTCGCCGCCGATGTACGCCGTGACTTCCTTGCCGTTCGACAAGCGAACGCGGGCCACCTTGCGAAGCGCGGAGTTCGGCTTCTTCGGCGTCACCGTCTTCACGATCAAGCACACCCCGCGCCGCTGCGGCGAGAGCGACAGATCGCGCACGCGCGAGTGGTTCTCGATCTTCAAACGGGGCTTGCGTACGAGCTGATTGATCGTGGGCATGGCGTTTCGCAAATACGGGCGGTTACAGAGTCCCAGGTTCCAACCCCGGTTCTCCAACCAACCCTGTGTCAGGGAATAGGACGGGAAGGATAGCGGCCCACCCCCGCTTGGCAAGCCCCTCCCGACAATACCAAACACTCCCCATTCGCAATCGCGCAGGGCCCGTCAGCACCCTTCGTATTGACAGATGGAATCCCACTCCGGAGTATCAAAATGCGCGTCCACCGGCGTTCCGATCAAATTCTCTCATTCACTGCCTTCTGGGTTTTATCCACCGGGATCGTAAGCGCCCAGCCCCCCATCCTCCGCTACGCCTCCGACGTCCCAGGCTCCCAGGCCTGGCCCGCCTCCAGCTACCCCGATTCGTTTACCCGTTCCGGTTCCAAAGTCTACTTCGTCGCTTGCTCTCAAGCGAGTGGCACCGAGCTTTGGGTCTACGACACGGCACCACACGTCGTCAAAGACATTCACCCGGGGTCGGAATCTGGCCTTTCTTCCACCTCACCCGTCGGATCGCTGTTAGACGGCCGCGTCGTATTTGCCGCAAGGGAAATTCGGTCACCCAACTCGGTGATCTGGGTGACCGACGGCACCGAGCCGGGCACGCACGCCTTACAAAGCAACACCGGTCTATCCGCACGAGTCTTCAATCCGGCACAGTCTGGCTTCTTTGCAGCACTCTCCCCCGGTCGAGTCGTGTTTTTCGCCGCGGGACCCACGGCCGTAGCTGCGTTGTGGTCCACCGACGGCACAAACGCCGGAACGAATGTGGCCACTCTGAACTCTGGTTCTTCTACGGGAGTCTTTCGCCATTCCGCCGGTGGCATCGCCTACTTCTCGGCTTCCAGTTCCAGCTTGCTCTGGCGAACTGACGGCACCCCCGAAGGCACGTTCCAACTTGGGCAGTGGTCCAGCGTCAAGTTCCTCACCGTGGATGCCGCCACCTACTTCATTTGCAGCGACACCACCCCCACAACGCGCGGCCTCTGGACCACAGACGGCACCGTCGAAGGAACCCACCGGCTCGTCGATGCCGGAGTCACCACCCTCGATCTCGCGGCCGTCGGACCAAATCTCATCTACAACGGAACCGCTGCGGCCTCTGGTGCCGAGCCTTGGGCCTACAACACATTGACCTCAACCGCAACACTACTTGCCGACATTTACCCTTTCGGCGATAGCAGCCCGCGAGACTTCACACCGCTCGGATCCGGAGTCATCTTCGACGCCCTCACGCCGTCGACCCCCATTTCTACTCGTCAACTCTGGATCACCAACGGCACACCCGAAAGCACGCATCTCCTGTTCAATCCCGGAATTTTGGAAACGATCGACATCGGAACGATCCGCTCCGGCATAAGCAATGCCTATTTCCTTTCGTCGAACGGGCAGCGCCTTTGGGTCACCGATGGCACAGCCGTCGGCACCTCCAGTCTCGCAACCGCCCCTCGCTCCGTGCTCCCGTCTCTCAAAGGAGATTTCATTCCCGACGGCTCCAGCCGGTTCCTTTTCCGCCTCAATACCAGCCAATCCGGCGATGAACTCTGGATCTCCGACGGCACCCCCAACGGCACCCAATCCCTCGATATCAATCCCGGGTTCACTTCTTCGGTCGTCTCACCTGTAGTCCCGCCAGTGACCAACCGGCACAGTGCCGTGGCGGCCAACGGCCGTGTGTATTTTCCCGCCATTCTTTCCGGCACGTCTTCCCCTCAATCCTCCCTCGTGACAGCCTCGGCTGCGCCGGCAGATGCCCGTATCTTGCGATCCTTCGCCTCCGGCCCAACCGAGATCAACTCGTTTCAAGGTCGCCTTTACTTCCCCGCAGGCGACTCCACAAGCAACGTCGAACTGTGGTCCTCAGATGGAACCCCTGCGGGAACCTCGCTCGCGGCCGAAATCTCTGCCCGCTCGTCCAGCCAGCCGCGAAGTCTCACCCCAGTCGGCAACCGGCTCTTCATGGTTGCGGATGCGGTTGGCTCGCCGCTTGGTTTCCCGCAGCCCTGGTACACGCTCTTCATGGCCACTCCCGGACTTCCCGGTGTCGCACAGGTCGTTTCGAACTCGCCCACGTTGCCTCGCATCCGTCTGACGACGACCAACGGTTCGGCGCCGGAATCCCTCACACCCGCGCTCGGCAAACTCTTCTTCGTCGGCATGGCCGATCCCCTCAACTCCAGCATGAACTCACTCATCGTCTCGGACGGCACCGACCAAGGAACGATCGCCCTCGCGCCCAATCCTTCCCTTCCATTTTTCGAGTGGCACAATCGTCTCTACTTCGTGGCCCAGGTATCTCTCACGAATGCCGGCTCCGTCTTCCTCTACTCCACGGACGGAACGATCGCCGGCACTCGGGTCGAATCGAGGGTCTCCCTGGGCACATTCCCACTTGCCGTTACCGACACCCACCTCTTCCTCCTCTCACCAGATGCCAACGGTGTGTCCCAGCTTGTCGCATTTGATCGCGCAGCGGGTACGCTACCCCAACTCACTTCCTTTGCCGGCACACAGGGCTTCGTCGGTCTGACGCCCTCCCCCGCAGCCGCGATCGGAAACCGCGTTGTTTTCTCCGCGGCCAACGCAATCGCCGGCACAGAACTCTGGTCGAGCGACGGTACTCTCAGCGGCACGTTGCAGATCGCCGACTTGTTCCCCGGTCCATCCTCCTCGAATCCTCTCGAACTCACTTCCACCCGCTCCGGTGTATTTTTCATCGCAGCAAACTCCGACGGCGTCGGCGTCCGACTCTACGTGACAGACGGCACCTCGTCAGGCACTCGCCCCGTTCCCATCGCACCCGGGTCTCCGACCCTGTCGCCTTTCGCGTTCTACCCCACCTTCGAGTACTTTGTACCTTCCCCCAGTCGACTATTCGTACTCGCCGCCAACTCAACCGCTGAGCAAGTCTGGTACCTCGACACATGTTTCGCCGACTTTGACGCCTCCGGCCGCGTAGATGCAAACGACCTCTTCGCCTTCCTTGCCGCGTGGTTCGCCCTCGATCCCCACGCCGACACCAACGCCGACGCCCAGCTCACCGTCGACGACATCTTCTCCTATATCCAGCTCTGGTTTACGGGCTGCCCCTGAACCCGCTAGTGTCCTGACTCAGAGTTTCGCAGCGCCGTAAACGGCTGATTTGAACGCTCGATTCCGAGAGTGATTCCTACGGCTTTCTCAAAGTCAGGACACTAGCACCCCCCAAACCACGCCCCCAAAAAATCAAAAATATCCTGCACCCCAATCCCCCCTCCATTGAAATCCGCCGCCCCATTCCCCGCAAACCACCCCGCCAGAAAATCAAAGATGTCCTGCACATTCAGCAAGCCATCCCCGTTGTAGTCCGCCGGACACCCGCCCACATACACCGTCGCGTTGTCCAGGTTGATCCACCCGATGTTCTCACCCCATGCGTACCCGCGAAACCGGTGGGCAGCGCCGTCGTACCGCGCCGCATTCGCCGGCGAGGCCATCGCCCCACCCGAAAAGTTGATCCACCCAACATTCTCTCCCCACGCATACCCCGTCAGGTTCCCACTCGCAAAGTCCCGATTCACCCCGAAATCCGGCACTCCCACCACCGTCCCGCTCGTCGGGTTCGCATAGCTCACGCCATTCCCCGGCGTCCCATCCCCGAAGTTGATCCACCCGACATTCTCCCCCCACGCATATCCCGCCAGATACGTCGCGCTCATCCGCACGCCCTGCGATGCCGACGGCGATCCGCCATCTCGCCAGTTCACAAATCCCACGTTCTCCCCCCAGCAGTACTTATTCACCCCCGACACATTCGAGCTCTGCGCCAGCGCACCACTCCCTCCAACGCCCACCGCGATCACCGCCCCAAGCAAACCCATGATGTTGTTCAACTGCCGCATGCAAATCCCTTCTGTGCACTCTGCGCTCTTCCTCGTGCCTCGGTCGACCCTTCCCCTCCGTCGCTCATTCACTCCGCCTCTTCGTCCTCAGAACTCAAAGTTCGCCCACCCATTCGCCCCCGCCATCCCCGCCGCCGTCGTCACGCTCGCCCCCACGAAGTTCGATGCCACGATCGAGAAGTTCATGGTATTCCCCCCCGCGCGGCACCGAGTCACGATGTTCGCGCTCGCCGCCACCGACACCCCGATCGTATTGTTCGTCGCCGTGCAACCGTCCACGCTCGTCCGTACTCCCGTCACCAGGATCCCCGCGTTCCCCGCCACGCTGTTCCCGTTGGAAGTCGCCACGCATCCGCAGAGCGTGCAGTTGCTCATCACGGTGAATCCGTGCTGGATGTTGCTCGTCGCCGTGCAACTCTCCACGCGCATCAAGTTGCCCAGCACGAATCCAGAGGCCGGAGCCGCCGCCGTCCCGTTCGCCACTGCCGAGCACCCGATGAGCGTCCCGAATCCTCCCGTCGCCGAGAACCCGCCCCCCGTGTTCCCCGTCGCGTTGCACCCCTGCACCATCGCCTGCGATCCGAACTGAAATCCGAACCCCGTGCATCCCCGCGCCACGCACCCCGTAGCCTGCGATCCCGCCGCCAGCAACGAGAACCCCACGCCCGAAACGCTCAACGCCGTGCAGGAATCCAGCGCGGCCACCCCTCCGGTGCCGCTCATCGAGAACCCCGTGGTGCCGCCCCCCACCTGGCATCCGCTCAGCGTCATGCTCCCTGTCGACAAGAACCCATTCGTGTTCACGAGCGCGAAGCAGTTTGAAGCCCGCAGGTTTCCCGCCGTAAACCCTCCGGCGATATTGAACGTCGCCACGCATCCTTCGAGCACCGCGGCGTTGCTCGATTGAAACCCATACCCCGTGTTGAACTCCGCCACACACGACAGAAACGCCGCCGTGCCCACATTAAACCCCTGCGCCCCGTTCCGGAACGCACCACAGTGCACGAACCGTCCCGTCTCCGTCTGGATGTCGAACCCCGCACCGGTGCAATCGCTGATGCTCACATCCTCAATCAGCACGTTCTGGCCATCCCCGCTGATACCCGCGCCTCCCATCCCCGCGATCACACCGTTGCGAACCACCAGCGTCGAACCGCCAAAGCCCGTTGCCCGCGAAATCCCCGCGCCGCTCCCCGCCGACCCCTGAATCTTGAACCCGTTCAGATCGATCGTCAGATTCAGCGCGCCCCCGGGCGCTTTGATCCCGATCTTCCCCGACGGAACGCTCACATCACCGGTCAGGTAATACGACCCGCCGTTCGGCAGAATAAACACCGCCGTCGCGTCCCCCGGCGTGTTCGTCGCGTTGATCGCCGTCCGCGGCTCAACCTCCCCGAGTGGTTTGGATGTCGATCCCACCGGCCCCGCCGGAGGATTGATCGGCCCCGCCTTCGCCATTCCCGCCAGCGCGGCCATCCCCGCCACTCCCGCCAACCCCAACATCACGCGACGGTCCATCTCATTCGAAGACATGCTCTATCTCCATTCGCCAAGATCCAACATACCAACCCCGCGCCCCTCTCCTATCCGCATTCCACCTCCCCACCCCGACACCATCGAGCAAATCCATCCCCCAGTTCGCCCCTCTCCCACCCCCTCGCAACCCCTGCTCAATTCTGAACTTATCAAATACCGTACATTTCCCTTGACAACCCAAACATTTACAGTACGCTATCCACCAGTCCAGCAACCCGCTTTTCCCCCTCGGCACTCGGCACTCACCCCTCAGCACTACTCCCCCCATGCCCCTCCCTCCTCTCCCCATCTTCGATCCCACCCCCGAGGTCGCCGCACAGGTCCTCCACGACATCCATGATCCCGGCTTCACTCTTTTCGAAATCGCCCGCACCCACGGCACCACCACCGTTGCCCTGGACCTCTGGCTCCTCTCGCCCGAAATCAGCTCGCAGCTCGACTCAAGCGAAAACGCCTGCGCCCGCCGCGCCCGCCTTCTCAGTACCGACTACCTCTCAGCCGCCGTGAAGTCCGTGCATCGAATCCTCGTCGCGTACAACGAGGACGAATCCCACAACCTCTACCACCCGAACTCCATCCAAGGCCACGAGCAGTGCCGCCGCAACCGCGAAACCGCCCGCCGCGCCGTCGCACTCCTCCTGCGCCTCGCCCGATTCCACCCCAATCTCCCGCGCCCCGATCGCCCCGAATCGTCCGCGCCTCCCTCCCCATCCTCTTCATCCTCTTCTTCCAATTCCTCCCCTCCTCCATCCCCCACCCCCGAGCCCTCTATCCCCGACCTTCTCGACTTCCTCAACAAATACCTCCCGCCCCAATCAGAACCAATCAGCGCAAGCCCCCCACGCGAATCCCCCTCCCCCGACTCCACCCCCCCACGCATCTTCGCACACGAATCCAACGGCCCAACCCCAAACGACGCCGCTACTCCGCCCCGCGAGCTTTCTGCCGCGTCTCCCCTCCCGAGCGGATTCCCCCTCTCGAATCTGAAGTTGAGAATTCCCTCTTCTCCTCTCGCCCTCCCTCTCCCGATCCTGTCTCTCTCGAACGGTCGCCACAAAAACGGCAAACACCCCCGCCGCCCGCCCTGATCCATCTCCTCACTGCAACGAAGGATGCTGCGGCAGCTCGTCTGCCCGTGGCGTTGCTACCCAGCCGCCTCCCATCCACCCCCCCTCCGAATGAGCCATGGAGCCCTGTGCCATGTGCCATTTTCTCCGCCTGCCCGCGCCCCCGCCCAACGCGCCCTTAGCCCGCGCGCGTTCTCCGCTGCGCCCCCTACAATCCCTTCCAATGCGCATCATCCTCACCAATCCCCGCGGCTTCTGCGCCGGCGTTCACATGGCCATCGATGTCGTCGACCAGGTCCTCGACCTCTACCCCGGCCGCGCCATCTACGTCTTCCACGAAATCGTGCACAACAAGCACGTTGTGAACCGCTTCCGCGAGCGCGGCGTCGCCTTCGTCGAAGAAGTCTCCGAAGTCCCCGAGGGCTCCATCATCATCTTCAGCGCACACGGCATCTCCCCCGCCGTCCGCGCCGAGTCCAAGGCCCGCAACCTCACCATGGTCGACGCCACCTGCCCCCTTGTCACCAAGGTCCACAACGAGGCCATCCGCTACGCCCGCCAGGGCTATGACATCCTCCTCGTCGGCCACGCCGACCACCAGGAAGTCCAGGGCACCCGCGGCGAGGCCCCCGAATCCATCCAGGTCGTCGAATGCCCCGAGGACATTCCCAACCTCAAAATCCGCGACCCCAACCGCATCGCCTACCTCACGCAGACCACCCTCAGCACCGACGACGCCGAAGTCATCATCGACGCCCTGCGCAAGGCCTTCCCCAACATCAAGGATCCGCCCAGCAGCGACATCTGCTACGCCACCACCAACCGCCAGCAGGCCGTCCGCCAGATCGCCCCCGAGTGCGATCTCGTCCTCGTCGTCGGCTCCAAGAACTCCTCGAACTCCGTCCGCCTCACCGAGATCAGCGCAAACGTCGGCGTCCCCGCCTACCTCCTCGACGACGTCAGCGAGCTCCGCGACGAATGGTTCACCCCGCCCCTCCTTCCCAAGGGCGCCGACGAAGCCATCGTCCTCGTCACCGCCGGAGCCAGCGCACCCGAGGACCTCGTCGCCGAACTCTGCCGCACCCTTTTCAAACGCTACGGCCGCGGCCGCGGCACCATCGAGCAGCGCGACATCTTCCGCGAAGACGAAGAGTTCGGCCTCCCCGCCACCCTCAAGCGCCTCATGCGCGACGAAAACAAAGGCGGCGACCCCGACCACCGCAAAATCAAAGTCGGCTCCTACGACATCACCGAAGAGTTCTACGGAGCAATTCCATTGACGGTTGGCGGCAAGTCGCTCACATAGCACATGGCACATGGCCACATGGCACATTCAATGCTGCTGAATCAACGAAACACTCCAAGGGAGGACCCTCGTGGGACGATTGAAGGCTGCAACGCTTGAACGTGTGGAACAATTTGCTGACCGTGTGCTCGACGTGGTCGAAACGCTTGAAGGAAAGCGGGTCTCCGCAAGAATCCTCAGTCAGTTAACGGGTGCCGGTACCTCTCCCGGAGCCAACGTCTGGGAGGCCGACGAGGCCCTGAGCAGCAAGGACTTCGCGAAGACACTCGGCATCGTTGTCAAGGAACTCAACGAGGCCCGGTACTGGCTCCGACTCGTAGGCCGCCGAGGTTGGATCGCACCCAAACGCCTCCATCCGCTTGAAGCAGAAGCAATCGAACTCAAGAAGATGTTCGGCACCATGATCCACCGAACGAGAAATCCCCCAGCGTAACCTTTCCCAAATCTGAATGTGCTATGTGGCCATGTGCCATGTGCTATGTGCCATGTGGAGCCCCCCTTGTCGATCACCCGCCCCCTCGGCTTCCGCGCCTCCGCCACCACCGCCGGCATCAAACCCTCCGGCAAAAGCGATCTCGCGCTCATCACCTGCGATGACGCCCTCCCCCCCCCCGGCGGCCACGCCATCGTCTCCCGCCGCACCGCCGCGGCCGTCTTCACGCGAAACGCCGTTGTCGGCGCGCCCGTCGAAATCGGCCGCGCCTGGCGCGCCGCCATGCTCCGCGGCGGCCCCGCCCTCCGCGCCCTGCTCGTAAACGCCGGCTGCTCCAACGCCGCCACCGGCGAGCCCGGCGTCGCCGACGCCCGCGCCACCATGCGCGCCGTCGCCGAGCACCTCCGGTGCTCCCCCGACGAGGTCATGCCCTCCTCCACCGGAATCATCGGCCACCGTCTCCCCGTCGACAAGATCACCAGCGCGATCCCCGCGCTCATCAAGTCTCTCGCCCGCGGCGAAGAGGCCGACGAGGCCGCGGCACGCGCCATCATGACCACCGACCTCGTCCACAAGATGGCCCACAAGGAGCTCGAGATCGGCGGCACCCAGGTCCACCTCGGCGCCATCGGCAAGGGCAGCGGCATGATCGCCCCACGGCTCGACAGCGTCGGCCCGCAGGCCACCATGCTCGCCTTCATCACCACCGACGCCGCCATCGCCCCCGGCGCGCTCCAGCACGCCCTCGAAGACGCCTGTCGCGAATCCTTCGACCGCGTCAGCGTCGATGCACACCCTTCCTGCTCGGACACCGTCCTCGTCATGGCCTCCGGCGCGGCCGGTTCCAACGCCATCAAAACCATCTACGACACCGACCCCGAGTTCTTCGCCTTCCGCGCCGCCCTCACCAGCATCTGCCAGTCCCTCGCCACCAAGGTCATCAAGGACGGCGAAGGCGTCACACGCACCTTCCGCGTCGAAGTCCGCGGCGCGGCCGACGCCGCCAGCGCAGAAATGATGGCTCGCGCCGTCGTCGATTCCCCCCTCGTCAAATGCGCCATCCACGGCAAAGACCCCAACTGGGGCCGCATCGTCACCGCCGCCGGAAACGCCGGCGTGAAGTTCGATACCGCCGAAGCGTCCCTCAGCATCGGCGGCGTCGAGGTCTACCGCGCCGGAATCCCCACCGACGTCACCAGGAAGGATGCCAGACTCATCGCCGCCATGAACGCCGACCCCGTCGAGTGCGTCCTCACCGTCGGCCTCGGCCGCGGCCGAAGCTGGATGCTCGGCTGCGACCTCAGCGCCGAATACGTCCGAATCAACGCCGAATACACGACCTGATAGATTTCTTTTCCATCCGAAGAAAGTTGAAGCAACTCGCCGGATTTGCGGCGGGATGAAGGGCAACGCTGCGCCTGGGAAGATAGGGCCGGTCCCAACAGATCCGACCAGATCGCTTCAATCCCTTCGGAAAGCTCCATTCCATGACAACGCATCAATCGATCGCCCGCCTGTTCCTGTCGGCCGCGTTTACCGTCCTGACAGTCGCCGGACTCGCCCAAGCCCAGTGCGACGTCTACCGGGACGGAATCCCGGACTTCGATCAACAGCGTTTCAATGTGCCCAACAACGGGCTGAACTACTGCGTGCCCACATCCGGCTGCAACCTGCTGGCGTACATCGCCGCCCACGGCGATTACCGTGTCTTTTCGTTCTTCGGTCCCGCAGGGGAGTTTCAACTGCAGAGCCACGTCGCCGAGGTCACCAGCGAGATCAACACCCTCGCCGGCCGAATGAACACGGACGCGAACGATGGCACCAACCGGGACGACGCCAGAGACGGACTGCAAAGTCTGCTCAACAGCCGCGCACCGGACACGTACACGGTGAGCGTGGTCTTCGGACATATCCGCGCGATCGACCTGTACGACAAGATGTCCGACGGCCGCATGGTCATGATCTGCTACGGCTTCTACCAGCCGGACGGGAGCGGGCGCTATTCGCGCAACGGCGGCCACTGCATGGCGCTCACAGGCATCGCCGACGCCTGCGGCGGCTCGCTCATCGCCAAGCTGCGATTTCGCGATCCGGACGACGACGGCAATCTGGCCACGCAAAGCACGTTCACATCCCGCGTGAGCAACGCCATCCAAGAGGTACTCCCGACCTCATCGGGCACGATCCAGCGGCTGCAACTGACCAGTCTGGGCCTCGGAAGCACCACGCTGCGATGTTTGGACACCGTCACCAGCATCCGCGCGGCCCACATGGTCTGGCCATGGCCGACGCAAGGGCTCTGGAGCCGCGCGTTCCTCAACGGGATTCTCACGCAAGTGCAGGGCGGCCTTCAGCAGACGTACCCCACCGGCAACGGACGGCCGATCGTTGGAAGCGTCTTCGCCGCCGACGGAGACACGATGTTCTACACCACCACGCAGCCGAACCCGAACGCGGCAACACCGCTGTACCGGCAGAGCGTGACCGACGGCACGGCGACGCTGCTGTTGAACATCAACGCGCCAACGCCCCTGGCCACGGACCGCTTCGGCGACTTGTACTTTCACGAGATCGGGCAGATCAAGCGGTACGACACGAGCGGCGCAACGCTGGTGCAACTCGGAGGTGTGACGCCCAACGACGGACAGATGCCCGATGTGCTCCGGTGGGACGACGTCCACGACCAGCTCGTTGCGATCACCCAGAGCACGCGCAACCTTCTGCTGTACAGCCGCGGTCTCGCGCTGCTGGCCACGCACCCGATTCCGGCCGGGATCGCCCCGGAGGGAACGCTCTGCGGCGACGTTGACCCACCACACTCCGCGTACATCGTCGGGTCCAACGCGTCGGGATTCTTCTACGACCTTCGGGTCAATCCGCTCGCAGCCGCGCTGAGCGTCGCGCAGTCCGTCTCGATCAGCGGCGTGACCGGGATCCGTTCGCTCCAAGTCGGCGACGGCGGGCGGTTGTACGTCATGACCAACGTCGGCGAGCGGGAGTTTGTCCGCAACGCCTCCAGCGGATTGTGGGAGCCAACGACAACCCCGCAGTTCGGCAGCGTGCCGATCACGAACACGATGATGATCTCGCACGGGCGCGACAACTATGACCCGGCGTTGTACAGCGGCCCGGCGTGGCGGAACGTCTATGTTGCCGAACCAGCGAGCACTTCGATCCGCGAGTGCCCGGCGGACCAGGACATGAACGGCGTGGTAAATGTCTCGGACATTTTCCTGTATCTGCAGCGGTTCTTCAACGGCTCTCGCGCGGCGGACTTCAACGTCTCCGGCTCGGCCACAATCCAGGACATCTTTGATTTCCTGTCGGCATGGTTCGCGGGTTGTTGAACGCGGGACGTCACCGCCCGATGTCGCGGAGCCGGTCCATCCGCTCGGACTGACGTTTGGAAGCGATGGCCGCGGGTTCGAAAACGAAGCCGATGCTGGTCTCGTCGGTGATGGAGTTGAAGCTCATGCGGAAGCCGAGCGTGGCGTCCTGGAAGCGACGCCGCAGCGTCGCGCTGACGTTCTGGACTTCGCTCCGATTGGTGTCGTAGGTGATGCTTCCGCCGATGGAGTAGATGCGGGTGAGCTGGTAGTTCAGGCCGGCGTCAACGTACGTGGCGTCTAGTGCGTTCAGGAATCGGACCTGGGCGTAGGTGCTGAACTCGGGGGAGTGCTGGATGATGCCGCCGGCGGTAGTGCGGGCGACCTGGTTGTTGTCGAAGTCGTAGATCACGCTGTAGACAAGCCCGACGGCGTCGGTCGCCTGCCACGAGGCCTCGCCGGTGAAGTAGTTGCCGAGGAAGGAGTACTCGGGGCGATCGTCGAAGAAGCGGCCGAAGGGAGAGGTTGAGTTGCGATCTGCGGTGGAGAAGGTGACGTCGGTATTGATCTTCAGGACATCGACGGAGTGCCAGCGTCCGGGACCGCCGCGCTGCGTCTGCCAGACGTTGCTCACGCCTGTGCGCACGGCCGAGCCGGTGTTGAGCGCTTCGACGGTGTCGTCGTAGACGGGGAGCGATTCCTGGCGGATGGTGGAGGCCGCGGACCAGAACGTCGCGCTTGGCGTGATGATGTGGCGGGTGCGGTGCAGGTCGAAGAGTGTGCTCTCGATCTCGTCGTTGATGCGTTCGATCTCAGTGCTGACGCGGGTTCCGGCGGCCCACCAGACGCGGTACTGCTTGTCGAGATCCGGCGAGGCGGTGTCAAACTTCTCGATCTTCTCGTCGTAGCCGGTGAAACGGCCGACCACGAACGGGTTGATCCGGAAGACGCCGACATCGAAGACACCCGTAAGCTCCTGGCGGGTATCGACGCGGTCGATCGCCTGCTCATTCAGGCCTGCGGCGCGGAGGCGATCGGCGAAGGACTGGTTGGGGCTGATGCCGAACTCGGCGTTGGAGACAAACGAGTTGTTGAAACCGAAGTCGCCGATGGTGGGCTCGGTGAACTTGAAGGCCATGCGCGAGATGCTGTACTCGTGCGTCCATGTGAGGAGTCCCGGGGCGACGCCGGGAAGCAGATCGTCTGCGAGCCGCGCGTACTTGGCTTCGGGGAGCTTGTTGACGGTGTAGCCCTGACTCTGGAGCAGGTACTGGTTGGGAGTGAAGTTGTCGAAGGTGCCTTTGACGAGGAAGCTGAACTCGGAGTTGCCGCCGATGTAGCGAAGGTAGAGGTCGCTGGCGACTTCGCGGCCTTCGGAGCCGAGATCCTTGAAGAAGGAATCGACGAAGGTCTGGTCGCTGATCTTGGAGATTTCGCCGAAGAGGGACCAGTTGGTATTGATGTCCCAGCGATTTTCGGCGAGGACGATTCCTCTGAACTGCTGGTCCTGCTCCAGCCGGGTGCCGTTGGAGAGCACATCGCGGCCGTTGTCGTTGGTGAGCATGTAGGCGAAGACCTGACCGGCGAGTGTGGGCGTGCTCCAATCGGTGCGGGTGCCGGCGGCGAAGCCGCGGTCGAAGTAGTAGTCCAGGAGCAGCCGCGCGTTCACGCCCTCGGGGGCGGCGCGGCCGAGCAGGCCGGGGATGCTCCAGGTGGTTTTGAGGGCCGCGCCCGAGCCGGAGGAGTTGTCAACGCGGACGTCCTCCAGCGGGAGGTTGTCGATCTCGCCCTTGTAGCCGGGGAGCCAGAAGAACGGGACATTCGCGCCGCGGAGCGTGATGTTGTGGGCGTCGATGTAGGTAACTTTGCGGCCGCCTTCGGCGCGGGCCGCGGCTTCGGTGACGGTGATGCTCTGTGCGCCGATAGTGAAGACGGGCTCGAAGAAGGAGCTGGTGCTGAGCCGGGCCTTCTCGGCGCGGACCTGATTGGCGGCTTCCTGGCGGAGCGTCTGGGCCCGGACGTAGATCGGGACGCCGAGCTTGGCATCGACGGTGGAGAAGACGGCGTCGGCCATGACGGCCTTGTTCTGGGCGAAGTCGTAGAAGACGCGCGGGCCGCGGATAGTGTACTGACCGTCGGTGGCGACAACGTCGCCTTCGAGGTAGATGCCGCGGACCTGCTCGGCTGAGAGTTTGAAGATGTCCGTGACCGCGCCGGGGGGAAGGAAGATGACGGCACGCTCGGCGGTGATGAGGAGGTTTCGGTTCTTGCGGAGGTCGGAGTACTGCAACACGACGCCGCCGAAGAGCATCACCGCGCTGTCGCCGTTGGGGTCCTTGGAACCGACGATGCGGATGAAGTCGCTGTCGGCGACTTTTTCGCCGAAGTCCGGGGCAACGGGCGTATCCGCGGCGCGGCTGCCGGCGTGGAAGGTGATGATGCCATCTTTGGCAAATAGAGGTTCGACGCGCTCTTCGATTGAAAGCGGCGCGGGCTCACTGGTCTGTGTGGCGTAGAGCTTGGCGATCGGGGAGTTCGGCTCGTAGGGACGGGAGAAAAGCGGATTGATTTGCCCAGAGACGGTTCCGGGCGTGAGCGCGGCCTTCGGCTCGGGGCCGGAATCGGGCTTGCCGATCAGTTCGCGGAGGTATCGCTGCCAGCGCAGCTCGGCTTCTTTAAGGAAGTCCGTTTGCGCGGTGGCGGTTGGGCGGCCGGGGGTGAGCGCGTCGGGCTTCAGATCGAACGCGCCATCGAGGACGGCGGTGACGAGGAGTCGATCCGCGGCCTGGGAGTACCCGGCCTGCGCTCCGGGATCGGAGACGCGATCGAAGTAGACGGAAATCTGGCGGACCTGACGTTCATCGTCGGGGGCGGGATTGCCGAATCCGCCGGTGGCCGCGGAACTGATGTTCTGCGACCAGATGACGGCTTGTGCGGCGGTGAAGCGGTAGCCAGCGAGCTCGATGTGGACATCGCCCTGGAGCATCAGCCGCTGCGTGCCGACGGGGAGCCCGTCGATGCCGATCATTCGGACTGCCGAGGTGCTGCCCTCGGTCCAGACCCAGGCGCGGGAGGCGTGGATGACGACCTCGCCGCGTTGGAGGGTGGCGGGGAGGCGGATGCTGGAGAAGTCGCGGCCCGAGATGTCGCCGGGATTGGCATCGCCGTACCAGGAAACGGGAGGCAATGGGGCTGGCACCGGCGGAAGGGGCGCAGGCGGCTGCGCCCGCAGTGAGGCGGCGAGCCCGACGCAGGCGATCATCGCCTGAATTGGGGAGAAAAATGGGCGGAGCCGACCTTGGCTAGGCATTGAGGCCGATGTTATCGGATGATGGGCGTGGGCACAATCAGTTGTGGAGATGTCCACAATGAGGACGGGGGGGGGTAGTGCGGAGTTCAGAGTGCCGAGTGCCGAGGGGAAAAGGGACGGGGAGGGATGACTGGGGACGGCAAGTCCGGACTGCCCCCCTTGCGGATTCCGATGTACTGGATGTCAGCGATGAAGGCGTTCCATACCGGGCTGCCAGTCGTCTTGGGGTCTTGAGCTCGCGCCAATGGAACTGGCATCCGCCCAGACTTTCAGGTGCGTTTGAGCCCATCGCGCCACGCCATGACCTCGAGCTCGACGCGGACGGCGTCCTCGACGGGGACGACGGGGTGGACGGTGAACGCGAAGGCGGGGAGCATCGAGCAGAACTTGTGGAGGATGAGCGTGTCGTCGCATTCGACGAGCAGATGGCCGCCCCAGTCGCCGACGCGGATGACAAACATCTCGATCTTGAAGTTGGCGGGGGCCTTCCACTGGCGGAAGACCTCGAGGATGCGCTTCTGGGCGTTCTCGTATTCCATTGGCGAGCCCTGGGGTCGCTCGTTCCAACTGATCATGTACTTCATGGCGGGGTGCTCCTGTTGTTTGGCGGCTGGGGGCGAGGCCGCAGCTTATACGATGGGGCCGCGCGTGACCAGGTCGGGCTTGGGGGCAGAAGCTTCCATAACACCCGCTTTGCACATCACTTCGCACGTTTATTCTTGGGCTTGAGCGACGTGGGAAGATCCCAGACCCGCCTCTTCGCACAATGGCGTGAAAAAACACCAAACCGGGTGACGCTTCGACCTCTATTCATCTCACGATGGGTCATACATCCCGGGGACCGGGATGTTGTTCAGGCGCAGATAGGTACACAGGATCGCACGATGGTGGATCAGATGGTTGAGGATGTACGTCCGGATTGCCATGCCGCGGGGCATGGTGAAGATCGGGGTTTCGGCGTAGAGGAGCGACCAGGGCTGGGTCAACTGGTCGTCGTTCATTGCGGCGATCGCTTTGCGGGCGTCGGCGGCGTTGCGATCGAACAGGGCGAGGATTTCCTGAGGGCTTGTCAGGGCCGGGGCCTGATACGGGCTGCCGCCGATGGGGGCGAAGTCCCAGGCGGGCGCCATGAAGTTGCCTGCGACCCAGCCGAGAATCTCGGCGAGGTGGTTGGCGTTCCAGCCGATCGTGTGCGAATCGGCGTGGGCTTGCCAGTCGAGTTTGTGCGCCGGAACCTGTTCGAGCACCTTGCGCGTGTTGGCCATTTCGCGGTCGAACTCTGGGAGGATCGTTTCGACGTAGTTCATGGAAGCATTCTCTCCCGCTCCTGAAGCGGCGATCGTCGGTGGCACGTCATGATTTTGGTGGCACCGTCGCGCGGCTGGAAGCTACTTCTTCTTTTTCTTGTGCTTCTTCTTCGCGGTGAGGTTGGGATTCCTGCCGGAGGGCTGGGTGGGGGCGGGGGCGGCGGATTTCTTGGGCTGCTTGGCGGATTTCTTTTCGCGGGCCTCGCGAGCCTGTTCGGCTGTGTGGGAGGGGTCGACGCGGCTGCCGGTGTGGGCGATGGTCGTGGGGGAGCGTTGCTTGCGGCCGCTGGAACTGGAGAGGTTGTTGCGTTGTCCGCCGCTGCGGGAGGTGGTGGCCATGAAGAGGGGGACTCCGTTGGGTGGGTGGACCGCACGCGGAATGCGGCGGTGCGGGATGCTAAGCGGGCGGGGTGGAGTGAATGAGGATGCTTGGCGAGAGTCGATGGCGCAAACGCGATCAAGACGGCCCCCCTCCCCCCCCGCTTTTCCGACTGACATCACTCAGGGAACTGCAACTCGCGGAAGTCGCCCGCGCGCAGTGCGTTTACTGCTTCTACGACCAATGCAACATGCAGCTTGATTCGCGGCCAACTGGTGGTCGGCAGCACGAGAATCGCGATCGTCCGTCCGGACATGTTCTGCTGATAGCGAAGGTTTTTATCCGTGGTGATCATCGCGTCGAACGCGCCTTCGGCCGCGTTGAGCAGATCGCCGTTGGCGAGATTTCCCCAGCCGAGGTCGTACGCAATCGTGACGACGTGTTCGGTAAAGTGGTGGCGGAGCGGGGCCGGAGTTCCCTGGTCGAAGAGTATCTTCATGGGCTCAGGCCGCCAGACTGCGCTCGGCGTGGGTCAGAACTTGCTCCACTTGCTGGCGCGTAACGCCTGGGAACCATTCGAGAAACTCGTCTACTCGTGCACCGCTTTCGAAGTTCTCAAAGAGGGCTTTGACGGGTACACGCGTTCCCTTGAAGAGCCATGCCCCGCTCACCTTGTCGGGGGTGCGTTCGACAGCGGGGCATTGGCTCCAATTCAGCATAAAGCCATTGTACGACGGGAGGGGAGGGGAGCCGGGGAGCACCCCAAAAGGGATTTGCGGGGTGTTCGGGGATCGTGGGGTTTGATACGATGGCGGCGATATGGCCACCGGCACCAACCTTTCACCCCCCCACCCCACCACCCCCCACCCCCCGGGCCCACCCCTCGCAGTGACGATGGATGAGACCGGCCCGTTCGCGGGTGTGGTGACGTTGACCCTTGAACAGCCGGGGTCGCCGATGGTGGTGCTGGATGAGGGGTTGATTCGACGGATTGAATATGCGATGAAGGGGCTGCCGCGGGGGATGACGGGGTTTGTGCTGGCTTCGGCTTCGGCGCGGGTGTTTATTGCGGGGGCGGATCTGAAGACGATTCAGTTTGATCCGGCTGATGCGGATGGGGATCGGAAGCTGGATGCGTATCTGGCATATGGGCAGCGGGTGTTCGGGATGATCGCGGATTTGGGGTGCCCGACGGCGGCTGCGATTGGTGGGGCCGCGCTTGGGGGCGGGCTTGAGATCGCGATGCACTGTGATGGACTGATCGGAGCGCCGAATGCGAGCGGGAAGCCGTATCCGGTGGGGTTGCCGGAGGCGGGGCTGGGGATCTGCCCTGGGTGGGGCGGGACGAACCTGCTGCCAGCACGCATGCGCCCGCAAGATGCTGCCGAGGCGATCAAGCGGACGGCGATGGGTAAGCCGATGATGTATGAGGAGGCGGTGAGCGCGGGGGTGTTTGATCGCGTGGCGCCGAGCGCCGGGGAACTGGTGACGACGGCGAAGCAATGGGTGGTGGAGCAGCGCGGGAAGATGGGGATCGGGGGAGCGAGCGGGATACCGAAGCGGGATAGTGCGCCGTCGCGATGGATCGGGCGAGCGGGGATTCGCGCGGGCGTGCTGGCAGGGCTGGCGAAGGTGGCCGGCGAGGGGTTGACCGGGGAACCAGCGAAGGCGGTAATGGAGGCAGTGCGGGCGGGGCTCGAAAACGGTTGGCAGGCCGCGTTGGATGTGGAGCGGCGGGAGTTGGTCCGACTGCGGGGGACGCCGGGGGGGCGGGCGGCGATTCAGGCATTTTTTGAGAAGAGCAAGAAGTGAATGGCGGCCGCGGGGCCCTTGTGGAGCAGCGCAATGTCGGATCTGAAGAATCTCAAGGGCATCAAGGACGACGACCGGAAGCTGCTGGAAGAGGCGGAGGATTGGCTTGGCGCGGAGCCCACGAAGATGGGGCCGGTGAAGAACATCTTCTGGGGGAACCTGAAGGAGGAGTTCTATTTTCCGTATCCGCAGCAGGACACGCGCGAGCAGGCCGAGTGCGACCAGTTGCTGGCGCGGCTGGACGAGTATCTGAAGAATGAGCATCCGGCGATCGCGATCGACCAGGAGCAGGAGATTCCGCGCTGGGTGATCGACAAGCTGTTCTCGCTGGGCGTGCTGGGGATGACGATTCCCAAGGAGTTCGGCGGGCTGGGGATGGGGATTACCAGCTACAACCGTGTGCTGGAGCGGATCGGGTTCAGTTGCGGCTCTACGGCAGTGATGGTGAGCGCGCACCAGTCGATCGGGTGTAAGGCGGTGATGCTGTTCGGGAATGAGGTGCAGAAGAAGGAATGGCTGCCGCGGCTGGCGAAGGACTGGCTGAGCGCGTTCTGCCTGAGCGAGCCGAATGTGGGATGCGATGCGGGCGGGCAGGAGACGTACTTCGAGCGGGATGGGGATCAGTATGTGATCTACGGGGAGAAGAAGTGGGCGACGAGCGGGGCGATTTCGGGATTGTTTACGGTGATGTGCCGGGAGAAGACGGCGGATGGGAAAGGGAAGATCAGCGCGATCGTGCTGCATCCATGGATGGATGGGGTGGAGATCTTCCAGAAGAACCGGAGCAAGTGCGGGATTCGGGGGACGTGGCAGGCGCGGATACGGTTCCATGGCGTGCGGGTGCCGAAGACGCATCTGCTGGGCAAGGAGGGGCGCGGGTTGCAGATGGCGCTGAGCTGTTTGAACTACGGACGATGCACGCTGAGTGCGGGGATGCTGGGTGGGGCGCGGAAGGTGCGGGACCAATCGACGAAGTGGGCGATGACGCGGTATCAGTTCGGCAAGCCGCTGGCGGATAAAGAGCTGGTGCGGCAGCGGATCGCGCGGATGGCGGCGTACGACTACGCGATCGATGCGGTGCTGTACATGACGACGGGGATGCTGGACCGGCATGATGAGGACATCATGGTGGAGACAGCGGTGTGCAAGTCGTTCTGCAGCGAGTATGGATGGCGCGTGGTGAACGACGGCATCCAGATCATGGGCGGCGAGAGCTACATGACAGAGAACGAGGTGGAGCGGGTCTTCCGCGACTCTCGCATCAATCTGATCGTGGAAGGGGCGAACGACCTGATGTGGTCCTTCATCTTCGGCTACGGCGGGAAGCAACTGGCGGAGATGATGCTGGGGATTCGCAGCGCGCTGATGAAGGACAAGGACGAGCCGATGGGGGCGTACCTGGCGAAGGCGGCGCGGAACAGCATGCGGCCGGAGATCATGAAGCGGGCGATTCCGCTGGGTCTGGAGGTGTTCTTCGGGATTCGGCGGCCGCTGCCGGTGCTGAATGGGGTTCACCCCGATCTGAAGGATGTCGGAGAGCGGCTTGGTCGGCTGACGCGGGAGCACACGTATCTGTTCAAGACCATGAGCAAGAAGTACGACGTGGCGATGCTGGAGCGGCAGGCGGTGCAGGCGCGGCTGGGGAACAGCGCGATTCTGCTGCACGCGTGGGCGTGCACGCTGAGCAAGCTGGACAGCGATCTGCGGCACCATGCTGGGAATGGGAACGATCTGGAGTTCCAGCGGGATCGCGCGGCCGCGCTGCATTTCTTTGATCTGGCGGAGGTGGAAATCCGGGAATACTTCCGGAACCTGCTGGAGCACGCGGACGAGACGATGCTTGCGGCGGCGGATGCGGAGATGCGGCAGTGCGCGTCGATCGGGCCGGAGGAGTTTGTTATCCCGGAGAAAACACCGACGGACCTTCGCGGCAAGGGCAAGAAGCCGGACCAGACGGGGATCAAGCAGTTCCCCGGGGACAAAGCGAGCCAGTTTGCGCAGGCGCCGGAGGGCGTGGCGCGGCCGTAGGGATACACTTTATTTCAGGGTTGGCGCAAGGCACGACGCGCCCCCGAAGGAAATCTCGTTCAAGTTCATGACGCGGTACAAACCACAGTGACTGCACCGCCGCCGGGCAGGGCTTTGGCTGCGCAAGTTGAGGTGAAGGGGATGGGACATCGGCTGGAGCGGCCGCGGGCGACGTCGGGGATGCGGGTGCGGTGGACGTATGCGACGAGCATCGTGGTGCTGCATCTGGTTGCGCTGCTGGCGGTGCTGCCCTGGTTCTTCTCGTGGTGGGGCGTGGGGGCGTGCGTGGCGGGGCTGTATGTGTTCGGGACGCTGGGGATCAATCTGTGCTTCCACCGCCTGTTGACGCATCGGAGTTTCAAATGCCCGCGCTGGGTGGAGCGGGCGACGGCGATATTGGGTGTGTGCTGTTTGCAGGAAGCGCCGGCGCGCTGGGTGGCGATCCATCGGAAGCACCATCAGCACGCGGATGAAGAGCCGGACCCGCATAGCCCGTTGGTGACGTTTCTGTGGGGGCATGTGGGGTGGCTGGTGATCGAGAATCGGGATTCGGACACGGCGGATCTGCTGCACAAGTACTCGCGCGATCTGGTGTCGCAGCGGTTTTATCTGGGGCTGGAGCGGTGGCTGCGGTGGTTCTGGGTGTATGTGGCGCACGTCGTGGTGTTTGCGGCCATCGGGCTGGGGATCGGGTGGCTGTTGCAGGCGGGGACAGGGGGATGGGCCGGCGCGCTGCGGTTTGCGGCGAGCTTTGTGCTGTGGGGCGTGGTGGTGCGAACGGTGCTGGTCTGGCACATCACGTGGAGCGTGAACTCGCTGAGCCATCTGTGGGGGTACACAAGCTTTGAAACGGGTGAGAACAGCCGCAACAACTGGTTTGTTGCGCTGATTTCAAATGGCGAGGGGTGGCACAACAACCATCATGGGGATCAGCGATCCGCGGCGCACGGGCACAAGTGGTACGAGGTGGATGTGACGTACTGGACGATTCTGCTGATGGAGAAGGTGGGGCTGGCGACGGATGTGAAGCGGCATGATCGGCATGGGACCGAGGGGGAAGAGCAGGGCGTGAAGGCGTAGGGGGACAGCAATCCGCGGGATTCGCTCGAAGACTCGCTCATCCCGGGCGTGTGAATAGGGTTGGGCGTGCGGCGAGGATTGTTCAATCGTGAGCGGTGGATGCGCGTGGGGGTGGCCCTGCTGCTGACGGCTGCGCTTGTGACGTGGGTGATGCATCTTTCGATGGAACGGGGGCGGCTGGCGGTGTATCCGCGCGTGGATGATGTGATCTACATGGCGCGCGGGGCGGAGCTTTGGCGGGCGGGGCAGGAGGGTTGGGAGCGCGGCGGCGTTGCGAGTGCGGTGAAGGGGTTGGTGAGGGATTGGAAGAGGGAGCCGCCGCATTCGCCGTGGGCGAGCGCGTGTGCGGCGATGGGATACGGCGTGTTCGGTGTGAAGGACTGGGCGGCGTATGTGTTCACGGGCGTGCCGGTGCTGGCGTTTGTGCTGGCGGTGGGTCGGATCGGGAGGCGGGCGGGGGGAAGGTGCGGGTGGCGGGCGCTGCTGCTGATGGTGTGTGGGGCGAGTGCACCGTTTCTGGCGGCGAGCGTGCAGAATCTGAAGCCGGACTATTGCGCGGGGATTCTGGGTGCGATCGGGATGATGTTGCTGCTGCGCGGGCCGCTGTTCTGGGGGAGTTGGAAGCGGCTGTGCTGGGCGGGGGCGATGTTCGGGCTTGCGCTCCTGGCGAAACCGGCGATGATGATGCCGACGGGGTTGCTGTGCTTGGGGACAGTGGGGATTTGCGTGGTGCGGGACGTGGTTTTAGGGGAGGCGCGAGAGCGGTGGGCGTGGATGGTTTGGCGAGCGGGGCGGGGATTCGGGTTGGTGGTCGCGACGGCGATCGTCGTTGCGCTCCCCCACTATGCGCTGTCGTGGGGGCATGTGTGGGCGTACACGATGCAGGTGCTGGATTGGGAGTCGTACGCCGCGACTGGGACTGGTTGGGATCGCGCGTTGTACTACCTGACAGGGCCGGGGGGGAAGTTGATGCTGGATGGGGCGCGGGGGCTGGCGGCGATGGGCGGGTTGATAGTCGGGTATGGGGTGTTCTGCGCTGTGTGGAGAGTGCGGCGGCGGAGCATGTACTTTGCGGCGATGGTGTGTGCGGTGGTGATGGCTTGGGCGGGGCCGACGCTGGCGACGGCGAAGATCTCGCAGTTTGCGGCCGCGTTTGATGCGTTGCTGTGGCTGGTGGGGCTGTATGCGGCGGCGGGGATGGTGGGCGGGCTGCATCAGAAGCGGGGAGCGGTGTGGGGAATGGCGGCGTGGGTGATAGTGCTGCTGACGGCGGCGATTTGGATGCCGACGTTTGCGATGCACTGGTCAAACGCGAGCGATCCGCAGCGGGAGTCATGGATGCAGCGGACGGGGCTGGTGCGCGATGTGTATGCGGCCGCGCTGGCCGCGGCGCGAGATCGCGGGGCGGAGAAGCGTGAAGCGCTGGTGGTGCTGGCGGGGAGCCCGAGCGAGTTGGGGAGGCCGCTGATGGAGTACTGGGCGGTGCGGGATGGGATTCGTGTGCGGGTACATGAGATTCGTCGGATTCCGACGGTTGGGGAGGGGAGCGCAGAGACACCTGAATCGATTGCCTTGCGGAACCTGGGCGAGGGGGATGTGGTGCTGGTGGGCGAGCCGGGGACATCGATGACGCGGCCAAAGCCCGTGACGGCGGGAGCGGATGAGTTCTACCTGGGGATTGCGCGGGGGCACCTGGGGCTGGAGCTGGCGGGGCGGGTGGTTGATCCGGTGACGGGGAAGGTGCGTGAGGTGTATCGGAAGAAGCTCAGTGCGCTGGATACAGCGCGGCCTTGATCTGATCGGCGTCGAGGGGCTTCGGGCCTTTGCCGAGAGTTGAGCCGCCGATGGTGAGCGTGCAATCCGGGCGGGCGGTGGCGATGAGCTTGTCCAAGTCGCCGAAGCGGAGGATGCCGGGGCATTGCGGATCGCGGTTGCCATCGGCGGTGAACGAGGGGCCGAGGTTGTCGATGATCAGGGAATGGATGCGGGGCGCGCCGCCGAGAGCGAGAAGGGCCTCAACCCCGGTAGGGCCGAGAGCGACCACGGTGACCTTGCCGTCGCCGGGGATGGACTGGATGATCTGGGCGATATCGACGGCGGCCTGGTAGCCCTCGCCGCGGCCGAGGATGATGGCGTTTCTCCGCCAGCCCCCATTCCCATCGGCGAACTCACGCCACTCGCCGCGGAAGCGGGGCTCGAGGATGACGACGCGCTTGGCGGAGGTAAGCCAGTCTGGGGGGTTCAGGAGAAGGGGGGCGCGGCTGTCGGCGGGGAGAACGACGAGGATGTCAGAGTTGTCGTCGGGCGACTTGACCTCTGCGTCGGGGCCATCCCAGAGGACGCCGCGGGCGAGGAAGGGGAGGGCGACGTTGTCCGGACCGGTGATGGTGTAGCGATTCCAAGGAGAATCAGGCGCGACGGGGCCGAGGTTGCCGGGTTCAAGGACGCGCGGAGACCAGGTGAGCTTGGGCGCGAGTTCGCGGAGCGTGGAGACGGAGGGGCGACGGGCGGCGTGTTCGGCGGCAAGGGCGACGCGATCCGGGACGCGGTTGGGTGGGCCGAGTGCGGCGAGCGTGGAGACCGGGAAAGCGGTGAAGTCGGCCTCGGTGGCGCTCGGGTTGGGCGGGGAGAGGAGGGGATCGAAGAAGGCGTAAACGGCGGAACGCATGGGGCCGTCGTAGCCGTGACCCGCGTGAAACTGCTGCTGGTGGGCGGCGGATGCGGCGTTGGCGGTTGAATAGAAGCTCTGGATTTCGGGCCAGCCCTGCGTGGGGAAGTTGTGGGTCCAGTCGCCGGTGGCGCTGATGAAGAGGGCGGGGCGTGGGGCGAAGACGGCGCACATGCCCGGCTGATCGGTGACGGAGGCGACGCCGGGAACGTGGTTGCAGGCGCAGTGTGCGAAATGTTCGCCGAGGATCTCGTTGTAGTAGCAGATCATGCATACGGGGGCGGCGGCGGCCAGGCGGTCTTCCAGGGCCATGAGGTACATGGTTTGCTGCGCGCCGCCGGATGCGCCGGTGCAGCCGATGCGGGCGGGATCGACGTCGGGGCGTTCGCAAAGGAGGTCGAGGGCGCGGATGTTGTTCCATGTCATGACGCCGACGGTGTTCACGCCGGAGGCGAGGTCTTCGACGTGGACGGAATCGGGAACGAGGACGATGTAGCCGGCGCGGGCGAAGCGGGCGGCGCGGACCTGCACGACATCTTCGAGCGCCCCGTTGGCCCAGTGGCCGTGGGGCATGAGCATGGCTGGGTGACGGCCGGGAGATTGTTTTTCTGCGGTCCAGAGCCAGCCGGTGGCGCGGTATCCGGGCCAGGAGGACCAGGTGACCCGCTCGACCTTCACACCGCCCGCGATTTTTTCGCCGTGGGATTGGAAGTCGAGAGGGCGGCGCGGGGGATAGGGCGTGAGGCCGAGGGCGTTGGCGACGCCGCTGCGGACGACGGCTTTCTGTGCGGCGAGGGCTTCGGGAGTATCAGGGATGGGCGTGCGCGGGGGGAGGAGATAGGCGCGGAGCTCGGCGAGGTCGCGGGCTTTGTCGGTGGAGGATGTGATGGGGGCGAGGGAGGCGAAACGGTCCGGTTTAGCGACGGAGGGGAGTATGTCGAGCTCGTCAAGGTCGCCGCGGAAGGGTTGATCGACGCCGATGTTGTTGCCGAGGCGAAGGTTGGCGGTTGGGGATGCGCCCTTGCCGAGGGCCGCCCAGGACTCGGTGCGGCCATCTATGGAGAGGAGAGCGACGTTGCTCTCGGGCTCGTACTCAATCTGCACGAGGTGCCACTTGCCATCGTCGATGCGGGAGGTGGAGATGAGCTTGATGTTCTGCCAGGACCAGGCCTCAAAGCTCACGCGGCCGGGCTCGCGGCCCAGGATGATGCTGAGGCCGACGGCTTCGCCGTCGCGGGCCATGAGGGCGGTGTTGAAGGCGGAGTCGGTGGTACGGAGGGCGAGTTTGAGGGTGAACGCGGTTGTGGAATCGACGGGGCAGGGGCCCAGATCGGCGTGGGCATCCGGTGCGGCAAAGCGGAGGGCATGATCTTTGTAGCCATCATCTATGAGTTTGACGTTTGGCCAGTTGGGTGAGACTGACTCGCAACTTTGGTGGATTTCGACGGGGGCGGAGGCCGCGAAGAGAGAGGAAAGCAGTATTGGGATAAGTGGGAGCATGACGCTCTATCTCCGTAGTGGGCTGCTGGAGGCCGACATCGGGCGAGGCGAACGGGGGGAGGGCTTATGCCTTCGTGGGGGACCGGCGGCTGAGGCCGCTCGGCGCGGATGGGGGATTGGGCGGCAACCGGGGTTCCATGATACTGTACCATCTGACCAGAGCGGTTTGGCTTCAGGAGGATTGACCATGCGTGATGATCCGAACGTGCCCGTTCCCCCCCACCCCTTGCCGGGCGTGAATGGGAATGGAAAGCCGAAGTTCGCGGTGTCGCGCCGGTCGTTCATGAAGACGATGGGCGTTGGCGCGGCGGCGGGGTCGCTGGCCGCGGCGGCGCAGGCGACCGGGGTGCTAGGTTTGGCGACGGAGCCGGAGGGCGTTCCGGAAATGGGTCCGGACGCGCTGACGATCACGCTGAACGTGAACGGGAAGCCGACTCCGGTCAAGGTGGAGCCGGCGACGACGCTGCTGGAGGCGCTGCGGATCCACATGGGGCTGACGGGGACGAAGGAAGTCTGCGATCGCGGGGCGTGCGGGGCGTGCTCGGTGATCATGGATGGGAAGATTGTCAACGCGTGCATGACGTTCGCGGTGGACTGTGTGGGGTCGACGATCACAACGGTGGAGGGCTTGGGGACGCCGGATGCGATGGATCCGGTGCAGGTGGCGTTCGTGAAGCATGATGCGATGCAGTGCGGGTTCTGCACGCCGGGGTTCGTGGTGGCAAGCCGCGTGTTCCTCAACAACAACCCGAAGCCGACGCTGGAACAGATCAAGCACGGGCTGGGCGGGAATATCTGCCGGTGCGGGACGTACACGAACATCTTCAATGCAGTGCTGGAGGCGTCCGGGCAGCCGGTGGTGATGGAACAGGGCAACACGTGAGCTGGGCATTGATGGTCCTCCGCGTGCGGAGGGCTTGGCACGGAATAGAAAGAGGTTTGCATGGCACTGCTTGACCCCCCCACTTCGACGACACCGAGCGACATGCCGACGACGAATCGGCCGATGAACGCGGGGTCGTCGGTGAACGACAATGCGTCGCGGCTGGATGGACCCATGAAGGTGACGGGGCGCGCCAAGTACGGGCGCGACATGTACTTCACGGGTGGGCTGTACGTCGGCTTCCTGCGGTGTCCCTTCGGCGCGGCGACGCTGGATGGGTGCGATGTGGACGCGGCCAAGTCTGTGCCGGGGGTTGTGGATGTGGTGATCCAGCGCCAGGGCGCGGATAAGGAAGGGAAGTATCACGGGCACAAGATGGGGCAGATCGTCGGTGAGTCCCCGCTGGCGGTGAAGCGCGGGCTGCGGGCCCTGAAGTGCAAGTGGACGAAGAAGCCCGTGAAGACGCGGATCACGGACACGGTGACGTCGCTGCCGGAGCCGGATGCGAAGGTGAAAGAAGCTCTGGATGGGGCGGAGATGAAGCTGGAGGCGGTGTACACGACGCCGGTGCAGCCGCACACGTGTTTGGAGACGCATGGGGCGTCGATCGAGTACAAGGGTGAGAGCGCGGTGGTGTATTCCTCGACGCAGGGGACGGGGCAGGCGCGGGGCGGGCTGGACAAGCCGCTGGGATTGGCGCAGTCGGCGATCGAGGTGTCGTGCGAGTATGTCGGGGGCGGGTTCGGATCGAAACTTGGCGAGCCGGGAACGGAGTGCAACGCGGCGGCGGGCGCGGCGGGGAAGTTCAAGCGATCGGCGTACATGTTCGCGGATCGATCCGGGGAGCAGACGGATACGGGGATGCGTCCCGCGAGCCAAACGCTCGTGCGGATCGGGTTCCAGAAGGACGGGACGATTACGGGTGGGGAAATTCGGACGTGGGGCGGGACGGGCATCGGCGGGGGCGGCGGGTGCAGCGTGCCTTCGGGGCGGTACAAGCTGGTGAAAAAGAGCGGGCATGAGGACATCGGGCACAATGGCGGGAAGGTAATGCCGGCGCGGGCGCCGGGTTCGCCGCAGGGTGGGTTTGCCGAAGAGTTGATGCTGGATGAGATCGCCGCGGCGTGCAGGATGGATCCGCTGGTGCTGAAGCACACGCTGGCCTCGCGAGATACGTTCCGGGAGATGTTCGATCTAGGGGCGAAGATGATCGGGTGGAGCGATCGCAAGCCGACGGGGTCGGTGACGGGGGCGTTGCGGATTGGATACGGAGTGGGAACGGCGAGCTGGCACAATGCCGGGCCGGGGGGGAACGCCGAGGTCGCGGTGCATCAGGATGGGTCGGTGGAAGTACGAACGGGAACGCAGGATCCGGGGACGGGGACGCGGACAATGGTGGGGATTGTGGCCGCGGCGGGGATTGGAGTGCCGCTGAGCGCGGTGACGGTGCGGATCGGGCATACCGGGTTGCCGGCCGGGCCGTCGTCGGGTGGATCGACGGTGACGCCGACGATCGCGCCGACGATGGAGCTGGCGGCGAAGGATGCGCGGGAGCAGATTCTGGCGATCGTGGCGAAGGAGGCGGGGGCGGAGGCGGGGGACTTTGATATCAAGGATGGCGCGATTCTGCGGAAGGGCGCGCCGCACATGACGTGGAAGCAGGCGTGCGAGAAGCTGCCGGCGGATGGGATTCTGGGCAAGCCGCGCGGCAAGGCGGATCCCGGGCAGGGCGGGAACGACGGGGTGCAGTTCGTGAAGCTGGCGGTGGATGCGGAGACGGGGGTGGTGCATCCGCTGCATGTGGTGGCGATTCAATCCGCGGGGAAGATCATCTTCCGCAAGGGCGCGGAGAGCCAGGTGATCGGGTCGGTGATCCAGGGCATATCGAATGCACTCTTCGAGGTGCAGGTGCTGGATCGGAACGTGGGGACGATGCTGAACGACAACATGGAGTCGTACAAGCTGCTGGGACCGTACGACATGCCGAAGATCGAGACGGTGCTCTGGACGCACGGGCAGACGGGCGTGCGCGGGATCGGGGAGCCGCCGATCGCGGCGACGAGCGGAGCAGTGGCGTGCGCGATCTACAACGCGATCGGGAAGCCGGTGCGTGATTTGCCGATGACGCCGGATCGGATTCTGCAGGCGATGGAAGGAGGGAAGGCGTGAACAAGTTTGCCTTTGCTACACCCAGGACGTTCCAGGAGGCCGCGGGGCTTCTGGCCAACAAGAAGTATTCCCTCCCGGTGCTTAAGGGGGGCGGGATCGATCTGATCGACCGGTTGAAGGAGGGGCTGACGGAGCCGGATGTGGTGGTGAACGTGCGCCGGATTCGGCCGGATGGGCCGGTGATCACGGCGACGAAGGGAAGCTCGGGGGGGAAGGGCGCGCTGCGGATTGAGGCGACGTGTACGCTGGCGGAGATTGCGGGATCGAAGGATGTGCGGAGTATTTCGCCGGTGTTGGCGCGGGCGGTGGAGTGGGCGGCCTCGCCGCAGGTGCGGAACGTGGCGACGGCGGCGGGGAACCTGCTGCAGCGGCCGCGCTGCTGGTACTACCGGCATGAGCAGTTCGATTGCCTGAAGAAGGGCGGCTCGACGTGCTTTGCGGTGGATGGGGAGAACAAGTACCACGCGATCTTTGGGGATGGGCCGTGCCATATTGTGCATGCGTCCAATCTCGCGCCGGCTCTGATGGTGTGCGGTGGGGTGGTGCATGTGATCGGCGCGGACAGGAGCGAGATCGCGCTGACGGACCTGTTTCACATGACCGACAAGGGCGTGACGAGCGAGCACAACCTCAAGCCGGGTGAGGTGGTCACGCACATCACCTGCGACGCCGCGCCGACGAGCGGGTTTTACGCGGTGAAGGAGAAGCAGTCGTTCGATTGGCCGCTGGTGGCGGCGAGCGTCGCGTTGGTGCTTGATGGGGCGAAGATCAGTTCGGCGCGGGTGTGCGCCGGGGCGGTGGCGCCGGTGCCGTGGATGCTGCCGGGCGTGGAGGCGGCGCTGAAGGGCGTGTCGGTGGATGATGACGCCGGGCTTCGTGCGGCGTGTGCCAAAGCCACTGAAGGAGCCAAGCCGATGAGCCAGAATGCGTACAAACTGAAACTGCTGCCTGTGGCGGTGCGCCGGGCGGTGCTGGTGGCCGCGGGACGGAAGACGGAGGTGGACGCATGAGCACTCCCCCCATTTCTCCCACCCCGACACAGGATATTTACGGGCGGCCGCTGAATCTGCGGCCGTGCTGCCTGGATTTGCGTCACAAGATGATGTTCGTGGACCCGGCGCAGATGACGCCGGGAATGGTGGATGATTCCTCGGACACGCGCGTCTTCCTGTGCCTGCGCACGCAAAGCGTGCTGGGGCCGGATGACGGGCAGGTCTCGGCGAAGATGTGCTCGTCGGTTGGGCGGCCGTGTTTCCGAGGGTCGGGTCGGATGGACATTCCGGTGACGCCGACGATCAGTGCGGGATCGATTGGGACGAATGCGTAGGCAGACAACTGCCAGTCCACAAGAAACTTCGGGCGAGGCGCCCGAAACATGGGCTGGTAAGCCCATGCCACGAAAGATGGGCTGGTAAGGCCATGCCACGATAGAGGTCGCTATGCGGATCGCTCGGACGTTGATCGCGGCTGGGGTGGTGGTGGTGTACGCGTGGAGCACTTCGATCGCGTGTGCGCTTGGGCCGCCGGCGCCGCCACCGACTGGGACCTTCTTGGGCGAGGGGTTGACGCTGACGCTGAATCGGAAGGGAAATACGTACACGGGTCTGGCGAAGGTGGGGAGCAACGAGTTTGAGTTGGCGGGCACGTTTGATGCCTCCAAGGGGCTCTCGGGGACGTTCATCAACAAGGGGACGACGTATACGTGGTCTGCGATGGTGGATGGCCAGACGCTGAAGTTTGAGACGGGAGGGACGACGTATGCGACGGTGATTCCGGCCGCGACGGCAACCCCAGCCCAGCCGCCGGCAGAAAACCCGCTGGCGAAGAAACCCGCGCCGGAGAATCCTCTCTCCAGGAAACCGGAGAATGCGACGAAGCCGGAAGCGGGCAAGCCCGCGACGCCCGCGGAGGGCATGTTGAAGTTCACGCGGCTGTCGATCAAGGACCCGCAGATGAACAACATCGAGGCGATCAGCTATTTGATTCCCGAGGGGTGGAGGCCCGAGGGCGGAATTCAGTGGTTCCCGAATCACATGATCCAGGCGAACCTGCTGATGACGATCACGGATCCGGCGAGCGGGGGGCAGATTCAGTTCCTGCCGATGCAGCACTTCACGTGGATCGATCAGCCGGTGATGCCGATGCAGCCGGGGCAACTCTACATGGGGAAGATCGTTTCGCGCCCACCGAACAGCGTGCCCGAGTTCATCATGGCGTGGTACGCGCGGGAGGCGATGCCGCAGTTGCAGCGTGCGCGGCAGACGAATCTGGAGGAGCTCCGGAAGGTGGCCGAGCAGATTTCGGCGGCATGGAACGGGCAGGCCCGGGTGATGGCCACGAAGGTGCGGTATGAATATGAGAAGGGTGGGAGGGCGTGGGAGGAAGATGTGTTCGTCACGCTCGTGGTGAACACGATGCAGGGGATGACGATCTGGTCGGTGAACTCGGCGTACTCGTTTCGCGCGCCGAAGGGGGAGCTGGAGAGAATCGAGCCGAAGATGGCGACGGTGGTAAGTACGGGGCGGCTGACGCAGGACTGGTACGGCGGGTACATGTACGTGCAGCAGTTGTTCATGAATCGGCTGAATCAGGGGATCAAGGACGCCGCGGCGATCAGCGCGACGGTGACGAAGAACAGCGAAGAGATCCGGCAGATGTTCAGCGAGTCGTATCGGAAGCAGCAGGAATCGCAGGATCGGTCCAGCCGCGGATTCAGCGAGTACGTGCGCGGGGTGCAGACGTACGAGAACCCGTACGACAGTCGGCCGGTGCAGTTGCCGAGCGGGTATCGGGACGCATGGGTGAGCTCGTCGGGAGAGTACATTCTTTCGACGCAGGCGGGCTACGACCCGAATGTGGGAGCCACGGTGGAGTGGAAGCGGATGGGGAACGCACCGTAAGTGTGGCTTCGGGGGAATGAGGCCGGGGGGCGTATGATTCCGCGGAGGCGAGACCTTGCCGTCAGCGGAATCCCATTTCGCCACCAGAACGACAACGAAGCTGCTCGATGCGCTGCACGATCGCGGGAACGAGCCGGCGTGGGTGCATCTGGATGCGCGGTATCGGCCGGTGCTCTGCGGCCTGGCACGCCGGCTGGGGCTGAATCAGGAAGGGGCGGAGGAGGTGGCCCAGCAGGCGCTGGCGGAGTTCGTCAAGGCGTATCGGGAGAACCGGTATGACCGAACGAAGGGGCGGCTGAGCTCGTGGATTCTGGGGATCGCGCGGAACACGACTCTGCATCTGCTGCGAGACTCGAAGCGCGGGCCGAAGTCAGGATCGCCGATGCCGGATGTGCCGGATGAGTGCGCCCTGCGCACGATCTGGATCGATGAGCGCGATCGGACGATTCTGGACAAGGCGCTGGCGATGATGCGCGATGATTCGGGGACGGACGATCGGACGCTGCGAGCGTTCGAGCTCGTCGCACTGCGAAACGTGCCCGCGGCCGAGGCGGGCGTGCAGTGCGGGATGAGCGTGGATCAGGTATATGTGGCGCGCAGCCGCGTGACAAAGCGATTGCGCGGGCTGGTGGATGAACTCACGGCGGCATTTGAGGAGGACACCTGAGCATGGTCTCTCCCGGCCCGAATAGCGCGTGCCCAGGCACGGTCCTGATCGAGATGGTGGCGTGCGGGGAGACGGTGCCGGCCGATGTGGCGGGGCACGTGGCGACGTGCCCGATCTGCTCGGCGCGGTTGCGAACGGCGCGGGAGGATGTCAGCTTTCTGACGCGGGTGCGTGCTCTTTCCGGACCGGGGCTTGGGCCGGAGGGTGCGCCGCGGGTGCCGGGGTATCGCACGCTGGGCGTGGTGAGCGCGGGGGCGCAGGGTGTGGTCTATCGGGCCGTGCAGGAGAGCACTTCGCGCACGGTGGCGATCAAGGCGGTTGGGCTGGGGAATGAAGGATCGACGCGGCAACGGCTGCGGGCCGAGCGCGAGGCGGAGATCGCCGCGCGGCTGCGCCACCCGAACATCGTGACGGTGTTTGAGTCGCGAACGTTGACGGATGGGCGGATCGCCGTGGTGATGGAGTTCGTCGACGGCGTTGCGCTCGACGCGTGGAACCCAGCGGCGGAGACGCCGGCGGATCGGCGGCGGGAGCTGCTTCGGGCGTTCGTGGCGGTGTGCGGCGGCATTCACCACGCGCACCTCAACGGCGTGATCCATCGAGACCTCAAGCCGGCGAACATTCTGGTGACCCCGGAGGGGCGACCGGTGGTGCTGGACTTTGGCGTGGCCAAGGCGGGCGGGATTCAGACGACAATGACGGGCGAGTTTGCGGGCACGCCCGCGTACGCCTCGCCGGAGCAGGTGAGCGGGCACCCGCACGAGGTGGATGCGCTGACCGATGTGTATTCGCTCGGCGTGATTCTGTATCGATTGGTCTGCGGTGCAATGCCGTACGAGCTGGACGGCTCGCTCTTTGAGATTGCCCGGACGATCGGTGAGACCGAGCCGACACCGCCGCGCGCGCGGGATGCTTCGATTCCGCCGGACCTTGAGGCGATCGTTCTGCGTGCGCTGCGCAAAGACAAGCAGCGTCGGTACCAATCGGCGGCCGCGCTGGGGCAGGATGTGGACCGATTTCTCGCGGGAGAACCCGTGGAAGCGCGGAGCGAATCGGGGTGGTATCTGCTGCGGAAGGCGGTGCAGATCAACGGACGGAGGCTGGCGGTGGCGGGGGTCGCGGCCGTTCTGCTGGCGGGGGCGGGCGTGGCGGTGGCGCTGAGTCTGGCGAAGGCGGCGGAGTCGGCCAAGCGCGCGGACCTGCTGCGGCGGGAGGCACAGACCGAGAACGTTCGGGCCCGCGCCGTGAGCGAGCTGCTGCGCGATGTTCTGCCGGCGAACGATCCGACGCGTCCGGACCTGAACGCGGCGATCGCGTCGGGCGTGAATCGGTTGTATTTCCGGCTGGAGACGGGCTCGTTCCTTGCGGACCCGGAAGTGGATCAGGCGATTCGACGGCTCTGGGGGACGGTGTATACGGGCTCCGAGAGCGGGCGAGCGGCGGCGGGGCAGATCGAGTACGCGGAGGAATCGCTGCGGAACGGTCTGGTGCGTCTGCGGATCGAGCACGGGGACGAGCATCCGGAGATCGCGGCGACGCTGCACGAACTGGCGGCGGTGCTGCTGGTGCGCAAACGCGGGCCGGAAGCGGAGGAATACTGCCGCGCCGCGTTGGCGATGCGGGAGAAGCTGATCGGCGCGGGGAGCGTGGAGGCGGCCGAGTCTCGTGCGCTGCTGGCACGCGTGCTGATGCACCGCGGACGACGGGAGGAGGCGGTCGTGGAGGCGGATGAGGCGCTGCGCGTGGTGCGGGAGCTGCACGAATCAAAGTCGGACCTGCTGGTGGCGGCGATGACCGCGCTGAAGGGGCGAGTGCGGCTTGGGGCGGGAGATGCGGCGGGGGGGGAGCCGCTGATCCGCGAGGCGCTGGTGCTTCGGCTTCGTGCGCTGCCGCCCGAGGATCCGGACCTGCTGGCTTCTCTGGGCGACGTGGTGGATCTGCGTGCGTTGAACTCGTCGAGCGTTCTCGCGGAAACGACGCGGGCGGCGTGGGGATCAACGCCGGAGCAGTTCGCGGCGGACGTGCGGAGGGACGTCGCAATTCTGACGATTCCGGATAGCGGGCCGCTGCAGATGGCTGTGAAGTCGGGCAAAACGCTTGCGCTGGATAGGTTGCTGAACTTGGAAGAGGCGGTGCTGGGGAAGGACGATCCGGCGATGATTGGCGCGCTGACGACGCAAATTCGATCGTCGTCGAGCGAGGGGCTTTCGAAGTATCGAGCCCGCGCGGCGATGCGTGCGGCGGATGTGCTGGCCAAGCGATTCGGCGAGAAGCACTTCTCGGTGCTGGTGTGCGCGGAAGAGGCGGCGTCGGCGCTCGCCTTTTCGGGAAGTCTCGACGACGCAATCCTGCAATCGCGTCGGGCGGTGGGAATCTGGGATGCGGTGCCGGAAAGGGCACGGGACAGGACCCAGGCGGCCAACAGCCGACGCACGCTGTCGTGGTATCTCTGCCTGGCGGGCCAATACGAGGATGCCAAGCGGGAATATCGGAAGTCGATCGCCGAGTTTCGTGCGGTGCTAGGGCCGGAGCATCACGTCATTGCTGTGGCGGAGGCGGGGCTGGCGTATGCCCTGGTGGAGTCCGGGGACGCGGCGGAGCGGGCCGAAGGCGAAGAAATGTCCAGGCACGCGCTGGAGATGGCGACTCGCATGACCGCGACGTTCTACGACCAGGCAGCGCACGTGAATCTGGTGCGGGCGCATGTGCTGGCATCGCAGGGGCGATGGGCGGAGGGGATGCCGATGGTGGAGCAGGCGTGGGCGCTGTTCTATGACTGGATGGAGCCGGACTTTCCCTGGCGCAAGGTGCTGATGGCCGACGCGATTAAGTGTGCAGAGGGAACGGGCGACGAAGCTCGAGCCGCGCTCTGGCGGGAACGACAGCGCGTGGATGGGCTTGAGGGGCTGGCCACGTGGAGAGAGCGGGAGGATCTTGTCCGGAAGCGGCTTGCCGGTTCGGGCGTGACGCCGCCGATGGAGTTTCAGTTGGAAGGGAAGAAGATCAAGCGGGATTGACGTGGTATGTGGCTATCGGGGATGGCGAGCGCGCCGTACTGTTCGCACGAAACACTTGGCGGATAGCGATCCACACTCTGCACACGGCGGCACATGGTCCTTACGTCTCCTCAGTCAGTACTGGTCACGGGGGCCACGGGATTCATCGGGAGACGACTCGTGCGACGGCTGGCCGAGCGCGGTTGCCGTGTATCGTGCGTGGTGCGTGCCGATTCGGATGTGGATGAACTGCGCTCGATCGGGGTGGAGCTGCTTCCAGGTGACGTGACTGATCCGGGGAGTCTGCATCGAGCCTTGACCGAGAGCCGCGCTACGGCGGTCTTTCATCTGGCGGGGCTTGTGCTGGCGCGGAATCTCGGAGAGTTCATGCGTGTCAACGCGAGCGGCGTGGAGAACATTGCCGCCGCGTGTGCGGCGCAGGCAAGGCCTCCGGTTCTAGTACACGTCTCTTCTCTGGCCGCGTGCGGAACGTCCCGGGGGGACCGACTTCGTTCTGAGAGCGATGCGGCCGCGCCTGTTTCGAACTACGGGCGCAGCAAACTTGCCGGAGAACTGGCCGCGGCCAAGTTCGCTGGTACTTTTCCGATCACCATCGTTCGTCCGCCGATCGTCTACGGCCCGGGCGATCGCGCGTTCTTCGAGGTCTTCCGCACGATCGAACGCTGGGGCATCCACATTGTGCCCAGCTGGGGCTCCGGCGGCGGGGACGCGATGCGTGTGTCGCTTGTACATGTTGACGACTTGGTCGAGGGGCTGATTCTCGCGGCCGAGAAGGGCGAGCGATTGGGCGGGAACGCCGCGTCCGGACACGGCATTTACTTTGTCGCGGGTGGCCGGTTAGATGAGTCCGTGGCATACGCGGAGCTCGGCGAGGCCATAGCGACGGCTCTCGGGCGACGACCCCCCGCCATCTTCCGCGTGCCGGGTCCGTTGCTCAGGGCGGTGGCCGTCGCATCGGACGTGGCCTCTCATTTCCGCGGGAAGCCACATTGGATCAACCGCGACAAGATCGCCGAAGCGCTGGCTCCGGGCTCCTGGACTTGTTCATCTGCAAAGGCGCGTTCCACGCTTGGCTGGTCCCCCGAGGTCTCCTTGGCAATCCGCCTGTCAGACACCGCCGATTGGTATCGCCAGGCCGGGTGGCTTGGCGGCAAAGCCCCGCACCCGCCAAAGGACACGTTGCCATGATGAAGAATCTCTCGCTCGCGAAGGTCTATCAGTTGATCGAGCCCGGCCCCGTCGTGCTGCTGACCACCGCGCAAAGCGGGCGCGCCAATGTTATGACGATGTCCTGGCACATGATGGTCGACTTCGAGCCGCCCCGGATCGCCTGCATTGTGAGCCGCGGGGACCACAGCTTCTCGGCTTTGCGTGCCACCAAGGAGTGTGTCATCGCCGTACCGGCGGCCCGGCTTGCGCGTCAGGTCGTGCAAGTAGGCAACTCGCACGGCGGCGGCGGGCCCGGCTGCAATTCGGACAAGTTCAAGGCGTTCCATCTCACGCCGATCCCGGCGGAGCGTGTCGCCCCGCCGCTGATCGCCGAATGCTTCGCCAATCTCGAGTGCAAGGTGATCGACACTCGGTTTGTGAGCAAGTACAACCTGTTCATGCTGGAGGTCATTCAAGCTTGGCGAGATCCGGCGCAGAAAGATCCGAAGACGATCCATCACCGGGGCAATGGCAACTTTGTCGTCGATGGCAAGGCAATCCGCCTTCGCTCCAAAATGCCCTGATCCAACTGCGGAGCACTTCGGCCCGATCACTATTCGCACGCGGGACAACCGCCGACGTTCGAGCTACTACCATGGATGGATGCTGGCTAGAGCTGCGGCCGCGACTGGTATTGTGCTTCGGGCAGTAGCACCTTGCGAGGACCCACACCATGCTCCACCGCTTTCTGCTGATCGTTCTCATCGTACCGGCACTTGGTCTGACCGCCTGTCAGAGTTCCTCGACCATCGATGCCGCGAATCATCCCGGCGCGGCCGCCATGGCGCGAGATCAGGGCTACGCCCTGCTCTACTCGACCATCAGCGATGAGTGCGACGTAGACAAAGTGTTGATCCTGAAGAGTCCCGCCGCGCCGGTCGCAACGCTCATCAAGGCGATCGGGCAGTTCTCGCGTGACACGAAGGCCACGATTGAGAACCTTGCGAAGGAAGACCCGATCATCGCGTTGCACGATCAGGGACTGCCCGAGGTTGAATCCAAGACTCGCGAGGCCATCAGCAGCGCGACTTCGAAGCAGATTCTCTTTCACGGCGGGAAGGATCTGGAGTTCCGACTGCTGCTGACCCAGCACGAGGCACTGAACTACATCACCTATCTCGCCGCGTCCCTGGCCTCCCGCGACGCCCGCGAGAACCGCCAGAGATATCTGGCTCAACTCTCCAAGCAGTCCGATGCGCTGCACGAGCAAGTTCTGACGCAACTGAAAGCGCCGTACGTCGGTCCGCCGAAGTAGCAGCCGCCGAAAGCCGCAGCATTCGGCGTCACCGCTGCATGTGCACCTTTCCACATTCAGCCTGCCACCTCGATGGACGCGGCCTCCAACGTCTGCTTGGAGTCGCTCGCCTACTGCGAGGCCGCTCATACGAATGCTCTCGCGTGAGGTCAACGGGCCAGGCGGCGGCGCGTTCGGGGGCGGTTCTGGGGCCGTCGGGACGCAAGTGGGGAGCGGATATTGAGCACCCAAACAGCGAAGCCGCTGAATAGCACCACCTGATTCATGGTAGCACGGTGAGGTACCCCTCTTCTCATAAGCGCCTTGCGATAGATCAACCGTCCGGCTGAAAAGCCCACAGGCACTTTGCGAGAATGCTGTCAGCGTCGAAATGTCCACTCATTACGCCAGTAGGTTGGGGGGGAAGACTGCGGTATCGCCAAGTCCCTCCGGAGAACAGCAATGGATACTTCCCAGGCCAAACCACAAGCACTCTCCCGCCGCGAGATCCTGATTGCCGGCACGGGCGTCGCCGCGGCGGCGGGTCTGCCGGCAAGAGCTCTCGCCGGAGTTTCCAAACCCCGAACTCAGCCCGTCTCAGCTCGAAACGGAGAACTGGGCACTATGAACACGATCACCACAAAGGACGGAACTCAGATCTATTTCAAGGACTGGGGCAAGGGACAGCCAGTGGTTTTCAGCCACGGTTGGCCACTGAGCGCCGACTGCTGGGAAGACCAGATGCTCTTCCTCGCCGATCGAGGGTACCGCTGCATCGCCCACGACCGGCGGGGGCACGGCCGCTCCAGCCAGCCGTGGAATGGCAATGACATGGATACATATGCCGACGACTTGGCCGAACTGGTCGCGGCGCTGGACCTGAAGAACGCGGTCCACGTTGGGCACTCCACGGGCGGTGGCGAGGTCGCTCGCTACATCGGACGACATGGCACCAAGCGGGTGGCCAAGGCGGTGCTCATCGGCGCGGTTGTGCCGCTGATGCTCAAGACCGCGGCCAATCCCGGCGGATTGCCTATGGAGGTCTTCGACGGGATCCGAGCGGCATCCGTCGCCGACCGCTCGTTGCTCTACCGGAACTTTGCCAGTGGACCGTTCTATGGATTCAATCGTCCTGGCGCGAAAGTGTCGCAGGGACTTATCGATTCGTTCTGGCTTCAAGGCATGCTCGCGGGACACAAATACCTGCTGGACTGCATCAGGGCCTTTTCCGAAACCGACTTCACAGAAGACCTGAAGCGAATCGATGTTCCCACGTTGATCCTGCATGGCGATGACGATCAGGTCGTACCGATCGGTGCATCGGCGATGCTCTCGTCCAAGCTCATCAAGAACGCACAGTTGAAGATCTACAAGGGCGCACCGCACGGCATGTGCTCAACCGAGAAAGACCGTGTCAACCAGGACCTGTTCGACTTCATACGGACTTAGCCAAGTCTTCGAACTCGCCATTGTCCGCGACGCACTCGTGCCGGCAAGCGCTGCACGCCGCTCGATATTGATCTGACGGAGATTCATTGCACTCAAGCGGCGATACGCGGCGTCTCCGATGCGATGGTCTCGATACTCAGCAATTTCCTGAATCAGTTCCACCCGCGATGCGAGAGAGCGGATCTCTCCAAACCGTATCCCGAACACCACACTTTTACGAAGGAGACTCAAGTGATTCAGAACGTCAATCGTCCCAAGCTCAGCGAAAAAGGTCTGCTCACCCCGGACAACTGCGTGGTCGCGATGATCGACCTGCAGCCGCAGATGCTCTTCGGCGTCTGCAACTTCGACCGCCAGGACATCATCAACAAGAATGTGGCGCTCGCCAAGGGGGCTCGCATCTTCGGCATTCCGGTGGTCCTGTCCACCGTGGAATCCAAGTCCTTCAGCGGAAACACCTGGCCACAGGTCCTCGCCGCGCTGGGGAACCCGACTCCGATCGAGCGAACCTCGATGAACTCGTGGGACGATGCCAACTTCGTGGCCGCGATCAAGGCCACCGGCCGGAGGAAGATCGTGCTCTCGGGGCTTTGGACCGAGACCTGCGTCGCGCTTCCGACCGTGCAGGCCATTCAAGACGGATACGAGGTCTATGTGGTCGAAGATTGCTGCGGGGATGTCAGCCCGCTCGCGCACGGCAACGCCATGAAGCGCGTGATCCAGGCCGGCGCGAAGCCAGTCACCGCGCTCTCGACGATTCTCGAGTGGCAGCGCGACTGGGCACACACGGGCACATACGACGCCGTCATGGACGTGGCCAAGACGCACTTCGGTGCGTACGGAATGGGCGTTGAGTACGCGTACACGATGGTGCACAACGCTTCACCGACGAAGCTCCCCGAATATGTCGTGCCCCGTGCCGCGGCACACTAACGTCTGGCCAGAACTGGGCCCGGCTCGCTTTGAGCCGGGCCTTTGGACTCATCCATGCCATCCATCATCCTCGACAACGCCGGAGGGGCGGGCCTCGCCCTGCTCTCGCTCATCTTCATCGCCAACGCGATTGCGATGATTGACCAAGGTACCGCGGTGCGGGAACTCGCCGCAACAGGCGTAGCGGAGCGATTCGCCCACATCGCCGTCGGCGGTGGCCGCGTGTTCCAGTTCGTCGCGGTGACGGGACTGTTCACCACGACTACTCGCCCGTATGCAGCCATCGCCCTCGCGCTCTTCCTCATCCCCGCAACGCTCACTGCCCACGCGTTCTGGAAAGCCCCGCCCGAGCGACGTGACATGCAACTCGCTGGGTTGCTGAAGAACACCGCCATCATCGGCGGCCTGGTGATGGCGGCACAATGGAGGACCACTTTATGGACACACTGACTTCAACCCCCGCTGCCGCTGAGCCGCTACCACCAGATGCGGATGTCTCTTTCCTACACTCAAGCGAACCCGATCCACCGGTCACCGTCATACGCGAGATTCGCGTGAAGCCAGGCCACGAATCCGCTTTCGAAGCCCTCATGGGACGCCTCATGAGTGAGGCCAGCGCGCAGACGGGGCATCTGGGCTCAACCGTCGTGCGCCCGCAGATGGCCGGCCACGCCTACAGGTTCATCTACAAGTTTGACCATCGATCGAATCTCGATGCGTGGCACTCTTCCGGGCTTCGAGCCCGGCTCGTAGCCCCGATCGCCACGCTCGTCGAGTGGGATCGCTTCGACAAATACCCGGGATTGGAGACCTGGTTCAACCTTCCCGCCGCACCGTCGCACAGGGAACCGCCGAAGTGGAAGACCACGCTTATGAGCTGGGCGGCAATCTATCCCCTTGTTCTCGGCGGCTCCTACTTCATGCAGGCCGTGAACTTCTCCGCTCCGATGGCCGTGCAGGTTTTTATCCTGACGGCCGCAGTTGTCCCGCTGGTGGCGTATCTCGTCGCACCGTGGCTCGGACAAGTGCTTCACCGATGGTTGTATCAGGGACTGGCAAGCCAAACTGAAATCCGCACCAAGTCGGGCGTGACGTTCGACGCCCAAAGGATGTAGACCATGCCAAGCAATCGACCCACCCCCGTAAGCGTTCCGGACCTCATCATTCATAACGCTGTGATCTCCACGATGGATCCGGCGCGTCGGGAGGCCCGCGCTGTCGCGTCCGCCGATGGTCGGTTCATTGCCATCGGCAGCGACGCCGAGATCCTCGCCCTCCGCGGCACGACGACACGAGTTATCGACGCCGGCGGCCGCCGCGTCATCCCGGGCCTCAATGACTCCCATCTTCACGTTATTCGCGGCGGCCTGAACTACAACCTCGAACTCCGATGGGACGGCGTTCCAAGTCTGGCTGACGCCATGCGCATGCTCCGGGAGCAGGTGGCCCGCACGCCGCCGGGGCAGTGGGTGCGCGTGGTCGGCGGATTTGCGGAACTTCAGTTCGCGGAGAGGCGGTTGCCGACGCTCGCCGAGTTGAACGAGGCCGCGCCGGATACGCCAGTGTTCATACTCCACCTGTACGACCGCGCGCTTCTGAACCGAGCTGCCCTGCGGCATGTGGGATACACCAAGGACACACCCGAGCCCCCCGGGGGCATGATCGAACGCGACAAGAACGGCGAGCCCACGGGCCTGCTAGTGGCCAACCCCAACGCGATGATCCTGTACAAGACACTCTCGCTGGGACCAAAGCTCCCGCCCGAGCACCAGATGAACTCGACCCGCCACTTCATGCGCGAGTTGAACCGCTTGGGCGTGACGAGCGTCTGCGATGCGGGCGGTGGGTTCCAGAACTACCCCGACGATTACGTCGTGATCCAGGAGCTCCAGAAGCGCGGCGAGATGACCATCCGCATCGCCTACAACCTCTTCACGCAGAATCCCAAGAAAGAACGAGAGGACTTTGCACGGTGGGCCGCTTCCAACACGCTCTACCAGGGGGACAGCTTCCTGCGTCTCAACGGCGCGGGTGAAATGCTGGCGTATTCGGCGGCAGATTTCGAGGATTTCCTGGTCGCTCGACCGGACATGCCGACGACCATGGAGGCCGACCTTGAGGGTGTCGTTGGCCTGCTCGCTCGCAACAAATGGCCCTTCCGTTTGCACGCGACGTACGAAGAAACCATTTCCCGGGCCCTCGACGTCTTCGAGCGGGTCAACCGCGAAGTCCCGATCAAGGACCTCCGCTGGTTCTTCGACCACTGCGAGACGATCAGCGACCGGAACATCGAGCGCATCAAAGCCCTCGGCGGAGGGATCGCGATCCAGCATCGCATGGCCTTCCAAGGCGAGTACTTTATCAATCGCTACGGCAAGCAAGTCGCCGAGCGAACACCCCCGGTTCGGCGCATGCTGGAAATGGGCGTTCCGGTCGGGGCAGGCACGGACGCGACCCGCGTCGCCAGTTACAACCCTTGGACAAGTCTCTCCTGGCTTGTTACGGGCAAGACTGTTGGGGGAACGAGTCTCTATCCGGAAAAGAACCTGCTCAGCCGCCAGGAAGCCCTCCGCCTGTATACCACCGGCAGCGCGTGGTTCAGCCGCGAGGACGATGTGAAGGGGAAAATCACCCCTGGCCAGCACGCCGACTTGGTCGTTCTGTCCGAGGACTACTTCGAGGTGCCTCCGGATCGCATTCGCGCGATCGAGAGTCTGCTCACGGTTGTCGGCGGCAAGATCGTGCATGGCGCCGACGCGTTCGCTTCCCTCGCCCCCCCACCGCCACCTGTCATGCCAGAGTGGTCCCCGGTTGCGAAGTTTGGTGGTCACTATCGAGTTGCGGCCGGTGCGTCGTTGCCTCCTTCGTCCGTAGTCTGCTGCCATGGTCTCGGCGCGCCGCTGGGCCGAGATGCCTTGAGCCACCCCGGTGGCGGCTGCTTATGCTGGGCCTTTTGACATGAAGACACCATTTCAATCTTCTGCGGCTTGTGCCGCGGCAACTGTGTTGCTTGCAGGGATTTGCGGCGCGTCGCCATCGTTCGCACAGGAAGCTGCTGCAATACCGCACGGTGACAGTCCGCCGCAGTACCAGAAGCTTCGCTTCGATGAGGACTTCTCCTACCTGAAGGATCCGGCCAATCGAACCGACGTCTGGGACCCCATCAAGTTCATCCCCTTCAACGATGCCCGCGATTGGAATCTCTCGCTTGGCGGCGAAGCCCGCCTCCGCTACGAGTACTACAACAACCTGCGCTGGAATCCCGACTCGCCGGACAAGGACGGCTACTTCCTTCAGCGCTATTTGCTCCATGCCGATCTGCACATGGGCGAGGCGGTGCGCGTATTCGGCCAGTTGCAGAGCAGCTTGGCGGATTGGCGGGCGGGTGGTGCGAGGCCCACCGACGTTGATCGGCTGGATGTGCACCAGTTCTTCGCGGACTTTCGCGTCCCGCTCGGAGACGACGACGACTCTCTGACCTTTCGGCTGGGTCGTCAGGAACTGCTGTACGGATCGCAGCGGCTTGTCTCGACGCGAGAATCACCCAACATCCGGCGGTCATTCGATGCCGCTCGCGTCCTGGCCAAGCTCGGAGACTGGAACATAGACGCTTTCATCGCCCGGCCCGTCGAAGACGACCGCGGAACGTTCAATGATTCAGGGCAGACCAGCTCGGATTTCTGGGGTGTGTACGCCACCGGCCCCGCCCCATGGGCGGGTGGAACAAACGTAGACCTGTACTATTTGGGGCTACGCAAACCGAACGCGACCTTCGCCGCTGGCACGGCCGACGAACTTCGCCACTCCGTCGGCTCAAGAGTCTTCGGCAAGTCCGGTTCCTGGGACTACAACTTCGAGGGCGTGATTCAGTGGGGCACTTTCGGCGATCGTGACATTCTCGCATGGACACTCGCTTCGGACACCGGATACACGTTCCAGGATGTGGTGTTCACTCCTCGCGCCGGTTTGTGTGCGGACGTCATCAGTGGCAATACGTCGTCGTCGTCAGCCAGTCGCCTGAGCACGTTTAATCCTCTATTCCCTCGGGGAGCGTATTTCGGAGAGAGCGCCATCATCGGGCCGCAGAATCTCATAGACATTCATCCTGCCTTGGACCTGAAACTGACCACAGCCGTCAAGCTGTCGCTCGACTGGGATTTCTTTTGGCGATATGGCACGGGCGATGGGATCTATGACAGCGGCGGCAACGTGCTTCGGGGAGCAGGCGGCGGGGGTCGCTACATTGGAAGCCAGCCAAGCGTCGCGCTCGAATGGGCCGTCGGCCGACACACCACGATCAACGCCGCATACGCGCACTTCTTTGCGGGAGAGTTCATCCGGAACAGCGGTCCGAGCGCGGATGTGGACTACGTGAGTTTCTGGGTCGTCTATCGGTTCTGAACAAGCACCCGATCTCATGCCCATAGCCACGGCTCATCACCTGAGCCGCCCACGCCTTTCATTCGCCAGCGGCATCATCCGACCCCGTTCGAGTAACAAACGGTGAGAGCATTACGGCGCGGGGGCCGCTCCGCCTCGCGGGGCGGCAACCCCAAGCTCGGCCGCCACTTCGCGGCGCAGTATTTGTGCCTCAAGCCAGTTGTGGATGTGCGTCGGGAGCACCCATCCGTTGGTGGACATAGCCGCCTCCTGCTCATCGAGCCACGAGGCGGCTTTGTCGAACCACTGCCGCGCCGGCACGGGGTGCCCGAGCAAGTGTTGGGCATGGGCCAGCCACAACCAGTTGAGAATCGCGGAAGCGGGCTTGGGATCGGCCTCAATGCTCCGCTCCAGAAGCGGGACGGCATCACCGGCCCGGGCAGTCCGGCAGAGTATCGCTCCTTGCTGTGTCAACGACCAGTGCTGTGAACCCGACTGCTGAAGTTCTTCCGCGGCGATCTCCGCGGGCTTGGAGAAGTCTCCGACCGCACCGGGCATCAATGTGTAGGCGCGGACCGTGAGAAATGGCCTCTGCAAACCCTTGTTGGATTGTTCCAGCATGCGCTCGCGTGCGCGCCGATAGTCCTCGACGTCCCCGGCCAAGAGCAACATGGCCGTATACTCAAACCAGGCCTCGCCGTCGTACGCGTACGAGTTTTGTGTCGCTTGCGCGTACGCATCAGCGGAGGCCCGCCAATCCTTTCGGGCTGCGAAACGTCGCGCGAGTTCCCAGTGAAGTCGCGAACTGCCAAGTTCGCTGGCTTTGTCCGGAAAGAAACTCGACGCTCTGCCCAACTCCGCTCGGGCTTCTTCGAACCGACCGGAAAGGGACAAACAGCGAATAAGATTTTGCCAGGCATCGAAGAGATGCGGATTGAGGTCGCGGGCTTTTCGATACGCGACGATGGCCTCGGGTGGCCCCTGCGCGGCTTCAAGTTCAGTACCGAGCGCATTCCAGACATTGTAATTGTCCGGGCGCACGGCAAGAGCGGCGCGGTGGAACTGACAGGCCTCTGCCGGTTGTCCGGCATGGTCGAGTGCGTTGGCCAGTTCGTGATTTATCCAGAAATCGGACGGGTAGCGGTAGAGCGCGTCGCGCAGGATCGCAATGGTCTCGGCACTCGCGCCCAGACCGCTGAGCAGCACAGCGATTATTGCCAACTGATGGGGAGGAACGGTGAGGCCCGAGGAACGAGCGTCACGAATCAGGCCCAGGAGCGACTCGCGGTCTCGCCAAGCCTTGGAATCACGAAAGCGATCCCGCCATGGATCGGGGTCCGCCAAGCGTGCAATAGTCAGATAACGTTCTTCGTCCGACCATAACTGAACGACAAGCGCCAAGAACGCGGCGTTGTCCAGCGCCACGAGGAGCTGCTCTCGAATCGCCGAGTCACGCACGGCGCGTGCGGCGACTTCCGTCGGAACACCTCCGCCGATCCCGATGCGTGCAAAGAGCGCTTGGTACGCCTTCGCGGGAGAAATGTAGTCGAAACCACCGGGAGCGGGCTCGGGGTAGTTCTGTCTGATGCGGTCGAGTTCTTGCGCGGTTTGGAGGTCCAGGGCGACTACCGCAAGACGAGCTTCAAGTGTCGGAGACGCGGCATCCCCCAGCCGTGTGGTCGCGCTATCGATAATGTTGTGGGCTTCGGTCCATCGCTGGCCTCCGCGAAGGTCTCGGACCAGCGACAAGGCCGACTCAATCGCGTCCCTCGCGCCGTGTTCTCGAATGGCGGCTTCTGTTCGACGGGTGCTCGCAACCCTTTGCATCCAGAGTCCCGTCGCAATCGCAGCCCCCGCGGCGATCGTGAGCGTCGCGATAAGCGCGGTAGCGGCAGGTCGCCGGCGCATCCACTTTGCCGAGCGCTCGAAGGCACTGACCGGACGAGCGCGGATTGGGGTGCCGCTTAGGAATCGATCGATGTCGTCGGCCAGGTCTCCGGCGGTCGGGTAGCGGCGCTGCGGGTCCTTCTGGAGACACTTGAGACAGATGGTCTCCAAGTCACGCGGTGTCTTCGAGTTCAGGCGAGAAGGAGGGACCGGTTCATCGGCGATCACTTGCCGAAGTGTTTCGGTCGGATCCTCGCCTCGAAACGGGGGCCGCCCGGTGAGCAACTCGTACAGAATTGCTCCAAGCGCATAGATATCCACAGACGGGTTGTATGCGTTGCCAGTGCCCATGGCCTGCTCGGGCGACATGAAGCTGGGCGTGCCCATGCGCAAGCCAGGAATTGTGAGAGGTGCACGGGAATCGTCGTCCGCGGCTCGACGCGCGAGGCCGAAGTCAGCGATCTTGAGCGTCCCGTCGGCTGCAACCAGAATATTTGACGGCTTGAGATCGCGGTGGACGATGCCGGCAGCGTGTGCGAACTGAACAGCCCGCGCGAGCGTGGCAACACGCTCCGCTGACACTTTCGCCGGTTGTGGCACTCCGGCAAGCGTTTGGGCCAGACTGCCGCCTTCTACCAACTCCATCGTGAAGTATGGATGGCCCTCGCACTCTCCGGCATCGAAGACCTGAACAATGTTCGGATGACACAAAGCCGCGACAGACTCGGCCTCCAGCTTGAATCGCGAGAGCTCCTGCGGCCCGGCGTAGCCGCCGGCGAGCAGCATCTTGATCGCCACGTGTCGATTGAGCGTGAGATGGCGTGCCCTGTAGACCACGCCCATTCCTCCATATCCGATCGTCGCTTCGGATTCATACCCGGGAATCCGTGGCAATATGTCGGCGCGGGAGAGGGCCCCTTTCGCGTCGAAGTCTGCCCGCACGTGCTCGGCGGGAAAGAACGCATCCAAATCGATCTCGACACGTTTCACTTCGGCCAAGCGTGAGAGCAACTCGGGGAGCATTTCCGGACACTCTCGGCATGCCTCTTCTGGAGACAGCGAAGACTCGAGAGTCTCCCGGAGCAGCGACTGAATGACGGACTCCTGGCTAGACATTCTCGCACTCGAGGGTGGAACTACCGCGGCGTTGAAGGCGACCTTGATTCCCGCATGATTCTTATCAGGCCCCCGGACTCGGTATCGCCGGTCGAAGGTCGCTCAGCTTCTCGGTCAGGAGCAGAACGCCTCCATTGAGCCGGCGTTGCACAGTCTTGGTGGAGACGCCAAGCAGTTCGGCGGCCTCCTTGTGAGTCATGCCCTGAATGCGAATAAGATCGAACACCTCGCGTTCCTCCTCCGGCAGCTCATCGATCGCATCGAGCATTCGGTGGGCGCGCGGGCCGAGCACTGATCCGTTGCTCGCCGGACTCGCCACCAGCTCATCGCGCAGTTCCAACGCACGGGTTTGCTCATCCAGACGCCGGGCCAGGTCGTTGAGCTCCCATCGCATGTGGCGCGTGGCCATCCCGAAAAACTGACGCGTATTCTCCGGACGAAAGTCCCGCATGGCCTTGAGCAATCGCTCAACCACGGAGCTGAGCATCTCTTCAGATTGAAGATTGAGGGGCGGTCGCATCAGCCGCGGATACTGTTGCACGAGCAGTGACGAGCACAACAGGTGGAGGCGGTTCGCAGCCCTCCCGACAAGCTCACGCACGACCTGGTCGCTGGGAGTGTCCCCTTTGAGTTCCAGGAGGTAGCGTTGCACAGCGGCGGTGGTGCGCTCGTCCATGATGGCAAATGCTACCGTGTTGGCGGCATCGCCGGCACGCCTTTGCGGACAAATGGGTACGTTGTGTCCATCGGTCCCGCCCAGTAGTGGACCAAGCGGTGGTTCTCCTGTTTTCCCTGGAGGTTCTACAACTTGCATCACCGCCGGTTTATGGCGTGGACCGGCTGCACGCTCTGCTCGCACAATCGGTATCACTATGGTGGCGGTGTTTCCGCACGCAACCGGGGGTGCGATGAGGATCCTCGCACGCGCCTTGTTCCTTGAACCGAGATGTACCCCCATGAGCGACGAGCAGGCGACATCAACAAACTCGATCGCCTTTCCGCGACTTGATTCGCAAGACTTGGAGGCGATCAGACCTCTGGCGTCGTCCCTATCCCTTGAAGACGGAGAAGTGCTGTTCCAAGCCGGCGATGCGAACTTGGACTTGTTCGTTGTGGAGGCCGGCGCCATTGAAATATCGAATCCCGCAGATGACGGTCGGCACGTTGTGACGCATGGCCCAGGTCATTTCATTGGCGACATCGATCTGCTGACGCGCCGCCCGATCATCGTAAACGCCACCGCGCGCGGCACAACTCGCCTGAGTCGCGTACCGAGCTCACGGCTGCGTGAACTGCTGAACACGGTGCCGCGCCTGAGCGAGAAACTCTTCACCGCAATCCAGGAACGCCGGAGACTCCTGAGCCACTCGGGCGTGTTGGGGCTGAAGGTCGTGGGGCCGGGAAAGTGCCGGGACACCATGCTCGTACGAGAGTTCTTGTTCAAGAACTTCGTACCGTTCACCTGGTATGACTCAACTTCTGAGAAGGGGAAATCGCTCCTGACGAGATGGCACTCTCCAACGAAGTCTCCGATCATCGAACGTGGCGACGGTCACCTGCTTGTCAACCCCGGCCTTCGGGAGTTGGCGTGCACAGTCGGCGTCTGGCACGATCTGCCCAAAGCAACGATCGACTTGGCGATCATCGGCGGAGGACCGGCGGGAATGACCGCCGCGGTGTACGCGGCATCGGAGGGTCTATCCACGGTCGTCCTCGACCGTCTGGGTCCCGGCGGCCAGGCCGCAGGATCGTCCAAGATCGAGAACTTCATCGGGTTCCCGAGTGGGTTGTCGGGGGTCGAACTCGCGACTCGCAGTGTGCTGCAGATGCTCAAGTTCGGGGCCACCATCGTGGCACCGGCGCTTGTCGAGCGAATCAAGCCCGCCGCCAAACCGGGAGATTGCCATGAACTGCATCTCGATTGCGGCACAGTGCTCCGCGCTCGAGCGGTGCTGGTCGCAGCCGGCGTGCAGTGGAGGAAGCTCGAAGCCGATGGCGCCGACCGATTCGAGTCAGCGGGCATCCACTATGCCTGCACATCGGTTGAGGCCCTGCTGTACGACAGGCGTGATGTCGCGGTCGTTGGCGCGGGGAACTCCGCCGGTCAGGCGGCGATGTACCTTTCAGAGTACTGCCGGGATCGGCGTGTGCATCTGCTGGTTCGACGACATCTCGGGCCGGGTATGTCCGAATATCTTTTGGGCCGGATACGCGCGGCCGCGAACATCGTTGTTCACGAGGGAGTTGAGATTACAGCGGTGCACGGGGAAGACCGACTGGAAACCATCACGATTCACGCGTTTGCCCCCGCCGGTGATTCAAAGCGGCCGAACGAATCTGCCGAAAATCTTTCCGTCTCAGCGGTGTTCGTCTTTACCGGCGCGGAGCCCGGATGTTCGTGGCTTCCGAACACCATCGCCCGCGACAACCTTGGCTACATCCTGACGGGAATAGATGCCCTGCGCTCGGGCCGGTGGCCGCTGGCCAATCGGGAGCCGTGCCCACTGGAAACGACAACGCCGGGCATCTTGGCGGCGGGGGATATTCGGGCAGGATCCACAAAGCGAGTCGGTTTCGCCGTGGGCGACGGATCGCTGGCGGTGACATGTGTCCACAAGCTGATCGCCATCCGCAGCTAGAGCACTTTCTTCAACTTTGTAGCGCGGATTTCTGGCGCGAATGAGGAGCGGTGGCAGAGTTGCCCGACCAGACAAGGAGGTCGGGCATGGTGTCGTATTCGATGGATCTGCATGCGAAGATGCTCGGTGCGTATGACCGGGGGATGACGACCAGGGGCATCGCTGAGGTCTTCGGGGTGAGCACGGCGTGGGTGCGGCGGGTACGGCAGCGTCGCCGGGATCACGGGGAACTCGGGCCGCGGCCGCGGGTGGGCACACACCCGCTCAAGATCGATCGAACGCGTCTGGGCGAACTGGTGCAGGCCCAGCCCGACGCCACGCTGACCGAACTGCGTGAGCGGCTGGGCATCCAGTGCTCGCTCTCGGCGGTGTGGAACGCCCTGCGGGAGCTGGGGCTGTCGTACAAAAAAAGACCATGCACGCCGCGGAGCAGGATCGTCCGGACGGGCGGGAAGGTCGTGAACTCGCATCTCCAGTGGGAGCGGGCCGAGCCGCAATGACGCTCCGGCAAACGTGCAGGGGGTGGGGGGACGGTTTCTTCCGTGACACACCCCCACGAACGCAAACGGTCCAACGCCGGGGCAGAGTCCTCGACGCTTGGGGACGGGGATGGTCAAGACGCGGTGGGATGGCGTTTCGTGGATCGACGAATCTTCTTAATCGCGGAGCCTTTGTGCATCGCCTGATGATCGGTCTTGTCGCTCTGGATCAGATACTGCGGCTCCTCCTTCGATGCGTGAACCGTGTACCCCTTGAAGGTGATCTCAGAAGTGATCTTCTTCTTGATCGTGCCGCTGACCCGGCCTGCTTCGGAGTTCCACTCGACGTGATCACCTGCTTTGAAACTGTGTGGCATCGGTTTGAGCTCCTGGAACTCTGCTTGAGAGGGCGGAGAGGCTGGAAGGAAGAGAGTCGGGGTCGCGTAAGACAACCGACCATCGATGATTCGGGCCGCCGATGTGTACGGGTGCTCCTGAACCTCGGTCAGAGTCAGAATGTGCATTACGCGCACACCACCCGCTTTCAGGTAATCGGCGATCATGGAACGATGGCATCGCCACCATACGGCCTCGGAACACATGATCGCAGTGCGCTTTTTCTGCGCGGCACCAAGAAGCCGATCGATGCCATCGCGGAACGCTGCGGTCTGCATGTAGTCCGCGTAGCCGCGGAACGAGGCGTTCCGCCAAACTATGTTGACGGAGTTCGGGGCAGCGCGGCGACGCCCGCCAAGTTCGGGAAAGTGTACATACGCGACACCGGCGGCCTCGACGGAAGCGGCGAGCGAATCCTGGTTGTACTGCGGGAACTTGCGCGAGCCAGGGTGCGATCGCACGTCCGCGAGCAGGGCGATTTGCTGCGACGCGAGAAGGCCAATGAACTCGCCGAGGGGGCGGGTCGAGTGGCCGATCGTCCAGATGGTCATGCCGCGATCGGGCATGGGTGAGTTCCTCTAATGGCGCGCGTACCCGCCCTCGTTCTCCCACCGGGCCAGCGCCCGAACGAGCATTGCGGGCGCGGCCCGCTCCGATGCCGCCCGATCTGATGCGGGCATTTCCGACGCGGGCGGCGCGGCGACTCCGGTAGCAACTGGGTCCAGGTGCACGGTTAGCAGCAAGACGCTTTTCTCGTCGGCCACGACGCCGTGCTCGACACCGGCGGCGAGCACGCGAAGACAGCCCGCGCCAAGGTCGTGCTCCTGTGCCTCGGTGGTCACCCGAAAGCGACCGTTGAGCACATGGATCGCCACGGCGCCCTTCGCGCGATGTGGTGCAAGGCGCGTGAGGTGGCCAAAGCGGAAGAGGACAATGGTGGTCGTGCCGTGCTTGTAAAGCGTTTCCTGACGGCGTCCGGCCTCGCCGGCGTTGACCTCGTGCGAGAGAGCGGCCGCGACCGCTTTGAGGTCTAACACATGCTGCGGCACCTCGAATCGGGATGCCGGGGCTTCGCAGATCCGCGTGTGCTTTGGATCATCGATCAAAACGTTTCCCTTCGGGATGAGAATCGTACGCCGACCTTCACCATGTGGGGGGGGCCGCGAGGGATGGTGATTCGAACCTTCTTCCTCACCCCCACTCCGCCAACCACCTGATCCACCATCGGGGGGTGCGATCTTGTGTGTCTATCTGCGTCTGCACGACATCGCCGTCCCCGGGATGTATGCCCAGTCACGGGAGATGAATAGAGGTTGAAGCGCAGCCAGCCCCCCACCTGCCCCAAGCCGAAGAAGAAACGTGCGGATGTGATTGCAGTTCACGATTCACGATCCTTGCGATTCCGCCTACGCCGCTCGACGTTCGCAGCTTTCTGCCCCTCGATCCACTTCACCACCGCAGCTGAGGGCACGCTCACATCGCGGCGTAGTAGAGCCTCAAACTTGTCCATTCCTTCAGGCGGCTGCGCCCCGACGCCTTCATTCAGTAGACTAGCGATGTCGGTTTCCCGATGGTCCTTCTCCATCGCATGGACGTGCTCGCCAAAGTGAGTGAATGTTGCGGCCAGTGCCTCGGATTCGCGACAGCCGCATCGCCCCATGAAGCCGTGCCCGGCTGGCAATGTGCTCGTCCAGGGAGATTCATTTCTTCAAGACGGAGTGACAGGACGGGGTTAAGATTTTTTGGCAAGGTGTGGCCAGTTGGGGCCTGTCTGTTCGGGTATTAGTTTGATCTCGACCGGCCATCCGAGCGCGTCAACTACTTGCGGGAAGAGCGGCGGCTCTGATCGGAATAGATTCGGGATAGGCCGTCGATCCTGCGTCCTTGGCGTGTAAGGGACACGTCGCGCAACGGCTCGCCCCCAAGATGGGGCTACCTACACGGCGCAAAGCCATGTGGCTATTGAGCGCGGTTGTCTCGGGCCTAGACTGTGCGGCCATGGGCGAGGATTTTCGCACTACCGCCGTTGTGCAGCGCTACCTGAACGATCTGAACGGCGACTCCCCCGCCGAGCCGATAGTGCGCGATCTGCTCTCGCACGCGGCCGGGCGGCTGCACCTGCTCTGCGTCTCGATGCTCTCCAGGAACTACCCGCGCCTCACCCGGCCGCCGCTCAACTTGCAGTCCGAGGAGATGCTCGGCGGACTGGTGGAGCGATTGCTCAAGGCCCTGCAGAAGACCCACCCGCCCACTGTTCGCCAGTTCTTCGGGCTGGCCAATCAGCACATGCGCTGGGAGCTCAACGACCTGGCGCGCCGCCTGGATGAGCGCTCCCACGCCGTGGAACTGCGGGACGAGTCCGTGCCCGCGCCGGAGAACAGCGGCTCGGGGCTGAGTCCCAACACGCGCCGGATGCTGGGGGCGATCGAGTCACTGCCGGTCGAAGAGCGCGAAGCGTTTGAGCTCATGCGGATTCAGGGCATGAGTGCCGCGGAAGTGGCGGGAATCGTCGGCGTCGCCGAGAGGACAGTGCAGCGTCGGCTCAATCGGGCGCTGCTCCTCTTGATGGGGACACTCGACGACTTGAGACCGCCCGAGAAGGCGGGAGGACGATTTGGTGAAGTCAGCGAAGATTAAGCGCAACGATCGTCGGACGCGAGTTTACTGGGGTATGCGAAGGAGTTCCCAAGAGTCGCAAACATGGCCGACGATCCCCGCGTTCTTCAACTGTTGGAAGAGATCATGGGCTCGGGCCGCGCACCCGAGGAGGTGTGCCGCGCGTCCCCCGAGTTGCTGCCAATCGTTCTAGAGAGGTTGCAGCGCCTCGGCGCGTTCGAAGCCGAGATCGCGGCGATATTCCCGACTCACGGTCCGACAGCGAGCAATCCGGGGGCATCCGCGTGGCACCCGGGCGCCGACTTGCCGGCCATCCCGGGATACATAGTCCTAAGCGTGCTCGGCCGCGGCGGCATGGGCGTCGTGTACCAGGCCCGCCACCTGAAACTCACGCGGACCGTCGCCATCAAGATGCTGCTCGCAGGCGGATTCGCCACGCCCCCGGAACTCGCTCGCTTCATGCGGGAAGCCCAGGCCATCGCGGTTCTGCGCCATCCGAACATCGTTCAGGTCTTTGATGTCGGCGACTTGGAGGGCCGGCCCTACTTCACCATGGAGTACGTCGAGGGGGGCAGTCTGGCGCAGAAACTCGCGGGCGTCCCCCAACCGGCGCGAGACGCCTCGGCCATGGTGGCCACACTCGCCGAAGCCATCCAAGTCGCGCACGCGGGCGGGATCGTGCATCGCGACCTGAAGCCCGCGAACATTCTGCTGACGGCCGAGGGTACGCCCAAGATCGGCGACTTCGGGCTCGCGCGCAGCTACTCCGAGGGATCGGACCTCACCTTGGGCGGGACCCGTCTCGGAACCCCAAGCTACATGTCCCCGGAGCAGGCCATCGGCCGCGAAGGAACGATTGGACCTTCGGCGGACATCTATTCATTGGGAGTCGTGCTGTACGAAATGCTCACGGGCCGCCCGCCGTTCAAGGCGGAGACGCCCGTGGAGACGGAACGGCAGGTCATCCACAACGATCCACCGATGCCCTCGCGTTTCAACGCGAAGGTGCCGCGCGATTTGGAGACCATCTGCCTGAAATGTCTTCGCAAGGAACCGGAGCGAAGGTACGCGACGGCCGCACTTCTTGCCGAAGACCTGCGCCGCTTCCTGGCGGGAGAGCCGATCCACGCGCGGCCCGTCGGCATCGCGGAGCGCACCGGCAAATGGGTGCGCCGCCATCCGTCCGCGGCCGGGATGATCGGGGCGATCGCGTTGCTCGTGCTCCTCGTGTCGGCCTCGGCACTGCGGGTCGGCTGGCAACGGGCCCGGATCAATCGGGAAGTAAGCGATGATCTGCGGCAGGTGTCTGAGTTCGAGCGCGTCTCGGACTGGAATGGCGCGCGGGCCGCGCTGGAACGAGCCAAAGGGAGGTTGGAGCCCGCCGGTCCGGACGATCTTCGCCGGCGAGCTCGGCGGGCCGAAGACAATCTGACGCTCGTCACGAAGTTCGACCGAATTCGCCTCGGACGTACACGCTTCGCCGGAGCCCCGGGCCAACTCACGAACGAAGAGGCCGCGGAGGGATATCGGGCCGCATTCTGGGAGGCGGGGCTTCCCGACGGTTCCGGGGCGCCCGAGGACGACGCCGCGACGATCCGTCGTTTGGAAATCTCCGACGCGATTCTGGCGGCGATGGACGACTGGGCGATCTGCTCGAAACAAGTGCGACCGTGGGTATTCGCCGTGAGCTCCCGATTAGACCCGGACCCTTGGCGCGTGGTGATACGCGATCCGGCGGTGCAGACGGATCGAAAGAAGCTGGAGGAACTCGCGGCGTCGGCGCCCGTGGCCTTGCAGCCGACGCGATTGCTCCTGATCGTCGCCGTGGCCTTGCGAAACCTGGGGGGCGACTCGACAGAACTCCTGCGGGCCATTCAGCGTCAACATCCCGATGACTTCTGGGCCAACTTCGAGCTCGGGTATTTGCTGATACAGGAGCATCCTCAAGATGCGATCAGTTACCTCCGGGCGGCAACGGCCATTCGCCCTGATGCGGCCTCGGCTCATTTCGACCTAGGCATGGCCCTGAGCGCCACCAACCGGCTCAGCGACGCGATGCACGAGAACGAACGGGTGCTCGAGCTTGTTCCGGAGCACATCGAGGCACGCCACAACGTAGGCGTGTGCATGCTGCAACTGCATCGCACCGACGATGCGATCGTTCAGTTTCGCGACGTGATACGGAGGGCGCCGCGGCTGCAGGCGGCCCACGGCAACCTCGGGTACGCGTTCGAGAGCAAGAAGTTGTACGCGCAGGCCGCGCAGGAATATCGCGAGGCCATCCGCATCGGCCCGGACAGCGCCGGTTTGCGCAATAACCTTGCGACCACGCTGCACGAGATGGACGATCTGGAAGGCGCTCGCGGCGAGTACGAGAACACGCTGCGTTTGGACCCGGAGTCTCCGAACACGCACGTCAACTTCGGCAGACTGCTCAAGGAGATGGGCCGTTTACGCGAGGCGTCCGACCAGTTCCGGATCGTGGTCGTTCAGCATCCCCGGAGCGCCGAGTACAGGAACGAACTGCGGGGGCTTCGAATACGGCTCGGGGAGACCGAGGCCGTACGCGCCGAATGGCAGAGGGATCTCTCGTCCGAGCCCCCCGAGCACGACGCCTGGGACGGTTATGCCGAGCTGTGCCTGTTCCTTGGATCAACAAACGAGTATCACCGCGCGTGCCGGGAGCTGCTCGCGCGGTTTGGCGACAGCACGGATGTCCACATCGCCGAGCGCACAGCGCGAGCGTGCCTCCTGGCCCCCGCCGGGGAGGAAGAGGTCCGGAGCGCGTCGGCCCTTATCGATCGCGCCCTCGCAACGGACAAGTCGCAGTATGAAGATTGGATGGAGCCATTCCTGCGGTTCGTCCATGGATTCGTGGAGTTCAGAAAGAACCACATGGAGGCCGCGATTTCCATCATGAATGGGAGGGCCTCGACAGTCATGGGCCCGGCGCCGCAACTGGTAATCGCCATGGCCGAGCACCAACTCGGGCGGGACCAGGAAGCGCGCCGGGCGCTGGCCGCCGCGGTCATGGCGTTCGACTGGCGCCGCCCGAACGCCGACATCCGCGACACCTGGATATACCACGTCCTTCGCCGCGAGGCCGAAGCGGCCATTCTGCCGGACCTTCCCGCATTCCTGGAAGGCAAGTACCAGCCCCACGACAACGACGAACGCTTCGCACTCCAAGGTGTCTGTCAGTTCCAAGGCCGGTACGCCGCTTCGGCCCAGCTCTATGCCGATGCCTTCGCCGCCGACTCGTCATTGGCCGAGGACCTTCGCAATGGACTGCGCCACAGCGCGGCGTGTACCGCAGCCCTGGCAGGCCGCAACATTGCGCAGGAGAACCAAGGCAACGATCCGAAACAACAAGCGGCGTGGCGCGAACAGGCACGACAGTGGCTGCTCGCCGATGCTCTCTCCCTGCGAGCATTCCTTCGAAACGACAAGGCCCGGCCGCAGGTCCGGACCATGCTGACCCAGTGGCTCGCAGACCCTGACCTCGCCGGCATTCGCGATCCTGAGAACCTGTGCAAGTTGCCCGAGGATGAACGAGCGCCATGTGTCGCTCTGTGGGCGCAAGTGCGTGATCTTCAGCAGGCATCACAAGACGCGAAGTAGTGTCATCCCGCCATCAGGGTGCCCACCGGGCAGGGCGCAACACTTACCCGAGTTGGAACAACGCGAGCCGAGCGCATTCGGGCCGCCCGGGGCTTTGGTGGTGTCTGTGCTGGCCACTCTCATTGGTTTTATGCCTTTCCGCCGGATCTTTTGTATTCCCCCCCATCTAGGTCATGGGTGGACCCGGCTGTCGCGTTCGTCCGCCTATTTCTATGGCGGAGGTCGTCATCGTCCGGCATTCTTTTGGAAGCGGACTGACGCCCCTTTTTATGTTGACACACATCACAGGAGCATCGCATGATCCCAACAATTATCGTTCGCCCGCACCGCTCCCCCCTTTGCCTCAGCCCGCTCTCGACTCTCCCGGCCCGACCCACTTTCCGCGCGCACGCCGCGGCCGTCGTAGGACTTTTCGTTCTTCTGTTCATGGCTCCGAGCGACGCCCGGGCGCAGGGAGTCAATGAGGACGCCGCGATCCGCCCGTTCCACTTCACCGCCTCGGACGATGTGCTCAGCGATCTCCGCAGCCGCGTCGCGGCCACGCGTTGGCCGGAGCAGGAGACGGTCGCGGATGACTCGCAGGGTGTGCAGCTCAGGACAATGCAGGCGCTCGCCCACTATTGGGCGACGGACTACGACTGGCGCAAGTGCGAGGCGAAACTGAACGCCCTGCCGCAGTTCGTCACGGAGATCGACGGGCTGGATATCCATTTCATCCACGTCCGGTCGAAGTTGCCGAACGCGATGCCGGTCATCATCACGCACGGGTGGCCCGGCTCGATCATCGAGCAACTCAAGATCATCGGCCCGCTCACGGATCCGACGGCCTATGGCGGCAAGGCCGAAGACGCCTTCGACGTCGTCATTCCGTCGCTCCCCGGCTACGGCTTCTCGGGCAAGCCGACCGCAACCGGCTGGGGTCCTCCCCGCATTGCACGCGCCTGGACAGTCCTGATGAAGCGTCTGGGATACACGAAGTTCGTGGCCCAGGGTGGAGACTGGGGAAACGCAGTTTCCGAACAGATGGCCCTCCAGGCGCCTCCCGAACTTCTCGGCATTTCCACGAACATGGCGGCGACCGTTCCGGCTGAAGTCAGCAAGGCGATGAAGGACGGTCAGCCCGCGCCGGCGACGCTCACCGCCGACGAGCGGCGAGCCTGGGATCAGCTCGCGGATTTCAGTAAGAACGGGCTGGGCTACGCCAACGAGATGGCTAATCGCCCGCAAACGCTCTACGCGATCGCAGACTCCCCCGTGGGCCTCGCCGGCTGGATCCTCGACCACGATATCCGCAGCGAGCGCCTCATCTCCCGCGTTTTCTCTGGCAAATCAGAGGGTCTCACGCGTGACGATATCCTCGACAACATCACCCTCTACTGGCTCACCAATACCGCCATCTCTTCGGCACGCCTCTACTGGGATAGCGCGAGAACCGCCAAGGGGAGCTTCTTCGACCCCAAGGGCGTCACGATTCCTGTTGCGGTGAGCTGTTTCCCCGACGAGATATACGCGGCACCAAAGACCTGGGCTGAACGCGCGTACCTCAAGCTCATCTACTACAACAAGCTTGAGAAGGGTGGCCACTTCGCCGCGTGGGAACAGCCGGACCTCTTCGTCGCTGATCTCCGGGCTGGGTTTCGATCGCTGCGCTGATCGCGTTGAACGCCATGACTTGCGAATGCATAGCTCGGCGCCCTGACATCTCAGGTGCGAGTCAGGTATCCGATGCCGCTCATTGCGGCTGCGTTCCCAACCCATCGAAAGGATGCTGACATGCCAAGTTCCAAAGCAGAACTCGACAACGGATCAGAACTCAGCGCGTCCAGTCCTCTTGACGCGGTCCCAGACGAAATGCCATTTGATGTGCCCTATGGAGCCCCGATTTCACTCGCTCGGGCTCAGGCGGTCATTCGGGCCGCCGTGGCTGAGGCAACGCGGCGGCACTGGAAGATGAACGTAGCGGTTGCCGACTCCGGTGGCCACTTGGTTGCTTTCCAGCGAATGGATGGCGCGATGCTCGCCTCCATTCAGATCGCGGAGCACAAGGCGCGGGCAGCTGTGACCTTCCGGCGCCCGACGAAGGTGTTCGAGGACGGCATCCAGCTGATGCATCTCAACTACCTGCTCGCGTTTGATGGAGTTATCGCGTCCCGCGGCGGCATCCCGCTGATCGAGGGGGGGGTGATCATCGGCGCGATCGGCTGCTCGGGCGGCACGGATTCCCAAGACGACATCGTCAGCACGGCCGGCGTGACCGCACTCCACGAGAGCCAGCCGATGAATGAATAGTTCAGATTTCGCGCATTCGCAGTAACCCACTCGGTGTCGGACACCCATCAATACAAAGGAGAACCCATGTCCGCAGTTACAGAGCGCAAGCCAATGACGACCGCAAACGTATCAGGGAAAGCCATCCAGATTCGCGTAACGCGGCGGTCGCCCGCCTATTGGCGCGTCACGATCGACAACCCGCCGATCAACGTGATGGGACCGGAAATGGTCCGGCAGTTTCAGACCGTCATCGACGCTTTGGAGGCCGATGAGCAGGTCCGGGTCGTGGTCTTCGACAGCGCTGTCGATGACTATTTCCTGAATCACTCCGATTTCACGGGCAAGTTGGAGGACCTGACCGGGATGCCGGCTGGTCCGACGGGCTTGCCGCCCTGGCCGGACTTTCTCGTGCGGTTGACCCGTGTGCCGGTCGTCTCGATCGCTCTCATTCGCGGCCGCGCGACCGGCAACGGCAGCGAGATCACTCTCGCTTGCGACATGAGTTTCGCCAGTCGTGAAAAAACCATTCTCTCCCAATGGGAGGTGGGCGTGGGGATGGTCGCCGGCGGTGGGCCTATGGCTCGGCTGCCTCAACTCATCGGCCGCAACCGTGCCCTTGAGGTGCTCCTGAGCTCCGAAGATATCCGGGGAGAGCAGGCCGAGGCCTATGGCTACGTGAACCGGGCGCTGACGGACAGCGAGCTGGACGCGTTCGTGGAGGCGCTCGCAAACCGGATCGCCGGGTTCGACAAGTGGGCGATCGCCAACACCAAGCGTCTGGTGAACACGAGCCTGCCGCCGGACGTCGAGCTCGGCGCCGGGTGGGATGCGTGCATCGCTTCGCTCGGGCGGCCAGCGGCCCAGAATGGAATCATGGCGCTGATGGCGCGCGGATTCCATAAACCCGGCGACGTCGAGAATCGCCTTGGGTACCACCTGGGCAAGATCCACGGTTGAGCCGCGGCGGGTGCGGCTCGGTGTGGTCGGCCGTTGTCGGGAATGGGAACGCACCGAGCCGTCCAGGGGCACGACTAGGTTCTGTCTGACGGACGATCTGTACGGCGCGGGAAGCGTGAGATTGTTGTGCGGGAGGGGTGGCGCGGCGCATGGATGGGTGGGATGATGTGGCTTCCGGCAAGGAGGCCGCACATGGGACGAGGCGATGTGAGCGACGTGCAGTGGCGGCTGATCGAACCACTGTTACCCAAGCAGAAGCGCGGCGGGAAGTGGAACGACCACCGGCTGATGTTCGACGGGATCATGTGGATCCTGCGCACCGGCGCTCCGTGGCGTGACCTGCCCGAGCGGTACGGCAAGTGGCCCAGCGTGTACCACCGCTTCAACTGCTGGCGGAAGGACGGCACGTTCGATCGCGTGCTCAAGGCCCTGCGCATCCGTCTGGACAAGCAGGGGCACATCGACTGGGACCTGTGGTGCGTGGATGGCTCGAACGTGCGGGCCTCACGCGCCGCGGCCGGGGCTTCGAAAAAAGCGAAGAATCCCCCTCGGATCACGCGTTGGGCCGCTCGCGAGGCGGGTGGGGATCCAAGTTCCACCTGGTCGTTGACGGTCACGGAGTTCCCCTCGTCGCCGTCGTCAGCGCCGGGCATGCCCACGAGAGCAAATCGTTCATCGAGGTGATGGAGAAGGTCCGTCCGCCCCGGTGGGTGGGCTGGCCGCTCAAGCCCCCGGGCGACAAGGGGTACAGCTACCCGGCGGTGCGCTCCTGGCTGGCGCGACGCGGCATCGAGCAGGTGATCCCGCAGCGGAGCGATCAGGTCAGGTATGAGGGGAAGCGCAAGTTCGACCGCCGAACCTACAAACGTCGGGCCCGCGTCGAGCAGAGCGTCGGCTGGCTCAAGGAGAGCCGCCGCGTCGGCACACGCTACGACAAGCTCGCCTCCATCCGCACATCAGATTGGCAGATCGCAAGGCTCAAGCGCTGGGAGCGCGAGGGCGGCATGTGTCCGGCTCTCTCCAACGCTTTGACGCCCGCGGCGCGCTCTCTGCTTTCACACTACTGACCCCTGCCCAAATATGTGACGAAGTTTCCTGGCGCGGTCTGTGCGGGGTGGCAGACTGGGTGCATGAGCAAGTACAGTCCACGGATGGACGCCAAGCAGCGTGAAGAACGTCGGATGGAAGCGGTTCGGCGGCT
>JBBRQY010000013.1:0-101969 GCA_038225655.1 Phycisphaerales bacterium | reverse complement strand
GGGGGGGCGCAACTCGGTTCGGTGTCGGGATCTTCGGAGTCGTCGCTCAATGGAGTGCTCGGGTTCGGGTGGACCGTGGGCGCGTTGCCGGAGCCCCTGACGGGGGGGGTGTGGGAGGGCGGGGGGGGCGGGGGGTCAAGATGAGGTCGGATGTGGGATAGGGGGCTGTGGGATGTGAAGGCGGGGCCGTGGTTTACGGCGTGGGAGGCGGGGACGTGGCACGTTGGATGTCGGCGAGGTCTTGAGGGGAGAGGCCGCGGGTTTCGCGGTCGAGGCGGGTGAAGTTGTGGAGGGTGAGGGTGCGGGCGGCCCAGATGTGGGCTTGGTCGGGCTGGTTGAGTTTTTCGTAGTCGCGGAAGAGTTTGAGGGCGTTGTCGAGGTTGTAGGGGTCGAGGGCGGCGACTTTGAGGCGGGCTTCGATGGCGCGGGTGAGTGAGTCTGGTTGGGGGAGGATGAAGGCGCGGCGTTCCAGAATGGTGGCGAGCCAGTGATATTCAGAAGGGTGATGGGGCGCGGGGGAGTCCAGCTTGAGGATGGATTCGGCGAGTGCGTATTGCTGGCGCGCGGCCTCAGGGGCGGTGGCGGCGAGAAGACCTTCGCCGAGTTGGAGATGCAGGTGGCTGGCTTCGCGGAGCGGGCGCCAGTCGTCGGGGAGCGCGTCGTGTGCGAATTCGAGTGCGGCGACGGTTTGCGGAACGACAGACCAGCGGAGTTCGGTGATCGCGGCTTCGATCGCGCCGGGAACGGGGGCGACGGGATGGCCGACGGACTTCGCGAGATCGCCAGCGAGACGATTGAGGGAATCGGTGGTCGGACTTCCGGGCTGAGGGTGGGCGAGTGCGCTCAGGCGTTCGGAGGATTCGGCAACGGGACGTGTGAGGGCGGCGGCGGCGGCGAGGCGGCGTTCCCAAGGGAGGACGCGGGCGCCGTTGGTGTAGAAGAGTAGAGAAGAGAGGAGGATTGGTGGGAGGATGGCGAGGGCGAGGAGTCCGAGAGAAGGGGAGCACCGACCGGCCAAGGTGGAGGTCGGTGGCAGGGTGTATGGCGCGGCGGCGAGGGCGATGAGCATGAGCCAGAGGGGCGCGCTGGGGATGTATGAACCGGTGACGTCGATCTGGGCGTGGGCGAGGAAGGCGAGGGCGGCCGCGGCGAGTGCGATGCGGGAGGAGAGGGAGCCGGTGATGAGTTTGGCGATGGCGAAGGAGGTGGCGCACCAAGCGGCTAGGCCGCAGATGCGCAGGGCGGCGACGTCGATGGTGATGAAGGGGGATTCGACGAAGGCGGCGAGGATTGTCGCGAGCGCGGGGAGGAGGAGGAGGAGACGGAGGTCTGATCGGGGCAGTGGGGAGTGGGCAGTGGGCAGTGGGGAAGAGGAAAGAAGGGGGGCGGTGGTGGCGTTGACGGCGAAGCGGAAGAGGATGGAGAGCCAGGCGGTGCCGAGAATGCCGAGGTCGGCGAGCCAGTCGAGGGGGATGCAATGGGGGGACATGACCTCTTCGGGACAGAGGGGAGGTTTGGCGAGGAGGAAGGCGGATTGGAAGCCGTCGGGGCCGACGCCGACGATGGGGTTGTCGAGGAAGATTCGCGCGGAGGCCTGGGCGTAGAAGGAGCGGAAGAGGAGGGAGAGTTCGCCGCTGTGGTCGCCGATCAGGCCGCGGATGAGGATGAGGGCGATGGGGCCGAGGATGGCGGCGAGGCCGAGGAGCGCGGCGAGACGGCGGAGACTGGGAGAGGGAGGACGCTTGGCGAGGAAGGTGAGGAGGATCGCGGAAGCGAGGGCTGCGGCGAAGGCGAGATAGCCGCCCTTGGAGTGGGCGAGGTAGAGGGCGGTTGCGCTGAGGAGGGTGAAGAGGGCGAGGAGGAGAGTGGGGAGGGGGGCGAAGGGGGGGGGAGATGGGGATTTGGAAGGGGATGAAGATGGGGATGAAGAGACGGGCAGGATGCCCGTGCCACGGAAGAGGAGGACGAGGCCGGCGGCGGTAGCGGCGGCGGCGAAGGAGGCGTAGACGTTGGCGAGGCCGAACCATGCGCTGGCTTCGGGTTGGGAGAGGCGGCGAACGAAGGCCTTGGCCATTGAGGAATCGGAGGACCAGCCGTGGGCGGCGAGGAAGCGATTGGGGTCGGCATTGAAGTCGGCGAGCGTTTGGGCGTGGGTGAAGAAGACTTGCAGGATGCCATACAGCGCGAGGAGGGACATGAGGCCCAGGAGCGTGCCGACGAAGATGCGGCGGACGCGAAGGTCTTGCGCGGCGTGCCAGAGGGCGAGGGCGGAGAAGATGGCGGAGAGCCAAGATGCGCCGGTGCGAATCTGGCCGAGGGAGTTGGGGCGCGAGGTTTCGATCCAGCCGTGGAAGACGACTGCGGCCGCGCCGATGAGGGCGAGGAGGATGAGGGAAAGGTTGAGAGGTGTGTTTTGGCGGTGAGCGCGGAGGAGGAGGATGGCCGCGCCGAGGAGGGTGAGGGCATCGATGAGGAGAGAGCCGGAGGGGGAGATGGCGGGGGCGGAGAGGGAGTAGAGGAGGGGGTCGAGATCCCAACCGGGGAAGGAGGTGGAGTTGGAGGTGGCGCGGACGAGCTGGGGGAGGAGGGTGAGGAGGGAGCCGAGCCAGAGCAGGGCGTCGCCGGGAGGTGTGGGGACGATTGGCGCAGGAGCTTGCTTGGATTGCTTGAGCATTGCGGTTGGAGTTACTCGGCGGCGCGAGGGCGAGACCATTCGTAGAGGGCGATGACGAGGAGGACGAGGAGGGTTTGCACGCCGACGAGGGCGGCTTGCCAGGGTTCGAGTTTGGGGAGAGCGATGGCGCCGATGCCGGTGACGGCGGTGCAGCCGTAGATGACAAGGACCGCGCTGCGGCGGGAGAGGCCGTGCTTCACGAGGCGGTGGGAGAAGTGCTGGAGATCGCCGACGAAGGGGGAGCGGCCTTGGCGGATGCGGATGAGGCAGACGGAGGCGAAGTCGTAGAGGGGGATGGCGAGGATGATGAGGGGGATGAAGACGCCGTACCAAGCGGGGACCGCGAATGACGGCAGATCGGGCGTTAGATCCGCCCCATGTGAAACGTGCCAGACCTGACCTGGTGGTCGAGGGACGTAGGTGATTCGCACAGAGAGAATGGCGAGGAGGAAGCCGACGATGAGGGAGCCGGAGTCGCCCATGAAGATGGTGGCGCCGTCGGCATTTGACTTTGATGTCTTTGTTCCAACACCACTGGCGGACGAGCCGCCAGTGCCACCCTCTTTGATACCACCCTTTTCTTTCCAGGGGAAGTTGTAGCGGAGGAAGCCGAGGAGGGCTCCGAGGAGGAGGGCGAGGAGGGCGGCGATGAACCACTGCTGGGCGACGAGGGCGGTGGTGAGGAAGGCGGCGGCGGAGATGGCGGCGACGCCGGCGGAGAGGCCATCCATGTTGTCGAGGAAGTTGAAGGCGTTGGTGATGACGAGGATCCAGAGGACGGTGAGGGAGATGGAGGCCCAGTGGCCGGCGTGGCCGTAGGAATCAAGAAGGGTGAGCAGCCGCGTGTCGGTGGCGATGACGACGGTGATGGCCGCGGCGAGCATGACGGGGAGCTTTGTGAGGGGGCCGAGGGGCTTGCGGTCGTCGATGATGCCGACGATGTGGAGGATGAGGAGCGCGCCGAGGAGGATGAGCGCGGCGGGGGTTTGCTGCTGGATGCCGGCGATGTAGTCGTGGAGGTTGGCGGGGATGAAGGAGAACTCGGAGTGGAGTTTGTCGATGGAGACGGCGTCGAGGCCGCGGAAGTAGAGGAGGGCGGCGAGCATGGGGAGGGCGATGGCGAGGAAGATGCCGATGCCGCCGGTGTTCGGGACGCGGCGCGGGGCGGCTTTGACCTGGCCGGTGACGCCTGCGCCGTCGAAGGCATTGAGGCGACGGCCGAGGGCGCGGGCGAGCCAGGTGGCGGGCAAGCTCACGAGGAGGCCGATGAGGATGAGGGAGAGGCAGAGGGCGGGCATGGGATGAAAAGTGGGAAAGGCGGGCTCACCACTGAGCACACTGAGGACAGTGAGAAAGACAGAGGGCGGGACGGCGTGCGAAGCACACGCGATGGAGAAAGCGGAGAGTTCGAAATGAGTTTAGGGAGAGTTGATCGCACGTGCCTATCGGCTTGTCTCTTTCCACATTTGCCTATTCGATCTCTTCTGCATTTCTCAGTGTCCTCGGTGTGCTCAGTGGTGAGATTCTGACTTCTTCTTCAAGCGGGCGGAGAGGGGCCAGATGGCCCAGAGGATCGCGAAGAGAACGATGACGATGGCGGCGACGATGAAGACGCGGGCGGGGTAGGGGCCGAGTTTGTCGATGATGGTGGGGCGGGTGGGGATGATGTTGCCGCTATAGCCGTAGTTGGAGTGGAGTTGGGTATTGAGGAGGCCGACGGCGGTGTACCAGATGATGGTGATGATGGTGGTGGAGAGGAAGTCGCCGAAGGTGGGACGGAAGCGGCGGACGATGACGTCGTAGATGGTGGAGCCGACGATGGCGAGGTGGCCGAGCCAGAAGATCCAGTAGCGCGGGTGGCCGATGCCTTCGAGGAGTGTGGGCGTGATGAAGGCCTGCGTGGAGAGGCCGATGCCCCAGAAGTACATGATGGAGCGGATCGGGCGCCAGTGGGTCAGGAAGAGAAGCGGGGCGAGGAGCGTGCCGATGTCGCACATCTGGAGGGGGAGAGACTGCTTGATGTCGTAGTGCTCGGGTTGGAGCCAGTAGAAGAGGGACCAGATGTTGACGCAGATGATGAAGCCGGCCCACGCGGCGCAGAGTTGCTTTTCGCGGGAAATGGATTCGGGATCACCTTGAGATCGCCACTTGCGGCCGAGGTAGCAGGAGATGATGATGAGGGGGAGGGTCCACGCGAGGGCGAGGGCGTGCTGGAGGGTGAAGGAGTGGAACTCGGACCACCAGGGGGCGGGAAGAGGGGAGGAGGGGTCGGGGGGGGAGGGCATTGGGGGGAGGATACAGGCAGTGCGGGTCGCTAGTTCGCAGCGGGGGCTGCTGAGCCCGTGGGCGGGTGGAGCGATGAGCCATGCACCGACGTGGCTGCGGAGTTTGGGCATGCGAACGTACGAGAGTGTCGCCCTTCAGGGGCTTCAAGGTTTGGCCAGAGCTTGCGGGGCGACTTGGCGGGGGTTGTGGGGGACGGCATTTCTCCGCTGGGTTCAGGCCTTGATGGGGTGTTGCGTGGTGGGAGAGGCGAAAGGGATGACTATTTGGTGGTTATTGAGCGGACGTGAGCGAATGGGGGAGGGGGTGTGGCCGATCGATGGATGGGGGAGGGGGAGATTGCGGCCGCGCGGAAGGGATGGGATTTTTGGAGATGCTGGCGAACATTCAATATCGGGCGCTCACGACGCTGTTTCCCGGATCATCGGGGCGGAGCGGTGCGAGTGCGTACGCGAACAAGTCGAAGTTGGCGGTGCTGTTGGGGACGGATTTCTTCGCGAAGATCGCGGGGAAGACGGTGATTGATTTTGGGTGCGGCGAGGGGGCGGACAGCGTTGAGATGGCGAGGCGCGGGGCGGGGAAGGTGATTGGGATTGATATTCGGGAGGATGTGTTGCGGACGGGGAACGAGAGGGCGCTGGCCGCGGGGGTGCGGGAGGTGTGCGAGTTTGCGACTTCGACGAAAGAGCTTGCGGACTTTGTTGTGTCGGTGGATGCGTTCGAGCACTTCGCGGATCCGGCGGAGGCGCTGCGGATCATGGCGGGGGTGATGAAGCCGGGGGGCGAGGCGCTGGTGAGCTTCGGGCCGACGTGGTATCACCCGTGGGGCGGGCATTTGTTTTCGGTGTTTCCGTGGTCGCACATTCTGCTGAGCGAGCGTGCGCTGATTCGGTGGCGTGCGACATTCAAGACGGATGGGGCGACGCGCTTTGGCGAGGTGGCGGGAGGGTTGAACCAGATGACGATTGCGCGCTTCGAGAAACTGGTGGCGGAGAGCCCGCTGCGGTGCGAGAGCATTGAGGCGGTGCCGATTCGACGATTGCGATATGTACACAATCGGTTGACGCGGGAGTTTACGACGGCGGTGGTGCGGGGGCGGTTGGTGAAGCGGGTGGGGACGTAGCACATGGCTACAGGGCTACAGGGCACATTGAGGCAGGGGTGGGGCTGCGGATTGGGGGAGTGGTTTGTGGTACGCTGGTGGCGTGAAGCAGTACCGCATATGTCCGAAGGTCTGGAGGATGGCGAAGTGGGGTGGGGCGGTGGTGACGGCGCTGCTGGTGGTGGTGTGGATTGGGAGTGGGTGGTGGGGTATGTCCTACCAGACCACCCAGCGATGGGCCGTTCAAATCCATTCCGGCGCATTGTTGCTTTCATGCGAGAATGGCACGCTCGTGACGCTTCCGATGGGATGGAGATTTAGCGGAGACTGGCAGAACCCTCGGTTCGAGTGGCGATTTGCATACGACGAGTGGCAATCATCAAGCGGGCCCTTCTTCAACATCGGCGTGGTGCAGAGCTCGATTTGGCGGGTATGCCAGATTCCGCTCTGGTTTCCGACGTTAATGCTGCTGGTCCTTTCTGTCGCCTCGTGGCGATTCGACACGCTCGCCCACCGCCGCGCTCGGCAGAATCTCTGCCCGAAGTGCAACTACGACCGGACCGGGCTTGCGGCGGGGGCGGTGTGCCCGGAGTGTGGTAGACTGCCAACGTGAAGCCGCATCCGAGCCCCCCCATCATCCGCAAGACCATCAAGTGGGGCGGCGCGGCGGTGACGGTGCTGCTGGTGGTGGTGTGGGTTGGGAGCGGGTGGTGGTATGTCTTCGCCGTCAACGCGAATGGATGGCAGGTCGACTTGCTTCCAGGACAATGCACCATCGGACTCAACGCCACGAATCGAATCGGCGTGACCGACTGGGAGATGGGCGCCTATAGCGTCACATTGCCCACTTGGACGTCGCGGAAATGGATGACCGGGTTGTTCAAGGGAGCAATCGTTATTCCATTGTGGCTCCCAGCGGTTGCGGTGGCCGCGACAACCTCGGTTGCCTGGCGTCTGGACACCCTCGCCCGCCGCCGCGCTCGCGTGGGGTTTTGCCTGAAGTGCAACTACGACCGCACCGGGCTTGCGGCGGGGGCGGTGTGTCCGGAGTGTGGTAGACTGCCAACGTGAAGCTGCACCCGAGACCCCCCATCATCCGCAAGACGATCAAGTGGGGCGGCGCGGTGGTGACGGTGCTGCTGGTGGTGGTGTGGATTGGGAGCGGGTGGTTCCACCTGGGATTGAGTCGATGCCACAGACATGACTTGTGCGAAGGGTCTTTGCGAGGAGGCCGACTTGAGTTGGCTTGCTATCACAGTGAGAGACTGCGATACGACGAGGGAACGAGGTTCGAGGCATCTGCGGATTAGCAAGAGTTTCGCTGGGCGCTCGGGACGATCGACGAAGCCAATCAGTACGGGTCCCACTACCAAGTATTCATTCCGCTATGGATGGTGGCGGTTCTGATCGCGACCATCACCGCCGCCGCTTGGCGTTTCGACACCCTCGCCCGCCGCCGCGCCAGTCTCAACCTCTGCCCGAAGTGCAACTACGACCGGACCGGGCTTGCGGTGGGTGCGGTGTGTCCGGAGTGTGGTAGACTGCCAGCGTGAAGCCGCACCCCCAACATCCACGCATCCGAAAGACAGTGAAATGGGGCGGCGCGGTGGTGACGGTGCTGTTGTTTGCGGCGTGGCTCTGGAGCGGCCGGTGGAGCGCTTCTGGTGTGGTCCAGAGCGGCGACAGTTGGCAGTTCGCGGGCGGAACGCTTTTTCTCATGTGCCCGCACGACCACGACCCCCTGAGGCCGCGTGGGTTTCGCGGGATCTTTCACAACGCGGGGGGCCATGTATGGAACCTGGAGTGGGGTTCGTACCGCGTTCCGGGGTCTTGGTGGGTGCAGTTTCCGATTTGGATTCTGCTTGTGCTGTCGGCGCCTGTAACGGCCATCGCTTGGCGTCTTGATACTCTCGCCCTCCGCCGCAGTGGGTTGAATCTTTGCCGGAATTGTGGCTACGAGCGGGCCGGACTTGCGGCGGGGGCGGTGTGTCCGGAGTGCGGGGCGGGTGCGGGGACTTGTTCGATTTGATGGGCGAGAGCTTGAGCTCGGGAAGCGCAGCAGATTTGGCATGTCACGCGACTGTCGCCCCTCTGGGGCTCGCCTCGCTTCGGGCTGCTTTCCGTGGGCTGACGCCCACGGCAACGAACTGAGCGCCCCGCTGGGGCGAAAGAGGCAAGGAGGGGTGTGCGGAGAGTCGTGCGTCAGGTGGGGACGGGGGCGGCGTGTTCGTGGCGGAGTTGGCCGCAGGCGGCGGCGATGTCGCGGCCGCGGCTGGCGCGGATGTGGGCGTTGACGCCTTTTTCGCGGAGGACGGTCTGGAAGGCGCGGACGGCGGTGTCTTCGGGGCGGTCGAAGGGCATGCCCTTGACCTCGTTGTAGCGGATGAGGTTGACGTTGGCGCGGAGGGTTTTGGCGACGCCGGCGAGTTGGCGGGCGTGCTCGGGCTGGTCGTTTACGCCGCCGAGGAGGATGTACTCGAGGGTGATCTCGCGGCCGGTTTTGTCGAACCACTTCTGGCAGGCGGCGAGGAGGTCGGGGATGGTGGTGTACTCGGCCCAGGGGATGAGCTGGCGGCGGATGTCGTCGTTCGGGGCGTGCAGGGAGAGGGCGAGGGTGACGGGGAGGTCGAACTCGTCGGCGAGTTTCTCGATGGCCTTGGGGAGGCCGACGGTGGAGAGCGTGATCTTGCGGGCGCTGATGTTCATGCCCCAGGGGGCGTTGAGCGTGCGAATGGCGTGCGTGACGGCGGCGAAGTTGGAGAGGGGCTCGCCCATGCCCATGAAGACGACGTGGGAGATGCGGGGAAGAAGAGGGGAGGCAGTGGGCAGTGGGGAGTGGGCAGTGGGGGGAGGAGTCGGGGAGGGGGGGAGGAGGGCGCGGAGGCGCCAGACTTGTTCGACGATGCGGCCGGCGGAGAGGTTGCCGTCGAGGCCGCCGATGCCGGAGGCGCAGAACTTGCAGCCGACGGGGCAGCCGACCTGGGAGGAGATGCAAGCGGTGGCGCGATCCTCGGTGGGGATCATGACGCATTCGGTTTGGAGGGAGGAGTCGGGGGGGGAGTGGGGAGTGCTGAGTGCCGAGTGCAGAGCGGGGAGGAGTGGGAGGGAGAGGGGGGGGGGGGAAGACTGGCGGGGATCGGGTTTCGGGGCATGGGTTTCGGGTGAAGGCGGGGAATCGACATTCTGGGTTTGGGTCGAAACCCGAGACGCGAAACCCGAGACCCGATTGGGGTAGTCGCCCCACTGCACGAGCAGCTTCTGCGTGCCGTCGCTGGCGTTCTGGTGGGAGATGGTTTCGCCGGAGAGGAAGGTGAGGCCGTCGGTGGGGTGGGCGAGGAGGTCGCGGTCGCGTTTGGAGAGGTTGGACATCTGCGCGGGGTCGGCGACGCCTTTGACGTAGACCCATTCGAGAATCTGGGCAGCGCGGAAGGGGGGGAGGCCGCGGGCGGCGCACCAGGCGCGGAGGGTGTCGGGGGTGAAGTCGAAGATGTGGGCGGGGGGGTGGTGCACGGGGGAGTGTAGGAACTGCGCACAGAACCCCTGCGGTCCCGTGGGGGCCGATTTGGTGCATGAGTGCACGGCGGCCCCCGCGTGACCGCGAGGGTTCTGTATGATGAGGGCATGGCGGAGCGTGTGCGCATTACGGAGGTTGGGCCGCGGGATGGCTTGCAGAACGAGCCGGGGATCATTCCGACGGCGGAGAAGGTGCGGCTGGTGGAGTTGTGCTGCGCGACGGGGGTGGATGAGGTGGAGGTGACGAGCTTTGTGAGTCCGAAGTGGGTGCCGCAGTTGGGGGACTCGAAGGACGTCGTGTTGCAGCTCTGGCACGACGTGCAGGGGAACGGCCTTCAACATCCGACTTTGTCGGCCCTGGTTCCGAACAAGGTGGGCATGTGGGGCATCGTGGAACTCGATGCAAATCATGGCGTTCGATGTCTCGACAAGGTCGCGGTGTTTACCGCCGCGAGCGAGACGTTCAGTAGGAAGAACACAAACGTTTCCATCGCGGAGAGCATCGAGCGATTTGTTCCTGTTGTGGAGATGGCCCATGACTCACGGCATCCGCGGCGCGTTCGCGGCTACATTTCCTGCGTGATTGCGTGTCCGTTCGAGGGACCGATTCAACCGGATCAGGTGCTTCGGGTGATCGACTTGCTGACCGAAGTCGGTGTTGATGAGATTGATCTCGGAGACACGATTGGTGCCGGGACGCCGGAATCAGTTGAGCGACTCTTGCGAGCAGCGTCGAAACATGTGGGAAGTGATTGGTGGGGAAGTGAACATATGACGCTCCACTTGCACGACACGTTCGGGCGGGCGGCGGAGTGTGTGACGGCGGCGCTGGCGTGCGGGGTGCGGTCGTTTGATGGGTCGGTGGCGGGGCTGGGGGGGTGTCCGTATGCATCCACGCCGGGGAAGCGGGCTCCCGGGAACATTTCTACGGAGACGCTGGTGCGGACGGTGCATGCGGCGGGGTTTGAGACGGGGGTGGATTTGGACAAGTTGAGTGCGGCGGCGGAGTATGCTCGGGAGATTGTGGGGCAGTCGAGGGGAGGGGGAGGATGAGGGTTGTGATGGATGTGGAGTTGATGGTGCGCGGTAGTGCGGGGTTGCACCCTTTCAGGGTGCGGGGAATGTGCGCGTGGGGTTTCCGGGGGCGGCGCTTGTTCGCCTGCGGCGAACTTTGCTCTGCCCCCGGCTACTTCATTTCAGCCCTTCGGGCTGGAGAAGGGGGTTGCTGGGGGATTGGAGAGATCGGGGCGCCTGTGAGCGAAGGGTCGTCCGCCCTGCCGGGCGGGGAGGCAAGGGTGGGAACCAGTGGCTTGCTCGCCGCGGAGCGGGCGAGCTGCGCCACTGGCAACGGTCGTGGGCACTCCGTGCGAAGAGGGGAGCGGGGCGTTGGGGCGTTGGGGTGGAGGGCGCGAGCGTGATTCATGTATCAACGAAGGAATGTGCGGGGGGCGTGGTTGGGCGGATCACGCTGGATCGGGCGGAGAAGAAGAATGCGCTGACGCCGCTGATGATTGCGGGGATTGTGGCGGCGGTGCGGGAGTTGGTGGGGGAGGAAAGAAAAGACACGGGCGGGACGCCCATGCCACGGATTGGGTCGATTGTGCTGGAGGGGAATGGGGCGGCGTTTTGTGCGGGGTTTGATCTGACGCTGTGCCGCGAGAACTCGGATGCGCTGGATCAGTTGCTGGCGGGGCTGTCGGGGACGATTCGTGTGTTGCGGCGGTGCGAGGTGCCGGTGGTGCTGGCGGCGCATGGGGCGGCGATCGCGGGGGGGTGTGCACTGCTGGGCGGGGCGGATGTGGTGGTGACGCATCACGAGGCGAAGATCGGGTATCCGGTGGTGCGGCTGGGGATCTCGCCGGCGGTGAGTGCGCCGTTTCTGCGACAGAGTGTGGGGGATGGAAAGACGCGGGAGCGGATGCTGGATTCGGGGCTTATCAGCGGGTGGGAGGCGTTTCGGATGGGGCTGGCGCATGAGTGCCTGGAGGATGCGGGGAAGGTGCGGGATCGGGCGATGGTGATCGCGGAGCAACTTGCGGCCAAGCCGCGGTGGGGAATGGCAGCGACGAAGCGGTGGATGAATCGCGTGGACGGTTCGGATCACGATGAGTGGGCGGAGCGGGCGCTGGCCGCGTCCATGGGTTTGGTGGGGTCGGGGGAGGAACGGGAGCGTTTGGCGGCGATGTGGAAGGCGGGTTGAAAGGGAAGAAGGCATCGAGGGATGAGGCATCAAGGCATTGAGGCAGGAAGGAAGCAGACGTGTCGAATCTTGTTGAACTGAATGTGCATGGGGGGATCGCGACGCTGATGCTGAATCGTCCGGAGCAGCGGAATGCACTATCGGTGGAGCTTCTGCGTGCGCTGCATGAGGGGCTGGACGGGGTGCCGGGGGATGCGCGGGTGGTGATTCTGACGGGGGCGGGGAAGTCGTTTTGTGCGGGGATGGATTTGAAGGAGGTGCTGGGGGAGGAGGGGAAGGAACCCGGTTCGGAGAACCGGGGTACCCAGGCACTGAAACTGCTCACGCTGCTGGCGGAGGCGGCGGTGAAGTTGCGGTCGCTGCCGGCGGTAACGATCGCGGCGGTGAATGGGGCGGCGATTGGGGGCGGGTGCGGGCTGACGACGGTGTGTGACTTTGCGATCACGCATGCGGAGAGCAAGATGGGGTTTCCGGAGGTTGATCTAGGGGTCTGTCCGGCGGTGGTTGCGCCGTGGCTGGTGCGGAAGATCGGGGCGGGGCGGGCGCGGGCGATGCTGCTGCGCGGCGGGCTGATGAGCGGGCGCGAGGCACACGCGGCTGGGCTGGTGAGCGAGTGCGTGGAGAGCAGGGAGGGGCTGGATGCGGCGGTGCAGTCGCTGGCGGAGCGGCTGGCGACGGGGGGGCCGAAGGCGCTGGCCGCGACGAAGCGGTTGCTGAATGAGATTGACGGGTCGATGGACCTGGAGCTGGCGCGGCGGAGCGCGAAGGTATCCGCGGATGTGCTGGGGATGCCGGAGGCGGTGGCGATGCTGCGGGCGAAGATGGGGTGAGCGGGCGAACGCAGGGAAAACGAAAACGACCTGCCCGAGGGGGCAGGTCGGTCTTGATTTGGGATGGAATGGGGATCAGGCGGTGCGGAAGAATCCGGCCTGGGCCGCGGCGTTGAGCTTGGCCTGGGCGATGGCCATGTTGGCGAGTTTGACCTGGTGCCAGAGGACGCAGGCGATGACGAACTGGGCGATGCTGGCGATGTAGGCGAAGGGCCAGATGACGAGCATGATGTGGATGACGATGAAGAGGATGCAGTAGGTGAGTGCGAGAGTTTCTGAGACGGCGGGCACGTTCACGCCGTAGCGGCGGAGGTAGGCGTTGAGGTCCATCGAGAGGCCCTGCACGGCGACGAAGACCCAGTAGAGGTTGAAGAAGGGGATGAAGAGGAAACCGATGGCCTTGCCGGGGGAGGTGCGCTGGTGGCCATCCTGGATCTGGTTCCAGAATCTGTAGAGCATGATGCAGCCGAGAACGATGCCGGCGATGAGCATGGGGAACCCGAGGACCGGTATGAGTCCGAGGCCGGCGAGGATGGCCCACCAGAGGTAGAGCGTGCCGAATGTTCCCGGCTGGTAGGGAAACATCGGGCCGCCGATGGGGCCACGAGGGAAGACACTGACCGGGCCGCCTTGGAGGGGAGGCGCGGCGGGGATAGGGGGCGGCTGATAGGCAATGCCTGCGATGGGCTGGGCTGGGAACTGGCTCATGTGGACCTCTCGTAGGGAGGGACTGATCCAGGAGATTGGGAGAAGGCCCGGGCTGATTTCATGCGCAGCCGAAGTTCACGCATGAAAGGGGTCGGTTGGTTATTTGCCGCGGCCGAGAAGGAAGTAGAGGATCATGCCGAGGACGGGGAGGAGGAAGATGACGAGGAGCCAGAGGACCTTGTTGATGAGGGGCTTATTGCTGGTGAGGATCTCGAACGCGGCGACGATGTCGAGAATGAGGATCACGAGGCCGACGATGCCATAAAGCATGAGAAGACTCCATAAGGGGTTAAAGCAGTGTACCCGATGCCATCGGTGGGCGGCGAATAGGGAAGTTTGGGGGAATGGCGAGGGAGTGGGGGGAATCTTTGGGTGGTTTGTTGGGGTGGATGAGGTAGGTTTGGGGAAATGAGGGCTGTCAGATGATGCAGGGCTTGGGAACAACCGGATGGTGCGCGGGCGCGGGGTGCCTGGCGCTGTGTATTGCATCGAGCGCCTGGGGAGCGGGAGATATTTCGGGGCTCGGCGTGCTGAGCGGGGGGACGTTCTCGCGCGGGGCTGCGTTGAGCGCGGATGGGTCGGTGGTGACGGGCACGAGCGGGTCGGCGGCGGGGGAGCGGGCGTTTGTGTGGACCGCTGCGGATGGGATGCAGTCGCTGGGCGTGCTGGCTGGTGGGGCGTTTTCGCGCGGGGCGGGAATAACGAGCGATGGGACGGTGATCGTGGGGACGAGCGGATCGGGGAGTGGGGATACAGCGTTTCGATGGATAGCGGGTTCGGGGATGGCATCGATGGGGACGCTGGCGGGGGGGACGCGCTCGGCGGCGCTTGGGATCTGCCCGGATGGGGCGTTCTCGGTGGGATCGAGCACGAACTCGGGCGCGGGGAATGATCGCGCGGCGATGTATGCAGGGGTTTGGTTTGAGCTGGGGTCTCTGCCGGGGGACAGCGTGTCGGTGGGGACGTCGATCAATCAGTCTGCATCGGCGGTGGGGGGGTGGAGTGGGACATCACCGAGGCGAGCGATTCGATGGGTGTCTGGGATTGGGGTGCAGGATCTGGGCGTGCTGACGGGTGGGGCGGATTCGTTCGGGAACGGAATCAGTCTGGACGGGAACACGGTGGTGGGAGGATCGACGGTGGGCGGAGTGGTGCGGGCGTTTCGGTGGACGCCGGCGGGGCACATTGAATCGCTTGGGGAGTTGGAACCCGGCGGAGAATCGGAGGCGTTCGGAACGAGCGGGACGGGGGATGCGGCGGTGGGGACGGCGAGCGTGGGGGGCGTGGGGGGGGTGGGGGGTGTGCAGCACGCGATTGCGTGGACGCGGCATTTGGGGATGGTGGATCTGAATGTGTATTTAGCGAGCGAGGCGGGGGGATCGGTGAACTTGACGGGATGGGTGCTGACGGAGGCGCGGGCGATCAGCACGGATGGAACGGCGATCGTGGGGACGGGAGTGGTCGGCGGGCAGACGCGGGCGTTTGTGGTGCGCGGGATTCCGCCGCTGAATCCGCCGTGCCGCGCGGACTTTGATGGGTCGGGCGTGCTCTCGATCAACGACATTTTTTCGTTTATCGGGAAGTGGTTTTCGGGGGATGCGAGCGCGGACTTCAACCACGCGAATGGGATCACGATTCAGGACATCTTTGATTTTCTGGCGGCGTGGTTTGCGGGATGCTCGTGAGCTTGGGGAGAGCTACGGCTTCCGCACGGCAGAGACGAGCCAGGGGTCTTCGGCGATCTCGACGCGGGTGGCTCCAGCGTATTTGATCGTGAAGGTGATGCTCGCGTTTGAGACTCCGGCTGGGCTGTGTGGGCAAGATTGAAGGATCGCAGGGCTGTCAACTTTGGCGGGGTTGTTTGAACCAGTCGGCGTTGATCTGAACAAAATGCTCCTTGCCCTTGGGCATTTCGTGCTCGGAGAAGATCGCTCTTGGCGGACAGACATCGACGCACATGGCGCAGTCGATGCAGTTGGAAGGGTCGATGTACAACTGGGTGGCGGCCGCGTGCGCCGGGGAGTTCGGCGTTGGATGGATGCAATCCACGGGGCAGATATCTACGCAGGCGCCGTCCTTGATGCTGCTGCACGCGTCGGTGATCACATAGGCCATGGGATAACTCCAATCCTTGGAAAGCTGGTGGGGCGGTGAGTTCTGCGGGAGGCGGCGCGGGCTACGGCCGCGCGGAGAGGGGCGAGTCGAGCCGGCGCAGCAGTCGCTCGCGAATGCGGAGAAGTGTGACGCGGACGGCGATGTCGCTCAAGCCCAGCTGCTCGCCGATGTGCTTCGACGACAGGCCGTCGTGGTATCGGAGTTCGAGCAGGCGACGAGAGATGATGGGTAGGTCGTCCACGGCGGCACGGAGTTGGGCGAGCGATTCGCGCTGGAGGATGGCCGCGGCGACGTTTTTGTCCTCAGCGGCAAGGTGGTCGAGCGTGCAGTCGACGTGCTCCCGCTCGCGTCGTCGGCTACGGAAGTGCTCATGGGCGACTCGGCGTGCGATGGCCCTCAGGGTTCGGGCGGGATCGTCGTTGAACTCGAACAGGTCGAGCCGTTGGATGGCTCGCATGAAGACTTCCTGTGAGAGATCGTCGATAGCGTGTCGGTCGGCGGTCAGAGCGTTGAGGTAGGCGCGGACCATCCGCTCGTGCTCTTGGGAGGCGAGCGCGGAAATTGGCAGCGAATCCGGCGCGAGGGATTCACGGCGGAGATATTGCGGGGGATCGTTCGTAAATGTGTCGGCGACGATGAGCATGTGTCACAAGGACTATGTCGGTTCGCCGAAGGTCGTTACAGGTCTCGGCAAATTTTGTCAAGGAGCCCAGACGTTGGCGATGTTCTTGTGCTCGATGACTTCGACTCGATTTGTCGGGGCGACACGCCCCGGCTCGCTTGCGCCGTTGAGGTGCATCTTGCCGGAGGCGAGGCCGGGGAAATGTTCGCCCTGCCAGCTTGCGGGGTACTTGGGGTCGTCCATGTCCAGGGCGGCCTTGGTGGGGAAGAGGGGGCGGAAGGTGTCGCACATGACGGCGAGTTCGCTGGTGTGGGTGGCAGTGAGGGAGGCCTCGATGGTGCCGGGGTGCGGGCCGTGGGGGATGCCTTGGGGGTGGAGCGTGAGTGAGCCGATTTCGATGCCCTTGCGGGAGCCGAAGTTGCCCTCGACGTAGTAGAGGACTTCGTCGGAGTCGAGATTGGAGTGGTTGTATGGAACCTTGATGGCCTGCGGGTGGTAGTCGAGCATGCGCGGGCAGAAGGAGCAGATGACGAAGTTGTGGGCTTCGAAGGTCTGGTGGATCGGCGGGGGCATGTGGAGCATGCCGGTGATCGGGGAGAAGTCGGCGACGTTGAAGACGAAGGGGTAGTAGCAGCCGTCCCAGCCGACGACGTCGAGGGGGTGGTAGTGGTAGGTGTACGAGTGGATGAGATCGCGGGCCTTGATGCGGACTTCGTATCCCCCCTCGCCCTTCTCATCCCACGTGAGCGGGAACTCGGGGATCTTCAGGTCGCGCTCGCAGTAGGGGGAGTGCTCGAGGTACTGGCTGGTGTGCTTGGAGACGTAGCGCGGCGGGGGGCCGATGTGGGAGCCATTGCAGGTTTCGATGAGGAGGACTTTGCCGAAGGGGTAGTCGGCGATGGGAGGGCCGTTGTCTTTGGGCTTGCCATCCGCGCCGTTCTCGCGTTTGTCCCAGATGACCTTGTAGATGACGCCCTTGGGAATGACGAGGTAGTCGCGCGGGCCGAACTTGAGCGTGCCGAGCATGGTGTGACAAACGCCGGAGCCGAAGTGGATGAAGAGGCACTCGTCACCCTGGCCATTTTTAAAGTGGTAGGGCATCTGCTCGGCGGGGTTGATGACGGCCATCTCGACATCGGCGTTGCCAAAGAGCACGACGCGGCCGGTGACGAAGTCGCCGCGGGGCGTCATCGGGGCGGACTTGAGATGGCGCATGCGCATGATGTCGCGCTCGACGTATTCGACCTTGGTGGAGTACTCGGGCTTCCAGCCGTAGACCTGCGTCGGCGGATGGATGTGGTACATGGTGGACGTCGGACCGGTGAAGCCCTCGGTGCCGAAGAGTTCTTCGGAATAGAGGCAGCCATCGGGGCGACGGAACTGCACGTGCCGCTTGCGGGGGAGGAGGCCGAGTTTCATGTAGTACGGCATGGGGAGAGTCCTTGGGGGATTCTACGCGAGTAGCGGGGCCGAAATCGCAACGCGCAGAGAGCACATCGTGGATGGGAAGCGGACAATCTGCGTTCCCGGGGCAGCACTGGTTCTTGAGAGTGAATCGGGCGTGCCCCGAGGTGCGAACCCGGGGGGAGGAACAAGCGTTTGACGAACTGGTCTGCGGGGCGATTGGAGACGAGCGAATGAGAAGTGTGGCGAATGTGTCCGCGGCGGGAGCGGTTGGGGAGCGGGTGGATACCAAGGCCGCGCGGCGGCGGTTGGTGACTTATTCGTCGCTGACGCAGTTCGCGGCGGACCTGGAGAAGGTTGAGGAGGCGCATCGGGCGGGCACGCTCCGACGGCTGGGGAATCGGGAGCCGGGGCCGATCTTCGGGCATCTGGCCATCTCGATGCGGGGGTCGCGGGAGGGGATGCCGGAGTTAAAAGCGGCCGCGCCTTGGTGGTTGCGGCTGGTGGGACCGCTGGTGAAAGGGCGAGTGCTGAAAAGCCCGCTGCAGCCGGGAGTCCGGATGAGTTCGCGGGCGGAGGACGCGCTTTGGGACGATGGTCTGACGTTCGAGGAGGGAATGATTGCGCTTCGGGCGGAGGTGGAACGGGCGGGGAAGCCGGGGTGCGTGTATGGCGCGGCGCACCCTGTCTTTGGGAAAATGTCGACGGAGGAGTGGAGCGTGTTTCACCTCCGGCATGCGGAGTTGCACATGAGTTTCCTGCAACCGTGAGCGAACGGGCCGGTGCAGGTAGGATTCGATGCAATGGGGGCCGTGGCTGGAGGATGGCTGATGACGAGCGTGGCGAATGTTGGTGCGGCGGCGGTGGATGGATCGACGGGGCGTGTGAGCACCAAGGCCGCGCGGCGGCGGTTGGTGGCATATTCGTCGCTGGCGGATCTATGGCAGGATTTGGACAAGATTGAGAAGGCGCACAAGGCGGGGACGCTGCGGCGGATGGGGAACCACGAGGCGGGTCCGAACTTTGCGCATCTGGCGATGGGAATGAAGGGTTCGTTTGAGGGATATCCGACGCGGGCGCCGTGGATGCTGCGGGTGGTTGGAGGGGTGATGAAGAAGCGGATTTTGTCGAAGCCGTTCGAGCCGGGGTTCAATCTGTCGAAAGATGCCGAGAGCAAGGCGTGGGATGATTCGGTGTCGTTTGAGGGCGGGCTGGCGATGCTGCGTGAGCAGGTGACGCGGGCGGGGAAGGCTGGGGCCGCGCCGGGGATGCCGCATCCATTCTTTGGGGCGATGACGGCGGCGGAGTGGCAGGTGTATTACCTGCGGCATGCGGAGCTGCATTTGAGTTTCTTGCAGTTGTGAAGGAACTGAGGTATCCGCGGGATTCGCTCGCGGACTCGCTCATCCCGGGCGTGGGGGGAGTGTGGTAGCATTAGGGAATGAGCAGACACGGTGACAGTTCGTGGGCGGCGGAGGCGGTGGGTGGGGCGGTGGATGCGCTTGCGGCGTTTGCGGCGGATCACGCGGGGGTGGAACGGATCGGGATCGTGGCCGAGGCGCTGGTAGAGTGCTTTGAGTCCGGGGGGAAGGCGCTGATCTGCGGGAACGGGGGATCGAGCGCGGATGCGATGCACTTTGCCGAGGAGTTGACGGGGCGGTTTCGCAAGGAGCGACCTGCGCTGCCCGCGTTGGCATGCACGGATCCGGGGCACATCACGTGTGCGGCGAACGATTATGGGTTTGAGAATGTTTTCTCGCGCTGGGTGGAGGCGCACGGGAGGCGCGGGGATGTGCTGATTGTTTTGAGCACAAGCGGGAAGAGCGAGAACATTGTGCGGGCGGTGAAGGCCGGGGAGCAGGCGGGGTGCCGGACGGTTGCGCTGCTGGGCAAGGGAGGCGGGACGCTGGCTGGGTCGTGCGCCTTTGAATGGATCGTGCCGGGGGACGAATCCGACCGGATTCAGGAGATCCACATGCTCATTCTGCACGCGATTATTGAGGGCGTGGAGCGGATGATGTATCCGGAGAACTATCGCTGATCAATGGCAACTTGTGCGCGTGCACTGCGGGCGGAGCGGGGAGAATGTCGAGCGTTTTTTCGGGAAGCGTTGCACCCAGAGGCGCGATGCTGATGGCGGTGGGGATGATCTCAATGGCGGGCACGTTGGGGATGTGCAGCCGCAGCTTGGTGTAGAACTCAATGTGACCGGGGGCGACGACATCGAACAAGAGGACGCGATCCCACGGGATTCGGCGGCAGGCGGGGTGATCGTGGGACTTCGGGAGTGCGGCGGCGAAGTCGGGGGGGACCGGGAGGGAGAGGCGGGCGTGGAAGAGGCCGCGGCGGGCGGGGTCATTGTCATCGAGCCAGAGTCCAGCATCGCCTACTCCTGTGCCGGTGAGGACGGAGTACAGGTCGTTGCGATGGAGGGCCCACTGGGTGCGCCAGCCGGAGGCGAGTTCCCAGAACCACGCGTGCTGGAAGAACTGGTCGAAGCGAGGGGAGCCGGACTGGGCGGTTAAGCCGCGGATGTGGACGGGGATGAGACAGGTGTCGGGGGGGATGGAGGTGCCGAAGGCGCGGGAGATGGAATCCATTTCGGCGGTGTCGGCGAGAGCGCGGCGCTGGTAGTTGGCCTGGATGCCGATCCAGATCAGGATCGCGGCGGCGATGGAGGAGCAGAGCACCGCGCGGGAGAGGATGATGAAGGCGCGGCGGAGGGAAGGGCGTACACGATCCAGCCGGGTGGCGACGAGGGAAAGAAGGGCCGCGGCGATGGTGGCGAGGCCGATGTTTGGCACGTAGTGCAGGCGTGGGGAGGTGAAGGAGTGGGAGGCGGCGACGGGGAGCCAAGAGGAGACGACCCAGCACGCACCGAGAGCGATGAGGAAGAGGTTGCGGCGATCGGCGGGCGCGTCGGCAGACGCGGGAGTGGTGGCAACGCTGAGGGTCCAGGCGATGCCGAGGAGGAGCAGGAGGCCGAGCGTGAGGACGGCGGTAGTAGGGTTGGCGGCGACGGCGTGCCATCCCTCGCGGAACGCGCCCGAGGCGAACTGGTAGAGAACCAGTTCCTCGGGGATTTTGGTGACGAGTTCACGCAGATGCTGCGGGAGGGCGCCGACGGAGTGAATCTCGCTCTGGCTGCGGACGATTTCGGGGATGTGGTGGAAGAAGCCGCGGAGGTAGATGCCGAGGGCGATGGTGACGGCAAGCACGGGGAGTGCGGAGCGGATGATGCGGCGGCGGCGGGTGGGGGCCTGTGAGAATCCGACGACGAGGGGGGCCAGGGGGAGCGCGGCGAGTGCGCCGACGGGCTGCTCGTTGAAGGCAGCGGAACAATATGCAAGGACTCCGAGGGCAATGAGCGAGAGGAATCGCGTGAATACGGGCCATTTGTCGGCGCGGGCAAGCCACGTGAGATAGAGATGCCAGATCGAGAGCATCAGAATGATGGAGAGCAGCGTGCAGGTGATGGCCATCCAGAGCACGGCTTCGAAGTGGACGGGATAGACCATGAAGGCGAGGGCCACGGGCGCGGCGAGGGCGGCGCGGGTACCGAAGCGGCGGAGCAATGTGTAGACGAGCGCGACGATTGCGCCGTGCAGGAGTGCGTCGATGGCGTGCACGATCCACGGGTGGGGCCAGAGGGTGGTGATGAGGGGCGTGAGGACGACACGCGTGAGCGGGCGCCAGACGTGCCAGGGGCGAGTCATCACGAGGTCGTGGATGTTGCCGGTGACCGGGTCACGCTGGTTGCAGAAGTAGTCGTCGTTGTAGACGCCGATGTCGCCGAGGAAGAGCGTGCAGGCGAATAGCGCGAGGGCGAAGGCCGCGAGCGTGAGGAGGAGTGTGCGGCGGGATTTCACGGGCATCGGTTGTGATACCAAACGCACTTAAACTTCGGGCGGAAATCCGCGGGATTCACTCGCGGACTCGCTCATCCCGGGCGTGTGTTCTTTGTGCGATTGGTATGAGTGTACCGATGCGTGGGGAGAGGGCGTGCGGTCCGGCTCTGGAGAGCCGGACTACCAGTCATGTGGAGCTTGGACGACGGCGCGGGGCCATGGCCCATTGCAGGGGTGTGAGGAGCCAGACGACGGCTTCCATCAGCGTGTGCAAGCGGAGCTTGAGCCGGAGATGGCGCAGCGAAGAATCGTCGGGATCGACGAGCAGGGCCTGGTGGACCCAGTAGCGGGCCTTGGACCATTGGCCGTTGTAGACGCAGGCGACGGCGATGTTGTGCATCGCGGGGACGAACTTGGGGTCGAGCTTGAGAACGCGGCGGCAGAGCTCGATGCCCTTCTCGCGCTCACCGAGCTCGTACATGGCGACGCTGTACAGGTGCAGCGCGGCGGGGTCGGTCGGGCGGGTTTCAGAGAGCTTGCGAAGGACGCGGCGAGCTTCGGGAAGCATGGCGGCCTGGAGGAGCGTGCGGCCGAGGTCGGCGAGATCGTCGGCGGGGTAGCGGTCGGCGAACTGCTTGAAGTCGTCGAGCTCCTGCTGGAGGAGTTCGCGGGCGGATTCGGCATCGCCGGGGCGGGCGCGGTGCAGGAGGAGCGCGGCCATCCGGCGGCGGGCAGGGGCGAACTGCGGGTCGAGCCGGAGCACGACGCCGAACTGCTCGAGGGCGGCGGCTTGCTGGCCCTGGCGCTCGGAGATGTCGGCGATGTAGAAGTGGGCTTCGGGGTGGTCGGTTTCGAGTTCCAGCACGCGCCGGAACTTCTCGCCCGCCTCGGTGAAGCGGTTCATGGTGACGAGGAGGCAGCCGAGGTCGAGGAGCGTGGCGATGTCACCGGGATCGTTGCGGAGCTCGCGCAGGAAGAGCTGGCGGGCGCGTTCGAGGCGGCCGGTGGCGGCGTATGCGCCGGCGAGGCGGGCGTGGATGCCGGGAAGATTGGAATCAAGGTTCGCGGCCTCGCGCAGGCACCAGACGGCTTTGTCGTGCAGGTTGCGGGCGAGGAGGGAGTCGGCGAGGAAGACGTATGCGTCGGGGTTTTTCGGATCGCACTGCTGGGCGAGGTAGAACATGACCTCGGCCTGCTCGTGGTCACCGAGACGCTGGTAGGCGTCGACACGATTGACGAACGATGCGGCGTTGTGGGCGTCGAGCTTTTCGGCGGCTTCGAGGTGGGGGATCGACTCGCGCGGCTTGCCGGCACGCAAGAGGTTCACGCCGATGAGGATGAGGACTTGCGGGTCGTCTTCCTGAAGGTTGTGGCAATCGGCGAGGGCCTTGGCGGCGTCTTCGTAGCGGCCCGCGGCTTCGAGGGTGAGGCCGAGGTTGAAGTGCCACTCGGCGCGATCGGGGTTGATGGCGATGGCTTCGCGGAGCGCGGATTCGGCGTCGGCCCAGCGACCGTTCTCAAAGAACTGGTGCGCTCGTTCGATATGGCTTTCGGCATCCATCCAATCATTCATCGGCGTGGCCGGGGCATGGGGAAAAACTTCCGTGCCTAGGCGAAGGAATGGTAGCGGGGGGACTGGGGTGTGGTGGAGGAAACGAACCAAGGCAGCTCGGGCGAAGCGCCCGAGACCCGCCGCGGAGCGTCGGGCTACCCAGCACGCGGGGAGCCGAAGGGGGAGACCCGGCCGCGGGTGACGATGGCGGGGGCTGCCGCGGGGGCTCCGGAGGGGAGGGCGGCGAGGGCGGCCTCGGCGGAATCGAAACCGGCGGAGGGGTCCAGGCCGCGGTCGAGCCAGCGGTCCCAGCGGGGGTCGAGCTTGCGGACGAGGCGTCCGGCGGGAATCAGGGGCTCTTCGGCGCGGAGGCCGGTGATCAGTTGGTAGCCGATTTCGACGATGGAGCGGATTTCGTCGCGGAGGGATTCAAGGGAGGGGCGACCGGGCTGGTCGATGGCCCGGGCGAGGCCGTAGAGCTCGATGAGGAGGGAGCCGCGGCGGTCGACGAGGATTTCGTCCATGCCGATGGGGCCATGGGCGGGGACGGCGCGGCTGGGAGCGGCGTCGGAATCGAAGGAGGAAGTGGGGGGGGTGGGGGGCTGGAGAGAGCCGCCGCCGTGGGCGACGGCGATGACGCTCAGCAACTGCTGCATCGCCTGCTCGACTTCGATGGGCTTGATCTGCCCGCCTTTATCGCGGAGGTGGCGGGAGAGCGTGCGGAGGCCGTCGGCGTCGCCGGCGTAGGGGGTGATGACCCAGGCCTGGCCGGTGATGTCGTAGGTGAACTGCTGAATGCGGAGGGCGTGGGGATGATCGATGAGGGAGGCGGATTCGACGGCGGCGACGAGGCGGGCCTCCTCGGCCTTTCCGGCGACCGGGGGGAAGCGGTAGGCTATGTGGCTGGTTTGATTGGTCTCGTGCAGGGCGAGGAAGCGGTCGGGCTGGGGGCGAGTGGAGGGGGCTTTGTGGGCGACGAAGGAGGGAGTGGTCGCGGCGGAGTCATGGCGCGAGCCGGTTGGGCCACCGAAGGCGATGGTGGGGCCGAGGTCGCGGGTGAGGATGTAGGGGCCGATGCGAGGCCGCTGGTAGAGGTCCACGATCAAGAGGGGGGGTCCTAAGAGGCAGTGGGGAGTGGGGAGTAGGCAGTGGGGGGCAGAAAGACCTAAATCGGATGGGCCGGGGGTGGCCCGGGAGATTCGGGGGGTAGGGGGTCAGTGTAGGGAAGTGTGTGGGAATGAACAACTTTGCAGAGGGGTGGGTTCCCGGGGGAATCCTGTGGGTCTGACAGGGGGACGGGACGGAAGGAGCCCAAAGTTCTTTGGAACTGGTCGGAATCGGTGCGATCGGCGCGGCAATCGGCGTGGGGGGGATCATGGTTGGGGATGGGTTTCTAGAATCTGGGGCATTGCAGATCAGAGAGCTCTTTCCAGATTTCCCGCCGCACGGAGCCATGCCCATGACGACGATCTCTTCGAGCCCGAAGCCGGTGGTGGTTGAGAAGCCGACGGATCCGCTGACGCTGATCGATGTGGACCACGTGCGCTTTTACGTGGGCAATGCCAAGCAGGCGGCGTACTTCTATTGCCACTGCTTTGGGTTCACGTGCGAGCAGGTGAGCGATCAGACGACGGGCTCGCGTGATGCGGCCCATTACTACCTGACGCAGGGGAACATCCGCTTCGTGCTGACGAGCGGGTTGACGAAGGACCATCCGGCGTCGCGGCATGTGGGGCTGTATGGAGATGGCGTGAAGGATGTGGCGTTCACGGTGCATGATGCGGCGGCCGCGTGGAAGCAGGCGATCAAGAACGGCGGAACGTCGGCGCAGGAGCCGACGGAACTGAAGGATGGGGACGGGACGGTGATTACGGCCGCGATCAAGACGTATGGAGAGGTGATTCACTCGTTTGTGCAGCGGCCGGGCGATGGGAAGGGCGTGTATGCGCTGCCGAATGTGAAGCAGGCGCATGGGACGGGAACGGGGCGCTTCATGCCGGGCTTCGCGCAGACGAAACTGTTTAAGAATCTGAACGACTTCAACGCCAAGCACCCTTGCGGGCTGAAGTACACGGACCATCTCGTGGGGAACGTCGAACTGGGGAAGATGAACCACTGGGTGAAGTTCTATGAGGATGTGCTGGGGTTCAAGATGTTCATGTCGTTCGATGACAAGGACATCGCGACGGACTACTCGGCACTTATGAGCAAGGTGATGGCGAGCGGGCAGGGGCTGATCAAGATGCCGATCAACGAGCCGGCGGCGGGGAAGAAGAAGAGTCAGGTGCAGGAATATCTGGACTGGCACAACAACACGCCGGGGGTGCAGCATCTGGCGTTGCGGACGGATGATGAGCTGGCGTCGATCGCCGCGCTGCGCGGGCGCGGCGTGGATTTCCTGACGATTCCGGATGCGTACTACGACCAGGTGTGGAAGCGGATCGAGCCGATGCTGGCCGCGGCGGGGAAGAGCGTGAAAGAGGACCACCAGAAGGTGCGGGAGCTGGGGATCCTGGTGGATGCGGATGATGAGGGGTATCTGTTGCAGTTGTTCACGAAGCCGCTGCAGGACCGGCCGACGCTGTTCTTTGAGATTATTTGTCGGCGGGGGAGTCAGGCGTTCGGGAAGGGGAATTTTAAGGCGCTGTTTGAGGCGCTGGAGTTGGAACAGGAGAAGCGGGGAAATCTTTAAGCTGCGAGAATGGACATCTCCCCTGAAACCTATCTAGAGCACTGCAAGCGCCGCTTTGGAGATGCGAATCCTGAGCGAATCGCCAATCCCATTTGGGAGTGGATGGTGCGAGAACGGCACAACCCGTATGTGGCCCGCAAGGCCCTCGGCCTTGAGACGGACTTCGGCGGCTGCATGATCGCGAGGAACCCCGACTGGTGCTTCCAGCGGATGGGGATGCCCGTAGTCAAGATGCACGATGGGCGGGAGATTTCAATCGCCGGCGAACACGAAGACTCGTACGACCCGGACTTCTGCATTTACAACGACGTGATCGTGCGGAAGGGGGACAACGTCGCGATCTACGGCTATCCGCGTGAGGTCTTTCCACCGACGGACTTTCACACGGCGACCTTGATCAATAACGACATCTGGCTCATTGGCTCCTTGGGCTATTCCGAGGAACGGGGCGGTGCGATGCCCCAAGTGTGTTTGCTAGACACCCGAACATACGAGATTCGCCGCGTTTCTACGAGCGGAGAATCCCCCGGCTGGATCAGCCACCACAAAACTGTTCTGCTCAAGGATGGCGTGACAGTCGAAGTGTGCGGCGGTGAAGTTCTGCGCAACGGGGGCGAGACGGAGAAGGGCCGTACGAACTTCGACACATTTCACCTTCACACGGAGACACGCGTCTGGAAGAAGATGTCAAATACATCTGTATGGCGTCAGTTCCGCATTATGTACGACGAGGACATTACACGCCGGATGGAACTGATCGAGTTATGGATGCGATGGCACACGGGCGAGGTTCTCAACGAACTGGGGTATCCGGTGGACCCTGCCCCCGATTCCAACGAGACGCCAGAGCACCACGTGCACACCGTTCACGTTGACGGCGTGCCGGTTCGCATCGAAGACTCCTGGCGCGAGGTTCGCGTAGTCATTGAAGGGGTGCTACCGGAAGCCACCGTCCAATCGCTTCTCACCAGGCTTCAATCGATTCTCGTATCGATCAAGCGAACGGTCGAAGAGGTGGTAGAAGACTGAACACGCGGCCACATTCGCCCCCTCACCCCGCATGGACGGACTCTGAGTGGGGCAGTGGCGGGCGGGAGGGTTGAGCGGGTGGCGGCGGGCTGGTGCGGCGCGGCTTGCAAAAAACAATTCCGTAGGCTGCGAGAAGAAGTACACTTGGGTGTGGTCTGTACATGGAGTTTCTCAATGCGAGGGATGAATACTTCGGCTGACCGGACGCGCGTGGTGTCCATCGTCTTCGCGGGCCGGAAGCGGTCGGGTGGCGGGGGCGCTGGGGAGTATCTCGGCGCGCTTCTGGAAGACGGGCGATTGATCGCCGTGTCCCTGGACATGTATCCGACCTTGAAGGCGGCCAGCGCGCCGGAGCGCAGGAAGTGGCGGCTTGTGGGGCGCGGGCAGGGTGTGCATTGGCCTGATTTGGACCTGGACCTTTCGGCGGAGGGCATCATCGCGGCGCGGCCAGATGCGACGTCGGGGGCGCGATCGCAGATGTCGCAGCGGGCGCTGGCCAGCTATCTGGTGAACGCGCTGGCGCGAGGGGACAAGCCGATGAGCGTTTCGGAGTTGGCCGCGCTGCTGTCGAACACAATTCCGCGGGCGAAGTTGCGGACGATTCTGAATCGGGCGATGGAGCAGGGGACGGGGCGGGAGCTGAAGCGGGCGTGAGGCGTTGAGGATGTTCTTTGGATCGATCGCCAGCGCGGGAAGCGGAACTTTCAGGCGCTGGAGTGGAGCAGGAGAAGCGGGGGAATCTGTAAGACGGGGTGTTGCCCTTCAATGAGAGTTAGTTCCCCAAGTCACCTGCTGGGATGGGTCTTCATCGGGAAATGGACCGCGTTTTCGATCGCCTATCAAGTGTTTCACAGGGCGTGGGTGATGCGCTCCCGTGGATTCCGACTTGCGAGCACTCTCACCGCGGTCCTTGCTGCCTGCGGCATGGTCATGGCCACACTCTTTGGGATGGATGCGGCGGGCCAAGGACACACGCTGGCGGTTCTCACTCTCGGCATCGTCGCGATCATTGGAATTAGCGTCGCGTATCAACTGGTCATGCGCATGCTTCTGCGCGAGGAGATCAGCCGCATCTGGCGATGGCGATGCGCGCGAATCTGCATCGGCTGCGGGTACGACATCCGGGGGCTTGCGCACGAGACCACTGTCTGTCCCGAGTGTGGACACTCGCTGCCTCACAACTCCAATCCCACCCGCACGGACTCCGGAAGATCCAAAGTCCCTTCGCCCTGAGTCCTTCGTCGTCGGCACGGCGGCGGCCCGGTCATTCCCATTGACAAACAGAGCAGTGCCACCGACTTCGCGATGCTCTTGAACGCGATTTCGGTCATGCGCAATGGGGGCGTCGGACATCCACCGTCTCCCGCACCGGCGTTCGCACAGAGCGGCGAAAGCGGGTGGCGCGACTCGTGGGAAATTGTGTCGCACGCGGCGTTTGCGGACCCCGCATCGCCCCAAATCGGCTTCGCATTGGCCTGGCGGGTGGAGCCCAAAGCGGCTCGACCATGGCACCCGACACAGTACCTGATTGTGTCTCCGGGTCTGCTCCGTCTGCGTGCTTGTCCGTGTGGGCGGGATCGGCAAACTGCCTTTGTGGTACGCTGGCGCGTTGTCACCACGGAGGCGAGTGCATGAAGGCGTTTCATTCTTTGCGGATTGCGGCGGTGGTGACGTTGCTGTACTGCGCGGGCCATACGGCGGGGATGCCGTGGACGCCGTACACCGATGCGGAGGGGACGTCGGTGCTGGACGCGATGAAGAGCCACCACTTCGCCGCGCAGGGGTTCAAGGGCGCGTACTGGGACATCTACTTCGGCTTCGGCATCGTGATCTCGCTGTACATGCTTGTGCTGGCGGTTGCGCTCTGGCAGGTGGCCGCGCTGGCGAAGGCGGAGCCGGCTCGTGTGCGGCCGGTCGTCGCGACGTTCCTCATCGCGTTCATCATCAATACGGCTCTGGCGTGGAAGTATTTCTTTGTCGTGCCGGTGGTGATGTCGGGCGTGATTGCGATGTGTCTGGGGGCGGCGTTTGTGCAGGCGGGGCGTGAGGGGAGACTTCAGCATCCGCCGCGGCCCATATCATTGTGAATGCTCCCGGCAACACCCCGACGAGTCTGTGCCAAGTGTGGGTATGACCTCGCCGGCGTGTCAACTCCTCCCTGCCCTGAATGCGGTGGGCACGCGGCGAAGTGGACTATTGCTCGCACTCCGTGGCCTTTGATCGGCAGAGCGAGCTTTCACGCCGCGATGGGCGTAGGGGAATATCTCCTGTTGACGCGCGCGGCGAGTGTTCATCCTCTGTCGCTGTTTCATTGGCTCGAGTGGTACCCGTTCGTTGCATGTGGCATCGCGTTCAATCTCGAGTGGATGCATTGGGATTCACTCGGCCACTACGATAGAAAAACGAACACTGCGGGCTCAGTGACGCTCCAGACAATGTGCTGGCTCTTCATATTCGCGCAAGTTCTCGTCTTCGTGCTTCTGCTCGCCGTGGTTCTCGCTCATTGAGTTGCCTCCCTTCCCCCTCACTCCGCACGGACGGAACCAGCTCTGAGAGGAGAGGTGGGGCGCGGGGGGTGAGCGGGCCGCGGGCGTTCGGGGAGGGGAAGTTCAAGGCGCCGTTTGAGGCGCTGGAGTTGGAGCAGGAGAGGCGCGGGAATCTGCAAGTGCGGAGTTCCGAGTGCCGAGTGCCGAGAAACGAACCCCGGGCGTGAGCGAGCGGGACAAAGGCGCCGATCCGTACAGAGAGGCAACCGAGCGGCAGCGTGCTGGACGCCCCTTGCACTCTCGCACTGCCTTGTGAAAGGAGATGAGAGTGGCACGAGACTCGGTGCCACCCGCCGCACCAGCGATGATCTTCCCGACGCGCCCGCTCATCCTTTCATCCGTTGGGCAAGATTAAGACAACCTGCCGGAGGCGATTTTAATGGCATGAGGGAATCACCCGTGTATATTTTGCACCGCAGGGGCGCGGGCCGCAAGGAGGATGACCATGAGCAGAGAGATCGGTACCATTACCGCGTTGATAACCGGAGCAGTCCTGTGCACGGGCACGTGCGTGCAGGCCTCCATCAGCTTGGTCTCGCAGAGCCGGAGCGTTGCCACCTCGGCGGCGCTTCCGCCGATCACGGACTCGCACAGCGACTCCGCCCCGGATTTTTCCCCGTGGACTCGGACGGTCTCCTCGACCGCGGGAACCGGCAACCCGGGGGCCACCGCCTCGGCCTCGCAGAACTCCTCGATCTCCACCTCCACGATCTCGGCGGTGATGCAGATGAGCGCGCAGCGCCTCGGGACGAACTCCACCGGCTCGGCCTCCTCGATGCTGAACGTCGTCTTCGATGTGCTCGACACGCCCGCGCCCTACTCGATCATCTTCTCGAGCGCGATCGCCGGAGACAACTCCGGAGCCGCGGCCAGCGCGGACCTGACGGGGCCATCGGGTTCGGTCTTCTCCTGGTCCCGGCACATCTTCAACAACTCCTGGCCCACGTCTCCCCGTTCGGGCACGCTCCCGGTGGGCCGCTACACGCTGGGTCTCTCGGTCGGTAGCTCGACGGGCTTCGGCGACCAGATCGGCCCCTCCGGCTCGATCAACTGGAACATGTCCATCCCCGCGCCCGGCGCGGCCGTCGCCTTCACATGCGCGGGCCTCTTCGCCGCGCGTCGCCGCCGCGGCTCGTAGGCGTTCGGCAAGGGCAACTTCAAGGCGCTGTTTGAGGCGCTGGAGTTGGAGCAGGAGAAGCGGGGGAACCTCTGATGCGATTTCTAGCCCCACGGACTGATAAGACCTCTACGGACGCAGCAGCAGCGACGAGGCATCGGCGGCGGCCGCATAGCAGACGACTTGTCACCTGGGTTGCGATTTGCGGCACGCTCGTCTTTACCGCTTTTCTTGCGCGCGGTCCTCTTGACGACTGGGTCAATCATCGCAGCGACGCGCGAGTTGTCCTTTGCAAAGCGACTGGCAGATCAATCGCGCTCGCGATTGCCTTGTACATGGAAGACCACGGCACTCCACCGCCCTTGATCGGTGCGCTGGTACCGGAGTACTTCCCCCAACTCCCGGTTGATTCCTGGAAGAGGCCCTTCGGATATGTCGTGAACACGGACGGCACTGCCACGCTGTCCACACTCGGCGCGGACGGCAAGCCCGGCGGCGCCGGGTCGAGCGCCGATCGCTGGTGGGAGGTGACCGGTCCTGGACAACTATATGATGGCAGCGGCACTCCTCCCCCTCACCCCGCACGGACGCACTCTGAGAGGGGCGGTGGGGCGCGGGGGGGTTGAGCGGATGGCGGCGGGCTGGTGCGGCGCGGCTTTCAAAATACAATTCCGTCCGGGCGGGGTGAGGGGGTCGGATAACTGGGGTTGTGTGTGGTGCGGGGAGGGGGGGTGGCTTGCCGATGGGCTTTCGGGCCGCTCCGGAAGAGATTCGTGTCGGGGGGAAATCGTTTCGGGTCGGGGAGAAACTCTTTCGGGTCGGGGAGAAAGGGTTTCGTGTCGGGAGGAAATGGTTCCGGGTCGGGGAGGAATCGTTCCGGGTCGGGAAGAAACTCCTTCGGGTCGGGGAGAAACCATTTCGTGTCGGGAAGAAATCGTTTCCTCCGGCCGTTCTCCGGTGGATCGTGGTCCCTTTGCGCGGTTATCGCGGGTTATTGGCGCCCCCCCAACGCACGCTGCCCCTGTCGCCTCCCTCGCTCCAGCCCCCCCAACGGCGGGAGTTGTATTTGAGAAGAGACGAATAACCGGCCCGGTTGATTGACGCGAGCGCTGCGCACCGGACGATCAAAGCGGCGGCCTGCCGTCTGGAGCGAGCGAGGTGTGTGCTGTGCGGGCGGGGCGGTTCAAGATGCATGAAACGCGAGCGGGCGATCGTCCTGATACCCTTCACCGCTCAGGAGCGCATGATGAAGTATGCAGCATTCACGGTTTTCCTCGTGGCGGTCGCGCTGGTCGGCCTGTCCTGTGACCGTCCCGCTTCGAAGGCGAACGCATCGCCCAAGACTTCCGCGAAGTCGAAAGGTGGTCCGGATCTCGGAGCGGACATCGCTGTTACCGACGCTGATGGGAAACTGGTCATTTTTTCCACCACGTTGAGCGAAGCGTGGACGCTGGTAGCGTCTGGTGGTGGAGGCCCCGCGTGGAAGCCGATACGTATTGATGACGGGTTTGCATCCGCAACCGACGAAGGGTGGCTTCAGCGACCCAGCGTCGTTGTTGGAGCGGAGGCCGGAAGCGCCGCTGTAGTCGTTGATCGTCGGAACCGGTTGCTGGTTGTGCCTTCATTTGGGAAGCCGATGCTTCTGGTCCGCGACACCAAGGGAGGGCCGGTGTTCAAGTACATTGAGGGTAAGGAGGACCCCGCTGACGCCCACGACGCCCCATGGTTGGTCGGGCCGAGGGCATTTGTGCCCTCGCAAAAGAAAGCGCCTGAACCGCCGCCTGATGATAGCGGCGACAGTAACTAGTCCCCGGTCCTAGCAGTCTGTTGAAATACGATTCGGGCACCTGCCTTCGACGCACTTCAGACCGACTTCCGCCTCGCTGACCCGGGTGCGAGTGGCAGAAGAACGTCTCGTTCAACAGAGTTGATGGGTTTTTCAACAGACTGCTAGCGGCCGAGGGCTATGGCTTCCTCGGCTAAGGGAGGCGAATCGGCCTTACCGGCAATCCAGAAGGCGAACATTCGTGTTCCCATTGTGAGCACGAAGAGAACGACAATCTGAAGGACAACGCTCCACATTCCGTTGAACAAAGCGGCGAAGAACGCGATTGGGACAATTCCCACCCCGAAGAGCAACAGGCCAACGATGACTGCCACCCATCCCCAAAGCGCAATCGTCAATAGGAGTGCCCATAGCCAAAGTGTCACGCCGAACACATAGGACACGATCATGCTCGCAAGGCACGAGAAGCCGCGGCAGGGCCGAAAGATCGAAAGAGGAAGCACGATCACCAGCTCGAACGCGAGCGCGAGGAGCGAAGCCAAAAAGAACCAGGGCAAGAAGTGCTCGCTTAGCCAGGCGGCCCCGAAGAGGAGCACGGCTGGTATTGCGAAAAGCACCAGCATGCCGATGGCGCCGAATAGACAGCCGCCCGTGGACTTGAGCCTGTCAGATGCGTTCATTGGGTTTCTTCTTTTGGGAGACTGCGAAAGCGAGAACGACTAATAGCACCGCTGCAACCACGTTTACAACCTCCCAGGTGTCGCGACGCAGCGGAATCCGTACCAGCGGGTTGAAGAGGAGCGCGAGGCCCCAGCCAGCAAGAGCCCAAGCAGGGCGGTTGCGCTGAACCAGTATTACTCCCGCAGCGATCGACGCCGCGAAGACGGCCCACCGGAGTAGAATGTAGTAGGCGTAGGGCATGTGCGCCAGGGCGACCAGGCTCATGATCGAGGCAGCGAGGCAACCCCACGATGTCGCCGTTAGACGTGGCATGACGCCAGCATACCACAATTGGTTTGTTTTCGCGGGGATAGGTGCGGGAAGGGGTGGAGGCTTTGCGGAACCCCTTCCTGACCCGGCGAACCCTCATCTCCCGAATCTTCGAGAAAATCGTCACAAGACGTAAAGGCGTCATGCTCCGCCGTCGATGCCTGCTCCCGAAAACCCGCACACTGGTGCGAGTATGAAGGACACCAGGAACCGCTCGCTCACGCGAGAGGCACGCTCAGGAGCACGATCACCATGGGTACGAACATTCCGTCGAACATCCCCGAGTTCATCAACTGGTGCGTCGCCCACGACAGCCAGTGGACCAGCAACTCGACGCTCATCAACCTCACCACCGCCCAGACCACCGCGTACCACACGGTCGTCCTGGCGATGACCAAGGCCAACGACGCCGCCGAGATGGCCCGCATGGCCTCCAAAGAGGCGACGATGCAGCTCCAGAACGCCATCGATGCGGCGCGCGGCCTGAGTTCCGTCTACGTCGACATCATCAAGAACTACGCCCAGAGCTCGCATAACCCCAACGTCTACGCCCTCGGCGGCGTCAGCCCCGGCAACGCGCCCGGCACGGCCCCGCTCCCCGTCGCCCCCACGCAGTTCGGCGCGAGCGTCAACCCCGACGGCTCGCTCACCATCAAGTGGAAGGCATCCCAGCCCGAGGGCGCGACCGGCGTGCAGTACCGCATCATGCGGCGCATCAACACGACGAGCGGGCCGTACACGATCGTCTCCACCGAGGGCAGCAACAAGTCGTTCACTGACATGACGCTCCCCGTCGGCGTTGATCGCGTTGAGTACATCGTGCAGCCGACGCGCCCCGCCGGGATCGTCGGGCCGCAGAGCAACGTCTTCGCGGTGCAGTTCGGGTCGGTGAGCGGTGGAGGCATGTCCATCGCCCGCATCGACTCGATGCCGCATGCGGAGCCGATGAAGATTGCGGCCTGATTGTGCGGTCGGAAGGCGTGCCCGGCTGTGGAGAGCCGGGACACCGGTAAATCAAGAATGAGCTACGCGGCCCCGGGTCTGTATGACCGGGGCTGTTTCTGTTTGGTGATCAGGTGGGGGGGTGGGTGATGGGGGGTGAGGGGTAGGGCGGGGGTGGGGGTGGGGGGGTGGATGGGGGGGTTGCTCACGGGAATCTGCAACCCGGGCCGATATGCTCGATACGATTAGGATACGGAACCTGTCAGGGGCCGCGGGTGTTCGCGGTTGTGGGGCGGGGCTGATGGGCGGTGTCGGCGATGCGGAAATGGATGCCGACGCGATGACACGAACCACTTTCCTTCAAGGAGGACTCGGATGAAGCGATTCAACTGGATGACGGCGACGACCGTGGCCGCGATGCTGATGTGCAGCGGCCTGGCGTTTGGTCAGGATGCGAAACCCGATGCCCAGCCCGGGCAGGACACGCCCGCGCCGAAGTTCGCGAAGCCCGCGGCCGACGAAGCGACCAAGAAGAAGGATGAGAAGGCGGAGACGAAGAAGCTGCAGCCCGGGGACGCCGCGCCGACGCTGGCGGTTGAGAAGTGGGTGAAGGGGGATGCGATTACGGGCTTCGAGAAGGGGCGCGTATACGTGGTGGAGTTCTGGGCGACGTGGTGTGCGCCGTGCAAGGAATCCATGCCGCACTTGTCGGAGCTGCAGAAGCAGTACAAGGACAAGGGGTTGACGATCATCGGCGTGTCGTCGGTGGGCTGCAACGACAAGATCGACAAGGTCGAGGACATGGTGAAGGAGAAGGGCGACACGATGGGATACACCGTCGCCTGGGACAAGGACGGGGCGACGAACACGTCGTACATGAAGGCCGCCAAGCAGCGCGGGATTCCGCGTTCGTTCGTGGTGGATCAGAAGGGGAACATCGCGTGGATCGGGCATCCGGCGGAGCTGGACTTCGTGCTGGATGACATCATCGCGAGCAAGTGGGACTACAAGACGGGGCCGGAGAAGATCGACAAGATGAACGAAGAGGCGGACAAGATCCGCGAGGACGCCGAGGGCGACCCGAAGGCGACGCTGAAGGCGATCGCGACGTTCGAGGAAAAGTACCCGAAGATGGCCAAGGACATGGTGCCGCTGAAGTACGACATGCAGCTGCAGTCGGGACTGTTCGCGGAGGCGGCCAAGACGGGCGCTCCGGTTGCCGAGAAGATCATGGCGCGGAAGGACGCGGATGCGGCGGAGGCGATGAACGCGTTCGCGTGGTCGCTGGTTGATCCCGAGGGAACGTACGCCAAGGGCGCGCAGCAGACGGTGGACCTGGCGATGAAGGTCGCGGCGAAGGCCGTTGAGGTGACCGACTCCAAGAACGGAGCGATTCTGGACACGCTGGCGCGCTGCTATTGGCTGAAGGGCAACAAGGCCAAGGCGATCGAGCTGGAGAAGAAGGCGATCACCGCGCTGAGCAAGGATGAGGCGGAGAAGATGGGCGAGGAGTTGGAGAAGACGCTCAAGGATTATGAGGGTGGGAAGAACTGAGCGGCTGTGATGAGTTGAAACTACGCAAGGGCCCGCTTGGTGCGGGCCCTTGTTTTTTGATTGGGTCGGGTGAGCAGTGGGCACATAGCACATGGCACAGGGCACAGGGCTACATGGCACATTTGAGCCAGTGGTGATGGCTTCCGATGTGCGATGTGGCCATGTGCTATTTGCTATCTACTATTTGGCGCTGGCCGCCATGCGACCGTGGAGGGCGAGGGGGTCGGCGCGGTCGATGGTGACGGGGAGGATGCGGCCGATGAGGTCGGTGGGGGAGTTGAGCGCGGGAGGGGCGTCGAAGAAGACGATGATGTCGCCGTCGGTGCGGGCGGAGAGTTGGATGGGCGTGGTGGCGGGGGTAGGGGAGGTGGGGGAGGTGGGGGAGAAGTCGGCGGCGTCGTGGATGTAGGTGGCTTCGTCGGAACAGGATGAAGCGTGGGAGAGACCGTTCCCGCCCCCCCCGCCTCCCCCGCCTCCCGCGCTGCCCCCGCGGCTTTCCCCGCCGCGGAGCGGCGGGCCACCCAGGAGGGACTTGCCGCCGAGGGTGAGGGCGACGGCTCCGGTGGCGGCACGGGCGTTGGTCTCGGCGACGTCGCGGCGTTTAGTTTCGTGTTTGGAGATGCCCTGCACGAAGACGTTCAGAGTCTGGCCGACGAACTCGGCGCCGACGAGTGCGCTCACGCGGTGCTGCACGGCGAGGAGTTCGTTGTTGCGGCGGCGCTTGACGTCCTCGGGGACATCGTCGGGGAGCTTGTCGAAGGCGATGGTGCCGGGGCGGGGGGAATACTTGAAGATGAAGCAGTTCTTGAAGCGGGCTTTTTCCAGGAGCGTGACGGTGGCGGCGAAGTCGGCGTCGGTTTCGGTGGGGAAGCCGACGATGATGTCGCCGGCGATGGTGAGGGGGCGGCCGATTTCGGGTTGATGGAGGAACGTGCGGGCGCGGGCGAGGAAGTCGAGATATTCCTCGACGGTGTAGCCGCGGTTCATCTTTTCAAGGAGGCGGTTCGAGCCGCTCTGCGGAGGGACGTGGAGGTAGCGGCAGATGCGCGGGTGATCGCGGATGACCTGCAGGACATCATCGCCGAAATCGCGCGGGTAGCTGGTGACGAAGCGGAGACGCTGGATGGCGGGGACCTCGTCGTGGATCATGGCGAGGAGGTCGGCGAAGGTGGTGGTGTTGGTTCCGGCGAACGGGTCGCGGGAATGGCCGCCGGCGTAGGAGCGGCCCTTCTGGGGCTGTGTGATTCCGTCGAGCGTGATGGCCGAGCCGTGCTCGAAGCGGTAGTGGTTGACGGTCTGGCCGAGGAGGGTGATCTCGACGACGCCGGCGTCGGCGAGGCGCTTGCACTCATCGACGATGTGGCGCGGCGGGCGGTGCATCTCGGCGCCGCGTGTGAAGGGGACGACGCAGTAGGTGCAGAACTTGTTGCAGCCGCGGGTGATGCGGACGTAGGCGGAGCCGGAGTGGTCGTCGGGGGAGACGGAGCGGGAGAGGTCGAGCATCTCCAGGTTGTCCGCGGCTGCGGCGAGGGTCGCGCTGCGACGGGAGGTGTTGCCCTGGAGAGCGACTTGATTTGCTGAGAAGGCACGCGGCTGGTTTTGCGCGTTTTCGGGGGCGAATTCGGTGGGGGGGTTAGAGAGGATTTCTGAAGCGAGGGATTCACGCGTGCGGACGGCGTTGTCGAGGAGGGCGGGGAGTTTGTCGAGTTCGCCGGGACCGATGAGGATGTCGACGACGGGCATCCGCTTGATCAGGTCGGTGCCATCGCGCTCGGCCATGCAGCCGAGGACGCCGACGACCATTGAGGGATTGGTGAGCTTGCGGAGACGATCCTCGCCGAGGCGGGACCAGACTTTCTGCTCGGCGTGCTCGCGGACGGAGCAGGTGTTGTAAAGGACGACGTCGGCCTGGTCGCGATCGGGGGTGAAGGTGTAGCCCATGGCGCGGAGCTGGCCGCTGACGAGCTCGGAATCGAGCTCGTTCATCTGGCAGCCGAAGGTTTCGAGGTAGACTTGGCGGGCGGACATCGCGGAAGGGTATGCGAACTTTCAGCGAACGACCTGAACTTGATGGATGATCGCGAGCGTACGGAGTTGCGCGGTATGCTGTGGAGGTGGCTGATCACGACGAGATTCAGAGGTCTGCGGGGCGCTGGTTAAGACTCCGGCGAGCACTGGAGGCCGTGAGACGGCCGTGGGTGACGATTACGGCGATCATTGTGATGGTCGCGTGTTTTCTGCAGCTGGACCGTTCAGCGACTTCCGGGTCATACGCGGGAAGGTTTCTGCGGAATCCGAGGGGGAACCCCTGGATTGAGCAATGGTCAAACCGGCGCGCGACGGTGAGCTTTGCGATGAACGTGTACTCGATGCGGCCGGGCGAGTGGTCAACGATTTCGCCGTTCGGCACTGTGGATTACGAGGGAACGCCCGGGCCGACACTGTACTTTACGTACAGGCACTGGGTTGAGGATGACGGCCTTTGGGCTCCGTGCGTGCGGTCGGTGGAGGATGAGATTACGGTGCAGACAAATCCGCCGGACGCGGTCAAGTCCGTTCCGCCGGTGGAAATCGCCAAGGCGCGGCGGATGTTTGTGCAGCAAGCACTGCGCGATTGGACGCTTGATGTTGAGTTTGCGGAGCGGCTGACTGCGGGCGATCAGGCCGCACGGACCATACTGTGGATGGGCGTGGCGCACAACGCGGCGACGGTGGGATCGAGCGTGGTGTTTGCGGTGTCGCTGGGATGGATCGGGGAATGGTTGCGGAACCGGAGGAAACGAAGACAGCTGGCCGCGGGTCGGTGCCCGACGTGCGGGTACTCGCTGGCGGGGTTGGTGGGGACGATCTGCCCGGAATGCGGGAAATCGGCCTTCTGTGGGGTTTTGTGATATAGTGTTTTACATAAATGGTTTTATCGGCCGTTGCGGGGGGGGGGTGGGTGGGCACGATCTCCCCGTAATGCGGGAAATCGGCATTCTGAGGGGGTTTGTGATTTTTTTTTTTACAAAACGGGTATTATCGGAGTTTGCGGGGGGGGGGCCGGGGGGGAGTAGGGGGCATCCTCGGGATTCGCTCGGGGACTCGCTCATCCCGGGCGTGTGGTCGTCCAACACTCACGGGTATGCCGCGAACCACACGACGCTCTGCTGGTGCCAAGAAGTCCCCGAGCCGCTCGGGGGTGGTTGTGAATACGGGGGCGCTGACGTTTGGGGGGGTGGAGCGTGTGGCTCGTGGCGGGGCGAACGTGCGAATCGGGCCGGACGCGGCGGCGGCGATCACGCGATCGCGGGGGTTGCTGGAGCGGGTGCTGGATGACGGGGAGGCGCACTACGGGATCAATACGGGGTTCGGATCGTTTGCTCGGCAGCGGATTTCGGCGGGGGATCTTGAGTCGCTGCAGCGGAACCTGATTCGGTCGCACGCGGCGGGTGTGGGCGATGCGCTGCCGCGGGAGGTGGTGCGGGGGATGATGCTGTGCCTGGTGGGGTCGTTGTCGCGCGGGCTTTCGGGTGTGCGGCCAGTGGTGGTTGAGACGCTGGTGAAAATGCTCAACTCGGGTGTTACACCAGTGGTACCGGAGACGGGGTCGGTTGGGGCGTCGGGAGACTTGGCTCCGCTGGCGCACGTCGCGCTCGTCTTGATCGGGGAGGGAGAGGCGGAGGTCGGCGGGCGCGTGATGTCGGGCGGGGCGGCGATGAAACGGGCGGGGATCAAGCCGGTGACGCTGGCGGCGAAGGAAGGGCTTGCGCTGATCAATGGGACGCACTTGATGGCGGCGCAGGCGTCGTTGTTTGTGCGCGACTTTGAGCGGGTGTTTGACGCCGCACTGGTGGCGGCGGCGATGTCGATCGATGCGTGCCGGGCGACGGATGCGTTTCTGGATGATCGGCTGCACCACGCGCGGGAGCAACTAGGGCAGAGCGTGGTGGCGTCGCGGCTGCGTGCGCTGATCGAGGGGAGCAAGATCATTCCGTCGCACATGCTGAACGATCCGCGCGTGCAGGATCCGTATTCGCTGCGATGCTCGCCGCAGGTGCTGGGGGCGGCGTGGGAGGCGTTCTGGTACGTGCGGTCGTGCGTGGGGGCGGAGCTGGGGGCGGTCACGGACAATCCGTTGGTGTTCGAGGGGGAAGAAGGCATCGAGGCATCAAGGCATCGAGGCATCAAGGGGAAGACGGGGCAGAACCCCCCCACCGATATTCTGAGCGGCGGGAACTTCCACGGGATGCCCTTGGCGATTCCCATGGATGTGGCGGCGATCGCGTGCTCGCATGTGGCGGGGATCGCGGAGCGGCGGGTGTATCACATGCTTTCGGGGTTTGATGCGCAGACGGGGCTGCCGCCGTACCTGTCGCCGTCGCCGGGGTTGCACTCGGGGCTGATGATTGCGCAGTACACGGCGGCGGCGTGCTGCAACGAGATCATCGGATTGTGCACGCCGGCGAGCGTGGCGAATCTCTCCACGAGCGCTGGGATGGAGGATTACAACTCGTTTGGGCCGCGGGCGGCGGCGAAGGCGCGGCGTGCGCTGGACCTGACGCGGAAGGTGGTGGCGATCGAACTGCTGAGCGCCGCGCAGGCGCTGGAGCATCACCGGCCGCTGCGATCGGGGCGCGGGGTGGAGCGGGCGCATGAGATGATTCGGTCGAAGGTGCGGAAGTTGACGGGGGATCGGCCACCGTCGCCGGATGTGGCGGTGATTGAGGGGATGATTGGGGCGGGGGCAATCAAATAGCACGGGGCCACATAGCACATGGCACATGGCTACATGGCACATTCGGAATGAATCGCGTCAGACGACGACTTTCCAGCCCGCGATGATGTAGCAGATGCCGCCGCCCGCGCCGTGGTAGGTGTTGTTTCGCAGGGCTTCGGCTTCTTCTTTGGCGAGTTTCATGGCGAGAGACCAGAGCGTTTCAAACTCGGCGAGGGTGCCGCCACCGGCGAGGTGGTAGCGGGCGGTGTCGGGCTTGCTCCAGATCCAGAAGTCGCGGGTGGACCAGTCGAGGATTTGGTTGCGGAGGGCTTGCTGCGCGGGTGAGTCGTATGGGGGGATGAGGGCTGAGGCGCGGCTGGATTGGCAGACTTTGATGTTGTACAGGCCATGCTCGGCGAAGAGGCCGGGGATGAGTTCGCCGCAGGAGTTGTTGCCCTCGCCGAGGGCTTCCTTGCCGCGCTCGCAGAGAATCTGGAAGCGGGTGATGGCCAGTCGCTGCTCGATGGGCTCGTTGAAGCGCGGACTGCCGACGGCCTGGGTGGCGGCGAGATTGTTCGGCTCAACGACGAGGAGACAACCGCCGGGCTTCAGGACGCGGATCATTTCACGGACGACAGCGGCGCGATCGGGGACGTGGATGAGGAGGGTCTGGCAGGTGACGAGGTCGAAGGTGTTGTCGGGGAAGGGCGTGCTTTCGGCGGCGCCCTGGATGTAGTGCGTGCGCGGGGAGAGGCCCTTGGCCGCGGCGATGGATTGGGATTTGGCGACCCATTCGGGCTCGCGGTCGATGCCGGTGAGGTGGGCGTCAGCGGGGAGATGTGGGAGAAGGACGCGGCCCCAGTGGCCGATGCCGCAGCCGACGTCGAGGACTTGGCGGGGGGCAGGGGCGCCGAGATTCCAAGACCGGAAGAGGAAGGCGACGAAGTCGGGGTCCCACCAGTGGTCGCGGTCTTCTCCGAAGTATTCGGCGGAGTGCGGGAGGGGGGGCGGGGGCGGGGGGGAGTCGGGCATCGCCGGAGGGTACGGGGCCCTCGGCTGGCATGAGCATATTGGGTGGCACGGGCATCTTGATGCCCGTGCGGGGCGTGCAAGGCACGACCGAAGGCAACTGTGGTCGGGCGCACCCAGTGCGCCCTCACGGGCAGCGAGCTGCCCGTGCCACCCGTTGAAACAGCTTGCCCATGCCACGGAGTCAGCGCTTGTCGCGGCGGATCTGCGCGTACGCGTTATGGTTGTGGATGCTCTCGAAGTTCTCGCTGGAGATTTCGTAGGAGAGGATGCGCGGCTCTTTGTTCAGGCCGATCGCGAGGTCGCGGATGATGTCCTCGACGAACTTGGGGTTGTCGTAGGCGGCCTCGGTGACGAACTTTTCGTCGGGGCGCTTGAGGACGGCGTACACGGGGCAACTCGCGGCCTTCTCGATGATGCGGACGAGTTCCTCGATCCACATGAGCCCGTCAGTGCGAACCTTCGCCTCGATCTCGCAGCGCTGGTTGTGGGCTCCGTAGGCGGAGATCTCTTTCGAGCAGGGGCAGAGCGAGGTCGCGGGCGCGGCGACGGACATCTGGAAGTCGTCGGTCTTGCCGGACTTGCTGGCGGTGCAGATGAACTTCACGCGGTAGTTCATCAGGCCCGGCGCGCCGGTGACGGGGGCGGGCTTGCGGATGAAGTAGGTGAACTCGGCCTCGAAGTGGGCCTCCTCGGCGTGCAATCGCTCGCGGATGTCCTCGGTGATCCTGGGGATGTCGCTCGGCGAGATCGCGCCCTGGTGGTCGTTGAGGACTTCCAGGAAGCGGGACATGTGCGTGCCCTTCTGGTAGTGCGGCAGGGCGACGTACATGTTGATCTTGGCGACGGTGGTCTGCTCGCCCCCACCTTCCATCGCGCACGGGGAGATCTTCAGCTTGATGGGGTACGTGACGTCCTTGACGCCGACGCGGTCGATGGCGATGTGGCGGGTGTCGCCCTTGCCCTGCACGTCGGGCATCCCCCCCACTGCGGCCTTGGTGCCGTTACCCGCATGGGCGGGGACGCTGACTTTCACGGGCGATGTGCCGGTGGATGTTGACAATCGAGAGCCCTTTCGCAAACGTCTCTGAGCCATTTCGGATCATATGCGGCTCTGGATTCAGAACGATGGGGAAGCATGGAGGGGGAGGGACGGGCCGCGGCGGGGTGGGCGAGTCGCGGGCGTGGGCGAGTTTCCTCCGAGAAGAAGGATGAAACACGGAGAACACGGAGAACCACGGAGGGGGAAGAGGCCGCCTGCGCACCGCGTACCATCGCGCTCTCATGCCCGTTCCTCCGGCCACTGCCCACCGAGTCCTTGCCGCGTGCCTGATTGCGGTTGGGGTCATTGTGTTCATTGTGGCGTCCGCGCTCACACTGCTCGGGGTTGCGGTCTCGCACTTGGGCGACATTGACAACCCGAACCCGGCCAATAGCGCGACCGCGGCTCGCGATGACGAGCGAGCGACGCTGATCATGGGGGCCATTGCCCTTGTCGGCGGGCTGCTTGTGGCGGCGGGATTGTGGCGGTGGCCGTGGAAGCGGCGGACCATCCCGGGTAAATGCTCGCAATGCAAATATGACCGGACGGGGCTTGCGGCGGAAGCGGTGTGTCCGGAGTGTGGTAGACTGTCAACGTGAAGCCACACCCCATCATCCGCAAGACGATCAAGTGGGGCGGCGCGGTGGTGACGGTGCTGCTGGTGGTGGTGTGGATTGGGAGCGGGTGGTGGTCGCCACAATGGAAAACCACCTCGGGATACGGAGGCAACGTTACAAAAGGGCTGCTCGGAATAGCGAAGGGAGAGCCAATCGCGGCTGGGTGGTTCCGGCTCGTGCCCAAAACGATGGTCAACCGCCACCGTTTCCACTGGTGGTTCGATTACGTGTCCGCGAGTGAGGTTGCCAACAGCCCGGGTTCAATTGTGTATGTACCCATTTGGCTCGTCGTCGCTCCGCTGAGTGCTATCACGGTCATCGCCTGGCGTTCGGATTCCCGGACCCGCGCGGTGGTACGCGAGCAGTCCGAAAGAGCTTCCAATGCGCGAGAGCACCCGGGAGTGAACGTCCTCGTGGCTGTGGCGGTTGTCGGAGTGATTCTGCTGGTGGAATGGATGTTGCACCGCTAGGACTCGCGGCGTGGGCGGTGTGTCCGGAGTGTGGGGCGGCGTTTGCCTTGGAGCCCCAGCGGGGCTCGGGCGTGTAGCCATTGGGGGGGCGGGTGGAAGTCGGCCGCTTTGGGCCGACTGGAACCCGTGGAGAGAGTGCGCGTGATTCTCTTCCTGTCTTTGTCTTCGCGTCCCGAAGGGCCGCACGAAGCGCGAGTCGGCACGATTCGTCCGCCCCTCCGGGGCGGGAGAGTTGCGTGCGTCCTTTCCACGGGTTCCGCGACGCTCAAAGCAGCGTCGCTCCACCCGTGGCTACATTCCGTCGCCCCGTTGGGGCGGAAGCCGCGGCCACCGGGTCGCGCACCGGTGCGGGCGGGTCGCTCGTCGATGCCATCGAGTCGTTCATCTATGCGAACGACTCGTTCGCAGCTGCAATCAACTCATTCGCACCTGCGAACGACTCGTTTAGACCTGTGAACGACTCGTTTAGACCTGCGAACGACTCGTTTGGACCTGCGAACGACTCGTTCGCACCTGCAATCAACTCGTTGGGACCTGCGAACGACTCGTTCGCACCTGCGAACAAGGTTCTCGGGCGGTGATGTGTGAACCTGCAACGCGTGCGCGGTTTGGGGGGCGGATGCTCGAATCGAGCGGGGAAACCGACCCATGAGCGTGAGCTTCGTGGATGCGCCCTACCAGGACATGCAGGTGCAGAACTTCCAGGGCGGCTTCGTGCGGCCTGGCGGGAAGTGGTTTCGCAAGCCGAAGTAGGGCTGGGGGGGAGGCGGGGAAGGTGGTCAGGGCGCGGCGGGCGGTTGGGACGCTTCAATGTTTGCAACGTGCTGCTCAAGGCCGCACTCCGGGCACCTGCCGCCGACCGTGCCTGCCAGTTGGTATCCACAGCGGGTGCAGCACGTGTCAACTCCATGGAGCACCCAGCGGAGCACTCGTCGCCCCTTGAACAACAGATACAGGCCGAGTGCGCATTGCGAGCCGGCACCTAAGAGATAAATGAGAAACCAGCCGAGCTCTCCGGGGCCAAACGGCACTCCGAATCTCTGCGAGGTTGCCATTCGCTCCACGACCCTGAAGACATAGTCGATCAGAGTTGGCAGCGAAAGGCCCAAGAGCAGCACCCCCACGACGCGAAGCAATGGGCGACACCACGCGAACTCGTTCATGTTTGACCTCTGGCCAGCAACGCGCGAGAAACCCTCGCACTGTGTTTCCAAGCGATCGCGGACATGACGATCACTACACCGGCAGCGACAAACCACGGCATCCATTCCTCCGCCTGCTGAGCGAGCACCGCGGGATCCCCATGGGCAAACCGGGACTGGCCAAGCATCCTCGATTGGACCCAAGGGCCAATCACATAGAGGCCCACAAAGAACGGGCGGAGGGACAGAGTAGCGGCGAACACGCATCCAACTCTGACACCGACCATGAACTGGCGAACGTCGGTCGCACTCGTGGTATTGTGTGATGTCACAACCACCGATCCTCCCACTTCATGCCGTCGGCGAGTTGGGCGGCCGCGCCGCGTTCGAGCATTCCGGCGACGGGGTAGGCGCAGTAGTCCAGGGCGAAGGAGCCCGCGGGGCGGTGGTTGCCCGAGAGGCCCAGGCCGCCGAAGGGGAGCTTGCTGGAGGCCCCGGCGGTGCCGGTGTTCACGTTCACGCAGCCGGCGCGGCACTCGAAGAGGAATCGCTCGGCGGCCTTCTGGTCGTGCGTGAAGATGCTGGCGGCGAGGCCGAAGCGGGTGGCGTTGCACTGAGCGATGGCTTCGTCGAGGTCGCGGGCGATGGAGATGCGGAGGAGGGGGCCGAAGATCTCGGTGTCGGCCCCCCCACCCCCGCCCCCACCCCCACCCCCGCCCCCAGCTGCGCCTGCGCCGGGCGCCACGGTGGCCCCGGCGTGACCGCCGGGGTTCTGTAGGACGATGCCCGGGGAGATGTACCAGCCGCGGTCGGGCTTGATGATGGGCTCGGCGGCGAGGAGCATCTCCCCACCACTGCTCTTCTTCGTCCAGCTCTTCTGCGCGGCGAGCACGGCGTTGCGGGCTTGCTCGCTGATGATGGGGCCGGTGAAGACGCCGCCGGGGCGGATGGTGCGCGGGGCATCGGTCACGAGCGACTGGGCGAGCTTGACAATGAGCGGGATGAGCTTGTCGGCGATGTTGACGTGGATGATGGCGCGGCGGGTGCATGTGCAGCGCTGGCCGGTGGTGTTGAAGGCGCAGCGGACGATCTCGATGGCCGCTTGGCGGAGGTCGGCGTCGTGCATGACAACGGCCGCGTTGTTGCCGCCCATCTCCAGCGCGAGGAGGCGGCCGGGATGATCGAGATTGGCCTGCATGATCTTGCGGCCGACAGTCCAGGAGCCGGTGAAGAGGATGCCGTCGAGATCGGGATGGGCGGAGAGCTTGGCCGCGGATTCCGCGCCGCCTTGCACGAGATTGATGACGCCAGCGCCTTTGTGCGGCGCGCCCTCGATGAGCAGGGCTTCCTGGAAGAGTTCGACGAGCATCTGGCCAACGCCGGGGGCTTTGTCGCTGGGCTTGAAGACGACAGTGTTGCCGAGGGCGAGGGCAGGGACGATGTGGCCGTTGGGGAGGTGCGCGGGGAAGTTGAAGGGGCCGAGGACGGCCATGACGCCGTGGGGCTTGAACCAGGCGCGGCCGGTTTTCTGCGGGCCCATCTCGAACTCGAAGCCCTGCACGCGATTCAGGCCGCCGATGGGAGAGGCGTCGAGGGTGATGTCCACCTTGCTGGCGAGGGCCGCGGCTTCGCCTTTGGCTTCCCACATCACCTTGCCGGTCTCGTCGCAGATGAGTTCGGCCATGGCGGACGAACGCTGCTTGCAGAGTTCGGCGAAACGCTTGAGGACGCGGAAGCGGTTGTCGCGGCCCCATGCGGCCCAGCCGGGGAAGGCGGCGCGTGCGGCGGCGACGGCCGCGTCGACGTGTTCGATCTGCGCCTGACCGGACCAGACGACATGGTCGGGCTTGGCGGGGTTGTGGCTGGCGATGTGCTGGGCGGAGGGGCGGGTGAGCCCGACCCACTCGGCGCCAATGAGGTCGCTGGGAGGTTGCTTCAGGGAGGAGTGTTTGATGGAGAGAGAAGAGAGGGGGGTGGAGGACACGGGGGTCATGCTCCGCGCGGGGTGGGTGTGTGGGAGGGCTTGGAAGAAGAGTGCGCGCCGTTGGTTGATGCGGCGGAGGTGCGGTGAGCGGAGTTGGAGGGGGAATCGTCGAGCGGGGTGACGCCGACTTGGATGGGGCCGCCGGGCTGGACGCGGAGGGCGTCGAGGGCTTCTTGCGTGAGGCGGATCGCGGCGGGTTCAAGGATGCACTTGGTCTGCACGGCGCGGAACTCGCCGTCGGGGTCGAGGATGCTGACGATGGCGGTCTGGTTTGCATCCGCGGCGGCGCACGCGGGGCCGATCGGGAGGCGGCGCGTGTCGCGGATGAGGGAGATGTTGGCGGTGAGGGCTTCGAGGGTGGGGCCGCCGTCAAAGCAGTCGATGAGGTCCTTGTACGCGAAGCCGAGTTTCTCGAGCATGCCGCGGGCGGGGAGAGTTTCGGGGCCGACGGTGGCGATGACGCTGCGGGCTTCAGGGGAGAGGAGCGTGAGGTAGATTTCTTCGTGCGGGAAGAGGGCGGTGATGAACTCCTTGGAGAACTGGCAGAAGGAGTCGGCCTCGGCGTAGGTGAGGTTGATGAAGCGGCGGCCGAGGTATTCCCAGAGCGTGTTGCGGCCGTCGGGGGTGACGGGGCCCATGAGTTCGGCGATGACGCGCTCGGCGAAGAGGGCGCGGTGCAGGCCGATGAAATGGAAGCGGACAAGGGAGAGGAAGCGGCCGAGCTTGGCTTTGTGGCCGCGGTAGCTTGGTTGGAGAATGAGGCCACCGATCTCGGTGGGGCCGGTTTCATCGAGATGGAGTTTGGCGACGATGTGGGAAGCGCCCATCTGGAGCGTTTGCGAGAACATCTCTTTCTTCGTGAGGCGGAGCGAGACGTTTGGGCGGCCGGGGCCGCCCATGTGGGCGATGATCTGGCTGGTGCCAAGCACGCCGCCGCCGTTCTCTGTGTCTTCGAGGGCGAACATGAAGAGGTCGGAGCGTGAGACGGCGGAGCCGAGGCCGGATTTTTCACCGGAGTAGATGGGGCCTGCGCCGCGATCGTGGGTAGCCCGGCTCTCCGAGCCGGACGGGGAGGGAAGAGAACCAGACCCGGTTCGGAGAACCGGGGTACCCAGAGCCGCCTTGCGGAAACACTCCTCGCTCCACATCGCTTTGTCCGCGATGATGTCGCGGTCGGCGGGGAGATTGATGAAGTGGACCATCTTCGCCAGCTTGAGCAGCGTGGGGACGTCTTCGATCTTGGCTCGGCGCATCAGGAACATGCGGGTTAGACCTCCGCCGCGCAGGTTGCGAGGCCCTGCTCGATGCACTTCATCACGCGCGGCCAGTCGGATTCCTTGAAGACGCCCAGCGGGGGGAGCATTCGGATGTGGAAGGGGCCGTGGCCGCAGTAGAAGACGACGACGCCGGCGTCGAAGAGGTGCTTGCAGGCCTTGACGACCTTGTCCTTCTTGCCGGCAAAGGGAGTGAACTTCATCATGCCGCCGTTGCCGCCGACGATGTCGGCGTAACCATCTCCACTGGGGAACCAGTCGGGGTGGCGGGCGGCAATGTCGCGTATGCCATTGGAAAATGCCGCGTGATGGCGGGCGAACGCGCCCTGTGGGCCGTAGTTGTTGCCTTCGTCGAGGCGCTCCAGGACGCGGGTGCCCTGGCGGAAGGCGATGGTGGAACTGGTGAAGGTGCCGCTGAGAAGGCCGGGGCCGGGGTTGTACTCCTCGGTGTAGAGGGTGGCGCAGGCCTGGGTCATTTTGCCGATGCAGAAGACATCGACGAACTCGCCGAGATTGAGCGCTTCGTAGGCGAACATGCTGGTGGTGCGGCCGAAGGTCTGGATTTCGTCATCCCAGATGGCGATCTTGGCCTCGCGGCAGACTTTGAAGAGCTCGAGGAAGTACTCGCGCGGGGCGGTGTTGAAGCCGCCCTCGCCCTGGACGAGTTCGAAGATGAAGCAGGCGTGCTGCTTGGGGTATCGCTCGACGAGGGTGCGGAGTTGGGCGACGGCTTTATCGATGGTCTTGGTCTGCCCGATGGCCTTGGCTTCTACTTCGTCGTAGAAGGGCATGTAATCGACGAGCGTGCTGAGTGGGATGCCGACGCGGTTGGCCGCGGCGTCGCCGATCTGGCTCATGGTGACGGAGCGGCCCATGAAACAGTCTTTGAAAGCGATCACGCGCGATGCGGGGGCGTGTTTCTGATAGCAAACCTTGATCGCGTTCTCGTTGGCCATGCACCCGGAGGTGGAGGAGTAGCAGTGTTTGAGGCGGCTACCGCGTGCGGCGAGTTTGAGGAGAGTCTCGGCGAACTCGTAGGGCTCGAAGCCAGATTGCAGGTTGCCGTGCTGGAGGGTGTCGTTCAGGGATGCGCGAACGGCGGTGCGAATCTGGTCGGGGTCGGAGTGGCCGAAGAAATAGACGCCGATGCCGTTGATCATGTCCCACTTCACGGAGCCATCCATGAGTTCGACGAGCGCGCCGTTGCCGATGCCGGAGCCGAGATAGGGGTAGAGGAGGGCGCGGCCGCGGGTGTCGGCGGCGCGCTTCATAAAGGAGTCGTAGGTTTCCTTGAGCGCGGCGTTGGGGGGGCGGATGTCGGTGAGCAGGACCGACTTGGCCTGAACCTCGCGGACGATCTGCTCGACGGCGGCGTCGATGGCGGGGTTGGCGCGGAGTTGGGAGCCGACGGTTTGTGCGGGCACGTCGGAGGGGGGAGATTGATGGGGCTTGGCGGTCATGGTGGACATTGGGCGATCCTGGGCAGGGGGACGGGAAGCGTGCGACAACTGTAGAGGGCGGGGGGAGTATCGACCGGAAGGGGCGTTGAAGGGAGCATGAACGATCGCACAGTTGGTTGGGTGTTGCAGGGGAATTACACGCACATCGAATTCGCGGAACATCCGCGGGATTCACTCGCGGACTCGCTCATCCCGGGCGTGTACTCGCACGAATCATCGTGATGGCGAGCAACTGGCAGCGTTCGACGAGGGAGGAGAGATCGATCCATTCCTGTGGGGTGTGCAGGCCGCCGCCGCGGACGCCGAGGGTGTCGAGGGTGGGGAGACCGGCGGCTTGCATGAGATTGCCGTCGCAGACTCCGGCGGTTTTGGAAAGGGGAAGTGGTTGGTTGAGATCGGCAGCGCAGTTCCAGACGAGTTCCGCGAATCGTTCGACTTCAGGGGTCATTGGCTTGGCCGGGCGACCGAAACTGCACCGGGTGGAGATGATTGCTCCATTCTTGCGAGGTCCATCAAGAGCTTTGAGTGAATGAACAAATCGATCGCCGAGTTCGGCATTCGAGAATCGAGCGTTTCCCCAAGCTGCAGCCGAATCGGGAACGACGTTTGTCGCGGTTCCACCCCGGAGAGGCCCGATGTTCACGATCAATCCCGCCGGAGGGTCACCCATCGCGCTTACCTCAAGGATGATCTGCGCCAAGGTGTGTACGGCGGACACGCCGGAAGCGAAGTCCCGGCCGACATGCGCCGGCTTGCCTTGCACCTCGATCACGAACTGGGCGCTTCCCGCCCGCTCGACCACCAGCCCGCCGTCTGCCGTTGCGGGCTCCAGCGCGATGCCCAAGCCGCCCCGTGCCGCGACTCGGGCGGCCTCTGAGCCAATTGCTCGGGCGCTGTGGTAGCTGCCGGTTTCCTCGTCGCTGTTGAGAATCACCGTCCAGTCAAAGCGAGCCCCGACTTCGTCCAATGCTTCGAGCGCCGCCAGCCCAATCACCAGCCCGCCCTTCATGTCCACGCATCCCGGGCCGGTCGCAGTGCGCCCGTCGGAAGCGACGGTCAGTTCGCGGAATGGCCCTCGGGGATCGTGCACCGTGTCGATGTGTCCTGCGAGCAGAATCTCGCGGGTGAGCGGGTATGCGCCGCATCGATGGAAAACATGCGTCAAGAGCGGTGGATCGGAACTCTGCTCGCCGAACAACCATGACGGTCGAGGAACGCTGGGGCAGAGACTTGTGTCTGCACCGAGCGCGTTCAAACGGGCCGCAAAGCGATCGAGGGTTTCGGTCAGGGCGACCCTGTTGCCCCCGCCCGTGGGAAGGGCGACGTGCAGACGGAGGTCGTCGAGCAGGGCCGCTTCGCGTTGCCGGATCAGATCGCAGACTCGGGATTCGCGATCGGACAGGGGCATCAGAGGCGGTCTCCGAGCCAGATGCCTTCGCAGATGTCTTCGGCGGGGCCGGTCATGAAGACGTGGTTGGATTGTTCGTCCCAGCGGATGTGGAGTTCGCCACCGAGAACGCGAATGTTTGCGCTGCGATCGAGTCGGCCGGTGAGGACGCCCGCCACGAGGACGGCGCACGCTCCGGTGCCGCAGGCCTTCGTGATTCCTGCGCCACGTTCCCATGTGATCAAGTTTGCGGAGGAACGCGAAGTGCATTTCACGAAATGAAAGTTCACACGATTTGGGAAAGCGAGATGAGTTTCGGCCTTCCGGCCCATTGCTTCGAACTGGCCTTGCCAACTCGGACGCCACAGAGCCAGATTGTCGAGCGGATCGGCGCCATCTGATGGTCCAAACGCATCGATGGCTACGGCATGAGGATTGCCCATCGAGACGGGAATGATCGAGAACGGAATCTTCCCCACCTGCATGTCCCACTCGTGCGGTCGCTTGGTTGCTCGGACGTGGGACTTGTCGAATGGGATTCTCTCCGCGTCAAGAATCGGCTCGCCCATGTCCACGGTGGCGGATGTGACTCTCCCCCCCACTGTTTCGTACGCAATGCTCAGCACGCCGCGGCCGGTTTCGACGAGCATCGGATTGGCGTGGATGTTGAGGCGGTCGTGGGCGAACTTGGCGACGCAGCGGATGCCGTTGCCGCACATTTCGGATTCGGAGCCGTCGGCATTGAACATTCGCATGCGGACGTGGGCGACTCCGGCGGTTGGGTTGGCAACATCACTGGCAGGCGAGCTGCCAGTGCCACCCATCTTATTCCCGGGAGGGCAGAGGACGATCACGCCATCGGAGCCGATGCCCTTGTGGCGGTCGCTCATGCGTTGGACGAGAGAACTCCAGTCGGGTTCGGCGATGCGGCGCGCGATCGCGGGGTTCGTGATGCCATCGAGGTAGACGTAGTCGTTGCCGCAACCGTGCATTTTGACGAACTTCATGAGCCACCCCGCCCTTCCCCGCCAGGCAGTGTTGATTCGGGTCTGTCCATCCAGCGCGGCCAGGTGATCTTCTGTCGGCTTTGAGATTCGACAAAGCTTTCGAGGATGGTTCCGGCGACGACTATGCCGACACCGAGCACGATGGCGACCTTGGTCCAACGGGCGATGCGGTCGATTGGGAGCTTGTTCAGGGGCGTGCCCACGAGGCGTTGCAGGCGGCGCTGGCGGGTGGTGATGGAGCCGTGGCGGAAGGAGCGGGCGTTGGGGTTCATGTGGTTCAGCCGCGCCACCGCGCCGAGCGCGCCGCACATGGCGTCCGCGGATTCCTGCGTCACGGCGGTGGCGCCGGGCTCATCGCGGCTGAGGGTTTGCGCGGCGAAGGCGTCGGCCTGCCACTCGAAGCGGCGGCTGACCCAGCCGAACCCGGCGAAGGCCATGATAAAAACGAAGGGGAAGGAACCGAGCTGCATGAGACCCATGCCTGTAGGTACGACATCGTTGTTGGACATCAGCGAGCGAGGAAGGATCAGGGCGAGGAGGGCGATCGGGATGGCCACCGCGGCCGTGGCGAAGCCGAACATCGCGATCATGCCCAGGACGCTCCACGGGATGTGGTGGTGCTTGGCGTGGCCGACCTCGTGGGCCATGACGCTTTCGGCTTGACGGGCGGGGAGGTTGTCAAGGAGGCCGTCGGTGAGGAGGATGTAGCGGAGGGGACCGATGAGGCCCATGGCCGCGCCATTGATCATGGTGCCGTAGGTGCGCCAGACGAGGAGTTCCCGCACCTTCACGTTGGCGCGGGTGCAGACGGCCATGAGGCGATCGCGGAGCGGGCCGGGGCCGAGGGGAACGGCATCCCAGACGAAACGCATGAGCACGGGAGCAAAGAGGAAGACGAGACCGACGCCGCAGAGTTGCAGAATGAGGCGGGCACCCTCAACGCCGGTGCCGCGATGCAGCCAGCGGCCGAGGGTGCCGAGGATGTTCTCGGCGTGGCGATGATCGTCGAGCCAGCCGAGGGAGCGATTGGAGAGCTCGGACCAGACGCCGATCATGGCGATGGGGACGAGGATAAAGAGGAGTTGGTGGCGAATGTTGGACCAGACGAACTGGCGGCGCGTGGGCATCGGGTAGGCGGGATGGCCTTCTTCGATGACGCGGAGCCACGTGGCGTGGTGCAGGCGTTGCTCGATCGGGTAGAAAGACCACCATCCGGCGATGATCGAGAGAAGCGGGGGCGAAACGGCGAGCAGCTCGTCGATCATGATGGGGTCGCCGACGAGGGCGCGGACCTGTTCCACCCAGCCGAGGGTGAAGACACAGAGGATGTGCGTAATCACGGCGACCAGTCGCGAGGCGGTGAGCATGCGTTCGGCCATCAGAACAGAGCGCAGGGAGCCGCGGCGGTCGATTTCCTTGCCACAGGCCCAGCAGACGAGTTGGGTTGCTCCGGCGAGGGCCAGATAAGGAGCAATCGCGAGAATGACACGCCAGAGCTCGAGGGGCTGGGCGTGGACGTGGCGATGCACTCCCTCTACGAGTTGATCGTGGAGGTAGACGGTCGCCAGCAGCGCGATGACCCAGAGCTGAAGCACGACGGATTCCCTTCCGGCATTGCGTGACTCACACGCGAGCCCCCCACGCCCCACGTCCCCACTTGTTCGTCCAGTTCCTGGTCAGTTCCCCACGAGAATTTCACCGAGATCGATCACCGCGCCGTTGCGCTGGTAGTAGTCCACATCCATCGCGCCCTCGCGGATGCTGGTGAATACGAGGCAGTTGCGGCCGTGGTTCGCCGCGTAGTCCATGTCGCCGCGGCCGGGGCCGGCGTAGTCGCGATTGTTCACGCTCTGCACGTGGAAGTGGTAGTGGGCCAGGGAGCGGCCCGAGTCGGTGAACTGCTCTTCGGGGGCGATGAAGGTGCGGTCGTCCTTGCGCTGCGTGGTGCGCGGCTGGTAGGCGCGGAGGGCGAACTTGCCGTTCTTCTCGACTTCCGCGCCGCCCTGTTCGGCGGCCCAGAGCACGCCGCCGTACTCGGTGGTGGTGTCGGCCATGTCCTGCGCGGCCTGCTTGAAGAGCTCGGCGACAACGGCGGGGCGATGGATGGCTTCGTCGAGAACGAGGATGGAGAGGAGATCGCCCCATGCGAGCTGGGCGGACCAGTCTTTGAGGGTTTCCTTGCTCTTCTCATCCATCTGGCCGAGGCCCTCGGTCTTCAGCCAGATGCGGCGGCCGGTAAGGCGTGTCGAGAGTTCGGTCAGGAGTTGCTCGCGGCCCGCGCTTATCCAGTCCGAGTGATTCACGCTGGCCCATCGGACGGGCTCGATGTGGCGGAGTTGCAGGCCGGACTTCTGATCGGGGCGGAGCGACGCGATGGCTTGCGCGCTGGCGGTCCACCAGACGGTGTTCCGCTTGTCCTTCTCGTCCATGATCGTGTGCATCCACGCCAGCTCGGAGCCGGTAATGGGGACGACGCCCAGTTCGCGGGCGCAGCGGTTGATCTCCTTCACGGCGGGATCGTCCGAGGATTCGCCGGATGCCAGGGCGGTGCGGCGGGAGCCATCCGGATCAATGCGGCCCATCAAGTCCCACGCGGCCTGTCGCGATTTCTCGACGAAGTCGTCGGGGTGTGCCGGTGCGCCGCTCTCGGCGGGATGCACGAAGACGCCAAACGCGATCGCGGAAATGTCGCGACCTGGGTGCAGCAGCAGCAGGGCCGAACGCTCGGGGCGATCCTCATCGGGGGGGACAGGCACCTTGCGGGCGTAAGAGCGGACGAGCGAGGCCGTCTGGTCCTTCCACGCCCCCCCCACATCTCCCGCATGTTGCTCGATCACCTTGCAGATGTCCACGACCACCGGCCACTGGGTTTCGGTGGGGAGGCGAAGCTTCAGGAACTTGCGGGTATCGGCGAAGCCCTCGGGGGTGGCGTCGGTCATCAGCAGGGCGAGGGCGCGCTGGCGGAGGATCTGCGGCGCGCTTCCCTTCCAGAGAATGTCCTTGGAGGACTCGCGGGCGGCGGGAAGACGGGCGGGATCGGCCGCGGCTTCCTTCCATGTGGTTTCCAGCGCGATGATGCGCTGGTTGGCTTGCAGGTCTTTGTTCTTCAGATCGATGGTGGGCTCGCCGGTGACGCCTTTCGGGTGTTCAGCGCAGCCCGGGAGGGTGATGGCGAGTGTGAGAGAGGAGAGCGCGGCCAGACCCACGGAGGTTCGGATTCGTCGGTTCATTGCCGCCAGTTTAGGGAGGATGAAGTCCGGGCATCCCGATCGACGGAATCGTTCTACTATTGACATTCCAGAGCATCGGCTGACCGCTCCTACGACCATCATGACCCGACTCCACCCCACCCCTACCCCCACCACCCCCCCCACCGATCCCCCACACTTCCCCGCCGCGTCGGGGCAGCGCCTCGGGTCCGGCGTGACAGGCCCGCTCGCCGAGCGGATTGCGAAGGTGATCGAGTTGATTCGCCCCGCGGTGCAGGCGGATGGCGGGGACATTGAGTTCGTCGGGCTGACGGCCGACCATCTCGTGCAAATCCGCATGCACGGCGCGTGCGTCGGGTGCCCCTCGGCCTCGGTCACGCTGCAAACCGGCATTGAGCGGAACTTAAAAGCCCATATCCCCGAAGTTCGGGGAATTCAGGCGGTAGATTGAGGGATGGGGAGGGAGTCGGCAGGAATGGGGAGGGAGTGGGGAATGGGCAGTGGGCAGTGGGAATGCGAAACTGAGGTTCGAGCACCCCCCCCGCACCCCCCTACCCCCTGCCATTGGCTGCAAAGGGCACTGGTTTGGACGATTTCCGGGATGAGGGGGGGTTGAGGGAGGATGAGCGGGAGCTTGGCCGCAGTTGTCCACAGAATCGAGTCCACAGTTCATCCACATTCCTCTTGGCGCAATCGACAGGTTCGGTATGATTCGAGGCAGTTGAGGAACGCCGCAGGACTGACGCGGCAACACAGAAGGGACTGGAGGTCCGCATGCTTGTCATCACGCGTCGCGAAGGGGAAGAGGTCGTCATCGGCGACCCATCCAAACCGATCGGCACTGTTCGGATCGCATCCATCAAGGGCGATCGCGTCCGCATCGCGTTCGATTTCCCACGCGAGATCGACGTACACCGGCGGGAGGTGGCGAATCAGATCATCGAGGACCGGCCGAATGTGGTCGGGTCGATCAAGCCGGGCGTGGCTCAGTCGGGTTGAAGCCACAGAGCACATGGCACATGGCTACATGGCACATTCAAGGCAAATGCGAAGCGGCCCCGAGCGATAAAGCCCGGGGCCGCTGTCTTGGTGTCTTCGGCCTTCATCTGCTATGTGGCCATGTGCTCGCTCCTAAACCTCCCCCCCCAAACTACTCGACGTACGAGGGGCAAGATGGGTCCGGTATTCCCATCGAAGCCCCGCAACACCACCTCAGCACCCTAAAAACCACGCCGCAAGGAAGTCGAAGATATCCGAGATGCCGATGCCTCCGGTCTGGTTGAAGTCGGCCTGCGGGTCTCCGGCGAACCATGAAGACAGGAAGACAAAGATGTCGGGGACGTTCACCACGCCATCAAGGTTGTAATCCACGGGGCAGCAGAACCGGGGCGGGGGCGGCGGCGGGGGAGGAACGATGGGGCTGATGTTGCCAAGGGCGTCCACGTTCGGCGCGCCGGGGGTGGGGAAGGCGTTGATCTGCCAATCGGTGGCGTCGTCGTTGCTGTCCAAGCCACTTGGGAAGCGGCCGAGGGAGATATTGACGGTGTTGTTGTCGGCGACGCCGGCGGGAAGCATCGTGCCGTTCACGAGATTCACCGGGTCTGAGAAGCCCGGGATGATGGCCGCGGTGATCGCGCCCTCGTAGCTGATCGAATCGATGATCGTGGGGGACGCGGGGAGGGGAGGGGTGTCCACGATCGCGATGCCGTCGGGCGAGCCGTTCTGGATGACGTTTATTGGGGTCAGGATGGGCATGTGGACGCGGAGGGCCGAGGCGGGAATGGGCAGGTCACCGACGACGAGGTATTGCCCGGGGGCCAGATGCGTCACGGAGACGCCCGCCGCATCCACCGCCAGGCCGAGGTCCATCGTGAGGTAGACGGTGTTGCTCGCGCCGTTCACGAAGACCAGCGTCTTGCCCGTGAGTCGGACGGGGCAGGCGGAGGTGTTGTAGATCTCGACGAACTCGGCGGTGTCGGTGCCGACGTTGTCGTAGTCCACCTCGTTGATGATGAGCTGCGCGGGCGCCGAGGAGGCGATGAGCGCGAGGGCGAGGAAGGCGAAGAGTGCGCGGAAGGTGAGCATGAGGGGGCTCGCGGGGGAGGGGGGGAAGGGGGGAGGCAGTGGGCAGTGGGCAGTGGGCAGTGGGGGAAGTTTACATGATGGGGGGGAAAAGGCCGGGTGCGTGGGGGGAAAATGCGGGGATCGGGGGCGGGGAGGGGGGTGGTGAGGAGGGGAGGGGAGGGTTTTTGCTGGTGGTTCGGGTGGGGACGTGGTACGCTCGCACGCGCTTACGCCCACCGCACTTCCCACCCCTCAGCCCCATCACCCGGAGTCGTCCCCATGATCTCTTTCCGCGCCCTGACCGGTTCCTCCCTCGTCGCTCTGCTGGGCGCGGCCGCGCTTGCACTGCTGCCTTCCACCGCGATGGCGGGGACGTACGGCACGCTCGCGGCCTTCCAGGCCAATGTCCACGCCGACACGCTGCTGGAACCGTTTAACGGGGCGGACGCCATCATGCTCCCTCCGATCGCCGTAAGCGGAAACGGGTACGCATACACCATGAGCACCACGGGGGCCCAGCAGGTGTTCCGCTTTGCCGCGTTTGGGGTTGGCGCGCAGTTCAGCGGTGACCAGGGCCGCATCGCCTTCACGGGCCGGCCCGTCTCCGCAATCGCGGGCACGTTCCACGTGATCACGCCCGGCTTAGTCGGTACGACGGGGCAACTCGACTTACTGACCAACACCGGCGAAAGCTTCAGCGTCGCCATCCCCGCCGCTGGGGCGTTCTTCGGCATCACCACCACGGTGCCGTTCACCAGCGTCACGTTCACGGTGAACAACGGCGGCGCAACGTACGAGAGCGTGGATGACCTCATCGTCGGCGTCTCCGGCACCGCCGCCGAGGCCTCCGACCAGTGCGCCGACGCGGTCAGCATCTCGCCGATCACCACCGTGCAGTACCCGTTCACCACCGTGGGTGCCACCGCCGAGGCGATCTCGGGCGTCTGCGACGGCGCCACAGACACCGGCCCGGATGTCTGGTTCCGCTTCATCGCGCCCGTGCATGGGATGGTGACGTTCAGCACGTGCGGGTGCACGTTCGACTCGATCCTCCGCGTCTTCCCCTCGTGCCCTGTCGGCGGCTCGGGCGCGGGGCAGATCGCCTGCAACGACGACTTCTGCAACAACAGCGCCGGAATCAACCGCGCCTCGCAGGTCTCGTTCCGGGCGGTCGCGGGCGAGGACTACCTCATCCGCATCTCCGGCTACAACGGCGTGAGCGGCTCGGGCAACCTTACGTTCTCCATCGTCCCCGACTGCCGCGCCGACTTCAACCACAACGGCGGCAGGGAAGTGCAGGACATCTTCGACTTCCTCGCGTCGTGGTTCGGCGGGTGCTGAGGCAGGGTGGGGAGCGGCCAAGTGCCGCACGGAAGGGTGTTGTTCAGTTATCAAAAGAGCTCGCCGCGCTCGAGCGCGAGGAGCGCATTGCCGAGCGCGAGGGGTTCGCGCTCGAGCGCGCAGAGCGCATTGGGCGTGGCGAGGGCTTCGCGCTCGAGCGCGCGGGGTTCACGGCCGAGCGCGAAAAGTTCACGGCCGGCCTTGGAGAAGGCGCGGCCGAACGGGAAGAGTTCCTTGGGGGCGGAGCGGGGCCGAATCGCGGGTTGGAGCAAGATAAACCGGGCGGACGCTACTCGTCCATCTTCCGTTGAGCCCGGCGCTTGGCGGCTTTGAGGCCTTGCTCGGGGGGGTCCGGGTCGGGGTTGAGAGAGGTGGATGTGGGGTCGGGCGGGATCGGGGGCTGCTGTGGGTCGGGCGGTTGCGGGGTGGGCGGGGTGGGGGTGGGGGGCGGGGGGGTCTTGGTACGCAGGGCGGCCATGCGGGCGTCGCGGCGGCGGTTGCGTTCGCGGTCGTTGAGGGCGGCGGCATCCTCATCGGTGAGGAATGTCGGATGTTGGATGTCGGATGTCGGATGTGAAGGCGGGGAGGGTGGGGAGGCAGCGGATGGCGCGGGGGGGGTGCGGAGGCGGGTGAGGGTGGCGGTGGCTTGGGCGGTGCGGTCGTGGAGCGTGGCGGAGACGCCGCGGCTCGCTTCGGTCAGCATCTCGCGGCTCAGGAGGCGGTCCCAGGCGATGCGGCGGGTGGCGACGTCGAGGAGCATGAGTGCGACGGAGGCGATCGCAAGCAGCGGCCAGAGCGGAGTGCGGGCCTCGGCGGGGAGAAGGCCGGTGCGGGAGTAGAGATCGGGGAGAGCAGTGCTTGGATTGCCCGCCGCGGCGGACTTGAGTTCCCAGACTTGCCCGCCCGTGGCATCCGCGATCGACTTGAGCAGCGCACGATCCGAGGAGAGTCGGCGATACTCCTCGCCCGCGGGCCGCGTGATGCCGCCGATGACGGGAGGAAGCGGATTCCCCCCCGCCCCCACCCCCCCACTGCCCGTCCGCCGCGGCGCGAGCGTGACGACGTACGACCCATCGACCGGAGCATCCGGGTCCGTGCCTTGGCTGAGCGTCGGCGAGCCGAGATCGATCACCTGCTCGTACTCGCCGGGGCCGATCTGCGAGAGGCGTACATCCAGCTTGCCGCCCCCGGGCGCATAGACCGCACCGGGGATCGCGAGGGCGTCGATCGGGCGGCCGCTCTGCTCGCTGGCGTGCAGGCGGATGGTCATGCGGTCGCCGTCGATCTCGGTGGTGAGTTCCTGCGTGCGATCGGATGGAGGACGGGCGATGGTGCGGGCGAGCTGCGTCCAGAAGCGGGAATATCCCGCGCCGCCGTTCGCATCGAGCCACGGCCCGGCCCACTTGGGCTGAGCATCTGATGTGAACGCGGCGACGCGGCCGAGCCCGGCGTTCCAGTAGCCGAGCACGGGCTCTCCGCCGCCCCCTTCGCCCTCGCTGCGCTTGGGCGTGATGAGCGGGTAGATGACGGTTGGATCGGTGCGGGCTTGCGTGAGAACGACGCCGCGAAGAGGGAGGATGCCGCCTTCGGCGACGCCGAACGCGGCGCTGAGCCCATCCATGATCGGCGAGCCGGTGGGCAGGACGATCGGCGTGAACTCGCCTTCGCGAATCAGCGGGGAGCGGACGATGCGGACGGCCTTCAGCAGGACGCGCGGGAGGATGGTGGGATCGACGACGCGGTAGAACTGGCCCTTGCCGAGCCGCGCCATGTCGCGCATCATGCCCGAGTCGGCGTCATTGCCGATGGCGATGGTGGAGACGATGATGCCGTCGGCGGCCATCTGCTCAACCATGCCGGGGAGTTCATTCTTGCCCTGCGAGACGCCGTCAGAGAGGACGATGACGTGCTTCAGGTCGGCCTTCGCGCTGCGGATCTGATGATGGGCTTCGGCGAGAGCTGGAGGCATGTTGGTGCCGCCGTCGGCGTCGATGCGCCGGAGCATCCGGGCGGTCGCCTTGGGGTCGCGATTGGGGCCGAGGGGGAGATCGACGGTCATGTCGCTGTTGAAGGTGATGACGCCGACAAGGTCGGTCTTGTCCATGCTCTCGACGGCGAGGGCCGCGCCCTCGTCGGCGATGTCCTGCTGCGAACGCGTGGAGCCGCGGACGGTGCGGTTCATGGAGCCGGAGTTGTCGATGACGAGGATGACGGCCGCGGCGGGGGTGATGAGCTTTTCGGGGAGATCGAGCTTGACGGGAAGCAGGGGCTCGATGTCCGTGCCCTTCCAGCCGCCCGCGCCGAAGGAGTTCGGGCCGCCGACCATGACGAGGCCGACGCCGAGCTGCGTGACGCAGGTGGCGAGGGCGGTGTGGACGGTGCGCGGCGTGGCGTCCGCGGAGACGTTCTGCAGGATGATGAGGTCGAACTGCTGGAGCCAGAGGAGATCGGGGAGGAGGGCGTCGGGGCCGATGGTCTGGACTTCGAGGCCGGCCTTGGCGAGTGTTGCGCCGAGCGTTGAGCCGGGGGCTTGAGGGGCGCCGTCGCTGATGCCATCGACAATGAGGACCGCGCCGCGGCCGGGGGCGATGGTGACGGATTCGGCGCGGTTGTTGTCGGGGACGGTGTCGCCGCTTGGTTCGCCCGCGGCAGGAGGATCGGGCGTCCAGAGCGCGGCGAAGCGGTGGATGCGGCCGTCGGGGAGAGGGACTTTGAAGACTTCGACGTTGCGGCCGGGATCAAGCGTGAGGCGGAGGGCGGAGCCGGGAAGGTCGCCGTTGATGTCGACGGGCTGCTTCTCGCGCGCGAGTTCGAGCGTGCCGGTGCAGCGTTCGGTGGCGTTCAGGACGACGCGGACGGCGATGGTTGCGCCGGACTGGGCGGTGGGCGGAGAGTCCACGGACTCGACCACGACTTCGCGATCGACGCGGTATTCGAGGGGCACGACGTCGATGTGAATCGAGCGTCGCGCGGTTGTGCCGGAGTTGGGGCCGGAGAGGGCCGCGGCGGCCGCGAGCGCGGAGCCCTGGGTCTGCACGCCGTCGGAGAAGACGATGATGCGGCCCGCGGCATCGGGCGGGATCATTGCGGCGGCGAGGCGGATGGCCTGGCCGATGTCCGTGGCATCTTCGCGGACGGTCCAATCGTCGGGAATGCGGAAGGGGCCGGGCTCGACCATGCCGGTGGCGGCGGGGCGTGCGCCGAAGAGGACGACGCCGGCGATGTCATCGGGGCGGCGCGATTTGGAGCTGGCGTCGAGGAAGCGGCGGACGGCGGCGGGGAGGGTGAGCGGTGCGCCGTTTGCGTCGAGGCCGAGCGTGCGAGCGTCGTAGAAGCGGCGAACGGAACCGGAGAGATCGACACACGCGATCACGGCGATGCGGTCGGTGCGGCGGACCATGGACGATCCGGCGAGCATGCCGAGGAGCGCGGCGACGAGCACACAGCGGAGGATGATGGCGGACCAACGGCGGACCGCGCTCATGGCGACAAACCAGCGAAAGGCGACCCAGGCCATCGGCAGGCAGAGCAGAAGACCGAGAAACCACCAGGGCTGATCGAAGCGGAGGGTCATGGTTTTGAGGCGGGGGCCGCGGGAACGGGGGAACGAGTCGGGGCGTCTTGCGCGGGCTGGGAGGGCTGAGTGGGCTGGGGGGTGCGTGCAGGAGGGGCATCGGCAGCGGGGACGGCGGGCGCAGACTTGGCACGCTCGCCGAGACGCTGGAAATATTTGCGGAGGAGGGAGTCGTAGCGCGTGGGAACGGATTCACTGTCGACGGCGCGCTCACCGCCGGCGGTGGCTTCGCGAATGGATTGTTCGGCCTCGGGCGTGAGGGGGCCGGAGGTGGAGTCCGCGTGGTCGGGCTTTTTGTTGGCGTACCACTCGGCGATGACGCGATCGGGAATCTTGCCGGCGCGGTCGGCGGGGGTCGGGGGGGTTGGGGAGGTTGTGGGGCGAGCGTCCATGGGCGTGGTGCGAGTTGGGGTTTGGGCGCGCGGATCGCGGGATGGCGGGCGCGAGGACTGGCCTTGAGGATTGTCGCCGAACTTGCCGGAGTTCTTTGGGTCGTCGGTTGGTGATGGGCCTTGGGGGGGCGATCCTTCTGGCCGGTCTCCGGGTCCGGGGGATGGCTCGCGATTGTGCTTGGCGTCTTTGGCCATCTCCCCCCCCCACTTCTTGAGTTGCTCAAGTTGCTCGGGGGTGGCGTTCTTCAGGAGTTCCTGCGCTTGGCGGCGCATGTCTTCGGCTTGCTTCCGGGCTGTGGCGGCATCCTGAGGTTTCTGGGCGAGGTCTTTGAGACGTTTGGCGAGTTGGCGGAGACCATCGCCGGAGTGGGGTTGATGGCCGTCCTCGTTCTCGGGGGGAGATTGGTCGGTCGTTTGCTTCTGATCACCGGGCTTGGCGGTTGGGCTGGGTACCTTCGAGGTGTTGTCGTTCGGCTTGGACGCGTCGGGATCGGGCGCGGTCTCGGGGTGCTTGGCTGCTTTGTTCTTGTCGGCACGGGGTGACTTGTCGTCTGTTGGAGTCTTCTCGGTTGACTCACCTGGGCGGCCGTCGGGTGACGGTTGCGGTTGGTTGGATTCGGCTTCGTTCGGGGGGGCCTTCTTGCCGGACTCGCCGGGCTTGGATTGGGGAGATGGCTTTGGGGGCCGATCATCCGGGGCCGCGGGATTCGACTGCGTCGGCTTGTCGCTGGAAGCGGGTTTGGAATCAGTGTTCTGCTTGGTGTGGTCACCTGTGCTGTCTTTGGAGGAGGGCAGTGGTTGCTTTGATTCGGTTCCGCTCGGCGAGGACTTTTCGTCGGGTTTAGCGGGCTGTCCGTCGGGGTTTGGCTTGGGAGATTGGCCGTCCTTGCCCTGCTGGTTGGAGTCGGCGGGCTTGTCACCTTGGCCGGGCTTGGAATCGGCGGTCGGATTGGATTCGTTGCCTTCGCCGGGTTCGGAGGACGATTTCTTGTCTTTTGACTGTTCGTCGCGAGGAGCGCCTTCGTTCGACTTTGAACTCTTTTGCTTGGACTCGCTGCTGGATTTCGAACCGTCGGTGCCGCGCGTTTCCTTTGATTCGCTCTGCTCTTTCGAATCACTCTTGCCCTTGTTGCTCTTTTCCGGCTTGCCGGACTGCTGCGGCGGGGACTGTGCGCCCGAGTTGGATGGATCGCCTTCTTTCGACTTGTTTTCGTTCTGCTTTTCGTCGGGATTCGGTTCGGACTTTTTGGGGCGCGAGTTGTTCGGAGAGGTTGGCTTGTTCGGCTCGCCGGCGGGCGGCGGAGGCGGAGGCGACTTGGATTCTGGCTGCGATTTCAGGTCTTGGGCGGCGGTTTCCATGTCACGTGCGAGTTCGTCGGATGCGGTAGATTCCGATTTTCGGTCTTGTTGTGGGGACGACGGCCTTTCGGGGGACTCCGGAGTTGGAGAAGAGCCGTTCGGTGCGTCGTTGCGAGTGTTGGGGTTCTCGGGAGGTTTGCTCTTGTCATCAAGGCCTGGCGATGCGGTTGGTTCGGACTGGGCCTCGCGTCTTGCCTGCTCGGCGTTGCGGAGATCGCGGGCGAGATTCTCCAACTCCTTTGCGGCGTGCGCCCTGGACTCGGCCGTCTGCTCCGGGCCGGCGTTGCTGAGCTCTTGCGCGGCTTGGGCGGCGGAGGCGAGATCGCCGTTTCGGATGGCGTCGGTGAGGGCGGAGGGAGGCGCGGCGGGATCGGTCTTGGGCTCGGCGGGCTTGAGTTTGGCCAGCGCGTCACGGAGGGCATCGGTTGATCGCTTGGCGTCGTCCGCGGAACGATCGCGCTCCGCGGCGAGGCGGGAGAGTTCGCGTGCGCCCTTTTCGGCGGCCTGCGTGGGGGTGATTTTGCCGGTGGCGAGTTCTCGCTCGATCTCGCTGAGGACATCGCCCTTCGGCCCGGCGTGCGAAGTGGAGGGCGGGAGCGTCGGCGGCACGGGAGTGCTGCTCAGCTTCTGGGCCGCGTTGGAGAGTTGCTTGGCCATCGCCTGGCGAGCGGCGACGGCTTGCTGCTTGGTCGAGGACCATCCATCGAATCGCGGCATCCAGAGCCCGACGGCGACGGCGGAGGCGAGAACAGTGGGCCAGAGTTGCCACGATCGCCCCCACTGAATGGGAGCAGCGCGGCGTTGATCAATGGCCGCGCTGGCTCGGTCGGCCTCGGCAACGGCGAGTTGTTCGAACGCACCGCGGGCGGCTTTTGAGCCGTTCATCGCAGCGATGGCGGTGCCTGAGGAGAGGCGGTCCTTGAGGCGAAGCCGACGATCGACTTCGCCGGCGGCGTCGAGCATGGAGCGGAGATTCCGCAGACCCATTGCGGCGCCGGCGATTCCGCCCACGAGCAGCGGGACGGCGGCGAGCCACGTCCAGTCGAGGGGAACAGAGACGACCTTCGAACCACCGACGAGGAGCAGGGCTGCACACGCACCCCACGCCAGACCCCGCCCGGCGTGGTTGATCACCGCGCCGGCCGTCATTCTTCGGCGCGCCGCCCGGACAATGCGTTCGGTACGATCCATCGGGAGATTCTACAGCCGAGAACCGGGGTGGGATCGACTTCGGCGATGATTCCGGAAGACTTGGACCGATCACCAACACGTGCAAGCACACGCCGACACATACTTTCAGCAACTGCTCGACGGACGGCCGCTGGCCGAGCCGGAGGCGGAGTCGGTCTTTGCGACGCTGCTGGCGGGCGGGCTGGACGAATCGCGGATCGCGGCGATGCTGGCGGCGATCGCTTCGCGGGGGCCGACGGTCGACGAACTTGTGGGAGCGGCGCGAGCGATGCGGCGGTTTGCAACGCCGGTGGCAATCCCGGCGACTTCACTGCCGGTGCTGGATACGTGCGGGACGGGGGGGGCTCCCAAGTTGTTCAATGTCTCCACGCTGGGAGCGATCGTGACGGCCGCGGCTGCACGGGGGCAGGTGCTGGTAGCCAAGCATGGGAATCGCAGCCGGACCGGGCGGGGATCGGCGGAGGTGCTGGAGGCGCTGGGTGTGAACATCCATGCGTCGCCGGAGGTGCAGGCGAAGTGTCTGCGGGAGATCGGGGTGTGCTTTTCGTATGCGCCGGATCATCATCCGGCGGCGCGGCACGCGGCAGCGGTGCGGAAGAAGCTTGGATTTCCGACGATCTTCAATCTGCTTGGACCGCTGGTGAATCCGGCGGGGGCGACATGCCAACTGGTGGGGACGTATTCGAAGGAGAACGCGGCGAAGCTGGCGGCGGCGATTGCGCGGTTAGGCACGCGGCGGTCGATGGTGGTGACTTCGGAGGATGGGCTGGATGAGTTAACAACGACGGCGCCAAACGTGGTGCATCTGATCGAGGAGGGGCGTGTCACGACGTCGTCGCTGGACGCGGTGTCTCTCGGGCTTCGACGGACGACGATCGCCGAGCTACGCGCGGATTCGCTTGATGCAGCGGTTGCCATCGCACGCGCTGTGCTTGAGGGCGTGCCGGGGCCGGCTCTGGAGATGGTGCTGCTGAATGCCGCGGCTTCAATGCATGCGGCAGGGGTTGTCGCGGACGTGCGAGCTGGGCTTGTGATGGCGCGGGGTGCGGTTGCGTCGCGAGAGAGCGAGCGGACGCTGGCACGATTCGTCGAGATTACGGCGTCGGCGTGAGAGTCTTGTTCGAGTGGAAGGCGCGATTCGCGGCGCGGACGGTTTCCTGAGGCGCATTGGTTCGGGAGACGAGCCAGGCGTCGGGGGCCTTCGCTTGGTCCATGTGGATCCACACGACCATGAGCAGGCCGGAGCGGTCATCGAGCCATTCTCGAACGGCCGATGCTGTGCTGTCGGAGTGGAAGGACTGTCCGCTGATATGTCCGCGAAGGTCCGCGATTGCCTCGGCCTCGTCGGACGCGCGAGCTGGGTCTTCGGCGGGGGATGTTGTTCCGACAAGTTCGAAGCCGGCGCGGGCGAGACGGTCCAGGCGGTCGCTCATTTTGGCACGGGCGACGGCGTCCATGCCCGCACCATCCCAGAGCACGAGCACACGCCCGAGCGTGGTTTCGTTCTGGCGGGAGAAGGAGAGGCCGAACGTGCGTCGCATGGCGGAGACGGCCTCGCCGATGTTTGTGCGCGATGCGCTCGATCCGGCGATCCACCCGAAGTTGGCGAGGATGGCCACGGCGCCGACGAGAATGCCGATTCGTGCGCTGGGGCTCAGTCGCTGGGCGCGCCGCTTGCGGCGCAGTCGCACGGGGATGGGCAGGCCCTTTCTCGCGGCTTTGGCGCGGACGCGCTCGTCGGCGAGCGCCTCGGCGGTGTCGAATCCCGGAGCGGCGCCGAGCGCGGCGGGCTGCAGCGAGTATTTTCCGCTCCACCAGTTCACGACGCGAAGCACGGGAAGCTCTCCGGCGGGCCCCATTGCCGCGAGGGCGGGTGTGCCGCGGATTGGAGAGACGGGAACGTCGGGAGTCTTTACGGCGGCGACGGCAGGAAACTCGGGATCGGCGAGGGGCTCGAGCGAGGGGCCCACACGGGGGCCGCCGAGTTCATCCAGGTCCGGCCCGGGGATCGGCAGAACGCGCGAGGAGGGCTCCACGCCGCGCTCGCGGTCGAGCTTGACGCTTGGGAGATCGACGGGACGTAGCGAGAAGACGTCCGGAGCGGTCATTACGGATTCGATATCGCCGAGCATTTCGGCCGCGGATTCGTAACGACGGTCGTAATCCGTCATGGCGCGGCGGACGACCCATCGGAGGGCTTCGGGACATTTTCTGGTGATCTGTGAGAGACCGCCGTGGGCGGGGAAGCTGTTCTCGATCATGGAGAAGAGCACGGCACCGGCGGCGTAGATATCGAACTTCGCGCCATCGACTTCGTGGACTTTTACGCCGCGGAGGGCCATTCGGACCATTTCCGGATCGCGGAAGTACTCGGTCCCGTGGGTGGTAAGGGTCATGCTGGATCGGAGGGGCGTGACGAGGCCGAAGTCAACGAGCTCGGCTTTGGAGTCGTGCACGATGATGTTGTCGGGCTTGACGTCCTTGTGCCAGAGGCCGCCGGAGTGGTAGCGGCTGAGGGTGCGAAGGATGTCGGAGGCGTAGCTGACGGCTTGCTTCAGTCGCTCGCCATCGCCGAGGCCCTCGGGGCCGCCCCCGCCAAGGGAGTGCAGGCGGGTGGTGACGATGACGAGGGACTCGCCGGGGACGTAGCGGGTGACGTAGTAGAACTTCTCTTCGGTGAGCTCGTGTTCGAGAATGAGCCCCATGCGCTGGGCGGCGGGGAGGGAGCGGTTTTCGCGGACGATCTGCGGGAGCGTGCTGCCGTCATTCAGAGAGAATGTCTTGATGACGACGTTGCCGACTTCCCGCTGGCCGTCGCGGGCATATCCCGCGAGTTTCCTTGCGCTGGGCTGCGCGACGTAGAGCTTGGCGCCCGAGCCGCCGCCCTGGAGGGTGCCGACGATTGTGAAACCATCGAACTGGCTTTGGCGCGTGCCGCTGGTGGTTGGGGCGTGGGCGATGGCATGCGGGATGCGATGCTCGAAGCCCTCCGTGAGGGCGGTGAGCATGAAGAGCCGAGCGGGGTTGCCGATGAGGAGGCGATAGAAACACCCGGCGAGCGCGCTCATTTCTTCCTTGATGGCCTGTCCGTAGTGGCTTGCGCTTGACCAGCGGCCGAGAACGACGTTTAGGCCGGCGATCGGGGCAAGGATGATGCTCGTGAGCATCGCGCCGACGATGCGGAGGAAGTCGGCGATCTCGTTGCCGATGAATGTGATGATGTGGACGACGAGCCAGGTGATGCCGCGCCAGATGGGCTTGGCCAGAACGATCAGCAACACGACCAGCGCGGGAACGCCCACGAGGAGGACGGCGAGGATGACCGCAATGGTGCCGATTTCACCCAAGGTGTGTTCGCCGGGTCGGGGGCTAGGGGAGGAGTAGAGGAGTGGAAGAGCGAAACAATCGGACACTGGCCGGGCTGCGGGCCCTTATGCCGCCACTCCTTCGCTCATGAGCCCCCCACTTGGATCGCTCATCGTTTGTCGCTCTCCCGCAACTCCATCTGCTTTGCGTAAATGTCTGCTACGGCCTCGTCGAATGCAACATCGTCCCCACCGCCACCGCCCCCAACGCCCGCACTCTCGTCTTTCTTGGGAGCCAGCAGGAGGCCGTTTCGCTCCGGCTCTCGCTGTTCTTCTTCGGTGAACGAGTAGATAGCGATGACCTGGCGCAGCTCGCCGCGGAGCATCTCCCGCACTTTGGCGAGGCGACGGCTGACTGTGGGCTCGCTGATGCCGAGGGACTCGGCAACTTCCTTGCCGGGCTTGCCATCCAGGACACGCATGCGGTAGATGGAAAAATCGGTGAAATCGCAGCGCTTTTCGACGGCGCGAATGGCGTGCTCCACTTTGGCACGAAAGACCGCGTGCTCGTATTCCTCATCGGCGCCGAGGGCGTCGTCGGCGATCATCCAGGATTCCTCGAGCGAGGCGGCTTTCTTACCGAGGCCTTTGCCCGCGCCGGCTCCGCCGCGTTTGGCCGCGCCGCGGCGGTCGAGTTCATCGCCCAAGACGTGCTTGGCGATGGCGAGGAGCCATGTGCTGAAACGTGCGCCGCGTGTCGGGTCGAAGCGGTCGATGGAATCTGAGAGTGCGGCGAGAGTTTCCTGGGAAAGGTCTCGCACGGTCTCGGCCCCGACGCGTCCCTTGCCCCACTTGGTGAGCTGGGCGCGAAGAACGGGGCCGAAGGTCTCCCAGAGGTCAAACCACGCCTGCTGGTCATTGGCGCGGAGACGGGCGACGAAGGAAGTGGTGATGGAGTTCAGCACGAGGGCAGATTGTAGTGACAAACGGCCCGAACGTCAGGAGTGGCCGCACATCGCGGCATGCCGTGGTTGGCGAAGCCAAAAACGCCTTCGGAGCCCCGCACCACCTTGCCGCAGGAGGCAAGGTGGTGGCTGGTCATCGAGGGGATCAGGCCATGCGCCGGCGGCGAGCGCCGGCGAGGGTGCCGAACGCCAGGAGGGCGGCCGCACCGGGGGTGGGGACGACCTGGCTGAAGGTCTGGCGAATGAAGGATGCGCTGGCGGAGCCGCCGTTGGGACCGGCGAGGAAGGTGCCGTCGGTGTTCACGCCAAAGCTGACGAATGAGGTCGGGGAGAAGTTGTGGAAGTCCTGGAACTGGCTCGCACCGCCGGCAATGGCGAAGACATCGAGCGTGCCGACCGGAGTGGTGGCGGAGACAGCTTCATGCACGCCCGCGGAAGAACCCGCGCCGTTCGAGCCGCCGTTGAAGACGAGCGCGATGTCCTTGAGGCGGTAGCCGCGCCCAAGGAAGACGGGATCGATCTCAACGGTGTAGGACAGGTGGAACGTGGAAGGCAGGGCATCGGCGGTGTTGACATCGCCGAAGCCGCCGGTGAGGTCGAAGCCGATGCCATCGAGCGGGTTCGTGGCGATGAAGCCCGTCACGGAAATGCCGGCGGCAGGGAAAGTCTCCGAGGTGTATGACCCGAAGGTGATCAGCTTGTCGCCGATGGCGACCTTGTGATCGTTGCTATTGAGAATCGCGGCGAGCGAGACCGCGTCGCCGTTGTTCAGAACCATCACACCATGGGCGGCCGAAGCCGCCGAAACAGCCAGACCGGCAGCCAGACCGATTACGCGCAGATTGATCACGGGCTCTCTCCTCCTCGACGGGGCCGCACACGCCGCAGACCGAACAACGCGCCGCGCGGCGGCTCCACGGATCACACAGGGCGACCCAACGCCAACAGCATCACTCGTCCGAGGGGTTTTTCAAGGATCGGACGGGTGGATCCCCGCTTTCGGTCAGCAAATGTGATTAATGGCTGGACCGATAACCCTCGTTTGGCAATGTGGGCAACTCCGGATCGTGTGCGGATGCCAATCCGCTGTGTTCGGGTCTGTCCCTACTCTTTCCCTGACTTGCACGATTCCATTCTCCGCACCGGAGTCTTCCATGCGTCAGCCCAGATCGTTCGTTCGACTTGCGTCCGTGCTTCTGGTTGCGGGACTTGCGCTCTCGCAGGGAGCGTTCATGGCTCGCGCGGATGATGTTGCGCCGCCCAAATCGGCGGCAAAGAAATCCGAGCCGAGGGGTGACAAGAAGGATGCCAAGGACAAGCCAGCGACGGCAACCACTGGCGTGGCACTCATCGAGATTCATGGTGATCTTTCGGAGCAGCCGCACCCACTTGCGTGGCTGTTTGGCACAGGCGACCATCCCACGCTGCGGAACGTGGTGGACATGGTCCGCGACGGGGCGGACGATGATCAGGCAACCGCGCTGGTGATTCGGGTGCGCGATGCCAAGCTGCACCTCACCCAAGTGGAAGAGATTGGGGCGGCGATCGCCAAGGTTCGTGCTGCGGGGAAGAAAGTTCTGCTGTTTGCCGATTCGTACGAGACGAACGAGGCGGTGCTGGGCTCGTACTGCGACGAGGCGTTGATTCAGGCGGGCGGGGGCGTCTCTGTGCCTGGGATGTATATGGAGGAGATGTACCTGGCGGACACGATGGCGTGGGCGGGATTGACGCCGCAGATGGTGCAGATTGGGGATTACAAAGGTGCCAACGAGGAGTACATGAGGGCCGCGCCGAGCCCGCAGTGGGAGCAGAACATTTCGGGGCTTCTGGATGGGCTGTACGGCAATGTCCGTCGGCACATCAAAGAGGGCCGGAAGATGGACGACGCGAAGCTTGACGACGCGATGAAGCAGGCGTGGATGGCGCTGGGGGATACGGGCAAGAAAGTGGGGCTGCTGGACGCGGTGGTGGATCTCCCGGATCTCACGCCGCATATGGAGAAGACATTGAATGTGGCTGAGGGCTCGCTGGCGTGGTCGGATTACGCACCGGGGGAAGAGGGCTTGACGTTTGACTCGGCGAATCCGTTCGCGATCTTCAGCAAGCTGACGAGGGAGCCCAACACTGCGCCGGCGCGGGAGTCACTGGCGATTCTCTACATCTCGGGGCCGATCGTGGATGGGGACAGCCAGCAGGGTGGATTCATGGGCGAGGCCTCGGTGGGATCGGACACGATTCGGCGGGCGCTTTCGGAGATCGAAGAGGAGCCGTTGATCAAGGGCCTAGTCGTGCGGATTGATTCGCCGGGCGGATCGGCGACGGCGAGCGAGGTGATCTGGCAGGGGCTGAGCCGGCTGCAGACGAAGAAGCCGGTATGGGTGAGCGTGGGCTCGATGGCGGCCAGCGGCGGGTACTACTGCCTGGTGGGGGGCCAGAAGGTGTACGTGAATCCGTCGAGCATTGTGGGATCGATCGGCGTGGTCGGGGGAAAGGTCGCAATGACCGGGCTGTATGACAAACTGAAGGTTCACATTCATGGGCGCGAGCGCGGGCCGATGGGGCGCATGCTCGCGGCCTCCACCCCGTGGACGGAGCAGGAGCAATCGCTCGTGCGTGCGAAGATGCAGGAAACGTACGACCTGTTCGCCAAGCGCGTGTCGGATGGGCGGCACGACATTGATCTTTCCAAGACAGCCGAGGGGCGATTGTTCACCGGTGAGGCCGCGGTCAAGAACCACATGGCGGACAAGATCGGCGGGCTGGATGATTGCCTGGATGATCTGGCCGCGGAACTCAAGCTCACTCCGGGCGAGTACGAGATTCTCGAATATCCTGGGCCGAAGTCGCTGCGGGAGGTGCTGGGGGGCTTTGCGGGCGGGATGGTGAGCGCACCGGATGTGGGCAGCAAGATCGCGGAGAAGGCGGGGAGCCAGATGCTGTTCGGGGCGGTCCGTGAGCTGGTGGGGCCGAAGGAGTGGCCGCAGGTGCGCGATCAGTTGTCAGCGTTGATGCAACTGCGTGAGAAGCCGATCGTGCTGACGAGCCCGCGAGCGGTGCTGGTGAAGTAATGACGGGATCGCTGGAAATCTCAGGCAACAAGCGACCGACGATCTGGACGCATGTGCTCTCCGGCCTCGTGATCCTCGTGGCGATCGGGGCTTTGCGGGCCGAGGGACGCGTGTGGTGGTGCAAGTGTGGCCAGGCGAACCTGTGGGTCTCGGACATCTGGTCGGAGCACTGTTCGCAGCATCTGGTCGATCCCTACTCGTTCTCACACCTCTGCCACGGGCTGGTGTTCTATGCGCTGCTGGTCTGGCTGCCCTTCAAGTATCGACGGCCGAGTTTCGGCTGGGCGCTGTTCATTGCGACGCTGGTGGAGTGTGCGTGGGAAGTGTTGGAGAACTCGCCGCTGGTGATCAACCGGTACCGAGCGGAGACGATCTCGATCGGGTACACGGGGGACAGCGTGATCAACTCGCTGGGGGACATTCTGGCGTGCGTGGTCGGCGTGTTTGTGGCGCGGGCGCTGGGATTCTGGAAGACGCTTGCGTTTTTCCTAATCATCGAGATCACGATGCTCATCTGGATCAAGGACAACCTGACGTTGAACGTGATCATGCTCGTCTGGCCGATCGAGGCGATCAAGCACTGGCAGTCGGCGGGGCATCTGCCGGGGTGAGCGGCGCACGAATGCCGTTATGCGAAAAGGCCTCGAATGAACGCCACATCGTCGGCGCTCATCGGGGCATCGGCGCCCGCGAGCACGTTGCACTTTGCCTGCCGTGCGTTGCGAAAACCGGGGATGGCCGAGCACACGTGGGGGTGCGCCAGCACCCAGCGGCTTGCAACGGAGGACAATGCGGCGATCAACTCGTCGCCACTCAACGCTTCGATGGCGAATCGCTTTTTGATCGCCGCGAGCTTTGCCCGCACACTGCGGAGCACATCGGGTGCGAAGTCCTTTCGGCTGTTGCGGTAGTCGCCTTCCTCGAACTTGGGCGGATGCTCGGGGTCGAACTTATCGAGCAGAATGCCCTGATCGAGCGGCCCGAACGCCACGAACGTGCAACCGTGCTGGTCCATTAACTTCTGCACGGCGCACCCGGGACGGATGAACGCGTCGAATCGCATGTTGGCTTTGCTCTGCAGGACATCGGGCTTTAGGACGGGGATCGCACGGGCGAAGTCGTCATCGCCGTAGGCGGATTGGCCGATCGCTCGGATCTTGCCCTCTTTCCGGAGGGCGTGCATTACGGCCGCGGCTTCGGGGAGGTAGTCGTGGACCGCTTCGGTGTAGTCAGGTCCGATGTATGTTCCGTGGTGGCAGTAGTAGATGTCAATACAGTCCACGCCCAGATTGCGGAGGGACTGTTCGCACTGGGCTCGCATGTGGCGGGGCTCGAAGGCGTGTGGAGCAGTGCCCTTCATGTGGCCGACCTTGGTCGCGATGACCTGGGAGCCGGGTTTTACGCCGAGTTTGCGGAAAGAGGCGGCGAGCATTCTTTCGGCGCGGCCATTGCCATACACATCGGCGTTGTCCCAGTGATTGACACCCGCGTCCAGACCGGCCTTGATCCCGGCGAGGACCTCCGCCTCATTCACATCTGCCCAGCCGATGGGCGCGCCGTTGGCCGGAGAAAAGGCGGGGCCGCCCATGGTCCAGCAGCCGAAACCGACTTCCGAAACCTGAATTCCTGTGCGGCCAATCGGACGAAATCGCATGATCCGGCTCCTTGAATCCACGAGTGGGGACAAAGGACGGTATGGCCGCAGATGGGCGGTCCTACTTTCCGTTCCGTTGTTATCCTGTCCCCATGTCCACACCGACCCCCCCCACTCCCCCCACCGCCCACCCGACCGGCCAGTCGTTTGAATCCACGCTTCAGGAGCACCGCACGTTTCCGCCTGTGGCTGCGGCTGCGCTGGGATTTCCGAAGTGGCATGTTTCCTCGATGGAGGAATATCGCGAGCTGCACGCACGCTCGATCGCAGATCCAGACGGGTTCTGGACCGAGGAGGCGCGGCGGCTCGCGTGGTTTGCACCGTGGAGCAAGGTGCATGAGTGGAACCCGCCGGATGCGAAGTGGTTCATCGGGGGAAAGTTGAACGCGTGCTACAACTGCGTGGACAGGCATGTGCAGGATGGGCATGGGGAGGATGTGGCGATAGTGTGGGAGGGGGAGCCGGTGTCGCCGCGAACTTCGCCCTCAGCACCGAACTTGAAGCATGCGAGCGAACCGGAGATTCGGCGGCTGACGTACCGGGACTTGCAGGTGGCGACGAGCAAGTGTGCTTCTTCTCTCAAAGCGATGGGCGTGAGCAAGGGAGATGTGGTCACGATCTACATGCCGATGGTGCCGGAGCTGGCGGTGGCGATGCTTGCGTGCGCGCGAATCGGAGCGGCGCACAGCGTGATCTTCGGGGGGTTTGCGCCGACGGCGATCTCGGAACGTGCGCTTGATGCGAACTCGAAAGTAATCATAACGGCGGATGGGGGGTATCGGCGCGGCGAGGTGGTGCCGCTGCTGAAGAACGTGGATGACGGTGTGCTGCTGCTGGCCAATCATGGGCACATCGTGAACCATGTTCTGTGTTTGAGGCGAACCGGGCATATTGCGCAGGGTGCAAGGTTTGCATCGGGCGGGGCGAGAGAGGGATTCAACGCGGGAACCAAGTGGCATTGGTGGCACGATGCGGTGGACAACGCCTCGGAGGCGTGCCCGTGCGAGAGCATGGACTCGGAGGACATGCTTTTTCTGCTGTATACCAGCGGCTCGACGGGGAAGCCCAAGGGGATTCAGCACACCACGGGCGGGTATCTGACGTTCGTGAACACGACGGCGCGCCTGACGTTCAATCTGATTCCTGATTCGGGACAGTTGTTCTGGTGCAGCGCGGACATCGGATGGATCACGGGCCACAGCTATGTGCTCTATGGCCTACTGACGAATCGGATTCCGACGTTGCTGTACGAGGGCGCGCCGAACTTCCCTGCGATCGAAGGCCGGCCCGGGCAGGGGGATCGGTTCTGGGACATCATCGCGCGCCACAAGGTCACGCAGTTCTACACGGCCCCCACTGCGATCCGCACGTTTATGAAATGGGGCGACGATCTGCCGGCGCGGCACGATCTCTCCTCGCTCAAACTTCTCGGCACGGTCGGGGAGCCGATCAATCCTGAGGCGTGGATGTGGTATCAGAAGCACATCGGCGGAGGCAAGGCCCCGATCGTGGACACGTATTGGCAGACCGAGACCGGCGGGCACATCTGCACGCCGCTGCCGGGGGCGATTGCCACCAAGCCGGGTTCGTGCACGCTGCCGATGATGGGCATCGACGCGACAATCGTGAACGAGCAGGGGCAGGAACTCGGGCCGAACCAGGGCGGATTATTCGTGATTCGCAAGCCCTGGCCGGGGATGCTGCGCGGCGTGTACGGGAATCGCGAGCGGTTCATTTCCAACTACTTCGCCCGTGTGAAGGATCCGGCGACCGGCCAACCGTTCTACTTCTCGGCAGACGGAGCGCGTCGGGATCAGGATGGATATTTCTGGATTCAAGGGCGCATCGACGATGTGATCAAGGTGAGCGGGCATTTGCTGGGGACAATGGAGGTGGAGTCCGCGCTGGTGTCGCACCCGGCTGTGGCGGAGGCGGCGGTGGTCGGTGTACCGCATGAGATCAAGGGGAGCGCGATCTGCGCGTTCGTATCGCTCAAGACGCACTGGCTGCGGGCGAACAACCGCGAGCCGGACGCCAAGCTGAAGGCCGAGCTGACCGCGCACGTGGGCAAGGAAGTTGGCGCGTTGGCCAAGCCGGATCAGATTCGGTTTACCGATGCGCTGCCGAAGACGCGAAGTGGAAAGATCATGCGGCGCTTGCTGCGGGATGTGGCCGCGGGCGTGGAAAAAATCACGCAGGACACGACGACGCTGGAGGACTTCTCCGTGGTGGCGAAGTTGCGGGCGGATGAGGAATAAGTCGCCGACTGAGTGAATCACCAGCTTCCGGAACATCCGCCGAACCATCCGGCAATGAACGCGAAAACGTCCTGGATGCTGATCGCCCCGTCGGCGTCGTAATCTGCTCGCGGGTCATGCGCAAACCACGCGGTCAGGAACGCGAAGATGTCGTTCACGTTCAGGCAGCCAGAGCCGTCGAAGTCCGGGCGGCAGGGTGGTTCGCAGGCGTCGGGGAGACCGTTGTGGTTGCAGTCGCCGAGCGTTCCGGCGTCGAGTTGTGCGGCGTCGGAAAGGCCGTCGCGGTTGCAATCGCCCTGCACGGCGGACGCGCCGTTGATGATGCCGTAGCCACGGACGTAGGCGGGCTCGAACGTGTGGTTGGCAACGTAGTAGTCGGCGGAAGTGAAGAGGTAGCCGCGCATTTGGGCGACGGTCCACGTGGGGTGGGCCTGAAGGAGGCAGGCAACGACCGAAGCGGCGAGCGGAGTGGCAAAGGAGGTTCCGGAACCGGAGGTGAGGTCGGTGTCGTTGCCTGCGCGGATGAGTACGTTATTCACACCCCAGGCGAGGACTTCGGGCTTCACACGTCCGTCCGCGCTGGGGCCATCAGAAGTGAATGATGCGCTCGCGCCGGAAGAGTCGACCGCGCCGACGGTGATGACTTTGAGCGCGTCGGCGGGGGCGATCAGATGGTTCGTGGCGGGGTTGGCGTCGTGGCCCTCGTTGCCCGCGGCGTTGCAGCAGATCAGGCCGTTGGCGGTGGCCACGTTCACGCCGATGGTTGTCACGGCCGTTGCGCCGTTGAGATCGGCCTGCGTGTACCAGTCGATGTACCCAAGAGAAGCCGTGGCCATATCGCCGCCGTGGGCCTCGATGTATTGCAGGCCCGCGACGTAGTTGTCCTCTTCGATCGGGGTTTCGCTGCGAACGTCCTCGGTCTTGCAGAGGATGAACGAGGCGTCGTACGCACCGCCCATGTACGTGCCGGGAAGGTACGCGCCGATGAGGCCGAGGCAATAGGTTCCGTGATTGTGCTGCGTGGGATCATCCTCGGGTTCGTTGGCGGTCTGGTTGTCGTTGAAAACGAAGTCGTGCTCCGCTACCACTTGAACGACATGGCCCGGCTGGTTGAAAGCGACGTGGGTGCGTTTGAACCCGGAGTCGAGGATTCCGATGATGACGCCCGTGCCGGTGAACCCCTGAGAATGCAGCATGTTGAGCCCGATCTGGGCTTGTTGCGGGGCGGCCGCGCCTTCGGGGGAAGGGCCGCGCGGCATGAATGAGATATTGAGAGGTTGCTCCGGGGCACGCGGGTCTGTGGGCTCGATGCGCGCGCCGCCACGAACAGGTTGGACGCGCAGGACGAAGGGGAGAGCGCGGATGCGATCGACGGCCGCCGGATCGGCGATGATGCTGACGGCGTTCAGCCACGTGCTTTCGATGTGAACCGTCGCACCGCTGGCGCGGATCGCGTCGAGGTAAGGTTCGGCGATGGGGAGATCGCGGTCGTCGAAGAGGCCGGGGTCGGTCCGGCGAAGTTGGCGACGGAGGATGGCGTGATGGTCGTAGGTCTCAGCGAGCATGCGCAGAGCGGCGTCACGGGAATCGGGAGTGAGCGCCTTATCGCGGAAGAAGACCCATGTTCGTTTGAATTCGGTGGTGGCGAGGGCGGCTTGGCTTACCCAGGATGGTTCGGCCCCGATGCACGGTGAGCACGCAAGGGAAGCCAAGACGACCGACCTGAGAAAACTCATGAGACCCTCCGGTCGAGTACCGTGACACAGCCGAGCTCGCTTTCAGGCGACATCAAGCCATGCAGGACCGACTCAAGATACTCGAAAAACGGTGCGTGAACCAAGAAACACCAGCCGCAGGAGCCCTTTGCGGATATTCCAGTGGGTTCCGTACCGCCGCTGCGGAGGTTGTCGAGCGAATTGTGGGTTGGCCGCGGGGTGGTGCCGGGGGAGGATTACGGAACTTGGCCGTGGCAGAGGCGGCGACGAAAGCGGGCGACCAGGATCGAACTGGTGACATTCAGCTTGGGAAGCTGACGTTCTACCGCTGAACTACGCCCGCGGTATGAGGAAGTGTACCACGGTGGGAGGGTGTGAAGCAAGCCGCGGATGGCGGCGGGATTTGCTGGGGCTGGGATGGGGTGGGCTACGGCGCTTCCCAGAGCAGGTGTGGGACGCCGGGCTGGGCGCGGGTGAGGTGGAAATGGAGCATTGTCAGCGCGCTGACGCAGGCGCGGCGGCGGATGTCCTCGCGATCGCCTGTAAAAAGGAAGTGGCGGGAGTGGATTTGCGGGGCGTCGGCTTTGCCGGGCATGTGCGATGCGATGCCGATGTGCACCGTGCCAACGGGCTTTGCGGGAGTGCCGCCGTCGGGGCCGGCGACGCCTGTGATGGCGAGGGAGAAGTCTGCACCGGAGCGGGCGAGTGCGTGCTGGGCCATTTCACGGGCGGTTTCCGAACTGACGGCACCGTAGCGGGCGAGCGTGTCGTGGTTGACGCCGAGGGATTCTTTGAGCGTGTTGGCGTAGGTGATGAATCCTCCCAAGAAGACGCTCGATGAGCCGGGAATAGCAGTGAGCATCTCGCCGAGCATGCCGCCCGTGCAGCTCTCGACAACGGCGAGCGTCCGCGGCGGCTGGCCGGGCGGGCGGAGGGCGGTCAAAATGTGAGCCGCGAGATGTTCCACGCCAGTCATTGAAGTGTTGGAGGGGGTGGGGAGGGCGTGGTCGCCGAGAATGGCGCGGATGTGTGCTTCGGTGTCGTTGACGCGCTCGGCCGCGCCTGGGATGGCGCCCTCGTCGCGAATGCGGATCGTGAGTATGCCGCCGCTGGCGGTGATGCCGACAAGAGGGACACGATCTCGCTGGGTCAGAGTGCCGAGCTTGCCGACGCAGTCGGCCTCGGCGATGCCGACGATGTGGATGAGGCGAGTGAGCACGGCATGGCCGGAGGGTGCGTGGAGTTTGGGAAGCACTTGGGCGAGAAACATCGGACGCAGCTCGCCGGGCGGGCCGGGGAGACAGTAGATGTCCGCACCGCCTGATTCGGCGCGGGTGTGCAATCCAGGGGCGGTACCGAAGGCGTTGGGAAGGGGATCGGCGCGGCTTGGGCGATGGGACTGACGCTGCTGCCGCGGGGTGACTTCGCGTCCTCGCTGCGTGAGTTTGGCGGCTAGGTCGGCGCGGAGGGATTCGTCGAGGATCAGCGTGTCGCTGGTGGCGCGGCAGATGGCTTCGCGGGTGAGATCGCCGTCGGTGGGGCCAAGCCCGCCGGACATGATGATGAGCGGGGCGCGGCTCGCGGCGCGACGGATAATTGCCACGAGGTCATCGAGCACATCGCCCACGGCACAGTGCTCAACGGTCATGATGCCTGCCTCGATCAACGCGGCGGAGAGCCAGCAGGCGTTTGAGTCCTGCAACTGGCCGGTCATGATCTCGTCGCCTGTCGAGATGATCACGGCCTTGTCGTGGATGATCAGAGGGAGGGCATCGCTCATGAGCTACACACGCATATATCCGGTGGTGCGGTTGCCGGTGTAATGGATGGCGAGCGAGCACGTGGAGCCCTTGACGCCGAGGGGCTTCCCCGCGACAAGAACGATGGGGTCGCCCGGCTGCACCCAGCCGAGGGAGAGGAGGTCCTGCTCAACCTGAACATTCCACTCGGAGAGCGTGCCGCCGGGGGGGACATTCATCTGGCGGGCGGTGACGCCGCGGAGGAGGGCCATGCGCCGCACCTGGCGGTCGTCGGAGGAGTAGGCGACGATGGGAATGCTCATGCTGGTTTGTGACAGGTAACGAGCCGCGCCGCCTTCCTGGGACCAGCAGGCGACGAGTTTGGCGCCAACATCATGTGCGACGTGCCATGCACCGTGGGCGAGCGCGGCGGTGCGGTAGCGGCTTTTGATCAGCCGTGCGGCGGGGCTGGGAGCGGAAGTGTCATCCGCGAGCTTACGCTCGGCGGCTTGGATCACGCGGCGCATGGCGTCGACGGCGAGCGCGGGATACTTGCCGCTGGCGGTTTCCGCACTGAGCATGACGGCATCCGCGCCATCGAGGATGGCGTTGGCGACGTCGCTGACCTCAGCGCGCGTGGGCGAGGCGTTTTCGATCATCGTTTCGAGCATCTGCGTGGCGACGATGCAGGGCTTGCCCCACTCATCGCACTTGGCGATCAGACGTTTTTGAACCATGGGCACTTCGGCGAGATCCATTTCGACACCCAGATCGCCGCGGGCGACCATAATGCCGTCGGCGGCTTCGAGGATGGCATCGATGTTGTCCAGTGCCTCGGGCTTCTCGATCTTGGCGATGACAGGAATGAGGGAGCCGACGCCTGCCGAGTCCTTGTCGTGGTCGATCGGGCACATGCCCATGAGGGCCCTGCGGAGTTCGAGCACTTCCTCGGCGCGGCGCACGAAGCTGAGGGCGAGGAAATCCAGCCCGTGGGCGACGGACCATTCCACATGACGCCAATCCTGTTCGGTGATCGCGCCGGCTTTGACATCGGAGTCGGGGAGATTGATTCCCTTCCTGCTGGAAACAACGCCTCCGAGCGTGACGCGGCACCGAAGGAGGCCCCCCACTCCCGCAGGACCACCACCGGGCTCGCGGTCGATGGCGAGGAGACGGACGGCTCCGTCGTTGATGAGGACGCGGTGGCCCGGATGCACTTCCTCGGCGAGCGGGGCGTAGTCGGTGGGGAGCCGGATGGTGCCGGGCGGGAGCGCATGGGTGTCGGCGCTTGGGGCGAAGACGACTTCCTGGCCCGCGATCAATGTGATGGGTTCGGACATGACGCCGACGCGGATCTTGGGGCCTTGTAGATCGCCGAGGATGGCGATGGGCTGGCCGAGTTCCGCCGCGGCGGTGCGGATGGCATTCACGCGACGCTCGTGATCGACGAGCGTGCCGTGGGAGAAGTTCAGACGGAAGACGGCCACTCCGGCGCGGATGAGCTTGACGATCATTTCGGGAGAGTCGCTCGCCGGGCCGATCGTGGCGACGATCTTGGCGAGAGTGGGGCGGGCGAGAGATTCGGCGGATTCGGGCATTACTGCTTGCTCCCGGTGCCGGAACGGCCGAGTTCGGCGACACGCTGGTAGTTTTCGCGGAAGAACCGGGCATAGGCGATGAGTGAACGCTTGCCGTGGTCGAGATCCTTCCAGGAGTTGGTGTCGGCTTTTATGGCTTTGAAGTTTTTCTCGTTGAGTTCGAGCTGGGAGCCGTCTCGCATGGTGTGCATGGGCATGGCGTAGAAGATGCGTTCCATTTCGGCGAGCTTGTCGGCGGACAGGGAGCCGGCTTTGCCCGCGGCGCGGGCGGCGTTCAGTGCGCTCCATGCCTCGCGGAGTTCACGAACGCTATCAATGCCAAATGCGGCCATGAGGGGGGGAATGGCGGAGCGCCAGCCGCGTTGGGGGACGTCACTGGCGAGCTTGAATGGATCGGCTTTGTCCACGAAATACTGGGCGTACTTCTCGTACATGATGCGCCGAACGGGCATACGGCGAAGGTCGTATTCATCGGGACCGAATGGACGCTCGCCGACGGAGGGGTAGCCACCATTCTGCTTGCGACCAAGCGTGCGGAGGTTCGGGAACTGCCAGAGGGCCTGGGCCTCCTCGGTCAGGCAGAACTCGACGAACTTCCTGGCCAGCTCGTAGTTGGAGGCGCCGTTCAGGATCGAGGCGGGATCGGCGTCGATGTATACGGCGCCTTCTGGATCGACATATCCGACGCGCACGGTCTTGGGGTCCATCCCCGGCTTCATGAGCATCTGCGCCTGGCTGCGCCCGTAGAAGTCAATGGCCATGCCGGCAGCCGCTTCGCCCTGGCTGACGTCGATCGGGGGCTTGGTGCTGGAACTGGCGAAGTAGCGGGCGTTGGCGCACATCTCGCGGAGTGTTCGCCAGCCCTTGTCCCACCCCTCCTTATTCAGGATGGAGTCATAGGTGGTGGTCACGCTGCCGGATTGGCGGGCGTCGGCGAGAGCGACCATGTTTGCCAACTTCGGATTGCAAAGATCGCCGAACGAGCGCGGCTCGGGAAGTCCGAGCGTGGCGAGAACATCTCTGTTAAAGACAATGCCGAAGCCGGAGAGCGCGGTGCCGATCCAGTATTGGTCAGGGTCGTAGAGATTCTGTGTGCCGATTTTGTTCGGGCCGAACCATTCGTCGAGTGTCTTGGGGTCGAATCCGGCGGGGCGGCCCATGCGATACGAGATGATCTTGCCCGCGGCGTCGGGAGACTTCTTCTCCTCCTTCATCTTGCCGTGCTCGAAGGAGCCGCCGCCGAAGAAGAGATCGCACCCGGCCGCGCCGGGCTTGGCGACGCCTTTGTCATCGATCAGGCCGTTCTTGGCCGCGGCTTCGAGGGTGGCCTCAAGCTGCTTCATGATGTCGGCGGTGCCGCCGGGGGCACGCCAATCGACCGTGACGGCGGACCCCTGGGTGCGAAGATGCCAGCGTGAAAACGCGCGGCCAAACTCATCGCGAATCTGCTCGACGTGCGGTGTGACGATGACGAGCTTTGGAGTGTCCTTTGTGGCAGCGGCAGAGATTGGGCGCGAAGTTCCGCCGGCGGTCGCCCGCACAAGAAAAGGCAAGCTCAGGACGAGCAGGAGCGCGATGAGAACAGCGAGCTTTTGGCCCATGGCACGAGTGTACGTGGGTGGGCGTTGGCCGGTGCAGGAGGCGGGAGGGCCGAGTGCGGGGGAGATCTCCTATCCTGCGCCATGCAATCGAACGAGACACCTGTGGCCATTGTTACCGGGGCGGGATCTGGAATTGGTCGTGCCACGGCCCTTGCGCTTGGGCGGGTGGGGCTGAATGTGATGCTTGTCGGCCGCCGCGCGGGACCGTTGGAGGAGACCGCTGGGCATATGGCCTCCGGCTCAGAGGCGCATTGTGCGCCGATGGATGTCTCCGACCCTGCCTCGGGCGAAGAGATGGTGGCGGCCTGCGTTGCGTGTTTCGGTCGCCTTGACGTGCTCGTGAACAACGCCGGCGTCGCGCCCCTGCTGCCCATCGATCAGACGGACGCGGCGACGATCGAGAATGTGTTTATGACCAACGCCGTGGGCCCGGCGTGCGCCATCGCCGCGGCTTGGAGGGTCTTCAAGAAACAGCATGCCGAAGATCGAATGGGCCGTCTGGGGCATCGGATCGTGAACATTTCAACGCTCGGCACGGACGACCCGTTTCCCGGGTTCTTCGCCTACGCGTCGAGCAAGGCAGCGGTGAATCTCATGGTGAGGAGCTGCGCGTTGGAGGGCAAGGCGATTGGCGTGCGAGCGTTTGCCATTGCACCGGGGGCGGTGGAGACGGAGATGCTGCGGGCAATTTTCACCAAGTCACAGCTTCCCGAGGCGAACTGCATGACGCCGCAGCAGGTGGCGGAGAAAGTGACGTCGTGCGTGTTGGGGGAGCTGGATATGGAGAACGGGCGCACGATCTACATGCGCAAAGACTGAATGGGGCACTCAGGCGCTGATCGTGCCCTTGCCGAAGGTGACGGCATGGCCGCCGAGGATCACGCGATCGTCCCTCAGCTCGCACCAGAGCTCGCCGCCTCGCGGGGAGACCTGATGGGACGTTAGGAAGTTCTTGCGAAGACGTTCGGCCCAGTACGGCACAAGCAGGCAGTGTGAGGATCCTGTGGCCTGGTCCTCGTTCAGCCCGTGCTTGGGGGCAAAGTAGCGACTGATGAAGTCGTGGCCAGCGCCCGGGGCGGTGACGATGACGCCGGAACCGTCGAGTGCGGCGATCTTCGCGAAGTCCGGGGCGAGGGAATGCACATCGCGTTTGTTCTCGAAAACAGCCAGCGTCATGTTCGCCTGATAGACCTCGGAGGGCGGACGGCCCAGCGCGGCGCACAGGGCGTTGGTCGCCCGCACTCGCACGGCCGGGCGGGACTGGAGTTGAAGTGCGATCAGATCTTTGTCGCGTGACACCTGCACATCGCCGCCGAGCGTGTCGAACGTCAGGGAGTTGCCCTTGAGCTTCTCATGATTCCAAAGAACGTGGGCCGCGGCAAGGGTCGCGTGGCCGCAGAGGTCGAACTCTTTGACGGAGTTGAACCATCGCAGCCCGAACTTCTTACCTTTGCCGCGCCCCCCCAATAGGACGAAGGCGGTCATGGGCATGTTCTGTTCGATGGCGATCGACTGCATGAGGTCATCGCCCGGCCACTTGCCGCTGACGATGACCACCGCGGCGGGATTGCCGTGGAAGACGCGCGTGGTGAAGGCGTCGATGTGGTAGACGGGGAACGTGGTTCGCGGGGCGGGCTTCGCCGCCGCGGCTGTCTTCGAGGCGGCTCGCTTGGGGGCCTTGCGAACCGACTTTGATCGCTTCTTCTTCGCCATCGGCTGCTTCTCTCCGCTGTCGGTGGATCGGGTGTGTGAGCGAGCGCTGAAGAGGCCCGGGGCAGATGCCCCTCGGCTCTGATCAGGACTTGGCCGGCTCGGGGAGGGTGTTCTTGACGTAGAGGTCCTTGAGTTGCTGCTCGGTGACGAAACCGGGGGCACCGGTCATGAGGTCCTGACCGATCTGAGTCTTGGGGAAGGCGATCACATCGCGGATGTTGTCCGTGCCGACGAGGTGCATGATGAGCCGGTCCAGACCGAAGGCGATTCCGGCGTGCGGAGGCGCGCCGAAGGCGAGGGCCTCCAGCAGGAAGGAGAACTTCTCTTTAGCGGACTCGGGCGTCATGCCAAGGAGCTTGAAGACCTTGCTCTGCACTTCCTGGCTATGGATGCGGACGGAGCCGCCGGCGATCTCGGAACCGTTGAGGACCATGTCGTAGCCCGCGCTCACGATTGCTTCGATGGTGACCTCATCCTCGGTGTCCGCGTCGAGGAAGGCCTGCATCTGGTCGTCGCGCGGCGAGGTGAAGGGATGGTGCATCGCCACCCACTTGCCGGTTTCTTTGTTGCGATCGAACATCGGGAAGTCGATGACCCAGAGGAAGTTCCAGGGGCCGCCCTCGGCGCCCGCGGGGGGCACAACGCCCATGTCGCGGGCAACCTTTTGGCGCAGCTCGCCGATGCCCTTGGTGGCAACGGAGTACGTGTCGGCCACGAAGAGCAGCACATCGCCGTTCTCGGCTTTCAAGGTGCGGATCACTTCATCTCGCACGGCGGGCGGGATGTTCTTTGCGATTCCCGTTTCGAATGCGAGACCGCCACCCTCGGGAGGCGTCACCACGTTGGTGTAGTAGACATCCGTGCCGTAGTTCTTGCGGCACCATTCGCCGTATCCGTCCTTAATCTTCCGCGAGAGCTTCTCGCGGGAGCCGGGGACGCGGATGGCCTTCACGACGCCGCGCTTGCTGTTGAATCGCGGGAGTTCCTGACCCTTGGAGAACGCGGTATTGAACGGAACGAACTCGGTCTTGCCGACGAGCGAGTCCGAAACATCCACGGTTTTAAGGTCGTAGCGGGTGTCCGGGCGATCGATGCCGTAGTGCTCCATGGCGTCGCGATAGGACAAGACCTGAAACTTCGGAACGTCCAGACCCAGAGCATCCTTCCAGAGGCGGCGGGCAAAGCCCTCCATCATCTCCATGACGTGCTCGCGGCGGACGAAGGACATCTCCAAGTCGATCTGGCTGAACTCCGCCTGACGGTCGGCACGCGGGTCCTCATCGCGAAAGCAGCGGCAGATTTGCATGTAGCGGTCACAGCCGCTGACCATGAGGATCTGCTTGAAGAGCTGCGGGCTCTGCGGGAGGGCGTACCAGGAACCCGGAACGTGGCGATTGGGAACGAGGAACTCGCGGGCGCCCTCGGGTGTGGACTTGTACAGGATCGGCGTCTCAACTTCGAGGAAGCCATTCTCATCGAAGTAGCGGCGTGTGGACTGCATCACACGGTGGCGCAGGCCCAGGATGTGCTGCATCTTGGGACGTCGCAGATCGATGTAGCGGTGCTTGAGGCGGATTTCCTCGTTGGGAAGTTTACCGAGATCGTCCGGGAGGAAGGGCGGGTTGGCGGTCTTCGAAAGAACCTCGAGCTCTTTGACGACGATCTCGATGGTGCCGGTGGAGAGCTTGGGGTTGGCCCCGCCGGTGCGAGCGCGGACGACACCCTTGCAGGCCACGACGTCCTCGTTGCGCAGTTTGTCCGCGGCGTCCATCTTCTCTTTGGACGCCACGTCCTCACGATCGAAGACGAGCTGCGTCAGGCCGAAACGGTCGCGCAGATCGATAAAGATGAGGTTGCCGTGGTCGCGGTACGAGTTGACCCAGCCGTTGAGGGTGACGGTCTGGCCGATGTGGGAGTCGCGCAGCTCGCCGCAGGTGACGGTTCGTCGAAGCATGAGAGGGTCCTGGTGTCGTTGGTCCGTCCGTGGAGGGCGGAGTGTAGGGGTGCGTGTGCGCCCGGGAGGGTGGCGTTGGCGCACGAAAAGGGCGGCCGGATCGGCCGCCCAAGGGGGTGCGTTTGAGGGGGTCGGCGTTACGCCGCGCGGGCGCGGGATCGGCCGGCGCCGAGGACCACAACCGACATGGTGGAGTTCAGGAGATCGGTCCAGTCACCTTCGACTTCGGGGGTCCAGTCTGCGCCAAGAACGTCCTTCATGGAATCGAGCAATGCGCGGCGGGCCAGGCCGTAGTGCTGGGGCATGATGCCGACACGCTGGGCCTTGGCGCCGAAGTCCATGAGGGCATTTTGAATTTGCTCGGGGCGGCTGGCGTTCTTCACGACCATGCCAAGGAGCGCGACAAGGTCGTGGGAGCGTTGCCAATGGTCGCGGGGAAGGAGCGCGCGGAGCGAGGGCTGCAACACGAAGAGCCGCGTGAAGAATCGTTCGCCGAGCGTTTCCGCGTGCGGCGAGAGCGCGCTGAACGAGGTGCGGATAGTGTCGAGTCCCTGTGCGGTCATCATGGCGCGTCCGTGCCTCCGTGCGTGTACGGAACGTGGGTTGACGCGGCGATGCCGGTGCCCACAACCGTTCATAGGGGCTATCGACCCAAGTTGGGGGTGGCCTTTACGGGCCGACGTGAACGCCGCTTATCGGACGCGCACGAACTGCACAGATCGCCCCGGTGCACACTTCACCAGGGGAGTGGAGTGCCGTCGTAGTTCAGGAACGCGCCGGTGTGCGCGGGTGTTGCGGCGTCGATCACGCGGATCATGTGCGAAACACTGGTTTCGACGGTGATATCCGCGCCCGCGCCGCCCATGTCCGTCTTCACCCAGCCGGGGTGCAACGCGAGGCACGTGAAGCCCTCGGGGCGGAGCTCGTTGGCGAGCGAGCGGTTGAACTGGTTCAGCGCGGCCTTGCTGGCGCGATAGCCGTAGCTCGAGCCGCCGGTGTTGTTGGCGATGGAGCCGAGCTGGCTGGAGATGTTCACGATTGTCTTGCGGTTCCCGGCGCGAAGATTTGTCAGCATGGCGCGGGCGACGAGGATCGGGGCGATGCTGTTGACCATCAGCACATGGGCCAGCTCCGTCGCTTCAAGCTGGTCGAGCTGCTTCGAACCGCGCGAGGCGACCCCGGCGTTGTTGATGAGCACGTCGATCGGTTCCTGACCGACGCTCTGGGCAAGCGCGGCGATCGACGCGGGATCGGAAACCTCCACCTTGAGAACTCGCAGATAAGGTCCAAGTTCGCCGAGCGTCTTAGCGCCCGCCGGATCTCGAACGGCCGCAATCACGCGGTCGCCACGCTTTGAGAGCACGCGAGCGAACTCAAGGCCGATTCCGCGGGAGGCGCCCGTCACGAGGTACGTCTTGCTCATAGCTAATCCTTGACCTGTTTGGGGCCCGGGGCGCGATCGGTGGTGGCATCCTCGCCGCAGGTTACGATGATTCGGTCGTAGCTGGAATCGGCGCGGGGGCCAGGGCCGACGGAGAGAGTGAGCGTTCGAGGGCGATCCGACTCGGGGAGATCGATGACCACGGTCTTCCAGGACCGGGCGGCCTTGATCGCCTTCGGATCGAGTGTGTCGCGGTGCAGCACGACCGTGTTCGGGCCGGCTTCAGAACCGGCAAGTGTCCAGACGAGCTCAACACCATCTCCGAGTGTGCTCAGGTCGATCGTTGCTTCATCACAGGTTGCGTAGAAGATGAGACGCCTGGCAGGACCGGCGGGGAACGTGCTTGACATTGCGTCGGTGTCGGGATCATCAATCTGGATTCCGGGCGTCGGCGGGTGCATGCGGACGGCGCGATCGCTGGACCCCCAGCTTGAGAGGCGGAGGAAGACGACGCGATCATTCTTGCGGTGCGGCCAAGTCCACTCCTCCAGCCAGGGGTGGCCATTTGCGATGGGAACGGCGAGGGGTACCTGGCGCGTCGGCGCACCGTTGGCCGCGGCTTGCTGGGCGAGCGGAAAGTCCAGCGCTGCCGGTGAGCCGTCGGGGTGGACGGACGTGACGCGATCGACGAGAATGACCCGGCCCGCGCCATCGACGATAAAGGGAACGATGTGATCCTGCGCGAAGTCCGGGCAGGTGCGTTCGGCACGCGGTGTAGGGAGATGCCAGACGTAGTGCCCCCAGGAGATCGAGGTGGGGTCGCCAAGACGGACGATCGCGCTGGACTGGTTGAACTTATAGAGGGCACACGCATTGACGTCGCTGCGCCCATAGATGTGCTTGATGTGCGTGTTGACCGCCCATGGAGATTCCCAGATCGACTGGAATGACCCCTGCAGACGATCCGAGTGGGGATCGGCTGGATTCGGCACGATGCGGATGGGCATGAAGAGCGTGCCTGGGGGCGGATTCGGGACGAATGTGCGGAGGGAGGCAATCTCTGCGAGATCGCGCTCGCTGCGGCGATGCATCGAGGCCTGCACGCCCATGAGCATGACGCTTCCTGCGAGTGCGCCGAGTGCACTCGCGATCGCGAGAGAGGATTTCACCAATCGCGAGCCGCGAGGAAACATCGTGATCGCGACGTCGAACAACAGGGCGAGTGGGATGAGCGTCAATGCGACGGGGAAGTACATCAATCGCGGGGGAAGTCCGGCACCACGGACGACAAGCACCGGCACGAGGGCGAGAATCATTGCGACGATCGCGAAGAGCGCGATGCCCCAGCGGGCAACGGGGCGACGAATGATTGTGGGAATGTGGGGGGTTACGGAGACATTCATCGCGGACGATCGCGTCAGACCAATCGTCCAGCAGAGCAGTCCGACGACTGAGCCAGCGGCGAGACCGAGACCTCCGGCCCATGCGCCTCGCACTTCGACAAGCCCGGCTCGCCATATCTCGCCCATGCCGGAAACTGGATCGAGCATGTACCCCAGCACCCACACGATGTACGTGGCGCGGGGCCACAACTGACCGGCACCGACGAACTGACCCTCACGGGCGAGCGGGCTCTGCCGAACGCTCCACATGAAAAGGGCGAGGTAGAGCAGGACGCCCAGGCCGCAGGGCATGAGGAAACGGAGCATGCGCATCCATGAACCGCGTGGGGCGGAGGCGATGTAGAGGATGGGGAGTGCGCCGAGAGCCGCTGCGGGCTGTTCATAGAGACATGGCGTGACAAAGCCAAGAACGGCGAGCACCCAGATCGCCGGGGGACGATGCCGGTTCTGCGCGTGGCGAATCGTGATTCGGGCAGCCAAGAAGAAAACGGCAACCGCGATACTGGTGGAGACCGTCGCAGGCCAGAAGATGGCCTCGAACCCTTGCGGGGCCGCCAGCATGAGCAGCCCGGCGATGGCGCACGCGGCGGGATGGATCGAGCACTCGCGGAGAAACTTGAAGAGCCCGTAGCAGGCCGCGGCGTGCATGAGAGCCGAGAAGAGGTGGTTGACCCATTCCCGATTCCAGAAGAGCGTCTGGAGCGCGAAGACCAGATGCACATGGATCGGCCGCCAGAAGAACCACCACTGGTACCGCAAGAGCTTGGACCACTCGAACGAACCGGTCACGGGATCGCGGACATGGGCCCCGTAGTCATCAAGCCACTTGCCGAGGTCGCCGTGGAACCAGAAAGAACCTACATACCAGACGAGCAAAGGGAGAAAGAGAATCTGGAAAGTGCGCAGATGCCTCGCAATCCATTGCGGACCATCGGTCGGTTGCGCCCCGGCGGTGCTCATCCCCTCCACTCCTCGGTCCCCACCCGCCTACTTCCCATTTGCAACCCGAACTTACTTCGCGGGCTTCGGCGCCTGGCGAACTTCCTCGGCCACGTGCGGGAGGAGATCGTTGGGAATCGGCACGGAGAGGTTGTACTGCAAGATCTGCCACGCGCCGGCGTCGTTCTGGCGGAGTACGCCCGAGCCGCGGCAGGTTCCATACTTCTTGTTCTCCAGCAGTTCATCGAACCATGCCCATCCATCGGCGGAAACGGAGGTATGACGCTGCACGGGGGTGTACGTCCAGCCATGCCCCTGCGCGAAGAGTGGGAGCGCGTATGCCTTGAACTGATCAAGACTCCATCGCTCCGTGGCGTCGGTGCCCAGAAAGACGGCATCGGGAGCGAAGAGGGCGTAGTAGCGATCTCCCTGCGCGTTGCTGGCCGCGTCGTGGAGATTGTCCAGAACCTGGGCAACTTCAGTGCGAGACCGAACATCAGTCGGGTCCGGGTGTCGGACTTGGCGTCGGTGCGCGGCGCATCCGGTGAGAAGTGCGGCCAGAGCGATAAGGGTGATGAATCGGAGCATGGGCAGAGGGTACCCATCGGTCCGTGCGCCCGCCGATCCTCAGGATTAGAAAGGGGCCGGGCGTTTGACGGGCCCGCGTTTCCCAATTCCATCGGGGTGAGCCATGTCAGACGGCGCCCGAGTATGGGCGATGTCCTTGAGCATGGGTGCGACGAGTGCGGTCCATCCGGTCTGGTGGCTCGCCCCCAGTCCTCGCCCCGTCTCGGCGTGGAAGTACTCGTGGAAGAGCACATCCGACGCGTTGGCTTGGATGGGAGTTTGCCCCATGCAGGCACGCCGCCCCTTCGCGTCCTTTAGAAAGACCCCGGCCAACCGACGCCGCAGCTCATCGGCAGCTTGGCGAAGGGAGACCTCTGCACCGCCCATGGGCACGGTCATTGAGTCGCCATAGAAGTGGTGGTATCGCTCCAGGGCTTCGAGTATCAGGTAGTTGATGGGCATCCAGATCGGGCCGCGCCAGTTGCTGTTGCCGCCGAAAAGCCCGGTATTGGATTCGCCTGGGACGTACGCAACGCGGTACTCCTCACCGCCATCAACGCGCAGGACGTACGGGTTGGCCGCGTGGAACTTGCTGAGCGATCGAACGCCGTGCGGCGAGAAGAACTCGTTCTCGTCGAGCAGATACCCCAGCACCCTTCGGAGTCGATCACGCGAGGGAATGGCAAGCAGCCCGTGTTCGTGCCCTGCATCGCTGGACATGAAGGAGACGTACTTCGCAAGGTCCTGGCGATTCTCGAGGAACCAATGCATGCGTTTGCGAAAGCCGGGGAGCTTTTCGATGACGCGTTCCTCGATGATCTCCGCGGCAAGGATCGGGATGATGCCCACGAGCGAACGGACACGCAGGGGCGTGGATTGACCGTTCACGAGCAACTGGTCGTAGTAGAACCCGTCCTTCTCATCCCAGAGGCCCGAGCCGCCCAGGGAGTTCATGGCGTCGATGATGGCGATGAAGTGCTCGAAGAACTTGCTGGCAACGTCTTCATACGCGGGGTCTTCGCTGGCGAGTTCGAGGGCGATCGAGAGCATGGTGCCGCAGAAGAAGGCCATCCATGCGGTGCCATCGGCTTGCTCCAGATGACCTCCCGTGGGAAGGGGTTTGGAGCGATCGAAGACGCCGATGTTGTCCAAGCCCAGGAATCCCCCGCCGAAGACGTTTCGCCCGTCCGGATCCTTGCGATTCACCCACCACGTGAAGTTCAACAGGAGTTTGTGGAATGCGCGAGCGAGAAAAGCGTGGTCGCGTTCGCCGCGCCGGCCTGTGATTTTGTAGACGCGCCAGCAAGCCCAGGCGTGGACGGGTGGATTGACATCGCCAAACGCAAACTCGTACGCCGGAATCGCGCCCGAGGGGTGCATGTACCACTCTCGCATCATCAGAAGCAACTGGCCTTTGGCGAACTGCGGGTCCACATTCGAGAGCGCAACGCAGTGAAATGCAAGGTCCCACGCGGCGAACCACGGGTATTCCCACTTGTCCGGCATCGAGATGACATCGCGGGCGTAAAGGTGGCGCCAATCGGTGTTTCGGGCGCCTCGCTGCTTGCGTTCGGGCGGAGGCGGCACTTGCGCGGGGTCGCCATCGAGCCAGTCCGCGACGATGTAGTGGTAAAACTGCTTGGACCAGAGCAGGCCGGCATAGGCCTGTCGGGCCACGGTCTTTTCGTCGTCGTTGAGCCGCCCAAGGCGGCCGGGAGAATAGAAACGATCGGCCTCGGCGATTCGGGCGGCGAAGACCTGATCGAACTCGGGACCGAACGGGGCGGTCGCACTCTTCGCGGCGGCTGGGGAGAGGCGAGCCCGGATCGTCGCGCTCTTGCCCGCCGGCACGCGAAGCGTGTACCACGCTGCACACTTCGTGCCGAATCCGACGGGGTTGACCGCTTCCACAACTCCGCCGACGACGCGGTCGTGAAACCCGTCTTTGACAAACGGACATGGATTTGGCCCGCCGAAGCAGCGGGCCGCATTGGTCTCGTTCTCGGTGAATAGCATCGCGGGGGCTTCACCCCCGGAGGCCTTTTCGACAACCAATCGCATCTCGCCCAGGGTTGCGTGGCTGGCTTTGATCTCGGCGGCAGCGCCCTTGGCCGCCAGACTGACCGCTTCAAGTTTTGGCCGAGTGCCGGGTTCGCCGCCCCCCTCCACCTTTCCACCCCACACCCAGGTATTTCGGAACCATATCTGCGGCAGGATGTGCAACGTGGCCGCATCGGGACCCTTGTTGGTCACCGTGATGCGGATGAGGAGATCGTCCTCGCTCTGCTTGGCGTATTCCGCCTGCACTTCCCAGACGCGATTTTCATCGAGCACGCCTGTATCAGCCAGTTCGAACTCGTCCTCATCCCGCGAACGTTTGGCGTTGGTTTCGACGAGCTTGGCGTACGGGAACTCGGCCTGGGGATAGCGGTACATCGCCCGCATGTATGAGTGCGTCGGCGTGGAATCGAGGTAGAAGTACTCCTCCTTCACATCCTCGCCGTGATTTCCCTCCGGGCCGGTGAGTCCGAAAAGGCGCTCTTTGAGGATCGGGTCCTTGCCGTTCCAGAGCGCCAGCGCGAAGCACAGGCGACACTCGCGATCACAAATCCCGAGCAGGCCATCCTCGCCCCAGCGATACGCGCGGCTGCGGGCGTGCTCGTGCGTGAAGTAGCCCCAGCAGTTTCCGTCGGCGGAGTAATCCTCGCGCACGGTTCCCCACTGCCGCTCGGAGAGGTACGGCCCCCAGCGCTTCCAGTTGGCTTCTCGCTTTAGATCGGCGAGAAGGCGGTCACGCTCCGGGTTGGGCCGGGTATCGCCGCCGGGAACATCCTGCAGTTGGCGTGGAAGCACGACGGGAGTGTATCGACGTGCAGGCATGCCGGAGCGAAACGTCAGCAGTCGCTCGAAGGAAGTTCAACGCGGACCGATCGTGAGGCGACTCGCACCACCGCTCCGCCAAGCGGAAACGATCTGGGATCCGTCGAGTGATCACGAATCGCGCGGACGGCGGATTCAACCGACCGCCGTCCCAATCGATCAGCCCCCTTTGGGCCGCAGACCTTGCCGCGAGCCATTCGAAGCGTCTCTCCGATCAGGATCGCGGCATGGGCGCGAAGTTCCGCCCGCGACCACTCCAGCCCTTCTGCGCTTCGGGCGGCTTCTCGCAGGATCTCTCTGCCTGCTCGCTTCAGGATGCGGTCGACGCCCACGGCATGCCGAGCCGCCGCGGTCGCCCGTCGGGCCAGATCAGGGCGAATGTCCTGAAGCACCGGAAGCACGCGATGGCGAACCGCACTTCGCAGGCGCGAAGTATCGGAGTTCGTGGCATCTTCCTGCCAGACTACGCCCGCCCGCTCGCAGATCGCCCGGCAGGCGGCGCGAGTGATCGATGCCTCCCCCACCATCGGGCGAATCAGCCAAACGCCGCCGCCGCCGTCCTTGCCCGTGCGGACCAGGCGTCGCTTGGCGGCCATTCCGCGCACACCGCCCCCGCCGGTGCCGCGCAGAAGACTCATGAGCACGGTTTCGACCTGATCTTCCGCGTGGTGACCGACGGCCACGAAGCGAATACTTCGGGCCACGGCCAGTTCCGCGAGTTTGCGGTATCTGGCACCCCGTGCCGCGGCCTCCAGGTTTCGCACGTCGCTCCCGCGTACTTTGACCTCGCACTCCGCGAACTCCAGGCCCAGCCGGAGGGCGAGCGCCCGTACTGCATCCCGGTCGGCTAAGGCCTCCCACCGCGGCCGCAGGTCGTGGACAACGTGGCCAGCCACAATGAGCTCCGGCCCAGCCGCCGCGGCCAATGCGATGAGCAAAGCACACGAATCCGCTCCGCCGGAACAAGCGACAAGCGTCCGTTCCCCGGGTCCGGCTCTTCTTTGGGATGAGGGGGTGGTCAGCCGCCGCCATGACCGAACAATGGCCCGAACCGAGGTGTCGGTTCTGGATAACTTTCCGAGTTGCGGCTGGGGAAGCGGACCCATCGTGCAAATAGTAGGAAGGACAGGTACAATGTCCGCGACTTGCCGAACGGGCTCACGAAGCACTCCGTCAATCTGACAGCATGTTTGAACAATCGCGTCTGACATTCACCCTTGCACAGGCCACGAGCATGACGCAGACGTCTGTGTACGTCTGGATCGCCGCACTTCTGGTTCTGACGGGGGGCGTTATTTTTCTGATCGCGGGAATGCACTGGATGCGGGCACACCGCGGCGAGCAGGTGGTTGGGCCTCAAGAACCCATGGCTCTGGAAATCTCGCAGCCGGTACAACGCCCGCAGGTCGCCACTCCCACGACCCAGGAAGCTCAGAACCTGCTCCGACTCATGGGTGAGGCCGAGGAACTCTGCACACGCCTGGGACGGGATCTGGACGACAAAGCCCAGCAGCTGGAACGGCTGTTGGCTCGAGCCGAAGGACGGCTGGGGCCGAACCTTGCACCCGCCCCTCTCCCGCAGCCGGCTCCGATGCCGCTTCTGGCTCCCGAGCCGCCGCGGGTGACGGTCCTTCCGACGCCGGTTTCTTCACCTTATTACCAGGCCCCACACCACTCCCCACATCAACCCGCATACGCCCCGCCGGCCCGTCCCGAGATCGTGACCCGGCCCGTCGCGGTTCCATCGGCTGTGAGCATGGCGGGTGTGGGCTCGCAACAGCAGTCGCGATCGACGCCGGATCCCTTCGGACTGGATCCGCTGTCGCTGGAGATCTACCGGCTCTCCGACGCGGGGATCGCGCCGAACATCATCGCGCAGCAACTCGGGCAGCACACCGGCAAGGTGGAGCTGATTCTTGCTCTGCGAACGCGCTGATCGCTTGATCGCTCCGACCATTCCCGTCAGCTCGAGCGACGCTTCTTCACGCTCTGCTTTCGCACCGCGTCCAGCGCCAGAATCTCGAACAGCACATGCGCCGCCAACAGCGCAGTGATGCCCCCGACATCCCGATCGGGCAGCACTTCCACCACATCCGCACCCACGACATTCACGCCCGCGAGCCCACGTATCAGTCGGAGCGCCTCGGCCGAGGTGAACCCGCCGACGCTCGGCGTGCCCGTTCCCGGCGCAAACGCGGGGTCGACGCAGTCGATGTCGAACGTGATGTACGCTCCCGCGCCCTTCAAGCCCGAGACAAACTCCCCCAGAATCCAATCGTCCCCTTGCAGCAAATCATCGTACGTTACGACATCCACGCCTTTTTGCTCGGCGTATGCCAGATCATCTCCCGAGTTCAGCGGCCCCTTCACGCCGATCGAGATCATCCGCTTCGGGTTGACGAGCCCTTCCTCGATCGCACGCCGGAACACGGATGCGTGGCCCCATTTCTCCCCCCACACGGCATCTACGGTGTCCAGATGACTGTCGAAATGGATGAGCGGGAGTCCGCCCTTGGGCTTCCCCTGCCGCTCCCACGTCGCAAGGATGTTGCCGTACGCAATGCTGTGATCGCCGCCGATCGCCAGCAGCTTGGTCTTCCTCGTGCCGAGCTCGCGGGCGAACTCGATTTGCAACTTGGGATTCGCCGCACAGTCGTACGGTGCCACGGGGGAGTCCCCCGCATCCGCGATGCTCAGAACGTCGCAGACATCCACATCGTGCTCGATGGAATATCGCTTGACGTACTGAGACTCGTTGCGAATCGCCCGCGGCCCGAACCGGGCCCCCGGCCGATACGTCACGCCCCCATCGAAGGGCACGCCGTAGATCGCCCAGTCAACGGGCCGATTGGCCGGCGCGACATCTTGAAGTCGCGGATATCGACAGAATGTCGAGATTCCTGCGAATCGAGGGGACTTGCGGGCATCGGGCAAAATCGTCTTTCCCATAGCGGCGAGTGTACTCGATTTGTTTGGAGGGAGGGGGCGAGGGGGTTAGTCTTCAACCGATCCGGCGCATCACACCCATCCCGAAGTTCGCGGGGGCGAGATACAGATCGACGTGCTCGTATCGGCCCTTGGCGAACGTGTGAATCTCGTCGAGCAGTTGCCGGGGGCCGCGCCAGTTGCAGATCTCGGGATAGATGTCGTGCAGAATGACATACCCGCCGGTATCAAGCACTGGCTCGAGCGCCTCGAACTCTCCGCGCACGCCCTTGGGCGTGTGGTCCGCATCCAGGAACGCGAACTGCACGGACTTGCCCTGGGATTGCAGGGCCGCGGCCAGCGCGGCTACACCGGCCGCGCTGTCGCCGGAATGGATCTCCACACGATGCTCCAGCCCGGCCAACGCGATGTGCTCGCGCACCCGGCGCTCGCGGTCGCGCGATTCGGGCATTTCTTCCTCGCGCCAGCGACCCTTGCGGATCGGGCGGAAGTCATCGACGCTATGGACGACGCCTTCGCCGCCGGTCACCTCCAGCGCGGCCGCCATCCAGATCGTGCTGATCCCGAGGAACATGCCCGTTTCAACGATGATGCGTGGCTGGGCGTTCAGCGCGAGCGCGTGCAGCAACTGCCCCGCCTGCGGCGAGAGCGACGCGGGGAACGTGATCTTCTGCCCGTATACAAGCTTCAGGGCCTGCAACCACTTGCAGTTCGGGTTGTCCAGATGGGCCGGAAAGGGCCAGCCCTGCACGTCGGCCCGCGCGATGTCGGGGAGCGGCTCGCGGGGAAAGTGCGCCAGTTGCGGGCGCGGGAGCGCGGCGGGTGCCCGCGCGTCGCCCTCATTGCCCGTTCGCGTGCTTCCAAGCCATCGCCGCAACATCGAAACTCCCGTTCTGCCGGATCGTCCGAACACGCGAGCGTAGCCCTTTCGCTACACTGATCCCCGGTCCTCACCACTCGGGAGAACGACATGCCCCGTGCCCCCAACATCACCCGTGCCGCGCTGATCCAGTGTTCCAACCCGCTCTCCGACGAGCGAGACTTGCACAAGGTGAAGCAGGCGATGATCGAGAAGCACCTGCCGCTGATCCAGCAGGCCGCGGACAAGGGGGCGAACGTCTGCTGCCTGCAGGAGATCTTCTATGGCCCGTACTTCTGCGCCGAGCAGGACACACGCTGGTACTCCACCGCCGAGCCGATTCCGGATGGGCCCACGATCAAGCTCATGCAGGACCTGGCCCGCAAACACAAGATGGTGATGATCGTGCCCATCTACGAGGTCGAGCAGACGGGCGTGTACTACAACACGGCCGCGGTGATTGACGAGACCGGCGCGTATCTCGGCAAGTACCGCAAGAAGCACATCCCGCACTGCAACCCGGGGTTCTGGGAGAAGTTCTACTTCAAACCGGGGAATGCTGAGGGGGAAGGGGGCGGGTATCCGGTGTTTCAGACGCGGTACGGCAAGATCGGGGTGTACATCTGCTATGACCGGCACTTCCCCGAGGGGGCGCGGGAACTCGGCCTGAACGGAGCGGAGATTGTCTTCAACCCCAGCGCGACCGTCGCGGGACTGAGCGAGTATCTGTGGAAACTCGAGCAGCCGGCGCACGCGGTGGCGAACCAGTACTACGTCGGCGCGATCAATCGCGTCGGCACGGAGAAGCCGTGGAACATCGGCGAGTTCTACGGCCAGTCGTACTTCTGCAATCCGCGCGGCAAGATCATGGTGGAGGCCAGCCGCGACAAGGACGAGGTCGTCGTCGCCGATCTGGACCTGGACATGATCCAGGAAGTCCGCAACACCTGGCAGTTCTACCGGGATCGGCGTCCGGAGACGTACACCCGCATCGCGCAGGCATGAAGATTCACCGCAGAGTACGCGGAGAGCGCGGAGAAGGACAAGTGGACAGGGGGAAGGGGGGACAAGGGGAGGGGCAAGAAAGCGGGATTTCAGCGGGATTTGCCGCCGCGCACGCTATCATGGATTCTCGCTCTCCTCTCTCGGAGCATCGTATGACCCGCGCCTCCCGCATTGTCATTGTCATCGCGCTCGCATCGATAGGCTTCACCGCGCGGCCGGTGATGGCCGGTGAACAGCTCATCGTGATCGTGGGCGATTCCACAATCACACCGCCGGCTTACATCAATGAGGTTGTTCCCGGCCAAGTCGTAGGCGGCCCGGTCTTTTTCTACGACAATGTCGGCGGCTACCCACACGGTTGGACGCTCAGCGGCGTGGCGCGGCTGCGTTGGCAGGACCAGCATACCTTCGGATACTTCCCAACCGGCGCGCTCGCGTTTGTGCCGGACCTCCCCCAGGTCACCGCGGTCTCAAACGGCACGTTCGTGGATGTCACCTTCGCCGCGATGCCCCTGGACATCGCCCAGCCGGACCCAACGTGGGGCTCGCGGCTCACGTTCGGTCATTGGTCCTGGCCCGCAGACCCTGCCGCGACGGGGCTCACGCTCTGGCCCGAGTTTGAGTTGGGCAACCTCATGCTGACATACACCAGCACAGCCCCCTGGTCCCCACAGACGTACCCGTTGAATAACTACGGCATGTCCGGATATTTGTATCACGTCGTGCCCGCCCCAACGTGCGGCGCGGCGTTCATCGGCGCGTTCATGCTCGCTGCGAGCAGGCGCAGGCGACGCTAATCGGCTGTCGGCTTTGCACCCTTCCCCCTCTCCCACTCGCCACCAACCCCGCGCGGCAATCCGTATCCCCGCTCACCACCACGTCGGAATCTGCGCCGGCCAGTGCGGGTCCCAGTGCTCGCGGTCGCGTACCGGGTCGTTCACGGCCTTGTCGAGCACGCGGGCGGCGTGCCCGTCGGTGTAGATCACGTTGCCCCGCCCGATCGTGTCGCGCCGGCCGCCGTGGCGCGTGTCCACGCCCTCGTTCCCGCCGACGATGTTGGGGAACCACATCGATGCCGACCAGAGCCCCTGCGGCGTCGGATTCGCATCCGCCATCAGAATCGTGCGCGAGGGCATGATTACGCCGTTGAGATTCATCCAGGGAGTCGTCACCAGCCGCAGACCGCCCGTGGCTCCCCAGCCGTTGTAATACCCCTGCGCCTCGGCGCGGCCGTATGGCGAGAAGCCGAAGAAGAACGCGTTGTATCCATAGCCGACGCGATGGACGTCGAATCGCCACGTCCACGGATACCCATGCACGCTCTCGCCATTCTTAATCGATGGACAGTGGAAGAGCGCGTAGGTCGCCGCAAGTGAATCAACCCCACTGCCACCACCGCCCCCGCCACCCGTCGCCGTCGCCGGGTCCGCGTCGGTGCGATCCTGCTTGGTCTGCAGCGGGGTGTCATAGATCAGCGTCGCCCACCACCAGTCCGCGTCCGTGCCATCCGCGGCCGCGGAGCGGTGCGGCGGGTAGATCTCCCGATTGTCCTGCAGGTACGAGCTCATCAGCAGATCGATCTGGTGCAGATTCGAGGCGCACTTGACGGTGCGGCTCTCGTCCCGTGCGGCCCCGAGCGCGGGGAGCAGCAGCGCGAGCAGGATCGCGATGACCGCGATCACCACGAGCAGCTCGATGAGCGTAAAGGCGATGGCGCGTACGCCGGAGTTCGGGGCGATGCGTCCGGCCAAGGGGCGGTCGTGGATCATGCGAGACTCCGGATCGGTGCGTACAGGAGGAGCTTACTCGACACGCCCCCGAAGCAAGCATGAAAAGTCCGCGGCGCGAGATGGGCGGCCCGATCTCAGATCAATGGTGGCGAAGGGGGGCGGGGGGTGGAATGGGGTCGGGCTTGGGTTGGGGGTGGGGGGCAAACAAAGCAGCCCCGGCCAATCAAGCCCCCGGCTGCGTTCCACACTCGGGGCACGGGACGCCCGCCGTTAGCCCCTTCAAGTCATACCCGCACCGCACGCAGAACCCTTTGCGGCGGCGTCGGCGGCGACGGATCGCCAGCGGGACTTGCCAGAGGCCCCATGCGATCAGCGCGTAGAAGATGGTGTTGAGGGCGAAGCCGGGCCAAACTGGACGGATGGGCAGACGGCGAATGTCGGCGGAGAGTCCGAGAGCGAATGTCATGGGAGCCGCAGATCCCTTACCCGCAAGATCTGCGATACCGCCCGACCAGACTGACGTCGGCGCGATCTCCGTGTGTCCCCCCATCGCCTGCACTCCCAGTCGAGTCCAAGCGAGCGACCGAACCGGCCAGCCGCATCGGTACACCGTCATGACGTCTTCCGGTGCATCCCCGTACAAAGACGTGCGTGCGGAGTCCGTGTGCTCAGTGCGCCCGGCCCAGTCTTGCTCGATCGAAACATCATCCGGTACCTGTGGCCAGGAAGTTGGAGGAACGTCTGACCAGTGACCGCCTGGAACCCTCGTGAAGTTGGTCGACGACGGGCGCGGGTCCTGACCAGTCTTCGCAATAGTCCACGCAATGCCGATCGTGATTATCAAGCCTGCTGCCAGCCACACTGCGACCGACGCAACAGCAAGGCAGATCGACTTTGATGCTCCGGCACGCTTCATCTCGCGCAGTCTACACGAAAGCAGCCCCGGCCAATCAAGCCCGGGGCTGCGTTCTCTCTCCGCTTTGTCTTTGTCTTGGGCGGCGATGTCCATGAGCGTGAATCCGGTCTCGCTCGCCCCGGAACGAACTTGCGCCTCATGAAGTAGATAACTAGAAAGATACCCTGCCCCGTCCTCACCCCTTGCGGCGTGGGCCGCGCCCACGGCCGCGTCGCCACGATCAATAACCGCCGAACCGCGTTTCAGAAGCCCCAGCCGGGATGCACGTCCGGATAGTGCGCCATACAGCGGCTGTATGGGACTGAGAAATGATTTTTCAGGCCCACACAGCGGCTGTATGGGCCTGAGAAATGATTGTTCAGGCCTCAACAGGGGCTGTATGGGCCTGAGAAATGATTGTTCAGGCCTCAACAGCGGCTGAGTGGGCCTGAGAAATGATTGTTCAGGCCCAAACAGCCGCTGTTCGGGACTGAGAAACGGCTGTTCGGTGCCGAACAGGAGCTGTTTGGGGCCGTGTTGGGGGTGGAGGGGTCTGTGCTCCCGCACTCCGGACACACACGGAGTTCTCCTTGGTTTCGCCCGGAGGGCGTCCGATGGTTGCCGGTGGTGAAGCGAGCTTTGCGAGCGAGCCACCGGTCAGGCCACTCCAACACTCTCTTCCTTCTTTGCCTTCCCGCCCGGAGGGCGGACGATCCGCCAGACTCTCGCACGACCAATCGCAACGCTCGTTCGCCCTCCGGGCGAAGAATAGAAAAAAGCAAAGAGTTCCGGGGCTCGGCCTCCGGTGGCTTGCTCGGCCCAAGGCGGCCTCGCTTCACCACTCGGGGGGGCGGCAACCATCGGGCGCCCTACGGGCGAAAGGCGACGACTATCAACCAAACAAGTCCTTCGGATCACCCTCCCATCCGGTGTCCCTGAACATCTTGAGGTACTCCGCCTCGAAGGTCTGCTTCTCGTGGTGCGTTTTCTGATTCCGGATGTACTCCGCGACCACATCCACATTCGGTTTGCTCACCGTGAACCCT
>JBBRQY010000012.1:0-107485 GCA_038225655.1 Phycisphaerales bacterium | reverse complement strand
GCAACACATTCCGAGCGACCCACCCTTCCCCCATGCGGGGAAGGGTGTGGGGAACCCCTATTCCCACCCGGGATTCGCCCGGAAGAACTCTCGGATCAAGGACAACAAACCGGTTCGAGCCATGTCCGGCGACTGCCGCTTTGATGAACCCCCGCGACCCGCGGGGGTTTGTCGTTCAGGAACTCCGGTGGATTGATATTGGACTGGCGCCCTCAGCTTGCCCACTTTGACAGGCACACAAACGACAGGATGGGAGACCGACTCCTCCTTCCGTTGACGCGGACATCAAGAGAGGGTGTGGGCCAGAGTGAGAATGGGCGACCCACGGGTTCCTGGGACTTCCGGAGTCGAGATGAAAAATGCCGAACCGGGATTGACCCTGTCTTCACGATGGTTCGGGGGTTTCACTTGCAATGATCTGAGACCTGAGGTATACCAGACCTCCCGTAGTGTTTTGATCGGGGGTACGAAGCCCCTTTTGGAGAAGGAGAGAGCACCGTGTATTGGCCCCTCGCGGTCATGTCTGGGTTGGTCGCCGCATCAGTTTGCCAAGGAGGCATCGATTTGTCGTTGCGAGCGGTCAGTTCCCAGTACAACGTTGGCGATCAAGTGGCGATCGGCATCTTTGCCGCGGCGAACTCCGGCGAGCCGGAGGGTTTGCTGTCGCTGCAAGTGATCTTCTCCTGGGACATCTCCCGTTTGCGGTTGACTGGCCTCTCCGGCGCAGGCGGAGCGTCGTTCACGGCCTCGGGCTTCTTTCACGACGCGTACGGAATAAACGAAATCGCCGTTCCCAGTGACGGGAACGCAATGTTTGTCGGCCTCGGCCCGCTGGGGTCTTCGATTCTGGCAATGCCCAGCGGCACGCTGCTCTCCACGCTGCTGTTCACCGCGCTGGCCCCGACGCCGGCGACTCCGCTCGGCATGGTTCCTTCCGCAGGATCGCCCACCGGCACCACGGTGGTGTACGGGGATGCTGGCCCAAATGTGAACGTAACCGGATTGCTTACGGGCACATCCGTACGAGTAGTTCCGGCGCCCGCCGCGGCGATCCTGCTGGCAGTCGGTGTTTTTTCGCAGCGTCGGCGCCGGGATGCGCTGGCGGTTCGGACTGTTTCCTAGTCCGGGCCAGGCCACGAATGCCTGGGTAAGTTCAATCGGTCAAGCCGCCGCAGTTCTTGCGGGGGCTTGTGGTCGATCAGCGTCGCACCGCTTGTGGCGGCCGACGAAATCAGGATTCTCGATGTGCTCTCGGCACGAGTCGGTGTGGGTACGACTTTGAACATTTTCCTCTTGGGTATGCGTTGATCCCTGAAAATATTGCTTGAAGTGAGCGAGCGCGGCCATTCGCCGTCGCATCGCAATCGAGTTTGCAGTTGCCTTTGCCTCTATCAAGGAGTGTCTGGATGAACGTTTCTCGCCTTCTCGTGTGTATGGCTGCGGCCGCCGGCGCCAGCTTTGGCGCTTCGGCATTTGCCGCGTTTCCGCCCGTTTCTCTCACGCTGGACGCGGCAGGCCCATGCAACGCCAGCGGAGCGATTTCGGTCGCCGTGAAGTACCACGTGACCGGCACATCCGGCGCGGCGGGTGCACAGTTCTTCCTGAAGTTCGACCCGGCATTGACTGCCAGCACAACAGTCACGCCGGGCGCGGGGCTGACTCTGATTTACTCTTCTGTGAACAACACGGGGCACACCATCGCCGGAGCCGTGGGTGTTCAGGCCAATGGGCAGGTGTTCGCCGATGGGGACACGATCGCGACGGTGACCTTCACCGACAGCGCGACTATTTGCCACCAGGCGGGCCTTGTCGCGTTCGATGGCATGCACAGTCCGCCCAATACGGTGACTGATGGACTGGCACAGGCCATCACGCTGACGGTGTCCGACTTGGGCGTGCTCACACTGCACGACACGACCGCGCCGGTCATCAACGGCGGCAACGCGCTCCCCGTCGTCACTCAAGGCACCGACGCCAACACGTGCAGTGCAAGCTTGGGCAGTCTTGTGAACTTTGAGGGCTCCCCCAGCGGCTATCAGTTGCTGGCCGACGTCAATGGTTCAACGACGCTCTCAACGGCTCAGGCGTTCAGCGCGACGCAGTCGGCCCGGCTCTTCCTTCCCAGCGGAAGCGCGGACTTCGCGAAGGTTCAGGCCCCTCTCAGCGGCATGACCCTCGGCAACGCCTCCGGCATGTTCCAGACATACGTCACGCCGGGCTCGGCCCCGGACCTCGCCCCCTACATGTACTTCAAGGTCGATGCCAATCAGAACGGCATCGACGACTTTGACGGCAGCCCCACCGGCGACGCGCTGGTGATTGTCTTTATTTCCGGAGCCCAGTCCATTCCGCAGGGACGCTGGTTCACACAGGGCATCAACGGAACAACCAATATTCACGTCATCGGCAATCGCACGGGGCTGACCTCGGGGCAGTTCGCTTCCACCAACGGCGGCGGACTCCTCTCGGCCCTCCGCAACACGACCTTCTCGGGCGGACTGAAGTGGGGTGATCTGCACCTCAACGCCGTTCGCGTGGGCGCGGGCGAATGGCCCGGCGCCGGCCAGTTCGAGGCCTTCGTGGACGACATCCTCGTCACACGCAATCTCGAGCTGCCGCCTTCGGTTCTGGACAACTGCGATCCGGCTCCTGTGCTCCGCGTTGCACGCGGCGACGCGCAGCCGATGGACGCCCTGTTCCCCTCGGGCACTACGACGCTGACGTGGACGAGCACCGATCAATGTGGCAACTCTTCCAGCGTGAACCAGAGCGTCGTCGTCAATGACACGCAGGCCCCGGCCATCGTCGCCTGTGCGCCCGACATCACCGTCAATGCCGACGCGGGCACATGCTCGGCCACGTTCACCTATACCAACACCTTCGACTCCGCCGTGACCCTCAGCAACACGCGGGCCCCCAACGCGTTCTACCTGGACCGCTATCCCCCCGCCGGTTTCGCAAGCGCAGCCGGCCCCGGCGGAAATGTGCTCAAACACAGCATCTCCTCCGCCGATTCCTTCGCGCATCGTCCCGGTGGATTTCAGGCCAACTTCTACAACACCCAGGGCCGCGCGTTCGATGTCGATATGCCCATTGGCGAAACCCTCGGCATCGATCTGTACGTCGACGTCTCCTGGCTCTCCGGCACGGTCGCACGACGTGCGGATATGTGGGCCGTCGGTATCGACAAGGCCAACAGCGGCAGCCCCGCGGACTACGGCATCATCGGATTCTCCTCGAGCAACTCGGCCAGCGACGCGAGTGGCGCGGAAGTGCCCGGCGTCGGACCGGCCCGCTGGCGCGTCTATGACAACGCCGCGGCGTGGACTGTTGTCGGCCCTGTTCCCACGGCCGGATGGCACCGTCTGGAGATCACGCTCGGCACGACCACCAAGACCTACAAGCTCGACGGCGTGCCTGTGCTGACCAACAGCAACTATGGATCGGTCCGCTACAGCAGCGTGCTGCTCCAGGCGTACAACTTCGGCTTCTCGGGCGGTCCCGATGGCGATTCCTACGACGTGTATTGGGACAACTTCCTGCATGGCCCGCAGGGCCCCGTGTACACCGACAACTGCTGCGTGGCCTCCGTTACCGCCACCCGCTCCGATGCTTTGTCCCTCTACCAGCCCTTCCCCACCGGCAACACCACCGTCACGTGGACCGTTACGGACTGCGCCGCCAACTCCACATCCTGCAACCAGATCGTCCACGTCAACCCCTTCAACACGCTCGCGGCAACGGTTGAGCTTGCCGGCACCAGCAGCAACCCCGCCAACGCGCCCTTCACGCGCTGCATCACCTTCAACCTCTACGGATCCGGCCCGTGCGCTCTGGCGACGACCGTCACCAAGGACATCACCTTCACCAACGGCATCGCCAGCAACGCGATCGGCTCCGCCCTGATCGACGTTCCCTGCGGCTCCGGCCCATACACGGGCATCACCGCGACCGACACGCACCACACGCTCCGCCGCCTGGGCGTGCTGAGTGTCTCCTCCCCCGACTACGTCTCCAGCTTCACGGCCGCGCGTGCCCTTCAGGGCGGCAACATCAACAACGACGCCTTCATCGACATCCTCGACTTCGGCGGGTATATCGGCCAGTTCGGAACCAACCCCGGCGCGAGCACATCCTGCGCCGGCGGCCTGAACGCCGACTTCAGCGGCAATGGCAGCGTTGGCATTGAAGACTTCAACTTCATCTCCTTCGGGTTCCTCAACTTCCGCGATGCCGACCCATGCGGCGTCGCGCTCGTCGGCGAATCTCCGATCACGGACGTGGCCGTTGCCGACCTTGTCGCTACCGGCCTTCGGTCATACGCGCTGGCGGACTTCAACCTCGACGGCCGCCTGAACTCCGCCGACATCACCTACGTCTCGCAGCACGGGCTGCCGCGCTGCGCCGCGGACTTCAACGACGATCAGGCTACGGATGTCTCGGACATCTTCGCGTTCCTGGGCGCCTGGTTCGCCGACCACCCCAAGGCGGACCTGAACGGCAACAACCATGCCGACGTGCAGGACATCTTCCAGTTCCTCGAAGTCTGGTTCCAGGGCTGCTGATCACCAGCTATCACGCGCACCAACACGGTGCGTCCGAATCACGCATCCCCGCCCGCCAACGCGGGCGGGGATGGCTTCAAAATCACGTGTGGATCCGCGTTGCCCGGTAGTTTCCGCGCGACTCTTTGCGGACAGTTCTTAGGAGATCCCATGAACGTTCTCAGTCTGGTTCGAAATCTTGCCCTGGCTTGCGGGGCCCTTTTGAGCTCGTTGGCGGCAACGCCCGTGATGGCACAAACGGGCGTCGACGGCATCATCGGCCCCGAATGGTCCGGCCCGGGCGTTACGATCCGCACCGTGACGTATGACCCCGGCGCCCCGGTGGGTAACTTCGGAACTCCGGGCACCACCAACAGTGCCGTCGCATACACGACGTACTTTCGCGCCGACAGCACGTACATCTACGCTGCCGTGGCGGCCAATCCGGCCGGCGGCGGAAGTGCGGCGGGCGTCCAGTTCGCAAACCTGTACTTCTCCTCGACTCTGCCCAATGGCAGCATCGGAATGGAAGTGACCAACAACCGATTCTTCCGCGGCGGTGTCTTCACCGGCGGCCCGCTCAACGACGGCTACTACCCGGCCGCCGGCTATGCCACATGGATCAGCAACGTCACCAATGGCGTGATTGAAGTTGCGATTCCCATCAGCTTCTTCCGCCACGACCCGCTTGGCATGGGCTTCGCCACCGCCACATCTCAAGTTCGATTCAACCTGAGCCAATCCCTCGGCTACTCCGTCGCCGGCGGAACGGACTACAACGCCCCGATGGGGCCCGACGAGCGCCTCGGACTTGTGCAGTTGCCCCCGGAGTACTCCGTCGAGTTGCAGTCGGTCAATGACTGTCGCCATGATGGGTCCTTCGTCGCCAACCTCGTGCTCACGAACGCCGCTCCGGTCTCTGTCGCCGCGGGCGGGCAGTTCTTCCTGAGCTTTGACAATGGACTTGCGGTCAACTCGATTGTGGCCGGTCCGGCGCTTATGGGCGTCAGCTTGACGTTCAATAATCTGAGCCACACGGCCAACGTCGCCGTGGGCGCGCCCTTCGGCAATCCCACCGCCACGCTCTCACCGGGCCAGGTGCTTGCGACGATCACCTTCACCACGCCGAACACGTACTGCGGCCAGTCCGGGCTCGTCGGCTTCCGCGCCAACAACCCCGTCACACGCCTGACCGATGCAAACGGCAACGCCATCGCGGTTGCCACCAGCGCGCTTGCGGCCATCTCGCTCAACGACGTCACCGCGCCGGTTATCACCTGCCCTGGCAACGTCTCCGTGACATGGGCCGACGGCAAGGACCCGTGGGCCACCGGTTTCGCGACGGCAACGGACAACTGCGATCCCGCCCCCGTGATCACCTTTGTGGACGATCGCACCGGTCTGACCAACTGCATGGGCATCGGCGGACGCGGCACCATCACCCGTACATGGACGGCCACCGACCACTGCGGAAACGCCTCTTCCTGCGTGCAAACCATCACCGTCACCGACTCCACACCACCTGTGCAGACGGCCTGTCCCGCGAACATCTACCAGAGCGCCGATGCCGGCTCCTGCTCGGCTGTGATCAACTACACCTGCCCCACTGCCTTTGAGCAGCAGCACTTCCAGGGCTTTGAGAACCCCGGCTTCGTCGCCGGCGGTCCGGAGATCACCTCCCCCTTCAACGATTCGCAGAGCACCGACTGGAACTCCTCCAACAGCTTCGTCCACCGCGTCGTTTCCGGCACCGATGGCGTTACCAGCAAGTCCGGTGCGGCCCATGCCCGCATCGATTCGGCCTCGCTCCCTGCTTCGCCCGATGCTTATTCCGGCGCGTATACCCGCCTCGGCGGCTACGGCTCGAACTTCGCCAACGGCTTCATCGCCTCGCAGGATGTCTACATCAATCTGGCCGATCCGGCCGTCGCCGCGAGCACCTACGGATTTGATCTCGATACCGCCGCGAGCAACAACGCGGGCGGCTTCCTTCGCGACTTTATCTTCCACACCGCCGGGCAGCCCGGCTCCGTGCTGGTCGGCGCGGACAACAACTCCAGCTTCGCCCGTCGCAACGATCTGGGCTCCATCAACCACTACGCCATCACTTCCACCGGCTGGTACACCTTCGAGTGGAACTTCCACAACGTTGGCGGCGTGCTCGCCGTTGATATGAACCTGCGTGACGCTTCCGGCACACTCCTGTGGACCGAAGTCCGCTCCGATCCTTCCGATCTCATCGCCTCCGTCGTCGGCGGCAACCGCTACATGTGGTTCACGTTCATCGCTGCCGATGAGCTGCACATCGACAACACCTCCCTCATCCGCCCGGTCCCCGTCGACTGCAATCCCCCGAGCGGATCGACCTTCCCGTCCGGCGCAACCATTGTCACGGCCTCCAGCGTCGATGCGTGCGGCAACACCACGTCCTGCACGTTCAATGTCGTCGTGAGCAACTCCAACACCATGGTCGCGACCGTGGAAGAAGCGGGGCTCAACCTTCCCTCCGAACGCTGCGTCACCTTCGAAATGTGGGGCGCCGGATGCACCCCGGTGGCGACGGTCTCCGGCAACATGGCCTTCAACTCCACCAACACCGTTGACTTCGAGTCCTACGCGGCCGGCAACCTCCCCGGGGCAACTTCGCCCACGGACCTGCGCACCCCCGGCGGCACCAACTGGTGGCTGCCCTCCAACTGTGCCACCAGCGGCCAGGTTGCGGCGGGCGTGGGACGCTCGGGCAGCAAGGGCCTCGTCGTTGGCAACAACGGCAGCGGCAACGACGGCGTGATCGACAACCTCAAGACTCCCCGCCTGCCCTTCGCCGCGGGCGAGACCGTTTCCCCGGTCAACGCCGCCAGCAGCAAGTTCCGCTCGTCCTACTGGTTCCGCACCGCCTCGACCACGCCGGTAGACGGCTTCGCCTTCAAGAGCGAAAGCTACGGCCCGGACCGCACCACCTACTTCGGCACCTGGTACCAAACCAGCTACGGCGACACCAACCTCAACTGCGGCGTGTACGCCATCGAGGACACCGTCACCGGCCTCGATTTCGTCTTCCACCCCGTCGCCTCCAACCTCGCCTGGGGCACCTGGTACCGCGTGCAGTGCGACATCACCTTCGTTAACAACGGCAACAACGACGTCGTTGACTACCGCCTCTACGACAGCACCAACACCCTCGTCGGCAGCGCACTGGGCCTTCACGACTGGGAAGAGGGCGCCCGCCAGTTCGGCTACAACGGCGGCTCCATCTTCGGCATCGACGCCGTGCAGTTCCAGACCGCCGGCGACTACTCCGCCGTCGGCCCCCGCGACGTCGCCTACGTCGATGACATCACCTACTCGGCCCTGCCCACGATCCTGATCGATGTTCCCTGCGGCGCGCCGGCCTTCAGCTCCGTCACCGTCACGGACACCAAGCACACGCTCCGCCGCACGGGCACGGGCGCGCCGAACTTCGGCGTCGCCGGCACCTCCTACTACGCCAACTTCACCGCCGCCACCGGCAAGGCCCTGCAGCAGGGCAACGACAACAACGACGCCTACATCGACATCCTCGACTTCGGCATCTACATCGGCCGCATCTTCCAGACCCCCGGCGGCTCCACACCCTGCGGCTACTCCCTCCTCGGCGGCTACCACCCGGACTTTGACGGCGACGGCATCGTCGGCGTCGGCGACTTCACCTTCATCCAGTCCGGATTCCTCAACTTCCGCGATCCCGACCCCTGCGGCGGCGCGCTCCAGGGCACCGGCCCCGTTGCGGACATCTCCGTGGATGAACTCGTCGCCCGCGACATGCGCTCGGCCACGATGGCGGACTTCAACCTCGACGGCCGCGTGAACGCCGCTGACATTGCGTATGTCTTCCAGCACGGCCTGCCGCGCTGCCCGGCGGACTTCAACGACGATCAGGTGACGGACGTCTCGGACATCTTCTCGTTCCTGACGGCCTGGTTCGCCGGCCACCCCAAGGCGGACATGAACGCCAACAACCGCACCGACGTGCAGGACATCTTCTCGTTCCTGGAAGTCTGGTTCCAGGGCTGCTGAGCCCTTCGATTGCTTGTTCCCCTCCCCCGCCCCTCACCGGGCGGGGGCGGCTTCAACCTGTGTGGATCCGCGTCGTTCGGACGTCACCGTGCGATTTTCTGCGGATAGTTTCTTGGAGGCCCTATGAACGTTCTCCGTATGGCTCAATGTTTGGCCCTTGCCGCGGGAGCCCTCGTCGGCTCCTCCGCGATGGCCCAGTACACCGTCTCGCTGCAATCGACCGGCGACTGCACCAGCGGCTCCGTCGATGTGAAGCTTGTGCTGACGAGCGCGCCCCCTCTATCGCAGGCCGCGGGCGGGCAGTTCTTCCTGAGCTTTGATGCGGGCTTCACGGGCACCACCATCACGGCGGGCCTCGGCCTGCAGGCGGTGTTCACGAACATCAATAACGCGGCGCACCAGGCGACCCTTGCCGTCGGCGCGGTGAACAACGGCCAAGTGATCAGCCAGGGGGACACGCTCGCCACCATCCACTTCACCGATTCGACGCTGTACTGCGCCCAATCCAACCTCGTGACTTTCCGGGCCAGCTTGCCCCCCAGCCGTCTGACCGACGCGCTCGGCAACGAGATCACGATCTCCACCGGCCCGCTGGGCGCACTCACGCTCAACGACACGGTCGCCCCCACCTTCACTTTCTCTCCTCCCAATGTTGTCATCGAGTGCAACGTCAACCCGACGGTCGCCAACACCGGCGGCCCGGCCACGGCCACCGACAACTGCGGCAGCGCCCTTGTCAGCTTCACGGACTCGGCGCCGATCTTCGTCTCCCCGAGCAATCTCAACGGCTGGTCGATCTTCGCCACGCTCGCCAACAGCAACACCCCCGGCGGCGACGGCACCTTTAACTTCGTCACCGGCCCCGCCACGCCCCCCATCGGCACCGGCAGCGTCCATCTGAATACCGGCAGCAGCGGCGAGCAGACCGTCCAAATGCGCAATGGCGATTGGTCCGGCACTCCGCTGAGCTCGCTCACCACGCTTGGCTACAGCACGTACGGCACAAGCTGGAACGGCGGCCAGATGACCTACCTCACGCTCTACATCGATCTCGACGGCGACCTCAGCAATGGCTACGAGGACCGCATCTTCTTCGAGCCCGAGTACAGCCGCGCCGGATACGGCAACCCCTTCAACGTCTCTCCCCAGCCCGCGCCGGTCCTCGGCGTCTGGCAGACATGGGACTGCCTCCACGGCATGTGGTACGGCGAGAACGATTTCGGTCCCGGCCAGGATGCTCGCCCCCTGAGCATGTACCTCGCACTCCACCCCACCGCACGCATCGTGAACCAGTCCCCCGCCCAGGTTCCCACGGCCGGCCAGGGCAGCATCCGCATCGCCGCCGGCTTCGCCAGCCCCGGCGACGTCTTTGACGTGAATGTCGACAACTTCCAGATCTCCACGGCCTCCTCCGGCGCCGTCTACAACTTCGACCCCAACGCCTTCCCCTGCGTGGACAACACCATCGCCCGCACCTGGAAGGCCGTCGATTCCTGCAACAACACCTCCACCTACGTCCAGATCATCACGCAGCGTGATACCACGGCCCCCGTGATTACGTGCCCCCCGAACGTCGTGACCAACGCCGATGCCGGCGGATGCACCGCGACCTTCAACTACATCAACACCTTCGATGTTTCCCCGACGCTGAGCAACTCCCAGGCCCCCGGCGTCTGGTACACCGACCGCTACGCTCCCGCCGGTTTCGCGAGCGCTTCGTTCCTCGGCGGCAACCGGCTGAAGCAGAGCGTCTCCTCCGCCGACTCGCTGGCCAATCGCGTTTCGCCCTACAACTTCCCCTTCTACAGCACCCAGGGTCGCAAGCTCGATATCAATCTGGCCGCCGGGCAGACGCTCGCGGTCGATCTGTACATCCCCGCCGCATGGGCCACCAGCGTCCGCGCTCCGAGCATGTGGGCCACGGCGTTTGATGCCACCAACAGCGTCTCCGGCTTCCCGATCATCAACTTCATCTCCAACGATCCGGCGGACCCGCTGAACCCGACGCCCGCGAATCCCACGCCGCGCTACCGCGTCTTCGACGATGTCAACGGCGTCTACATCGATCTGGCCATGCCCGTCGTCTTCAACGCCTGGCACACTCTCTCCATGACGCTCACCGGCGGCAACTGGGTCTACAAGATCGACGGCGTCACCGTGCAGACACTCCCCGCCAACGGCTCCACGCGCATTGGCAACGTCATCCTGCAGACGTACAACTTCGGCCAGTCCTACGACGTCTACTGGGACAACCTGCTCGCCGGTCCGCAGGGCCCCGTCGCCACGGACAACTGCAGCGCGCCCACCGTCACCTACGTCCGCTCCGACAACGCGCTGCTCACCCTCGCCGATCCCTTCCCCTCCGGCACCACCAACGTCACCTGGACAGCCACGGACTGCGCCGGCAACGCCTCTTCCTGCGTGCAGACCGTCACCGTGAATCCCGTCAACTCCATGAACGTCGCCGTGGACGAGGTCGGCCTCTCCTCGGCCGTCACGCGCTGCGTCACCTTCAGTCTCTACCACGGCTGCTCGGTGGATGCCACCGTTGACGTTCCCGTGTCCTTCAATGCTTCGGGCCAGGGCACCGGCAGCGCCACGGTTCCCTGCGGCGCGCCGTACACCTCCATCACCGCCACGGACCAGAAGCACACGCTCCGCCGCACCAGCGCGGGCGCGGCCAACTTCGGCATCTCCGGCACCGCCTACTACGCCGACTTCACGGCCGCCTCCGGCAAGGCCCTCGAGCAGGGCAACACCAACAACGATCCCTACATCGACATCCTGGACTTCGGCGTCTTCATCGGCCAGCTTGGCACCAGCCCCGGCGGCTCCACCCCCTGCGGCCTGGCCACCAACAACGCCGACTTCTCCGGCAACGGCACCGTCGGCACCGAGGACTTCACCTTCATCCAGTTCGGCTTCCTCAACTTCCGCGAGGCCGACATCTGCAACGTCCCCCTCGCCGACGGCGGCCCCGTGTCGGATATCTCCGTGGATGAGCTCGTCGCCCGCGACATGCGTGCGGCGGCCATGGCGGACTTCAACCTGGACGGCCGCCTGAACGCCGCGGATATCGCCTGGGTCTCGCAGCACGGCCTGCCGCGCTGCCCGGCGGACTTCAACGACGATCAGGTGACGGACGTCTCGGACATCTTCTCGTTCCTGACGGCCTGGTTCGCCAACCACCCCAAGGCCGACTTCAACGGCAACAACCACGCCGACGTGCAGGACATCTTCTCGTTCCTGGAAGTCTGGTTCCAGGGCTGCTAAGCCCGCGCATACCCGCATCCGCGTGCTGCGGATGCCCAATCTTGCTGTCCCCGCCCGGTTCTCCGGGCGGGGACGGTTTTCGGAGTCGGAGTTTTCACCGTAATCGAGTACACTGGCCCCCCCACCCCTCGGCCTCTATCCCCCTACGCGCTTCTCTCTACGCCGCTACGCCCCGAGGCCTTGTCTCATTTTCCCATCGCCCACTTTTTCGAGGTTCAGAGCATGACGATTCACGTGACGGGGCAGACACCGGGCGGATCTACCAAGACTTGCATGCGTGCCGGGCCTCTGGCCGCGACGAAGGGGATATTGATCGGGCTACTGCCGCGCAGGGCAGCGCGGGCCGCGCTAGTGGTCATAGCGACCGCGATGGGGCCGGGGACTAGCGTAATTGCGCAAACCACCAAGACTTGGACCTCCACTTCTAGCACCGCATGGGCGACGGCTGCCAATTGGCAGAGCAACTTGATTGGAGGATCGACGACCTCGACGAACAACGACATTGCACTCTTCAGTTCGAGCGGAGTTCTGTCCTCGATTGGATTGAACTTCAGCAATCTAGGAACCCCTTTCTATCTTGGCACCATACAGGTGACGTCCGGTCCCCGCACTTTTGGAAGTAGTGCCAGCACCTCTGGCAATATCACGCTGAATGGCACGGGCGCAAACAGTCTTGTGTTGGACAATCAGTCCGCATCTGCGATGAGTGTGAACGCCTTCAACGGATCAACGGTTGGTGCGATGTTCGTACGTCTCACCGCGGCGAACAGCACCATCAACGCCGGCGGAGACATTGGAATCGCCGCGCAGCTCATCGAATCTCCTGCGGGCCGATCTATTACGAAAACCGGCGCGGGAACTCTGACCTTCAGCAATCAGAACTTGTACACCGGTAGCACGACGATCTCGACAGGCACTCTTGCTCTCAGCGGCTCATGGGCAAACACGGTTGGGAGCAGTTCCGAAGTAGCCCTTGCCACCGGCACAACACTGGACGTCACGGGCGTTCCCAGCAGCGCAGCGCTTGTCACGAGCAACACGCTCTCGGGCAATGGCGCTGTCATAAACTCGGCGCCCTCAAAGGTCTACACCAATGGCGGCACGATCGCCCCGGGCGGCTCGATCGCAGCGGGCACGCTCACGTTTTCGAGCAATCTCGACGTTACGAACTCCAACAACATCCAAATCGAGCTCGGCGGCACCACCGCCGGACAGTTCGATGTTCTGAGCATTGCGGGCGCGTACGCCGCCGGTGGAACGATCACGGTTTCGCTGATCAACAGCTTCACTCCGGCCGCGGGAAACAGTTTCCAGATCTTCCAGGGCGCGGGCACACGCACCGGAGCCCAGGTGTTCAGTCTTCCGTCGCTCCCGGCGGGGCTTTCCTGGGACACGTCGATCTTCAACTCCACCGGCACGATCCGCGTCTGCGCCACTTCCGGCGCGACCCCGGCCAACACGATCACCGACGCCAATCAGACGGGCGCGACGGTGAACGGCACGCTCGGAGCCAACGAGTACGGTACTGGCAACTCCAACGTCTTCTCCGGCGGCGGCACCGGCTTCGGTGGCGTGATCGGCGGAGCGAGTGCGAAGATTTACATGAAGTCTGATACGTCGAACCTCTACATCGGCTTCCAGCCGGGTGCGGCAGTGAACGACGTGGTCGTGATCTACTTGGACACCAACCAGTGTTCCGGACAGACCGATGCGACGATGGGCGATGTGTCCAGTAGTGATCGCGGCGTGATCAGCAACCTCGGCAGTTTCGGCAACGACACGTTCCCGGTCCAGCCCGACTTTGCGATCACCATCTGGAACTCGGGCGCTGGAGCGTTCCTCTATCAGCTCACAAACGGTACCCACACGTTCATCTCCAACGCAAACATCATCCCCTCCGCTGCTGGAACAACCGCCGTATTCCGTGAGATGTCCATTCCGCTCACCACGCTGGGCCTGAGTCCGGGCTCCGCACTGGACTTCTTCGTCGCCTACTGCTCCACGGGCAACTTCAACTCGAACGAGTCGATCCCACCGATCTCCGCGCTGAACTCCGGCACGAACCCTGGTACCACAGCGACCGCCAACTACAGCGCGTTCGACCGGTACATCCTCAATCTGCCATGCACCCCGATCGGGACGGTCACCGGACCATCGGCACCCGCCACGCAGTGCGCGGGTTCGACAGTCAACCTTAGCGTCTCGATTTCCGCCGGAACGTCGCCGCAGTACCAGTGGCGCAAGAACACGGTCAATCTTTCCAACGTCGGCACGGTCAGCGGCGCGACCTCGCCGACGCTCACGATCACGGGCACAGTCAACGGCGACACGGGCTCGTACGACTGCCGGGTGACCAATACCTGCACGGGATCACCCGTCACTTCCAGCGCTGTTACGCTGACCGTCAACACCGCCCCCGGCACGCCGACGTCTCCCGTCGCTTCTCCCGCCTCGTATTGCTCCGGCGCGGCCCCCTCCACCGTGACGCTGAGCGCCGCGCTCAGCGGCGGCACCAGCATTCAGTGGTTCACCGGCTCCTGCGGCGGCACGGCCGTGACGCCCATCAGCAGCACCGCCACCAGCGTGACCATCGCCGCGCCGAGCAGCACCACGACCTACTTCGCACGCGCCACCGATGGCACCTGCAACTCCGCCGCGTGCGCCCAGACGACCGTGACGGTGAACGCCGCGACCGTCATCGGCACGCCTCCGAGCAGCACCTCCGCGTGTGTCGGCGGCACCATTCAGTTCACGGTCGGAGCCACCGGCACGGGCTTGTCGTACCAGTGGAAGAAGGGCGGCTCGCCCCTCTCCAATGGCGGAACGATCTCCGGAGCCACATCCAACCAGCTCACCATCACCGGCGTCGTCTCAGGGGACACGGGAAGCTACACCGTTGACGTACTGAGCAGTTCGTGCGCCACCGTCACGCCCGCCGCGGCGACGCTGACGGTCATCTCCCCACCCTCCGCCGGGCTCTCCGTTTCGCCGGCGGCCGCAACGGTCTGCAGCGGTTCGAGCACGACCATCAACGTCGCGGGCAGCGAAACGGGCGTGAGCTACCAGCTCCGCGTGGGCACCACGGCCGTTACGGGCTCTGCGCCAGTGACCGGCACGGGAGGAAGCATTGCCCTGTCCACCGGCACCACCCCGCTCACAGCCACGACGACCTACAACGTTCTCGCCACCGCCAGCGGCTGCACGGCCACACAGTTGACGCAGACGGCGACGGTGAATGTGAGCGCGGTGCCGAATACGCCGACGGGGACTGGGTCGTACTCCCCCATCACCGGCTCAGCACTCGTGATCAGCGCCTCTGTGAACGTGGGCGAGACCGTGGACTGGTACACTGGCTCCTGCGGCGGAACGCTTGTTGCCACCGGCCAAACCAGTTTCTCAATCGCCTCGGTCGCAGCTGGCTCCACTTCATATTTCGCCAGAGCCCGAAACACAACAACCAACTGCATCAGTACGGCCTGCCTGACCGTCACGGTCACGGGAACCGGACAGGTGGTCATCAGCCAGATCTACGGAGGCGGCGGAAACACTTACACCCAGGACTTTGTCGAGCTGTTCAATCGCGGAACGACGGCGGTCAGTTTGACAGGCGTTTCGCTCCAATATGCCTCGGACACCGGAACGAGTTGGAGCAACGCAATTGGAAGTTCGGCAACAGTGAACGGCTCGATCCAGCCCGGTGGATATTTCCTGATCGGGCTCGCGACGGCTTCAGGGGGAGCCCCTTTGCCCACAACCGACCGCACGGGGACTCAGAACTTGTCTCAAGCGTCCGGGAAGCTAGCTCTTGTGAGTGGCACAACGCTGCTCTCGGGTGCAAACCCGAGCGGCGGACCGACTGTGCTGGACTTCGTCGGGTACGGCACGACCACGACCGTCACGACGGGCTACGAAGGAACGAATCCGGCCCCCGGTCTTTCGGCAACCACTGCGGACTTCCGAATCAGCAACGGATGTCAGGACACAAATCAGAATCTCTCTGACTTCGCCGCGAGCACGCCGCGCCCGCGAAACTCCTCCTCGCCCCGCAACATCTGCGCTGGCGGTCTCACGGACGTAATCACGGACACCGCGGGCGTCACAGCCACACTCGACGGCGCCATAGGGACCAACGAGTACGGCACAAGCAACTCCTATCAGTTCGGCGGCGATGGGTTCAGCTTCGCGGGCATGCTCGGCTACTTCGCAAACGCTGGCGCGGCGACCGCTAATCCGAGCATCGCCCGCATCTTTATGTCGTCCGATGCAAGCGGCGTAACGATCGCTGTCCGAGCCGGCGCCGCAGTAACGGGGGCCGACAACATTGTCGTGCTGCTGGATACGCAGGCGGGTGGAAGCACATCGAGCACGAGTTTCTCAGACCTCGCCGACCCAGGCCGCGCCTCGATTTCTCGTGCGCTCCGCTCCGGCCGTCCCCCCACTTTCGGCGTGGACTACGCGGTTGCGTTCTCCACTTCTGGAGCATTCCTGTTCTCGTTCGACGGCACGTCTCTGGTCTTTGTTGCCGGCACGTCCGCTACCGGTTCCGTCGCAACGAGTGGCGGTGTGCTTGAAATGCGCATCCCATACTCGCTCATCAACAACTTCGCGGCGGGCGGCAACATCGACCTGATCGCTTCGCTGAGCAATGGAAACACGAGCACCACGACGATGAGCGACGAGACGGTCCCGGTTTCGCCCGCACTTTCGGGCGCGGGAAACCAGGGAACAGCGGGCGGCGGCACGTTCACCAACTTCGACCGCTTCACCACCTTCTGCCCCTCGCCCACCATCTCCCTGAGCGTCGCCCCAACCACTTCTTCGATCTGCGGATCTGGGACCTCCAGCATTACCGTCGCGAACAGCGAGGTGGGCGTCTCCTATCAACTCCGCGTTGGCACAACGCCCGTCGTGGGCACACCCGTGCAGGCGGGCACCGGCGGCACGCTGACATTCTCCACGGGCACGATTAGCAGCACAACCACGTACAACGTGCTGGCAACCCGCACCACCTGCTCAAGCTCGGCCCAGCTCGCGCAGACCGCGACCGTTGCCGTCTCGCAATCCCCCAACGACGGGATTCCCGTCGGCACGTCTGATTCCGCCGTCTGCCTCGGCGGGTCCACCTTCATCTTCGTGGACAACACCGAATCCGGCGTCTCCTATCAACTCCTGGCCAACGCGGCTCCCGCCGGCTCGCCGCAGATCGGCAACGGCGGCACGCTGACGTTCAGCTTTGGCCCGATCAACAGCACCACCACCTTCAGCGTGACGGCGACCAACGCCCCGTGCCCGCCGGTCACGCTCACGCACGTGCGACCCGTGGGGATTCTCGAAGGGACCACCACCGACGGGCCGCGCTCCACCTCCCAGTGCTTCGGCACCAGCACCGGCTTTGCCGTCACCGGCATCGGCACTGGTCCGTTCACCTATCTCTGGCAACAGAGCACCGACGGTGGCGGAACGTGGACGACCGCCGCGGGAACGGGTGGCACCACCGTTGAGCTGGTCACTTCGCCCATTGCCACGGACGGAACGCTCTTCCGCTGCATCATCACGGGCGCCTGCGGCGCGGCCACGACCACCGTTGCGACGCTGACGGTGAACGCATCCACGACCACCACCAACCCAACCGGCGCGACCGTCTGTGCCGGACAGCCCGCGTCGTTCAGCGTGACGGCCGGGGGCACGGGGCCCTTCCACTTCCAGTGGAAGCACGATGGCTCGAACGTGGGCCCGGACAGCAGCACCTACTCCATCGGGTCCACCGTTGCCGGGGATGCGGGTTCGTACACCTGCGTCGTCTCCGGCGGGTGCGGCATGGCGACCTCCGGCGGCGCATCGCTGGTGGTCAATCCCCTGCCCGTCGCGCCCACGGGCGCAAACGCGAGCTCCTCCACCTACTGCACCGGCTCCCTCCCTCCCGGCAACACCATCACCCTGAACGCTACCGGCGGCTCGGGCACGACGCTTCGGTGGTTTGATGACACCTGCGGCGGGAACTCCATCGGCACGGGCAACGGGCTTGTGATCGCCGCGCCCACGTCCGTGGGCGTGCACACCTACTACGCCCGCTATGAGAGCGACACCTGCGGCAACTCGGCCTGCGTGTCTACGACCGTGACGGTGAACCAGACCCCCAACGCCGCACTGGGCGTGAACGCGGAGCAGCCGATTCGCTGCGTCGGCGATCCGGCCGTGATCGACGTGCACCAGAGCGAGGTGGGCGTGCTGTACCAACTGCGGATCGGCACGACGATCGTCGGCTCGTCGTATCTCGGCGATGGCACGACGGCGAACCTCATCTTCAGCCCGCTCCCCGCCGGCCCCACCACCTTCAACGTTCTGGCCACGCGCAACGGCTGCTCGGTGCAGATGGCCCAGACGGCGACGATCACCACGCAATCCCCGGCGACGACACCCGCGGCCGCGGTGGCCTCCGTGACGTCGTACTGCGCCGACGCGGTTCCGTCGAGCATCGATCTCTCGGTGATCGGCGGCTCGGGCGACACCGTGCACTGGTTCACCGGCGGCTGCAATAGCATGCAGCTCCAGCCCGGCGTGGGCAACCCGTACACGCTGACCGGCCCAGAGGTGCCCACAAGCGGAAGCGTCACGTACTACGCCAACTGGCAGAACAACTGCGGCACATCGTCCTGCGCGAGCGTGACCGTGACGGTGAACCCCTTGACGACCACCAGCGACCCCGCCAGCCAGACGGTCTGCGAGGCAACGCCCACAAGCTTCAGCGTGACCGCCGGGGGCACGCCCCCCTTCCACTATCAGTGGAAGCACGATGGCTCCGACGTTGGCACGGATAGCTCGACCTACTCGATCCCATCGGCCGCGGCGACTGATGCGGGCATGTACTCATGCGTGGTAACAGGCGCGTGCAGCTCGGCGACCAGTGCCGGGGCCACGCTCGTCGTGAACGCCACGACCGCGATCTCCACGCAGCCACCAAGCGCGGCCAGCCAGTGCTCCGGCTTCAGCACGACGTTTGGGCTGATTGCCGGGGGCACCGGCCCCATCACTTATCTGTGGGAGCAGTCCACCGATAGCGGGGCCACATGGGGCCCGGCGGATGGTGTGAACACGAACACGACGTATTCCACGGCGACCACCGCCGCGGATCAGACGCTGTACCGCTGCCAGGTCAGCGGCGCCTGCGGCAACGCGACCTCGAACACGGTCACGCTGACGGTGACTCCGAACGTCTCGCTGACGGTGAGCATGCAGTTGCAGGGCGTGACCAGCGGCACGTTCACGCGGTGCATCTGGATTGATCTGTACACCGTCGCATCATGCCCGGCCCCCGCGTTCAGCTCGCAGCAGACCATTACCTTCGTCAATGGCCTGGGCAGCGCGGCGGTCTCGGCCGGGTGCGATACGTATACGGGCGTCTCCGTGCGTGATCCGGCCCACACGCTGCGGCGTGTCGCCACGGCCATGCCCTCCTTCAACGCGAGCGATCCGAGCCACCTTGTCGGCACGTTCACCACCGCCAGCGGCAAGCCGCTGATCGGCGGCAACCTCAACAACGACGCCTTCATCGACATCCTCGACTTCGGCGGGTTCATTGGCCAGAACGGCACGAGCCCCGGCGCGAGCACCTCCTGCCCGCCCTCCGGCCTGAACGCCGACTTCAGCGGCAACGGCATCGTCGGCTCCGAGGACTTCACCTTCATCCAGAGCAACTTCTTCGTCGCCCGCGAGGCCGATCCGTGCGGGGCTCCCCTTTCCGGCGAGCAGCCAGTGGCGGAAATCAGCGTTGCGGAACTGGTGGCCCGAGGTGATTGGGACATCGCCCGGGGCGACCTGAACCACGACGGTCGCTTGAACGCGGCCGACGTGGCATTCGCCGCCGTTCACGGCCTGCCCGCATGCATCGCGGACTTCAACGGCCTTGACGGCGTGAACCTACAGGACATCTTCGACTACATCTCCTCCTGGCTCGCGGGCCACCCCGCCACGGACACCAACCGCGATCGCCAGATCAACGTGCAGGATCTGTTCGACTTCATCGAAGCGTGGTTCCACGGCTGCTGATCGACGCCATCACCTGATTTGATTTTGGAGACACCCTTGGGCAATCGGCGAACATCACGGGCTTGGGCATCCGCCGCTTCGGGCGTGCTGTTGCTCGCGGGTGGTGCGTTGGCCCAGCCCATTCTGGAGATTGCCCCGGTGGCCGGGCCGGGTATCACGGTGGCCGTGCGCCTGCGGAATATTTCCGCCACGCCCGTCGCCGGGTGGCAGGCGTTCCTTGAGTTTGATCCTGCGCGTCTCTCGTTCGTCAGCGGGACGTATGTGACGACGAACTTCGGCCTCCCGCTCGTCAGCCCGATCGCCGCGCAATCCAACCACATCGATCTCGCGGCGGGCATCAATCCGTTCCTGAGCCAGAACCCGACGAATGTTGATCAGGACATCGCGATCCTGACCTTCAACACCGTCGGCACGGGCTGCCTGCCGCAGGTGCGTGTTCGGACGCACACGCCGCCGACCCGCCTGACGGATTCCGGCGGCCTTTCGATCGATCCGCTCACGCTGATCAGCCCGTGGACAACGTGCAACGCGGACATCAACCGCTCGGGCTCGCTGAACGTAACGGACATCTTCGACTTTCTCTTCTACTGGTTCGCCTCGGACTGCCGGGCCGATTTCAACGGCGTCGGCGGCATCAACGTCACCGACATCTTCGACTTTCTGACGGCCTGGTTCGCGGGCTGTCCATGACTTGTTCCCGGCCGCGGGGCCGGGGCGGAAACGTGGCCCAATGACGGGCCACGTCCATACACCGGAAGGACCTGATCGTGCGTATCCGAAATCTGTTCAAGACTCTTGCTCTGCTCGTGAGTGTGTGTTCGTTCGGCGCCATAGCGCATGCACAGTCCACTGTGCAGCTCCATGTCGCTGGCCCGTGCACGAACGCCGCAGTCGTGCCCGTCACGATCGACCTGACGGCCAGCGCGGTGCCCGTCACCGGCGGCCAGTTCTTCATTGAGTACGACAACACGCGCCTGCAGTTCCTCGGCGCCGATGCGCCGCCGGATTTCCCCACAGTCGTGTACAGCACCAGCAATGCCCCGGCGGGAACGATCGACTTCGCCGTGGGAATCGACTTCTCCGGAAGCCCCGTCGGCGCTCCCCACCTGATGGGCACGCTGCGGTTCGCCCCGCTGACGGACGTCTGCGCCACCGAGAATCGCAATCTCGTGCGTTTCCGCGCCCGCCCGAATCCCCTCCCACCCTCCCGCGTGACGGACACCAACGGCAGCCCGATCGTCACCGTACTGATTGACCTGGCCCCCTTTACGATCGATCACGCCGCGCCGGTCATCACGCCCCCCGCAGCGCTCGTCGTCCCCACGGATCTGCATCTGAGCACGGCCGTTGTCTCGCTCTCCCCTCCCACCACCACCGACAACTGCGGCCCCTTCACCGTTGTGGGCACACGCTCGGACATGCTCTCCCTCGCCGCGCCGTTCCCCCTTGGACCCACGACCGTCACCTGGACCGCGACCGACTGCGCCGGCAACTCGTCATCCGTAAATCAGCTCATCACCGTCGTTGATCAGGAAGCGCCCGTCATCGATAGCTGCGGCGTGGACCTCTCCGCGGTCGCCGGGGTGGGGTGCGTCGCCTCCGTGCCGAACTTCACCAGCTCTGTCCTTGCCCACGACAACGTCACGCCCTCCGCGAGTCTCGTCATAACGCAGGCCCCGCCCGTGGGAACACCCGTCGGCCTCGGCCCGCACGCGATCACAATCTCCGTCACCGACGCCGCACTGAACACCTCGACCTGCCTGCGGACGTTCACGGTGTTCACCGATCTCGCCGCTCCGACGAGCGCGACGGTGAACTCCCCGTCCTACTGCTCCGGATCCGTTTCCACTATCACTCTGTCGGCCTCGGGCGGATCGGGCGTGACGCTGCACTGGTACGACGCTTCCTGCGGCGTGAACTCCGTGGGCACGGGCTCGCCGCTGACGATCGCAGCTCCCACCGTCACAACCACCTATTACGTCCGCTGGGAGAGCGACTGCGGCGCAACAACCTGCGCCCAGGTCACCGTCAACGTCACCCAGCCCCCCACCGCCAACGCCAACGGGCCCTACGACACCTGCGCCAACGGCGTGGTCTCGCTCTTCGGCTCGGCCACGAACTATTCGAGCGTGCAATGGAGCACCCTCACTGGGGACGGCTTCTTCACGAACGCCTCGATCCTGTCCACCGTCTACCACCCCGGCCCGAACGACATTCTCGTTGGCTCCGTCTCGCTCACGCTCACGGCCTTCCCGATCAACCCCTGCACCGTGCCGGCAACTTCCATGGCAACGGTGACGATCAAGCCCCTCCCCACTGCTCCCACAAGCGCCACCACGAGCGCCTCCAACTTCTGCTCCAACTCCATCCCTTCCATCACGCTCACGGCCTTCGGCGGCGCAGGCAAGAAGCTGCACTGGGCCGCAGGCACCTGCGCCGGAACGAGCATCGGCTTCGGCTCCCCGCTCACCATCCCCGCTCCGCTCACCACCACCACTTATTACGCCACGTGGATCAACGAGTGCGGCACCTCCGCGTGTGCGTCGGTCACCGTCACTGTGTACCCGCTCCCCGCCCAACCCTCTGTCGGGACAGATGCTGCCATTTGCTCCAGCCAGAACTTCACGCTCACAGGGGCGGTCAACCCCGGCGAAGTGCTCGATTGGTTCACCGGCTCCTGCGGCGGCAGCCCCGTCGGCACGGGACCGTCGATTATCGTCACTCCCGCTTCGACGACGACGTACTACGCCCGCGCCCGCAACTCCACCACCGGCTGCGTCAGCGCTCTGTGCAAAACGCTTACTGTGACTGTCAACACCCTCCCCGCCACGCCCACTACCGGCTCCGGCAGCGCGATCTGCTCGGGCACAAACGCCACCATCAGCGCGACCCCCGGCATCGGCGAAACCATCGACTGGTATACCGGCTCCTGCGCCGGAACGCCTCTTCCCGGCGGCCACGGCGTGAACTCCCTGTCCGTCAACCCGATCACGACGACGACGTACTTCGCCCAGGCCCGCAACATCTCTACAAGTTGCGTCAGCACGGGCTGTGCGCAGGTCACTGTGACCGTCACCACCACACCGACCAGCCCGACCGGGGCCTCCGTCGACTTCCCCGTCTATTGCAATCTGGCGGCGCCGAGCAACATCCAACTCTCCGCTTCCGGTGGCATCGGCGGCACCTACCAGTGGTACACCTCCTCCTGCGGCGGAACCAGCGTCGGCGCCGGCAGCCCCCTCACGATCGCCGCGCCAACCTCCACCATCACGTACTACGTCCGCCGCGAGAACGGCGTGTGCTTCAGCCCCTCATGCTTCAGTGTCACGGTCACGGTGAACACCTCCCCGACTCCGCCGTCCGGCGCGTCCGTCAACAACGGTTCGTTCTGCGAGGGAACAGTCCCCACAATCACCCTCTCTGCCCCCGATGGCTCGGGTGACATTCTTAAGTGGTACTCCGGCTCCTGCGGCGGCACATTCGTCGGCACCGGTACACCCCTCACGATTTCCTCGCCCACCGTTTCCACAACCTACTTTGCCCGCTGGGAGTCCGTCCTCTGCGGCAACAGTGCGTGTGTCAATGTGAACGTCCATGTCGATCCTTCTTCGCACACGCCCACCGGCATCAATACCAGTGACAACAACTACTGCGCCGGCAGCGTCACCACGCTCACCCTGACCGCCGTCGGCGGCTCGGGCGGCACAGTCGAGTGGTTCAACGGATCCTGCGGCGGGTCCACGATCGGCACGGGCAACCCGCTCGTCATCCCAGCCCCCATCACCACCCAAACCTACTTCGCACGCTGGAACACCCCGATCTGCGGGCCCTCCGCCTGCGTGAGCATCGTCATCACGGTGAACCCCGTCACCGGCGCGTGCTGCACGAGTTGGGGCAACCAGAAGGTCTGCGCCGTTGTGCTGCCGATCAACTGCATCGGCGTCGTCACACCAATGCTCGCCTATCGCGGTAACTGCACCACCTGCGGCGTCCCCTTCTGCTGCGGCGCCGACTACAACAACAATGGCACCGTCGATGTGCAGGACATCTTCGACTTCCTCTCCGATTGGTTCCTCCGCCTCCAGACCACCGACTTCAACCACGATGGTGACAAGGATGTGCAGGACATCTTCGACTTCCTCGCCGCCTGGTTCGTTGGCTGCCACTAGCCGCGCGGAGTCTCCGGAGCCAGAGTTTCCGACGCGCGATCAGGCAAACTCGCCCGATCGCGCGTCGGTGGCAAACGGCTGTCGGCAGGCCTGCTCGCGATACATAAATGCCTGCAAATAAAGCAGTTACATTCTCAGCTTCGACCATGAGCGACTGAGCCCCGCCGATCCGTATCCAAAATTTGCCTTGTCGATCACCACCAGCGCGGTATTCTCGCAGTGCAATCAGTGAGGGGCTGGGGAGAAGACAGGGATGCCGATGAAAATCCGAATCATTCGTTGTGCCGCAGCGTTGCTCGGCGCCTCTTTGGTTGCCGCCGCAGGCGCGCAAGTTTCGTTCACACAAATCGCCCAGCTTCCGCCCGGCACCGGCAATGGCAACGTCGCCAACCGGGTCTCCGGCGATGGCCGCTACGTAGTCGGTGAGTCGGACTCGGCCAACACCCCCGGCGTCGTGCTCGAAGATGGATTCCGCTTCGATCGCACCACCAGCGGGCTTGTGAGCGTCGGAGCTCTCAATCTCGCGAACTTCTCCACGCACGCCTCGGGCGTCAGTGCGAACGGGTCGGTCGTCGTCGGCTTCTCCAAGCAGCTCATCGGTACGACCAACACGCAGCGGGCGTACATCTGGAACGCTGGCACCGGCGTCATGACACCCCTGGGCATTCCCAGCGGCACCGGGGCGAACTTCGCCTACGGAGTCTCGGGCGACGGCCTCACCGTCGTCGGCAACACCTCCATCGCCACCACCGCCGCAGGTCAGGCATACCGGTGGACGGCCCTTGGCGGGTTCCAGATCCTTCCCGCGCTTGCTGGCGGCGGCGCATCCAGCGGCCGCGCCTGCTCTTCCGATGGCTCGGTGGTCGTCGGCGATTCCGCCTCCACGCCCTTCCGCTGGACAGGCGCTGGCGGGCCGAACGGCACCACCACCGCCATCCCCCCCATCGCCGGCTCCTCCAATGGCTTCGGCGAGGCATTGGGCGTCTCGGACGACGGTTCCGTGGTCGTCGGCGCGATCACCAGCCCCACGCTCGTGGACTCCTCCCTTGGCTTCCCGATCTCGCAGGGCGTCGCCTTCCGCTGGACGGCCGCAGGCACCCGGGCCGTGGGTGTGCTCCCCTCCACCGGCACGCAAACCTCCGAGTCCTTCGCGGTGAGCTCGAACGGGCTGGTCATCGTCGGCGACAGCCGCACTTCCGGCAACGCCGCGGCGGGCAGCACGCTCGAGGCCTTCGTATGGACGCCGCGCTGGGGAATCGTCACCCTCGCTTCCCGCCTGGGGGCCGCGCTTCCCGCAGGCGTACGTCTCGATGTCGCCTCGGGAATCTCTTCCAACGGCCGCGTCGTCTGCGGCTCCGGCACGACGCTCGCCACCGGGCGGCAGTTCGCCTTCTCCGCCACGATTAACTCCTGCATCGGCGACCACAACGACTCGGGATCGCTGGAAGTGCAGGACATCTTCGATTTCCTCGGCGACTGGTTCGCCGGTCTCCCCCGGGCCGACGCCAACGGCTCGGGCTCTCTGGAAGTCCAGGACATCTTCGATTTCCTCGCCGCCTGGTTCGGCGGCTGCTGAATAACGCAGACGCCCGGAATGAGCGACGCCTTGGGGGCGAATCCTGTGGGTATCCCCGCGCGCGTGATTCCTGCGCGCCCTTGGTATCCTCATCCCCATGAACCCCAGGACCTCCCCCCGCCTCATGATCGCGGCGCTCTCACTCCTCCCCATGACCGCCTGCTCGACCACCTCCCAATCCGCTCCGCCGCCAAGCGCGGCTACGCCGGTGCCCACGCTCCGCAACGTCGAGTTCCTTGAGCAATACGCCGCCACCCGGGGCTTCACCCACGGCACGCCCAAGAACATCTCCATCACACCAGACGGCTCGGCCGTCCTCTTCCTCCGCTCTGGGCCGAGGTCCTTCGTGCAGGATCTGTTTGAGGTGGACACCGCCACCGGCAAGGAACGCGTGCTCCTCACTGCCGAACAACTCCTCGGAGGGACTCAGGAGAAGCTCACGGCCGAGGAACTCGCCCGCCGCGAGCGCATGCGCCTCGCCAGCCGCGGCATCGCCTCGTACATCCTCTCGAAGGACGGCCAGCGTCTGCTCGTGCCCCTCTCTGGCCGGCTCTTCGTCATGCAGCGAACCGACGGCGTGGTCGCCGAACTCACCACCAATGCCGGATACCCCATCGATCCGCAGTTCTCCCCGGATGGAAAGCTCGTCGCCTGCGTCCGAGACGGCGATCTGTATGTGACCAACGTCATCAACGGCAAGGAATCCCGGCTCACGGGCAAGTCCGGCCCGACGGTTACCAATGGCCTCGCGGAGTTCGTCGCGCAGGAGGAAATGGGCCGCTTCCATGGCTTCTGGTGGTCGCCGGACTCCGATCAGATCTGCTTCGAGCAGGTCGACACGACCGGCATGGAGACCTTTCACATCGCCGATCCGGTGAATCCGGACAAAGACGTGCAGACGTGGCCCTATCCGCGCCCGGGCAAACCCAACGCCAAGGTGCGGCTCTACGTCACCACCGCCCGCACCGGCGGCACGTTCACGGAAATTCAGTGGGATCATGCCAAGTACGAGTATCTCGCAAAGGTCACATGGTCCAAGGGCGCGCCCCTGTCCGTGCTGGTCATGAACCGCGAGCAGACCGACTGGACCCTCCTCGACGCAGACGCCGCCGTGGGCACAACGCGAGAGATCCTAAAGGAACACGACAACGCGTGGCTCAACCTCACGCCATCCAATCCCACGTGGCTCAAGGGTGGTGCCTCGTTTCTCTGGATGACCGAAGTGGGCGGTGACTGGCAACTTCAACTCCGAGCGCGCGACGGCTCATTGACGCGAAACCTGACTCCTCCAACGCTCGGCTTGGAAGCCGTCGGTGGCGTCGATGAACAAGGGGGCACTGCGTACGTGCTGGGCGGCGCGGACCCGACACAGACGCACGTCTACTCCGTGCCGCTGAACTCCGCCGGCGATCCGTGCCTGATGACGAAGGACTCCCCCGGGAGGCACGGCTTCGTGCTCGCGGATGACACGCTTGTGCGCGTGGAATCCGCGGCCCTGGCCGACGGCCAATCGATTTGGACGATCGCGGGCCGACCGAATGGCGCGCCCCGACTGGACATCTCCACCACCCGCGAAACGCCCCCCTGGATCCCCAACCTTGAACTCACCACCGTCGGCCCCAAGGCCTTCCACGCCGCCATCATCCGGCCGCGGGATTTCGACGCCAAGAAGAAGTATCCCGTCATCGTCAACGTCTACGGCGGCCCGCACGCCAAGACCGTCAACACCACGCCGCAGTCTTACTACCTTCAGCAATGGATCTCCGACCAGGGCTTCATCATCTGCTCCATCGACGGGCGCGGCACGCCCGGGCGCGGGCGCAACTGGGAACGCGCCATTAAGAACGACCTCATCAGTCCCGCCCTCGAAGACCAAGTCGAGGGCCTGCAAGCCCTTGGCGCCAAGTTTCCCGAGATGGACCTGAACCACGTCGGCATCTACGGCTGGTCCTTCGGCGGCTACTTCTCCGCGATGGCCGCGATGCAGCGCCCGGACATCTATCACGCCGGGTGCGCCGGAGCCCCCGTCTGCGACTGGTTGGACTACGACACGTGCTACACCGAGCGATACCTCGGAGTGCCCGCGCTCAACAAGGACGGCCAACCCGACTCGGAGATCTACCGCAAATCCTCCGTCCTGACCTACTGCAAAGACCTGCGGCAGCCGCTCCTGATTATCCACGGCACCGCCGACGACAACGTCTATTTCATGCACTCATTGAAGATGACCCAGTCCCTCTTCCGCGCCGGCAAGGAGTTCGAGTTCCTGCCTCTCGCGGGCTTCACGCACATGGTGCCGGACCCCGTCGTCACTACGCGCCTTTACTCACGCATCGCGATGTTCTTCAAGCACCATCTTGGTGAACCCAAAGCTCGCTGACTTCAGACACTCTTCTTCACCACCACCACCACCGACTTGCTCGCCGGTTGATTGCTCCCCGCCGACACCGCCCCGATCGGCACGAGCACGTTCATCTCCGGAAAGTACCCCGCCGCACACTTCGGTGGAATGTCGTACTCCACGACCATGAACGACTTTGCCGCGCGCTCCTCGCCCGCGAACCGACTGATCACATCCACGCGGTCTCCCGCCTTCAGCCCGCGCTGCGCGATGTCCCCCGCATTCATGAAGATCACGCGACGCCCGCGGCTGATCCCGCGATACCGATCATCCTCACCATACACCGTCGTGTTGAACTGGTCGTGGGTACGGATTGTCATCAGCACCAGCTCGTCGGCCGCCAGATTCCAGCGGGGAATCGCGTGCGCCACGAACTTCGCCTTCCCCGATGGAGTCGTGAACGTCCCCTCCTTCGGCCCGTTCAGCACATAGAAGCCGCCCTTCTCACGTACGCGCTCGTTGTACCGCTCAAATCCCGGCACAATCCGCCCGATCCGCTCCCGGATCAAGTCGTAGTCCGCGCCCATTTTCTCCCACTCGACGCTCGACCGCGCCCCCAACGTCAGACGCGCCATCCCGCAGACAATCTCCACCTCGCTCTTCAGATGCTCGCTCGCCGGCTCCAGCACTCCCTTCGATGCGTGCACCTTCCCCATTGAGTCTTCAACGCTTACGAACCTCGCCGTGTCACCGGAGAACGTGCCACCGGCTGTCCGCTGCTCTGACCGGACAGCCGGTGCGGCCTGCAACCCACTCCATCGCCCCACATCAATCTCCGTTCTCCCCAGACACGGCAGTATCAACGCACTTCGCCCCGTCACCAGATGCCCCCTGTTCAGCTTCGTCGAAACCTGCACCGTCAGCGAGCAAATCCGCATCGCCTCAGCCGTGTAGTGCGTGTCCGGCGATGCGCTCAGGAAGTTTCCGCCCATTCCCAGGAACACCTTCACGCGCCCCTCGTGCATGCCGCGGATCGACCCCACCACATCCAAGCCGCTTTCCCGGGGAACCACAAACCCAAACTCCTCCCCCAACTTCCCTCCCCACGCCGGCACTTTCTCCCACACCCCCATCGTCCGATCCCCCTGCACGTTCGAGTGGCCGCGCACCGGGCAGAGCCCCGCCCCCGGCCTGCCGATCTGCCCGCGCAGCAAGGCGAAGTTCGCGAGCGTCTGCACGTTCCCCACCGCATTGGCGTGCTGGGTGATCCCCATCGCCCAGCAGAGAATCATCCGCTCCGACTTCATCGCAACCGCCGCCGCGGCAGAGATTACTTCGCGAGAAACCCCACTCTGCTCCACAATCACATCCCATGATTCGGCCCGCAAGTCCGCCGCAAAGGCGCCGAAACCTTCGGTGCGCCCCTCAATGAACTTCCGATCAATCACGCCGCCGCGCCGCCCATCCTCCTCCAGCATCTCTTTCATCACGCCCTTGAAGAACGCAATGTCCCCATTGATCCGTACCCGCGCAAACAGCGACGCCAGCTCCGTGCTCTTCCCCAGCAGCCCAAGCACCTCCTGCGGGTGCGAGAACCGCTCCACACCCACCTCTCGCAGCGGATTCACGCTCACGATGATGCAGCCGTCCCGCTTTGCCCCTACCAGCGATGTCAGCATCCGCGGATGGTTTGTCCCCGGGTTCTGCCCGATGATCCAGATCGAATCCGCCTTCTGGAAATCCTCGATCGTCACCGTTCCCTTGCCGATCCCGATAGACTCGGTCAGCCCAGTCCCGCTCGACTCATGGCACATGTTCGAGCAGTCCGGCAGGTTGTTCGTCCCCAACTGCCGCACGAAGAGCTGCCAGAGAAATGCCGCTTCGTTGCTCGTCCGTCCCGATGTGTAGAACGTCGCTTCGTTTGGTGACGCCAGCGCATTGAGCTCCCGCGCGATCACCGCGAACGCTTCAGACCACGCAATCGGCTCGTAGTGCGTCCCCCCAGCCCGCAGCACCATCGGATGCACCAGCCGCCCTGCCTTCTCCAACTCCGCATCGCTCCACCCCAGCAGTTCCTCGACCGAGTGTTTCGCGAAGAAGCCGGCATCCGCCCGCGCCCGCGTCGCCTCGCTCGCGATCGCCTTCGCCCCGTTCTCACAGAACTCCGCCGCGGCTCTCTTGTCCTCCGGGTCCGGCCAGGCGCAGCTCGGGCAATCAAACCCATCCAACTGATTCACAATACTCAGCGTCTTCACCGCCCGCCCGATCCCCATCGCCCCCACCGTCACCTGCACCGTCTTCAGCACCGCCCGTATTCCCGTCGCCACATGCGGCTTGGCTCCGACCACGGGCGTCCCCACATCAATGGGCGGCTCCCCCCCGCGCGTCTCCGGACTGTTTACACGCTCAGCCATTAATCCTCCGCATTCCCGAGCGACCGACACACTCCGGGATTTGGATACGCCCCCTGCTGATCTTCGCCGCGCGTCATCGATTGATCCAGACAAGCGAAATCCTTCTCCACCAATATCCGCAGCTCCCCGCCATCCCGAAGCGCCTCCACGTGCTCCAACCCCACCACGTTTTCACGCGCCCACCGCTTCGCCACGACCGACGGCAGTGTCACCGTCACCACGCCGCCAACAAACGTCGCGCCCGGCGTCGCCGCGCTTGCATCCACGACTAGCCGGTACACCAGCTCCGCCCCATCCCCAAACCGCGTCCGTTCCTCCACCCGCGCAACCTCGCCCACCCCGAGCGACTCCACCTCCGGCCTCGTCAGCCGCAACCGAATCGTGTTCCCCTTGATCCGCAGTTTCATCGATCCTCCGTGGCATGGGCATCCCGCCCGTGGGTTCACCGCACTCGCTACGTCTCGCTCAGCAGTCTAACAACTCCCGCATCCATGGCCGTTGCGTCCCGCAGCGTGTTCACATTCATCCACACATCACTCCCCCATTCTCCCGGTGCATCTACCACGCGCACGCCATTTTCCTCCGTCAGCCCCATCAACGACCTCCGCCCCGCGCCCAACCGCGCCCGCATCATCCCAGCAATTGGTCTCATGTAGAACCCCGGGAACGGCTCGATCCTCACCAGTCCGCCCTCCGTTCTCCGCAGCATCAGGCACGCCGCACCCAACTCCATTCCGTGCTGCGCCACCCACCGCACCTGCTCCCCGCCCAGGCGCACCATGTCGATTGGCACCGCCACCACCATCTCCGTCGTCGCCAAGTCCACCGCCGTCAACACGCCGCGCAGCGGCCCCTCCCCGGCCACCGCATCCGCCACCACAGCATCCACCCGCTCCGCTCCCTCGACGCGCTCTCCCTGGTTTCCCACGACCAGCATCGTCGGCCCTTCCCACGCCATCCGCTCCAGCAGATCCACCAGAATCGCCCGCCCGCGAATCTGCAATCGGTGCTTCGGCCCGCCCATCCGCGTGCCCGCGCCTCCCGCGATGATCGCCAGCATCACATCCTTCATCCCATCACCACCCGTCGCTCGTGCGTGTACACGTTCATCCGCAGTTCTGCTGGACGCAGAAACCCCACCAGCGTTTGCCCCATCTCTCGCGCAAACTCCACCGCCAGCGACGACGGCGCGGAAACCGCCGCGACGACCCCAACCCGCGCGGCCGCCGCCTTCTGCACAATCTCAAAGCTCGCCCGCCCCGACACCACCAGCAACGCATCCGTCAACCCAATCCCGCCAAGCAGCGCATGCCCGATCACCTTGTCCACCGCGTTGTGCCGCCCGATGTCTTCACGCACCACGATCATCGTTCCATCGGCTCGGAACAACCCCGCCGCATGCAGCCCACCCGTGCGATCAAACGCGCCCTGCCGCTCGCGCATCGCCCCGACCATTCCCATCAGCGCCTCCGCCCGCACCCGGACCTCGGTCTCCACCATCGCATGACACGTTCGCACCTGCGCGATGCTCGCCTTACCGCACAGCCCGCAGCTTGACGCCGCGAACACATGGCGCGTCAACCGCTCAAAGTCCACATGCACCAGCGGCGCCAGACGCACATCCAACACATTTCCCATTTCGTTCCGCCCGCAAGGCACTATCCGCTCGACATCCCTACGGGACCGAATCACCCCCTCGGTCAGAAGAAAACCCGCCGCCAGTTCCGCATCTTCCACGCTCATCCCATCCGCGTCTACCCCCCCAGCCACCCCCGGCGTCCGCATGGTCACCGTAATCGCTCTCCCGCGCACACGCACCTCCAGCGGCTCCTCAGCCGCCAAATCCTCGCACGCAGTGGAGACCCGTCCCCCTTCCCATTTCACCGCCGCCACACGCGTCGGACTCATCTCGGCATGGGATTCCATAACCAACTCCTCGCCATTGCCCCACTCGATCCACAATACACCGCCTTTTCCGATCCCGTGCCAATCCCTGTTACCATCGTTTTCTGTTTCCTATCTCCTGCGTGTCAGGACGCCCTGTACGCCTCCCCTCTCTTCCCCACGCTTCCCCTATGGCTCGACTCCACGAATACCAAGGCAAAGCCGTTCTCTCCCGCGCCGGAATCCTGATTCCCCGCGGCGGAGCCGCCTCCACGCCCGCCGAAGCCGCCAAGGTGGCCACCGATCTGGGCGTCCCTTGCGTCGTCAAAATCCAATCCTGGACTACCGGCCGCGCCGCCATCGGCGGCGTCGCTTTCGCGGATACCCCCGCACAAGCGGCCGACCACGCCAAACGCATGCTCGCGATGACCGTGGGCAACTTCCCCGTCTCCCACGTCCTGGTCGAAGAAAAACTCGCGATCGCTTCCGAACTCTTCGTCTCCTTCTCTATTGACGACCGCGCCCGCGCCCCCGTCATCCTCCTCGCCCCCGGCGGCGGCACCGGCATCGAAGAACGTGCGGCCACCGTCCGCCGCATCCCCTGCGACGTCCTCACCGGCCCGGACGCAACTGCGCTCACCGCCGCCGTCAACGACATGCCGCTGGATGCCAGGTCCAAGCCCGCCGTCGCCGACGCCCTCCGCCGCGTCTTCGACGTCGCCCGCTCCATCGAAGCCCGCTCCGTTGAGATCAACCCGCTCGTGCTCACCATGACCGGCCAGGTCATGGCCGCGGATTGCCGCATCACCGTGGACGACTACTCGGTCTTCCGCCACCCCGAACTCGGCATCGAGATCGCCCGCGAACTCGACCACCCACCCACCGAGCTCGAACGCATCGCCTACCGCATCGAGCAGGACGACCACCGCGGCACATTCTTCTTCGCGCAGATGAATCGGGTACCCCGGCTCTCCGAGCCGGGCTCCTCTTCTTCCCCTTCAAGTCCCGGTTCGGAGAACCGGGGTACCCGAAGCAAGGGCCTCATCGGCTTCCACGGCGCGGGTGGCGGCGGCTCCATGATGTCCATGGACGCCATCACCAACGAGGGCTTCACCATCGCCAACTTCTGCGATACCTCCGGCAACCCCTCGCCCGCCAAGGTCTATCGCGCCGCCCGCATCATCCTCTCCCAGCCCGGCCTCATCGGCTACTTCGGCTCCGGCTCCGGCGTTGCGAATCAGGAACAGTTCTGGTCCGCCTACGGCCTCGCCAAGGCGTTCTGGGAGATGAACCTGGACATTCCCGCCGTCATCCGCCTCGGCGGCAATACCGAGGACCGCGCCGTGGACATCCTCCAAGGCGCGTGCCGCGCCGCCAACCTTCCCGCCACCGTGGAGGTCTATCGCAAGTCCGACCCTCCCGCCCAGATCGCGGCACGCTTCGGCGCGCTTGTCGCGGAGCATCAACATTTCCATGCAAAGGGTGGCCCTGGCGGCTCGCCCGCCAGTGATGTTGGAACCTGGACGCCCCGTCCACCCCGTCGCCCATCCTTCGTCCATTCCCCCACCGCATACTCCTTCCCCCTTAAAGGAGGCCGCCTCTGGATCGACTCTACCTCCTGGAATCAACACGCCTCCGCCATCATCTCCCGCTCGAACGGACTGTTGAAGAACGACAACACCAAACCCGCCCTCACAGTCACTCCCGAAGCGTTCCTCACCAAAGACTCAGACATGATCGCCTGCGAGGTCGAGTGCCGGCGAGATGGAATAAACGGCGCCTTTGTTGAAATCGACCTTCCTCCCCTCCCCGGCGATACCCGTGTCTAATCGACACGCCACTCGTGGAACCCCGTGATGCTGACCTCCCTCATCCCGTTGCTCGCCGCGGCTTCAATGGCCGCCGGCCCGCGTTTCGTCGATCGCACCGCCGCGCTCGGACTCACGCTCTCCGGCGAACACGCCGCATGGGGCGATGTGAACAACGACGGCTGGCCCGACCTCTTCTGCGGCGGCGTCTTGTGGATCAACAACGCTGGCAAGGGCTTCACGCGTGTCGATGTGCCTGGCGCCGGCAGCGGGTACATCGCCGACATTGACAACGACGGGCGGGGCGATCTGGTCTGCTTCTCGCCGATCGCCATCCTGCGGAACATCGGCGATGGCCCGGACGGCAAGCCGAAGTTCGAGCCCATCCCGCTCCCGACGCTCCCCGAAACCCTCAGCCGTGGCGCGGCCGTCGCGGACTTCAACAACGACGGCTTCCTCGATGTCTACATCGGCGGCTTTGAGAACTGGGAGAAACAGATCACCTATCCCAGTTTTCTGCTCCTGAACGAGAAGGGCAAGGGGTTCACCCTGGCGATGACCTCCACCGACTCCCGCGCCCGCGGCATCACTTCCTGCGATTTCGACGAGGACGGCGGCGTCGACATCTACTGCTCGAACTACCGCCTCCAGCCCAACGTGCTGTGGGTGAATGACGGCCACGGCAAGTTCACCGATCAGGCCGCGAAGTTCGGCATATTGGCCACGAGCCCCGGCTTCAAGGGAGGCCACTCCATCGGCGCATGCTGGGGCGACTTCGATGAGGACGGCCATTTCGACCTCTTCGCCGGAAACTTCGCCCACGTTGATAACCGCGGCGACCAGCCCAAGTCCCGCTTCCTCCGCAACCTCGGTCCCGTCGGAAAATGGAAGTTCAACGACCTCGGCGAGTGCGGCATCTCGTACCAGGAGAGTTATGCCAGCCCCGCCTGCGCCGACTTCGACAACGACGGCCATCTCGACCTCTACTTCACCACCGTGTACCCACTCGCCTCATTCAAGAAGGCGAACTTCCCCGTTCTCTACCGCAACGACACCCCCGCCGGATTCGAGAGTTGGAAGTTTGTGGATGTCACGCCGGGTTCCGGCCTGGAGAAGCTTCCGCCGACGTACCAGGCCGCGTGGGCGGACTTTGATGGCGATGGCGATCTCGATCTGGTGACTGCCGGAAAACTCTTCGTCAACATGCGGCTCGAACCGGGTCAGCTCGCGCCGAAGGACTCGCATTGGCTCGAAGTTCGGCTGATCGGCGACGGTGTGCGTGTGAATCGCGATGCCATTGGAACCCAAGTGCGTATCCGAATGCCCGATGGCCGCACTCTCTCGCGCCAAGTCGAGTGCGGCACCGGCGAGGGAAACGCCAACAGCCCCATCCTGCATTTCGGCCTCGGCACGATGGAAGGCCCATTCACCATCGATGTCCGCTGGCCCGGCAGGGACGAGTCGGGCGATCTTACTTCGACCGGCATGCGAACTCTGAGTGCCAGCAAAGTCAGGCCCGACCAAGTAATCATAATGGGTTCCAACACCGTGCCCCCTGAGAAGAAATGAGCCGGCGCAACGCATCCGCCAAAGTCCCGCCGCTACCCTGAGCCAAACATGTCCGTCCTCATCGACAAATCTTCCCGTGTCCTCGTCCAGGGCATTACCGGCCGCGAAGGTCAGGCCCGCACGCGGCTGATGCTCGACTATGGCACCAACGTCGTCGGCGGCGTCACCCCCGGCAAGGGCGGCTCCGAAGTCTTTGGCCTCCCCGTCTTCAACTCCTGCGCCGACGCCGCGGCCGCGCTCGGAACGATCGACATCTCCGTTCTCTTCGTTCCCGCGGCGGGAATCAAGGACGCCGCGATCGACGCCATCCGCGCCGGCGTCAAGCTCGTCGTCCTCGTTGCCGATCGCGTCCCCGTCTGGGACGCCATGGAGATCGCCAAAGAAGCCCTTGCCAAGGGCGCCCGCTTCCTCGGCCCCAACACCCTCGGCATCGCTTCGCCCGGGAAGGCCCTTGTCGGCATGATCGGCGGGCGGGCCGAATCCGCCCGCGAGTGGTTCAAGCCGCCTCTCCCGCCCCCACATGGCACCGGCGTCGGCATCATCTCCCGCTCCGGCGGCATGTCTTCCAGCACGGCCTATTACCTTGGCCAGGCGGGCGTGCGTATCTCCAGCATCGTCCACATCGGCGGCGACGCCGTGCTCGGCCTGCGCATCCCCGAAGTCGCAAAGATGTTCCAAGACGATCCCGCCACCGACGCCATCGTCGTCTTCGGCGAGATCGGCGGCACGCAGGAAGAGGAACTCGCCGGGCTTGTGGCATCGGGAGAGATTTCCAAGCCGGTCGCCGCGTACATCGGGGGAAAAGCAGCCACCGCCGGGACGCGTTTCTCCCATGCCGGCGCGATCATTGAGGGCAACACCGGAACCCACGCGGGCAAGGTGCAGGCGCTGCAGAATGCCGGAGTCGTCGTCGCCAGCGCCTTCGGTGAACTCCCCACGATGGTCGTCGAGATGCTCCGCCGCGCCAACTCCCGCTCACTCATGTCCGAGGCCGAACGCAAGGCCGTCTGGACCACCGCCATCACCCGCATCCGCCCCAACGAAGTCGCGGTCCGCGGCCACGATATCGCCTCGCTTATGGGCAAGGTCTCCTTCGGCGCGGCCGTCTACCTCATCCTCACCGGCAAGCTCCCGACAGAGCCCGTCGGCAAGCTGATGGATGCGATTCTGGTTTCGAGCATCGACCACGGCGCAACCCCGCCGAGCGCGCTGGCTGCCCGCACCGTCGCCAGCACTGGGGCGTCCCTTTCGCAGAGCGTGGCCGCGGGGATCATGTCGATCAACAGGCACCACGGCGGCGCGATTGAAGACGGCGCTCGCTTCCTCTCCGCTCTGATCGAGAAGGCCAAGGCCAAGTGCCAAGTGCCGAGTGCCGAGTACCGACTGGAAGACCAGCAGAAAGCGCTCGACGAAGCCGCCGCCGAAGAAGTCGCCCGCATCAAGTCCTCCGGCGAGCGCATCAGCGGCTTCGGCCACCGCATCCACACCAAAGACCCCCGCACGGCGAAACTCTTTGAGTTGGCAGCGGCGGCGGGGCTGGGCGACATAGCACAGGGCACATCGCCGCATGGCACATCAGAAAAAGTCAACGCCGGATCGAATGTGCCATGTAGCCATGTGCCATGTGCCATGTCGCATATCGGCGCCGCCCGCGCCATCGAACGCGCCTTCGCCGCCATCGGCAAACCTCTTCCCATCAACGTGGACGGAGCCCTCGGCGCCATCCTCTCCGACCTCGGCATGGACCCGCGCACCTTCAACGGCCTCTTCATGATCGCCCGCACCCCCGGCCTCGTCGCCCACGTCACCGAAGAGCAGACCCGCGAAAAACCCATGCGCCGCATCGACCCGGTAAACCACGCCTACGACGGGCCTTCTCATACAGAACCCCCGCGGTAACGCGGGCGGCCTTGCATACAGAACCCCCGCGGTAACGCGGGCGGCCGCGGGTGCCGCCACGTTGTCCCTCTCGCCGAACACTTCCCGGAGCACTCCCATGGCCCACCGTCACGCCTTCCAGAACTTCGCCAAGTGGACCTCCCGCGCCGCCGGTCGCCCCAGCGCATTTCTGTGCGCCCTTCTCATCATCGTCGTGTGGCTCACCACCGGCCCCCTCTTCCATTACTCCGACACCTGGCAGCTCGTCATCAACACCGGAACCACCATCATCACCTTCCTCATGGTCTTCCTCATCCAGAACACCCAGAACCGCGACAGCGCGGCCGTGCAGGTCAAGCTCGACGAACTCATCCGTTCCGCCAACGGCGCCCACAACGCGCTCCTGGACCTCGAAGAGCTCGAAGAGGCCGAGCTCGATCGCATCCGCGCCACCTACCAGAAACTCGCCTCCCGCGCCCGCGATGAACTCCGCCGCGGCAACGTCGACACCGCCTCCCCCGAGCCGCAGAACGACTGATACTCCGAACAGAGGCCCGGGCGCAAGCCCGTGCACCTCCACGAATCACAACAAGTCCGAATGCACTGGCTTGCGCCCGGGCCTCTGTATGATGGTCTATTTGGATTCACCCCGTCACCCTCTCCGGCACGCTCATCCGCCTCGAACCCCTCGATGCCCGCCAAGTCCCGGAACCTCTCGCCGCCGGCGATCCCGAACTCTTCCGCCACACGCCGCGCCCCGGCCCGTTCATGGCACCCACGCCGATTCGCCAAAGATAAATCTTCGCCCCATCATCGCCCGAAAGCTGCCCCCGGACCCCGCCCGGGCACCTTTCTCCTCGTTCCAGGCCCGACTCCCGCAATTACACCCGGAATTCCCGTCCATCCGCGAGCATCCGATACCCTACGGGGGTATTGTACATATACCACCGGGGGGTATGAGGCCCCCAGGACCGGTTCGGCCCCCGAAAGGACTCCCATGGAAGCTTCCACCATCACCACCAGAACACTCGAGATCGACGGCATGTGCTGCGACGCCTGCGTGCAGAAGATCACCGCTGCCCTCAGGAATGTCCATGGCGTCTCCACCCAGTCCGTCAAGGTCGGTTCCGTCACCATCGGCGCCGATCAGGCCGGATGTGCCGCGGCCTGCACCGCGATCGAAGGCGCCGGCTTCAAGGCCCGCGAGCGTGCCTGCTCCGCCCAGACCAACGGCCAGACCTACGCCAACGCGGTTGCCGGCAACTCGGCTTGCTGCAACCATGCGCCCAAGAGCGCGTGCAGCGAAGCATCGACTATACCGCTCGCCGCAAGTGTCTGATCCCGCATCACAACCAGCACGGAGAGCTCGGTTATGGCCCGCAAGACTGTGAAATCAAACGCATCAAAGGCGTCCCTCGTCGTCGAAGGAAAGTTCACCGACCGCCAGGCCGCCGGCGTCATCCCCGCCGCCCGCGCGGCCAACATGCTCCAGCTCCGCCGCGCCCGCGGCCAGGTCGACGGCGTTGAACGCATGATCATGGACGATCGCTACTGCGCCGACATCATCGTCCAGATCATCGCCGTTCGCGCCTCCCTCCAGGTCGTCGCCAACTCCCTCCTCGCCGCCCACCTCAAAAACTGCCACACCGCGGCCATCACCAACGGCGGGGCCGTCGCCGACAAGATGTACCAGGAACTGGTCGACCTGGTCTCCAAGATGGCAAAATGAGCGTGGCGTAGTCCCACTTCGGGACCCCGGGCACGCAGCGACCACGAATCTGAGTCGGATATTTACGCGGCCACGGCGCGAGGTTTCATCCACCTGCGTCGCAGGATGCCGCATTCTCTGAAGGAGTTTCGCAATGGGTTTGATTCTGCTGATCCTCGTCATTCTCCTCCTCGTCGGCGGCCTTCCCACCTGGGGCTACAGCCGCAAATGGGGCTACGGACCCACCGGCGGTCTCGGCCTCGTGCTGGTCATCCTGCTTCTGCTCGTTCTCACGGGCGTGATTCCGCGCGGCTTCTGACAGCCCGCATCGTTTTCAGCGCCAGCTTGTTCATCCCGGAGCTTTTCTTGAATCAGACTCGCATCATCGGCATCGTCCTGCTCGTCATCGGCGTAGCGCTTCTCGTTGTCGGGCTGAACTCATCGCACTCAGTGGCCGACCGACTCAGTGACACCTTCACCGGGCGCTTCACTCAGGGCACAACCTGGTACATCGTGGGCGGCATCGCCACCGGCGCGCTCGGCCTTCTGCTCATGCTGACTGGATGGCGCGGCAAACGCTCCTGATCGCTGGACGTGCACCGGGCTCCGACGACCCGACATCGGTTGAACGCGGCCACATGGCTCCGCGCGAAAGGATTCGCATGATCCACAGAGTCATCAAATTCGTTGCGATGCTCGCCGGGCGAGCCCCCACCGCCGAAGTCATCGCCTTGGGACGCTGGGAGAATGAGGGAGGCGCCAATCCACCCCTCGCCCTTGCCTCTCTTATCGTCGCCTCGAGCGAGCCCCAGCAAGGCACGCTCTCTCCGGCCGTTTCCGCCGCCCTGGACGCCCGCCAGGACAGGATCATGAAGATCGTTTCCACCGACGGTCGTCCCCCATCCGCCGCTCAGCGGATGCTCGAATGGCGGTGGGTTGGACTGGGCGCGGTCCTCGTATCCATTGCCCTCGCGGCTTGGCTGATCTTCGGACGCGTCACGCTCAGTGGGGTCGGCGCGGGGCTCGCAATCGGCGTCCTGATGCTGGTCGGCGCCAGCCCCGTGCTGGCCGCGGGTCTCCTTCGCGGCAAAGAAGAGCGAGCCGCCCGACGCATCGCTCGAATGGAGCGCCGCCAGGGGCGCCAACCGTAAGTCAACGACGCACGCACGGCCGTTGGGCCGAAGTGCATTGAATTCAGGATCAACAACGTCTTTGCGGCCGCCCTCAAAAGCACGAACCCCGCGCCGTCCACGCCTCTTGCAAGAGCAGCCAACGCTGATCCTCGCGACAGCCACGGCTGCTCCCGACATCACGGTGTCAGATCGATTCATTCCCGTACTGAAAGAAGCATTACCTTGAACTATCGCAAGTCCACACCCGTCCTTACCGCTCTCATAGTCGCCCTCACTGCGGGCCTCGCAGTTTCGGCCAATGCCCAGACTCCCGACATGCCCTCCCGCACGTCCACGGCCGTACCCACCACCGTTGACTTCCGGTCCTTCAAGTGGCTCAGCGACCGCAAGGTCGTCAACGACAACTCCGAGGACATCGCCAACGTCTCTGACCTAATTCTTGACCGCGGCTCGGGCCGCATCGAGTACCTCGTGATCAAGACCGGCACCACACTCGGCATGGGCGGGCGTGCCATCGCCATTCCCTACGCCTCCTTCCGCTGGGAACTCGGCGGCAAGGACCGCTTCGTGCTCGCCGCAACGCCCGAGCAACTCAAGCAGTTCCCCGAGTACACCCCCGAGAGCTGGAAGGCGATGAAGGACTCCATCCCGAACGACAAGAACGTTCTCCGCCAGCGGATGGCCACCGACGCCGCCACACCCAACGATCCGTACTCGGGCAACCTTGACGGCGCGGCCAAATCGCGCGTTTCCGGCGAGATCAAGAGCGTCGATCGCGTCCGCACCAGCACCTTCGGCGAGCAGGTCGTCATCACAGTCCTGACCGCCGACAACTCTACCAAGAAGGTTGCCCTTGGCCCCTCCTGGTACATCAACGGCGCGCCCGCAGCCCCGATGCGCGGCGACAAGGTGGTTGTTGACACCCTGGCTCTTCCTCGTGATCCCGATCAGCTTCTCGTGGGAACCCACCTCCGCACCGGCGAACGCGAACTTCATCTTCGCAATACCGACGCCAGCCCCGCGTGGGCTCTGAAAACCGTCGAATCCGCCGGGTACACGTACAGCACACCCTACTCCCGCTACCTCCTGTTGAGCAGTCTTCCCGGCACGAAGATCGACTGCCGCGGCAGCGATTGCGGCAAAGTGCAGGACGTCATCATCGATCGCAACTCCGGCGAGATCGGCTTTCTCTCCATTGACCCCAACCAGAACTTCCTCGGCATCGGCGACACCAAGCGCATGATCCCATGGTCGGTTGCCACCGTGGCCTTCGATGGCACGGTGCACATCGACGCTTCCAAGGAGATGGTCCTGGCCAGCCCCGAGACGCCCGCCGATACCACGACACTCAACACCGGCACGCACGCCGAGGGCGTCTACAAGGCCTTCGACGTTCCCGCCCCCCGGTTCAAGATCCCCAAGCCCCTCACGGTCGTGACGCCTACCAAGGACAACGCCTGGTGTGCCAAGGGAACCATCCTCGGCGCGATCGAGCCCGACTCGATGAAGACCCTTGAGGGCAAGGTGATCAACGTCTCCGACGTGAAGTTCGAAAAGGGCGTGCAATCGGCACGGGCCGTGAAGGTCCAGCTCGTCGGCGACGGCTCGCCCGAAGAGCTCGTGCTGCTCGGGCCCGCCTGGTATATGGATAATCAGAAGCCCCTTTGCCAGAACGGAGACACGATCAAGGTCACCGCCAGCCGCACAACCATCGACGGCCAGCGATACTGGATTGCCAAGTCCATCCAGTGCAAGGACACCCGCGTCGTGCTCCTCGACGGCAATGACGTTCCCGCCTGGACCCAGCCGTAATCGTGCGTGTGTGGCGGGGAGCGGAACCTCCCGCTCCCCGCCGCACACGCTTCCTCATAAGCATTTGCGAGGGCGGCACAAGTCGGTGCCGACCATGGGGTTCGGATTGTTACGACGGTCTGAGCCACTTTACAGGAGATCCAGCATGAATCACCGGATTGCAAACATGAATAGCGCCACGATGGGCGTGGTCGGCGAACATCCCATCGGTGTCGGACTCGGCGCCGTCGGGATCGGCGCTGCCACGGGCGCGGTTGGCGGCGCGGTCGCCGGCCCTATCGGCGCCGTCGCCGGAGCTGCTGTCGGCGCGGTTGTCGGCGGCCTCGCAGGCGGAGCAACCGCCGAAGCCCTCGATCCCACTGTCGAAACCCGATACTGGCGCGAGGTCCATTCCACGCGCCCCTACGCCAGTTCCACCTTTGGCTACGACGAGTTCGCCCCGGCCTACCGCTACGGATGGGAGAGCTTCAGTCGCCGTGGTGCAGAAGGCAAGACTTTCGACCATGTTGAGTCCGAACTGGGTCGCGAATGGGATAAGGTCAAGGGCGCATCGAAGCTTGGCTGGGACAAGGCCAAGGACGCCAGCCGCGACGCCTGGAATCGCGTGAAGTCCGCGGCGCACGGCACACACAAGTAAGCACGGGCAGCGGTCTCCTTGCCGGTACGAAGTGGTCCCTGCCCCTGCACATGGCCTCAACATATCCCTCTCGGGAGCACTCGCATGGCACAAATGGCCCCCCGGCACGTCGTCAATCCCAATCGCCTCTTCGCCGCGGCGGATACGTTGCTCGATGCGTTGCGCTCGCCGCAGGGGAGCCACTCGCGAATCTGTATGTACACCGGCCCGCTCCGCGTGGGCGGCTGGCTGCCGCCAAAGGTGTTCACCGCCGAAGAGCTCTACGAAGCGATGTCCATGCTCATCCGCATGGGCCTCGTACCCGCCGCATCAAGCACCGCAGACGTCCCCGATTGATCAACACTCTTCACCACACATTTCTTACCAGGAGTTCATTCATGCTTCGCTGGGCCCTCATCTTTCTTGTCCTTGCTCTGGTCGCGGGTCTGCTCGGCTTCACCGGCGTTGCCGGAGAATCCATGGCGATCGCCCGCATCCTGTTCTACGTCTTCCTGGTCATCTTCATCGTCGGGCTGCTCTACAGCTTGATCACCGGCCGACGCGCCCCGGGCGCCTGAGCTCTTTCCCCTGTTCACCCGAAATCGCGCCGTCGTGGCCGCCGTTGTCCCCCCCTCACCCTTCCTAGGCCCCCCACCCCATCCCACCCCCGGCCCGGAGAACTCCCCATGAAGCGTCTCATCAGCATCCTTGCCGCCCTCACCCTTCTCGCCCTCGCCATCGTGCTACCCGCCTGCAATACCACCAAGGGCTTCGGCACGGACATCGAGAAGGCCGGCGCAAGCATGAAGGGATCGGCTGAGCGGAACGGCGCCAACTGATCGCGGCCGTCCCAGTCCGTTCCGCGCCCCACCCCCAAACCCTCCGAGGAACCCAGCATGAAGCCCGCTCTCTCCCGCGCCCATCAGACGACGTTTGACTCCATCTTCCGCCATCCCGCGGCCCACAATCTGCAATGGCGGGATGTGCGCTCCATGCTCGGCGCAATGGCGGACGTTGTGGAGGAGTCGAACGGCAACGCCACAGTGACCCGCAACGGTCAAACACTCGTGCTCCACCCCGAACGCCACAAAGATGTCGGAACGGAAGAGCAACTTAAAGAACTGCGCACATTTCTCGAACGATCGAACGGGAGGTTTGCGCCGACCACGGCTGTCGGTGTGAACCTACTCGTCGTGATCGATCATCGCCAGGCGCGCATCTACAAGTCCGAACTGCGCGGCACAACCCCCGAGCGGATCGTCCCCTACGACCCCGACGGCGCGGGCCGCCATCTGCATTACGTCGACAACGACTCCAACGGGCAGCGCAGGCCCGAACTCAAAAGCTATTACGAGGCCATCGCCAAAGCCCTCCACGGCGCAACCGCCATCCTCATCTTCGGCGGCGGCACCGGCGCCAGCAGCGCCATGGTTCAACTCGTCGCCGAACTCAAGCTCCGCCACAAGGACATTGCCGCCACAATCGTCGGCTCCGTCGCCGTCGATGACCATCACCTCTCCGACGATCAACTCCTCGCCAAAGCTCGCGAGTTCTACGCCTCCGCCGCCGCGCAGCCCGTTGCGGGAAGCTGACGCTAGGGAGTGGCGTTTTACTACATCGCGAGGAAGAACGCGGAGTGGTGCGGAAGGAACGAAGGTTGCGGAAGAGATCGATTGATTTGCTCGAATCCCTTCCGCACCTTTTTCCCCTTCTCCGCCCCCACGCCCCCCCGCGATCATGGCTATGAGATTCCGACTGAGCCACTTGGCGACCACCGCCGACGCAAGCTCCGTCCGTCGCGGCATACGCTGGATCCATGTGGATTTCCCCCGTCACCCTCACCGGCTCGCTCATCCGCCTCGAACCACTCGAAGCCCGCCACGCCCCGGACCTTCTCGCCGCAGCCGATCCCGAACTCTTCCGCCACACGCCGCAACATCCGCGTGAGTGGTCCGTCTCCGGTTTCGAGCAGCAGATCGCCACGCTCAACGCCAACCCGGACATCGTCGCCCTCGCCATCATCCTCCTCGCCACCAACAAGGCCATCGGCCGCTCCACATACATGGACATTCACGCCGACAGCCGCGGCGTGGAGATCGGCCGCACCTGGATCTCCCGCCCGCACCACGGCACGCGCATCAACCCCGAACTCAAGTTCCTCATGCTCCGCCACGCCTTCGAGGGACTCTCCCCCACCGCCATCCGCGTGCAGCTCACCACCGGCGGCACGAATCTGCATAGCCAGACCGCCATCGCCAAACTCGGCGCCGTTCGCGAGGGCGTTCTCCGCCACAACCGGATCGTGCCAGCAGGCCCTGACCCCGCCGGACCGACCATGCGGCGCGACACCGTCTACTTCAGCATCCTGGATTCTGATTGGCCGGATGTGAAGGCCCGCCTGCTGCTGCGCATGGCCTGACTTATACGAATCCTGTTTGATTCACACGCCCGGGATGAGCGAGTCTTCGAGCGAATCCCGCGGATGCACGCACGATTTCTATTTCGGTTTCGTATCAGTCTCCCCCAGATCGAACCCATCGCCGCGCGGCCAAAGTCCCGTTCTATGGGTATGCTCTCCCCATGCCCACCGCTCACCACTCCACCTCCGACATCGCCAAGCTCTTTCCCAACCTGATGGACATCAAGGACGCGTCTCTGAGGGACAAGGTCGCCGCCGTCTGGAACGAGGCCCTCACCTCCGGCTGTGGCGGAAAAGGCTGGACATTCGACGAGATCCGCGCCATCCCCTTCACCCTCCTCGCCGGCAAGATCGACATGCGCTTTGTCGAGCATCTCAACTCCTGCTGCAAGCAGTGCGTTGCCATCAGCAAGGTCCTCAACGAAGTCTTCGGCGCACGCATCCCCATCAACCTGGACTACCTCATCGCCGGCTCCCTCCTCGCCGACGTCGGCAAGATGCTCGAGTTTGATAAGAACGCCGCGGGAGGCGTCGTCAAAGGCCACTTCGGCGACATGCTCCGCCACCCGTTCAGCGGTGTGGCGCTGTGCTTCAAGCACGGCATTCCGCCCGAGGTCATGCACATCGTCGCGACACACAGCCACGAGGGGGACAAGGTCGAGCGCACGATAGAATCCTGGATCTTCCACCACGCCGACTTCATCGACTTTGATATTGCGAAGGTGCTGGGCAAGCAGGCAAAGTAACGGGCCGCGTATCATCTGGTGTGACCACACACCTTCCCACTTCAACAGTCCTCTTGCAACGGATGGTGGACGCCGTGGAACTCGTGCGCCAGCGACTTGTCCGGGCCTCCGCCGCACTCGAAGCGGGCAAGGTGGACTACGCCGTGATCGGCGGCAATGCCGTCGCCGCATGGGTCGCCACCGTGGATAAAGCCGCGGTCCGCAATACGCAGGATGTGGACATTCTGATTCGACGGACAGACCTTCCCGCCGCCAAGGCCGCACTCGAAGCCGCCGGTTTCGTGCATCGCCGCGCCGCCGGGCTGGACCTCTTCCTCGACGATGCCAATGTCAGCCCGCGCAACGCCGTGCATCTTGCTTTCGCGGATGAAATCGTCAAGCCGGGCGAACCGGCCGCAAATCCGGGCGTGAAGGAATCGACCGACTTCGGCTCACTCCGCGTCATCAACTTGGATGCGCTCGTGCGGATCAAGCTCACGGCGTTCCGAGACAAGGATCGCACGCACCTGCGCGACATGATTGGCGTCGGCCTGATCGACACCTCATGGGTCGCCAAACTCACCCCCGCACTCGGCACGCGATTGCAAACGCTGCTGGACACGCCCGACGGCTGATCCCCCACCCCCCCACCCCCCCACTCACGCCGCCATGCGCATCGGCTTGGCCTTCGCCTCCGGCAGCGTCATGCACCGGAAGAACCGTTCGGCCACAGCGCACCAGTCATGCTCGATCTGCGTGTTCCAGTTCTCCCCCGCGTGCTCACGCATCGCCCCGATGAAGCACGCCCGCGCGGCCGGCATTTGCTCCGCCGTGAAGCCGCAGGACATCAGCGTGCTCTCGGCCGTTTCAATCGCCGGCCATGCCGAGTCGAACTGATCGATGTTCTTGCACAGCGAGGCCACCGCGCAGGCGAAGTGGAACCGCTCCGTCTTCGTGTGGATCCGGAACATCCCACGTGAGGCCGGGAAGACCGCCGCGAAACGATCCGCGAACGTCTCGGTGATCGCAAAGAGCGAACGGCTGTGGGCCGCGCAGAACGCCATCAGCCGCTGCCGCTGTGTGGGCTGCGTGGCGGCGTTGGTTTGGGTCGGGGAGAACGGCATGGTGGCGGACTCGTGCATGGGAAGCTCCGTGGGTGCGACCGTCTGCATCGGCGCGTTGCACACCACAACGCACCCGCCTGGCACGATCCATCGAGCCGTCCGCCGCCCCAGAGCGCAGCATCGGCAGAGTGTGATGCCCCGCGACCGCCCGCGTTCTGGCGCGCGTCCGAGAACGGGGAATGAAAAACCCCCGCACGGGCGGGGGCATGGTGTATGAATGCTTGGAATCTGTGCTGCGTTGAAGCACCTGCGGGAGGCCCCGATCAGCGCGACCGGCGGGTGTACTGAATCTCCATCACCTTCATCTCTTTCCCATCCATCATGTTCGGGCCGAACATCTCCAGCGTCATGGAGTTCGGACCGGTGCGGGTCTCGACCTCGCGCATCCACGTCGTCTTGTGCTGTATCGGACAGAAGAACTGGCTAGTCGTCGTCAACGTCTTGTGATCCGACGAGAGCCCGCCGGTGAAGTTCATCTGCATCGTGCCCATGTTGTCCGTCCAGTTCATCTCGAACTTGCCGGTGGTGTTGTTGTACCCGCACAGGCCGGATCCCTCGAAGGCCATCGGCTTGCCGTCCATGCCCATCATCGAGCCGTGCGTCTCGTTGCGCACAAACCGCCCGTCCATGGTCGATGTGATCGTCGTAACGCAAGTGCTCTCCTGCGGCGGCTGCGAGGGGTCCATCCACATCTTGCACTTGCCGTCCCACGTCCCGCACCCTTCCATCAGCCACTTGTGCATCGGCCCCGGAGTCGCCGCCGCCATCATGTCCTTGCCCATCTGCTGCATGTCTGGCATCGCATCGGCATGGGGCTTAGACGAGCCCGAGCAGGCCGCCAGCGCAAACGAGGCCACGCAACAACCGGCAAGAGCGAGTGATCCACGGTTCATATCAGAATCTCCTGGCAAGAGGTACCCCAACCCCTACCCACTGGCGGGTGGGATTGTAACACAATTCAGAAATGAGTTGCAAGCCAGAAATTACTCTGGCTCACGGGCGACAAACGAGCCACCGCGCTCCTTTAGAACGCCGCCGCGCCCGCCTCCGCGACCGCGTGATCCTGCTCTCCCGAGCCCCCGCTTACGCCGATCGCTCCAACCACCTTCCCATCTTTCTTCAGAGGAATGCCTCCGGCAAAGATCATGATCTTCCCGTCGTTCGAGGCATGGATGCCGAAGAACTGGCCGCCGGATTGGGAATGCGTGGCGAGGTCCTTAGTCGCGATGTCAAAGGCCCGGGATGTAAACGCCTTCTTGATCGAGATATCGATCGATCCCAACCACGCCCCGTCCATCCGAACGTGCGAAACGAGGTTGCCGCCGCAGTCGGCGACGGCGATGTTCATCGGCTGTCCAATGGCCGCGGCCTTCTTCTCAGCAGCAGCAATGATCCGGCGGGCGTCGGCGAGCGTAACCATGGGGCGTTTCCTTCGTGGGAGGGTTGGGGATTGGGGGTTTGGGGGTGGGAAAACTTCGCCCGCGACGATCACGGCGATCGCGGTGCGGATCGAATATAGCCCGGCCGCGGCAGAACTCGATACCATGCACCCATGAGCGTCCCCCTCCCCCCCGCCGGGCTGACCATCGTCGAGAAGATCGCCACTCGCTTCGCCGTCGGCCTTTCTCCTGGCAAGTCCGTGCGTCAAGGCGACTTTGTCACGATCCGCCCCAAGCACGTGATGACGCACGACAACACCGGGGCCGTGGCCCCGAAGTTCAAGCAGATCGGCGCCAAGAGGATTCATGACCCCCACCAGCCCGTCTTCGCCATCGACCACGACATCCAGAACGTCACGCCGGAGAACCTCGGCAAGTACGCCAAGATCGAGTCGCTCGCCAACGAGCACGGCATCGACTTCTACCCCGCCGGCACCGGCATCTCCCACCAGGTCATGGTCGAGCAGGGGTACGTCGTCCCCGGCGCGATGGTCGTCGGCTCCGATTCCCATTCCAACCTTTACGGCGCGCTCTGCTGCCTCGGCACCCCGGTCGTTCGCACCGACGCGGCCAGCATCTGGGCCACCGGCGTCACATGGTGGCAATGCCCGCCCGTCGCCAAAGTCATTCTCAAGGGCAAGCTCCAGCCCGGCGTTGTCGGCAAGGATGTGATCGTTGCGCTCTGCGGCGTCTTCAACAAAGACGAAGTCCTCAACCACGCCGTCGAGTTCCACTCCGAGGGTGGCCCGCCGCTCCGCGGCGGATCAGTTGGAGCCAGCTCCGATGGCATCGCCTCCCTCTCCATCGACCAGCGCATGTCCATCGCCAACATGACGACCGAGTGGGGGGCGCTCGCGGGCGTCTTCCCCTTCGACGAAGTCTGCCGCGACTATCTCTACTCCCGCGCCGACTACTTCGCCAAGGGCCGCCGCCCCGGGACCCGTCGTCCCGGTTCACTCGGCTCATACACGCGCGCCGACATCGACGCATGGTGGGCCAAGCGTGCCGACATTCAGGCGGATGCAACCGCTTCCTACGCAATCGAACTCGAAATCGACCTCTCCTCCATCGTCCCCCACGTCTCCGGCCCCAACGACGTCAAGACCATGCACGCCCTTCCGGAGATCGAGGCCAAGCACGTCAAGATCAACAAGGCCTGGCTGATGTCCTGCGTGAACGCACGATACGAAGACCTCGCAGCCGCAGCCGCGATCGTGCATGGCAAGAAGATTGCCCCCGGCGTGGAGTTCTATCTCGCCGCGGCCAGCGCGGAAACCCAGGAACGCGCCGAGCGCGAAGGCGTCTGGCAATCCCTCACCGGGGCCGGTGCGATCCCCCTCCCCCCCGGCTGCGGCACCTGCATCGGCCTCGGGGCGGGCACCATCAAGGCCGGCGAGGTCGGCATCAGCGCGACCAATCGCAACTTCGAAGGCCGCATGGGCGATCGCGCCGGGCTCGTCTATCTCGGCTCCCCCACCGTCGTCGCCGCCAGCGCGGTGGCCGGGTACATCTGCTCACCAACTCCCTACGTCAGCACCCCGATCCGCTCCGTCACCAAGCGCCCAACTCCCTCCGCCGCCGCACATCCCACATCAAACATCCCACATCCCACATCCGTCATTCCCGGCTTCCCCCCCACCGTCCGCGGCCGCCTCTGGTTCATGGACCGCGACAACCTGAACACCGACGGCATCTTTGCCGGCAAGCACACCTACAACGACAAACTCACGCCGCAGGACATGGCCGCCGTCATCTTCGAGAACTATGACCCGGAGTTCCTCGCCCGCGCCCAACCCGGCGATGTGGTCGTCGGCGGCCTGAACTTCGGCACCGGCTCCAGCCGCGAACAGGCCGCGACGGCCCTCAAGTTCTTCGGCATTCCCTGCGTCATCGCAACGAGCTTCAGTGAAACGTACAAGCGCAACGCGTTCAACAACGGCTTCGTGGTCTTCGAGTGCCCCACGCTGGTGACCGAGTTGCGGCGGGACGGCAAAGGCACGGAGAAGTCCCGCCTCTGCGGCGAGATCGAGATCGACTATCAGCGGTCCGTTGTGCGTGCCCTCGGCACGGAGTTCCCGTTCCCTGCGCTCTCGCCGGTGGCGCAGGAGCTGGTGGTGGCGGGAGGGGCGGAGGAAGTCGTGCGGCGGAGATTAGCTGTGCAATAGGCATCTGGGAGAGTCGGAATGCGGAGGAACATGATGTGGATGACGCTGGTCATTGCGGGAATCTGTGGCATCGGAACACTTCTGTATTTCGCGTTGCGCTACTCGGCATCTGAATCTGCGCCGCAGTCTCCGAGAGCGATCAAGACGCTGGCCAGGCGCCTCTCAAATGAGCCAGATTTCGGGCGATCCACTTCAGAGACGTTGGCGAAACGTTCGGAAACTCTGCGAACGGCCGAAACCGCACCGCCACCCAGTGCATCAGAGCTTCCGGAGCTGATGAACCAACTGCTGGTGAATGACGAGCTTCTCAACAAAGTAGCAATGATCCGGCTTGCGAAAGCGGGAGGAAGCGCCGAAGAACTTCTCTTGGCGACACTCGAAGATCCACGATGCACCTGGGATCGCAAGGGACTTAGCGACTTGACGAACACACCTTGGGAGCGTGTCGCTCGCCAACTCCTCGGGATCCCCTCTCGCCGGCTCGGCGAGCGGGTGGAAACACTCGTCGACAATCCTGCGTGGCAGATTCACAGCATTGCTGTACAGGCACGCGTATCACTTGGCCGCAAGGAGTTGGTGCCTTGGGTGCTTTCGCAGCTTGCCGCGGGAGATGTTCGTCAAGACTACGCGGAAAAGGGCGTCGATATGGCGATGGCCGAAGGATGGGCGGAACCTGAGTTCGTGCAGAGAGTGCTCGAATGGTCGAAAGCCGCCACGCTCGACAAGTCGCGTAAGTTCTCAGCATGGGCCGTGGGGTTCTATGCGAGAAACGGAGGGGCGGAAGCCATTGGAACGCTCCAGAGCCCCGAGGTGCTCTCTCTCGAGAACAATCGAACGATTCACTTTGTACTCGATCAGTTGAATGAAAATCGGGTGCGCGTGCCGGAGGCGACACTTCGCCCCCTGATCGAGAAGTCGCTGCGCTCCGAAACATGGCCGTGGCCCCACGTCTTCCGCCCCGCGCTGGATGCCCTGGCGATCAGCGATCGCGAGGCCGCGCTGGCGCTGGCCGAGTCGCAACTATCGCGAACAGATGGACCGTACGCGTTTGGCGCCATCACGTTCATTCGCAAGTCCAATGGCTTACCTCGGGGTTGGGAGCTCATTCCTCCCAAGGGGATGGCCCTCTCAGAGGGGGAGATGAAGATCCTGGAGGACTTAGCCATTTGCAGCGATGTCTTTGGCGAGGTGGGCAACGGCGGCCTCAGCCAGTACTTCTTCAACTCTACAGGTGATAATTGGCCGACGGCTGTTCAGTCGCTGGAGCGCATTGGACATTCCGAGGGATCTCGCGCGCTCAGCGAGGCGGCACACCTTGTTCATCCCGACGGCGCGAGCACTGACCGCAACGTTCGCATCAAGCAGTACGCGAACCTCTCCGCAAAGAATGAAAAGCGGTTCGATGAGCTCGATCCAGTTTTCTGGTCCAAAACAACGGATCGTGTTGAACTGCGATACATGCTCAAGCACAAGGAGCTGTTCGCGCGACTGAAGGCAGCGCGTCTCGCAGCGGGGATCGATAAGGTTGAAAAGGAATGAGATCGCTGCCGCCTACGTGTGCCCCCCACCCACCGCCCGCGCAATCCCGAACGCCGCCGCCGCCGCAAGCCCTCCGATGATCGCCGTCTGCAACCCGCCCTTGATCGGGCTGATCCCCGTCAGCCGCGCCTTCACCGCGCCAAACGCCAGCAGCGCGGCCAGCGTCAGCCCGACCGAGGCCAGCACGGCACGATTCATGTTTGAGAACACCATGTACGGAACCAGCGGCACCAGCCCTCCCGCCACGTATGACCCCGCGATCGTGAACGCGCTCTTGAACGCCCGCTTCGGGTCCGGCTTCTCCAGACCCAGCTCGAACCTCATCATGAACTCCACCCATCGCGCCGGATCGCGCCGCAGCGCAACCACGATCGGTTCGGCCTCATCGCGCGTCAGCCCGAACCCCGTCAGTACATCGCGCACCTCCGCCGCCTCCGCCTCCGGCTTCTCCAGAACCTCCGCGTGCTCGCGGGCGAGCTCGCTTGTGTAGTGATTTTCGTCCGTCCGCGCGGCCAGGAACCCACCAAGCCCCATCGCGATCGCCCCAGCCGCCGTTTCCGCCAGCCCCGCGGTCACAATCAGGCCAGTCGCCGCAATCGCCCCCGAAAGCCCGGCGGCCAATGCGAACGGAACTGTGAGCCCGTCGGACATTCCGATCACCACATCCCGCACGGTCTCGGTGGCCTGGAAGTGCTTTTCGATGTGTGGGGTCGTCGGCATAGATTGAGGGTACGGTTGTCCGAATGCCAAGCGCAACTCTCTACTCCATACCCGGCTTTGCCGACCCGTTCAGCAGTCTCTCGCACTTGCTGGGCGCGGCTGTGTGCGCGGTGTTTGCCGTTCCCCTGATCCGAAAGGGACTCAGCGCCCGCCACGACGACGGCCGCAGGCCCGGCGTGGGGCACATCACTTCTCTCGTCATCTTCGCCGCGTCCGCGGTGCTTCTGCTCACCATGAGCGGGGTCTACCACATGCTCGGCCCCGGCGGCGGGGCCCGGGCCGTCTTCCAACGGCTGGACCACGCGGCCATCTTCATCCTCATCGCCGGCACCTTCACACCCATCCACGCCATCCTCTTTCGAGGCCTGTGGCGGTGGGGCATGCTCGTCTTCGTCTGGACGCTCGCCGTGACCGGCGTCACGCTCAAGTCGATCTACTTCGCGTCGATGGGAATGACTCTCGGCGTCGGGCTGTACATCGGCATGGGGTGGATCGGCGCGGCATCGATCTTCCTGCTCGTACGCCGCTATGGGCTGCGAATGGCGCTGCCTGTCGCCCTCGGCGGACTGGCGTACACGGCGGGCGCGGCGCTGGATTGGGCCGAGCCGAGCGCGATCATCCCCGGCGTGGTGCGCGGGCACGAGATCTTCCACATCGCTGTGCTCATCGGCCTCGCGTTGCACTGGCTCTTCGTATGGCGAACAGCAGGATTGCGGACGACGGCCGTTCGACCTTGAGCGGACGCTGATGCATATTCAATCGTGAGTCCGAGGGCTTCGCCTGGGATCGCTCCTCCCAGGCGTGTCATCCCAAACGCACTTGAATCACTCGCGGAAATCCCGGGATTCGCTCGCGGACTCGCTCATCCCGGGCGTGTTCTTTGTGCGACCGGTCTCACTTCGCAGGAGCAATATCCACCAAGCCGCAATCGATGTACTGCCCGCCTGTCGTCTGATGGCAGTGGATCGCGAGCGTGTTCGCCCCAACCGTGAGCAGCCCCGCCGCTTCCGGCGAAAGCCGCACGAGCTGGTACGACGTGGTATACCCCGGGAGTTTGGCCGCGAGCGTGCCGTTGATGTACACCTCCGCACCCTCATCGTGGTGAATCTGCAAGTACGGATGCGCAGGCGCTTCGGCAAGTGTGAAGCTCCGCCGCAGCCAGATGTCCGAGGTCGTCCACTTGGTCGCATTGAACGCCCCGGGCGTGCCATCCGAACCGAACCCTCCGGGGCCCTCGCGCCACGACCTCGTCGCGGCCTCCGGCTTGAACCAGTCTGCCCCGGGATCATCCTTCGTGAAATTCCACGGCCCATCCGATTCCGGCGCGTGCCCCAGCATCACCTTGATCGTCGGCGGGGGCAGATACAGCTGTTTCGTCGCCGCGCTCGCCTTCTCCGGATCAACCTTCCACACATCCCGGTCATACGTCAGCCACCCGTTGCACTCGACCTCGACATCCGTCGTCTGCGTGTACACGGCCGCGCACAGTCCCTGCGCGATCAGGGCGGGAATCTGATTCAGCAACTCGACGTACGCCGTCGTCACTTCTTCCTTGCTCTTATACGTGCGATATCCCCAGTTGTCCTTGTTGTTCACCCATGTGTGCCCCTCGAGCGGCAGGCCGAGCCCGCCGAACTCTCCCAGCACCGCGGCCCGTCCGCCCCACCGTGCGCCTGTCACGGAGTCCATCTCGATCGGCGGCAGCGCGGCCTCGGGATAGTTGTGGATGTCCCGCGTGTCGCCGACGCCCATGTCCGTCCAGCCCGTAGCGTTGTTCACGAGTCGCGTCGGATCAAGTTCCTTGTTCTTCAACGCGACCGAGCGGGACCACGCCAGATCGTTCTGCCCCCATCCTTCGTTGAGCGGAACCCACATGACGATCGAAGGATGCGAGCGGAGTGCGTTGATCATCGCGCCCAACTCATGCTCGAAGTTGGTCTTCCAGACATCCGAGATCGCTGGCTCACCCTCGTTGGAATCCCGCGAGGCAAAGAATGCGCTGGGCATGTCCTGCCAGACGAGAATGCCCATCTGATCACAGTGCGTGTAGAACCGCTCGGGCTCCACTTTCACATGCTTGCGCAGCATGTTGCACCCCATCCGCTTTGCGGCAACAATGTCGGACTTGAGGGCCTCATCCGTCGGCGCGGTGTACAGCCCATCGGGCCAGAAACCCTGATCCAGCGGCCCGTACATGAATACAGGTTTGCCGTTGAGCATCAGGCGCGTGACGCCCTTCTCGTCATGTCCGAGCTTGATGTCGCGGAACGCAACGTACGACTTCACCTCGTCTACCAACTTGTCCTTCTCAAACGTCCGTACCACTACGTCGTACAAGAACGGGTCTTCCGGCGTCCAATCGTGCGGCTTCGGAACGTTCATCGCCACACCGGGCGACTGCGAGCGGCCGATCGCGATCCGCTTGCCATCCCGCAGTATTTCCGCCTCGTACGACAGCGGCTCGTGCGCCTCCTGAGTGCTGTCCAGGACGTCGATCGTCACCTTGCCGTCGGCCCGATCCGCCTTAATCGTCATCCCCGCAATCGATTTTCGTGGCACGGGCTCCAGCCAGACTGTCTGCCAGATGCCCGTGGACGCGGTGTACCAGATGCCGTGCGGCTTGAGCCATTGCTTGCCGCGGGGCTGGCCACCGGTGTTGATGGGATTGCGTACATCCACCGAAAGTTCGTTCGCCCCGGGCCGCAGCGCATCGGTGATGTCAAACGAGAACGGGTCGTACCCGCCGTCGTGAGTTCCGATCTTCTTTCCATTCACGGAGACTTCCGAGTGCCAGTTCACGGCCCCGAAGTGCAACAGCACCCGCGGTCCCTTCCCGCTCCACCCCTCCGGGATCGTGAACGTCCGCGTGTAGCTGATCATCCGCTGTTCATCGAAGTGCCTGCCGACGCCCGACAGCGCGGACTCGTAGGGGAATGGCACGAGAATGCGCCCGGATTCGACGGGTTTATCAGCGTCGATGCCGGGGGCGTGCGTGACTCGATACTCCCACATCCCATTGAGATTCAGCCACGTCTCCCGCACCATCGTCGGGCGCGGATACTCCGGCAGCGGCGCATTCGGCTTCACATCCGCGGCCCAGCGCGTCATGATGTGCCCGGGCACCGGCTTCCATGGGCCCGGCTCAGCGGGCTCGGCACGGGCCGGAGTGATCGTCGCGAGCGAGCATGCCAACAGACCGAAAAGTGCGGTTCTCATGGCCCCAGCATACGGCGAGCAGGCATGAACGACCGTTCAGACTTGCACCGGCTCGAACGAAAGCACGCCGTCGTTCAGCCGCGCGAAGAACGCCTCGATCCGGTCCAACCCGGTCACCCGATGCACGTACGCCGCGGCCCGCACCAGATCGGCCTTCTGCAGCAACTCCAGCCGCGGCTCCTTCAGCTCCAGCCGAGTGGCATAGAACGCGCACGACTGGTGCTGGATCAGCACGATCCGGCGCAGCTTGTGTACTTCCACAAGGAACCGAAGCTCATCCACCACGCCCTGCTCTTCCAGGTGCGCCTGCGGATGCCCCGCCAAACATGCGGGCCCCCCGGGAAGCGCGATGCGGTCGTAGCGCGGCAAGTCCAACCCATTCTGCAGAAAGTCATCGAACTGCTCGCCGATTCGCCCGTCCGAGCAATACAGGGCCGCGGCGTGGATACGCGCGGAGTCGTAACGGATTGGAGATTGGTATACGGGCATTGCCAGAGCGTATGCCACGGCCCCCTTTCGAATGGACTGGAAGCTCTTCTCTCGCGTTCGGCGGGGAGTCGCAGGTCCGTGCCCCACCTTACCCCAGGCGGGTTTCATGCTGACCGAGAACGGGGTTGGCAGAAGCCATTCCCACAAAGCTCCCAATCCAGTACACTATCTGTCCCTCCTCCATCTCCCCCCTACCTCCCGCATTGGTATGCGGCGTAGACCGAGAGCAGCCCAAACGCCCGACACCCGCGTACGAACCGAAACGGAGACTCCAGACATGTCCAAGTACTCAATCGCATGGATGCCCGGTGACGGGATCGGCAACGACGTGATGGAAGCGACGCGCATCGTGCTCGACGCGATGAAGCTGGACGCGGAGTACATCCATTGCGATATCGGCTGGGACTTCTGGTGCAAGGAGGGGAACCCGCTGCCGGACCGGTCGATTGAGATTTTGAAAAAGACGACGTGCGGGTTGTTCGGGGCGATCACGAGCAAGCCGCAGGATGAGGCGAAGGAGGAACTTGCCCCCGAGCTCAAGAGCAAAGGGCTCGTGTACTTTTCGCCGATCGTCAAGCTCCGCCAGATGTTCAACCTGCACACAAACATGCGGCCGTGCAAGACCTACGAGGGGAACCCGCTGAACTACCGCGGCTCGCGGCTGAACAACCCGGAAGCGAAGGACATCCTCATCGATCAGGTTGTCTTCCGCGAGAACACCGAGGGGATGTACGGGGGCGTGGAGTTCTTCCCGCTGCCCGAGCCGGTGTATACGGCGTTGTGTGCGAATCCGAAGATGAAGCCGTGGAAAGACAAGGGGCTGGAAAATGTCGCACTCAGCACGCGCATCGTCAGCGTGCAGGGGTGTACCAACATCTGCCGCCAGGCGTTTGAGTTCGCCAAGAAGAACGGCCGCAAGCGCGTTACGCTCGTGGAGAAGCCCAACGTCCTCCGCGAGACGGGCGGCCTGATGACGCGGATCTTCAAGAAGATGGCGAAGGAGTACGAAGGCGCGGGCATCTGGGCCGACGAAGCGAACATCGACGCCATCTGCATGTGGATGTTCAAGAACCCGCAGGACTACTCGGTGATCGTCGCCGAGAACATGTTCGGCGACATCGTGAGTGACCTGTGCGCCGGCCTCGTCGGCGGCCTGGGCTTCGCGCCCTCGGCGAACCTCGGTGACACGTACGCGGTCTTCGAGCCCACGCACGGCTCGGCCCCGAAGTACGCGGGCCAGTACAAGGTCAACCCGCACGCGATGCTGCTGACGGCGAAGATGATGATGGACTGGCTCAAGGAGACAGACAAGGCCGCGCGGCTGGAGGCCGCCGTCGCTCGCGTGATCAAGGAGGGCAAGGTCCGCACCTACGACATGGGCGGCAAGGCGAGCACGCTGGATGTGGCGAAGGAAGTGGCGAAGTACGCGGCGTAAAGGTCGTCTGCCGGAGGACTATCAATGGGAGGACGCCGATGCAGAACCCTTGCCATTGTGTTCGGCGTTCTGTTGGTTGCCGCGTTGCTGATTGATTTCTTTCCCACATTTGGTCCGCCGCAGTTTCGGTACACAGGCTCCGATCCGAACACACACGTCTGGAACCTTGGCTGGCCACTGGCAACGACGGTCTACGACCAGCGATGGGGCCTGCACGCGAGCCCATTTGCCTATGTGCTGTTTCCGATCGAGGTCGTCGTGCTTGTCCCGGCAGGCATCGCGGTCCGCATGTGTCGCGCGCGATCAGACAGGCGGCAAGCCATGAAGAAGGAATAGCGGCAGGGACTCGTGCAGGCCCTTGGTCTGCGGGCGCAGGAAGGGGTTCCGCAAAGCCTCCACCCCTTCCCGCACCCATCCCGGCGAAAGGCAAAGCCACCGTCCTCGGGGCCGATATGATTGTGGGGTGGAACTTCAAGCACATCGTGAACTACAAGCGGATCCGCGGCTTTAACGCCGTGAACCTCGCGCGAGGCTACAAGATCATCGATATCTATTCCGCCAAGTCATGAACAAGCCGACCCCCTCCCCCCGCTCCGCTCCCAAGGCCATCGACTGCGTGGACATGAAGCGGAAGATTCAGGACCAGCTCGCCCGCTCGCAGCAGGGCAAGTCTCGCACCGCCCTGAACGCCGCCGCAAAGCAACGCATCGCCGCCGATCCCTATCTCAAACGTCTCCTCGACGCGACGATACAATCGGTCCCGGTGAGGAAGGCGGGATAGTTCGCTGTGAAAGTCCTCTACGACAAGGCGACCGACGCGGTCTACATCCGTCTGACGGATGCGCCGGTGATCGACTCGGAGGAAGTCCGCCCCGGCATCGTCCTGGACTTCGACGCCAAGGGCCGCGTCATCTCGGTCGAGATCCGGAGCGTGAGCAAGCAGTTGCCCGACGCGGATGTGGGAAGGATGCAGTTGGAGGTGGCTTGAGAAGTCCGCCGTCGCTCGCGTGATCAAGGAAGGCAAGGTCCGCACGTACGACATGGGCGGCAAGGACTCGACGATTGACGTGGCCAGGGAAGTGGCGAAGTACGCGGCATAAGCGGGCGTCTCCGCCGTCAACAGGAGATTCTCCGCCATGCGTGAAGAGTGGACTGATTTGCCCGGGGGCGCAGCTACTCTGCGCGAATGGCCGCAGTCGGCACAAGAGCGAGCGTTTCGCCCGGTGGAGCGCGCCATCCTCCGAGCAAGCCTGTTGCTCCCACAGATCAATCCCACATTCGTGCAACAGCTGGCCACACTGACGTGCGTGAGCCGATGCTACACGGCCTACGGCGCGTACATTGAACTGGTAGTTCCGGATACCTCGCCGTCTCCATCAGTGCCGCTGGTCGATGAGGGCCTCGGTCGCTGGACCGCGGCTGCGGATGCGGCCGCGACTGCGATGGATGTCTCGGCGAAATCTTTCGATGTGGGCGGCGGAGCGCTGGTCTGCTGGAGACGATCACCAGATCGCCTCCTCGGCACGGTCCTATTCGAAGACGCCGGCCGCCTCTCGTTAGTGGAGTTCTATCCGATTAAGGGTGAGGGATGGTCGGTGGCCGAATGCAGGGCCTTGCTCGCCGCCGATCCGAAGGACGTCGATATCCGACCAGACGTGGCGGGTGCCTGAATCCGCTTGCTCGTTCCTTCTTTCCCCCAGATGGGATGCGGCCGTGCCTTGCGACCCCTCGGGCGGTGGCGGGGTGCCAAAGCTGCCCGCCGCCCCCCGAGGGCGCTTCCTTCACTTCCTTGGTCAATGCACTGCGGGCGCAGGAAGGGCTTCTGCCCGCCGTCGGGTCAGCTGCCCGTCTACTTGGCAGTCATGCGAACGGCGGCTGTAGCGCGAACCATTTCAAGCATGGCGGCGGCTCGCCTTTGGGTAGGAAACGCCCACACCCATACACCCATGGAAACGCACGTCGTGGCGATTGCCGACGACAGCGAGGATGCGAAGCTCGCGCCCATCAACCCAATCAGCGTCGAGAATATCAACGGCTTGATGAACCGGACCCGTTGCGTGGCCCAGCCGGAAACAATCTGCTTGCCGAGCTCCTCGGAGTCTCCGCGCGCCATCAAGAGACCGATGGCTCGCTCGCGATGGGTTCGCGTGCTCCATTTCCAGCCCAGCACCACAAGCATGTCCAAGAACACTCCGGCGCAGCTGAGAATGAGGTCCTGCCCCGGAAGCGGCGGGATGAAGCCCGAACTGATCCCGAGAACGCACCCGATTCCAAGAGCCAGGATCACGATGGCACAGAACACCGCAACACACTGCGCGGAGCGAATGGTGCTTCCCGAGCGAGCGCTTGGCAGAAGATCGAGCAGCAGTTCTATGATCACCGCCTCACAATAGTCGCCGTCCCCAAGGCCCGGAGGTGGGGCGGGCGACCCGATGCCTCTCTCGCATCTCCCCTCAGAGTGGATGCGGCCGTGCCTTGCGACCCCTTGGGTGGTGGCGGGGTGCCAAAGCTGCCCGCCGCCCCCCCAAAGGCGCTTCTTTCCAAGTTCTGGCAAAGGTCACGCCCCCGCCCGGTCAGATTCTGCTGATGGCCTTCGCCCCGCCCCCCCAAGGAACTGGCGAGCGACGTGCGGCCCAATCCATCCGCACCACTCTCTAAAAGCAGAAGATGGCGGCACAGAATCGTCATGCCGCCCGCCACTGTCAACGCCGGCGACGGCGAGCCAGCAACAGGCTCGGCAGGACGAGCGCCACCGCCGCGCCGGGGGCGGGGACATTGACGAGGTTGAAGGTCGAGCTGCGGATGCGCATCTGAAGGCCGTCGATCGAGCTGCCGTCGGCGAGCATGCCGGAGAGCGTGTAAATGCTGTACCCATTGGCCCCGTTCGGGTTGATGAGGTTCGCGCCGAGGTTCGTGCCAAAGATGTTGAGCGTGGCCCCGTCGGCGGCGCGGACGAAGTCGGACTGGATCAGCCCGCCGCGGAGGTTGAGGATGCCGTCGTTGAAGGCGGTGAGGTTCGCGCCCGCCTCGAAGGTGCCGCCAAAGACATCCACAATGCAGCTTCCGAGCGTGTTGCCGTCGAACGACGTATTCACGTTGGCGACGAGGGTGCCGATGGTTCCGCCATAGACGTTGATCCGCTGTCCCTGGCCTTCCAGATCGTCGGCGTGGCCCGAGTACATGTTGATGACCGCGGCGTCTTCGCTCAGCGTGAAGGACGTCGAGCCGCCGTGGATGTTGACCGTGGAGGTGTCGTACGCGACGAAGCCACAGGTCCCGCCGGTGACATTGACAACACTGCTGTTGAAGATCTCGGCATCGGGGATGTCGGCTCCGGCGGCGATCGTCACCGTGGGCGACGAGGGCCCGGTGAACTCGCGGGCGAGCGTGACATCGTTGTATTGTCCGCCGGAGAAGCCCACGATCGCGAAGTCGGTGGTCACCGGCGTGCTGATGGTGGTGCTGGACGGGAAGTAGATGTAGGTGAAGGGCTGGGCCAGCGCGGATGAAGATGTGAGCCAGACGACCGCACACACCACAGCGGCGAGCAACGCCGAGCGAGCGGAGGAGGCGAAGCTGGTGCGGGGGGATGGGACCGAGGGCGAGGGGGTGGAGGGGGGACGGATCGACATGAGAGAACTCCTTGCAACGCCGCACCGCGCGGGCGGCGCTGGGTATGGGGGTGCTCTCTGTCCATCCTGATCGTCAGAAGTTACCGGAGAAGGGGTGACCAGTCAATCGTCTTGTAGGTCAAGATTGTGTAGAGTTACTCTGGGCAAGATGGCCGAAAGTGTCACCCCTCCCACAAGATGGGATGCGGCCGTGCCTTCCGACCCTTGGGGAGGCGGGCGGCGGCGGGGCGCCAAAGCTGCTCGCCGCCCCCCCAAAGGCGCTTCCTTCCAAGTCCTGATAAAAGGTCCGCCGCGACGCGGGCGCGCGGGGTCGGCGTGCGTCCATCAGCCCGGAGGTCCGATATGGCCGACCGAACGGTTCCCCCCAACGCTCCGGGCCCGGACGGCTCTGCTCCGGGCCCGTGGCGCTCCTGTCCGAGGCCGGATGGCTCCGCTCCGGGGCCGTGGCGCTCTCGTCCGGGCCGGGACGACTCCGCTCCGGGGCAGGACGGCCCCCCCTCCATCTGCTCCGGGGCCGTGATGCTCGGGTCCGGGCCTTCCAGCCCCGTTCACGGGGCTTGCTCGCTTCTAGCCCACGGCTTCAGCCGTGGGTAGGCGGCCCATCCATTCATCCCCGCGTTTTCTCCCCATCGCAGCCCGCTTCAGCGGGCTTGTTCCTGATAACGCCTTCAGGCACTTGTTCCGCCAGATCACTCTCTCCAGTACACTCGCCCGATGCCTCATGCCTACTGGGAACTCTACTTCCGCTTCACCTGGCACACCAAGGACAATCGCCCCCTCATCACGGCGCCCCCCAACAAGGTCGAACCGCTCCTGCACAAGTATCTCATCCATCGGACGCTGAAAGAAACGCCCGGGGCGATCGTCCATCAAGTCGGCGGCATCGAGGACCATGTGCACATTGCCGTGAGTCTGCCGCCGACGGTGCTTCTCTCGAAATGGGTCGGCGACATGAAGGGTGCGAGTTCGCATCACATCAATCATGGGCCGTGCGGATTGCACGCGCTCAAATGGCAAACCGGTTACGGCCTGGTGTCGTTCGGCAAGGGCGATCTGCCGTGGGTGGTCGAGTACATTCGCAACCAGCGCGGGCATCACGCACGGGGGACGATGGTGGAACGGCTGGAGCGGATCACGCAGATCGAGGACGGTGGGCCTGAAGGCGGTATTCCGGAGAAGCCCGCTGAAGCGGGCTGACGGAATCATTGATGTGAGATGTGGGTGGTCGCCGCCTCGACCCACGGCTGAAGCCGTGGGCTAAGAGCGAGCAAGGCCCGTGAACGGGCCTGAAAGACCGGCCCAATGCGTCCGGATCATCCCCTCGGGAAAGCGATTCCGTTGCAACCCGCAGGAAGGACGGATTTCGGGAATCGGGTCTCGGGGATCGGGTGAAGACACCGAATCCTGTATCCACCCGAACCCCGAGACCCGATTCCCGAGACCCGATTCCCGATCCCCCCACGTTTCCCGCGGCCCCGGGTCTATTCGACCGGGGCCGCTTTGTTTGCCCTCCGCGTACACTCAGCTCGCGGCCAAGAAAGCGAGCGGCGAGATGACCACCAACGACCCCCGCACCCCACCCACCCCCCCTCGCCCGATCCATCCGAAGGTCGGCATCGGGCATGTGCATCTGAAGGTCGCGGACCTTGACCGCTCGCTCGCGTTCTACCGCGATGTGCTTGGCTTTGAAGTGACGCAGCGGCTGGGGAATCAGGCCGCGTTTCTTTCGGCGGGCGGGTATCACCATCACATCGGGCTGAACACGTGGGAGAGCGCGGGCGGGTCGCCGCCGCCGGCGGGGTCCACCGGGCTCTATCACGTGGCGATCCTGTATCCGACCCGCGCGGAACTTGGCGATGCGCTGCAGCGATTGAGGGACGCGGGGATTCCGCTCGACGGCGCGACGGACCACGGCGTGAGCGAGGCGCTGTATCTGCGCGACCCCGATGGAAACGGCGTCGAGCTCTATTGGGACCGCCACCCCGACCAGTGGCCGCGCGATGAACACGGCGGACTGGCGATGCATACCAAGTCGCTGGATCTGCGCTCGCTGCTTCTCGAATCCAAACACGGGCCATCGTGACCGGGCGCGCTGGCCCCCGATGGCGGCGGATGGGTCGCTCTCTTTGAGCACGCTGCGAATTGGGGGAAAGGAGGTGAGGGGGCGATGGCCGCATTCCGTCCATCCCGCGCATATTCTCGCCCATGACTACCGCCGCCAACACCGTCCGCCTGCACCGCGTGCTCCGTGCTCCCGCCGATCGGGTCTACCACGCGTTCCTGAATCCCAAGGCGATGGTCAAGTGGCTTCCGCCGCACGGATTCGTCGGGGAGGTGCATCAGATGGATGCCCGGGTCGGCGGCGGGTACAAGATGTCGTTCACCAACTTCGGCACGGGACAGACGCACGGCTTCGGCGGAACCTATGTGGAGCTCACGCCGCACGAACGCATCCGCTACACCGACAAGTTCAACGACCCGAGCATGCCCGGGGAAATGCAAGTCACGATCACACTCCGCCCCGTGGCCTGCGGCACCGACCTGACGTTCGTACAGGAGAATCTTCCGTCGCAGATTCCCGTGGAGTTCTGCTACCTCGGCTGGCAGGAATCGCTCTCGATGCTTGCGGCCCTCGTGGAGCCGGAAATCCCATGATGGCGTGGGCTAGGAGCCCCACCTGACGGCGCACTCCGAAACTTCGGGGGGCGGGGGGCAGTCGGAATACATCTGAGATGAACGCGCCACCGCCGCGTGGTATGCTGCCCGGCATGCCGTATCCCACCCGCGCTCTCGTGCTCGCGCTTCTTGTGCTCGTCTCGCTGCTCACCGGCTGCTCCTCCGATGGCGGCCGCCGCTCCGGCCCCGGCTCCGAGTTCGCCGGACACCTGCTCATCATCGGCGGCGGCCTCGACGATGACACCCGCCCTGTCTACGAGCGCTTCATCGCCCTGGCCTCTGCGCACTCCAGCCCTCCCTCGATTGTCATCGCCACCGCCGCCAGCGGCGATCAGGAGGTGAACGCCACCGGCAAGATCGAGGCCATTCGGGCTTACTGCCCCGCCGCGCGGATCGAAGTCATCAAGCGCGAGACTCCCGCCGCGGACGCCGTCGCCCTCATCGACCGCGCCTCGGCCATGTTCTTTACCGGCGGCGACCAGAAACGCATCACCGCCCTGTACCGCCCCGACGGCGCCGACGGACTTGAAGCCGTCGCCATGCGCCGCCTTCTCGCCCGCGGCGGCGTCATCGCCGGCACCAGCGCGGGTGACGCCATGATGTCCAACCCCATGTTCCTCACGGGCCGCAGCGCGGATGCGCTCGGCATCGCCCGCGATGGCGCCACGCTTGGCCCGCAGATCGGCCCCGGGATGGCGTTCCTTCCGTGGGCCATGACCGAATCGCACTTCTTCGAGCGCAACCGCTTCGGCCGGCTCGTGGCCGGGCTGGAAGCCAGCGGCCGTCGCCTCGGCATTGGCGTCGGCGAAGACGCGGCCGTGGAAGTGGACCTGGCTCGCGGCGAGGTCGTCGGCCTCACCGTCTCCGATTCGTTGCTCGTCGATGTCGGCGGCCTGCAACGCCGCGGCCTCACCCGTTCGAACATTCGCACGCAGGTGATTCGTCAGGGCATGCGGGTGCGTCTCACCGAGAATCGCACGATCCCGACGCCCGCCGCCGCACCGACGCACAAACCCGTCGAGATACCCGCCGTCGAAGCCGGCCAGAATCGCCAGCTTGCCTCGTGGCGATTCTTCCTGAACGCTCAGCAGCCCGGCGCACCTGCCCAACTCCTGAAACTCGATGGATACGAGCAGGAAGCATGGTCCGATGGGCGCGGCGGGGCGATCGTTGAAATCCGCCCTCTGCTGAACCCGTAGCCCAACCCGTAGATCATCCCTCAACTTCGATGCACCATCGCGCAGTATCCTTCGCCATGCACCCAATCGCCTCCGCCATCCTCATCACCTGGAAGCGCAACGGCGCGTACGGCCTGCGTCTGGTCGGTGATCTCACCGACGCCCGGATGACGGCCCAGCCCGTTCCCGGGCGGACGATGAACCATCCCGCCTGGATTCTCTCTCACCTGAACGTTTACGCCCCCATCTGCACAACCATGCTCCGCGGCAGTACTTTCGAAGACCCGCTCGAAGTACGCTACGGCCAGAAGTCCGAAGTCTCCGAAGATCCCTCCGAATACGCCGCGCGAATCCCGCTCATCGCGGAATACTCCCACCTGCACGATGAAGCCGAGCACGCCCTGACCGCCGCATCGCCTGAGATTTTCGCCGCGCCGAACCCGCTCGAACGCTGGCGGACCATGCATCCCACCATCGGCGACATGCTCGTAACACTCATGGTGAAGCACGAATCGACGCACCTCGGCCAGCTTAGCGCGTGGCGGCGGGGGATGGGGCTGGGGCGGGTGGCTATGTGATCAGCCAACAGCCGCAACGCGCCGCGTGTACCCAATCCCCTTCTTCCCGAGTTCGTTCACCAGACGATCCAGCATTCCCGGCATGGCGCCGAGCATCTCTGGTGGGCTTACGCCGGGGCGCATAAGCGTCCTTGCCGCGATCATCCGGGCCACGATCGTGCATGGAAACGCCGTCGTGCGTGACATGCTCGTCGCCCCGCTCGGCTTGTCGAAGAGATCGACGAGGTCCCACACCACTCGCTCTCGCTTCCCCGCGCGCACGCCTTCAATCATGATCCGCATCACCGTCAGGTCTTCTTCGCCCGGCTGGTACGTCCACTTCGGAAACATCACCGCCGCCGTGACATCCCGCGGCTTTACCTTCACTCCCCCGACCGTGATCTCCTCCTCCGAGAAGAGCCCCGTTTCCTTGAACACCCGCATCAGGTCGTAGTGCCCGGGATACCGCAGCGTCTTCTCCTTCATGTTCGGCACGTTCAGCGTTGTGGCCAGCGAGCGGAGGCCGTCGGTGTTCACCGCTTCCAGCGTCCCCAGACCGGCGAACTCCAGCCACTCCGGCTCGGTGAGCGCCTCGCGCACCACCATCTTCCCGTTCTCCACCAACCGCGTCGGGCGTGTGTACTCCTCGATCACATCACTGGGCGCAAACCCCGCCTTGTATTGGAACGGCCACGTGCGCTCCCGCGGTAGCCCACCGACATAAATCGCCAGCGACTCCGCCGCCCCCCCACTTCGCTCGAACTGAGCCACCTCGTGGCCGCAGATCATGTTGGACATTCCGGGGGCAACGCCGCAATCGACCACCGCCGTCACGCCGTGCTGCTTGGCCAGCCCATCCAGCTCCATTGCATCCTGCGCGAAAAAGGAAATATCGCAGTAGTTCTTCCCCGCTTCGATGATGGTCTTGAGCGATGCGAACCCGATCCGGCTGGAGAGCGCGCCAAGCACGATGTCGAAGGGGCCGATTGCATGGCGGAGCGTTGCAGCATCCGACAGATCCGCGAGGCGCGTGGCGATCTTCCGGCCCGCTGCCTTGGCGCGGGCCTCGGCGGCATCGAGCGCGCCCTCACGGGCATCCGCGATCGTCACATCAAAGTCCTCCGCCAGATCGCAGGCCATGACCGAGCCCACCATTCCAGCGCCAAGGACGATTGCTTTCGGCATGATTCGCGGCCTTTCTGGTTCGTAAGGGGGCACTAGACTACGCCCCACGCCAACTCTTGGGCTGCCGAGGCCCGCGACGAACACAGGAATCCCCCATGGCTGCCCACTCCGCATCACCTGCGAAAAAATACCTCTCCCACACCCTCGCGGAGTGGGCCTGCACCCTCAACTACGAACACCTGAGCCCGAAGTCCATCGAGGCCGCCAAACTCTTCTGGTACGACTCCCTCGGCTGCGGCCTCGGCGGCAGCCAACAGGAAGACGCCCACATCCTCCTCGCCCACTACCGCGAGATGTCCGGCCTGGGTGGCTCGCCGCTCCGCGGCGGTGCCTTGAACTCCGCCGGGGAGCGGGAGGCCGCCCGGGGCTCCGGCCCCTGCACCTGCTTCGTCACCGGCTTCCGCACCAATCCCGTCGACGCGGCCTTCCTCAACGATCACATGATCCGTGCGATGGATTACAACGACATCTACTGGAAAGCCGACCCCTGCCACCCCTCGGACATCATCGCCGGGCCTCTTGCGCTCTGTGAGTATCTCGGACTCGGGGGCAAGGACCTCATCCTCGCCACCATCATCGCCTACGAAGTCGAGCAGCGCCTCTGCGAGTTCGGCCTCCCAGGCATCCGCGAGTACGGGTGGCACCACGCCACGCTCACGGCGTTCGCCGCGCCGATCGCGGCCGGGCGCGTCCTGAACCTCACCGTCGATCAGATGGTGCAAGCCATCGGCATCAGCGCATCGCGCACCTTCACCCCTGGCGCCGTCACCGCCGGCAAACTCACCAACATGAAGAACACCGTGGACCCGTGGGCCACCCGCATGGGCGTCGAGTCCGCCCTTCTCGCCAAGCGCGGCTACTCCGGCCCGGAGCACATGATCGATGGCAAGGAAGGCCTGTACGCCGTCTTCTCGCACGTGCATCCTCCCGCCTCCAAGGGAGCTGCGGCCAAGTTCGACACTGAAATGCTCATCAAAGACCTCCCCACTGCCTCCAACCATCACTACCGCATCCTCGATTGCGGCATGAAATCCTTCCCCATCGAAGCCCTCTCCCACGCCCCGCTCACCGCGATGATGAAGTGCGTGAAGGAGAACAACATCAAGCCCGCCGATGTCACCGAGATCAAGGTCGAGGTCATCGCTCGTGCCGCGGACATCCTCGGCGATCCGCACAAGTACCGCCCGGACTCCAAAGAAACTGCCGACCACTCCCTTCCCTACTGCATGGCCGTCGGCCTGATCGATGGCATGGTGACGCCGCTGCAGTTCAAGGAGGAGCGTGTTATGGACAAGTCGCTGCACGCCGTCATGGACAAAGTGAAAGTCGTCGCCAACGACGAGTTCGAAAAGCTCTTCCCGAAGTTCCAGCCGAGCCAGGTGACGATCACGACCACGGCCGGAAAGTCATTCACCAAACGCGTGGATGTGCCGAAGGGAGACCCGCGAGACCCTATGACCGCCGAAGAGATCGGCGTGAAGTTCCGTGCCCTCGGCGAGGGAGTGATCGGGAAGGATTCGTGCAAGAAACTGGCCGACGCAATACTGCGGCTGGAGTCCATCGGCAATGTGCGGGAACTCACCGCGCTCACGGTCAAGCAGTAGCTCGACGTGCATCCGACGCGGCCGCAGATGAACTTAGAATGAAGATGGCATGACCGATTGCTTCATGTGCAATTGCCCTTTGCCGTCGCGGTGTCTTCCGCGCGGCGGCTACAGTCAGAATAAGCGAATCGTTCTTTCTTTTACGAGGAGCAGACCGTGGCGAAGAAGGCCCTGACAAAGAAGTCCAAATCAACCGACGCGCATGTCTCCCGCACGGAGCTGATCGCTCTCCTCAACGAGGATCTCGCCCGCGAGTACCAGGCCATCATCGCCTACGTCGTGTACTCTCAGGTGCTCAAGGGCGCGGAGTACATGAGCATCGCCAAGGAACTCGAAGTCCACGCGGGCGATGAACTCAAGCACGCCCTCATCCTCTCCAAGCAGATCGACTACCTCGGCGGCATGCCCGTCGTTTCTCCCAAGCCAGTCAAGACCTCGGAGAAGGCCACCGATATGCTCCGCTTCGATCTCGAAAACGAGACCGTGACCATCCGCAACTACCGCCAGCGCGTTCGCCAGTGCGAGGCCCTCGGCGAGTTCGCCATGTCCGAGCTGATCCGCGAGATTCTCATCGATGAGCAGGACCACCAGATCGCCCTTGCCACCGCACTTGGCGTGGATGTTCCCAATATGAGCGATCCCGACTGAGGCCGTGGGGACATGCGCAGATGGCAGGCGGAGAACAGGTGCTACCGCTCCGCGGGCGGTGCCATTGCCCACGACACGGCCATCGTCGCCACCAGCAGCGCGATCGCCACGCCTGCCGCGTAGAGAAGCCCCAGCACGAACCACGCCCCGTCCGGCTTCACCGCCACCACCACGCGCGACGTGATCGCCCCGACAACAAACCCGAGAACGATCCCCAGCAGCGTCATGAACACGATGAAGTATCCCGACTGCCCTTCCCGCGCCGGAATGCGATACCACTCGACCCACAAGAAGGCCAGCCCGAACGTCCCCGCGCCGCCGAGCACGGCTCCGAGGACTGCGGTCGCAAGAGTGGCGAGCCAGGTCATGGCGTTTCCGATCGAATAGTTGGAGCGTGTTCGTTCGTCGCCGGGGCCACAATCGGCACCAGCCGCGACATCACATTCTTCGTCAAGCCGTCGTACCGGCCGATCCGGAACTCCGCACATGCGAATCGAATCAGATCCAGGTCCGTCGCCGCGTAGATCCGCCCTTGTAGCGCCGTCATTCCGTCGGCCTCCATGGCCCACATCAACGCGGTTCCCACCGACCGGCCGCAGGCGGCCTCGGCCGCACCAAAGCTCGTTGAGTCTTCCGCGGCCAGCACGGCATCAACAGCCCAGTTCATCGAAGTGGCCACGGCCATTGTGTAGCAGGTCGGCTGGAAACTCGCCGCCCGCTTGAGCTCGGCCTTATCGGCATGCAAGACTTCTCCCGCGCACGCGGAACGGTCGATCGCGTCGCACCCGGCAAGCATCGCCAGCCGCGTGGACGCCGGAGCATTCTCGGGAAGCGCCAGAATCGCCCGCCGCAGCAGGCGTGAGGCCAGCAGCACCTGCCCCCACAGCGGAAGCTGGTCGTAGAACTTGAGATCGAAGAGCACGTTTGGCATGGTGATCGCTTCAGGCCGGCCACGGGAATGAAACCACGACCGGCGCCTCCGCCGTCGAATCGAACTTCCGCATCTGCACGAACATCTCGATTGACGCGGGCTTGCCCCCCGCCACATGCACGCGGAACTGCACGGTGCCCGGATCGCCAGCCGACGGGTCCATGCTGAATCCCCAGGTGAAGAACGGCTTCCCCTGCGCGCCGGCCGCGCGGGCCTGAAGGCGCATCGCCTCCGGCTCAAAGACCCCCCCGGCCGTGCTGGAAGAGTGAATGCGCACACGCCACGCCCCGGTGTCGCGGTCCGTTTCCTTGTACGCCACGTAGGCGTAGTCCCCGTTCAGCACCGCGTCGTATGCCTCCAGATAGCCCAGCGGCGTGATTTCATGGAGAGAATCGGAAACTGGAGCATCGATGAGTTGGGTGGGCATGGGAAACTCGAAAGAGGAGGGAAGGGGGGAGAGTCAGAGGGGAGTATTTTCGACAGACGAACATGACCACCCCGCGGCAGCCGCGCGGCGTCACACCCAGTGCGTCAAAACCGCATCGCGCGGGCAGCACTTTCCGAAAAATCTTGCTGGAATTAAGTCCGTGCCGGTTACACCGGCTCCTGCTGTGTCAAACAGTGGATCGCCCCGAGCCCCCAGATCAGCTCGACACAGTCGATGCCAATCACCTCATGCCGCGGCAAGTGCCGCTGCAAGATCGCCAGGGCAAGCCGATCGTTCTTCTTGTCCCGGAATGTCGGCACCAGGCACGCGCCGTTCACGAACAAAAAGTTCAGGTATGTTGCAGGCAAACGCTGCCCCTGATACTCCACGGCTCGCGGCATCGGCAGCGTCACCACGCGGAACGGACGCCCATCCTGATCGCGCAGCTCCAGAGTCCGCGCCAGATTCTCGCGCAAGATCTTGTGGTTGCCATCCTTCCTGTCCTCCTCCACCGCCACCGCGATCGTCTGGAAATCCAGGAACCGCGCCAGGTCGTCGATGTGCCCGTCCGTGTCGTCCCCGACGATCCCATCCCCCAGCCAGCAGACGTGCTTCTGCCCGTACCACTCCTTCAGCGCGGCCTCGATCTCTCGCTTGCTCATCCCCGGGTTGCGATTCTTGTGCAGCAGGCACGACTCGGTTGTCAGCACTGTGCCGCGCCCGTTGAACTCGACGGCGCCGCCTTCCATGACCACTCGGCGCTTGGCTCCGATTTTCTCTCCTCCACCGCGTGCATGCGTGGGATAGAACACCCCCACCACCTTTTTCGCGCGCCAGTACTCCTCCGCGATCCGCGTCGGCACGGCGTCATCCGAATCAAACGGTGGATACTTCCCCCCCCACGCGTTGAATCCCCAATCCACGATCGCCCGCTCTCGCTTGCCGTTCTTTGTCCGCACCACAAACGCCGGCCCGTGATCCCGGCACCAGCTCTCGTTCGTCGGAATAAAGTGGAATTGCACCCGCGTCTTCCGATCTGGCTGCTCCGCCCCCTCCTCCTCGCTCTCCGGCACCCGCGGCAGAAACCGCTTGGCCACGCCCCCCTCGATCAACTGCTGCGTCACGATCCGTTGCCAGTTCACATTCGGCACGTTGATATGCACACGCTGTCGCGGCGCGATCTCGCGCACGATCACCGCGATATTCGCCGGCACCGTGTGGTACTTTCCGGGAAACGAAATCCCTCCCGGCCGCGGCCAGGAAAACCAGGTTCCATTCTGGGGCTCCCACTCGGCTGGAAAAGTGAACCCATTCGAGGCCGGAGTCCCCTTCAGTTCCTTCACCATCTTCTTCACTTCATCACTCCGTCGCTTCCGCCCCATCACTTCTCCACCGCTTCGTCAAGTCTCCGTACGCATCAATCCGCCGATCCCGCAGGAACGGCCAGTGCGTCCGCGCAAACTCCACCTTCTCCATGTCGCAGTCCACCACCAGCACTTCTTCCTTGTCCGCGCTTGCCCTCGCCGCAAGCTGCCCGTTCGGCTGGCAGACGAAGCTCTGGCCCCAGAACTGGATCCCATCCGCGTTCACGGGCTTTCCGTTCTCGCCGCGGATCTTCTCCAACCCGATCCGATTCGGCGCCACGACATAGCACCCGTTTGCCACCGCGTGCGACCGCTGCATGAGCTCCCACGAGTCGTGCTGCGCCACGCCGTATTCCTTCTTCTCCTGAGGGTGCCACCCGATCGCCGTCGGGTAGAACAGAATCTCAGCCCCGCCCATCGCCGTCAGGCGCGCCCCTTCCGGGAACCACTGGTCCCAGCAGATCAGCACGCCGATCTTCGCGTGCTTCGTCTTCCACGTTCGAAACCCCGTATCCCCAGGCGTGAAGTAGAACTTCTCGTAGAAGAGCGGATCATCGGGAATGTGCATCTTGCGATAGACGCCCAGCAACGATCCGTCCGCGTCGATGACCGCCGCGGTGTTGTGATACAGCCCACTCGCCCGCTTCTCGAACAAGCTCGCGACGATCACCATCCCGTGCTTCTTCGCCACCTTCCCCAGCGCATCGGTGCTCGGTCCGGGAATCGTCTCGGCGAGCTTGAAGAACCGGTGCTCCTCGCTCTGGCAGAAATACTGCGATGTGAACAGCTCCTGCGTGCAGAAGACCTTCACGCCCTTCTTCCCCGCCCGCTCGGCCAGCGCGACCTGCCGCGCCCGATTCGCGAGCACATCCTCCCCGCACGCCATCTGCGAGAGCCCCACCCGCACGACCGAATCGGCCGCGCCCCCGCCCTTCTTCACAGTCTTCGCTCGCCGTTTCGCCACGTCGCAACCTCCAAGTGCCAGGACAATCCACAACCCACCGAGTGTAGCGTCCGCCCACGAAAAAGCCCCCGGGCGAGTGGCCCGGGGGCTGCGTGTGCATGCCAACCGTCATTCACTTCTTCTTGTGCTTCGACTTGTCATCGGCGTCGTGCTTCGCCTCATGCTTGGCCTCGTGTTTCGCCTCGTGCTTGGGTTCATGCTTGGCCTCGTGCTTGGCCTCGTGCTTGGCCTCGTGCTTGGCCTCGTGCTTGGCTTCCTTCTTCGCGCCGGCCTTGCCCTTGGACGCCTCGTTCATCTCCGCGGCCAGCTTGTTGTACTCCTCCACGCCGATCTCGCTGACCTTGGACTTGGCCAGGATCGCATCCATCACCTTGTGCTCGCGCACCTGCTGATAGACCGTCCCGATCTGGTTCCGGTTGATCAGGTCCTGGCGGAGCTTCTCCGGCCGCTCGCCGCGGCTGATGGCGATCTGCGCAATCCGCCCGTTCAGTTCCGCGTCGCTCACCTTCACATCCAGCTTCTCTCCGGCCCGATCCAGCACGAAGAAGAGCTTCAGTTCCCGGGCCGCGCTCGCCGCGCTCGCCGCACGCAAATCCGCGATCCGCTCCTCGATCTTCTGCTGGTCCACGCCGCGGTAGAGCATCTCCATCCGCGTGCGCTCAAGGTTGCGGCCGGCCTGGCTCGCCGTCAGACGCTGGGGAAGGTCCAGATCCACAGCATCCATCAGGTGCTTGGCAACCTGGCTGCGCATCGCGCTCTGCTGCTCCACCTGCATCCGCTGGTCGATCCGCTGGCGGATCGCCTCCTTCACCTGGTCGGCGTTCTCCATGCCGTACCGGCGTGCCACATCCTCTAGTGTCGCCGGCAGAATCGCGTCCGCACGCTTCACGGAGAACGTGATCACGAGCTTCTTGCCGCGAATGCGGTCGTCCTCGTGCTGCTCCGGGCCGGTCGTCTTGATCGTCGCCTTCTCGCCCGGCTTGGGCATGCCGAACTGCGCGCCGAAATCATCCACCACAACGCCCAGGATCATGCCCTTGCCGTCCTTGTCCTTCGTGGGAATCTGCACGACGGCGTCGTTGATGTCCAGAATGTCCTTGCCGTCGGCGTCCTTCATCACGGCGTGGCCCGTCAGGTAGTCGCCCGCGCCGGGCTTCTCCTTCGGCTCCAGCTTGCCCTCGTTGAGCATCAGGCGGTCGATCTCCTGCTTCACCATATCGTCGGTTACTTCGAAGGTCGGCTTGCGAACCTCGATCCCGTCCAGCGCGGGCAGCTCAAACTCCGGCACCACTTCAACCTCCACCTCGAACGATAGTGGCTTGCCGTCGATGATCTCCACCTTCTCGATCATCTCGCTGGAGGCATCCCCCACCACCCGCAGCTTGGCATCCTCGATCGCCTTGGAGAATGCCTGACCCACAAGCTGGTTCTTGGCCTCCTTGCGGATCGTTGAGCCGAACTTCCGCTCCACCAGCCGCTTGGGGGCGTGGCCCTTGCGGAAACCGGGCAGCGCGGCCTCGCTCAAAAGCGTGTCCACCGAAGACCCGAGCTGCTCGCTCACCGTCTCCGCCGGAATCACGATCGAAATCTTCTTCAGGCACGGACCCGCGTCCGTGATCGTCACTTTGTTCGAAACTTCCTTCTTCTCTTTCGTCGCCGTAGCCATGTGAAATACCTCCGGGGTCCAGAGCCACGCGCCCCGGGCAAGCCCAACAAGGGCCGCCGTCCAACGCGAAGCTCACCGCCCGATTTGCTCAGACCCGTAGAGCGCATGCCCACGGTTGTCCGAATGAGGGGGAAGGGTAGGAAGCCACATGGCCCATCGCACGTCCCCACATGGCACACGAACCCAATAGCACAGCCCGTGCTCGCCCCCCAGGCCTTCATGTTCTGAGCGGCCATCCACACCCCAGGACACGCACACCCCGACCCAGTTTCATGGCATTCTCGCCCAGAGCAGATATCTTTCCAGCTCTCTCCCGCTGGGAGTCCTGCTCATTCCCAATGCGGTTCTTTCCGCGGAGCCCCGAAATGCTCGCACGCACTCTCTCCATCGTCGCGTTGATTTCGACCGTCGGCACTGCCTCTGCCTCCACCGTCGAGTTCCGCATCGTCGAACGCCGCGGCCAGACCTCCTGGAACCCCTTCATCGCGCAGACCTCCCCCTTCAACGACAACATCCTCAACCTCGCCGTCCAGGCCCGCGTCACCGGCGGCACGCTCAACGAATCTCTCGGCAACTTCTCGTTCAACATCATCATGCCCGGCGAACCCGAAACCGGCGGCACGTTGAACAAGGGCGCGATCTCCAATGCCGACGGCACGTACAACACCGGCGCCAGCGCGTTCAACAACAACGCCACCGTCGGCCGCGGCGGCCTCCCTGCCATTTACAGCTTCCTTGCGGGCATCGCCTCGGATTTCAACGGCGTTATCAACACGTCCGGTGGCGCGTGGACTCAAACCCCCGATCAAGATCTTGGCCACATCACCGGCGTTCCTGCCGGCGGTTTGCTCCTCCTTCTGGCGGGTGATGCGACCATGACCAATCCCGCGACCTATCCCGGCACCGGCACCACCGCCCCTATCGACACAACCATCGCAAACACCTATCTCGCGGCCAACAGCAACTGGGTGGACGTCTACCACTTCAACTACACTATTACCTCCCAGACGCTCCGCCCCTTCCACTTCATCCTGGATTCCGCCAACGCCCAGACGTTCTCATCGTTCCAACTCGCCAACGGCGTCTGGGGACCGGCCGTTCCGCTGAACGCACCGGTCATCACCACCGGTCTCGACCTCCAACTCGTCCCCGCCCCCGGCACGCTCGCCCTCCTCCCGATCGCCGCGTTCGCATGCACCCGGCGCGCTCGCCGCCATACCCCCGAGATCGTGTAGCATCCCGCGCATGGCGCGCCCCACCGATCAGCAGCCCTCGTCCCCCGACTTCGAGTCCGAAGTCCGCGCCAACATTCTGGCCCAACCGCTCAGCCCCGCCCACGACCTCGGCACCATCGCGGACCTTGACCTTCCCCACGACTTTCTCACCCGCCTCGCCGACCGTGTTCTCCGCGCCTCCTTCTATGAACGCTTCCGCTCCGTCATGGACGACGGTTCTCCTTCCGCGCCAACGCCCGCCGCACCCGCTCCCGCGCCATCAACCCGCGGCCAAACTCCGACCATCCACCTCGATCGCCTCACTCTCTCCGCACAGGACGCGGCGACTTGGTCCGCCCTGCTCGAATCTCCCCCCACGCTCGCCAGCTTCCGCTCTCCACTCACAGACAATCCCGCCGCTGCCCAGCAGCACCTGACGGGCGACGTCTCCTCCACACACACGCTCCGTGTCGCTCAGCGCACCGCCCGCAAGCACCTCGCCCGCGATGGCTTCCTTCCCGCACTCGCCCACACCATCGCCGCCCTCGGCCCCGCGCGGCTGCTCCCGCCGCACACCGACGCCCTGATCCTCCTCGCCGACGCGGGATTTCCCATCGACCTTGTCGCCTTCATTCAACCCGCGTCCGTTCCCGAATCCGCATCCCCCAACGAGATCATCACGTCTCTCGCCTCCCGTCTCATCGCCGGCGAGCCCCTCGACAAACTTATCAAATCCCTCCGCAAGCCCCGCTTCGCGCCGCGTCCTTCTCTCCCCCACTTCCGTCCCACCTCCGATTCCGGCCACGATGCCATCTCGCTCTTGCGTGCCCACGCCGCACGCCCCGTCTATTTCTCCGCACCCGGCGACGGCTCGAACCTTGATCTCCTCCGCGCCACGCTCGCGGCTCTCTCCACCACTCCCGCGCTCATCCACACCGCCGACCAGCACGCCGACGAACTCCAATCCGCCCTCTCCATCGCCGCTCGCCCCGCCGCGACAAGTCTCCTGACCCAACCCCTGCGACTCTCTCAATGGGCCGGCGACAACGCCAAGCCCGGCACACTCGCCAACTCTCCCGCCCAGCTCGTCCCGCGCTTCGCCTCGCGCGGCGAATACCACGCGAAGTTCATCCCCGGCGACGATCTCGCCCTGCACGCCGCAGCTCCACACATCCGCACCGCCCGCTCCCCACTCCTCTTCCAGGGCGGAAACCTCTTCCTCGTGGACGATCTCCCACGTAAGCAGCGCATCCTGCTGATCGGCGAAGCCGAAATCCAGCGCAACCGCGCCCTCGGCCTCTCCGCCGAGCAGGCCCTCGCCTTTCTCAAACTCGAGTTTGCCGCCGACGACACCGAAATCCTCCCCGCCGCGTCCTACCACCTGGATCAGGTACTCACCATCCGCTCCACGTCGGCACGCACCATCGCCTTCGTTGCCAATCCAATCGTCGCCGCAACCACCATCCTCGAATGCGCCCTCGCCGCATTCGCCTCGTCAAATCGCTGGCCCGCCGCAATCGTTCAAGAGCAGCTCGCCGCGCTCCATGCCTCGCGTCTGCTTGATGCGCTCGCGCTCATCTGGCGCGCCCTCGCCCCCGAGCGGGCACCCGACCACACCTGGCCCCTCTCCCTCGCACGCACACTCTCGAACGGGCCCGCCGACTCCGGGGTCGGAAACTTCCACCGCTTCCTCCTCGCACTGGATCACCTCGCGGCAGAAGCCGCGCCCGCCTCGGCCTTTCCCGATCCCAACCTCTCCTCCCTGCTCCGTTCTTTCCATCGCCGCGCCGCCGACCGCGCCAAAGTCCGCACCCTCCTCTCCCGCCGCGGCTGGTCCATCGTCCCTATCCCCGCACTCCCCGAAGAATCCCGGGGAATCAATCCCCTCAACGGCCTTCATTCCCCTCAAACCTACTTGATGCCCGCCTTTGGCGGCCTCTTTGCCCCTCTCGATGACCTCTCCGCCAATGCTTTTCAGGCCATCCTCGGCCCCGACGTCCTCGTCACCCCTATTCCCACTGCCGAGAGCCAGTGCCGCGAGGGCGCCCTGCACTGCTCTGTGGCCCTATTTGGCCGCTGATACCCCCTTCCTCAACCGCGTTTGCGGACGCTTGCTCGCCGGAATCACGTGGCAACCGTGGGGTACTCCCTCGCGTACCGATCAAACCCTCCGGTATTGTTTGCCGTCGCGGCCATTTTGAGTTATTCTGTCTTTGATCGGTAGTCGCATTCGCGATCTCCGTGCCCAACATCTGTTTTCCTCGGCCTCAATCTCTTTTTGCATCGCAAGCTCGTTTGAACCGTTCTGGTTCCAACGACCCATCGCACACGCAACGTCCGGTTCACCCTCGCAATGGAGTAGACAGAATGACGCGTTCTCCCTCGCTCAAATCCGCCATCCTCGGCGCCGCGGTCCTTACGGCGACCGCCGGCCTCGCGCACGCGCAGGCCACCTGCGCCGGCAAGGCCGGGCCCGACGTCATCGTCGGCGTCCTCACCGGTCCGCAGAACTACGCCGCCTCCAGCGGTGTCGGCGCACTTGACGCCGTCTCCTTCGGCACTACTTCCTGCAACATGGGAACGCAGACGCTGCACTGGGACGCCCTCCCGCAGAACACCCACCCCGTCATCGGCGGCAACCTGTACAAGTTCAAGGTTGTGAACGGCTCGGGTCGCTTCGAGCAGATCGGCCTCTCCTGGCTCAAGCACGGCTTCCTCGCCCTCGCCAACTCCGACTGCTGCACCTGCCAGAATCCCGGCACCGGTGCACTCCTCGGCATCGGCTGCTCCGACCCCTACACCGCCAGCCGCAACGGCACCCAGTCCGGTCTTGGCCCGCGCTGGCAGGTAAACGCCCACACCGGCGGCTATCCCGCGGCCAACCCCGTGGCCCCCAGCGGCGGCAACAACGGCCGCATCCAGGTGCTCACCACTGACCTCGAGCCCTCTTCCGCCACCATTAAGTACTTCGGCGAGTCGCAGTACATCACCCCCGATGACGCCTCCGCCGGCAACCAGAACAACAACGCCTCGCACATCGGCGTGACGGTCACGGGCACAACCGACTTCACCTTCGGCTTCACCGGCTCCACAGTTCGCGCCGTCTCGGCGATCCGCGAGTGGGCCAACGTCGAAACCGGCGTCACGCTCACCGACGTGCAAGTCCCCGGCGACGGCCTCTACGTCGTCGGCTCCAAGGCCACCAGTCTCGGCGGCGGCATCTACCACTACGAGTACTTCGTGTACAACATGAACGGCGACCGCGACGGCGGCTCCTTCTCCGTCCCCATTCCCGCCGGCTCCACCATCACCAACGTCGGCTTCCACGGCGTCACCTACCGCGGCGGCGACGGCAACGGCGGCGTGAACTTCTCCAGCACCGACTGGACCAACGCCATCGTCGGCAACACCGTCAACTGGTCCACCACCGCCCAGGGCACCGACAGCAACGCCAACGCCATCCGTTTCGGAACCACCTACAACTTCCGCTTCGACGCCAATGTCGCGCCCGCCGCGACCAATGACAACGTCACCCTCGGCCTCTGGAAGACCGGCTCCCCCGCCAGCGTCACCGCACTGGCCCAGATCCCCGGCTGCTCCCCCACCACGCTCATCACTTCCCAGCCCGCCAGCGCCAATCTCTGCCCTGTCGCCTCTCTCAACCTGAGCGTCGGGGCCACGGTTTCCGGCACCCCCGGGTACCAGTGGCAGCGTGAGTCCGCTCCGAACGTCTGGGTCAACCTTTCCAACGGCAGCACCAACTCCTGGGACGGCAACCTCCCCGGCGTAGGCGGCATCATCAGCGGCGCCACGACCGCCACCCTCAACATCTCCGCCGACGTCGGCGCCGGCAAGGTTCTCTCTTACGCACAGGCCATCCGCTACCAGGTCATCGTGACCGGTGCCTGCGGCAGCCCTGCCACTTCGACCCCCGCGCAGCTCACCCTCTGCACCGCGGACTACAACTGCGATCAGGCTACCACCATCCAGGACATCTTCGACTACCTCGCCGGCTTCTTCGCCTCCGACAATCGCGCCGACTTCGACCACGTCAACGGCGTCAACGTCTCCGACATCTTCTCCTTCCTCGGCTCCTGGTTCAACGGCTGCCCCTGAGCCCGACCCCGCCTCAGTGATGACATCTCAGTGAATCTCCAACCGCCCGGCTCCTCAGCCGGGCGGTTTTCTCTTGGACTGTTATGTTTCACGGGCATCTCGATGACGGTGGTGATGCAACCAGATGCCCACGGCGCACCGCGTGCTTCCCGCACACCAGTTCGCCCAAGTTCAGTTTGAGATTGGCCTCACACGCTGAACTTGTCCGCCCCTACGCCTTGACAGCACCCGTCCGCTTCCCGCCCCCGCGCGACGGCCGCATCTCTCCCGGGATCGTCTCGGGCTTCACCTTCGCCACGGCCCCGATATCCGTCCGGACCTGCATCCCCTCGAATCGAATCTTGGCCACCGCCTCGTACGCGCGCTTTCTCGCCTCAGCCGGGTTCGCCCCCGTCGCCGTCACGCTCAACACACGCCCGCCCGCCGTCACGATCGCCCGCTGCCCATCCACCACCGCCCGCTTGGTTCCGGAGTGGAACACCACCACGCCCGGCACTTTCCCCGCCTCTTCCAATCCAAGGATCGGCGCGCCCGACTTCGGCTTCTCCGGATACCCGGCGCTCGCGAGCACCACCACGCATGACGCGGCCCCCTCCCCGTCCTTCCACTTGATCTCCTGATCCTCCAATTTCCGCGTCCCCACGGCCATCAGCAGATCGATCAGGTCGCTCTCCATCCGCACCAGCAGCGCCTGGCACTCCGGATCGCCGAAGCGGCAGTTGTACTCCAGCACCTTCGGCCCCGCGGGCGTCAGCATCAGCCCCGCGTAGATCACGCCGCGATAGTCGATGCCGTCGCGCCGCACAGCGTCCAGCGTCGGCACCAGAATCTCACCCTCGATCTGCTTGAGCAGTTCCTCATCCTTCTCCTGCCCCAGCCCTGTCAGCCCACACGGGCAGATCACGCCCATGCCGCCCGTGTTCGGCCCCGTGTCCCCATCGCCCAATCGCTTGTGATCCTGGCACGCCTCCAGCAAATAGATCGTCCGCCCGTCGGTGATCGCCAGCACGCTGACCTCGCGCCCTTCCAGCCGCTCCTCCACGAGCAGCGTGTTCCCCGCCTCGCCAAACTCCTTCTTCACCATGATCCGGTCGATCGCCCCGTTCACCCCAACCGCCTCCTCCAGCGTCGACGGCAGAATCACGCCCTTGCCCTTGGCCAGCCCCGCCGCCTTGATCACCGGCAGATCGTCGTGCTTCTTCGCGTACGACGCCGCCAGCGACTTGTCGGCCGAAATGCGATACCGGATATGCTTGCGTCGATCCGCCGCGTCGCGGTACTTCGATGCTTCCTCGTACAGCGCCTTGATCGCATCATCATCGTGCACGCGACTTTCCACGTACGCCCGCGCCGATTCCGGATCGGTAAAAATCCGCCCCTCGGCCGTCGGAATCGCCGCGCCCCGCATGAGCTGCTTGCACCACGCCTTGTCCCACTCCAGCCGCGCCGCGGCCTGCACCGGCCCGAACACCACGCGCCCCGGCTGAATCAGTGCATCGGCATATCCCTGCGCCAGCGGCTCCTCCGGCCCGATCACCACCAGCCCAATGGCGTTCTTGTCGCAGAACAGCTTCAGCCGGAAGATCTGCTTGATGTCCACCGGCACATCCACAAACGTGCCCAGCGCGCCCAGCCCCGGATTCGCATTGTCCGTCAGCCACAGCTTCCCGAGCCGCGGCGACTGCGCCAACTTCCACGCCAGCGCGTGCTCCCTGCCGCCCCCACCGATCAACAACACATTGACGCGAGAATCACTTGTCATTAAAGGAGAGTAGTGAGGCCAAAGGCCGTAGGCCACAGGCCACAGGGCGGCGGGCTCCAGTGTGCGGACTCGAAAGTCGGAACACATGGCGCAGATCTCGAACCAGTGCCCGCAAACCAATGGACGGGCAGTGTATCTGCATGGAAAGACATCCCCCCAAGATTTCTCGATCCCTGCGGCCTGTGCCCGGTGGCCTCATCCCTCCCCGCCGCCTACGCTCGCCCACATATTGCGGGGTAGAGCAGCCTGGTAGCTCGTCGGGCTCATAACCCGGAGGTCGTAGGTTCAAATCCTACCCCCGCTATTACCTTTACCTGCGACCCGCCCCTCGGCGGGTCGTCTGGTTTTTGGAGCGCGTCGGCGGCGACCGTCGTTTGCGACCCGTTGGCCGACGTTGGGCCGTGGGCGGGAGCCGCCTCGAAGTTGGCCTCCGACTCCCCCACCGCTTCCGCGCCGCCGTCGGGCGCGTCGGGGGCTTCCCCGAATAGCCCGGCGTTGACCGCCATGTACCCAGTCTTGGTCTCGGGCTCGATCACGATCTCATCGATGTACGAAGCGATGACCTGGCGGGCTTTCTCATCGCGCCGTCCACCCATGATCTCCGCCAGCATGCCGATGCGCTCGGTGGCGAACGAGCGCAGGGCTTTCTCGTCCAGGGATGCCTCCTGCATCTCGGCTGCCCGCACCTGCTGCTGGAGCCATTCCTTCCGGGTTCGGAGGTTGGTCATCTTGCCGTTGACGAGCGCCAGGTTGGCCGCGTCCAGGTGCGCCACCAGCGCGTCCACCTGAGCATCGATTTGCGCAATCTCCCGCTGGTGGGCGCGGATGGCCCCGTCGGTCGGATGGGCGCTCCGAACGGCGTTGATGAACCACTCGATGGCCTCCTCCACCCCCCCACTGTCCTGGAAGACCATCTCCTGCAACTGCTCCAGCACCCACACCTCAAGTTGTTCGGCTTTCACATGCCCGGGGAATGGGCAGACGCTCTTCCCGCTCCTGCACCTGCCAGCGCAGATGTAGTACGAGGTCACGACCTCGGCGCGGCCCTCGACATGGCCCTTGCGTTTCTTCTCGCCCCAGAAGGGCTGGCCGCAGTGGGCGCATCTGAGCACGCCGCTCAGCAGCCAGCGGCAAGCCTGTTTGCCCTTGCCGCCGCGCTGATCGGAGCGGGCGGATGCCGCGGCTTGCGCCCGGTCCCAATTGACCCGTTCCACAATGGCCGGGACGGCGTTCTCCATGACAATCCAGTCCTCCCGGAGAACCTTCTGGACGGTGCCGGAGCGGATGGTGGACTTCACCTTCTCGGCGCGGCCGGCGCGGACCTCGAAGAACTTACTCTGGGTCCGACGGTTCCAGACGATGTCTCCGCGGTAGACCGGGTTCTCGACGATGTTCTTGATCGTGGTGAACTGCCAGAGTCGTCCTCTGGGACTGAGGATGCCGCGCCGGTTCAACTCCGCGGTGATGGGCTTGAAGCCCTTGCCGGCCACACACATGTTGAAGATGTCGCGGACGGTCTGCACGCGCTTCTCGTCGCCCAGGACTAGGCGGGCCGAACATTCCTTGCCCGGCTTCGCCAAGCTCTGGCCCTTCACATACCTGGCCAGCGGACGGCCGTCGCGGTCGAATGTCTCCCGGTCCCCGCCCTCGAGGAACCGCACGCGGTACAGCACCGCGCCGTCGGGGCCGAGTATCTCACGGTCATAGCCGTACGGGTTCATCTGCCCAGGGTCTGAAGACTTCAACACATTGGAGATTTGGCCGCGGAGCGTGTTCTGAGAGAGGGAGACGCTGTACTGGCGGTTCTGCGATTGCTTGACCGCCCGGAGCACGTCGCCGTCCAACCCCTCGCGGGCGAGATAATCCTCGGTGACGCTGTGGACAGTGACCCCTGCTTCGCGGAGCAGGTACCGGAAGTGCTCGGTCTCGGTCACGTCGCCCCGGCTGAAGCGGTCGGAGTTCCACACGATCACGGCCACGAACCTGCCTGTCTTGGCGTCCGAGATCATGCGCTGGAAGTCGGGTCGGGACTTGGCGCTCGTGCCCGAGATGGCGTCGTCGATGTACTCACGCACGACCTGGAAGCCGTTCTGCGCCGCCCAGCGGAGAATCTCCTTGCGTTGATCGTGCAACGACTGCTCCTGGCGGTCGGTGGACCGGCGGAGGTACGCTGCGGCGGGCTGCAGAGATTGGGCGGGGTCGGAGATCATGCGGCGGGGCGGTCGTTGGAGGTGAGGGACGCGACGACAGGAGGGGCTCCACGCTCGGGAGAGTCAAGGGATGGAATCCGAAGTTCGACATGTGCGGTGGGGATGACGGCGGGCTGGGCGGACTGCTCTTGCTGCCACTGGTCCAGCAGCCAAGCGCCGAGACGCTCACCGCGCCGAACGTGCCGCTGCGTAGATGATGGCGATGGCGTGCCGACGATCAGGTGCCTGGTCCGCTCGCGTTGTTTGTCGTACAGCGCGCGCACCAATGGCTTGACCTGCTCCGATGTGAAATCGATATTCACTCGATGGGCAAACTTATTGCGGATCGCCTTAATGATGCGAAGAATCGCCACGTCTTCGGCGGTGAGGATGCCAAGGAGGTGTGCCATTTGGATGCGAGCCCCAAACGATCCAAGGGGCGCGCGACCGTCCTCGTCGGCCCCGAGACATTCTTCCAGTTCCTTTGGGTAATCCATGAGGCGCTTGCTGATCAACTCAGCGAGTGCCAGATCGAGTGAGCTTGATGCGACAATCACCAGCTCTCGGCGATCAAGCTCGTGGTACTTGGCAAAGATGTTCTCCATGCCCGGAAAGACATCCGCAAGCCAACGCTCAATCTTCCATGCCATGCACTTACTCTACGCGTGTGCACCGACTGCCAGAACGCCAGGTCAAGTCGACAACCATCGACTCATGTCATGCATGGCTGATATCGCTCATCCACTCCCTCGCCCTCACCGCCTCCACCACCGCCCACGGCGCGATATGGTCCAGGTAGCGCGCCGTGGTCGAGATGTCCGAGTGTCCGAGCTGCTTGGAGATCACCCCGATGTCCACGCCCTCCTCGCGCAGCTCGGCCGCGTGGGTGTGCCGGAGCCCGTGGGCGTGCACGCGCTTGGCGATCCCGGCGCGCCGGGCCAGCGTCGGAAGCATCCGCCGCACGTACCCCGTCGCCAGGGGCTTGCCCCACCCTGAGCAGAAGAGCGGATGGACGCCGTTGAAGCCCATCCGGGTTCGTCGTTCCAGCCACGGCGTCAGCATCGCCAGCCCACCCGCGTCAATGCCGACGGTGCGGGACTTCCCGCCCTTGCCCCGCAGCACCCGAATAGATGATCGGCCCGGGTCAACATCCTTGGGGTAAAGGGATAACGCCTCGGCGATGCGAAGTCCGGAGCGGTACAGCACCGCGATCAACGCGCGGTTGCGGATCTGGATGTAGCAGTCGCCCTTGAGAGCCGCGAGCAACGCGCCGACCTCGTCTGGGTTGAGCACCTCGGGCGGGAGTTTGCGGCGGGGTTTGGGGCGGCGGTTGGGCTTGGTCACGGGGCGGGCTCCTTCGAGCCAGCCGCGCACATGCCCCGCCCACCACATCTTCCGCTACGGATTGCGGCCAACTCGTAGCGCACAGATACCTCGCGGCGCGCTTGGTGGCAAGTGACTAGGCGCGGTCTGCCGCACAACCGGGAGGTTCCCTGTCACCGAGGCATGCCCGCGCGCCACCGCAGCGGCGCTGTTCACCCCGCTATGTCCCGCAAAGGTGAACCCCTGGCCATGTCTCAGTTCATGGCTACTCGGGTGCCGCCCATTGCTGCACCTCTCGCGACCCATGCTTCCAACTCGCCAGCGTTCCATCCGGGCGCAGTAGAACGGTCGACACCTCCCCCTTTCCCGCTACGTCGTACCGCTTGGCCTCGCCCGTGAGTGGCGCGGGCAGCACGGTCACCCCGCGATAGTCGCATAGGAACACCCGCTTACCGTCGTACGACATCCGATCGAAGAGCATCGGCAGTTGCACATTCACCACGCCTCTGCCCTTGCCATCCGGGCCGTACAGACACAGCCAGGCGGGGCTGCTCTCGGGAGCCAACCAGCCGCCAGGCGTCTCGCGCGTGCACAACAGCGCGAGCGACCCGTCGGGTGCGGCTTGGGCATGGCGAACCGAGACCAGCGACGGCCCATCGGGGCGATATCGAATCAGCGCAGCCACCGAACCGTCCGCGCTCATCCGGCGCACCTCGCTGCCGTTCTGCTCCCATCCGCCGCCGCGCACCGGCGCGCATTTCGGGCCCTTGTACTCCCAGGAGTTGGCTGGCTTCTCCACGCCGGTCCGCTTGCCTTCCGCGTCGAAGGTCACGATGGGAGCCTCGTAGCCCATGCGAATCCGCACGTGACCATCCGGCTCAACGACGATCCACGAGAGTTGGTCTTGGGTGGGCGTGTCGGTCGGTTCGGGCTTCATCACACGCACTGGTTTGCCTGCCCTGTCGAACTTGTGCACGAACGCTGTGCCGTTCTCCAGTGCGTAGAAGTTGCCTTCGGTGTCCATGGTGAGAGCGCAGGGGTCGCCCATCGTTCCCTCGCTCGGGCCCCCGAGCGCGACATCGGCATTTCCGTTCTCACCCGCGCGGAACAGCCGCGTGTGGTCCGATGTCCAGATCCGCCCATCCGGATCGACCGCGAACTGCTGGTACAGCCGGAACCTCTCGCCCTTCGGTCCTGCAATGTGCACGGACGCCCATCTCTTCCCCGCCTTGTCGATGCGGTGCAGCAGATTGTTGTTCGCACTGTCGTACACGATAATCCCGCCATCCTTGTCGGCGCACATGCTCGCCATGTAGGATTGAGATTCGCCCGCAGCGTCCGCCACAATCTCGGACACATTGAGGATCTCCGGTTCCTCCTTCCCGGGATGGAAAAGGTGAACGTTTCCGCCAAATCCGACCCCCGCAAACATCGCCAGCGTTCCGTCGGACAGCACACCTACATCGTGGATGCTCAGGCCCTGTCCATATCCCTTCTCGGTCTTCGACGACACCAGTTTGCCGTCCGCGTCATAGCGATTCACCTGGTCGCGGATCGTGTACGCCCCGAAGAGACTCCCCAGAACCACGAAACCAACCTTCCCCTCCCGCGGAAGCCGGCAGATGCGCTTCAGGCTCCCCCCCTCGAATCCCTCGATTGGTGAGAGCTTCCCCGTGGCCCCATCCATGAACCACGCCTGTGCCTTCGATACCTCACCCTCGTACGTCGTTCTCGCGATCACCCATTTGTCGCCCTCCAGCCATGCGATCTGCGGCACGGATGCTCCCTTTGACTCCGGGAGATCAAGGGCAACATCGACGGCGGTCTTGCCATCGCGGTCTACCAGCGTGAATCTCAGTCCCGGCTTGTCCCCCCCACCCCAGCGGACCCAGCCGATCCGCCCGCGCCCGTCGAAGCAGATCGCGGTGATGCCTTCGATGACCGTCTTGGCCCCCGGTGTGCCGAGCGTCACGACGCCCAATGGGTTCAGGGTTCCCGGCGTTGCCTTCAGTTCGAGCGCCGAACCGCACACTCGCGGACGAGCGACCGGCTCCGCCTTCTCTGTTCCTGTTTCTTTGACCAACCACGCTCCGGCATCGTCCTTCGAGATCGCGTACTTGGTGCGGGTCCCCTCGGAGTACGACACCGTGGCGAACTGCGATGGCCCAACCTCGAGTTGCTGGATGTGCTCCTCCAGAAGTTTCCACCAGTTCCAGTACTTCGGCCGCCCGGCGTACTCCGCGTCGAGTCGCTTCGACCACGCGATCTTTCCTTCGCGGTCGATGAGCTGGAATACAGCCGATTGCACCCCGCTCTCGTAAGCAACCCAGTGCACGCCGATCAGCCCGGTGCCTGGGACAACCTGCGCGTCGATCTCCCGAGAGAACATGAGATTGCCGCTCGCCGGCGGCACGGGAACCTGCTTCGCGAGCGGATGCCCGTCTTCGATGCTGTATGTCCACCACTCGGCTGGCGCACTCCGATCGTCGCGAGAACTCACCCGCACGATCGCCCGCTTTCCCTCCTCGTCGATCAGCACCCCGGCGCCCCGCGGCTCTCCCGGGGGTGGCGGATCGATCGCCATCGAGGGCCCGTCCCGATCATGCCCCTCGGACAACAGCACCTTCCCGTCGGCGCCGATCGCCATCACCACCAGCTTCCCGCCCCACCCCGTGTATCCGTTGTCGTATGCGTAGCCCACCGCCAGGCCGTGCGAACTCACCACGCTCTCGCGCAGAGTGTGATCCAGTGTCGCCTGCCACGCGAGCGCGCCCGCATGCGTCATGCGGTACTTGGCGCTTCCCTCTCCGCCCGGCGCGGACGGCTCGACATGCAGCACCCACTCCCCGGCGGCGGAGCGTACATCGACCGGATCGACAAACGGCTCATCTGCTCGTCCCACCGAGCCGCACCCGACCAACGCAAGGGCCGCCAGCATCCTCGCAAGTGTTGGGCTCATCGGCGCCTCCTGAGAGTCCCCGCCTTTAGGGTACCGTTCGTGCGGCCCGAGAGTTCGGGTGCATCCTTCGAGAATGCCAATCGTCGCCGAGAAGCTGGTACGGCCGGGGACCCCTCTCTCATTGCCGCGCTCGCATCACCTCTTCGGCAGGCGGTAGGCGCGATCGGGCGATCGTGGTCCTCCCATCGCTGTGTCGCGGCCGTCGGGCCAACGTCCCCAACGGGTGGTCACGTGGGTGGTCAGCGCGCCCTTGCCGCGCTGGGCGCCGTCACGCGCCCGAGTGCGCTCCCACGCCATCAGGGAGTGTCCTTGATCTGCGGAACATCCGCGAATGACTGCGACATCTCCTTGCATCATGGCCAGTCGCATGGCGTCATGTGCACGCGATCGCCGCAGCGTGCGGCAACGCATTCCCCAGCCGCAGATGGAGCACGACCATGACCGCCAAGAAGAAGACGAACCCCGCAGCCAAGCCCGAGCAACCCAGCATCTCGTCCGGCCTGCTCGATGAGGCACGCACCGCGGCGCTTGCCAGCCTCGCGGCCACCCCCGAGGCGAAGCGCAGGAAGGGGACCAAGCTCAAGCCGGCCGCGCCGGACGCGACTCCGCCCGCCGTCGCGCCAGAGGTGGCGACCGGCACGCCCACTCCCGCGGTTCCACTCGCCATCGAGCCCGGCAGCGGCGCGGCGGTTGCGCCGGCCGCGCCCGCACCTGCCAACGGGAAGGGCGGCAAGAAGCCCAAGGCCCCGAAGCCGCCGAAGACGCCCAAGCCCGCCAAGCCCCCCCGCACCAAGCGCGTCAGCGCGCTGGACGCCGCCGCCCAGGTCATCGCGGTATCGAAGGAACCCATGCGCGCCACTGACATGATCGCCGCGATGGAATCCAAGGGGCTCTGGAAGTCCCCCGGCGGCAAGACCCCCGAGGCCACGCTCTACGCGGCCATCATCCGGGAGATTTCCGCCAAGGGGAAGGAGGCACGATTCGTCAAGCACGACCGGGGCTTGTTTGTGGCCGGGCTCGTTCCCGCCGGGAAGGGGGCATGATCATGGACCCCGCCAATCCCCGGCAAGAAATCCCCGTCGAAGAGCGCCTCTGGCAGTTGGTCGCCTCCTTCGGGCCGCTGACCAACAAGGAGATCTACGAGCGGCTGGTCGCCGCGGGCTACACCCTTGACTACGGGCGGGTTGCGTGCATCGCCAAACGCCTAGTCGATAGCGGGCGCCTGGATCGCGAGAAGCCCGGCGTATTCCGGCTCCCATGACCCTTCGCTCCCGGGCTGTTAAGGACCCCGCTTGGCGGGGTCTTTCTCTCGTCTGCGGCCGCCTTGCCTCCATCATCCGCGAGATCGCCGCCAAGGGGAAGGACGCGCGGTTCGCCAAACACGTCTGGGGCGTTTTATGTCTGGCAAGATGGGCTGGCCTACTGCGGTTCCAAGAGCAAATCGACGCCGCTGGCAGGATCTTTTGTCCGCGGCGCAGGAAACGGATTGTATTGGCAGGGGCATCGCTTATCCTGCGACTCGCCGAAGCTTGTTGAGTTCGATAGGAGAGGCAATGCCCCCCATCCGTTTGGCAGTGATCGTATCGCTCGGCCTCGCCACGGGCGCCAATGCTGCATGGACTGCCGTGGCACTCACGCCCGCTCATGGAGGTTCTTCTTGGGCTTGGTCGATTGGCGACGGCCAGGAGGCGGGCTATTCGCGCCCTCTTTTCACGGAGCACGCGGCCGTTTGGAGCGGCTCGGCCTCCTCCTACGTGGATCTCAACCCGGCCGGAGCCTCTGAATCACACGCCTGGGGAGCTAGCGGTGGCCAGCAAGCCGGCGAGGCTGTGATCAACAATCAGTACCGCGCGGCGCTTTGGACGGGGACGGCGGCATCCTTCACCGACCTGACGCCGCAGGGCGCCACCTTCGCTTCGGCGTATTGCGCGCGCGCTGGGATGCAGGGCGGCGGCGCGGTCATTGGGGGACGGGGAATAGCCTGTCTCTGGTCGGGCACGGCTTCCTCATGCGTTGATCTAACCCCCGCTGGGGCCTTAGGCGGCGCCCTCTACGGTCTCGGCGCCACCCAGCAGGTTGGGAGCGTCAACTTCAATAATATTTTCCATGCGGGAGTTTGGTCCGGCACGGCCGCATCGTTTGTTGATCTCAATCCCAACGGATTCTTTTCGTCTCAGGGCGGAGGCGTGGACCAAGGGCATCAGGTCGGATACGGGTTCATCGGGTCTCCCAACTCGGGACCTTACCATGCATTGTTCTGGTCCGGCACCGCGGCGTCCGCCGTCGATTTACACCCGACGGGCGCTAGCGACTCTGCCGCCACACGAATGCTTGGAAATACAGAAGTCGGATACGCCACGTTCAACGGCAACGATCACGCGGGCCTCTGGCTCGGGACAGCGTCATCCTGGCTCGACTTGCATACCGCGCTTGCACCGGCCTACTCGTTTTCTCGGGCCTCAAGCATTTGGAGCGACGGCAACACGCTCTTCATCGCTGGCTACGGGCGCAACGATCCCGCCAATCGGATTGATGCGCTGCTTTGGTCCCAGCCCATTCCAGCGCCAACAACGGCGTCCATCACCATCGGGATTGTCGGCCTGCAACTTGCTGGGCGTAGGCGGTCTACTTCATCGCATCCCTGACCGCCACCTCCACGCACAAAAGCGCTACTTTCAATTACACCCCGCTGCCTGCGGCTTACGGATGCGCGGAGGCTGACTGGCCCGTCGAACCGGATTCGGCCCCGGTTCGGGCTGCACGTTTATCGGAGCACGCGCAAGGCCCAATCCGTTTTCATGAATGTCCGCTAGAATAGTGCTGCTCGGGGCGCAGCAACTCCAAACGAGGTCGTATGCCATCCTTCTTTCGTCATCGGACATGCGGGCGACCCCGGGTCGCACTCGGCATGGTGCTCTTGGTGGCAGCCGCGCAGTCGCTCGCCGATGGCCCCACGATTACCAATCTTGGAACACCGCCAGGCACCAATACCAGCCTGCCGGGCTTTTATCATGACCGCTGATGGCGCGACAGTGTTCTGCAGCGCGAATCAACCAACCGGCAATCATCTGGAGCTTTCCCGATGGACAGCGGCCGGCGGTTTTCAAAGTCTCGGCCTGATGCCAGGAGGCACGGAAGCGACGCCTTATTCGTGCAGCGCCGACGGTACGGTCGTCGGGGGCCAAGGCGATTCAACGAACGGCGTTCAGCGAGCTTTCCGCTGGACCGCGTTGACCGGCCTGCAGGATCTGTTTCCCCCCAACTCGGGCAGCGGGACCCACGTATTGGGAGTGAGCGCCGATGGCAACACTGTGGTCGGAAACGGCCCGGGAGGCGCATTCCGCTGGACGACATCAACGGGGACGCAGCTGCTCTTCTCGTCGAGCCAGTATTCGGGATCCGAGGCCACCGCCGTGAACGCCGACGGATCGGTGATCAGCGGAGACTTCGGCTATGGTGGCTGGCCGTTTCGGTGGACACCTGCCACGGGCGCGGTAGCCCTGCAGTACTACCCGAGCACCGCGGGGACCACTACCTGGGGCATGAATCGCTCGGGTTCCCTCATCGTTGGGTACGCTTGGGGACCGAACAATCCGGCCCAGGGCTTGGGGCCCGCCATGTGGGATAGTTTGGGCGCGATACGTTGGCTTGGCCCGCTGCCGCCTATTTTCCTGGCCCCCGGCGCCCGCGCCTTAAGCGACGACGGCTCGATCATCTTGTGCAGCAATACAACCGCGGGTGTCGGCACCCCCCGGATCTGGACGGCTAGCACCGGACTGACCCCCCTTCAGAGCTATCTTCAGTTCCTCGGCCTTGACATGACCGGCTGGCAGGTTGAAGTAGCGTCGGCGATCACCGGCGACGGGAGGACGATCCTCGGATTCGGCACCTTCAACAACCAGGCGAATCGGTCGTTCCTGATCACCCTACCAGGCGGATCTCAAAACTACCAGCTCGACAGATGGCCCCCTCCCAGCGGCGACTCCTGGGAGATCTTCAACAACAGCAGCCAACCGACTATGGAGACGGAAGACTGCTGGGTCGCCAACAGCTTCCAGGCGGTTGACGGCGCCAACCACATCACGGCGATCTCTTTTCGTATCGGCCAGGCGTTCTCGAACCAGCCCGTCATGGCCGCCATCTACACGGGGTCAAGCCTCACAGACCCTGCCGGTCTGATGCGGCTAGGCCATTCGACCACGAGCGCGACGATCAGCGGGGCAGCCAACTCCGTGCAAACAATCACGCTGGCGACCCCGGTCGATCTCCACACGGGGCAAGTTTTCTACGCCGCGGTCTTGCTTCGCGGAGTCCCAGGATCGGTGTTTCCATTCACCTCGGATGCCGACCGAACGAACCCCGGGGCGTCGCCGTTGCCTCTGGGTCGATCGTTCTTTGATGTTGGCGCCTCCCAGGGCGCGAGCTATGACCTCGACAACACCAGCCGGGTCACCGTCCTCGGTGGCTCCCATCCCGTGGTCGGCATCGCTCAGAGCGCCAGCAATCTCGTGCTCACGGCGACTGGCACCACCTCCGTTCTCGGAGCGTGCTGCAACGGCTCGACGTGCGCAATCACGTTCGCAGGGGATTGCTCGGGCCCTGGAATGCAGTTCATCGCCACGGCGGCCGCTTGCAACTCGGCGGGCGCCACGCCCTGCTGTAGGGCAGACTTCAATCACGCCGGGGGCGTGAGCGCACAGGACATCTTCGATTTCCTCACCGGGTGGTTCGCTCTTGATCCGCGTGCGGACATCAATGGCGGCGGCCTGTCCGCCCAGGACATCTTCGATTTCCTGGCTGCGTGGTTCGACGGCTGCCCGTGACCACGCTGACTGCTGCGCTTCTACCGAAATGCGTAGCCATCATCTCCAATCGTTACCGCAACCCCGGGCGGCCGATGTGCTCGCGCTCGTCGCAGGATGGTAAAATCATGCAAACGGACACCGATCACGCCCTCCAATAGTGTCTCTGCGAAAAAGAAACGGTCCGGAACGATGAAATCGAGTATCTTGAGCTGACGCGAGGCGGACCAGCGTGGCTCCGCGAAAATCCTCGGAAGAATGTCTGATTAGCTAGCCGCCCCCGCCACGCCCGTACTCGGAGAGCCCCGATGGGAATCCCGCGCGTCGTTCGGTTCGCCCTGGTGTTGACACTACTCGCATCCGCGGCCCGCCCCGCGCCGGGACAGACCGCCACACCCTACGTCGTGCGTGATCTGTTTGTCGCGCCGCCCGACGTGAGCGCCAGTTCCAACCCGGGACCGTTCCTACCCACGCCCTCGGTCGTGTACTTCGCCGCGGGCGATCTGGTCAACGGGCGCGAGTTGTGGAAGACTGACGGCACAGCCGACGGAACATCGCTCGTGGGCGACATCAACCCGGGCGCTGCCGACTCAGCTCCGGACTCGTTCATTTCCTTCCTGGGAGTCACGTACTTCGTTGCGACCGACGGCGCGCACGGTCGCGAGCTCTGGCGCACGGACGGCACGGCCGCGGGCACGCGCATGGTCGCTGACATCAACGCTGGCTCGCTGGACAGCAACCCGAGCAACTTCGCGATCGTTGCCAACAAACTCTACTTCAACGCCACATCGATCACCACCGCACGCCTGTTCCTCGTGTTCGACGGAACCACGCTGAGCGAGGTCACCACCGCCGGGGCCTGCTGTCTCCCGTCTGGAGGATGCACCTCGCTCGTCTACGAGGATTGCCTGAGTCCGGTCTACCACGGACAATGGGGCGGATTCTCCTCGACGTGCGCGGCCACGCCGTGCACGCAACCGCTGCCCGTCTCCTGCTGCCTGCCCGACAAGTCCTGCGTCTTCACGAGCACGTCCGACTGCGCGGTTCGCGCCGGTACCATGCACGCGCCGAACGCGACGTGCGCTGCCACTTGCCCCGATCCGGCCATGTTTACGTGCTGCACGCAGGACGGCACATGCGCCGTGCTGACCTCCGCCCAGTGCATCACGGTCAACGGCACACGCTTGTTCCTGTCCGGAGGATGCTCGCCGGACCCGTGCGCCGCAACCGTTATTGCCTGCTGCGCGCCTGACGGCACGTGCGCTGTGCAGACCTCCGCCCAATGCCTCGCGGCGAGTGGCACGGGATTGATACTGTCCTCGGGATGTGTGCCCGGCCCATGCGCCGCAACGCTCGTTGCCTGCTGCGCGTCTGGCGCGTGCATGGTGCAGACATCCGCTCAGTGTGCCGCGGCCGGCGGAGCCCGGCTCTTCCAGCCCGCATCATGCACGCCCAACCCGTGCACGGCCGCGTCCGTCGCCTGCTGCCTTCCGGGCGGGACGTGCGCCCTGCGCACGGCCGCGCAGTGCATTGCGGCCAGTGGCTCGCGCTGGTTCCTGTCCGCGGCATGCACGCCCGATCCGTGCGGCCCAACGACTGTGGCCTGCTGCCTTCCGGGCGGGCAGTGCTTCCCCGTCGCGCTGGAGACCGACTGCACATCGCGCGGGGGCGCGACCACGCCCGGCACCTCCACCTGTCTCTCACTCACCTGCACCCAGCCCTCTCTGGCCTGCTGCCTCCCGTCCGGTGCTTGCAGTGTTGTTCCCGTGAACAACTGCCTCGCCAACGGCGGACTGATCCGTTCCGCCGGCGTGCCCTGCCAGCCCAGTCCGTGCTTCGCCTCCAGCACGAGCTCGCTCGCGATCCCTGGTGGTCAGCGGCGCATCTACGCGGTCGGCAATCAGGCCCTCTTTATCGTTAGCATCGAAGATCAAACCTCGCCCAATCACTTCTTCGAGTTCTGGCGCACCGATGGGACCGCCCAAGGCACCTCGCGGGTCGCTTCAACGCCTGTGTCCAATCTTCCCAATACAAACGGGGGGTGGATCCCCTTTGTGGCGCTCGGTCGATTGTTCTTCGGGTTCAACGACGGCATTCACGGAACCGAGTTGTGGTCCACCGACGGCACGCAAGCGGGAACCGGAATGGTTAAGGACATCTTCCCCGGATCCATCGATGGCCTTGTGGATTACGGCAACTATCCCTCCTTTGTGGAGTCGGGTGGATTCCTCTACTTCCCTGCCAAAGACGCGCTCGGATACCCCCAGGTGTGGCGCACTGACGGCACGGACGCTGGCACGATTCGGCTCACATCCTTCGCCGATCCCCTCGGATTTCCGCGTGATTTCGCGTCGTACGACGGCGGCCTGATCTTCACCGCCGCAGGCGCGGATTCCTTACGCCGGCGCATCTGGTTCTCCGACGGCTCCGCCGCCGGCACACACATGGTCGGCCCGACGGCGCCACTCGAAGGATTCGGATCCATCTACTTGCTCCACGACCCCGCGACCTACAACGGCGTTCTCTATTTCGGAGCCCGGCGCGATAACCACCAGTACGAACTCTGGCGCACCGACGGCACCGGCCCCGGCACGTACCAGCTCTACCCGCTCCGCCCTGAGGATCAGCCGGCCGGCAATCCCGATCCCCGTGCGTGGGAGAACCTGGACCCGACCGGGTTCTTCCTCTTCGGAAATCAGCTGCTGTTCGCGGGCAACAACGTGCCCGGCGTCAGCACGCTGGATCGCGAACTGTGGGCCACCGACGGAACGCTCGCGGGCACGCATGTGCTCAAGAACATCGCCTCAGGCAGCACAACGTTCACCTGGATCACGTCGGGCGCTGGCGATTCGGTCTTTTTCTCCGGACCGAGTCCGCAGTACGGGTACGAGGTCTTCCAGACAAACGGAACCCCTGAGAGCACCCATCTCGTCAAGGACTTGAACCCCGGCCCCGCCGGATCTTCGCCCTCCAACGCGGTCTACCGCGATGGCCTTCTCTTGTTCGCGGCCACAGTCCCCGGGGGAAACCAGGTAGTCTGCCGCTCTGACGGCACATCTGAAGGCACATACCCACTCGGCTCCTTGGGGCCGGGAGACAGCACAGGCTCACAAGCCCGCACCCTCACCGCATTCAACGGACACCTGTACTACTTTGAAACCACGCCGCAGACCGGCTTAGAACTTTGGAGGTCCGACGGCACGCAGCCCGGAACAGGCCTTCTGTTCGAGGCGATTCCCGGCGCGGCCGACGGGTGCAGCCCGTTCGGCTCGATGCTCGTGCACAATGGATCTTTGTATTTCTCAGCCCTGAACGGGCTGTATCGCACCGACGGCACGGCCACGGGCACCACGCGCCTCCTAGCAACGACCAATGGCACTGTCTTGGGCGGTTTCTGTTCATCACCTTTCGGCCTCTGCTTTGTCGGTCCGGACAACTCCCTCTGGCTGACCGATGGAACGCCCGCGGGCACTCACCGCGCCGCGCCGGTCAACACGCCTCCGTACGGTGTAGACACCGTCGTGTCTACCAGCGCGCTTGCGTTCTTCATCGCCCAGGATCCACAACACGGGCGCGAGGTCTGGCGATCCGACGGTACCCCCGCGGGAACATACATTCTCGCCGATCTCGTCGCCGGGACCGCGAGTTCATTCCCTTCGAATCTCGTGGTCATAGGGGCGTCGCTCTTCTTCCTTGATCAGGGCTCGCTCTACATCTCCGACGGCTCGATCGTTGGAACACATCCGTTCCTGGCCTCGGGCGCATTCACAGAGCTACCCGATGCGCTGGCCGTTTGCAATGCTCGCCTATTCATCTCGGGCTGGAACTCTGGTGCCAACCGGCGCGATCTCTGGGCCTGCGACCCCGTCTCGGGCGCGCTGACGCTTCTCACGCCGACGTTCGGTAACCTCGCACCGCAGTTCCTCACGCCCGCAGGGCAATATCTGTACTTCGTGCGCAGCGGCTTGTACCGGACCGACGGCACGGTCGCGGGAACCGTGCCGGTCTCTCCGAACGACGCGTGGTTCACCAACAGTTCTCCGGCCGCATTCCGCGCCGTCGGCAACGACGTTTACTTCAGCGCCAGTCGAAGCGATGTCGGGGTCGAACTCTTCCGGACAACGTTCCCGACGCCGGGACTCCAACTTGTGATCGACGCGGTCCCCGGACCGAGCAACTCCAATCCTGGTCCAGCGGCCGCGGTGGGCGCGTCTGTCTTCTTCCCGGCTCTCACGCCGACGCACGCGCAGCAGGTCTATGTGTCCGATGGGTCTCCGACAGGCACGCATGTGGTTCGCCTGACGAACGCGGCCTCGCCCGCTGTTACGCCGGGCGTGATCGTTCCGGCCGGCAATCTTTTCTACTATGGAGAATCCGGGAGCGCAAGTCTCGCGTGCTCCGACGGCTCGACCGAAAACACCTACTTCCTCGGCGATTTCTCCCTGGGCAGCGGCGTCCCCTTGCAGGGATGCGAGATGGGGGGCAGGTTCTATTTCAACGGCAATGTCGCGAGCTCTGGCGTTGAACTCTGCGTCAGCGACGGAACGGTTCCGGGCACACACATCGTCGCCGAACTCGCCCCCGGGAACGACGGCAGCAACCCCGGAGAGATCACGCGCGTTGGCAACCGCGTCTTCTTCTCGGGAATGAACACTCCCGACGGAGCGAGTTTCGACGGTCCCGAGCCGTGCGTGAGCGACGGGACCGCGACGGGAACCCGGCGCGCCGGTCGAATCTCGACCACCGTCGGCGGCGCGTCGTACCCCACGCAGTTCACCGACCTGAACGGCCTGGCGATTTTCGTCGCCCTCAACGGCGGTGCCGGCACCGAGCTTTATCGCTCCGATGGCACGACCGCGGGAACGTATCTCCTCAAGGACATCATGCCCGGCCAGGGCGACTCGAATCCGCGCAATCTCACCGCCGCGGGCAACTATGTTTTTTTCTCCGCCGACGACGGCGTGCACGGGCGTGAACTCTGGCGCACCGACGGAACCACGCTGGGCACGGTCCTGGTCCGCGACATCTGTCTGGGCTCGCTGGGCTCAAACCCCACAAACATCACCGCGGCCGGCAGCCGCGTGTACTTCACGGCGTACACGCCAGAGACCGGAGTGGAACTCTGGACCTCCGACGGCACGCCGAGTGGGACGTTCATGCTCTTCGAGATCATCCCCGGCCCCTCCAGTGCAAACATCTCCCGCCTCACTCACGCCGGCAACCGGCTGTACTTCCTGGCGACCGTCCCGCCGAGTGGAACTTCGCTGTGGTCCTTCGACTGGGCCGGCGGGCTCTTCGGCGGCTTCACGTGCGCCGCCGACTACAACCGCAGCGGCGGCCTCTCCGCCCAAGATATCTTCGATTACCTGAGCGACTGGTTCGCCGGCGCCTCCCGCGCCGACTTCAACGGCGACGGTATTCTGCGCGTTCAGGATCTCTTCGATTTCCTTACGGCGTGGTTTGCCGGGTGTACGTGACGGCCCACTGACCGCTACGTTCCCCAGAAAAAGCGTACCACTCAGGGAGAAACGGAAACGCACGCTGCGGTACTTCCGCAGGACCCAGCCCACACGAGGCTACCTGACGGTCGCGCACCCCGCCACCGCCCGAGGGGTCGCAAGGCACGCGACCGGCATCCCCACTGGGGGGAGCAAGGCGGACTAACCGTTCCATCCGCGGCTGGCGCGTCGTAAGCTACGCAGATGTCCAAGGCGTCACGCTCCCCAGCACGAGTCGTTGGCATTGTGGCAATCTCCGCCGTTGCGGGTGCGTGCATTGGGACGATCGGCGCGGTGATGTGCACACCCATCGGCGCGCCTTTCGGGTTCATGGGCGGAGCGGTGATCGGACTCTTGGTATCGCCCATACTCCTGTTCGCGTTGATCCGGAAGCCGCTGCCTTTGGCGTGCCTTCTCGTGGCGGCTCCATCGCTTATGGCGGTAGTCCTTGGAGGGATTGCTCAGAATCCCGGTGTATGTCTGCTTTCCGTCGTCGTGTTTGTCGGAATGGCCGCGGTCTGCGGTCTCGTGCTCCAAGACCGCCCACAAACCGTTGCCCCGGAGAGGTGCGCCAAGTGCGGGTACGACGTCGGAAGTTTGGCACAGTGTCCCGAGTGCGGAATGGTCATGGGAAGTGGACTTCAGCCAGACACAGGGGCGCGGCGCCAAGCGCGACTGGGCATCGCCTTCGCCATCTTGTTACTCGCCGTCATCCCTGTTCTCGGAGGTTCCGGTTGGGCGGCGTACCAGCGACACAGGCATCGCACGACCGCCGAACTCATTGAGCAGATGGGCGATAACGACATGGAGATTCAATGGGAATCAAGGCACGCACTTGAGGCGCAGGGTGCACAGCCCCTTATTCGCGCGCTGCGGCATCCGAAAGCGGGCGTACGGATGAACGCGGCTTGGGCGCTGGAAGACTTGCGGGATCCCGCGGCGAGAGACGAGTTGACGCGGCTTCTGAACGACCCGGATAGATACGTCAGAGAACGCGCTCAACGGGCACTAAACGCGATCGGTGGTCCATCGAACACGGGAACTCCAAAGCCCTAGTTCATGCCGCGTACTGCGCCACTTCCAGCGTGCTCGCCTTACCTTCGCGGCTTCGCTACCAGCCCCGGGCTTGATTGGCCGGAGGTGCTTTGTTTGTGTGGTAGGTGCGCCGGGCGGGCGGGCCCACGCTAGTCGGGAGGCAGGCCGATTGGCTTTGCCATCGCCCTTTTCTTCCAATCGGCTCCGAAACCACAAAGCCGATCAATGCCCCGCTCGGCCACGCGCTCATGACCCCAGAACCAAACGGCAAACGCGGAGGGCTGCCGATAATGCGCGATTGCCTCTTGGATGAGTTTTCCACGTATGAGGACACCCTGCACGGCTTGGTGATTCCTTGCCTGCTCGGAGTGCGTCGCGATCCACTCGGCGTAATGGATTAGCCAGTCGGTCAAGCTCGCTCGCGCGAGGCATAGTTCTTTGAGATTCGCCGATTCGAGAAGATCGCGGACTGACTGGGATAGCCGTTCGCGCTGTTCCAGAGTCAAACCGTCTGGGATGGCTTTTAGCATCCGAGCAAGTTGTTCGGCCTCGTTTCCCGCATCGTGCATGAGGATTCCCCTTGCATGTTCCAGTGGGGCCGAGGCCCCGCCTTCTCACTGTACCAGATTGGCCACCGATCGCCCCTCTGACGTGGCATTCACGGGGGCCCCCGAAGTGCAACTACGACCGCACCGGCCTCGCAGCGGGGGCGGTGTGTCCGGAGTGTGGTAGACTGCCAACGTGAAGCCGCACCCAAGAATCCGCAAGACGATCAAGTGGGGCGGCGCGGCGGTGACGGTGCTGCTGGTGGTAGTGTGGATTTGGAGTTTGTGGTGGCAAGTGGCTCTGGGCTGTGGACACGGCCTAGAGGTTGGCGTTGCAGGCGGGCGACTCACGCTAGCTCTCCCTCCCCCACAGTGGCCGACTTTCCCCGGCAAGCGGGTATTGCACCGGCGACCCACGCAAATTGATCGTTTGCCTCTGAATCGAGCTGACATCGTTCTCACCGCGTCTCAGTTGGGAATACGAGGAGAGTATTACACATTGCCGATTTGGATGCTCGCGTGTGGCGGCCTCCTAGGAACAGTCTGCATGTTCCGCTTGGACACCCTCGCCCGCTGCCGCGAACGCGCGGGGTTCTGCCCGAAGTGCAACTATGACCGGGCGGGGCTTGCGGCGGGGGCGGTATGTCCGGAGTGTGGGACTGCGTGGCCGCACTCGGGGCAGACGGAGTCGGCGGGAAGCCCGGCGCGGTCGTAGCCGCAGTGTGTGCAGCGGCCCGCGCGGCGGCGTCTCCACGGGCGCAGGGGGCGGATCGCGAGCCAGAGCACGACGGGGATCGCGGCATACAGAAGTGTGTTGACAATGAACGGGAGCGGGTGGATACCGATGGGGAGACACTTCACTTTGATGAGTGGCGTCAAAACGGGAGGCACGTCGACGTACCCGCGCCTCGCACTGGAGATCTTGCTGTTCGGCCCGCGCTCCATATACCACTGTGTTCCCCACCAGCAGCGCAGCGGCCAACCCACCTCCATGCGGCTGGCCTGAGCCCACACGTATTCATCATCGTCGGACGCGGCGTCGTACTCGTCCGTCATGTAGAAGTAACCGTAGTCATATCCCATGACTAGCTTGGGGTCGGGCCAGTCCGAGGGCACCTCCACGGTCCACTTGCCCGGAAGGGTAACGACCGTGTCCGGCGAGAACGAGATGAGACGCTGCGAACTGTTTAGCGACACATTGGACGCTCGCTGCTTGCGCTCGAATCTCCGCACGCACCCCCACGCCACGCCGAAATTGACCACTGCCCCGAACGCAAGGCAGACCGCGAGCAGCACGCCCGCGCGGGAGAGCGACCGGCGAGGGGTGGGGGTGGGAATTGGTGGGCGCGTGGGCTCGGCGGCGGGGGCCATGGAAACATGGTACCGGAGGGCTCCGACAGGGAGAGCCGGATGCGGGGGTCGGCATACTCGCCCCCAAAGTACAGAGGGCGGCGCGGCGGGTGCGGCGTTGGGGGGGCGGCGGCATCGAGGGGCATCGGGTATTCTGGCGGTCGTGCCGGAAACCGCTCGCGGGTTGTATGACGCGATGTGATGGATGAGACTACGAGACTGCGGTTGTTGAACGTGGCGATGGCACAGCGGAGTTTGTCGATTGGTTTGGGGGTTCTGGCCGCTGTGATCGTTGTCGGCGGTTCAACGCTCGCGTTTGCGGGGCGGCATGCGGAGTTTGCCGTGCAGCTGGTGGCTGTGCTGGTGACCCTGTATGTGGCGGCGGCAACGCTTCAGTTAAGCCGGGCACTGGGGCATGTGCGCGGGCTGCGGATTACGCTGACGTGTGCAGTGGTCTTCGTGCCGTTTGGATCGTTAGTTGTGCCGCTGGTGTTGCTGTGGCGTGCACGGCGGATGCTGCGGGCAGAGGCGGTGGAGGCGGGGTTCTTTACGGTCGGGAGGACGGTCATGGAGTCGCTGCGGAGGGAACAGGGAATGGCGATGGTGTGTGCGGGATGCGGTTATGACCTCACAGGACTTGGGGCGGGGGCAGTGTGTCCGGAGTGCGGGGCGAGGGAAAAAGGGGCCGCGTGCGGGAGGGAATGAGTCCTCCCTTGCGTCACTTCTGCGAAGCTGCCGCCGTCTGCTCGAAGACTTTGCCATCGATGGGCTTGTCGATTTCAGGCTTGACAGTCAGAGTCCGCTTGGCCACGGTGATCGCCGCCGGAGAAGGCTGCTTTCCGCCCGCGGCCCCGGGGTCTCGAATGATGAGAACGTTCTCGACTCTTCTTACGAAAAACTGTGCGTCGATCCAGAGCGTGGCGACGCTAGCCCCTTCGGGATAGGCCTCGCACGAACCGCCCACGCGCGTGCACTCGACTCCGTCGACCTGCTCTTTGCCCTTGATCACGGGACGAGCCAGTTTGAAGTATTCAGCTCCCGTCGTCGGTGTGCCGCGCATTTGGAGCATCGGAAGAATGACCCTTGGCAGGCCACTGGTGGATGCGACTATCTTTTGGGTCGCAGTCTGCAAGTCTTCAAACGGGGCGGGCTGGGGCTCTCCGGTGGCTCGGCAGTTCCACTGCTTCTGCTCGGATGACCACACAATGGAATCGATCTGCTGCTTGCTTCCGACGCTCGCCGGATACGTGCATCGCCAGACGAAGCGTCCATCGCGCTCGAAGGCGGTTGAAAAAGAAACCGTCTCCGTCTCCGTCGCTCCTCCACGCGTCGATTCCACCGTCCACGTTCCAATGTCGCTGTAGGCCTTTGCCTTGCCGTATCGTGCCGCACACGCCTTGAGCAGGTCCTGTGCGGCAAGGCTGTCCGTGTGCTCGTCCTTCGCCTTTCCTGAGTCCCTTTGGGTCGGCGAAGACTTGGGCGCGGGCTCGGCGGGCCGTTCGTTCGTTGGAACTGGCTGTGAAGCGAGGACCGGGCCGTGGGGGGTTGGCAAGGTCCCGGCGATAAACGTGGCGCACGCTATGACTCGCATTCGCATGGAAGGATCATTGGTTGACGTGGGATCACTTTCCATTTCCGTTGACTGACGAGTGACCCGGCCCCCAGAAGTCAGGGGAGCATGTCGCGGCTTCGCAGACTCGCGTGGAATCGCTTCTCCCACAGGGGGCGCACGTTCCCGAGCCCTGCCCGTGGTGGCCGCACGCCGGATACCCATCGAACCGCGCCACCGAGGCCCGCAGCCCGCCCTCGCGGCACACGCGGCACCGTGGGCGGCCGTCGGGGGTATTGGCCGGTGCCAGGCGACGCTCCAGCCGACCGATGCGCGGGTACAGGGCCATGGGGGTGTTTTCCTCATGAACTGAGAGAGGTGTACGGACAGGCCCCTCCCCCCCACCCGTTCCTTAATCCCTGGGTGGCACGGGTGCCAAAAGTCCAACGGGTTAGACCCGTCCAATCCGTGCCACGGGTGCGAGCGGTTTGACGGGTCAGCCGCGTCCAACGGGTTGGACCCGATCAACCCGTGCGACGGGTGCGACCACATGCACTCGCCCAACGGGTCGCAGGGTCGGCTACGTTCCGTACTGAACTCGTAGCGGTCACGACCATCTCAGTGGGATCGGCGAAGCAGGGTCGATTGAAATGGTGTGCCAACGGGGCCCTCAGCGGCCAAAGAACGCCTTTGGATAAACAGGCACGTCCCATCTCGCGATTTCTCGGCAGCTCGCGGCAGCACCGGAATATCCGCCGAACACAGTGGCTGCATGAACGCCAAGGCCGTGCAGCAACCTGAGAATCTTCGGAGCTTCTGAGGTTGGACAAGTGATTCTGCGGAGCGGCGGCACCGCCCCGGGGACTCGCGGAAGTCCCCCCACGAACATGTCTTCCAGCGTCGTGTGATCAACCGGCCCGGTGGTAAGCGCAGCTAGGCTAGTGGGCTTGGCCTGTCGGACCACGAATAGGGCATGCTGCGCCGCGAGCCGTGAATCGGTTTCGGCGGGAACGGTGACGATTCTCAGCCGGCCAAGTGCCGCGGCCGCAGGAAGTATTTTGTCACGCTGCTCAATGTCAAAAGCCCATACGGCAAGCTCGGAGCTTTGCGCGCCGATCGCGTCGGACGCTGCGAAATAGGCGGCCACATAGGGATTCCAGCTGAAATCGATTAGTCTTGTGGGCATCGCATAGTGCTGCGCTAAAGCAAATAGCGGAAGCAACTCTTCTGGCGGCCACTGGGAACAGAGGGCGGTTTCCTCATCGGGCGAAACCTCTGGCCGCCAATCGTCTTCTGGAAGGTCGTGCAGAAGGATGACTTCTCCGTAGCGATCGATCTTTCTTAGGGCCGCAATGCAGCGGTAGAGCTGCCGCGTTCGCGTAGGTAATGAACAGATCCACTGCGAACAACTCGCCTAGCCGCTGAAGCCTTTCGCCTTTTGCGGCAGCTTCGTCCATTGAGAGCCAGTTGACCCTCCCGCCGAGCGAGTAGGGAAACTTCACGCCGTGCCGCAGTGCGGATGGAGTAAGGCCCCAGATCGCATTTCCCTGTCCCCGAAACGCCCATCGACACGCGATGTCGCGAGGAACAATGTCGCTAGAGGGCCCGATGAATGCGAGGAGCTCTTGGGCGCTCTTGGCAGCTGTGACATCCGTCATCCGCATTGGTAAGGGTACGTCAGGCCCATCTCGACCCGCTTCTGGTTGATCAGGTTCACGCGGTGGTCGTACTCGTCCTCGCCATCCATCTGGAACCTGAACGCCCGGTCCTTGGTTCCGTCGGCGCACAGGCGGCAGCGCCGGAACCCGGAAGCGTCGGTTCCAACGGCCCGCTCCAGGCGGCGGATGTGATGGGTCATGGCCAATCGACGATCTCCTACACGCAGTCGAACATCCACCATCGATCCGGCTCATACACGTCGACCGGCCCAATCACCTTTCCCTTGAGCACCGGAATGGCCGAGATGGGCCGGCCGTCTGCGTGCAGGGCCAGCCCGCACTCATCGCAGGCCCCCCAGCGCGGCGTGCCATCCTTCTTGACGCACACCAGCATGTTCTGCCCGGGGCGCGGAGCACCGCACTGTGAGCACTGCGTTGGCGCCGGCGGCGTGCGCTCCCGCTCGAGCGCGTCGATCCTGCCGCGGATGCTGCCTTTGCCGGTCCCCATCGTCGGTCACGCGTGCGCGCCCTCACTGGAGGGCATCGTGTAAATCCCATCGATTCGGCTTGTACACGTCGATCGGCCAAAGCGGTCTGCTCTTGATGATCGGGATGGCCGAGCAGGGCTTCCCGTCCTTCTTCACGGGCAGCCCGCACTCGGGACACACCCCCCACCGCGGCGTCCCATCGTCTGTGACGCACATCCACATGACCTGCCCGGGTCGGGGGGCACCGCAGGATGAACAGTTCTCCGGTGCCGGCGGTTCCAGGGCCCGCTCGATGGCCTTCACCTTCCTGGTCATCGATCGGGTGGCGCTCACACCGAGAACCCCATCTGGCTCCCCGTCGGCGGGCTCTGCGCCGAGTGTTCGAGGGCCTCGAGCCGCACCGCCAGATCGTCCAGCTCCATGGACTCCCGTCCGAAGCGCAGCACCGCCGAGGCCGCGGCGACCTTGGACGAGGTCTGCGCCGCCGGATCCACCATGATCTTCCCCACCGTGTTCACGGCCAGGGAGGAATACTGCTGGCTCATGGAGACGGCGTGGGAGAAGGATTGCCGTCGCGCATCCCGGTAAGCAGCGAGGAACGTTTGATCGTCCTTGAGCCAGGTGTGCAGGGTGCGCTCACCCACCTGCGCCTGTTCCGCGGCTTGCTTGATGGTGGGCTGGGAGAGCAGGGCGATGATCGCGGCTTCCTGCTTGGCCTTCAGAACGCCGGATGATCGTTGCTTGGCGGCCATGGGTTACTCCTTGCTCGCGGTGGCGGAGGCGACGGGACGACGACGACCGGGGCGCTGAGGAGCGGGCACGGGTACCGGGGCGGGACCGGCTTTGGCCGCCCTCCGCGCCGGGCGCACGCCGGGCGACGTGATGGCCGCCGGCGCCGCCACGGCGGGCGTGGTGACGGCGGGGGCGAGGGCGGGCACCTTGCTGGGGGTCGGCTCCGTGCCTCCCATGGCGCCCACGCGGCGCGCCTTCTGCCCCGTGAACGACTCCCATCTGCGGACGATGATGTCGCAATACAGAGGATCGAGTTCCATCAAGTAGCCCCGCCGGCCCTGTTGCTCGCAGGCGATCAGCGTGCTGCCCGAGCCGCCGAAGAGATCCAGCACGTTCTCCCCGGGCTTGGACGAGTACACCATCGCCCGCGCCGCCAGTTCCACGGGCTTTTCGGTTAAATGTATCATCGCCTGCGGATTCACCTTCTTGACGTGCCAGAGATCCGGGATGTTGGCGGGGCCGAAGAACCGATGCGCGGCACCCTCCTTCCACGTGTAGAAGCACCACTCGTGCGCCCCCATGAAGTCCTTTCGGGTGAGCACGGGGTGCTGTTTATCCCAGATGATGGCCTGCGCGAAGTAGAGGCCCGACGCCTTCAGGGCGGGGGGATAGTTCCCGCAGTTGGCGTAGCCGCCCCAGATGTACGCGGCCCCTCCGGGAATGAGCACTCTGGCGAAGTTGCCGAACCACGCCGCGAGCATCCGGTCGAAGGCCTCGTCGGAGACGAAGTCGTTGAGGAGCGGCCTGTCCTTGGCTCGGAGCTGCTTGTGCGTGCCCTTGGCCTTCTCCGAGTGCCGCTCGACATCGAACTTCTGGTGGTGGGTGGCCTTCGACTTGCCGCTCTTGGAGGACGGCGCGAACGACGACAAGCCCGCGGCGATGGCGTTGTTGGACCTGGGCTCGACCTTCACGTTGTAGGGAGGGTCGCTATTCACGAGATGGATGCGGGCACCATCAAGGAGGCGATCGACATCGTCGGGCTTGCTGCTGTCTCCGCAGAGCAGGCGGTGGTTGCCCAAGATCCAGAGATCCCCGGGCTGCGTGGTAGCGGTTGCCGGTGGCCCTGGGATCTCGTCGGGGTCGATCAGGCCGACGTTCCCCGGCGGGGCCATGATCTCTGAGAGCTCGGCCGGGTTCCAGCCCAGCAGGCTCAGGTCGATGCCCAGGTCCTTGATGTCGGCGAGCTCCATCGGCAGGAGCTTCATGTCCCACTCGGCGATCGAGGCGGTTTGATTGTCGGCGAGGCGGTATGCCCGCGCTTTGGCCGGGGTGAGG
>JBBRQY010000011.1:0-118742 GCA_038225655.1 Phycisphaerales bacterium | reverse complement strand
ACGACTTGGAGGTCGAGGCCCACATCGCCCTGGAAGATATCGCCAGCGACCAGCCCCTCCTCCGATCCTTCTTCGGCGCCACTCCTCTCACCGTCCCGGGAGTCACGAAATGAGTCATGGATTTACGCAGCGCTCAGTAGCGATCGTCACTTTAGGGCTCGGTTTCAGCCGCGCCCACGTTCTGGCGTTGGCCGGCCGAATGACCCAGGACCTCGCCTCGGCAAAGGACCGGGCGGAGATCGCTCTGCGTGAGACCGACGCGCTGCAGAGCACGCTCAACGAGCACGCCATCGTCTCGGTCGCCAACGCCTCCGGGCGTATCACCGCCATCAACGACACATTCTGCCGGATCAGCGGCTACTCCCGCGAGGAATTGCTCGGACAGGATCACCGCATCCTGAACTCGGGGCACCATCCCAAGGAGTTCTGGGTGAACATGTGGCGGACCATCTCCTCCGGGCGGGCGTGGCATGGCGATGTCTGCAACCGCGCCAAGGACGGCTCACTCTACTGGGTCGATAGCATCATCGCACCCTTCGTTGGAGCGGGCGGCCGGATCGAGAAGTACGTCTCCATTCGCACCGATATCACCGAACGCAAGCGTGTGGAATCCGCGCTGCACACGGGCGAGGATCGGCTCCGCTTCGCCTTGAACGCCATCGAGACCGGGGACTGGGAGCTCGACCTGGTCGATCATTCGGCGTATCGATCGCTGAAGCACGACCAGATCTTCGGCTATGAAATGCTCCTGCCGCATTGGACCTACGAGATGTTTCTGGAACATGTCATCCCGGAAGATCGTGCGGGGGTGGACCAGAAGTTCAAACAGGCGATGGCCGCCAAGAGTGATTGGCAGTTCGAGTGCCGGATCTTCCGGCGCACCGGTGAGAAACGCTGGATTCTCGTTAGCGGCCGGCACCGCTTCGATTCCACCGGCCAGCCGCGCAAAATGGCCGGCGTCGTGCAGGACATCACCGCTCGCAAGCTGGCGGAAGAGACGCTTGTGCGCCTGAACCAGGTCCAGCAGGAAATGGGCGGCATGGCTGGCGTGGGCGGGTGGCAGCTTGACGCCGTGAGCGGCCGCATGACCTGGACCAACCAGATGTACGAAATTTTCGAGGTTCCACACACTTATGTGCCCGAGCTTGCCACGGCGTTGGAGTACTTTCCCGGAGAGTTCAAGCAGATCGTGGCGGATCATATTCAGCGGACCACCGAGACCGGCGAGCCCTTCGATTTCACCGCGCCCTTTGTTACAGCCAAGGGCCGCCACCTCTGGACACGCGGCATGGGCAAGGCCGAGCGACGCACCGACGACTCTGTTCGTCTGTACGGGGCATTCCAGGATGTGACTGAATCTCATCTCAAGAGCATCGAGCTGGTCAAGGCCCGCGACACGGCCCAGGCCGCCAACCGCGCCAAGAGCCAGTTCCTCGCCAACATGAGCCACGAGATCCGCACGCCGCTCACGGCCATGCTCGGATACACCGACATTCTGCGCGAGGACGGCGACATCGCCCGCGCGCCTGAAACCCGCCTGCAGACCCTCGAGACGATCCGCTCCGCCGGACAGCACCTGATGTCCGTTATCAACAACATCCTCGACCTCTCCAAGATTGAGGCCGACCGCATGTTGATCCAGCCCGTTGAAACCTCCCTCGTCGGCACGCTGGCGGAGATCGAGTCGTTCATGCGTCCGAAGGCGTCAACCAAGGGTCTCGCTCTGATGGTGTTGATGGAAACACCCGTCCCGGAGCGCATCATCAGCGAGCCGACGCACCTGCGCCAGATCATCATGAATCTTGCCGCCAACGCGGTGAAGTTCACCGAGTCCGGGTCGGTGACCATTCGCGTTCGCGTGGTCAACGGCGATCATGGTCCCAGGCTGAATGTTGACGTCGAGGACAGCGGCTCGGGCATGACGCCTGAACAGTCCATCGCGATCTTCAATCCCTTCACGCAGGCGGATTCGGGAATGGCCCGCAGATTCGGCGGCACCGGGCTCGGCCTGACCATCAGCCGGCGCCTCGCCGAACTGATGGACGGCCATGTCACGCTGGAACGCACGGAACCCGGCAGGGGATCCATGTTCCGCCTGGACCTCCCCCTCCAGCCCGCGCCGGGCACATCGATGGCCAGCTCCATCGAGCGCCGCACCCCCCGCACGCCCGCGCCGCTCGCGCCGCTCGCGCCGATCTCGATCAAGTTGTCCGGACGCATCCTGCTCGCCGAGGATGGCCCCGACAATCAGCGCCTCATTGCATTTCACCTCAAGAAGGCCGGCGCGGTGGTGGACGTCGCGGACAATGGCCGCATCGCCCTGAACATGCTCGAGATGGCCGAGGCCGCCAGCAAGCCCTACGACCTGCTCGTGACCGACATGCAGATGCCGGAGATGGATGGTTACGCCTTGGCCTGCATTCTGCGTCACCGTGGCTCAACACTCGCCATTCTCGCACTCACCGCCCACGCTATGGCCGAGGACCGCACGAGGTGTCTTGACTCCGGCTGCGACGACTACGCGACCAAGCCCATCGACAAGGCCGCCCTGCTCGCCAAGTGCGCCGCGTGGATCGGCAAACGTGGCGGCCGCCCGCTCTCCCAGCCCGCGACGTGAATCATCAAAAACAACGGCCCCGGTCCATCACTGAACCGGGGCCGCATCTTGCTCATCTTGATTTTCGAGCAGCACTGTGCGACTCGACCTCGCTCACGCCTTGATCTTCACCACGCGGATCCCGCGCTCCTTCCACTTGTCCGCGTCACTCTTGGCAAGCGTCTCCTCGTGCCCGTCCTTGTACACGGCGACCAGAATCACCGGCCCGCTCTTGCCCAACGTCACCTCGCCCACGCCGCGGAACAGGTCGCCGAAGCCGTCGAACACCGCGCCAAATGGCACGCCGGACTTCTCCGCGATCTTCTGGCCGGTCTGCGTCGAATGGCGCTCCTCGATCCGCACGGGCGCGAGCGTCATCAGTTCCGCCTTGGTCTCCTGCACCTGGATCGTCGCTACTTCGGCACGAACGCGCTGCTGCGCGGCCTCGGCGAGCGCGACCTGCTTGGCCTGCTCTTCGATCTTGACGGCCTCCACCAGCCGTGCGATTTCCACGCCCTGGGTCTGCACGGTCTCGGACATGCGTGAGACTTCCGACCGCAGCGTGTTCACGCGCGTCGCAAGCTCCGCGCTCTGCTGGGTGGACTGCTCCACCTCGCTCCGCGCGCCCTGCAAGCGGCTGTCGAGCTCAGCCATCGCGGCCGTTTTCTTCTGGATGTCCGCACGAAGCGTTTCGACTTCCTGCGTCTTCTGTGTGTCCGACTGGCGCAGCGCTTCAATCGCGGTCTGACGTGCCGTGAGATCGTCTTTCAGCGTTGCGACGGTCTTCTCCGCCGCGCCGAGGTTGTCGCGCAGCTCGCCCTTCTGCTTCTCCAGGGCGATCGCCTCCTGCTTGTTCCGCTCCGCAAGAGCCGCAGCCGCAACCGCCTCCTGCTGGGCCCGCTGCATCGAACTGCGATAGTTGATGGCGAAGGGCGTCACAATGCCTGCGCCGACCAGCAGCCCGACCACGGCGCAGATGATGATCAACTTCCCGTTTCCGCCCGAACGTCCCTCGCCGCCCGTGACCATAAATTGCTCTGACATGGGTTTCCCTTCCTTGAGAGTGTGTGCTTAACCCTGAAATCGAATATCCCCCGCCAATCCCGCGATTATACGTCCACTCTTCCGCACAATGATCCACGCGCAGCTTCTGCCGACACCGCATTTTTTGATTGGCAAATCCTGGCCACCATCGCCACAACCGGGGGAGGCGGTATCCCAAAACCCCTTCCGATCGAGCCCCAGGGCACATTGGTTCCATCTCAAAAACAAAGACGCGGCCCCTGCTCTCCGGCTGGGACCGCTCACGCGGACTGGTTCGGAACACTCCGGTTCCGACTCTCACCTTCTTGGCACCCGCACGAGCGGCTGGATCTCTCTCGTCCTGGCTTCAGGCAGCGACATCCACAAGCGTGCCGGTTGTCTGGCCCGGCTGCACCTGCTTGGGGGCGAAGTTCAGCGCGGCATCCGTGTTCTCCGCGCCGCTGGTCTGCGGCTTGCGGTGCCCGCCGTGGTGACGGTGCGTGCCACTTGCCTTCGCGCCGTCGGCGCCTTGCGGGGCCTGCGCCTTCAACGCGTTATCAAACTGCGTCGGGTCGATCCCGTTGCTTTTCAGCACGCCGTTGACCGCATCACGAACCGCCGAGCGCGGATCGCCCGAAGCCGCTCCGTTCTGCTGCACCTTGTCTACCGCCGCCTGGATCTGCTTCTCGATGTCGGGAAGCTTCGCAGAATCGACGCCGATGGACTTGGCCGCGGCCTCGAACCGGGACTGAAACTTGGCGAACGGAGACTGGGCGCTATTGCTCTGTCCCTGCACACCGCCGACGGAGCCCGCTCCGTCGTCCGCGTCACGATCGTTCCGGGCCTGCTGCGTCTGCAACTGCTGCAGATACAGCGAGCCCGAGGACGACCCCACGCTCGAAATGGCTGACATGGTCAGCTCCTTTTCCGGCCACATACTTGCTTGCTGACACGAAACGCTCGTGCCCGCAGCCATGGCCGGCGAACGGTTATCGGCAACGGCCGTGCCAACGAAAAGCAATTGCCAGCACATGTGTCCGTTTTCATTTTCTTGCGCGGATTTTGCGCGAGTGAAACCCGCCATTGGCCATTGGCGGCCGCAGAGTGGCGTCGTTTTCCCGGGCTCCTAGCGTTGAGTCCTATGCAAACTTCCCACGTCCGGCGCGGCAGCATGATCGTTCAGAGTGTTTTCGCGTTGCTCGCGGCCATCGTAACCATGCCCGCATCCGCCCGAGCTGACGAGGGCATGTGGCTGATGAACGCTCCGCCTACCAAGTATCTGCAAGACCACTATCAGTTCGCGCCGACCCCCGAGTGGCTCGAGCATATCCAGAAATCCTGCGTTCGCTTCGAGACAGGGGGCTCCGGTTCGATTGTCTCGGCCGACGGCCTGGTGATGACCAATCACCACGTGGGCTCCGACATGCTCCTCAAGCTCTCCACCAAGGAACACAACCTGCTCAAGGAGGGATTCTGGGCGAAAGACCGCGCGGGCGAACTGGCCTGCCCGGATCTGGAACTCAATGTCCTCTGGCAGATCGAGGATGTCACTGCGCAAGTGATGGGCGCGGTGAAGGAAGGCATGTCCGCGGCGGATGCCGGAAAGGCGAGGCGCGAGGCGATCGCCGGTATCGAGAAGGAATCAACCGACGCCACCAAGCTCAAGAGCGAGGTGGTAACGCTCTACGGCGGCGCGAAGTACCATCTGTATCGCTATCGCTCGTACACCGACATTCGTCTGGTCTTCGCGCCCGAGGAGGAGATCGCCTTCTTCGGCGGCGACACCGACAACTTCGAGTTCCCCCGCTTCGATCTCGACTGCTGCTTCTTCCGTATCTACGACCACGGAAAGCCCCTGAAGGCCGAGCACCACCTCACTTGGTCTCCCAATGGAGCGGCGGAAAACGACCTGATCTTCGTCTGCGGCCACCCCGGCAAAACCGAACGCCTCAACACCTACGAGCACCTGAAAATCCAGCGCGATCTTGAGATGCCCCGCCGGCTTGGGGAATACTGGCGGCGCGAGATTAAGGACCAGGGATTCGCCGGTCGCTCCGCCGAGAACGCCCGCGTCGTGCGCAGCGATTTGTTCGACTACGCCAACTCGCGCAAGGCCGTCACCGGCCAGCTCGACGGATTGCAGGATCCGGCCCTGATGGCCGCGAAAAAGTCTGCCGAAGCCTCGCTTCGAGCCAAGGTCAACGCTGATGCCGCCATGAAGGCCAAATGGGGAAACGCGTGGGACGAGATTGCCACGATCAAGCGTTCCGAACAGGCCTTCGCAGAGCGGCGAGCGCTGACCGATCGCGTACTGATCGGCTTCGGCGCGTCTCGCCTGATGAGCCACGCCACTTCGCTCGTGCGTCTGAGCGCAGAACTCCCAAAGCCCAGCGCCCAGCGGCTCAAGGAGTTCGGCGATGCCCAACTGGACTCGCTCTATCTCGACCTGTATTCCCCCGAGCCGATCTACGACTCTTTGGAGACGTTCTTCCTCGCACAGGCCATGGCACGCTGCGCCGAGCGTCTGGGCGCGGATGACCCCGCCGTAGTCACCATGCTCGCCGGCAAATCGCCGATTGATCGCGCAGCGGAACTCGTCAAGGGATCCACTCTCCACGATCCGGCGGCCCGAAAGGCCCTGGCCGCAGGCGGGGCAAAGGCCATCGCCCAGAGCAAGGACCCGATGATCATCCTCGCCCTGACACTCGATCCCGGCTCCCGCGCCCTGCGCAAACAGTTCGAGGACACGGTCGAATCTCCTTTGCGGGATGCGTATGCCAGTGTCGCCGCGGCCCGCTTCGCCGCGCTCGGCGATTCGGTCTATCCGGACGCCACCTTCACACTCCGCCTCAGCTTCGGCCAGTTGAAGGGCTTCAGTTCCGGCGGCGAGACCGTTCCCGCCTTTACCACCCTCGCGGGCACGTACACCCGCGCCGAGGAACGCAAGGGCCAGGAGGGCTTCGAACTCCCAGCTACCTGGATCAAAGCCAAGGACAAGCTCAATCTCGCCACGCCCTTCAACTTCGTCTGCACCGCCGACATCATCGGCGGCAACTCGGGCTCGCCGATCATCAACGCCAAGGGCGAGGTTGTGGGGCTGGTCTTCGACGGCAACGTGGCCAGTCTGGTCGGCAACTTTGTGTACGACATAACCGCCAATCGCGCCGTAGGCGTTGACAGCCGCGGCATGATCGAAGCCATTCGAAAGGTCTATGGCGCCGACGGGCTTGCAGACGAGATCACCAAGAAATAGGGGAACGCCGACGCCGCGCGGCCGCTGCCCCACCCAATCCCGGGAACAGCGCCCCGCGGGTGAGGGAATGAACGTCAGCGTGAACGCACGTTCGACCGCGTCCCACCCGAGTCCGTGGAAGGAAGGCAGCCGCAGAATGCGGAGCCAACCCCAAACGTCTTGTTTTCCGCAGTTTGCAAAGCGACCAGTGGCCTTTGATGGGCCTTCGGATTGGGGCTCTCCCCGGTACGTTCGTCGCTCTCGCGGCGCTTCGGAATCCGCTGGCGCACGGGCGTATCCTTGAGCCCGAGACCCAAACCGAGGCGAACCCACCGCATGTCGCACCAGAAGACTTCTTCCAACCCGAACGACTTCATCCTCCCCGACCTTGGCGAGGGCGTACACGAAGCCGAACTGATCAAGTGGCGTGTGACGGTCGGGCAGACCGTTGCCGAGCACGACATCTTGGCCGAGATGGAGACCGACAAGGCCCTGGTGGAAGTTCCCTCTCCTCGTGCCGGAACCATCGCCGCGCTGCACGGGAAAGAAGGGGAGATTTGCAAGGTCGGCGATGCGCTGGTGACATACGCCGGAGCAGCTGCTGCCGAGCCCAAGCCGGAGCCGAAGCCCGCTCCTTTAGCGCCTTCGAATGGCAAGCACACTCCCGCCCCGGTGCAGGCCGCCGCGCCCGCTGAGCAGGAAGACGCGGGCACGGTTGTTGGCAAAATGGGCGGCACGCTCGCGGGCATCACTGCCGAAGCGGGCAAGGCGTTGGCCACTCCCGCCGTCCGCCGCTTGGCTCGCGATATGGGTGTGGATATCGACTCTCTGGCGGGCACAGGCATCGGCGGGCGTGTGCTGGAGAAGGATGTGCGCGAAGCCATGGGCGCCCCGGCGGCTCGGGCGGGTTCCACGTCACCCAAGCCCGCCCATCGTCCCGTCGCGCCCAATGAACCGAGTCAGCCGCACTCCGGCGTCGTGGATGATCCTCGGCCGCCAATGCTCGCGGCGAACACGGAGCGCACGCGGCCAGCCGCGGCACCCGCGCCCACGCGTCGGGAGGCGCCGTCCTTCCCCTCCGGGCAGGATGCCATCCGCGTTCCGTTCCGCGGCGTGCGCCGCACGATTGCCAACCGCCTCCGCGAATCCATCAACCAGGCCGTCCACTTCAACGTCATGGACGAGGCCGATGTCGCGCCGCTCGATGTGCTTCGCAGGAAACTCGCCGCGGCCAGCGGCGAGAAACTCTCGTTCCTTCCGTTTGTAGCGAGCGCGATCTGCCGCGTGCTTACCGATCAGCGGTTCCGGGCATTGAACGCCACGGTGGACGAACGGGCCGGCGATCCCAACTATGACGCCGCGATCGTTCAGCACCGCGCTGTGCACCTGGGCATTGCAACCGATACCGATAATGGTCTGATGGTTCCCGTCATTCGCGATTGCGATGGACTCGGCGTGCTGGAGATCGGACGTCACATCGTTCACGCGGCCGAGAGCGCCCGCACCCGCACCGCCAGCCGCGAATCGCTCATGGGTTCCACGTTCACGATCAGCAACGTCGGCTCCCACGCGGGCCGCTTTGCCACGCCGATCATCAACTATCCCGAGGTGGCGATCCTTGCCGTGGGTCGGGCACGGCCCGCGCCTGTGATCCGCGGCGGGGGCATCTTCGTGGGCAACCTCCTCCCGCTCTCCCTCGCTTGCGACCACCGCGTGGTCGATGGAGCCACTGCCGCGCTCGCGCTGGCGGAGATTATTCGGTTGCTGCAAGAGCCGGAGAGTTTGCTGGGGCCGGCGAGGGGGTAAGTGACCGCCCGCCCGAAGTACCACATCGGAGTGGGACGCCCTATAGCCGATGATGTTCGCGTCTCAGTTCGCGCGATCGGCGCGCTAGTCCTGTGATGTGCCACAACGCAGTCAGAGTCAGAACGATGATGACTTCGACGCCTAAAGGGGCCAACGCCCAGGGCCACCGGTTGCGCACGTCACCCACGGGCGCAATCAATACGGCAATCGCGCCTGCAATGCTCCCGACGAGCGGCACGAGCGAGAACGAACGGTCTTCATTACGCCTCGTGGCCCGCGCTGCACACACAAACACTTGAAAGGGCACCACGACGACGAGAAACGCACTCACAAGCGTCAGCAGCAAAAAGAGCGCCAACTGGAACATCGAAACGTCTCCAAGGTGGCGTCGGATGCGAGGCGTTTGATCGCCATCACGCAAGATTTCGCACCCAGAGAGTACCACATTCCGGACAGACGGCCCGATCCGGTTGGCCGACGGCAGGTGCCCCCCTCCCCACACTCGCGCTTTGGCTTGGCCCCCGGCCGTGCGTGCTGTAGTATTGCCACCATGCGAAATCCCACTATTGCCGTCTTCGCGCCGGTTCTTGCGGTTCTGTGTTTCGTGGCCGCTGCCCGGGGACAGGTCGCGTATTCCAACTTCGGGCCGGGAGACACGTGGAGCACGACCAACTCGTATCGCTTTGCGGCGTTCAGTCAGGGCGTTCGGTTCGTTCCCGCGAACACCACGACTATTTCGCGCGTGGAAGCGGGGATGACGCTCTCGGGTCCTCCGGGAATAACGACGGTGACGATCGTCACTGAGGCCGGGGGCATACCGAGCAACGTAGCCGTCTGGCAGGCAACCAACAACACGGCGGTGGGGCGAGCGGTGTACGCATTCAACGGCCCATCCGCCACGCTCACGGGCGGACAGGCGTACTGGATTCTGGCCTCGACGACTCTGGGCTTTCCCGGGGAGTGGGGCGCGACCCTTCCGGCCGTCGCGGGCACGGGCGGGAACACCGGCTCGGGGATGTGGGCCACCTTCGCGTTCACCGCGATCGCCACGTTCCGCGTCTTGGGCGATTCCGCCCCGTGCTGCAACACCAAGACGGGAGGATGCACCGTCGTTTCGTCGGCAGCATGTACCGCGCTGGGGCTGCGTCCGGCCGCAAGAGACGCGGCGTGCAGTCCGCTTACCTGCCGCGCCTGCCCGAGCGACTTTGACGGCAACGGCGCGGTCAACATCCAGGACATCTTCGCGTTTCTCACCTCGTGGTTCGCGGGATGTCCGTGAGCGCACAAGTGTGGACGGCGAATCACGGCAGCGTCGGAGCAATCAAACTCGGATCCGCCACGGGAACTGGCCAGAACGAATAGTCCTTCGTCGTGTTCACCGGGCCTGCGGGCACCTTCAACTGCGTGCCTACGTGCCAGTCGGCGAAGAGCAGATTGGCCTTCATATCTGCTGCCGCAGTGGCCGAGCCGCCCCGTGAGGTGTACCAGTAATACTGGTTGTTCCCGCCGCCATCGGCGTTGAAGATCGGCTGGGAACCCAGAATCCAGGTCTTGCTCGGCGTGGCGATCTCGGGCATGCGCCCGCCGCCGTTGGGAACAAGCGTCGCGATCTCCTGCGTCCCCATGGTCGGCTTGAGGGCATGGTCGTTCAGGGCGTAGCTCGAACCGAGGAAGTCGTAGAGCGAGGCCTGCGGCCCGAACCCAGGGATCACGCCGCCCTTATCGCACGGTGAGCGGAATGCTTCGACCTCGAATGTTCCCGGATCCGAATCCGGCGGGGGCGCGACATCGAGCACGTAGCGATTCAACGGGCGAAGCTCCGCGCCCTTGTTGTTGATGTCGTAGAACGGCAGCGTTCCCTTCTTGCCGCCGAAGAGCGTGCCGATGATTACGTTGTTGGATCCGATCATCGTCGTCGCCTGCGGCAGCTTGTTGTCGTAGTCGCCGAAGTACAGATTGATGCCAATGCCGAGTTGCTGGAGGCGAGACCCGCAGACAATGGCCCGGGCCTGAGCACGCGCCCCCGCCAGCGCGGGAAGCAGCAAAGCCACCAGCAGCGCGATGACCGCGATGACGACGAGCAACTCGATCAGTGTGAAGGCGCGGCGGAGCATGAGCATTTATCGTACGACGTGCGGCACGTCTACGGAAGAAACCGGTACGTTCAGTTGTTCGCGCCAGATGGCCGCAAGGGTTCCATGAAATCCCTTTGAGGCCCGGGCATGGTCGCACCAGGAACGGGCCAACGCGGCCATTTCCACACGGGTTTGGGAGGATTCGAGGATCTGGGCGATCGGCACCGCAAGACGACCGACCGACATCGAGGGCCCATGCAGCACCGGCCAGCCCGGCAGCACTCCCGGGAACGCCACGATCGGAACGGCCATGCTCAGCGCCAGCGATGCCGCCACGGGGCCGCAGGAGGGAACCCCGTCGGGCGCATCGATCACGGTCATGTCCGAACACGCCAGCATCTCCGGCAGCGAGAGATTCGCGACGACGAGCCCCCAGCGATGCCCATGCGAGCGGACGTACCGCACCGCACGGCGGTCGCCTTTGGCGCCGCGTCGGATCAGGGAGATTGTTCGATGCCCCGTCGCCATCGCCATACCGGAAGCGAATGCCATGCGATTTGCATCGCCAAGCGAGGGGGGATCGGCGAGGGTAGAGACCACCGTTTCACCTTGCTGGATACCCAGCGATGTACGGAGTGCGGCGCGGTCGATGGCGACCGGGCCGCCTTGTGCAAAGCACGGCGGATCGACGAGCCGAATCGTCGCAAGCCACCGCGCGGCTTCGATAGCTCCGGCGCGGGAGATAAGCGGGGCGATGGCCGCACGCGTCGGCCCGTCCATCGCAACAAGCACCTCACGACCAGTGGCCAGATCAGAATCCGCGGGCGCAGATCGCTGCGCCCCCCCCACCCCTCCGCCCCCCCCGATCCCCGGCGGACGGAGGACTACCGCGCAGCGAGCCGGGGCTCCAGGTCCACAGCCGAAAACCCGCCGCGCCAGATGCATCGCATCCAGCGACCAGCATTGGATCAACTCTGGCTCCCATGAAGCACGAGCATCACGAAGCCGCTTGAGCGCAGCGATCGTGCCATCGCGGATCAGCCGCACGCGCAGCCGGGGCGTCACGCGCTCGGTTGTGTTGATCCCCAGATCCCAGGCGCGCCGCTCCTGCGCCGCAGTTGCGATCAGCCAGCACTCGTGCGAGGCGTCAATGAAGAGAGATGCCGCGCAGGCGAGGAGCCCCTCATCGCCGCACATTACCGGATCGAGCAGATGGAGAATGCGCACGCTATCGGCCCACGGGTGAGTTCGGATCGCGCGGCGAGTGCTTGAAGAAGAGTTCGCCCAGCTTGCGGCCGAGATTGTCCGCCAGTTCCTGCTGCGCCTTGGTCACTTCGGCCGTGGAGCGGGGGAGCCCGGTCGCCAGGACCTTCTCGGGAATCGTGAGCGGGTACGCGGGGTCTTTGCCGCCGCCCGCGCCGGGGGCGGTGTCGGGGGGAAAGAGCCGCGCGTCGTTTTTCGCGTCGATCACCTTGACCCGGAGCGTGGCCGTCGGGGAGAACTGAGCCCCGTCGGGAGAGAGCGTGAACGAGTCCACCGTCGCATAAATCACCTGATCGGCCTGCACGGCCCGCCCGATCTCGGCGATGGAGCGCGGCTTGGAGAATCGCTCCGCCAGCACCACCTGCTGCAACGAGTCGGAGGAAATCAGATCCACATCGAGGAGCTTCTCGGAGAGAATCTGCTTCTCTGCGGCCTTGGCGATGCGATCGCGCAGGGCCCGCGTCGGCAGCACGCTGGACCGGTCGTCGATGAACACCACCGCCGAACGCTTCGGGTCCAGCTTGTACATCGCCGGCTCGCGGCCATCGGAAACAAGGTACAGACCCGGGCCGAGGATGTTGCACCCCGCCAGAATCGTCAGCAGCGATAACGCCGCGAGCGCGCCGAGCACGCCGCGCCGAGTTGATTCAGTACTTGATGACATTCGGTTCCTCGTGCTCGTAGAACAACCAGGCGGACCGCTCGATGAAACGCCGCGACAACTCGGAAAGCACGTTGTTGCGCGGCTCCTGCGTCGGGCTCACGCCGCTCGCGTCCGGATACTTCACTCGCACGGACTCGCCGAACGTGAACTCGCTGGGCGTCGGGCTCTCCACCTCGATCACATGAACCGCCCCGGAGACCACGCCGTTGTAGATGTACGGATTCCCGGGGTCCGTCATCGAGAAATCCTGCATGTCCACATACACCACCCGCTCCACACCGAGATCCGCGGCCAAATCGTTCATCGGCTTGGCCACCCACCCGGGATGCTGCGACTGATACTTCAGCACCTCGGTGGCCGGCAGCACGCCCGAAGCGCCGGCAAACTTCGAGAGCCGCGCCGTCATCTCCAGCGTCACCACGGGAATGATGCTTGGGAAGTCCGCCTGAATGGCCCGATCCGCGGCCACAATCACCGCGAAGCTCTTGCCCGTTAATCCCTTGTACTTCGGCGTGACTTTGTGGCTCCCCTGCCGCTCGGCGCTGCCGGCCATGCCGCCGATGAGCTGGCCGAACTGGCAACCGGCCATTCCCAGCAGAATGGCGGCCAGAGGAAGAAACGCGATGGTGCTGCGGGTGGGGGTGAGCATCGGTGAGAAGGGTACGGCGGCCACCGGGAGGGGGTTGCGGGCGGCCATCCACGCCGATTCCGGAATCCGGCCCGCATTCCAGGGGCTCAGTGGCCCACGGTAGCGAGTTTGAGGATGCCCGCCTGGGTCATGGCATCCGCGTTCAGTTCGCCCGTCAGCTTGCCATCGGAGAGCACGATGATGCGATCCGAAAGGGCGAGCAACTCGGGCATCTCGCTGGAGACGAGCAGCACGGCCAAGCCGCGCTCGGCGGCCTCGCGGACGAGTTTGTAGATCTGGGCCTTGGTGCCGACATCGATGCCGCGGGTCGGCTCGTCCAGCAGAATGACCTTGGTATCCCGCCCGAGCCAGCGAGCGAGGAGGAGTTTCTGCTGATTGCCGCCGGAGAGCGAGCCGGGGAGCGCGGCCGCGCCGGCCGTCTTGACCTCAAAGTCACGAATGCGCGTCGTGACGAGTTCGCGCTCGGCCCGCTGCGAGCGCAGCCCCAGCAAGCCCGCCAGCCGCGCCATGAACGGCTCAACAATGTTCTCGCCGACGCCGAGCTGAAAGAAGAGGCCTTGGAGTTTGCGATCCTCGGGAACATATCCCACGCCCGCCGCGATTGAGGCCCGCGGCCCGACATGGCCCGAGAGCGGATCGGAGAGTTCCACCCCCCCCGCGATAACCGTGCCCTTGGCGCTGCGATCCAGTCCGAAGAGCGCATCGAGCAACTCCGATCGCCCTGCGCCGACGAGTCCGCCGATGCCGAGGATTTCCCCCGGCGCGATCGAGAGCGATACGTTCTCCACTTTGCCGGGAGAAGTCAGATTCCGAACGACCAGCGCGGGCGGCACGGACGCGGCGTCCGGCCGCGCCCGGCGCACCGGGGGCGGCACTTTGCGCCCGATCATCTGCTCCACCAGCGTGGACTCGTCGATCTCCTTCACGCGCGAAGTCGCGACGTACTTGCCATCACGCAGCACGCTGACGCGATCGCAGACGGCGAAGATCTCCGACATGCGGTGCGAAACGTAGATGCACGTGATCCCCTTGGCCGCAAGACCACGGATGATCGCCAAAAGCCGATCGACCTCGGCGATGGAAAGGGAACTGGTGGGCTCATCAAAGACGATGACACGGGCGGGATGAGCGTCGTCCAATGCGGCCGCGATCTGCACAATCTGCCGATGCCCCGGCGAGAGCGCACCAAGCGGCGCACGTACATCGATCCCTGGCTCCAGATCGGCCAGCAGCCGCGTGGCCCGGCGCTCCATGGCGCGGAAGTCCACCAGCCCGAACCTGCTCAGCGGCAGGTCGTGCAGAGTCAGATTCTCCGCAACGGTGAGATTGGGGCACTGGGCCAGTTCCTGGTGGACGAGGCGGATGCCCGCGTCGAAGGCGTCGTCGAGCGAGCCGGGCTTGAGCACACGCGGATTGCCCGCGGCATCGAAGATGCTCACCTCACCGGTATCCTGCTTGTGCTGCCCGGCGATGACCTTGCCGAGGGTGCTCTTGCCCGCGCCGTTCTCGCCCATGAGCGCATGGACTTCGCCGGCGGCGAACTCAACAGAGACACCGTCGAGGGCCTGGGTGATGCCGAAGCGTTTGGAGATGGTGGTGGCGGTGAGGAGGGGCATGGGAAATGTCGGATGTCGGATGGGCGATGTCGGATGCGGGATCGAGACGGGGAAGATGATACGGCAAAACGAGAAACGCGACCGAGGGGGGCTCGGTCGCGTTTGAATGGTGGGAAAATACGCCCTTCGCTTGTGCTCAGGGTTCTGTTCAGTGCTTCATCTCGTCCTTCTTCTTCCCCAGCCACTTGTCCCAAATGCCGTCGTAGTCGTTGGCGTTGGCCTTGGTGACGATCTGGAGCTTGAAATTGTTGATGACCTGCGCGGGCTTCTTGTTGTTGTGGACCTTGTCGAAGAGCATCATCACCGTGTCGTGGCCCCAGCCGTAGCAGTCCTGGCCGATGAGGGCCTGAACTTGGCCGCTCTTGACGTAGCCAAGCTGCTCGGGGAGGTGGTCCATGGAGACGACCTTGGCCTTCTGGTAGACACCGTCGAGGGCGTTCTTGGTGAACAGCGGCCAGCCGCCGACCATGGCCCAGCCGGTGATGTCCGGGTTGGCGTTCTGCACGGACTGCACCTTGGCCGCAGCTTCCGCGGCCGTCTCGGTGTGGTAATACGTGTCCTTGATCTTGATGTTGGGGTGCTTGGCGGCCTCATCCTTCACGCCGCGCACGCGGGACTGCAGGTTGGTGGCATTCTGGTTGCCGGCGAGGATCGCGACGACGCCCTTGTCGCCCATCGCGGTGGCGAGCTGACGCATGATCTCGCGCCCGGCCTCCTCATCGTTCACGCCGTAGTAGGCGAAACGCTTGGAGTCGGGGGAGTCCGAGTCGAACGTCACGACCTCGACGCCCTTGCCAACGGCGGAGTCGATCGCGCCCTTAAGGACCTTGCCATCCGAGCAGGAGACGCTGATGCCGTCCACGCCCTGGCTGGCGAGTTGCTCAAGGTACTGGGCCTGCTGCTGGGCGTCCTCATTGTTCGGGGTGCGCCAGTTGATCTCGACCTTCACGCCGGGGTACTTGGCCTCGAGTTCCTTGGCCGCGTCCATCGCGCCGGTGCGGGCCGCCTGGAAGACGGGGTTCGACTGGCTCTTGGCGATGACGCCGAAGACGTAGGACTTCTTCTCGGGGGCGGGGCCCGCGGCGAGGAGGGTCGCAGCAAGAGCGAAGGCGGCGGTGCTGGAGAGGGCGAGTTTCAGGAAGGGACGTTTGGTGAGCATGGGGACTCCGAGTATGGGAATGGTGTGAACGGGACGCGCCGTTTGCAGGGCGCGCCCGCAGAACCCCCGTCCCCGAGCAGGAACCCGGGATTCTACCGGGGTCGGGGGCTTGGCGGAATCTGGCTGCGTAGTTGAACGAATCGTCGAGAAATGATCGACGGGACGAAATCGCAGGGCACCTTCTTTATCGGGTCGGGTGGACATCTTCGGATTGGTCATGGAGGACACATCATGCAATGCGGCGAACGGCTGACGGCGGCGGTGACCGAGGGCATTTTCCGTGATGAACTTGCCCCGCTTGGAGGCACTGAGTTCGACACCATCCTTCAAGAAGATTGTTTGTACGCACGCTGCGCTTTGCCGCGGCCGCTTGAGGTGGCTCCAGGCGATTCGGTCCGGGGAGGCGTGGCATTGCGATTTTTCTACGACGAGCTGAACGTGAGGCCATACGTGTTGCGAAAAGTGTGTTCGAATGGGGCGGTGATCGCTCGCTCGCTGGCGGCATGGCAGGTGCTGGATCTGGCGGTGCGCGATCCGGATGAGGTGGTCGTGGAACTGCGCGAGGCGATTCGCTCCTGCGCTGCGCCGGAAGCTATTGCGGAGGCCGGCGCACGGATGCGCTCTGCGCGGGCGGTGGCGTTTTCCGGGGAAGACATGATCATCATGAGAATGGAGATGCGGCGGCTCTTCGGGGGGTTCGAGCTGGGTATTCTCGGCGCGATTCGTGCACGGATGCGCGAGGGCGGGGATTCATCGCGGTTCGGCGTGATGAACGCGGTGACATCGCTGGCCCGCGATATGAAGGACTCGCAGATGCGCTGGCGGCTCGAAGTGTTGGGCGGCGCGATCGCGATGCTGCCACCCAGGCCCGCGGGACCAACCCGTCGACGCAGGGCGTTTTCGGTGGAGTTGCAGGGAACCCGATAGGACCGTCGGCACCGAGTGCTGGTCTGCAATTTGCAATTCGTCAGTGAGTAGGCACGAGGGATGGCTTTGCATCCTCCGTCGGCCTCGCGGCCGGGGCGGGGGACTCGGCCTTCTCGCCCTTCGCGTGTTCTTTGAAGAACTTCACGACAAGCGCGGGGGCCTCCTTCGGGTAGACGTGGCCGCCATCGTGGATCCAGGTGATGACGGGATTGCCGGACTTGGAGTCGTAGATGGTGCAGTCCTTGTTGCCCCCCCACTCCTTCCCCTGGGCGTTGCAGGAGTCGATCTTGCGGTCCTGATCCATGATGCGCTGCTGGTAGTTGAAGTTGACGATGGGGTCGGCGCGGCCGGCAATGTGGAGAACGGGCTTGGGCTTGAGCGTGGACATGATGCGGAGATTGCCGCCTGCGGCGCAGGGGGCCATGGCCGCGAAGACGTCGGGGCGCGCTGACCAGAGGAGGTACGTGAACGCGCCGCCGTTGGAGTGGCCGGTGGAGTAGATACGGGACTCATCGACCTTGTACTTCTGCTTGAGGTCAGCGAGAACGGCGTCAAAGAACTTCAGGTCTCTGTCGGACTGGTCGCCCACATCTTTCTGCCAACCGTTGCGCTCGCCCTTGGGATCGGTGATCGCGCCGGGCGTGGGAAGACCGTCCAAGTACACAACCAGCGCCTCGGGCCAGGCCTCGTGGAGTTTGAAGGAACGGGCGGCCTGACGGGCGCTGCCGCCGTGGCCGTGGAAGCCAAAGACGACGGGGGTGGGTTGGGTGGATGCGTTTGCGGGGAGGTAGATGGTGCCCTCGCGCTTGACGCCGTCGATGGTCCACTCCATGTGTTTGGAGGTGGAGGCGTGGGACTTGGCCGGCATGGGATCGGCGGCGGGCGGCGCGGCGGGGGGTTGGGAAAGACCCAGGAGGGCGGTGAGGGCGAGGAGGGGGGCGATGAGCATGGGGGACCTTTCAGCGTGTGCAGGGAAAACGCCCGAACTGCCTGAGCATTGCTCCGAATGGAGCGATCCGCCCGACCGGACTCATGCCAAATGCCGCCAAACCGCTAGGACCCATATCATTCGCCCGAATGGAAACACTCTCTCCACAAAGCCCGTGGTTCCCGTTTGTCTCGGTGGACACCGAGAAACTCGGCGGTGAGCCCGTCTTCCGGAAGACCCGTGTTCCGGTGCAGGCGCTCTTTGACTATCTCAAGGAGGGGTACGACTTGGCGACGTTCCTCGATCACTTCCGCGGCGTCACCCGAGAGCAGGCGGAAGCAGTTCTCGAACTTTCTGCCGGAGGAACGGCGAACGAGTTGCGTGCCGCGTGAAGGCGCTTCTGGATCATTGCGTTCCCCGGCCGTTTGCCGCGATACTTGTCGGGCACGAAGTCAGCACGACGGACGACATGGGCTGGCAGGACGAGTCGAACGGCAAGCTGCTGGCGCTTGCCGCTAGCGCGGGATACGGTGTGTTTCTCACCGTTGATAAGAGCATGGCGCGTCAGCAGAATCTCGCCGAACTTCCTTTGCCGGTGATCATGATGCGAAGTCGATCCAACTCCATCACCGCCCTTGCCCGCCACGCGCCCGCGGTGCTGAGTCTGCTCAACCAAGATCTGCAACGCCGCGTATACATACTGGAAGAGCCGCGAGGCATGCGCGAGAGTGGCTGAGACTTGCGACGGATGCCCCCACCAAACCGGAGTGCAACGCAACGCCTACTTCGTCAATCGCGTCTTGGCCTGATCCACCACCACCGCCAGAATGATCGCCAACCCCATCACGATCTGGTTGAATGACTGGTCGATGCCGAGGATCAGCATGCCGTTGTTGATGAGCTGGACGAGGATCGCCCCGAGCACCGCCCCGAGCGCCGAGCCGCGACCGCCGGAGAGAGAAGCCCCGCCGATCACGGCTGCGGCGATGACGTTGAGCTCGTACCCCTGCCCAGCGCCGTTCTCGGCTGCGCCGAAATAGCCGACGTAGATCGCCGCGGCCAGCCCCGCGAGCGCACCCGAGATCGTGTACACCAGCGTCTTGACTCGTCCGACGGGAATCCCCGCGTACTTGGCCGCGACTTCGTTCCCGCCGATCGCGTAGATGCGCCTTCCAAAGACCGTGCGCGACAGCACAAAGACGCCCGCGAGCCCGACCAGCACCGTGATGATGGTGGGAATCGGAAAGACGCCCCCGCCGCCCAGGTGCATCTCCCACTTGAAGAACCCCGCCTGGATGGAATCGGGCAACCCGCTCACAGTCTGGCCGCGCGTGAAGACGAAGACCGCCCCGCGGTAGATCGCCATCGTTCCGAGCGTGATAATGAACGGATGCACGCGGAGCGCGACGGAGGAGAACCCGTTGATGAACCCGCAGGTCGCGCCCGTGGAGCAGCAGACCAGCAGCAGCAGCGGCACAGCGACGATCGCCGAGGTTCCCCCCCCACTCCTCCCGGCTTCAATGACCGAGAGCGCCGACGCCCCCAGAATCGCCGCAATCGCATAGATCGATCCGATCGAGAGGTCGATCCCCGCCAGAATGATGATCGCCGTCATGCCCACGGCCATCACCGCGTAGTACGAGGCGGTGGTCAGCACATTGAGAAGGTTTTCAATGTCGAGGAACTTGTTGACGCGGCGTGAGGCGAAGATCGTGGACGATCCATCATCATTCTGCTTGATCCGCAGGGGCTGATCCGAGTCGATCACGTGTTCGCCGGCGGCCAGCGTCACCCGGGCATGGGAATCGTCCGACTGCACGATCTTCACACCGGCCGGAACGTCCACCTTGAATCCCGACGGCTTGGACCCACCGAACACCGTCAGCGCGGCCATCATCACCGCGATCACCACCACCAGCCCGGATTCCTGCGCGGCAAACACCCGCCGCCACAGCGGCTTGGCCGCCAGATCGACGCGGGGTCGTGCGGGATGGATGTCGGATGGGTCGGCCACGGGGGGCCGATGATAGCGAGGACGTAGCCGAACGGGCCAATGCGAGGTATCAGCCGACCCTCCGCGGTTGCGAGGACCGCAGGTTGCGTTCCAGCGCGATCACATTCGCTTTCCACGGTTTGGGGCTGGCCAAGAAGAAAAATGCCGCGGCGATTCCCTTCGGAAAGTTACGGTGCCCATCCGAGAACACACCATTTCCCATTTCAGGTACGCATGCTCGCATAAATCGCGCCGCATTTGTTTCGGACCAGCATGGACGGACAGACCGCCGCCCCCGATCCCTCTCGGAATGCGCCGGGCACCACCGGGCTGAATCCGCAGACGACCCTGTGAGCGGCCATCATGCCCCAGTCTTCAGATGAAACGCCGAAACCCGTCGTACACCCTGCACGAAAGGGATTTCAGGTCGAAGAGACTGTCGGTGTTTCATGACATAGTCGCGTTATCCCTAGGCAGCACGGACATGGCCAGATCTGGCCACATCCTGCGGTTTCTCCGTTTTGTGGCCCCTCGCAAGGGCGTCTTGTAGACTGAAAACACCCGAGTTTTCTCGGGCTTCCAGCGTCGAAAACCATCGTGCGGAACGCCTCGTTTGCTTCCGCCGCGTGCAGATTCAGCCCCATTTTGCCGGAGTGGAACGAGATGATGCTTGCTCAATGTGCTTCAGCAGCGGCGATACTGGCTTTTTTGGCCGGTAGCGCATCAGCCCAGCTCACGGTGAACGGCCGCCTCAAGCCGGAGTATGGCCCTATTCAGTGGGTGAACACCACGCCGACGCAGTTCGGCAACGCGGGCGCGGCGGTTGCCCCGGCCTGCGATCCGATCGGCGGCAAGGTGAAGATCTCTCTCAACAACTCCAGCCGCGCCGGAATCACGGGCGGGCAGGGTCCGGCGGATCAGACGGCCGCGGCGGCGGTGACGACCGGATACGAACTGAAGATTCCGCTGGAGGCGTTGGGGCTGGACATCACCAGCAACGGTGCGAATCTGCCGGATCCAGTGGTGATCAATGTGGCGGGCTGGATCGCTTCGAGTGATTACAGCAGCATCTCGAACCAGTTCATCGGCGGGCTCGGCGGAATCAGCGGGACCACACCGCCGAACAACTATCCCAATCCACGCTCCGTCGACTTCACAACCGTTCCGGGCAACCAGTATGTCACGGCGACGATCGCTCGAGCGACGCTCCTGGCCATGATCGCGGGGAACGAGCCCGTGCTGGATGGTTCGAAGGATGCCTCGTACGGCGCGCCGCTGTTTGTTCAGGACACCCAGACGAACTATGGCGACGCGGCCACGGCGCAAGCCGGCACGGACACCATCTTCCGATGCGTCGGCGGCTCCGAGATCGACGGCGTGTACGCGCGGTTTGGCAAAGACAGCGCGGGCGAACCGGCCTTGTACTTGGTGCTGGCGGGAAACTTCGAGAGCAACTTCAATAAGGTTGTGCTCTTCTTCGACTCCGTGCCGGGCGGGCAGAACCAGCTCTCCGGCGACAGCGCGACCCAGACGGGAAGTTACGGCGCCATCTTCAATGGCGGTGCGAACGCCTATGGAATCGCCACGGGCGCGAACCCACAACCTGGCCTGAAGTTCGACGCCGCATTCGCGGCCGATTTCTTCCTGGGCTTCAGCTTGGGCGGCGGGGGCGACGCAAATCCCACGATCTTCGCCGACTGGCAGCGTTTGCGCACGACGCCGACGGATGCCGGCTCGGCCCGGTTCATCGGTCAAGCTCAGGCGACGACCAACGGCGGCATTCTCACCGCTACCGACCCCTGCCCTCCGTTTACCGGGCCGGACTATCACGATGTCGCCAACGGATCGGAGATCGACGGCCTATACGCCACCATCTGCGGGAACTATCTGTACTTGCTCGTGACCGGAAACCTGGAGAACAACGGAAACCGTCTGGACCTGTTCTTCGATGTCGGCTCCGTCTCGATCCCGCTGAATAGCGCCGGCCAGACCCGGCTGGCGGGCAACGCCCATCCCTTCGACTTTGGTCACCTGAATCGGCTCGGAACAGATCCGAGCAACCCCTTCATCGGGCCGGGCTTGCAGTTTTCCGCTGGCTTCGCGGCGGACTACTGGGTCTCTGTCGAGAACACCGGCACATCTCCAAACGTGAATGTGACAACGTACGCCGGGCTGATCAACACACTTGGGGCCTCCAACGATGGCGGATTCCCCAGTCCCGCGTATCTGGAATACGGCGGAATCGCCGGCGGACCCAAGGCAACCAACAACCCGCTGGTGTTCGACGGGCTGAAATGCAACCGCTTCGACATGCTCAACGCCTGCGCGGCCAATGGCCTTGGGAGCGCCTTCAATCCGACAAGCATTCCGGGGATCGACATTCAGGGAGACATCAACGCCAACGGCCTGCCGATTGTGCTGGAGCCCTACGCATCCTTCGCGCCCCGGCTGATCTCGGCCGATGTCTTTAACCCTCTGGCCCAGACCGTGAACGGATATCCCGCTCCCAACCACGGGGTGCTTGCCGTGCCGGGACTGATTTCCACAGCGATCGACAACTCCAACTTCGCGGGCGTTTCGGATGTTTCCGCGGCCGGCGCTGCTGACGTTACCACGGGCGTTGAAATCAAGATCCGTCTGGACGAACTGGGGTACAGCGGCTCCGGCCCGATCAAGGTGGCGGGATTCATCGTCAGCCAGGATCACACATCGCTCTCGAACCAGGTGATCGGCGGGACGCTCCCGGCGGGCCAGGGCAATCTTGCCGGGCCGAACATCGGATTCGGGGTGGATGTTCGCACGGTGGACTTCCAGGCCGCGCCGCTCGTTGCGGGCGGGCCGTTCTTTGTCACCATCAACCCCGGCACATGCTCATCCGGAACCACGGGGGTCTGCTGCCGCGGTGCGACGTGCTCGATTCAGACCTCGGCCGCCTGCACTGTGGCCAGCGGCGCGGCGGGCGCGCAGTTCGTCACCGGTATCAACTGCAACGCCTCGAATGTGGCGACCACGCCCTGCTGCCACGCGGACTACAACAAGGTCGGCGGCATCAGCGTTCAGGACATCTTCGACTTCCTGGGAGATTGGTTCGCCGGCAGCGCGTACGCCAAGACGAACACCAACGGCGGCCCCGGCCCCCTGAGCGTGCAGAACATCTTCGACTTCCTAGCAGACTGGTTCGCGGGCGGGTGCTGAGTGCGGAATGGTTTGATGAATCACAAAGGCCCCCGGCGTGATGCCGGGGGCCTTTTCGTTTCTACTGGTTGAGACAACTTCGGCGGCTTGCGCCGTTCAGCCCTGATTACGCGAGGCCCCAAAAGCGGAGCGTGGGAATCGGCGTTCTTCGAGGACCGTGAACTTGCTCCACGAGTTGCTTGAACGGCGCACGCAAATGCTTGGGGAGCTTTGTCGCAAAGTCTTTCTTGAGGGGTATGCACCGAATCAACTCGACAACGTCGATCACATCCTTGCCCCGATTGATGTTCTCAAGTCCAACCGTGAGTTTTCCTCGGATCAAGTCCGCGAGTCCGATGACTTTGACTCCCCGAATCGTGCTTATTCGACCCGGCGGGCCTCCAAGGGAATCGTCCCCGACCATGTGAACGGCAACGCCGTCGATCATGTATTCGCGCCGTTCGGCGTTTCGCATGATCCCCGCCGCCTCGAGTTTCTCATGCGTCGCGGAAAAGTCCGCGCTGTAGATGTCAATGTCTCGGGTGTATCGACCCCATCCATGCAGCGCAACTGCGATGCCCCCGACCACCGGAGCGCCGCACGCGTCTGTGACGCGCTTGGCGAGCAGCAACATTGGCGCAAGTTCCGGCACTTCACCGGTTGAGGCCGGATGGGGCTCGCGACGTTTGGACGGAGACTTGGCCACGTGGCGTCATTGTACGGTGCGCCGCATCCATCGTGGCGAAACGCTCATGCCAGCGGCATCATCCCCGCCGGCCCACCCATCCCCATTCCCCCGCCGCTGCCCATCCCGCCGGGCTTGAGCTTCCCTTCTTTCTTCATCTGGGCCACGGCCTGCACGATCTCCACGAACCGGTGCCGCAGCTCGTTCAGGGCTTGGGCGAGGTCGCTGGCCTCCTCGGGCGTCACGTTTCCCTTGCACTTGGCGTCCAGAACTGCCAGCAGGTCGATGTGGAATCGAGCATGCTCCAGCGAGACCATCGCCCGGCCCGTTTCCGGGTCGGGAAATGCGCCCATGTACATCAAGGCCTGGGTCACCATTGTGCCCACCAAGGCCTGGAAATCGGCCGGGGGCATGCCCTGCGGCTGCCCGGTGCCGGGGTCGCCCCCTTGGGGCCCAGCGGGCATTCCGGGGATCGCGGGCTGCTGCTGGCGGGACTTCTCGGCCGCCTCCTTGGCCTGCCGCTCCTTGTCCGCCAGTTTTTCCCGCTCCTTTTGAGCTTGGGCTTTCCAATCCGAGTCGATAACGATCTTGGGGGCCTCGCTTTGCTGGTCCGCCATGACGTGCCTTTCGTTGTAGGGTGCGATCGGGGCAGTATAGCCGAGGGATTGTGTTGTTCGGCGGCCGGCGATACGCTGGTACCGCCCAGAGGCGAATGGATTCCACGGAGGGTTCAGCATGGATCGGAACGGAATGCTCGGCGGGCTGGGATTGTGCGCTGCACTGGTGGCCTTCGCCGGATCGGCGGGCGGATGCTCCAAATCGAACGACACGGGGTGGTTCGCCTCCAAGCCCTCGGCAACGGTGAAGGCCGGCGAGTTCGCGGGCGATCCGACCGAACAACCGACCCCTGCGCCCAAAGCTGGCGCGGTGAAGCCCCCGGTCATCCCGATCGGCGACCCGACGATCGTGGGTGCACCCGCCGGGTCGCGCGTGGTGAGCATCGGCGGCGCGGCCGCGCCAGGACCGGCCAGCGCAGCGAGCCAATCGGATTTGAAGACGGCCATCGGAGCGCCCTCGGTCGAGTCCGGTGCAGGGCCCGCGGGCACGGCGATGGTCATCGACTCGGTCGTCGGCCAGATCAATGGGCGTCCGGTCTTTGCGACCGAAGTCCTCGAACCCCTTGACGGCGCGCTTCGGGCAGCCGGGCTCGCCGCGAAGGACCTGACCGCGTGGCAGCGTACCGCCGCGGCCGCAATTGTTCCCGAACTCAAGCGCCGCATCGCCGACGAGTTGATTCTCTCCGAAGCACGCCGGAGTCTGTCGCCCGAGCAGAAGCAGGGTCTGCTGCACTTTCTGGGTCAGATCGAGAGCTCGCTCGTGAGCGAGAATTCAGGAAGCTCGGTGAAGGCCGACGAGAATTTCCGCGAGCAGACCGGCCGATCGCTCAAGCAGGAAGCCGAGGACATCAAGGACCGCGAGCTCATCCGCCACGAGATCGCCACGAAGGTGGACCCGCGTGTGGCCGTGCCTTGGCGCGATGTGCAGAACGAATATGAGCGTCAGCACGACAAGTGGAACCCGCCCGCGGAATACACCTTCCGCCTGATCTACGCCCCGACCGAAAATACCGAGAACGTCGCGAAGCTTCAGGCGCTCATCGCCGGCGGCACGCCATTCGAGAAAATCGCCGAAGACGCCGCCAACGACTTCAACCAGCGCGAGCAGGGCAAGCTGGTGCGAAAATCCTCTGGAACGCAGGGCGAGGGCGAGTTCTCGCCATGGCCGGATGTGAACAATGCACTGCGCACGCTGAGCGTCGGGCAGACCGCCGGTCCGATCGAGTTCGCTCCCGACAAAGCCAGGCCGAACGCCAAGCGCACCGCATGGGTGCATCTGGAGAAAATCGACCAGCCCCCCAGCACTTCGCTCTACGAGGCCCAACTCGACGTCACCGCGGACCTCCGCAGCGAGCGCGAGACCGACGAGCGGCAGAGGTACTTCGAGCGGCTCTGGAAGCGGGGAAACGTCTCTAAGCTCGAAGTGATGGTGGACAAGCTCCTGAACATCGCGACGGAGCGGTACGCCGCAAAGTTCGTGCAGAAGTGACGGAGTAGCTCGATGGGATCGCCGGCCCAACAACCCGGGCAATCGCGGCTTCGACGCCTGGCGTCTCGCGTGCGGGCGGCCATTGGCGCGGCCGGGGATCGGCGCGACCCGCTCGGCCCCGCTGGTGAGAAGCTCGCCGCACGCCATCTTCGAGGCAAGGGATACCGCGTGATCGGCAGCAACCTGCGCGTGCCGATGGGCGAGGCCGATGTGCTCGCACTCGCGCCGGACGGCCAGACGGTGGTTCTGGTTGAAGTAAAAAGCCGGCGCGTGTTCGCGGAACCCGGCGCATTCGTCGCTCCGCCCCCCGAGGCAAGCATCACCCTGCACAAGCGCGAGAAACTGGTCGCAATCCTGCGTCACCTCGCCCGCGCCAACGGCTGGACGCGCCGCCCGATGCGCATCGATGCCATCGCCGTGGAATGGCCCGATCGCGGCGAGCCAACGCTGCGCCACCATGAAGGGGCGATCTCGGCCTCGCACTGAAATGCTCAGTTTCGCCGCGGAGGAACAACGAGCCCGACCGGCACCACGATGGTCTCTGCGCCACTCGATCCGAGTGTGCGGGCAACAACCTCGATCTGAATGACGACCGATTGACGCGAACGCCCCGGCGCGCGGCCGCAGAGAGTTACCTGGACGCGAGAAGGATCTGCCGTCGGCACCGCGTCGAGCACCAATTCCTCGGCCTCATCGCGAGCGGTGATATCCAGCGAATCAAGGAGAACCGCGCCCTGGGCATTCCCGGCGTCGGCGGCGACGACATCGAACGAAATGGCAAACGCCTCGCCCGGAGGCAGCCGAAGCCCAAGCACGGGCGGATCGAACGAGACCCGGCCCACCACCGTCCCCTCGACGGAGACAAACTTCGCCGCCGAGTCGTCGTCGTTCGTGATGACCTTCAGCCGTGTGCTCCACGGCCCAAGCGGCACATCCTTGGGAAATGCCACCGTCACAAGCTGCGTGCGGACTGTTGACCCGCAGTCGGGAACCGTCTCGGGCTCGCCAAGTTTCAGCCCGGCGATTGGCGGGTCCGACTCGATTCTCAGCACCTTGAAGTCCGACTTGCGGCCCATCGCGGAAAACGAGGCCGTCGCGCCCTCGCCACGAACGATGCGTGGAAACATGGAGGAGGGCTCCAGCCAGATGCGCGGGCAGATGTCCGCCCGCAACTCAACATTCACCGCCGAGGTCGGCTTGCCTTCCTCCATGATTGTGGCGGTGGCAACGATCCGCCCTTTGCGCCCGGCGGGGTTGATCTCCAGCACAATCGTCCCGGACTCACCGGGCTTGATCGTGTCGTTATCCAGCAGCGGTGGGGTGCAGAAGTGGCAGTAGGTCATCGCCAGCTTCACCATGCGCGGCGACGTGTTGATGAACGCGAACGCGTGCATCTGCGTCTGGTCGTCGCTGATCGCGCCCATGTCGTGCACGGTCTGGACAAATCGCAGCACCTCCTCGTCGGCCCGGGCCGGTGCGGCCAGCACGAGGAGGAACAGCATCGGCAGCAATCGTCGCAGAGTGGTCATAGGCGGCTTATCGGTCGAAATCGGGGGGTGCGTCAGCCCGGGAAAGTCCTCGCGTACGCTCCGGAGGCGGATTTCGCACCAATCGAGAGCACTTCATGTCCAGCTATCCGAGTCAGGGGGGATCGTACGACCGACCGGGGTTCCACATCCCCGTCCGGTTGATCATCGGGGTCGTCATCGCGGGGGTCGCGATTGTCTCGTACTTCGCCAAAATGCAGACGAACCCGGTCACGGGCAAGAGCCAGGCGATTCCGTGGACCGTTGAGCAGGAGGTGGCCCTGGGGCTGCACTCGGCCCCACAGATGGCCGCACAGTTCGGGGGCGAAACCCACGACAAGCACTACCAGCAACTCGTGGAAATGGTCGGGGCCCGGATCGTCGGGGGCCTTCCCAAAGAGGCAAGGAACCCCGACGGCACACAGGTGTATCCCTTCCAGTACCACGTGCTGGCCGACCAGAAGACCATTAACGCCTTCGCTCTCCCGGGCGGGCAGGTCTTCATTACCGAAGCCCTGCTGAAGCGACTCGAAACCGAGGGCCAGCTCGCGGGCGTCCTCGGCCACGAGACCGGGCACGTCCTCGGCAGACACTCCGCCCAGCAGGCCGCTAAAGGGGATCTCCTCAACGGCCTCGTCGGCGCAGTCGGCGTCGCCGGGTCAAACTCGCAGAGCGGCGCGCAAATGTCCCAGGCCGCCGCATCCATGGTCGCCAATATGCTCACGCTGAAGTACAGCCGCGGTGACGAGTTGCAGGCCGATGAGCTCGGCTTGAAGTTCATGTACCTCGCGGGCTACGACCCGCGCTCCATGGTGCGGGTGATGCAGATTCTGGAGGAAGCCAGCGGGGGCGCTGGTGCCCAGCACTCGGAGTATTCGTCCACGCACCCGAACCCCGGACACCGCATCGAGCGGATCAACGAGCACCTGGCCCAGTCGTTTCCCAACGGCGTGCCCGAAGGGTTGAAGAAGTAGACCTGTGGCTCGGGGAGATGGGCCGGACGCGTGTGTACGATCGGGCTGAACGGGGCCGATGATCTGTCCGGACAAAGTTCCGGCACCGGCCGCAGAGTTGGTTTGCCAAGGAGGGCAGACGATGACGGCGCTCGCAGAACCACCAATCGAGGTTGACTCCGTGAAGAAGAAGCCCGCCCCCCCTTCGCGCACCCGCGCGACCGCGGAGAGCATGGCCGAACGCCAGCGGGACATCTCCGTTTCGGAGTTCTTTGCCAAGAACCGCCACCTGCTCGGCTTCGACAACCCGCGAAAGGCCCTCCTTACAACCGTCAAGGAAGCCGTGGACAACTCCCTCGACGCCTGCGAGGAGGCGGGGATTCTTCCCGACATCACCGTGGTGATTGAGGACCTCCAGCCCACGCGCGGCAAGGAGACCAAGCAGTCCCGTTATCGCATCACCGTGGTGGACAACGGCCCGGGCATCGTCCGGGCCCAGGTCGAGAACATCTTTGGGCGTCTACTCTACGGATCGAAGTTCCACCGGCTCAAGATGAGCCGCGGCCAGCAGGGCATCGGCATCTCCGCCGCGGGCATGTTCGGGCTGATCACCACCGGCAAACCGATGGCGATCCAGACGCGCCCGAAGGCCCACAAGAAAGCCCACCACATCGAACTGGCGATGAACACGAAGACGAATCGTGCGGAAGTTACCGTCGATGAGGAGTCGGACGATTTTCCGCTCGCTCGCCTGCGCAACTTGACGGCGGGCACGCGAGAACTGGCCGAGAAGGGCGAGTTCCTTTCACACAAGGAATACCCGACGGGCACGAGCGTCTCGATCGAGCTTGAAGGTCGCTATCAGAAGGGGCGCGGGTCGGTCGATGAGTTTCTCGAACTCACCGCGATCGCGAATCCGCACGCCCGTATCGTCTTTGTCATGCCCTCCCGCGAGAGCGCGGCGGAGGAGGACGATGTTCCGCTCCTGAAGAAGGGCAAGGCCGCGGCGGATGCGGCCGCGGAATCTCTGGATGCGGCGACCACGCCGAAGGTCGAACAGCCATCGGTTACCACCGAAAACAACGGTGTAATCCTCTTCCCGCGCACCGTCGCGGAGTTGCCCCCGGAGACGAAAGAGATCATGCCGCACCCTCGCGGCATCGAACTCGGCATCCTCTTACAGATGCTCAAAGAAGCAGAGCGGGAAGAAAAGGGTTACACGCTCTACAACTTCCTGCAGGACAAGTTCAGCCGCGTGAGCGCGAATACGGCGAAGGACTTCTGCGAAGACATTAAGCTGACGAGCCGCACAAAGGTCGCGGATGTCGATCACGCCACAGCCGAAAAACTCTTCAAGGTGATGCAGGACGCCAAACTGCCTCCCCCCCCCACCGACTGCCTGGCCCCGATTGGCGTTCGCCAACTCCTTGCTGGCATGCTCAAGGGCGTTCGCGCCGAGTTCTACGCGGCCAGCTCCCGCGAAGCCGCCGTCTATCGCGGCCGCCCCTTTCTCATCGAAGCCGCCATCGCCTTCGGCGGCGAACTTCCCACCGAGGACTCTTCGCGCGTCATCCGCTTCGCCAACCGCGTGCCCTTGCTCTTCCAGCAGTCGGCGTGCTCTTCGTTCAAAGCGGTGACCGAGACGAACTGGCGCAACTACGACATGCAGCAGCCGCGCGGCGCGGTGCCCGTCGGCCCCATCGTCATCATGATCCACATGGCCAGCGTCTGGGTGCCCTTCACCAGCGAGAGCAAAGAGGCCATCGCGGACTACGACGAGATTCGCAAAGAGATGAAGCTCGCGCTCATGGAGTGCGGCCGCAAACTCGGCACCTATCTCCGCAAACGCATGAAGATGAAGCGCGAGGCCGAGCGCCGCGACATCTTCGAGCGATACATCGGCGAGATCGCGCAGGCCATCAATGCCCTGAACGGCACGGACACCAAGAAGCTGTACGACGCGCTGCTGGCCCAGGCCAAGAAGCGCACCGCGATCGCTGACCTGGAACTTGACGATGAGGGCAAGGCCAGGAAGGGCGAACAGGAGGACCCGGCGGATCAGGAAGGCGTGATCATCGTCGGCGTCCCAACCCCCCCCAACGGTCCCGACGCACAAGCGAGGGAGAAAACCAACGAATCCGGCGATCGCGGGACCAAGGGTGCAAAGAAGGGGTCCAAAGACGATCCGTTTGCCCAATCGAAGGCCGAGGCCGCCCGAGTGAAAGTTGCGGCGATGCGTGATGACGACGCCCAGCCGAAGCTCATCGATGTCGATGCGGCGAAGCGTCTGAACCAGAAGGGAAAGACCGCCAACCCGAAGGGCGTTAGGACGGAGACCAAGCCAACGAAGTCTCCAATCGAAAAGGGGGCCGAGCCCAAGTCTTCGGCGGCGGCCGCGCCCTCGCCTGCCCAAGCCCCAAAGCCCAAGCCAAAGCTGCGGCTCGTGAACGGAAAGCTCGTCCCTGTTGAGGAAGGCCCCGGACTCTTCTGATGTCAATCACACCCGAGCAAGCCCAGCAGTTCGCTACATCGTGGTACGCCGCGTGGAATGCCCACGACATCGACGCGATCATGTCGCACTACGCGCCGAACATCGAGCACTCCTCCCCACTCATCAAGCGGTACAACGGCACCGACGATGTTTCGATCAAGGGCATCGCGGGCGTGCGCGACTATTTCGTCCGCGCGCTGGCCCGCAACCCAACGCTCCGTTTCGATCCCCTCCACGTCACCACCGGCCTTGAGAGCGTCCTGCTCGTCTATCGACGGATGACGGGCGACCTCGCCGGCGAGATCTTCTTTCTCGATGCCGGGAACAAAATCATCCGGTCCGTGTCTCACTATGGGTGAGTCCGGCGCGCTGATACACACTCGTTACACGCACACAATCCGCTGATTCGTAGACTGCTCGAACCGAGCGGCCATCGGCAGTATGGCGTCGGCGCGTTCTTGCACGGCCCAACTGGAGGGTTCTCCGATGATGCATCGTCGATGGTCGTCCGCCGCGGTTTTCGCGGCGGCTCTTGTCTCCGCCGCGGGCCTGCCCATCGGCACATCCGCTCTGGCCGCGCCCCAGGCCGCCAAGGCCGATCCCGGGTCCGGCAACATCATTACCGGCACAATCGACGCCGTCACCGTCTACCGAGGCCAGGCCCTCGTCAGCCGCGCCATCGATGTCCCCGGCGGCGCGGGCCTCCGCGAGCTCGTCGTCACGAATCTCCCCGAGGCGATCTTGCCCGGTTCTCTGTACGCCGAATCGGCCGATGGGGTGGAGATTCGCAGCGTCGCCTACCGGATCCGCCCCGTCGGCGAGGACAGCCGCGAGAGCGTTCGCGCCGCAGAGAAGGCCGTGCGCGATGCCAAGGACGCCCTCGACGCGGCCAAATCCCGCGAGAAATACATGGAGTGGCAGCGCCAGTACCTCGACAAGCTCGACAACTTCATAGCACCCACGGCGCAGGCGGAACTGAAGGCTGGAGTGCTGAACGCCGAAACGCTCACCAAGCTCACCGAACTTGTCACCACGCGCCGCCTGACGCAGACGACCGAGTGGCAGAAGCTGAACATCGACATCCGAACGCTCACGGAAACTGTCGCGCTCCGGGAGCGGGAACTCGGCGTGCTCACGGCGTCCACATCGCGCACCGCCCGCGAGGCCGTCGTCTTCCTGAACGCCACCAAAGCCGGGGCCAAGCTCCGCCTGTCATACATTGTCGCGGGCGCGAACTGGGCTCCCTCGTACAACCTCCGCATCGCCGACGCCAAGTCGGAGAAAGCGACGCTGGAATACCAGGCCTCCGTCCAGCAGATGAGCGGCGAGGACTGGGGAAGCGTCCAGCTCACCCTTTCCACCGCCACGCCCGCGCTCGTGGCCACCGGGCCGTCCTTGCAGCCGATGTCGGTCACGCTCGCCGCGCCCGCCGCTGCATCGCAGGTGCTCGCGCTGCTGAAAGACCGGAGCTATGAAGATGCGAAGAAGACGCTGGTATCGGCGCAGCGAGAAATGGAACGAAATCGCAATCTCCGAGGCGACCTCCAGGAGAGTCGGGGCGGCGGCCAAGCTCCTTTCAATAACTCGAACGCCGCCGGCCAGATGGCGTTCGTCCCGCAGATCGACCTGAACAACGTCCTCGGTGCCGCGGCGAACCAGCCCGCGACCGACGGCGTGGTCCTCTCCCTCGACTCCGGCCTGAACGAAGTCGCCGATAAGAGCCAGCTCCTCGACCTGATTTCCACCGCCAAAGTCGAGCGCAAGAGCAAGACCGACCACGTCGCCGTGCGTCAGGGCGATGAGGGCGTCAGCGTGACGTACAAAATTCCTTCGCGTACGAGCATGCCCAGCCGCGCCGACCAGCAGCTCATCCAGATCGCCACGTTGGATCTGGCCGCCAAGGTCGTTCGCTCCGCCACGCCCACGCTCACTCAGTTCATCTACAACGAGGCCCACGTCACCAACTCCAGCGAGCTGGTTCTCCTCGCCGGCCCCGCGGCCAGCTACATGGCGGGCGAGTTCGTCGGCTCCGCCGGCGTCCCCACGGCCGCGGCGGGGGAAACTTTCCGCGCCGGGTTCGGCATCGACTCCTCCCTGCGCTCCTCCAAGGAACTTGTGGAACGCACGGACACCACGCAGGGCGGCAACCGCATCGTCGAGTTCACGTACAAGCTCACGGTCGAGAACTTCGGCAAACAGCCCGTCTCCGTGCGGCTCATGGACCGACTCCCCAGCCCCAAGGGCACCGACATCAAGCTCTCCCTCACGGACCCGAAACCCGCTCTGAGCGACGACAAGGACTACCTGGAAACCGCGCGGAAGAAGAACATTCTCCGGTGGGATGTCACTGTTCCCGCCGGGGCCACGGGCTTGGGCGCGTTCGTCGTGGAGTACAAGTTCCGGCTGGAGTTTGACAAGCAGATGACGCTGACGGAAGGGAAGTAGAGACGATTGCACAAAACACACGCCCGGGATGAGCGAGTCAGCGAGCGAATCCCGCGGATTTCCGCCCGTGGTTCCAGAGCGTTTGGTATCAGCCCGCCTTTGTTTGGTCCCCCGGGTACACTCCCGCCAATCGGCAATGCAGCAGGCATCGCCCAAGGCAAAGGAGTGCCGCAGACATGGCCAAACGAGCCCCCCAGTCCGCCGGAATTACCAAACGCATCAAAGAGCGCGACGCCCGCACGCTCTCCAAGCTTGTCGATCTCGCCAACGACGTCAGCAAGACGTCGCTGGCGATGAAAGAGCCCAAGCTCGAGATTCCGATGCGGACCAAGAGCAACACGACCTGGAACAAGAAGAAGGGCATCCTCGAGATGGGCTCCGCCGTCGCCGAGCGCGAGCTCTTCAGCTTGAACCAGGCCAAGCAGTTCATGCAGACCATGCTTCACGCCAGCACCATCAAGGATCTTGTCGAGGCCGAGAAAACCTCTTCCCTCCGTGGTGTCTTCTACAAGGCCAAGCACACCGTCGCCGGCACGAAGGAAAATACCTTCGACGAGCAGGGCGAATCCGACCCCATCCTTGAGGACCTTGAAGTCTCACTCGGCGCGCTCCGCGAAGAGCTGCACATCTTCGCCGAGAACCGCGGCTCCATGGTCGGCAACATCACCGTCACCGACAAGGGCGACGACATCGACTGCCGCAAGATGGGCAGCGGCGGATACGCCATGCCCTCGATCGTCGAACCGGACGTGATCCAGTTCAAGAAGTGCGAGGCCAAGTTCGTCCTGCACGTTGAAAAGGGCACCGTCTGGAACCGCTTCAACGAAGATCGCTTCTGGGAGGAGAACAACTGCATTCTCACTCACGGCGCGGGCCAGCCGCCGCGCGGCTGCCGCCGCCTGCTGCAACGTCTCAACCAGGAACTCAAACTCCCCATCATCTGCCTCCTCGATTGTGATCCGTGGGGCCACTACATCTACAGCGTCATCAAGCAGGGCTCCATCTCCCTGGCCTTCGAAAGCTCGCGCCTGGCGATCCCCGAGGCCAAGTTCCTCGGCATCCGCGCCAAGGACTATAAAGAGTGCGATCTCCCCGACGCGGTGAAGATCGCGCTCAACGACAACGACATCAAGCGCGCCGGCGAGATCATGGCCTACCCATGGTTCGCCGAAGATCGTCGCTGGAAAAAGGAAATTGAGCTCCTGCTGAGCAACGGCTTCAAGATGGAAGTCGAGTCGCTCATCACCAAAGATATTTCGTATGTGACCGAGGAATACGTGCCGCAGCGGCTGAAGGCGAAGGACTGGCTGGAGTGAGCCGTCCGGTTCGTTGCACGAATCTCCATGACAACCAATCCCTTGAAACTGCTCATGCTGGCCGCGCCGCTGCTCTTGGCCGGCTGCACGGGCCTGGAGCCCGCCGCGCTGAGCGCGGGCGCCTCCGTCGCACAGACCGGAGTCACGATTCTCGATCGGGGCAAGGCCCGCACCGTCGAGCGTGCGACATTCGATGATGCATTGAACGCCGTCCGGCGTGCCGCGGCCAACCTCTCGCTGGTGCAGACCGTTGAAGACCCCACGCCGGGCCGGATGCGGATGTCCTTCCACGACGAACGCGGCGAGTCCCTCGTCATCGTCGTGGAGCGGCGCACAAAGACCGTGACGCTCTTGCAGGCGGATGTTGGCGCACTTGGCGAGAGCGGCTGGGCCTCGCTGATGCTCAGGCAGATACTCGCCGAACTGACCGTCGCCGGGTCGCTTCCTCCGCCCCCCACGCCGCCGGTCGGACAGCCCGACCCGCCCCAGGCGCCCGTCGAACCCCCGCCCCTCCCAAGCACGCAGAATCCGGGGACCTGATGCGACTCTGACCGCTCGAAGTGCCGGTACACTCGCCCGCATGTCTCAATTCGTCACCACTCCCCCACTCTTCGTCGACGCGGCGCTCTCTCGCGAACTTGAGGGCGCGGAGGCCGCCGCTTCCCGCGAGTTCTGCGCTACCGCCGCAAAGCTCTACCCCGGCTCCCCTATCCGCGTCATCGATTGCGCCGGCGGCTGCGGCCTGCATTACGGGCCCGCCGATCCACTCAACGCCGTGAAGGGCGTCGGCCTGAACGGCCCCGTGCCCGTCGCCGAATGGGATGCCCTCGAATCGGCATTCCGCGAAGCGGGTTCGCCGGTCATTGTCGATCTCTCCCCCTTCGCCAATGAAGCGTTCGTCGCCCTGCTCGCATCGCGCGGCTACACGATCGGCTCGTTTGAAACCGTCCTCTGTCGACGGCTCGACGATGGCTCCTCTCTCCCACCCGAATCGCTTCCAACTGGAATCAGCATCGAACAGCTCGCCGCGGCCAACGCGCCCGAGTGGACACGCGTCGTCGGCATGGGCTTCGCCAACGGCGGCGAGCCCATGAAGTTCGCTGTGGACTTCGGCCTCGTTCGCCAGCACCTGAAGCACTCCATCACGCTTCTGGCCACTGTGGACGGCGTTCCCGCGGGCGGAGCTGGAATGTCCATCAGCGGCCCCGTCGCGCACTTGGCCGGCGGGGCCGTCCTCCCGCAGTTCCGCCGGCGCGGCATCCAGCAGGAACTCAACGCAGCACGCCTGCGAATCGCCCGCGAACGTGGCTGCATCTGGGCGAAAGTGGATACACAGGGTGGCTCCGCCTCGTACCGCAACGCCGTGCGAGCTGGATTCCAAGTCGCCTACACGCGCCCTCAAATGCTCAGCCGCTGTGATCGCTGACCTGCGGCGGGTCGGCAACTTCGCCATATTCGCCAAATATCCCATCTTGACATTGAGGTGCATTTGCCACTCCGATCACCCGCGCGATTTTCTCTTCCAGTCTCGCAAGTGCTCTGTTAACATCGAGTTCCTGGCGTCGACTGAGTCCTCGTGGTCTTCGAGCAGGTGCTTCAAACCTCAAGTCTTCTGGAGAATCGTCATGAGCTCTCGCGGCTGTCGTTCAACACTGGCTTGTATCTCGATGTTCGCCGCGCTGGCTGGTGGCCGATTCTGCTCGGCGCAGACTCTTGGTGAGGGTCCTCCAATGGTCTGCTGCGCGCCGGATGGCTCGTGCACCATTTCCACGAGCGGAAGTTGCCCGGGAGGGAACAGCCAGTTTGGAGGAGGCGGGGCGACGTGCCAGCCGAATCCGTGCCTCCCGTCCGGCCCGCCCGCGCCAGGATGCTCGGTCTCCAACTCAAGCTTCGAGTCTGGTAGCTTCTCGAGTTGGACACAGTTCGACAACACAGGGTTCAGCGGCGTCACCGGAACATTCCAGGGCGTCCAGCCGCACGGCGGAGCATTCCAGGCCTTTTTCGGCCCTGTGGACACCACGGGCGGAATCTCCCAGGTCATTCCCGCGAACGTGGGGGACTCGGTCACCGTGACATTCTGGCTCGCCAATCTCTCCAGCGCGGCGACCCATTCGTTCTCTGCTGATTTCGACGGCCAGAACCTGGTCTCGCTCGTGAACGACGCCTCCAAGGGATTCACGCAGTTTTCGTACAACGTGGTTGTGACCGGCGCCAACCCCGTGCTCTCGTTCACATTCCGCAACGATCCGTCGTACTACCTGCTGGACGACGTCTCCGTCTGCGTTCAGGCCGGCGCGAACATCGCCTGCTGCAACGTATCGAGCGGCGCGTGCTCGGTCGCGGCGGCCGGCACCGGCTGCCCCGCCGGCACGACCGCGGCCCCGAACGGCGCGGGCTCTTGCTCCCCGTGGCCCTGCCCGAATCCCGGCTCGATGGCCTGTGCCGACTGCCCGTGGCCCAACGGCGCGTACGACGGCCGCTCCGGCCAGCTCTCGCACCTTGGCGGGTCCGTTCCCAACGGAGCCAAAGCCGCGGACGACTTCTACCTCTGTGAGAAGTTTGTCTACGACCTCAGCACCATCACCGCAACCCTCCTGACGACCACAACTCCCGGGCTTGTGAAACCCAAGGCCGAGATCTGGTCCGACTGCAACGGCTGCCCCGGAACGCTTCTGTACACGTTCGACCAGCCCCTTGTCGTCGAGACCGGATTGGATGCCGGCCCCGCGTTCGACGGTCGCCCGCTGCGCATCGTCCACGCGACCTTCGACGTCAGCCGCGAAACAACCGTGGCGAACCGCAATGTGGTCCTCAAGGGCGGCAACTACTGGCTCTCGGTGTACGGCCGGACAGACGGTCTCGGCCCGACCATGCAGATGTACGACGCCACCTACTGGGGCACCACCGCCGGGCCGATCAAGGGCAAGCCCGCCTACAAAATCAACGGACTTCCCTCGAACACGTACAACGTGTACTCCTTCCCCACCGGCTGCGGGCTCACCGCCTGGCACTCAGTCGTTGACGAGTGCTGCATCGGCTGCACCGACCTCAACTTCACGCTCTGTGCCGCGCCCTGCAAGGTTCTCAACGACAACGGCGGCGCGCTGGCCCAGGTCAACGGCGCCGTCGTCGGATCCACCTCGCAGTTCGCCGACGCCAACTCTCTGTTCGACACCCGCACGGCCGACGACTTCGTCGTGCCCCCGTGCGCCGACCACCGCGTCTGCTACATCGAGGGCTGCGTTCTGACCGACTGCCTGACCTTCGACGGCAAGTTCGAAATCTACGCCAACGACTGCAACCACCCGTCCTATTCCCGCTTCGGCACCCCGCTGTACAGCGGTGCGGCCACGAAGATCATCGATCTCGGTTACTCCGCTGTCCTCGATGGCCGGGCTCGTCGAGCCTACCGCCTGGAGTTTCACGATCTGAACTTCGTTCTCGGCGGCGGTCGCCAGTACTGGATTTCGCTGGGTGTGGCCTACACGTTCTCGCTCATCGAGCGTGGCTATTTCTGCTACAACGACGATTGCGCCCGCTCCTGCCTGATCCGCTGGAACAACGGCAAGGTGCTCACCGCGACTTCCATCGCCGACGGCACTGTGAACACGCCCGGCTGGGCTTCCACCGGCCATGATTATTCCTACCTCATCGCCGCGACTCCCGTCACGACCAACCAGCCGATGAGCGGCTCGCCCTCATGCTCGGCCGACATCAACCGCGACGGCGTCGTCAACGTGCAGGACGTCTTCGATTATCTGTCGCAGTGGTTCACGGGCTGCCCCTGATCCGTCGCGCACGGATCCTGTTCGACTTTACTCGCCAAGGACCAGCCACTCGTTGAGTGCCTTCCGCGGGTGAACGCTCGAATAGCAAACGGCATTGGCCTCTGTGCATCAATCCCCATGAGCCGCGCCGATCTTCGGCGCGGCTCATTGTTTGGCCATCTCCCGGTCTGAAGTCCCTGGGAAGAACGCGGAGATGGGCGAAGGGAGCGAAGTTCGCTCAACAGCTTCCTCCGTATTTCTCCGTCTCCCCCGAGACCTCCGCGTTGCTTTCTTTGATGTTTAGACTCTGACACAAGCCCTCGCCGCGGCCCACCTCCCCTACTGTGCGGCAAAGCCCCTCACTCCCGCTCAACACGGCCCATTCAACATGCTGTCAGCGCTCACCATCGCCGAAGCCGCCGCGGAATCCGCCGCCGCCGGCCGGGCCGCGGAGGCCCGCGCCGGAATCCAGCACGCCCTCGCACTGGACGACTCCGATCCTCAAGTACTCTTTCTCGCTTTCCAGTTCCACTTCCGCGCCGGCGACCTCGATGAAGCCGAGCGCCTCGTCCGACGCCGCATCGACATCCTGTCGCCGCAGGGCGAGTCGCCCGACCTGGCCCGGGCCCTCACCAATCTCGGCCTCGTGCTGCACCACAAGAAGGACCTGGACGCCTCCGAGCGTTCGGTGCTGCAAGCTCTGGAGATGGACCGGCGGCTGGGCTTTGAGTACGGCGTGGCCCGTGATATGGGAAATCTGGGCCTGATCGAGGAAGCACGCGGCCATCCGGACAAGGCCGAGCGCATCTACCTCGATGCCCTGGCCATCGCCGAGCGCATCGACGCCCCGGACATCGCGGCGACCAAACTCGCGAATCTCGGCGACATTGCGCTCCTGCGAGTTCGTCCTGCCGAGGCCCGTGCACTCTGGACCCGCGCTGTCGCGCTCTTCGAGCGGACGGGCAACGCCAAGAACCGCGATGAGATTGCGAAGAAGCTCTCGGAGTTGCCACGCGACCACCAAATCTGACCGACGCGGCGATGAAACAACTCCACGGCCCGACGACCGGATGAGGACATGTCCAACTTGCCTCTCGGGAACTCGCTATTCCAGCCGCAAGGACAGCAACTTCACCAACCTTGGCCGGGTAACGACAGAGCGATCAATACCCCTTCATTCTTCCCTCTCCCACGGGCTTGTACTCCACCCCCAACTGCTCAAAGAAGAACCCGTACGTGTCCGCGTTCAGCGCGATCCGGGCTCCGAGTGGCGAGCCCATGCCGTGCCCGGCGTTGTCATCCGTGCGCAGCAGCACTGTGCCGCCGCCCGTGTCGGACTGCGCCGCCTGCAGGCGGGCTGTCATCTTCCGGCTCTGCATAGGGTCCACGCGCGGATCGTTCGCGCCCGTCGTGAACAGAATCGCCGGGTACTTCGTGCCGTCCTTCACGTGGTGGTACGGCGAATAGGCGTACAGCGCATCGAACTGGGCCTTGTCCTTCACCGTGCCGAACTCCGTCACGTTGAACGCACCGTTGGCCGAGAGCTCCACACGCAGCATGTCATAAATACCGACGCTCGACACCACGGCCTTGCACAAGTCCGGATGCTGCGTGAACGTGGCGCCCATCAGCAGCCCGCCATTCGAGCCGCCCATCACGCCGAGCTTCTCCTTGTTGGTGTATCCCTGATCCACCATGAACTTCGCCGCGGCGTAAAAGTCGTCGAAGACGTTCTGCTTCTTCAGAAGATTGCCGTTCAGATGCCACTGCTCGCCGTACTCCGCGCCGCCGCGGATGTTGGCCAGAACGAAGATCCCACCCTGCTCCACCCACACAATCCGGCGCGGCGAGAAGGCGGGCGTCTCGTTCACGCCGTACCCGCCGTAGCCCCACACGATCGTCGGCGTTTTGCCGTCCATTTTCGTGCCCGTCGGCATAATGATGTTCACCGGAACCTTCGTTCCGTCTTTGCTGGTGGCAAAGTCGCGCTTCACCGTCATCTTCGGCATGTGCGGCGGGGCGGGGATTGCCAGCGCGGTCTTCACGCACTCGCCGCCGGTCGCTGTCGGGTGATAGTGAAAGTACGCGGGCGGCTCGATAAACGTCTCGATCTGGAACGCCAAATCATCGCCCGGCAATGTGGCCACCCCGCCAAGCGTGGAAACATCCGGCTGCGGCACGCCGCCGAACGGCTTGCCCTCCAGCGAGAAGGCCCGCAGTTCGTTAGGACCGCCGATCTGATAGAGCACGTACACGCGCGAGTCCGTGACCCACAGCCCGTTGCGGCCCTCAAAGGCGGTCTCCACGGACGCATTTTTCTGCTCGGCGACAATTTCCTTCGCCTTCGCGAGCGTCGGGGTGGATTTGGCATCGAGCGGGAGACGCAGAACCTTGCCCATCGGCGCGTTCTTGCGGCTCACGAGATACATCGCGCTGTCGTGCCCGAACTTGGCCTCGACAATGCGATCTGCGTATGTGGTCAAACGCGTCCACTGCACCGGAATGCCATCCCCCTTGCCGATGAAGCGGACATCCTGGGTGAACTCCCCGCCATCGCCGTTCTGCACGTTCGCCAGCGCCCAGTTGCCGTCGGCGCTGACCTCAAGCTCGATCTCGGCGATCTTCGGGTAGTCCTTGCCGCACTCATAGGTGTCCTTCGCGCTGGGCGAACCCATCGCGTGGTACCAGACCTGCGTGTAGAAATCCATATCGTCCTTGGCCCGCTCACCCTCGCGCGGATACCGCGAGTAGAAGAACCCCGACCCATCCGGCTTCCACGCGAGCGATCCGCCCGCGGTGCCGCCGTTCACCCGCGCCACCATGTCCCCCTTGATCTCTGTTCCATCGGCCGTGCTGAAAACATGCACATCGCCGGACTCCGACCCGCCCACAGACAGAGATACCGCAACGTACTTCCCATCCGGCGAGGGGCGGAACCAGTCGAAGGCCGTGTGCCCGGACTTATCCACCTCGTTCGGATCCAGAACCACATGCTCGCCCGCGAGATCATCCAGAGACTTCAGCGTCACGATCAGGGGCTGCTGCTTGGGCGGCTGCGTCTTGGATGCAAAGTACATCCCGCCGGCGAAGCTCACACCGTGGTACTGCACACCCACGGCGTTCTCCAGCTCGGTCAGTCGCGCTGCCACTCCCGGAAGGCAGGACATCTTGTCCAGATGCTCCCTCGCATACTTATTCTGCGCTACGGACCACCCTTTCACCGCCGCGTCCTCCCAGTTTTCCAGCCACCGGTACTCATCCACGATCTTTACGCCCTGCACCACATCCGTCACCGGCTTCTTCAACGTCTCGGGTGGCGCGCCGAACGCGGCCGACCCGGAAAGAGCGACGAACGCGGCCAAACCGATGGAAAGAACATTCAAACGGGGCATGGAGAGTCTCCGGATCGGCCACGGAATAGCGGCCGATTCCGAAGGATACCGCCCCGCCGCCGCCGGGGATGCAACGAGCACGGGCCTGAAACGCACAAGCCGGTGCGTCGCAAGTTGTTGCTTGCGGGCGCACCGGCTCGGAAATCAGGTGGAAAGTGGATTACGGGTTCGCGGGGGTCGTCGTCGGGGCCGGCTTATCCCCCGACGGCTTCTCGCCGCGTGCCGGACGGTCCTTCGGGGGCTCGCGCTTCTCATCGAACTTGATCGCTTGAACAAGCTCCTTGATGGAGTTGTCGATGGATTCGATCGCGGACTTTTTGTGCCCGCCGAACTCGTTCGGGGCCTTGTCGAGATAGTCGCGGGCCTCGTGCAGCGCGAGCAGGGCGCGACCCAGACGCGGGTGCTCGCGAAGCTCATCCTTCAGCTTCTCGCGCCATTCGGACGGTGGCTCGCCGCCGCGGTCACCGCCGCGCGGACCGGGAGTGGCTGGCCGACCGCCCGCCGGGGGCTGATCGCCTGCGGGCTTGCTCCCCGTTGGCTGGGCATTCGCCGGCCAGAGGGCGATACCGCCCGCGAGAATGGCAACCGCTGCCATGGAAACCGAAACGCTGGAAACCTTCATGGGAACTCCTTGTTGTACGCCACGATCCGGACCGCCTGGGGTCGGCGGGCGTCTATGGCCTAACGATCGAACCGCGCGTCCATTGCCCTGCACATGATGAGTTTGGGGGACGTACGGACCGGGCCAACACAAGCCGGGCCGCGTGCAGCGCGCACGCGGATTATGCTCCCTCCCATGTCCCTGCCCCCAATCGTCGATTTCGCCCACGCTCGGCTGGCCGCATTGGCCAATCCGGCGGATGCCATCGACATGGCGGCCTACATGAAAACCACGCAGCCCTTCTACGGCGTGCAAACTCCCGCACGAGTGGCTGTCTTCCAGGAGATGTGCCAGACACACGCTCCGCGAGACGGCTCGGCCTACCGCAGCGGCGTGCTGGCCCTCTGGGATGCCGGTCTGCACGGGGGCGAGGGGGAGGGCACCGGCTGGCCCGATCCGCCTAAGCACAAAAAAGACCCCACCGCTCCTCGCCGCGATTCCAAAATGCGCCCGCCCGTTTACGCCGGACCGCGCGAGTTGATGTACGCCTCCTGCTACTTCGCCGAGGAGTTCACCGAGCACCTCACGACAGCGCATCTTCCCCTGCTCAAGCGCCTTGTCGTCGAGGGCGGGTGGTGGGACATCGTGGACTGGGTCGGCGGGAAAATGGTTGGCCACATCGTTCGCACGCAGCGCAACGCGGCCGCCCCCATCATGCGTAAATGGCTCGAGGACGACGACCTGTGGGTCCGCCGCTCCGCCATCATCTGCCAGCTCAGCCACAAGGAAGAGACCGACGAGAAGATGCTCTTCGACTTCTGTCTGAGCCGCGCCGATGAAGAGGACTTCTTTATCCGCAAGGCCATCGGCTGGTCCCTGCGCCAATACGCCTGGACGGACCCGGAGACCGTGAAAAAGTTCCTGAAGTCCCACGGCAAGAAGTTTGCGCCGCTCACTCTGCGCGAGGCGGGGAAGAACATCGGCGTCAAGCCCTGAAGTGGCATGGGCCTACTGGCCCATGTCTCGGGCGCTTCGCCCGAGGTCTTCGCCCGATGCCGTGGTAAATCGCTGTGAGCTTTGCCAGATCCATTGCAACACGCGTAGCGACTTGATGACGGTCCGCGACGGCACCCAAGCCAGCCATCTCAATCCCCTTTGGTAGCCGCCGCCTTATTCCCTTCACCCTTCCGGTCCCCCTCCGGCGTCATCTCCACCGGCGTCGGCAGCTTCATTTCCTTGATCTGCTCCAGAATCAGTTTCTTATCGCCGACAAGCACCAGCACGCCCTTCTCCATGGGAATCGCGTCGCGCGCCGAGCGGTTCAGGTCCGCGGCGTTGATATCCATGGAGGCCGCAAGATCGCGGGAAATCGTCGAGAAGGGCAGACCCGCCGCGATCAGGCCCTGCGTCGAACGGATGGGCCCGTGGATTCCCGCGAGCCCCTCGATCGTCTCCGTGCGCACGGTCTGGGCTGCCTTGCCGATCTCATTCTCGGAGATATCCCCGGCGCGCGTGCGGGCGATCTCGTTGAAGAACTCCTGGAGCGCGGGCCCGGTGACGTCCGCTTTTACGGCCGCGCGGGCGACGAACATTCCGACCATCGGCTGCATCGCGAATCGCGAGCCCGCGCCGTAGGTGTAGCCGTTCTTCTCGCGCAGGTTCTGATTCAACCGGCTGGTGAACGATCCGCCGAGGATCGTGTTCAGCAGCCGATACTTCGAGCGCGCCGGGTCGGCCGCCTTCGGCCCCGGCAGCACGAAGCGGATCACCGTCTGCACAGCGTCCGGCCGATCCACAATCACAATGCGCAGCCCATCGGCCTTGGGAATGCTCGATTCGGCCGAGGCCGAATCGCCCATCGGCGGCGCGGGATGCTTCGCGCCAGCCGCCTTCCAATCGCCGAATCCCTTTTCCAGCGCGGCCTTGGCCTGTTCGGTTGTCAGGTCGCCGCAGATCAGGATCGTCGCGGACTTGGGCGCGAAGATCGCCCCGTGCAGGGCGCGAACATCGTCGAGGGTGATGGTTTTGGCCGAAGCGACCGTGCCGCCGACCGGCAGCGCGTACGGGTGCTTGTCGCCGAGCAGCACGCGGGCGCCGACATTGCCCGCTACGTTCTGCGGATTCTCCAGCTCCTGCTGCAGGTCGTCGATGTGCAGGCGCTGCACACGCTCGAAATCCTCCGCCGCCATCCGCGGCCGGCGCACCGCATCCGCGAACAGCTCCACGCCCTTTTCAAAGTTCCGCTTCAGGATCGTCATCCCCGCGGTGAACGACTCCACATCCGCCCCCGCGCCGAATGTCGCGCCGAGGGACTGCACCGCGTCGGCGAACTGCGTCGCGTTCCGCTCGCCGGCGCCCTCGCCGAGCATCTCGCCCGTGAGGTACGCCAGCCCCGCCTTGGAGTTATCCACGAGGGCCCCGCCGGGGTGCACGACCATCGACATCGAGACCAGCGGAAGCTCCGACCGCTTCCAGAACATCACGTTGACACCGGACGTGAGCGCGAACGTCTCGGGGCTCTGCGGCGAGAACTCGCCCTGGGCCGCATCCGCCGGACGCGTGTGGCGCGGCGAGGCCTGCTCATCGCGCCCCGGCTGCTCGGGGAGCGTGCGCATCACCAGCCGGGAGTTCTGCGTGAGCACCTTCTTCGCCCAGTCCTGAATCTGCGCGGCCGTCGCATTGCGGTAACGGTCCAGATCGCGCTTGAAGGAGTTCGGCTCGCCGAAGAAGTACTCGTACTCGTTGAGCTTGTCCGCCTTGCGGCCGAGATTGTCCAGCCCGGAGAGCGCGCCCAGCTCGATCGTGGCCTTGCGCTGCGAGAGTTCATCGTCCTTGATCCCGCTATCCAGGATCTTCGCGATCTCCTCGTCCATGGCCTTCTCGAGTGCGTTCAGGTCCGCATTCGGCTTGGCGAGCACGGAGATCTCGAAGAGCGATCCGAGCGTCGCGGAGTTCTGCGAGGCGGAGACCTCGTTGGCCAGCTTGTCGTCCAGCACAAGCCGCTTGTAGAAGCGGCTGGATTTGCCCTGCGTCAGCACGGCCCCGAGCAGGTCCATCTCGGCATCGCCGGGCTGGAACGAGGCGGGCGAGTGGTACACATACGAGATCTTCGGGAGTTCCACCTTGTCCAGCATCGTCACGCGGATGACCTTGCCGAGCACAGGGACCGGAACGTCCTTCGCCTCGCGCCGGAGCACAGGCGGGCCCTTGGTGATCGAGGAGAAGAGCATGGCCACCAGCGGCTTGATCTCCGCGGACTTGAAGTCGCCGGCGACGACCAGCGAGCAGTTGTTGGGCAGGTAGAAGTTCGCGAAGAAGTCCTTCACGTTGTTGACGTTCGCGGCCTCCAGGTCGGTGTGCGTGCCATATACGTTTTCGTAGTACGGGTGGCCGACGGGGTACATGTAGTGCGTGACGTACTCCTCGCTCTTTCCGTACGGCGCGTTCTCTACCTGCTGGCGGATCTCGTTGCGGACGACATCGCGCTGCTTGTTGAGCTTCTCCGTCGTCATGGTGCGGCCGAGGTCCTCCATGCGGTCGGCGTCGAGCCAGAGGAGCGTGGGCAGGAGCGAGGAGGGGCCGGTGGAGAAGTAGTTCGTGCGGTCAAGGGAGGTCGAGGCGTTGTTGGACCCGCCGCCGGCTTCCATGAGATTGTCGAACTCGCTCCCCGGCACGCGCTCGGTGCCCATGAACATGAGGTGCTCGAAGAGGTGGGCAAAGCCGGAGCGGCCGCGCGGCTCTTCCTTCGCGCCGACGCGGTACCAGAGGTTGATCGTCGCAACGGGGATCGTGTGGTCCTCGTGGAGGATCACGGTGAGGCCGTTGTCGAGCGTGTACTTCTCGTACTTGACGTCTTGGGCGAGGGCCAGGGCGGGAAGGGTGAGAATGGCCAGAAGGGCGAGCAGAGCGATGCGGCGCATGGGAGTTCTCCGAGTGGCCTCCATGCTACGAGCCCTAGACGTTGCGAGGGGCTTGGACCATGCGAAAGCGCACGCTGAGATGCGCGGAGAAGGGCACAGATGACCAGGTATGGACAAGAATGTTGAAATGCACGAAAAATGACCTCACGCGACCTTGCCGTGCCACCGACTTTCGCCGCTTCGGCGAACGTCGGTGCGAGCAACCAGCGATGCCCGATACACCCCGCGCGCCCGCACCGACGTCGCGATCAGAGCATCGCGAAGTCGGTGGCACGATCGAAATCGTGGAAGATCGGGCCAGCTGCCACATTCGAGAAAAGTCGCAGAAACATGGCGGGCGCGGCGTGGGAGTTGCGCCTAGGGGTTTGTCGGAGGCCCCTACCGGAAGGATGCTTATGCGTTTTCTCTCCCCCACGTTCACATCGATGCCGGGTCGCCTTGCGGGAACGGCTCTTCTGTGCGCCTGTCTGCTTGGTGCGCCTGCCGCGCCCGCCGTCGCCCAATGCGAACGCATTTCCACGGGCATCCCTTTGATTTCCGGCGCCCCGGCCTACAGCCTGGGGTTCGGAACTTCGGTCGCCCTTTCCGGCGACACCCTGCTGGTCGGCGAGCCGGGGGGCAATGGGGGACAGGTGTATGTCTTCGTGCTCGCCGGGGGCTTCTGGACGCAGCAGGCCACGCTTCCTGTTGCCGGCTTGTTCACCTATGAGTTCGGGCTCGGCGTGGCCCTCGCCGGCAACACCGCTGTCGTGGCCGATTGGCGCATTGAGCGGGTGAGCGTCTTCAACCGCTCCGGCACATCCTGGTCGTACGCGCAGACGCTCGTTCCCACCGAGGCGCTCGGCGGCACGCACTTTGGCGCGGCCATCGCCATGGGCTCGCTCACCACGCGCTCGGTCGCGGTGGTCGGCGCGTGGTCGTACCACACGGCTCCCGCTCCTGGCGGCGCGGTCGTCGTCTTCACGATCAACCCGATTCAGGTTGGTGCAACCTGGGGTGAGGCGGGCTTCCTGTATCCATCCGATCCCTCGCCGAACGATGAGTTCGGGGAAAGCGTTGCGATCTCCGGGAGCTCGCTTATCGCGGGGGCGCCCTTTGACTCGACCATCGCGGGAACCAGCGCGGGGTCTGCGTACGTGTTCACGAGCAACAACATCGGCTCCGGCTGGACGCAGCAGGTGAAGCTCGCCCCTTCGGATGCCCATGCGGGGGACGCCTTCGGATCCGCCGTCGGCATCTCCGGCGATACAGCGGTCGTCAGCGCACCCAATCATCCCGGCGCAGAGGCCGTGTACATCTTCACGCGAACGGCAGGGATCTGGAGCCAGTTTGCGCGCCTCGACGCCCCGTACCCCGCCACGGCCTCCCGATCTTTCGGCACCTGCGTGGTGATTCAGGGGGACCGCCTCGTCGTCGGCGCGCCGGGCGCGTCGGTTCCCGGCCATGCCGCCAATACCGGATACATAGCCATGTACGCGCGCCCGACCGGTTCGGGCATCTCGGGAACTTGGGCGCTCGAGAACACGTTTGTCCCTTCGACCGCCGCGAGCAATGACTTATTCGGCGCCTCCATCACGCTCTCAAGCACTCCCCCTCGTGTCGCCGCCGGATCCCCTTCCCGCGACCTGACCGTGAGCGCTGCTGGTGCGGGCGAGGCCTTCGTTCTGGACATCACCCGGCCCTGCCCGGCCGATTTCAACTGCTCCGGCGGGCTGAGCGTGCAGGACATCTTCGATTTTCTGGCCGCGTGGTTCGCGGGGTCCGCGGCGGCGGATTTCGATGGGATGAACGGGATCCAGGTGGGGGATATCTTCGCGTTTCTCAGCGCGTGGTTTGCGGGGTGCTAAGGGCGGAAGCCGGTTCGCCGCACTCGGGGCATTTTCCGATGCTGCCGATGCCTGCAAGGTCGTAGCCGCACTGCTCGCAATGCGTGCCCTTGGCCGTGTTCATCGTCGAGACGTGCGTGCGTTTGCCGAGCATGCAGACGCCGCAGGCGATCGTCGTGCCGATGGTCATGTGCCAGGGGAAGGCGAGTTTGATGTCGGCAAGTTCGGCGGAGAAGGGCTTCACCCAGTGCGGCCAGCACCAGTCCTGCAGCAGGGCGATGACGACAAAGCCCGTGAGCAGCGCGGCGATCACGCTGGTGGTGTTGCCGCGTTTGGTGAACAGGGCCGTGAGGAAGACCGCCAGCAGCCCGGCGTACGCGAAGGTCATGACGCCAAGGGCCAGCCCGATGAGCGTGGTCTGCGGCGAGGACTTCTGCCAGTACAGGCAGAGCACCGCGAAGACGCCCAAGGCCGCGCCCCAGCCGAGGACCGCGACCTTGCTCGCGGCAAGGTAGTGCCGCTCACCGCGGTTGGGGGCGAGCCGTGTGTAGAAGTCTTTGATGAAGGTGGCGGCCATGGCGTTGATCGCGGAGGTGAGGGAGCCGACGCCGGCGGCGAAGAGCCCGGCGAGCATGAGGCCGGAGAGGCCGGGGGGCATGTCGGTGATGATAAAGCGGACGAAGACGCCTTTGGAGTCGGGTGGGTGGCGCATGCGGTCCTGAGCGATCTCCTCCGCTGCAAATCCAACCCGCATGAGAGACTGAGAGTGATGGTGTTCGTTGAAAATGTAGAGCAGTAATCCCACAGCCAGAAACGCGAATACTAAGGGAATCCCGATCGCCATCGACACCAGCACACTGCGCCCGCCCTGAATCGCGTTCTTGCAGGTGAGCATGCGCTGCACCATGTCGTGGTCGGTGCCGTACGCCGCGAGATTCAGGAGTGCGAAGCCGAGGACAGCCGTAACCAGTGTGAAGTTGGCGGACCAGTCGTACGTCAAATGCTTCTGACCATTGCTCAGGGCTGTGTGGAAGCCGGTATCAAAGACCCTCAGCTTCGAGGGTCCTTCAATCCACGTCATGCTGCTTGCCGCATCAGCAGCCGTCCCGTAGCCAAGCACGGGATGCTGGAGCTTGTCGATGACTGCGGATCCGCTCAACGGGATGTTGTGCCACAGCACCACAATCGCCGCGATCACCGCCACCACCAGCACCACCGTCTGGATCACATCCGTCCAGATCACGCCGGAGATGCCGCCGAAGAGGGCGTACACGGTGCCCACGAACGTGAGCGCGGCGATCGACAGAATCATGCAGAGCTCATAGTTCTGCGATTTCTCGACATCCGCCCCGAAGATGATCATCGAGAGCGGGATCGCCGCGATGTAGATGCGGGCCCCGGAGGCGAAGAGCCGCCCGACCATGAAGGCCGCGCTGGTGGCGTGCTTGGAGCCGGTGCCGAAGCGGCGCTCCAGCAGTTCGTACACCGTCGTGCAGTTGTTGCGGTAGAAGGCGGGGATGAAGAAGTACGCGACGATGACCACGGCGATCAGGCCGCCGATGTTCGTCGAGAGATACGTCAGGTCGCCCTTGTACGACTGCTCCGGCGCGCCGACGAAGGTGGCCGCGGAGAGGGAGGTCGCGATGATCGAGACGGCCACGGCCCACATGGGCATGTTGCGCCCGGCCAGAAAATACTCGCTGGTGGTCTTCTGCTCGCGCCGGCTGAACCAGATGCCGGTGGCGACGAGGACCCCGAGGTAGAGCGCGAGCACCAGCCAGTCGGCGGGGCGGAAGGAGGTGGTGGCAAGGGTGAGAGACGCGGGCATGTGGCCCTTGAATCGGGCGGGGGATGGGGAGAAGGGGAGAAAGGGAAATGGGAGGCGAAACAGAGAGTGCCGTGGTCGAGCCGCTTTGGGCTCGGCCACGATGTTGCAACTTGTGGGGGCGGGGGGGGGGGGGCGGGGGGGCGGGGGGGCGGGGGGGGCGTGGCCGGCTCAAAGCAGCCGACCACGGCATCCATTGGAGATTCGCGGAATGAGGAAAAGGAGCGGGGCGCATACGCCCCGGCTCACAAAAAGCCAGCGAGCCGGGGCATTGCTGCCCCGGCTCGGGTTTCTCATTAAAGAGGGCGAAGGGGCTTGAACCCTCGACCTACACGTTGGCAACGTGTCGCTCTACCACTGAGCTACGCCCTCGACATGTCGCGACCGCCCTATCGGCTGTTCGCGGGCGGAAGGTTACGCCCGGGGGGGGAATGGGTCAATGCGAGGGCAACGGGGCCGTTGCAGGCGTGGCCGTCAAGGCCGCGCCGCGGGCCTTCTCGATCGCTTCTTTCACCATTGTGGAGGTGTACGCGTTGAGGATAATGGGCTGCTGAACGCCCGGCCCATAGATGGCCAGCGTTGGAATGCCCGTCTGCCCCAACGCCCCCATTTTTTCCCATCCCGGCGCCGTCTTAGGCGTGAGGTCAACTTCCAGCGGCACGACGGCGGCCGACTTCAGCAGGCCCTTCACAGGATCGGCGTCCAGCACGGTTCGCTTCAGGAACTTGCAGGTGATGCACCAATCCGCCGTGAAGTCCACAACCACAACCTTCCGGTCCGACACTGCTTTGTCGAAGGCGGACTCGGTGTAGGACGTCCAAGGCACCTCCGAGAACGTCAGCCCGTAAGTGAAGTACAGCGCACCACCGAACAGCAGCACAGCAACAACCGGGGCAAACGCACGCAGCAGCGCCTTCTTCGTGATCTGGAATGTTCGGTAGACCATCCAGAGAGACGCCAAGGCGATAAAGAACGTCACGGCCCACCAGTTCATCGTCGCGCCGATGGCCGGGTACGTCGCCACCAGGGTCTTAATCCCCACGGCAATGAAGAACGCGGCTCCTGCGAGCAGGAGCAGTCCCATCACCTGCTTCACAAGGTCGCTGACCGGACCGGTGCGGGGAATGAACTTCAGCAGTTGCGGCCAGACCGTGAGGATGTAGTACGGCAACGCCATCCCCACGCCGATTCCCACAAACACCGCCATGATGCTCAATGGGGGAAGAGTCGCCGCGCCGGCAAGGAGCCCGCCCGCGACGAACCCGAAGCACGGCAGCCCCAGAACCGCGGTCATCACGCCCGACAGGAACGATCCCAGCGCCGATTCGTGCTTTGGGTTCACCAAATACACGGCCTGCGGCAGCGAGATCGTGAACAGACCCATGATCCCGAGCCCCATCGCGGCGATGATAATTCCGAGCACGAGCGTGACCCACCACATCCCAAAGATCAGCTTGGAGGGATCCAGGTTTGCGCTCACAAGTACCATCGGCAGCCCCGCCGCCGCCCAGAACGCCACCACGCCCGACGCGACCCACAAGCCCAGAACGACCCGCTTGTGCGGCGATTTCGTGTGCTGGGTCAGCGTCAAAACCTTGATCGGGATCACGGGCAGAACACAAGGCGTCAAGTCCAGAATGATCCCGCCCAGCACAGCCACCAGAAACAGCACAACGATTCCGCCCCCGATCTGAATGCCGCCCAAATTCGGACCGGGCGAGGGCATGACAGATGGCTTCGGAGTTGCTTGCCCACCCGCCGCGCCCGCGCCACTCCCCCACTTCTTCGCATCAAACTTCTCAAACGTCGATTGCTCGTTCGCGGTCCCCAGGTCCTTGGACCCCTTCGCAACCACCTTCACCTTCACCGCCACCAGCACCTCCTCCGGTGCAGTACACGTCTGCTCATTGCACGACTGGAACGACACCTGCACCATGAACGTCTGCTCCCCCAGCGGCGCATCGTCTTTCACAGCCACACGCACGTACGACACGGCCTTCCCCGCATACAGCGGCACTTCCACCGTTGGCTTTGCGCCGGTCGGGTCGGCGACCTTTCCGTTTTTCGCAGCGGGATACTGCACCCCATCCACCCCTGCCACCCATCCGGGGATGACCCGCTTGTCGTCCTTGTCCTTGGCCGCGCCGATCTCCGTGCGGATCGCGAACTCGTCGATGGCATCCGGAAGCTTCACTTCCTTGGCCGGCCACGTGTGAAAATGCTCCTTGTGGTCCATTTCCACGGCGATCACAAGCTGCCCACCCTGAGCAACGCTTGGATACTGCGGCACCGCACGCACGGCCACCGGGCCATCCTCGTCGGCATGCGCCAACGGTGCGGCAAGGGCAACGGCCAGAAACGCGGGGGCGACCATGGCCGCCAGAACGCGAAACAGTGTGTTGAGGGTCATCGTTGTTTGTATCCGTCAGAGCGGGCGAAGTTGCCGGAGTTTCAGATGATAGGAAACCCTCCGGGGGGTGCCGGAATCATCAAAATGGTGCAACCAGACCTGCCGGAGCCCAAGAATGCCGTCGGTGAAGGGTTGAGGGGGGCCAGTCCGATAGTGCTGCTCGAAGCGGTGCGCCCGGAGTCGGGGACATCCCTCTCGCCCACGCTCGGGTCTCGTCAAAGCAGGTGTCCCCACGAATGGCAGACGTACTGGACCAATCCGAGATCGACGCACTCCTCGCCGCCGTGGATTCCGGGGAGGTGGAGGAGGAGGACAACACGGTCCAGATCTTCAGCCGCCACCGGCGGGATCTGGAGAACGTTGAAGTCCGCTCGTACGACTTCAAACGCCCCGAGCGTGTCAGCAAAGACCAGATGCGGGCCCTGCAGACGCTTCACGAGTCCTTCGCCCGAAACTTCGGCGCCTCCCTCTCCGGCTTCCTGCGCACGATCGTCGAGGTCAAGGTCGCCAATTGCGAGCAGATGACGTACGCCGAGTTCATCTCCGGCCTGCCCAACCCCACCTCCTTCAACCTGATCCAGGCCAAGCCCCTCGAAGGCCAGATCTGCCTTGAGATCTCCCCGCTGATCATCTATCCGATCATCGACCGCCTCCTCGGCGGCACCAACGCCGAACTCTTCATCCCGCAGCGCCCCATGACGCTGATCGAGACGCGGCTCATCGGCAAGGTCACGTCCCGCGGCCTAACCGCCCTCGGCGAGGCCTGGGAATCCATTAAACCCATCACCTTCGAGATCACCGCCACCGAGAGCAACCCGCAGCTCGTGCAGATCGTGCCTCCCAATGAGGTCGTCGTCGTCGTCGGTTTCGAACTGAAGATGGCCAACCGCGCCGGCACGATGAACCTCTGCATTCCGTACAACGTGATCGAGCCGATCGTCTCAGACCTTTCCAGCCAGAGTTGGTTCAACGTCCCCAAGGCCGGCAAAGCCGTCGAAACCAAGCAGAAGATCGCCGGAACCCTGAACCGGGCCGCACTGACGGTGACGGGCCTCCTCGCCGAAACCACCATCACGCTCAGCGACCTGATGAACCTCTCCGTCGGCGATTTCATCACAACCGAACGCTCCGCCAGCAGCCCCGTCGTGCTCTGCGTCGAAGAAGAACGAGCATTCCTGGCCAACATCGGTCAGTTCAAGGGCCAGCGGGCCTTGAAAGTCATGCGGGCCGTGACGTCATCCGACAGGGTGTAAAATCGCTCCCAAGGCGAGTAATCTCGCTCCGCCACCGAATCAGGGGCCATTCCTTGATGGAATGTTGGTTTGACCCCACCCTCCCCCCTCCCTTACCATTTGCCGGACATCCTGATCTTTCGCTCTTGGCGTTTGCAAAGGACTTTGGCATGCAGACGGGTCTCGCCCATGCAAGGTGAGGGTACGGTGCAACTCCGGGTTCGGGGCCTCTGGCTCCGCGCTCTGGTCACCGGACCGGCCTGGTTCGCCCAGGTGGCGGCTCTCGGACATCCGAGCGCGGCCGAAGGGCGCCCCGGCGGCCTGCGCCACCGGACCATCCACACCACACCCTCGGAGGTGCGGATGGATTGACCCGGTGGTTCATCCCCGAGTCCGGCATTGGGCCCTCCCAATGCCGCTGACGGCCACGAGCGCAAGACCAGTCGTTCGTGGCCTTCGTGTTTTTGTCCCCGACTTCGTTTTCCTCCTCCAACTACGTCACTTTTCCCTTCGTCATTTTCCAGTCCCACATCCCGACAACTCAACATCCCGAGACCTGACCATGAACACCCAGGAAATGATGCGGATCCTCGACGGCATCGCCCGTGACCGACGGATTGACAAGACCCTGCTCATCAAGGACCTCGAGCAGGCCATGGTTTCCGCCGCACGGAAGTATTACAACACGCTCGACACCGAAGAGTTCGCCTGCACCTTCGACGCCCTCAGCGGCGAGTTGAAGCTCAGCCGCCACGGCGAACCGCTCGAGATGAAGCCCGAAGGCCTTGGCCGCATCGCCGCCCAGACCTTTAAGCAGGTCATGATCCAGCGTTTCCGCGACGACGAGCGCACCAGCGTTCTCGACGAGTTCTCCAAGCGCGTCGGCGAAATCGTCACCGGCACCGTGCAGCGCTACGAGGGCGGCGCGCTGGTCGTCACCATCGACCGCGCCGAGGCCTTCATGCCCCGCTCCGAGCAGATCCCCGGCGAGCAGTTCCAGGCCGGCGACCGTATCCGCTGCATGATTCTCGATGTCCGCGATGTCGGCAACCAGATCAAGATCGTCCTCACCCGCTCCCACCCGGACTTCATCAAGCGGCTCTTCGAGGTCGAAGTCCCCGAGGTCTCCGAGCACATCATCGAGATCAAGGCCATGGCTCGCGAGGCCGGATATCGCACCAAGATCGCCGTCACCAGCGTGGACAACAAGGTGGACGCCGTGGGCGCCTGCGTCGGCGTGCGCGGCAGCCGCATCAAGAACATCGTCGATGAGCTCAACGGCGAGAAGATCGACATCGTCCGCTGGAACGAGTCCTCGCAGATCCTCATCCAGAACGCCCTCAAGCCCGCCGAGGTTGCCGAAATCTCTCTCTGCTTCGAGCTCGGGCGCGCCACGGTCGTCGTCCGCGACGATCAGCTCTCGCTGGCCATCGGCAAGCGCGGCCAGAACGTTCGCCTCGCCGCCCGCCTCACCGGCTGGGACATCGACATCCTCACCCCCGTCGAGTTCGAGAAGGGACTGGAGATCCTCAGCCAGACCCTGCAGACCATCCCGGGCATCACCGAGGAAATGGTCGATCGCCTCGCCGCGCTGGGCATGATCAGCGTCTTCGACATCGAAGAGGTCGGCGCCGAGGTGCTCGTCAACGAGCTCTCCATCGACGTCCCCTCCTCCGAGAAGGCCGTGGAGATCTGCAGCATCCGCGCCAAGGAAGTCGCCATCCAGCAGCAGAAGGACAAGGAAGAGGCGGAAAAGAAGAAGCGAGAGGACGAAGAAGCCACCCGTCGCCTCCTCGGCGAGGGCGGCGCACTCGGTCCCGCGGCCCCATCGGCCGAGGCCGACGCCCGCGCGGCGGACATCCTCGGTGGCGGACCGGCGATCGATGCCGGGGTAGCCCCCGCGGAAGCAGCGGGTGGTGCGGCGTAATCGGGTCGGGTCGTTTCCCGGGCCCTTGTGGCCTCGGGTTCCTCAAACAGCGGAGTGCAGGTTCGAGTTCGTGAGTTCTGTCAGCGGAGCGTAGATTGGCTAAGCGGATTTCAGACATCGCCAAAGAACTGGGAATCAACTCCAAGGCCATCGTGGAGAAGTGCCTGGCCGAGGGCATTCCCTCGGACAAGGTCAAGGGCCACATGAGCACCGTCTCGGCCGGCCTTGAGGCCAGCATCCGCGAGTGGTTCTCCAACGCCGGCGGCGTCGCCACGGCCGTGGAGACGCGAGAGCACGTCGACATCGAAGCTGTCAAAGCCAAGGCCCCCCCGCGCGCCCGCAAAAAGAAGGAAGACGGCGACCACGCCGATTCCGCCCCCACCAACCACACCACGACAACCGTGGACGTTCCGGTCAAGCCGAGCGTTCCGCAGCGCAAGCCCAGCGAGCCCTCGCCCGAGCCCCCGCCGCGCGCCGTCGCGCCGCCGGCGCCCCCAGCCCCGGTTCCCGCCGCACCTGCTCCGTATGTGCGCACCGGCCCCAGTGTCATTGCGAATCAGCCGCCCGCCGCTTGGCGCACCGTCCCGCCCCCCGCCCCGGTTCCCGTCGCTCCGCCGACACCCGTCGCGCCGGCCCATCCCGCGAAGGAAGTTGAATCCGGGGCCCTCGCGCCCGCCGCCGACAAGGACGCGGGTTCACACGGCCCCGCCCACCCCACCACTTCCTCCCGCCCGCATGGCCCCGGCCACCACGGGTCGTTCAGCCGCGGCGCACCTGCGCCGATGAACGTCCCGACGCGCCCCAAGATCATCTCCCCCGCGGGCCCCAAGCTCGTCGAGAAGACCCAGGTCAAGCTCAGCGGCCCCAAGGTCGTTCGCATCGAAGCTCCGGACGTCATCAACAAGCCCCGCGCCCGGCGCGATGCGGACTCCGGCCCCTCCACCAATCGCGGCGGGTCGGGCGCGGCCCGTCCTGCCGGCGAAGGCGAGGATGATTCCGGCGGCCGCAGCCCGCGGCGCAACACCGCCACCGCCAAGAAGCGCCCGGAGCAGGGCGGCCCCGGCGGCGCGGGCGTTCCCGCTCGTCGGCGCGGTTTCGCCGGCGGCCAGGAAGAGATGCACACCGGCATCTGGCGTCCGCAGGATCTGGCCGAGCGTGAAGCACGCCTCTCCCGCGCCAGCGGCTTCCTCAAGCAGCGCCGCCAGCACGCCAAACGGCTCGGCCTTGCCGGCGGCGAACGAGCTCAGTCCGCCGCGGAAACCGGCGGCGTTGTCTCCATCGCCACGCCATTTAACATCAAGGACCTCTCTGCCGCCACCGGCGTGAAGGCCGCCGACATCCTCAAGAAACTCTTCATGCAGGGCATCATCGCCACGGTCAACAGCGGCATCGAGCCGACCAAGGCCCAGGAAATCATGATGGAGTTCGAGATCGACCTCCACGTCGAAGAGGCCAAGACCGCGGAAGAAGTCGTCAGCGCCGGGTTCGCCGATCGCAAGGCCGTGGACATCCGTCCGCGCGGCCCGATCGTCACCATCCTCGGGCACGTCGACCACGGAAAGACCTCCCTCCTCGACAAGATCCGCAGCGCCAACGTCGCCGCGGGTGAGGCCGGCGGCATCACGCAGAAGGCCAGCGCCTTCCGCACACCCGTCATCGTCGGCGGCGAGACCAAGAACATCGTCTTCATGGACACGCCCGGCCACGAGGCCTTCACCGCCATGCGCGCCCGCGGCGCGGCCGTTACGGACGTCGTCGTCCTCGTCGTTTCCGCTCCCGAGGGCGTCATGCCCCAGACCATCGAGAGCATCAACCACGCCAAGGCCGCCAAGGTCCCCATCGTCGTCGCCTTCAACAAGATCGACCGTGCCGACGCCACCGAGGGCAAGATCAACCAGACTCTCGGCGAGCTCGCCGCCAACGGGCTGAACCCCATCGAGTGGGGCGGCGATGTTGAAGTCATCCGCACCAGCGCAACCAAGGGCACCGGAATCGACAAGCTCCTCGAGGTCCTCGACCTCCAGGGTCAGATGCTCGAGCTCAAGGCCGACTACGGCGGTCCCGCCCGCGGCACAGTCGTTGACGCCAAGATGGAAGAAGGCCGCGGCCCGGTCGCCGATGTCATCATCCAGGACGGTGATCTCAAAGTCGGCGACTTCATCGTCGTCGGCCGCGCTTTCGGGCGCGTCCGCGACATCACCGACGATCGCGGCATCAAGCACAAGTCCCTCGGCCCCGCAACGGTCGCCAAGATCAGCGGCTTCGACAAGGTCCCGGACGCCGGCGACAAGTTCTACATCGTCGATTCGCTCGACAAGGCCCGCGAGGCCGCCGAGCAGCGCCACGACCGCGAGCGTCAGATCGAACTGGCCAAGCCGAAGGTCACGCTCGACAGTCTGCTCTCGTCCATGAAGGATACGGGCCTCAAGGAAATCCTCGTCGTCCTCAAGGCCGACGTTCAGGGCTCGGTGGATGTGCTCAAGAACGAGATCGAGAAGGTCAAGACCGAAGAGGTCCGGGCCCGCGTGCTGCACGCGGCCGTGGGCGGCATCACCGAGAGCGACGTCCTTCTGGCCGACGCCTCTCACGCCGTCATCATCGGCTTCAACGTCATTCCCTCCGGCAAGGCCCGAAATCTCGCCGAGCAAAAGGGCGTCGAAATCCGCTCCTACGAGGTCATCTACGAGATCACCGACGACATCCGCAAGGCCGCCGAGGGTCTGCTCGCCCCCGAGCAGAAGACCCAGGTCCTGGGCCACGCCGAAGTCCGCAAGGTCTTCAAGGTCAGCAAGGTCGGCACCATCGCCGGCTGCTTCATCACCGACGGCGTGGTGGAACGCGACGCCCTCATCCGCGTCACGCGCAACGGCATCGTCATCGAGAACAACCGCAAGCTCGAGCAGCTCAAGCGGGTCAAGGACGACGCCAAGGAAGTTCGTGCCGGCCTCGAATGCGGCATGAAGATCGTCGGCTACGACGACATCAAGGAAGGCGACGTCCTCGAGTGCTACAAGACCGTCGAGGTCAAGCGGACGCTGGAAGGAGACGCCAAGAAGTAGTGGAGTGAAGGGAGATGGCGTTCTCTCGCCTCTCCCTTGATGCCCTGATCCCTCGATGCCATCTTCATGTTCATCGCCATTCTCCAGTTTCGCTTGATGATCGACGGCGCGATGGGCCTGAAGGACAAACGCCGCGTGGTGAAGTCCATCAAGGACAAGCTCCACCGCGAGCACATGGTCTCGGTCGCCGAGATCGACTCGCTCGACACCTGGAACCTCGCGACCATGGGCCTCGTCGCCTGCAATCGTGACCCCGCCTACCTGCGTCAGACCATGGACGCAATCATCAAGAAGCTCCAGTCCCTTCCTGACGCCCGCCTCTCCGACCACTCTCTCGAAATCGTCGGTTCCGAAGCCGTCACCGGCGACCCCGTCGATGACAACGGCAACCCCCTCTGGACCGAAGCCGAAAAACGCCAGGACTGATCCCACTTCCGCTCCCTCTTCCCATCCGACATCCAACATCGCACATCCGACATTGCAATGACCCACCGCCTCGAAAAAGTCGAATCCACTCTCGCCCGGGCGATCCAGCAGGTGATCTCCCAGGGCCTGCACGATCCCCGCGCCAGCGGCCTCATCAGCGTCACCCGCGTGGACATCTCCCCCGAGATGGCCAACGCCATGGTCTTCGTCTCCATCTATCCCGAGGAGCGCACCGAGCTCACGATGCACGCCCTCCGCCACGCCGCGCGGCATATCCGCCACCAGGCCGCCGAACTCATCGACATCCGGCGCATGCCCAGCATCGAGTTCCGCCTCGACAAGTCCCTCAAGCACCAGGCCGAGGTCTTCGACGCCCTTTCCAAGGCCCGCGAGAGCTCCCCCGAATCTCCTTCGGCCCCGGAAGCGGCCCCTACCCCGGCCCCGGAAGCTGCCAATGATCCCTTTGCGCTGCCCCCGCCTTCTCCCAAGGGCTGGGCGCCCAAGGAGCCCTGACGCGTGAGTTCGAGCGAGACCAGCAAGGAACTGACCGCGCTCCTCAAGTCGTTGCGCTCCGACTACGCCGTGGCCCTCGCCCAGCCGCAGCCCCCCACCTGCTGCACCTTCGACCCCGGCGAGCCGGTTCTCGGCTGCTTTCTCAAATCTTTTCTCCTCTGGGAATCCACCACAGCCAAGGCCGCGCAGGCCCTCAAGCGGCTTGAGGCCACCCTCGTGGACTTCAACGAGCTCCGCGCCTGCATGCCCGATGAGATCGTCCGCATCATCGGCGAGCGATACCCGCGCGCCGGGGAGCGTGCCCTCCGCCTACGCACCTCGTTGAACGTCGTCTTCGCCCGCGAACACCGCGTCACGCTCGAGCACCTCGCCGCGCTCGGCCGGAAGGAAGCCCGCGAGCAACTCGAACGCCTCGACGGTGTGCCCCCCTTCGTCGCCGCCCGCGTCTGCCTGATGGGCCTCTCCCACCACGTCGCCCCCGTCGACTCGCGCATCCACCGCCGCCTCATCGAGGCCAAGGTCGTCGGCGAGAACTCCACGCTCGACGAGGCCGCGGCCCTCCTGGAAAAGAAGACCCGCGCCGGCGAACTCCCCGAAACCTATCTCCTCTTGCAGGCCTGGGCCGACGACGCCACCTACGCCCCCGCCGAATCCCATCTCGCCGACCTTCGTCCGCCGCACAAGCCCGTCGCCGAGCACGTCCGGCGCGAGCAGGAAGCCGCACGCAAGGCCGCACGCAAGGCCAAGCTCGCCGCGACACGCCCGCTGCGCAAGAAGAAGGCCGTCCGCGACCGCGCCGGCAAGTCGACAATCAAGAAGCGGCCCGGACGCTGACGAATAGAATGTCTTGAAGGAGTCTCTGGGCATGGCCGGCCACAACAAGTGGAGCAAAATCAAGCGCAAGAAGCTCGTCACCGACGGCCGCCGCTCCAAGGCCTGGACGATGTGCCTCCGCGCCGTCATGATGGCCGCCAAGAGCGGCGGCGGCGATCCCGAGTTCAACTTCGCCCTGCGCACCGCCATCGACGAGGCCAAGTACCACAACGTCCCCAAGCCCAATCTCGAACGCGCCATCAAGAAGGGCGCGGGCGGCGGCGAGGGTGAGAACTACGAGTCCGCCCGCTACGAGGGCTACGGCCCCGGCGGCGTCGCGCTCGTTATCGATGCCCTCACCAACAACCGCGCCCGCACCGCCGGCGATCTGCGTCTGATCCTCTCCACCAATGGCGGCAACCTCGGCGCGGTCGGCTGCGTCTCCTTCATCTTCGAGACCAAGGGCCGCATTGTCGTCGCCGCGCCCGCCAGCGACGAGGAAAAGCTCTTCGAGATCGCCGCCGGCGCCGGCGCCGACGATGTGCAGTTCGACGGAACGGGGGCCGACGATGACGATGACCCGACCTTCACCGTCCTCACTACCGTCCCCGCCTACATCGCCGTCCGCGCCGCCATCGAAAAGGCCGGGATGAAGGTCGTCGAAGCCGCCATCGACCAGATCCCAAGCACCACCATGGCCGTCGCCGGCGAGCTCGCCAAGCAGACCATCGAACTCGTCGAGGCCTTGGAAGACAACGACGACGTTCAAAAGGTCTACACCAATGCCGATATCGCCGACGACGTCCTCGCCCGGATGTAGTCCACACGCGCCTGGGATGAGCGACGCTTTGGGAGCGCATCCCGCGGATGAGCGCTCAACACCACGCTCATCGACGGGATTCGCTCGCGGACTCGCTCATCACGGGCGTGCAACCTCCGCGACCGCCCCCGCCGGATCGCGCAGCCCCTGCAAATCCAGCACGACATGCCCCGCATACCCGATCGTGCTCAGCGTCGCCAGATACCCCGCCACATCCAGCCGCCCGCTCCCCGGCAGAACCCGACCTCCGCCCAAGGCCCCCGCCCCCACATCGCTCAGCCGCGCACACACCAGCCGCGCCCCCAGCTTCGCCGCCAGCATCACCGGGTCCCCACCCGCGCTCAGCGCCACCGCCGGATCGAGCCCGATCCCGATCGACTCTCCCTCCCTACCCCCATCACCCGCATCCCCAATCGGCCACGCCTGATCCGACAATCGCACGCCGCGTGATTGCGCATGGTCCGACAAACTCCGGCGCATATCCGGCGCAAGCTTCTCGGGCAGCACGATCGAAACGCTCGCCTGCGAGCCCGAAGCCGACCGCGTCACCACCGATCCCCCCGCGAGCCCCGCCAGATCCGCCGCCAGATCCACCGCCGCCAGCACGCCCGACACCGCCCGATCCGCCATGTCCGGCTTCCCAAAGTGCTCCGGCGGTATGAAGAAGTCCACGCCCGCGAACGCCAGCTCGCTCCTGCGCAGCAGCGCGCTCAGATCCCGCCGCCCCGACCGATCCAGCTCCCGCGGCCGAATCCCCGCCGCCGTCGCATCCACGCGCACGCCCCGCGCCCCCGCCTTCGCCAGCCACCCAATCACCTCGCGCACCCGCTCCCCGCCCGGGGCGATCCTTCCCAGCCCCGTCGCGTCAACATCCACCCCTGCCATCGCCACGGCGATCGGCGGCGATTGCCCGAACTGCACTCGATCAGGGCCACTCATGCGTACGTTGTATCCGCTTCCCTCCCGCGATGCCATGCCAATCCCGGGTACCATGCGGGAATGTCCTCCTGGCGCTCATTCTGCATTGCCATCCACCTCACCTCCCTCGGCCTCTGGGCTGGTGCGATCGCGATCTCCGGCGCGGCCGCCGCCGTCGTCTTTCCCACGCTCCGTGACATGAACGTTTCAGTCCCCGGCCTCTCCCCAATGGTTGAAAAAGACCACTTTCGCTTCGCCGCTGGCGCCGTCGCCCAGCGCGTCTTCCTTATCACGGACATTCTCTCCTTCGCCTGCGCCCTCGCCGCGGCCACATCTCTCCTCGCCATGGTCGTTTGGCTCCAAGTCCCCGTGGCCCGGAGTTCCATGTACATCCGTGCGCTCGCACTCGGGGTCGCTCTCGCCTCCCTCGCCGCGATGCTCTTCGTTGTCACGCCGCAGATCAACACCGCGGCGCAGCTCCACCTCGCCGCGGCCAAGTCCGGCGACCTCGCCGCCGCCGCACTGCATCGCCAAGCCGTTGACGACCTGCACCCCATCGCCTCCTACCTCATGGGCGCGGAGTTCTTCGGCGCACTCATCGCCGCGTTCGTCGGCGCCTGGTCCGTCGTCGCATCCCCCGCGGCCGACAAACCCTCCGCCAAGCCCAAGCCCGCCGAATATCCCGAACCCGACCTCCTCCGCAACAAGAGGTTGTAACGCCGTGAGCCCCCCGACCGCCAACGCAACGGACATTCCCTTCGATCTCCCGAAGGTCCCCGCGGCCGAGAAGAAGCAAGCCCTCGCACTTCTTGCAATGCTCCGCGCCGCCTACCCGACGGCCCACTGCGAACTCACCTATTCCTCGCCGCACGAGCTGCTCGTCGCCACGATCCTCTCGGCCCAGACCACCGACGTCGGCGTGAACAAAGCCACGCCTGCCCTTTTCGCCAGGTTTCCCACGCCCGCGGACTACGCGAAATCCACCCCCGAAGCCATCGAGCCCTACGTCCGTACCCTCGGCTTCTTCCGCAACAAAGCCAAGTCCATCCACTCCGCCATGAAGGACGTCGCCGAAAAGCACGGCGGCAAAGTCCCGCGCACCATGGACGAGCTCCTCGCCCTCCGCGGCGTGGCCCGAAAAACCGCCAACGTCGTCCTCGGCAACGCCTTCAACATGAACGTCGGCTTCGTAGTGGACACTCACGTGGAGCGGCTCAGCAAGCGTTTCGGTCTCGTCCCGCAAACCGCCAACGTCGCCCAGATCGAAAAGCGCCTGATGGCCCTCTTCCCCCGCGACGATTGGTGCGCCCTCTCGCACATGCTCATCTGGCACGGCCGGCGCGCCTGCAAGGCCCGCCATGTGGCCTGCCCGACAAACCCGATCTGCGAAAAGTTCGGAACCTGCTGCGAGCTGCGCATCAGCGCCAAGAAGCGAATCGCCGCACCGGCAAAGCCATACCGCACCGCGTCAAAAAAATCCTCCGCAAAACGAAAACCCCGGGACTGAGTCCCGGGGCATTTTCGTTCCAATATGGTCGGCGGGAGTTGAACCCACAACCTTCGGCTTCGGAGGCCGACGCTCTATCCAGTTGAGCTACGACCACAACTTCGTGGACAAGACTACGATCGGCCCCTCTCCCGGGCAAACCCACCGCTTCCAATGCACGCAAACACCACCCAGATTCCCGCACGCCGCGGCGTGACGCCCCTCTGGGCCGTTCTCCTGCTCACTTTTCTCTGCTCCGTCGGCTCCGGCGTCGTGTATGGCGGCGTCTTCTTCCTCGCCGAGTCCCAGTACGGCTTCACCCAACGCGACAACTTCATCCTCGCGCTCGTCTTCGGTATCGCATACATCCCCGGCGCGTACTTTGCCGGAGCCGCGCTCCGGCTCCTGCGCCGTGTCGGCATCTCGCCGCGCACCGCGCTCGCCGCGATCATGGCCCTCATGGGCGTGCTCTGCTTCCTCCCCATTACCGTCGATCACTTTTCCTCCGGACCGCTGCGCCCATCGTGGCCTATCTGGGTCACCATCGGCGCGTACAGCCCGCTGGCAGGGTGGATGTGGCCGATTGTCGAGTCCTTCCTCGCCGGTGGCCGGTCCGAGCAGCAGCTCCGCGCTGCCACCGGTCGCTTCAATGTCACCTGGTCCGGTTCCATCGTCCTCACCATGTTCGCAATCGCCCCGCTCATCGAGCACCGCGCGCTGCTGGTGATCGCCACGCTCGGCGTCGTCCACCTCGCCTGCATCGGCGTCGCCATGACGTTTGATTCCGTCCCCGCCTCCCACGAGCACCACGACCACCACCGACCCATCGTCTACCGCCAGCTTCTCACCTTCCTCCGCATTCTGCTCCCCGTCTCCTTCATGTTCAACAGCACGCTCTCCCCCTTCATGCCCACCGCGCTCCGCAACCTCGGCATCGCCGCGGCTTGGAAAACGCCCGTCACCGCCATCTGGTACTCCACTCGCGTCCTCACCTTCCTTGCCATGGAACGCTGGCACGGCTGGCACGGCCGCTGGACCGTCCCCATCCTCGGCTCAGTGCTCCTCCTCCTCTCATTCGCCTGGCTCGTGCTCGTCCCCATGCTCGCGCCCGCGGCCTTGGGGCTTCCGCTCTTTCTTGTCGGCCTCGCCGCATTCGGCATCGGCGTCGGCATTGTCTACGCCGCGGCTCTTTACTACGCCATGGAAGTCGGCTCCTCCGGCGTCGATGCCGGCGGCACCCACGAGGCCCTCATCGGCATCGGATATTCCGTTGGACCCGTGTTTGGCCTCGCCGGTCTCGGCGCGGCCGGGCTGCATTGGATCCCGAGCGACTCCTACACCCTCGTCATGCTCGGCCTTGCCACTCTGGCCGCCACCGCCGCGGGTGCGTTCGCACTCACCCAAGCCATCCGGGTGGCCCGCAACAGCCGTTAATTCCTCCCCACAACCGCTGCCGGATTCGTGCCCATCGTGCATCTTGGTGTCTAGGGGGTACCGGCCAACGTCCCGCAACCCCCTTCCGAACGCCCGGTAGCCATTGGCCGGGTGCGCCATCCCACGTATCGAGGAGGTCCCGCTATTCCCCTCGCCGAAGTTGGCCGATCCCAGCCGATCCCGTCGATTTGTCCTCTGTCCGGGCATCCCCCGGGTCGGGGAACTACTCGGACCTTGGGGCGTACTCTCTGTGCGGCGGCCACGAAGCCGCGTCGAACACCACCCGTAGGAGTTTCCATGAATACCCGTCTCGCCGACCGGAAGACCCTCGCAGTTGTCGCCGGTCTGGCGCTGAGCGCGCTGGGCACCTCGTTGATGGCCCAGCCACCCGCGACCCCCACCTCGACCGCACCAACGACCGAGCAACCCATCTCCGTCGCCGATCTCTCCTCGCGCGTCTGGGCCGACGCCCGAGCCGGAAAAAGTCAGGACCTGATGGCCCTGCTCCGTTCCCTCCCCGGGGGCGACTCGGCCGAGCTCAGCGCCCTCCGCGCCAACGCCGCTTCGTTGGAGAAGAACCTCGCCAAGCGCGAGGAACTCCGCGCGAAGAAAATGGGCGAGCTCGCCAAGAAGCTCGCCGAGCAACTCGGCAAAGAAGGTCCCGACGCCCTCAGCGAGGCCCTGAAGATCGCCGTCGAGACCTATCTCGTCACCGAGCGCCCCGCACGCGACAGCTTCAAGCACGATCCGCGCATCGTGGACCTCATCAAGAAGGCCGACACCGCCGCCCACGAGGCCGAAGCCCGCGGCGACTGGTTCAAGGCCAACGAACTCTTCTACCGCGCCAATCTCCTCCTGGAAGAAGAGGGCACCTACAAGCAGGACGCCAAGCGCGTCGGCATGCGTCTGAACATGATCCGTCTCTATGCTCCCGAGGCCTTCTGGAAGCTGCGCTTCGACGAACGCGTCAAGGAAAACGCCAAGTCCGACAAGCCCAAGCCCCCGCTCCCCCCCTACAACGGCCTCGGTGAAAACTTCCGCGAGAAGCTCGACGGCATCGATCCCGGCATCGTCATCCGCGCCGTGAACACCGCCAGCCGCCAGCAGGTCGAGCACGTCTCGCTCAAGGACGAGATGCTCGGCGGCATCGAGCAGCTCCGAACGCTCGTAACCACCACCGACCTCAAAACCGTCTTCCCCGCGCTCGCAGATAAGGGCAAGACCGCCGAGTTCCTGAAGTTCCTCGACGACTGGACCGACCGCCTGAACACCCCGGGCATGATCGCCACCGTCAAGGCGCTCGCCGACTTCACCGAAGAATCCCTCATCGCCAGCAAGAAGACCGTCGACCTCGGCTCCGGCACCGTGCTGCACGAGTTCGGCTCCGGCGCCATGGGCAAGCTCGACGATTTCTCCGCCATCATCTGGCCCGACGAGCTCGCCCGCTTCAACCGCATGACCGAGGGCCAGTTCAAGGGTGTCGGCGTGCAGATCCAGATGGACGAAGAGTCCCAGATGATCAAGGTCGTCACCCCCCTGGAGGGCACTCCGGCCCAGCGCGCCGGCATCCGCACAGGCGATCTCATCAAGAAGATCGACGGCAAGGACGCCGTCGGCATCTCCCTCAACCAGGCCGTCGATCTCATCACCGGCAAGGAAGACACCACCGTCGTCATGACGATGGAGCGCAAGAGCGAGAAGAGCGACGAATCCGGCAAGCAGATCACCCAGGACATCGACTTCAAGCTCGCCCGCGCCGTCATCCCCATCGACTCGGTCAAGGGCTGGCGCCGCACCGGCGCCAAGGAGAACGAGTGGGACTGGTTCATCGATCCCGTCAGCCGCATCGGCTATGTCCGCCTCCTCCAGTTCACCGAGGACACCACCCGTGATCTCCGCGGCGCGATCCGCCAGATGCAGTCTTCCGGCACGCTCGGCGGCCTGATCCTCGACCTTCGTTTCAACCCCGGCGGGCTCCTCACGGAGGCCGTCAGCGTCTCCAACACCTTCATCGATCACGGCACTATTGTCTCCACCGAGGGCACCGTGCAGGGCGAGTCCAAGGCCGCCACCCCCGGCGAGGCCATGCTCAAGGGCGCGCCTTTGGTCGTCCTCATCAACGAGGGCTCCGCCTCCGCCAGCGAGATCGTCTCCGGCGCCATCCGCTACTACTCCGACAACGGCGACATCAAGGCCGTCATCCTCGGCGAGCGTTCCTACGGCAAGGGCAGCGTCCAGAACGTCTGGCCGCTCTCCCCCAACTCCAAGATGAAGCTCACCACCCAGTACTACAAAATCCCCGACGGACGGATCATCCACCGCAAGCCCGGCGCGGCCGTCTGGGGTATCGACCCCCACCTCGCCATCGACATCCTCCCCGAAACCGAGTCCGATGCCCTCAAGCTCCGTCAGGATGCCGACGTGCTTCCCATCGATGAGAAGGGCCACCTCGTCCTGAATCCCAAGACCCCGCCCCCCAGCCCCTACAAGCTCCTCGACGACGGGCTCGACGTTCAGCTTCAGACCGCCCTCGCCATTCTTCAGGCCCAAGCCGCGGCTCAGCCCGCCCAAGCCCGTGCCCACGGCAAGGAATAATCCCACGCCCGGCACCAGCGAGTCTTCGAACGAATCCCGTGGATACTTACCTCACACAACGCCCCGGGCTCCCCCGGGGCGTTTTTCATTCCTACAATCTCCGTTTCCATCCCGACCCGCCGCACTCGCATTCCGTTCGGCATCGCTTTCAAGGACTCCGACATGGCCCCCGCCACGAAGGCACCCCAGATGACATCGAAGAACCGCGGCGTCTCCGCGCAGCTCCCCGCCGCCACAATCCACAAGTGGTTGAAGGACATGCTGCTCATCCGCGAGTTCGAGATCCGCTGCGCCCAGGCCTATCAGCAGGCCAAGATCGGCGGCTTCTGCCACCTCTACATTGGCCAGGAGGCCTGCGCCGTCGGCACCATCGCCGCACTGAATCCCGATGACCCCATCATCACCGCCTATCGCGACCACGGCCACGCCCTCGCCCGCGGCATGGACCCGGGCGCGTGCATGGCCGAGATGTTCGGCAAGTCCACCGGCTGCGCCAAGGGCAAGGGCGGCTCGATGCACATGTTCGATCGCCCCCACTGGCTCTTCGGCGGCCACGGCATCGTCGGAGCGCAGACCGCCCTCGGCGCCGGCCTCGCGTTCGGCGCCCGCTACGAGTGGGAAGTCATGGGCAAGGCGGTCACGCGCCCGGACGGTTCCGAAGCAGGCCCCAACGAGAACATCCCCCCCAAGAAGAAAGTCGCCCTCTGCTACCTCGGCGACGGCGCGCTGAATCAGGGCGTGCTGCACGAAGCCATGAACCTCGCGGGGCTCTGGAATCTCCCCGTCATCTACATTGTCGAGAACAACCGCTATTCCATGGGCACCGCCATCGAGCGCGGCACGACCATGGCCCACGACCTCCGCGCCAAGGGCGCGGCCTACGGCATAGAGTCCCTCCGCATCGAAGAAGACGAAGGGCTGGACATCCTCCGTCTCTACGACAAGTTCAAGCCCTTCGCAGACGAGTGCCGCGAGAAGCAGCGCCCCGGCTTCGTGGACCTCCACACCTACCGCTACCAGGGCCACTCCATGTCCGACCCGCAGAAGTACCGGACGAAGGACGAGGTGGAGCAGGTCAAGGCCAAGGACTCCCTCGATCAGCTCGCCCTGCACTGCATGAACGAGTCCAAGTCTCTCACCGAGGAGCAGTTCATCGCCATGCAGCGCGACGTCAAGGAACGCGTCGCCGTCGCCATGAAGTTCGCCGAGGATTCCCCGATCCCCGAGATGTCCGAGCTTTATACGGATGTCTACGCCAACCCGCAGAAGAACCTGAGCCCCACACGGGAGTACACGCACGGGGCGAAGAATCCGCTGCTGTAATACTGCGCCTGTCGGTCAGGCCGAGGCCGCGGGAGCCGATATGATTGGGGTGTCCTTGATTGCTGGCCCCCCCAATGAACGCTCTCCCCATCGAACTCGACCCGCAGCGTCTTGCCGACTTCTGCCGCAAGTGGAAGATCGCTGAGTTCTCGCTGTTCGGATCCGTCCTGCGTCAGACATTCCGCCCGGACAGCGATATCGACGTCCTGGTTGCGTTCACCGCCGACGCACATCCGACGCTCTTCGACCTTGCATCCATGCAAACCGACCTCGAAACGATCTTCGGGCGGGCCGTAGACCTCACCGAGCGAGACTCCGTCGAATCCAGCCCCAACGAGTTCCGCAAACGCAGCATCCTCGATTCCCGAAGGGTGCTCTATGCCGCATGAACGCGACCTCGCGGCCATGCGAGACATGCTCAACTGCATCGAGATCATCCGCTCGCACGTCGGCCTCCTGCGCAAAGAGACGGTGCAACGATCCCCGGAACTCCACGACGCCGTGCTCTTCCGCCTGATCGTCCTCGGTGAAGCCGCCAGCCGCGTCTCGGACGAGGGAAGAGAAAAGCACCCCGAGATTCCCTGGATACTCGCGGTGAAAACCCGCAACTTCCTCATTCACGTCTACGACCAAATCAAATGGGACATCGTCTGGGACACCGTCCAAAGAGACATGCCGCTTCTCGAAGCGCGTCTCCGCACCGCGTTGGAGCTCCCCCCGCCGCCGGATCGTTCCAAGTCTTGGGGCGACCCGGAGTAGCGCATGCTTGACCTGTGCCAAACCCCATCGCCCGCTCCACTGCACGTTCGTGTGATCTTCAACGAACTCGCCCCAAATGCGCCGAGGCGAGCTCGATGATCCAGGCCGCCATCCTCGCCCAGCAAGGCCAGTTCCCCAAGTTCCTGGGGCTCTACTGCTGCGCAGCCCCGCTCGTCCTCGCGATCGCGCTCGCGGGCGTCTACTTCGGCGTCCGCTGGTATGCCAATCGCGAACGCGACGAATAAACGCGCGGCCTGATCATCGCGGTTACACGCCCGACGCCTTCTGGAACTCGTCCATTCCGATCCCACCCATGATCACGGCGAATGCCACGATCATGCCTATCAATCCGCCCAGGTAGATCGCCTTGGCCCACTTGTTCTGGCACACCGCAATCATGTAGATGACCTGCGCGAACGGGACGAGCAGACTGCAGATGCCCCACCCGATCTCTCCCCCCGTGAACGCCGCAACCAAGCCCCAGACCGATCCCACCGTGAGTGTGATCGAGCCAAGAGCGACCGCGGCGATTGCAAACAGGGGGTGCACAAACCCAAGCACGCCAAGAACACCGATCGTTCCCCCGAAAATCATGAGCAGCACGCCGTACGAAGGTCCGAAATCCGACCCGCCGGAGCTGTTTCCATAACGCCCGGCCGCCCCCTTGACCTTCTCCTCCTTCTTCTGCTTCTCCACAATCACCGCCGTCTTCAGCGCCTTGCCCGTCTGCGTGTTGAATCCGCACCGAGTACACAGCACCGCGCCCCCCGGCATCGGGTTCCCGCAACTCTCGCATGTCGCCGATTTCAGCATCGGCGAATCCGAAATCAGTTGCCCCATCAGCCCGCCCGGCTCCATCGGGGGCGGCGCAGCCGTCTTAGCGGCCGCACTCGGTGGCATCGCCGGCGGCTTCGCGGCCCGCGCCGCTTCCCGCGCCTTCGCCGCCTCCAGCGCCTTCTGCTGGCATTCCCCCGCGCACAGATATCGCCCCGACGCATCCTTCACGCGCGGCTGCCCCGTCACATCCTTCCCACACACCATGCAGATCTTGCCCGCCGATTCCGCCGTCGCCATGATCAACATCTCCATTCACGCGGCCAGGAATCAGGCCGAACCGACAGCCAGCATACCGCCCTGCCGCCTCCCTCGCCGCGCGATCACACCCCGCTCCACGCTCGTGCTTTCCCGGGCTGATCCCCCTACCCTTGAAGTTCTTATCCCCCGAACCCGCCCACTCCTCACACGACCCAAACAGCCATGACGCTCACACACGCCGCATTCGACCCCACCACCGCCCACCTCATCCCCGAAGGCACCCGCGAGATCTCCTTCCGCGAAGCCCTCCGCGAGGCCATGAGCCAGGAGATGCGCCGCGACAAGCGCATCTTCCTCCTCGGCGAAGAAGTCGCCCAATACAACGGCGCGTACAAAGTCTCGCAGGGCATGCTCGAAGAGTTCGGCCCCCAGAGAATCATCGACTCCCCCATCTCCGAAAACGGCTTCGCCGGTCTCGCCGTCGGCGCGGCCATGTACGGCCTCCGCCCCATCATCGAGTTCATGTCCTGGTCCTTCTCCCTCGTCGCCGCGGACCAGCTCCTGAACAACGTCCCCAAGATGCTCTACATGTCCGGCGGCCAGTGGGGTTGCCCCGTCACCTTCCGCGGCAACAACGGCGCAGGCGGCCAGCTCGGCTCCACGCACTCCTGGACCATCGAGTCGATGTTCGCCACCGTCCCCGGCGTGAAGATCGCCATTCCCTCCTGCGCCGCCGACGCCAAGGGCCTCCTCACCACCGCGATCCGCGATGAGGACCCCGTCTTCCACCTTGAATCCGAACGCATGCTCTCCGACAAGGGCGCGGTTCCCGAGGGCGACTACACCATTCCCTTCGGCCAGGCCGCCCTCCGCCGCGGCGACTGGTCCGGCGAGCGCAACTCCGATGTCACGCTCGTCTCTTTCGGCCGCCCTGTGAACTTCTGCGTCGAAGCCGCGGATGAACTCGCCAAGGAGGGCATCGCCTGCGACGTGCTGGACATGCGCACCGTCAAACCCCTGGACATCGACTCCATCCTCGAATCCGTCAAACGCACCAACCGCATCGTCGTCGTCGACCAATGCTGGCCCTTCGCCTCCGTCGCCTCCGAGGTCATTACCCAGGTCTGCGAACGCGGCTTCGACTACCTCGACCACCAGCCCCTGCGCGTGAACACCGACGATGTGCCCACGCCGTACGCGAAGAACCTCGAGGCGGAGTATTTGCCGCACAAGGGGAAAATCATCGCGGCGGTAAAGACGTCTCTCGCCAACGCCTGAAACTCCCGACGGATGAATGGAGAGGCAGCCGCGCGTGTGGACAATGAGCCCAAGACTGGCCAGCGATAATCAGCGATTCCCGCTGGACTGTTACCTCTACCACGAGTCGCTCGGTTTCGCCATTCTCGCCATTACCAAGACCGGCTGCTCTGCCGCTAAACGCTGGCTCATCTCGATGGTCGAGCCCGAAGTGCTCGAGCGGGCCGATCTGGACGTCCATAAGTACTGCCTCGACCGCTTTGCCCTGTGCGCGCTCCGACCCGCGGAGTCCGATTGCATTCTCGCCCACACTCCGATTCTCTCGTTCATCCGTAATCCCGCCGAGCGGCTGCGATCCTCGTTCGTTGATAAACACGTTCGCCCTCCAGTGCATGATCTCTTCGAGCCCTCGCGCGAGGTTATCGAGGACATCGCCCGCGGGCGTGGCATGGAATTCTCGTTCGGAGAATCTCAAGCCGTCCGCCTCGGCAACACCATCCTCTCCGTCCCGGCCTCTTCCGACGTCGACTATGAGCGCGGCATCACCTTCCGTGAGTTTGTCGAGTACGTGTGCGCCGCTCCGCCTGACCACCTCGACCCTCACTGGCGCCCCCAGTCAGCGTTTCTGCTGAACCATCGCGTTGATTGCCTCGTACGCCTGGATTCCATGAACCTGGTTCTAGACCACATCGCCGCAGCGCGTGGACGACCAGCAACCCGGGCAATTAACTTCAATGTCACGCGTAAGGAACAGACGCATCGCTCTGGGCTGTGCGATGTGCACGCCGGGGAGCTGCGCCGACTGGACCTGCGCCCGCCGCTCGAGCAACTCGCCGACAGTTCGATTCTGGAGCGGATCGCTCGCAACCACGACCCGTGCTGGAAGCTGTACGAAAAATCGCGCCGCACCTTCCATCTGGGCCTCGTCCAAGCCCTTCTGGAGCGTCGTGTGCCCGGACCGGCGGCCGCACATTCGCCTACGATTGAAGCCCTCGTTCGGCCCCAGCCGCGAAGCACCGTATCGGCCGACCATGTGCAAGGGGCAGGAGTTCTTGATGGCGATTGAAGTCAAAATGCCCCGCCTCTCCGACACCATGGAGCAGGGCACCGTCGTGCGCTGGGCCGTCAAACCCGGCCAGAAGGTCAAGAGCGGCGATGTCATCGCCGACATCGAGACCGACAAGGCCACGATGGAGCTCCAGACGTTCGACGACGGCACCGTCGCCGAACTTGCCGTCGCAGAAGGAGCCACCGTCAAGGTCGGCGCCCTGATCATGAAACTTGCCGAGGCCGGTGAGAGTGTTTCCCCGGGAGCCCCGAGCCCAAGCTCGGGAGCCGCCGCCCCAGCCCCCACAGTCGCCAAAGCCACTGGCAGCACCAGCGCCCCGACCAAAGCGTCGACCGCGACCGCAGTCGCCACCCCCGCGCCCGCGGCCGCATCCTCCAACGGCGCTCATCCCGTGTCCACCGATCGTGTCTTCGCCTCGCCCCTGGCCCGAAAGATCGCCGTGGAATCCGGCGTTGACCTCCACGCCGTCCAGGGCTCCGGCCCCAGCGGCCGCATCGTCCGCAAGGATGTCGAAGCCGCCTTGGGTAGCCCGGCTCTCCGAGCCGGGTCTGGTTCCCCCCCCCGAACTCCCGGTTCGGAGAACCGGGGTACCCAAAGCCCCGCCAAGATCACCAACCTCTCCGCCGGCGGCGTCCCCGGCTTCGCCCTTCCGCCAGCGGAAAATCCCCTCGCTTCACGTTCGATCCCGCTCTCGAACATGCGAGCCACGATCGCCAAGCGATTGGTCCTCTCCAAAGCGACCATCCCCCACTATCAGGTCACCGTCGCCGTCCGCATGGATGCCCTCCTCGCCCTTCGCACGCAGCTCAACGAGCAGCTCGCCTCGCAGGGCGTCAAACTCAGCGTGAACGACTTCCTCGTCCGCGCGTGTGCCATCGCGATGCACCAGCACCCGCACGTGAACTCCCGCTGGACGGACAACGCCAACGGAGGGGGCGGCAACCCTTCGATCGACCTCCTCCCCGACGTCAACATCGGCGTCGCTATCGCCCTCCCGATCGCCGCGGACGGCACCGGCGGCGGCCTCGTCGTCGCCACGCTCCGCCACGCCGATCGCATCGGCCTGCGCCAGATCTCCGCAGACACCAAACGCCTCGGCGAGAAGGCGCGCACCAAGGGACTCTCCATCGAGGAGATGTCCGACACCACCTTCACTATCTCCAACCTCGGCATGTTCGGCGTCGAGCACTTCACCGCCATCATCAACCCCCCGAACGTCGCCATCCTCGCCGTCGGCGCGGCCGTCGAGCAACCCGTCGTCAACACCGATCCCAAGTCCGGCGCGAAGACCCTCGGCATCGGCAGCATCATGCAGATGACCATGTCCAGCGACCACAGAGTCGTCGACGGAGCCATGGCCGCGCAGTACCTGGCCACCGTCCGTGAACTCCTCGAAAAACCCGCGACGCTGCTGGTCTGATACAGAACCCCGGCGGTCACGCCGGGGCCGCCATTGCAAACGTACACACATCCCCCATGTCTTCAGACGATAATCCTCCACCGCCCCCGAAACCCACGGCGGCCTCGATCATCGTCTCCCTCCTCATCCTCCTCGCCGCCGTCGCCACCATCGCGCTCTTCGCTATTCCCACGAACAACCCCTGGTTCTGGCCAACTGCGGCCGTCTTAGCGATATCCATCGCGATTGGATTGCTCATACCGCTGCGCCCCAAGCAAAACTAGTTGTCGCTCCCGCATCGGCCGACACGCTCTGGCCACATTTTGCGTAGAATCCGCCGCTCGCGGCAGCCGCCAACCGGCTTGCCCGTATCAAAAGCACCGCATCCGATTCGATCGCGCGCAGGGAACCCGTACCCCACACGTAGAAAACTGGTCGGTCGCACGGAGTGAGGTAAACTGGGCAGGGGCTGCGGAACACAATTACAAAGCGAGGTGTGCCATGAAAAGCACGAAGGCCATGCGAGCAGCGTCCGTTCATGTTTTTGAGTTGGAACCACTCGAAGGCCGCCAGTTGCTCGCCGCGGATCTCTCCGTCTCCTGGGATACGCCAAATCTTCACATTCCCGGTTTGCTCGTACCCGGGGACCACTTCAACCCCACCGGCGGCGCCAATCGCCTCGAGGCGCCGATCCAGATCACCAACAACGGCCCCCTCGGTGCGGCCGGAACGGTGCGTGTGGACTTCTATCTCAGTACGGATCGGAGTCTGGACCTCGGACGTGACATCCCCATCGGCTCGTTCCCCGCGCAGCCCTTCTCCCTCAGCGTCTACACCGGCAACCCGAATCAACTCGGCGCATTCTCTCCGGACATGACGATCCCATCCGACGTCGCCGCGGGCAGGTACTACCTGATCGTCAAGATCACGCCGGGCAGCGCGTTCGGCGACACGGACGCCGGCAACAACATCGCGGTCAGCACAAGTCTCTACACCGTCGTACATCAGTTCGGCGATATCGCCGGACGCACTGGCGTCGCCATGACCCTGCGGGACACCGACGGCACAAACGTCACGTTCGCCCAGACCGGCGGCGGCTTCGGCGATGTCGCTTCCATCGGCAGCGGCTTCGGCATCACTCTCACCAACTCCAACGATTTCACTCAGGTCCACATCACCGCCAGCGGCGGCAATGGCCGCTACGACCTCAACTCCGTCACCATCAATGGAGCTGTGGGCGTGTTCAGCGCGCCCCAAGGCCGCCTCACCGGGCCCCTCACCACAACCACCGGCTTCGGCGCCATGACCTTCGGCGATGTCGTCGGCCCCCAGACCATCACCGTCCCCGCCTCCAGCCGCAACCCATCCTTCACCCTCGGCAACGTCAGCGAACTGACCATCGACTCCGCTGTCGGCATCAACTCGATCAATGTTCTGAGCTGGATAGACCGGGATGGTACGGCAGATCACATCAGCGCCCCATGGCTTGACGCACTCACCAGCGCGGGCAACTTCTACCCCAGCATCTACCTTTCCGGCGGCAGCCATCCGTACCCATCATCCGGTGACACTCTCGGCCCGGTGAACATCGGAGGCGTTGTCAAGGCCGGGGCATGGTCCATCGACGGGTCCGGCGGGGCCGTGAGCGTTTATGCCACCACGGCGGGCTGGAGCGCGTCGTACAGCTCCGGCGTCACTTCTTTCGCCACAGTCAGTTCATTCCGCGGCGTGCTCACTGGAGGTCAGTACATTGGAACCATCACGAGCGGGAAAGACATACTCGCCGGCAAGATTCTCGCCGGTGCATATCTGGGCGCCGACGGACTATTCGGCGGTTCCGGACCGAACGCCGACACCTTCCGGCAGGGCTCCATCAGCGACATCCAAGTAATGCGAAATGTTGCCGGAACGCTGATCTCTGCCGGCCTTGATCCCGTCGATGGAGTCTTCAACAACGGTGATGACACGTTCATCGGCGGCTCCCGCTCATACATCGGCCGCATAATCATCGGGCACATCGCCGGAGCCCAGGCACGCTTCCTGGCCAACAGCTATTCCAATTCGTTCGATGGCCGCCCGTCGATCAGCATCGGCGGCTCGAACATCGACTGGCACGCCGATCCCCGCTTTGCCATCCACACCGTCGGCCCCACCGGCTCGGTATTGTCTTCCATGGTCACCAACAACGGCGGCTCAATGACCGCCATGCTCAATCTCCACATCGCATCGGGCGGCCTGATCGACCTGGACTCGATCGCTGACGGCACGATTCGCATCACAGGCCCCAACGGCTTCTCCGGTCTTGGCCTCCTCGTCTCCAAAGCCAACGACGGAAACACCAACGACGGCTCCTCCGCGTACACCACTTTCTTCGTCCGCCTCAACAACGTCGGCGACCCCCTCCCCTCAGGCACCTTTACCATCTCTTTCGTGCCCGGGATGATCGCCGACACGCGGGGCAACGCCGCCCAAGCCGTCGACCTCGGCACATTCGTCGCCTGATCCCGTGCCGCGCTCCCGCAAGCCCCGCTTTCCTCCCCTCCATCTGCACCCCATCCAACAACGAGCCCCGGCATCCCGCCGGGGCTCGCTTCTCAATAGTTTCCATCCAATCCGTGCCGGTTCGTGCTCACTGGCAGGCCGAGAACCACGCGCTCAGGAAGTCGAAGATGTCCTGCACATCGATACTCCCGGTGTTGTTGAAGTCCGCCGACGCGAACCCATTGAACCACGCCGCGAGATAGTCGAAAATGTCCTGCACCGTCACGCCGCCCAGCCCGTTGAAGTCGGCCCGGCAGAGCACCGTCCGCAGCGGCGCGGTGTTGTGCCCCGTAATGAACACCAGCGCGGTATTCGAGAGCACCGAGTTGCACGTGTTCGTCACACGAACCGTGTAGAAACCCTCCGTCGCCGTCGTCAGATGGTCGATCCGCAGGTGCGCAGTCGCCACGCCCGTGAATCCGTTCCCCTCCGTGAGCGGGTCGCCCTCCTTGAGCCACTGATAGTCCAGCGGCGTGAGATCATCGCCATGGGCGGACACCCGCAAATCCACGCGCGCCCCTTCGGCCAGCGTCTGGCTCGCTGGCTGCGTCACGATCGTCGCCAGACTGTGAGCGCACGCCAGATTAGGGCTCGCCTGCGTCGCCGTCATCACATTCCCCAGTTCCGGCCCGAACGCGTCCACATTCCCGGGGTTGAACGGATCAACGCTCGTGCGCACCACGTTCTGGAAGTACTTCGCCTGGAAGACCACGCTCTGGGCCTCCTCGATCTCGATCAGATCGCGCGAGACCGTGAAGTTCTGCAGCGGAGCCAGCTTGATCGGGCCCGCGTCGATCCGCACCGTGCTTGTCACCACCGGGTCGTTGGGCATCAATGCCTCCAGCGTGACCGCAGTCGCCGTCACCTGCGCGCTCCGCTCGATCCAGATCGACTGCACTGGATCGTTGTTGATCACGGTCAAGCTCACCCCGCCCGTTCCGTGCGAGCCCGGAACCACCGTCGCGAAGATCGACGGCTGGTTCGGCTGCGTCGCCGGCGTCGATCCCCCGTTCCCGAACGGGTCCGGAACGTGCCCGTTCACCGTGGCGATGTGCCCGTCGCGGTACCAGTGCACGCGCGTCGGGTGATACGGCGCGGGAACGTAGTACGCCGCCCCGCGGATCGTGATCCCGAAATGCTCCACGCTGTTCACGCTCGTCAGATGCAGTGGATTGCGGTAGTCCACGATCGTGTACGCTCCGTCGGCTGAAAGCGTCACCGTCGGCGAGCCGTAGTTTCCGTTCCGATACGTGTGCAGCACATCCTCCGGATGGATCCCCTCGATCTGCACTTCCATCTCGTCGCACGAATAATCGCAATGGTTCACGCAGTCAAAGTTCGACATGCCGCCGGTGATCGTAAAGCCGGTCTGCGCCCGGGCCACGCCCGCTAGGGCGACGATCGCGCCAATGCACAAGCAGAGAGATTTCATGAAGTGTCCTTCCGTCTGATATGGTGATTCGCACGCTCTCGCAGAACATCTGCACGCGGCACCAACCATGCGGACTTTCCCACTCCCGCCTCTCACATTTTCCCATCTTCCCACAAATGGCCCCCACAAGCCGATACGACGCCCGCACGCCCTAACAATCCGAATTCCTGACAGGCCCAAGCCCGCCTTTCCGCATGACCATGGTCTTTATGAGCACGCTTCCAAACCCGCCGCATTCCCTTCCTTCATACTCAACCGCCCGCGCCCCGCTCGCAAAGTCCGTATCTTCAGACAAAGCGAGGCCCAGAACATGACTTCCAACCCGCCATCCGGAAGCTCCCCCCCGCAAGCCGCGGTCACCCAGCTTCTCGTCCGCGCTCAAAGCGGTGATTCCAAAGCCACCGACGAACTCTTCCCCATCGTCTATGACGAACTCCGCGCCCTCGCCGCTGGTTTCATGCAAGGCGAAAGCCGCGCCCAAACCATGCAGGCCACCGCCCTCGTCCACGAGGCCTACATGCGCCTCGTCGGCCCCAACCAAGCCCCCTGGGATAACCGCGCCCACTTCTTCGGCGCCGCCGCCCGCGCCATCCGCCGCATCCTCGTCGATCACGCCCGCGAGCGCAACGGCCTCAAACGCGGCGGCGGCAAACGCCCCGTCTCCCTCGACGACGCCCTCCTCGTCGCCCCCGACGAGATCGGCGGCTCCGACGCCGGCATGATGTGCCTCGACGAAGCCCTCTCCGCCCTCGCCCAACTCGACGAAAACAAAGCTCGCGTCGTCGAGCTCCGCTTCTTCGCCGGTCTCACTGTCGAACAAACCGCCCTCGCCATGGGCACCTCCCCCAGCACCGTCGCCCGCGAGTGGCAGTTCGCCCGAGTCTGGCTCCACCGCGAAGTCACCCGTCGCCTCACCTGATCTTCGTCAATCGCCCTCTTCACCACGCGCACAATCGCAGACCCGGAGCCCTCTTGACCACCCCGGATCCACAGAACTCGCGCTCGGATGACGCCGGTGCGCCGCTCCGCCCACCCTCCCCTCCAACTCCCACGACCGGCGGCCTTGCCTCCGTCGAGCGCATCTTCTTCGAAGTCTCCTCGCTCTCCCCCAAGGACCGCGACGAAGCCATCGTCCGTCTCTCTGCCGGCAACACCACCCTCGAACGCGAAGTCCGCTCTCTCGTCGATTCCGCCGCCCAGCTCGGCTCCTTCCTCGGTCAGCCCGCCCTCGGCAAGCAGTTCGACCAGCTCAACACCGACTCCGCCCGCCACGAACCCCCGGACGAACTCATCGGCTCCACGCTCGGCGCGTTCACCATCCAAAGTCGGATCGCCTCCGGCGGCATGGGCACCGTCTACAAAGCCATCCGCAGCGACGGCCAGTTCGCCCAGACTGTCGCCGTCAAAGTCGTCAAACGCGGCATGGATTCCGAGGAAATCCTCCGCCGCTTCAAAACCGAACGCGAAACCCTCGCCGCCCTCGACCACCCCAACATCGCGCGGCTGATCGACGGCGGCATGACCCCCGACGGCCGCCCCTTTGTGGTCATGGAGTTCGTCGACGGCGTCCCCATCGATTCCTACTGCGACGCCAAGTCGCTCGGCCTCCGCGACCGCCTCGCGCTCTTCCGTGAAGTCTGCGCCGGGGTGCAAGCCGCCCACCAGAACCTCGTCATCCACCGCGACATCAAGCCCAGCAACATCATCGTCACGCCCCAGGGCATCCCCAAACTCCTCGACTTCGGCATCGCCAAAGTCCTCTCGGGCGGCACGACCAACCAGCACAACGCCACCACCGCCGACACCGATCGCCGTCTCACACCCGAGTACGCCAGCCCCGAGCAAGTGGATGGCGGCCCCCTGACAACCGCCAGCGACGTCTACTCCCTCGGCGTCGTTCTCTACGAGCTCCTTACCGGCACGCGCCCCTACCAGTTCGGCGCGCGCACCAGCGAGGAAGTCCGGCGCGTCGTCTGTACCCTCGTGCCCCTCCCGCCCAGCCAGGCCGTCACCGTCCGCGCCTCCAGAATCCGCGGCACCACCGCCGCGCCCTCACTTGCCGCACCCACCACAGCCACGCAGCCCCCGCTCTCCCCCGTGGACATGCCCAAGACCCGCGGCGTCTCCTCCACGCGCCTCCGCGGCCTGCTTCGCGGCGACCTCGACGTCATTGTCCTCATGGCCCTCCGCAAAGAGCCACAGCGCCGCTACGTCTCTGTCGAGCAGTTCTCCGCCGACATCGGTCGCTTCCTCGGCGGCATGCCCGTCCAGGCCCGTAAAGACACGCTCGGCTACCGCGCCTCCAAGTTCGTCCGCCGCCACGCCGCCGCCGTCACCCTGACCGCCGCGGCCTTTGTTCTCCTCTCTACGGCCACCACACTCCTTTACCGCCAAAGTCAGCAACTTCAGATTCAGCGCAGCGCCCTGCTCGCTGCCAATCAGCGCCTCGATGAGAACCTCAAACGTCTCACCGAGAGCCGCCGCTTCCTCCGCACCGTCATCGGCGGAGCAGACACTGCCAACCTCGGCCCCGACGCCAAGCTCGGCGATGTCCTCAAAGATGCCGTCACCACTCTGCGCACCGCCCCCCCCGCCGACCCCCTCACCCTCGCCGCAGCCGAGCAGGAAGTCGGCCAGTCCATGATGTCCCTCGGCATGCTCGACGAAGCCAAAGTGCTGCTGGAAGACGCCGCGCGTCTCTACGCCTCGCTCCCTCCCGACTCCGACGCCCGCATGGACTCGGATCTCTCACTCGGCGAGCTCGCCTTCTATCAGGGCAAATACCCCGATGCCGAAGGCCGCTTCAACGTCCTCCTCAAAGCCGAGCGTGCCAAGGCCTCGCAAGTTCCTACGGAGCGCGAGAGCGCAATCCTGAACAACCTCGGCTCCAGCGTCCGCGCTCAGGGCCGCACCGACGAAGCCATCACCCTGCAACGCGAAGCCCTCAAAGCCACCATCGCCGCCTTGGGCGAACGATCCCTCGCCGCAGCGGAAACCCGCAACAACCTCGCCAGCGCGCTCCTCCAAAAGGGCGATTTCGCCGAAGCCGCCACGGAGTTCGCCGCCGCATACGAAGTCCGCAAAGCGCTCCTCCGCCCGAACCATCCCCTCCTCGTCCGCTGCCAGAGCAACCTCGGCCTCGCCAAGCTCCGCATCGGCGAAACCGACGAAGCCGTCATCCTCCTCACCGCCGCGGCCGATTCCTGGGAGGCCGCCTTCGGCCCCGAGCACCCCGGCCGCGTCCCAGCCACCACCTCCCTTGCCCAAGCCCTGCGTAAACAAGGCCACGCTCCCGAAGCTCTCATGCGCCTCCGCCAAGTCCTCGCCTGGCAGCATTCGCACCAACCCAAAGCTGCTGTTCAAATCGCCGCCACGGAAGCTAACATCGGCATCACACTCGCCGAGCAAGGCAACGACGCAGAAGCCATGGACATCCTGGCCCGCGTCCTCCCCACACTTCAAGCTGGCCCGGGGATCGCCGCCATCACCCGCAGCGCCACCGAATCTCTCGCCACGCTCTACGAGCGCAAAGGCGACCCAGCCAAGGCCAAGGAGCTGCGAGATCGATTGCCCGCGAAGTAGCAGCCACAATCTCACGCACGATTCACACGCCCGGGATGAGCGAGTCCGCGAGCGATTCCCGTGGATTTACGCACCTGGTTTAAGTGCGTTTAGTATAAGTTGCAGTCTGAACTCGTATTACGCATTGCCCCGCCGCGCCCGAATCCCCATCCTCACCCACATCCCGCAAACCACGCCCCGAGAAACGCGAAGATGTCCTCCGCCGAAAGCGCCCCGGACCCATCAAAGTCCGCCCGCTGATCCCCCGCGAACCACGCGCTCACAAAGTCGAACACATCCTGCACCCCCACCCCGTCCACCCCATTGAAATCCGCCCGGCACCCCAGCGACAGATTGAACCAAAAATCTCGGCTCAACTCAACATCATCAAACGTCCCCTCCACCCGGTACTTCATCCAGTACTGCCCCGGCTGAAGCGTCCCGCTCTCGTTCACCGCCCGCGCAGGGTCGCTCCCCTCGAGCACGAACACCCGATCATTCCTCGTGATGTCCTTCAACTCGATCAGAAAATCATCCGTCGGATGCAGAGCCGGCCGCGCCGCCGCCATCAGATTGAAAGGCATCGCCGCGTTCACCTGAAAAGTGATGAACACGGACGCCTTCGCATCTCCAATCTCCACCTCGCCAGTAGCCGCCAACACGCCCCCCGCGCCGGCAAGGTTCCCCCGTGCCCGAATCGCGTTCGGGTCCACCTGACAATCAATCCGGCTCACGGCCACATTCGTCACCGGCCCGTCGGGCCCGACAAACGTCGTTGACAGACTCAGCGTCTGCACGAACGGTGCAAAGTTCGGCGCGTTCACCGTCTGCGAGCCGCCATTGGCCGTTGTGATCGCAGAAATGCTCCGCTGCTGCGTCAGCAGCGTCACATCGGTGGCGCCCAGTGCGCACACGCACCCAAAGCCCACCGCCGCGGCAAAAAAGCCATTCCGAGCCCACAGACCCATAACGCTGCTCCTCAAGGGAACTGAACTCACCCATACACTATTCAACATGGCGGAAAACCGCCCACAACTCTGTCAAGAATCCGCTGAGTTGCACCAAACTCAAGCGCGGCCTCAGGTGTGGCCACCCCAAACGGACTTGCAAATATCGCCGCTTTCCCGTGAATCCTCCGGATCGGACCCGGAACTCCCGCCTCCCGCGGCCATCGCCAGCACGCCATGCGCTCCCGCTCATGCACACCCCGCAAACCACGCCCCCAGAAAGTCAAAGATGTCCTGCGTCGTCAGCCCGTTCATCCCATTGAAATCCGAGCGGGGATCAAAGGCGAACCACGCGGCTAGAAAATCAAAGATGTCCTGCGGCGTAAGCCCGCCCACATGGTTGAAGTCCGCCGCGCACAAGTGCTCGCACTCATCGGGAATCCCATTCCCGTTCACATCCTGACTCACCCCCATCGCAATGTCGCAGGCATCCGGCTTTCCGTTGCCGTTGCAATCCGGACCGTCCAGCGTCCGCGGCTCGATCTTGTACACCGCCCCGGCCGTGGACGACCAGTTCACAAAGTACAACTCGCCCAGCGCATCCTCGCCGAACGAAACCATCGTCCCCGGCGCGGCCAGTTCGGTCGTTCGATTCACCACATTCGTCAACGCCGCACCGCTCCGCACCCCCGTCCACACCTTGCCGCCCCAATCACCGAAGAAGTACGTGCCGCGCAAACTCGGCATCGCGCACCCGCGATACACATACCCGCCCGTCACGCTCGTCCCCGTCACCACACCGGTGCCGGTGTGGGGATACTCCAGCACCGGCAGCGTCGACGCAGGCAGCGTTCCCTGACACTCGGTGAACGTCGTTCGGTGCGTCGCCTCCAGGCAGCGCCACCCGTAGAACACGCCGCCGACGCCCGCGGGCTGGAAGTCCACTTCTTCATACGCGTTCTGCCCGACATCCCCGATCCACATGTCCCCGGTCTGCCGGTCGAACGACGCCCGCCACGGGTTCCGCAGCCCATACGCCCAAATCTCCGGCGCGGCCCCCGCCGTGGCCACAAACGGATTCGTCGCCGGAATCTGGTAGTTCTTGTTCGCATCCGCCGGGAAGCCGTCGTCGTCCGCCGTCCCGGGAATCCCGTCCGGCCCGTTAACATCGATGCGCAGCACCTTGCCGCGCAAAACGCTCCGGTCGGAGCCCGCGTTGCTCGGATCGTTCTCCCCGCCGTCGCCAGTGGTCGCGTACAAATATCCGTCCGGCCCGAACGCGATCCACCCCGCGCGGTGCTGAGTGATCGTGTACGGAATGCGCAGGATCGTGGTCTGCGTGGACATGTCCGCGATGTTCGGATCGGCCGCGGAGACCTTGAAGCGCAGCAACGCCCAGTCCGCCATCGTCACCCCGGTCGCGGGCGTGTACGTCACATAGAAGTACCCGTTGCTCGCAAAGTTCGGATGGAACGCCAGCCCGAGCACGCCGTACTCAAGGTACGTACTGGTCAGTTGCGAGGTCAGATCCACCAGCGGCGTCGCCCGCACGGAGTACGTCCCCGTCGGCGACACATCCACCACCTTGATCTTCCCGCGCTGCTCGATGATGAACAGGTGTGATCGATCCCCCGGCGCCGACGTTACGAACAATGGATACGCGAGCCCCGTCGCCACTGGCGCGGCCCGGAACTGAACCGTCTGCGCCTCACAGATTCCCGCCGCGAGCGCAAGCAGACAGAATGACAGCGCGAGTCTGGGCATGGTGGTCTCCGCCTTTCGATTCGCCCGCCCGCCTCCAGGGGATGCACTCATCCCGCCAAACGGACATATCACTCCACCACCCTACGAAATCCCGCTTCCCAACCCTTTCCCACACGCGCAAACGCATCCCCGAAACTCCCCGTACACTCCTCCCAACTACCTTCCTGAAAGGGGCTCTCGCCATGTCAATCTGGGATCGCCTGAAGCACGAACTGATCGATATCGTCCAGTACCTGGACGACACGCAGAACACCATGGTTTACCGCTTCGAGCGGTTCCAGAACGAGATCAAGTACGGGGCCAAGCTCGTGGTCCGAGAAGGCCAGGCCGCCGTCTTCATTAACGAGGGCAAGCTCGCCGACGTCTTCCAGCCCGGCACGTACACCCTCACCACCCAGAACCTCCCGATCCTCGCCACGCTGCTCGGCTGGAAGTACGGCTTCGAGTCACCCTTCAAGGCCGAGGTCTACTTCGTCAGTACGCGCACCTTCACCGACCTGAAGTGGGGCACCATGAACCCCATCATGGTCCGCGACCCCGAGTTCGGCCCCGTCCGCCTCCGCGCCTTCGGCAACTACACCATGCGCGTCAAGGAGCCAGGCGTCTTCATCCAGAAGATCTCCGGCACCGAGGGCCGCTACACCACCGACGAGATCACCAACCAGCTCCGCAACCTCATCGTCAGCGAGTTCGCCGATATCCTCGGCGAGAGCAAGATCCCCATGCTCGATCTCGCCGGCAACTACTCCGAGCTCGGCAAGTTCATCACGGAGAAAATGGCCCCCGAGTTCGGCAACTACGGCCTGGAACTCCCCAAGCTCAACGTCGAGAACATCTCGCTGCCTCCCGAAGTCGAAGCCGCCCTGGACAAGCGCTCCAGCATGTCCGTCGTCGGAAACCTCGATTCCTACACCAAGTACCAGACCGCCGAAGCCATCCGCGACGCGGCCAAGAACCCCGGCGCCGCCGGCGCCTTCATCGGCATGGGCCTCGGCGGCCAGTTCGCCGGCGCGATGGGCCAGCAGATGGGCGGCGCACAGGGCGCATCCGCCGGTGGCCCCGGCGCACCACCCCCCATGGGCGGCGGAATGGTCGGCGGCCCCGCCCCCACCTACCCCTTCTTCCTCGCCATCAACGGCCAACAGGCCGGCCCCTTCGAGTTCCTCCTCCTTCGCAACAAGGTCATCAGCGGCGAACTCAAGCCCGAAACTCTCGTCTGGCGCGCCGGTATGGCCGCGTGGGCGCAGGCGAAGGATGTCCCCGAGCTCGCCGGACTCCTCGCCGGCGGCGCACCACCCCCGATGCCCCGCTAATGCAGATTCACCACTGAGCACACGGAGAACACTGAGAGGAAATCCGGAAAGAAAATCGTGAAGCGGAGCACGATGAGCATCCCACAATGATCCGTCCCCTCCCTCTCCGCCTTTCTCAGTGCCCTCAGTGTGCTCAGTGGTGAATACTCCGATGGCCGAATCCCAAACATCAACCGCCACCACCGACGGCCAGAACCGCTTCCCCTGCAAAAACTGCGGTGCGAAGCTCCAGTTCGTCCCCGGCACCTTCGTCACCGTCTGCCCCTACTGCAACTGCCAGAACGCGATCAGCGCGCCGACCGATACCAAACTCGTCCGCGAGATCGACTACCTCACCACTCTCCGCGACCTCAAAGAGAACGCCACCAAGTCCGAGGTCATGGTCGTCAAGTGCGACGCCTGCGCCGCCACCATCCAGGCCCCGCCCAACGTCACCTCTCTCTCCTGCCCCTTCTGCGGCTCCAACATCGTCTCCACCGCCAAAGCCGCCACGCAGATCAAGCCCGGGGCGGTTCTCCCCTTCCGCGCCACTCGCGATGAAGCCGTCGCCCGTTTCAAGTTCTGGCTCGGCAAGCTCTGGTTCGCCCCCAACAAGCTCAAGAACAACGGCATGTTGGACTCCGCCTTCACCGGCACGTACCTCCCCGCCTGGACGTACGACTCCCAGACCACCACCTGGTACGAGGGCGAACGCGGCGACGCCTACTGGGAAACCCAGACCATCTGGGTCAACGGCCGCCCGCAGACCCAGCAGGTCCGGCGCATCCGCTGGTCCCCCGCCACCGGCACCGTCGGCGTCCCCTTCGACGATGTCCTCGTCGTCGCCAGCAAATCGCTCCCGGTTCAGGAAGTCGAGAAGCTCGAACCCTGGGACCTCCCCGCCTGCGTCCCCTACGCCGACGACTATCTCGCTGGCTTCCGCGCCGAGTGCTACCAGGTCGGCCTCGAAGAGGGCTTCGCCGTCGCCAAGCAGAAGATGCAGCCCATCATCGAGAACGCCATCCGCACGGACATCGGCGGCGATGAGCAGCAGATCCACGACGCCCGCTCCCGCTACGACGCCATCACCTACAAGCACCTCCTCCTGCCCGTCTGGCTCAGCACCTACCGCTACTCCGGCAAGGTCTACCGCTTCATGGTCAACGCTCGCACAGGCGAAGTCGTCGGCGAACGCCCGTACAGCGCGATCAAGATCACCCTCTTCGTCCTCATGTGCCTCATCATCGTCGGCATCATCGCCCTCATCGCCTCCCACGCCCGCTGACCGACATGCGCCTTGGGTGGCACGGGCAGCTCGTCTGCCCGTGGTGTTGCAACCCCGGCGTCCGACCTCGCCATCTCGCCATTCCACCTCGCAACACCCGCTCGATATTCCGCGACAATCGCGGCCGGAACTGTGCCTTCGCAGGCATAACCTCCTCCCCATGCCCCCGCGTTCCCCCACTCTGTTCGCGATCGCCTTGCTCTCCCTTGCCCCCGCAGCCCTCGCCCAGCTCTCCTCCTGGCCCGCCGAATCCTGGACCTCGGCCACCAACCTCACTCCCGTCGAGGGCCCCGGGACAAACGACTTCTACGTCGATCTCAGCGGCGCGTACTGGAGCCCCGCTACGCGCCGCCTCTGGCTCGTTCGAAACGGCCCCGCAAACACCACGAGCAAGGTCTGGGCCCTTCGCGAAGATGGGCTCGGCGGCTTCGTCGTCGACGCCCGCAACGGCCTCCGTGCCGAGTGGACCGGCTTCAACGACGCCGAGGCCATCACCCAGGCCGATCCCGCCTCCGACATCGTCTTCATCATGGCCGAGGGCGAAGAGGTCATCCGCCAGTACAATCTCTCTATCTACGGCACCGCCACCCTCATCCGCACCTTCAACACGCTCCCCTTCCTCCCCGTCAACGGCGGCAAGGGCTCCGAAGGCCTCGCCTTTATCCCCGACTGGGCCCTCCACGACGCCGGATTTGTCAACAGCGCGGGCATCTCCACACTCAGTCATCGCGGCATGGGCGGCCTGTTTTTCGTCGGCCACCAGAACGGCGGCCGCGTCTATGTCTTCGACTTGAGCCCCACCGACTCTTCCTTTACCTTTGTCGGCGCGTATCTCACCAATAGCGGCGACACCTCCGAGGTCACCTTCGATCCCTCCACCGGCCACATACTGCTCCTCCACGGCAACGATGTGAACACCATTGAGATCGTCTCCGCCGCCTCCATTCCTTCTGGCGCTGAGCGTCGCCTCGTCACCCTCCGCACATACGACCGCCCCACCGGCTCCACATCAACGGAGAACATCGAAGGCCTCGCGATCATCAACGAGTGCTCCACCGGCCGCCGCTCCCTTTTCCTCACCATAGACGGCGGCGGCGCGACCAGTCTCCTCTGGTTCCATCAGTTCCCCTGCACATGCCCGGGAGACTTTGATGCCAGCGGTTCCTCAACCATCTCCGATGTCTTCAACTTCATCGCCGCCTGGTTCGCTTCCGACCTCCGCGCCGACTTTGATCACTCCGGCGCCCTGAACCTCACGGACCTCTTCGACTTCCTCGGCGCATGGTTTGCGGGCTGCTAGGCAACTCGCACGCCCCCTACTATCCCGCGATGAGCAAGGACTCCTCCAACCCCAAGCCCACCCCCGCCTCCAAGCTCGAAACCGTCGAGCCCATCGGCGCCCGCGTTCTCATCCGCAAGGATGAGGATCGCAAGCAGACCAAGACCGGCATCCACCTCCCCGACAAGATCGAAATCCCCACCATCACCGGCCGCGTCGTCGCCATCAGCACGAAAGTCGAGAACGACATCGACTATCCCATCAAGAAGTACGACCGCGTCCTGTTCAACCCCAAGCACGCCATCCCCGTCGAGTTCGACGGCGACAACCGCCTCTTCGTCATCCCCGTCGAAGACGTCGTGGCCGTGTTCCGGAAGGCCTCGGACGATGACGCTTCCCGGTGACCAACGCCTGTCGCGCCCCGGCGGCCCGTGGACAGCGGGCGGCTTTGGCAACTGGCTCATCATTCGAATCGTCGTGCTGCTCCTGACCTTGCTCCTAATCGGTATTCTTCTGCCTGCGTCGATCGGCAGCAGCTCTGGCGTTCACCCGCGAATGACGTTGATGATCCTTCGGGACACCTCCGGCCAAATCGTCGCAAATGCCAATCCCCCCGATCCGCAAGACATTGTCGGGCGCACCGACTGGTTCACATACCGACATCCTTTGGGTTTTCCCGTCGCTTTTCTCGAGCGGGAACATCACGCCCTCGTCATTCAGGTTTCAGACACGACCGTTCTTCAATCCCAATGCAGAGCAGCCGTCGCCCAGTTCCTCAATGTGCACACGAACGATTCGGGTCCAAGCAACTACGCGTTCTCGAAGTACTCCGCGAGAATCGCGTCGGGCGATTTCGACATAGTCTCACTCAGCCCTTCTGGAATCGCGATCGATACGCTCACTTTTCTCGCCGTTCTGGCCTTTTTTCTCTGGACCGCCAGCCGCATCCGCCGCGCATATCGCCACGCCACCCACGTCGCCCGCCGCGCCGCCGGGCTCTGCCCCACCTGCGCCTACGACACGCTCGACCTGAACGCCCGCATCTGCCCCGAATGCGGCACCCATCTCCGCCCGACTCCGCCACCCAGCACAGACCTGTAGAATGCCCGCGCACTGCATTCCCCCAGGAGCATCAGATGTTCGCTCTCGCCACGCTCGCCGCCTTCGTCTCGCTCAATACCGAGCCCCCACCCCCCCCGTCCCCCATCAACCTCGACTCCCTCCTCGCCGAGATGTTCGACCGCGAGTCCCTCGCGCGTTTTCCCGATCCCCCCTACACCTGCAAGCAGTTCTCCAGCTACGACCGCGCCTCGAAATCCCCCGACGACCCCGCCACCTGGTTCGCCAACGGCGACCGCGGCGAGTTTCTCCGAACCGAAAACGTCGGTGAGCCCCCCCGCAAAGAATGGGTCATGGCCGACATGGATGGCCCCGGAGTCATTGTTCGCCTCTGGTCGGCCAACCCCAAAGGCACGCTCCGCATCTACCTCGACGATAAGCCCACGCCCGCCATCGAAGCCCCCATGGCCGATGTTCTCGGCGGCAAGTGGAAAATCCCCGAGCCCATGTCCGGCGTCCAGTCCCGCGGCTACAACCTCTTCCTTCCTATTCCCTACGCCAAGCACTGCAAAGTCACCTCCGACGCCAGCGGCTTCTACTACCACGTCAACTACCGCACCTACCCCGCCGGCACTCCAGTCGAATCCCTCGCGCGGCTGGACCGCGCCAAGATCGACATCGCCCGTGTCGCGGGCATGATCGGCTACCCCCGCCCCGTCCCCGACCTTGAAGGCACGCCCACCCAGCTCCCCCCCGGCGCCGCCACCGAGATATTCCACTCCGAGACCAGCGGCCCCGGCGAGATTACTTCCCTCGCCCTGCACGCCTTCTCAACCACGCTCACCGAATCTCTGCGCTCCACCATCCTCATCGCCGAGTTCGACGGCCAGCAAACCATCTGGTGCCCCCTCTCCGATTTCTTCGGCTCCGGCGTGGGGCTGAACCCCTATCAGGACTGGTACCGCACCGTCTCCAAGCCCGCGGCCATGCGCAGCGACTGGGTCATGCCTTACCTCAAGTCCGCCAAGCTCTCGCTCCTGAATCTCGGCCCCAAGCCCTCCGGCGTCCTCTTCAAAGTCACCTCCAACGCCCTTCCCGAAGGCGCGCCCACCAACCGCCTGATGCACTTCCACACCAACTGGCACGCCCAATATCCCATCCACGCCCTCGGCGGCAAGGGCACCATGGATTGGAACTACATCACCGCAACAGGAAAGGGTGTCTATGTCGGCGACTCTCTCGCCGTCATGAACCCAGTCGAAGAATGGTGGGGCGAAGGCGATGAGAAGATCTACGTCGATGGCGAAACCTTCCCATCCCACTTCGGCACCGGCACCGAAGACTATTACGGCTACGCCTGGTGCGACCCGCACTACTTCACACACCCCTTCCACGCCCAGCCGCGCGTCGATGGAAACGGCAAGAACAACTGGGGCCACACCACCGTCTCCCGCGTCCGCTCTCTCGACGCGATCCCGTTCACCAAGTCCCTCCGCTTCGATATGGAAATCTGGCACTGGGCCGAATGCGATGAGGCCTACGCGGCCACCACCTACTGGTACGCCCTTCCCGGGGCAACCAGCAACATCCCGCCGCAGCCCGACGAAGCCAAAGCCCCCATCCCCCAGCCCCCACCGCTACCCAAGCCCCTCGCCATCCCGAACGCGATCGAGTGCGAAACGATGACAGTCTCCGCCAAGTCCGATGGCGTCATCGCCGCCGCGCAGGACATGGAGGGCTTCGCTCGACAAACCTGGAGCGGCGGAGCCCATCTCTGGATCCAAGCGCACAAGCCCGGCGACTTCGTCGAGCTCACGATCCCCGTTGAAGCCAGCAAACCCCCCGGCCCACACAGACTCACGCTCTACGCGACGAAATCCTGGGACTACGCCACCGTCCGCTTCACCATCAACGGCAAACTCGCCGGCCCAAACAGCGGCGAACCCATCGACCTCTACTCCGGCCAGCACGGCAAACCCCTCTCCACCGGCCCTATCGAACTCGGCACCTTCACGCCCACACCCAACGGCACCTTACTCCTCCGAGCCGAGATCACCGGCGCGAATCCCAAGTCCGAGCCCCCAAAGACCTACTTCGGCCTCGACTGCATCGTCGCCACCCCCGCGCCCCATTGACCGTTCCACGGATTCACCGTGCCATAAATGGACCGTGCCACGGGTTCGCCGGCGCTTCGCCGGCAACCCGTGCGAAGCCCACCCACACTCCATTCCCGATACTCTTCCCACATGCCCGACCGCGCCGCCCAGATCGCCGCCCTCTCCCTTCCCCTGGATCAACTCCCGGACCCGCTCCCGATCCCCACAATCGAGAAGCCGGGGGGGTTTGACGTCATCATCCGCCCCCCCGGCTCCAAGTCCATCACCAACCGCGCCCTCCTCCTCGCCGCCCTCGCCGAAGGAACCAGCGAACTCCGCGGCCCCCTCATCGACGCCGACGATGCGCAGGTGATGTTGCGGGCAATCCAGCAGTTGGGTGCGAAAGTGGAAATAGTGCGGGGTGGCACTGGCAGCTTGTCTGCCAGTGATGTTGCCAACCCAGTCACCAAGCCACTGGCGGGCAAGCCGCCAGTGCCACCCCATCAAGAAACTCTCGACATCCTCCGAATCACCGGCGTGGCCGGCCGCTGGCGCATCCCCCCCGGCCAGACCATCACCCTCAACCTCAACAACGCCGGCACCGCCACCCGCTTCCTCACCGCCGCCGCCATCCTCGCCCCGCCAGACTCCGGCGGCATCATCATCGACGGCGACACCCGCATGCGGGAACGGCCGATTGGGGAGCTCGCCGGTGCGTTGACGGCCCTCGGTGCCAAGGTCGTCTACTTGGGCGAGTCGGGATTTCCGCCGCTGCATGTTCTTCCCCCGCACGATCTCTCCGCGATGGGCGCCGAGCTGACGTTTCCTCCAACGCAATCCAGCCAGTTCATCTCGGCCCTCCTCCTGGTCGCGCCATTCCTCCCCCGCGGGTTATTCCTCCACCTTGAAGAACCCGTGACCAGCCCGTCCTACGTCGACATGACTCTCGAAGCGCTCTCGGCGGCCCGCGCCCTGAACTCCGTGCAGGTTCGGCGTCCCGGCACGCGGTCCGTCCGCGTCCCAGGCACGGGTGAGCGGCTCGCCCCACCCACCCCACCCAACTCTCCGCACTACCTCGACCCTCACTCCGTCCTTCCCCTGCCCGCGTTCAAGATGGAGATCCCGGCCGACGACAGCGGGCTTGCGTTCTTTCTTGCGGCGACCACCATCATCCCCGGTGCGGCTCTGCGCCCGCCCTCGCACCACCGCTTCATCACATTCCCGACTGTTCAGGTGTTCAGTCACGCGGGACCGCCGGCGGGGGAGAGCCCGAAATCGAGCAAATGGCTTCGGTACGAGACAGAAGGCGATCCGCTCATCGGACTCGCGCTGAGCCGCGCCGGGCTCCGAAACACATGCGGCCCGAACGACGAAACGATCATCCGCGGGCCGAAGGCGATCTCTGCGATTCGGGCGAACATGAGTCTGATTCCCGACGAAACAATGGCTCTCGCGGTCGTGTGCTGTTTCGCAACTCGACGCTCCGAACTCCGCGGCCTGCGCACGCTTCGCGTAAAGGAGACCGACCGCCTCGCGGCACTGCAAACGGAACTGACCAAGCTCGGCGCCAATGTGGAGATCATCCCCGAAGAGCTCAACGGCCACCCCGACGAGTCCATGCGCATCACTCCCCCCCCACTGCCCACTCCCCACTCCCCACTGCCTCCCATCTTCTTCGACACCTACCACGACCACCGCATGGCCATGTCCCTCGCCCTCATCGGCCTCCGCCGCCCCAACGTCTTTATCCGAAACCCCGCCTGCGTCGCAAAAACCTACCCCACCTTCTGGCAAGACCTCGCCAAGTTGTACGCCTGAAGTGGCATGGGCTTACCAGCCCATGTCGCGGCCGCCGCGGCCGCGGGTCTTCGTCGGCAACAGCACATCCACATTTCGCGTACCTTCTCCCGGATGACTGCTTCCTCTTCCTCCCCATCCACCAAACCCCGCTTCAGACTCGCCTCCAGAGCCGCCCTCAAGCGGCTCGCTGTTCTCTTCGCCCTCATCTTCCTCGCCTTGGTCTACGGCTACTTCGCCATGATCCACATGCCCGGCGTCTCCTTCCGCGGTCCTCTTCCCCCCGCGACTCCAGAACAGACACAACTCGCCGCCGAACTCCGCACTTCCGTTGAAATCCTCTCCGATGCCACCGGCGGCGTCGGGCGCGTCGGCAATCGCTCCACGTGGTACCCCAAGCGTTTCGCCGAAGCCGCGGCCTGGATCCACGACCAACTCTCCTCCTTCGGCTACACCACCATCAACGAGTCCTTCGTCGAACGCGGCTCGCGCACGCCCAACCTCGAAGTCGTCGTTCCCGGCACATCCAATGCTGCCGAAATTATCGTCATCGGCGCCCACTATGACGCCTTCCAAGGCGCGCCCGGCGCGGATGACAATGCCAGCGGCGTCGCCGCGGTCCTCCATCTCGCCCGCGTCTACCACTCCAAGCCACAGCCTCGCACCATCCGCTTCGTCCTTTTCGTCAACGAAGAGCCCCCCGCATTCTGGACGAAGGACATGGGCTCCTGGGTCTACGCCAAGCAGTGCCGCGCCAACCAGGACAACATCGTCGGCATGATCAGCATCGAGAGCATCGGTTACTACTCCCAACAGCCCAACTCCCAGAAGTACCCCGCACCCCTCAACTCCCTCTACCCCAGCACCGCCAACTTCATCGCCTTCGTCTCCAACTACTCCTCGCGTTCCCTGAACAAACACGCCCTCTCCGTCTTCCGCAACACCACCCAGTTTCCCTCCGAAGGCGGCTCTCCCCCCGGCATCCTTCCCGGCGTCGGTTGGTCCGATCACTGGTCCTTCTGGCAAGAGGGCTATCCAGCCATGATGGTCACCGACACCGCCACCTTCCGCAACCCCCACTACCACACGCCCACCGACGCCGCCGCCACGCTCGACTACGACCGCACCGCCCGCGTCGTCGAGGGCCTTGATCGCGTCATTGCCGATCTGGCCGACCCCAATCGCTGGTGAACGTAGCCCCACCCTACCCTCTGCCCAATGCCGGGCCCCTCCCCATCATCCTCCGCCCGCACGCGCCGCATGACCGTCATCGGGCTCGGGCTCAACGTCCTGCTCGGCCTCATCAAGCTCATCGCCGGAATCGTCGGCCACTCCGGCGCGCTCATTGCCGATGCCATCGAGTCCCTCGCCGACATCGCGGGCTCGGTCGTCATCTGGTCCGGCCTCGCCATCGGCGCCATGCCCGCCGATGAGGACCACCCCTACGGCCACGGCAAGGCCGAGGGCCTCGCCGGACTCGTCGTCGCCGCGCTCGTCCTCGCCGCCGGCATCGGCATCGCCATCAAAGCCATCCACGACATCCTCACGCCGCACCAGAACCCCGACTGGTGGACACTTCTCGTCATCGGCGTCGTCTTCCCCATCAAGTTCGCCCTCTACCTCGCCGCCCGCCGCGTCGCCCGACAGGAGGGCTCCACGGCACTCGAAGTCGATGCCGGACACCACGTTGCCGATGCCGTCACCTCCCTTGCCGCGGCCATCGGCATCTCCATCGCCGTCTTCGGGAAAAAATGGTGGGGCAACTCTGCCGCCGGGGGAGCGGGGGGAGCCGGGGGGTTCAACGCATTCCGCTGGGAAACCGCCGACGATTGGGCCGCCCTCTTCGCCGCGGCCATCATCCTCTGGAACGCCTTCCACCTCGCCCGCATCCCCATGCGCGAACTCATGGATGCCACTACCCCCGAGGATGAGCAGCGCGTCATCAACCCCGCGCGCGATGTCGCCCGCGCCGTCCCCGGCGTCCGCGACATCGAAAAAGTCATCGTCCGCCGCTCCGGCGGCGGCTACTGGGTCAACATGCACGTCCAGGTGGCCCCCGACATGCCCGTCCGCGAAGCCCACATCATCGGCGGCAAAGTCCGGGCCGCCATCCGCAAGTCCCTCCCCAACGTCCTCGATGTCCACGTCCACATCGAGCCGCACGAGACGCACACGCCCGGGATGAGCGAGTCCGCGAGCGAATCCCGCGGATGAGCCCTGAGCACTGAGCAGGTGAAAAGGTGAAAAGGTGAAAAGGTGAGCAGATGATTCTCCATCACCTCCACACCTGCTCACCTCTACTTCTTCTCTCTACCCACCACACACACCACCCCTCCCTCCCGCATCTCCCGCCCATGCCGCAGCGGCCCCTCCTCCGTGCTCGGCCCCACATCCTGATACACCTCCGTCGAAGCAAAACCCGCCTCCCTCATCGCCTCCCGCATCTCCCGAATCGACCACAGCCGCCACTCGTACGCAAACGCATCCGGGTACCGAGCCACCACCTCCCCATCCACCTCCACCTGAAAGTGGATCGCGTTCACCACCATCCCTGTCAGCGCATCGGCCTCCCGGTGCTCCCACGTGTACCGCACCATCTCGCGGCTGCGCCCCGGATGCACGCGCGTGATGCTCCCCTCCTTGAACGCCCCGGGTCCGTCGTACAGATCGCACACAAACACGCCTCCCCCGAACCCCGCGTTCCCGCGCGCCAATCGCACTCGCGATGCCCGCAGATACCGCACCAGCGCGACCCGCTGGTGTATGTACCCAATCGAAAAGTTCCCCACAAACATCACATCGCAACCGTCCGAATCCGTGACCTCCAACACATCCCCGCGCACCAACCGAATCTCCTCCCCCATCCCTGCTCTCTCATTTTCCGCACGAGCCCGCTCGATCACCTCCGCATCCACATCCACCCCCACCGCCCGCCACTTCTGCCCCGCGCGTTTCCCATCCTCCACCCACCGCCGCGAGATCGCCGCCGTCCCGCAGAAATCCTCGCGCAGCACCACCGGCTCCCCCCCATGCACCGCCCGCAAAAACGGCACCACAAACCGCGGCGACTGCACACACAACTCATAACACTCAAACCGGTCCATGTTGTCCTGCCCTGAACAGAGGCCCGGGCGCAAGCCCGGGCACCCTCCTGTTGCAACCCGAATGCCCGGGCTCGCGCCCGCGCCTCCGCTCACACTTCCACCCCCACCACGCTCATCGTCCCCACATCCACCAACCCCATATCCGTCACCTTCAACTTCGGTATCACCGGTAGACACATGAAACTCAGCGGCATGAACGGATCATCCATCGGGCACCCACCCCCCATCAGCCCATGCGTCGCATCCAGCAGCACCCGCTGCGCCGCGATCACCTCCATCGCCAGCCGATCCGATATCAACCCCGCGATCGGCAACTCCAGCAACGCCAGCACCTTTCCATCCCGCACCGCGCACTGCCCCCCGCCGCACGCTGCGAGCGTCCGGGCCGCCACCAGCATGTCCGCATCGCTCACCCCCAGCACCGCCAGATTGTGCGAATCATGCCCCACCGTGCTCGCGATCGCCCCATGCTTCAACCCGAATCCCGTCACAAACCCGACCCCGATATTCCCCGCCCCCTTGTGCCGCTCGATCACGGCCAGCTTCGCGATGTCTCTCCCCCCCGCACCCGCATCCGCCACAATCGCCCCCGCCTCCACCTTGGGCTCCATCACCCGCTCTCCGGTCACAATCTGCCCCACCCGCATCTCAATCACCCGAATCTTCGCCCCCGGCTTCGTCACAGCCACCCGAAACGACCCAACCCCCAACCCACCCGGCAACTTCACCGCGCTCGCCGGAGCCGCATTCTTATGATGTGCCATGTGGCCATGTGCCATGTGCTCACGTCCCATCACCCCACCCCGCACCACCCACCTCCCATCCACCATCACATCCCGCGCCCGCACCTCCCGCAACTCATCAAACACCACCAGATCCGCCCGATACCCCGGCGCGATCGCCCCCAGATCCCGCTTCCCATAATGCCGCGCCGTATGCACCGATCCCATCGCGATCGCCCGGCACGGCTCCATCCCCAGCGCAATCGCCTTCCGCACTACATGATCGATGTGCCCCTCCGCGTGCAGGTCCGCCGGATGCCGGTCATCGGTGCAGAACGAAAACAGATGCGCGTTCGCATCCGTTACCGCCGGCAGAATCGCCTCCAGGTTCTTCGCCGCGCTCCCCTCGCGGATCAGCACGCGAATCCCCAGCCGCAGCTTCTCCATCGCCTCCGCCGCCGTCGTGCTCTCGTGATCCGAAGTAATCCCCGCCGCCGCATACGCCCGCAACCCCATCCCCGTCAGCCCCGGCGCATGCCCATCCACAATCCTTCTTGCCAGCCCCAGATTCACCTTCGCCAGCACCCGCGCATCCCCCGCCACGACCCCCGGAAAGTTCATCATCTCCGCCAGCGCAACCACCCGCTCATCGTCCATCAACTCCGCCAGATTCCCCGCCTCCAACCTTGCCCCCGATGTCTCCAGCCCCGAACTCGGCACACAGCTCGACACCGCCCACATCGCCCGAAACGGCAGCCCCACCGCATCCTCCATCACCCACTTGATTCCCGCGATCCCCAGCACATTCGCGATCTCATGCGGGTCGAACACCGCCCCCGTCGTCCCATGCGGCACCGCCAGCCGCACAAACTCACGCGGCGGCAGCATGGTGCTCTCCACATGCATGTGCGCATCAATGAACCCCGGCCCCACAACCGCCCCCTGCAAATCCACCACCTCCCGCCCCTTCGTGTAGTCCCCGCGCCCGCCCACCCCCGCGATCCGCCCCCCAAGAATCGCGATCGACCCCTCTTCTACTTCGCACGTAAACACATTCACAATCCGCGCATTCACCAACACCACATCCGCCGGAGCATCCCCCCGAGCAACCGCCAGCAACTCCGCTGTCACCACATGTGGCTTCATCCGACCCGCACTCCAACCTCCCCACCCCTGCACAGCGTACCAACTTCAAACTTTGAAACTGGAAACTCGCCTCCCCCCCCGCCACCCCCCACCAGCCCGCTCCTGTCCTCTTCCTCTTCCAAATCCTAATCCAAATCGTCTCTGACTTCGCCTTTCTCTCCGCGCCCTCCGCGACCTCCGCGGTGAATCCCTCCTCGGGATTTCCCAATCACCCCACGGGCCTACCTTCCCGCCCCTAGTACATCCCATGGGCAGCACCCCCCTCGCATTCTGGCTCTATATCCCCCTCGGCGCCATCGCCCTGCTCGGCCTCTTTCTCCTGTATCTCGCCCTCTTCCGCGACCGTTCCAAATCCCGCCGCCGATGCCCCAAGTGCTGGTACGACATGTCCGGCGCATCCCCGACTCCCCCCGTCCGCTGCCCCGAATGCGGCCACGTTTCCCCCACAGAACGCGACCTCGCCCGCACCCGCCGCCGCTGGCCCCTCGCCATCCTCGCCTACATCCTCATGGTTCCCCTCCTCGCCTTCTTCGCCTTCCGCGACGGCACCCGCGCCTACTACGCCCTCGCCCCCAAGTGGAAACTCGTCGAAGAAATCCGCGTCAACGACACCCGCGCCCGCCGCTACATCATCCGAAACCCCAACGACCGCGGCGGCCGCGCCCTCATCACCTCTCAGGGCAACACCATCCTCGACGTGCAGGACTACGACGTTCAGTTCGGCCAGGAACTCCCGTTCTTCTCCAACTCGCCCCCGCCCCACCCCCGCCTCGGTGCTGGCGAAGACCTCAACGGCAACGGCATCCCCGACGTCGTCATCTTCGCCTACTCCGGCGGAGCCCACTGCTGCTACACCGTCCACATCGTCGAACTCTCCGACCCACCGCTCATCGCCGCCACCATCGACGCCCGCAACGGCATGGGCATTCAGCGCGAAATTGGCGGCGACCGCGACGGCCAGGCCCTCTTCAACATCTCCGACCAATCCTTCGACTACTGGAACGCCCCGCACGCCTCCTCTCCCGCCCCGCTCGTCTTCTACCGCCTCCACAATCACCATCTGGAAATCGCCCTCGACATGATGCTCAGGCCCGCCGATCGCATCACCTCCGCGGCCGCCATTGGCGCCCGCGCCGAGAAGGCCGCCACACTCCGCGCCGCCCTCGCCAAGCCCGATGCCAAGCTCGACGTCCAACTCTGGTCCACCATGCTCACGCTCGTCTATCAGGGCTACGAGCCCGATGCCCTGACCTTCCTCGACAACGCATGGCCCGACAACGCGCCCCCGGACGACCCCAAGTCCATCAAACTCTCTGACGAGTTCCCACCTCTCCGCTCAGCCTACCCCTCCAAAGAATCCTTCAAGAACGCCTTCTTCGAAGTCCTCGCAAAATCCCCCCAATACCAAGACCTCAAAGCCGCCCAAGCCGCCGCCGCCGCAGGCCAACCCATCCCCCCCGCCACCATCGGCAACTACAAACCCCCAACTCCCTTCGACCCCTAACCCCCCTTTTCCCCTGCTCCCTTACTCCCCTGCTCGGTTGCTTCCCCTCCCACTTCCCACCTCCCCCCTCCCACTTCTACACTCCCCCCATGCCCACCCTCGACATCGTCTCCCGCGTCAACTACACCGAGCTCGACAACGCCATCAACAACACGCAGAAGGCGATCGCAAACCGCTTCGACTTCCGCAACTCCATCGTCCAGATTGAGGTCAACAAAAAGGACAAGAAGATCGCCCTGCACGCCGACGACGAGGGCAAGATGAAGTCCGTGCAGGAGATGTTTCTCAACGCCGCGATGAAGCGCGGCTTCTCCATGAAGTCCTTCGAGTGGGGCGAGATCGAGCAGGCCCGCCACGGCGCGCTCGGCAACTGCAAGCGCGAGGTCAAACTGAAAGATGGCCTCCCCATCGACCTCGCCAAGCAGATCGTCAAGATCGTCAAGGACTCCAAGATCAAGGTCCAGGCCAGCATCCAGGGCGAAGAAGTCCGCCTCACCGGCAAGCAGATCGACGACCTCCGCACCGTCATGGCCATGCTCGACAAGTCCGGCCTCGAACAACCGCTCCAGTATCTGAACATGAAGAGCTAGACAAGACTCCGCCATGGCACACAAGGTTGTCTATCGCGACGAAATCGTCATGCTGCTTGGCAACTGCGTTCTCCAGAACCACCGCAATGTCATTTTCGACCGCGTCCATCGCTGCTCATCCCAAATCGCTACAGCGAGCGGCCCAAGCCGACATCGTCGGCCAAGTTAAAGATAAAGACTCAGAGTTCGCAGCTATTGCCGGCCTCACAAGGTCGCACCTTGCACACTGCGGCGTCAGAATACACTGAAACACCAATGCTGCAGCGCAGTGAAGACAAACTTTTCTTCCACGCGCTCGCACCGCCACGTATCGGCTCGGATCTCTGGGAGCCGGAAGATGTTGATCTCGTCTCGCGAGCGCTCGAACAACTCATCGACACAGATCCCCTCGCCGCCCACTTCCTCATCTACTATTTTTCTGACTGGTACCAGTTCCGCGCCGTCGCATCAACCTTCGACAAAGGACTTGCGCTCGCTATCGAAAAGAAACACGACGGATTGCGATTTCTGGTCGCCCTGTGCCGCCCCTCGGAGCACCCCCGTGTGCGGCCTCACACCAACGCCGCCTGAAGCACTGACAACCGGTAGCCACGCATTCGGCAAGTCGGGCCCCAAGAACCAGTGGCGAGACCCCTCGGTATCGCGCTCCACGCACCTCTTCTCCCCGATCGCTTCCATTCGCGGGGATGCCCTTCCGGGCTTTGGCATGTGGAAGAGCCGATGGCCGGAGTCCAAGAGCACACGTACATCGCACACAAACTACTCTGGCACCACCTTCCTCCTCGCCCGCTGCTTCTCCACCACCGCCCGCACCACCATCGTCCGCTTTTTCTTGGCATCCAGCCGCACCCGCGCCCGCTCCAGTGCCGCCGCGATCATCGCTCGCACCTCCGGATCATCGATCCGGTCCGCGCTCTCTATCTTGATATGCCGCGCCACATTTCCCGACCCCTCCAACAACCTCTTCGGGTCCGGCAGTCTGCTCTTCACGGCCTGCAAAAACACCCCGACACGTGACCCGGCAGCACCGCGATCGACACGATCGCATCCGACGGCCGGTCGCTCGGCACGAACCCGATCACCAGCGATTGGTAGTTGTCGTACACCATCTCCGTCGCGCCCGGCGTGAGTTTCCGCATCTTCGCCAGCGCAGCCCGCGCCCGGGCCGCGGCCGCCGGCTCATACTTGGCCAGAAACCCCCGCAACTGCGCCGCAGGGGTCCCCGCCCGCTTCGATGCCACTTTCCCATTTGCAGTTCGCCGCTTCGCCACGCGCTACTCCTCGTTTCGCACCACCACCGCCATCCCATCCCACCCCTTCACCCCCACCATCTGCACCGCCGTTCCGCTCACTCTTCCCCGCCCCTCCTCCTCCCGCACCATCTCAAAGAACCGCCGCATCCCCACAACACTCGGGTCCGCGCTCTCCGCTTCCAATATCGCCCCCTCGCGCACCACATTGTCCACCACGATCACCGACCCCGTCCGCGTCAATCTCAACGCGGCCGCAAAGTACTCCGGCGTGCTCGCCTTGTCCGCATCAATAAACACCAGATCGAACGGCCCCTCCTTTGCCTTCTCCATCGCCGCGAGCGATTCACTCGCCCTCCCAACCCGAATCTCCACAACCCCGCCCAGCGCCGCCCCCGCCACGTTCCCCCGGGCCACCTCCGCAAACGCCGGATTCACCTCTAGCGAGATCAACTTCCCTCCCAGCGCAAGCCCCCGCGCCAGCCAGATCGTGCTGTACCCACCCAACGTCCCGATCTCCAAAATCCTGCTGGCCCCCACCATCCGCGCCAGAAGCATCAGTAGCTTCCCTTGATTCGCCGCCACCTGAATCTCCGGCAGCCCTCCCGCCGCGCTCGCCGCGAGTGCCCCCTCCAACGCCGCATCCGGCGCGATCAGCCGCTCGCACACATACCCATCCACCGCATCCCATTGTTGCTGGTTCATCCCCCATCCTTGGCCGCCTCTACATCCGACATCCGACATCGCACATCCCACATTCGTCCTCCCCCCTATCCTCCCGACCCTCGGTATTTGCCCATTTGCTCATTGCTATTTGGAGCCCCCAATGCCCTCAGCCATCACCATGTCCGCCGGCAAGCTCTCCGTCCCCAACGACCCCATCATCCCCTTCATCGAGGGCGATGGAACCGGCCCGGACATCTGGCGTGCCTCCGTCCGCGTCATGGACGCGGCCGTCCAAAAAGCTTCCAACGGCAAAAAGAAAATCCACTGGCACGAAGTCCTCGCTGGCGAAAAGGCCTTCAACAAAACCGGCAACTGGCTCCCCGACCAGACCATCACCGACTTCAAGCAATACCTCGTCGGCATCAAAGGCCCTCTCACCACCCCGATCGGCGGCGGCATCCGCTCCCTAAACGTCGCTCTCCGCCAACTCCTCGATCTCTACGTCTGCCTCCGCCCCGTCCGCTGGTTCACCGGCGTCCCCTCGCCCGTAAAGAAGCCCGGCGACTGCAACATGGTGATCTTCCGCGAGAACACGGAAGACATCTACGCCGGCATCGAGTGGGCCGCCGGATCCCCCGAAGCCGCAAAGGTCCTCGCCTTCATCGAGAAGGAGTTCCCCAAAGATTTCAAGAAGATCCGCTTCGGCACGAAGGCCGCGGGCGATGAGTGGCAGAAGCAACTCGAAACCACCGGCGTCCCCCACCGCGACAACCCGCTGAGTGTCGGCATCGGCATCAAGCCCGTCTCTTCTCTCGGCACCGAGCGCCTCGTTATCGCCGCCATCACCTACGCCCTCAAGCACAAGAGCAAGTCCGTCACGCTCGTGCACAAGGGCAACATCATGAAGTTCACCGAGGGCGCGTTCAAGGACTGGGGCTACCAGGTCGCCGTCAAGTCCTTCCGCGGCCAGATCGTCACCGAGCGCGAGTCGTGGATCCTCGGCAACAAGGAAGCCAACAACGACTGCACCGCCGAGCAGAACGCCAAGCAGATCGATCCCGGCTACGACATGATGACGCCCGACCAGAAGTCAAAGCTCGTCAAGGAAGTCGAGTCCGTCCTCGCCGCCATCTGGTCCTCCCACGGCGGGGGCAAGTGGAAATCCATGCTCATGATCAATGACTCCATCGCCGACATCACCCTTCAGCAGGTCCTCACACGCCCCAAGGACTTCGACGTCATCGCCACCCTCAACCTCAACGGCGACTACCTCTCCGACGCCCTCGCCGCGCAGATCGGCGGCATCGGCATCGCCCCCGGCGCGAACATCAACTACATCACCGGCCACGCCATTTTCGAGGCCACCCACGGCACCGCCCCCAAGTACGCCAACCTCGATCAGGTCAACCCCGGCAGCGTCATCCTCTCCGGCGAAATGATGCTCCGCTACATGGGCAGCGGCGGCGACACGGATTGGTCCAAAGCCGCCGACCTCATCATCAAGGGCATGGACGGCGCCATCGCCGCCAAAACCGTCACCTACGACTTCCACCGCATGATGGAAGGCGCCACCAAGCTCAAATGCTCCGAGTTCGGCGATGCGATCATCAAGCACATGGGGTGATTCGTGCGACTACCTTGCCGCCCCCCTCCGTCTGGGCAAGGTAGTGCCGGACACCCCCCACCCGCCTCGGCGGGTTGGTTGCCATCCGCCGCCGCTGATCAAAGGGACGAAACAGACGCCCGCGACCACGACCACATGGAGCCAGAAGTGTCCACGATCGCACTCTTGGAACGAATCGCCCGCGGCCGCACCGATCTGGTCTGGGACGCCTTGGCGCAGGGCCAACCAGCCAACGGAACAACACCCGACGGCGTTCGCCTCGTGCAGTGGTGCGCGTACTACGGCGATGTCAGCGCAATCCGCTTTCTGCTCAGCCATGGCGAATCTCTCGACGCTCTCGGGACAAACTTGGGCCTCAGCGGCGCGGCGTTCCATGGCCACTGGCGGCTCTGCGAGTTTCTCCTCGAGCAAGGAGCCGACCCCAATGCCCCGCTCATAGACACCGGCGAGACCCCCTTGCACTCGGCCATCTGCACGCCGCATCGCGAGGCGCATGACATCGTCGTCCAGGTTCTTCTCGCACGCGGCGCCGACCCCCACCGCGCCACCACACCCTCGGTAGAGACCGGATCATTCATGCGCGACTGTCGGACCAAGGGCGAGACCCCCCTGCATCGTGCCGCGGCCTTTGGCACTGAAGGCACCATCGAAATGCTCCTTGACGCGGGCGCCAGCCGGGAAGCCAGGGATATGAACGGCGACTCGCCGCTGGGATGGGCAAGCTGGCACGCCCGCCCGGACACAATCCTCCGCCGTCTGTGCTACGGAACGTTTTCAATCCATCCCGACCGAGTCTCCATGCGGCGAGCCCTGCTCGGCAACCCGCGCGGGCAGATTTGAGTAGCGCATCCACCTCCGATGGCGGCTCACGCGCGGACTCGTCGCGTGCCTGTGACCCCATCATCTGCGCACCCGAGGTCGCTCAGAACCTCGGTACTTGTTCTTCCATTTCCGGCGGATGGCCCGACCTTTGTCCGACTCCCTTGTCGCTCTGGGCAAGGGAGTGCGGTTCACCCCGCGTGTCCCGCACTGCCTTGCGGAGGAACCGCAAGGCAGTGCAACGAATCGTCGGGCCACGGGCCACGCTACTTCGAACCATTCCTGTCACGTCGCATGTATTTGGCGTCGCACTTGGCTTGCCAACTGCGCAAGCTCAACCAAACCATCTCGACTGTCAAAGCGGTCACAACTAGAAGTCAGGCGATCCCGAGAAACGTGAAGGAGGAAGGGTGTTCGCCGAACATCGCACCACCAAAAGCGGCGAGGTGAGCACGGCTCGATTGAATTCGATGCATAGCCATTCGCCGGAGTCTGCGAGAATGGTGCGACGGATCTTTGCCTTTCGCACGGAGTGCGTATGAACGTTGCCGGTGGTGAAGTGAGGCCGCCTTGGGCCGAGCAAGCCACCGGAGGGCGAGCCACAACTCTCTCTTCCATTTTTTTCTCCTCGCCCGGCAGGGCGAACGACACGTGGGCGTATGCGCGATTGATTCGCCCGGCTCGCCCACCCCCAAAGGCAGTAGGCCATAGACTGGAATCCGGCCGTTGGTTTGCTTTACCTACCCCCGCCAACGCTCTTCCTGGCCTCATGGCTTGGGCCATGGCGCCTTGTCCTTTTCGCCGATGATCGGGATCGACCGCACACAAAGAACCCGGTAGGCACTTCCCGCCGCGGGATTCCACATGTGCCCCACAGGTTCGTTTGTCGAGAAGAGCGTGAGACGAATCTCGCTGCCGACGGCGAGGGGCGGCCCAATACCGGTATCCCCCGGCCTGAGGTAGTTTCCTCCAATCCCAGACGATACCTGACGTTCTTGCCTCGCGCCGTCCTTGTCCGTATCCAACACCACACTCGCCGTCGCAACACCTAAACTCGATCCAGCGGGCACCTTGAACGACATCCTGTCGGCGTCCTCCCTGGCAAAGAACGTCCGCATCCCGGCCACACGCAGGGCTCGAGGAATGTACACAACAGTCGTGCCGGGATCGGCGCGGAAAAGTTCCACGGTCACCTGCTTTGAAACCGCGGTTCCGAACCAGAGGCGCTGCCGCTTTTGCGCCGCGTCTCCACTGGCGGGCGTGAGTCCGGATCCGACCGAGCGGTCCTTGACCTCCGCCTTTATCGTACAAAGGTATTTGCCGTCTGTGAGTTGAGTCTCCACCGCCGAAGTCGAAAATTGCACCGGCAGAAAACCGACCGCCTTGTTCGTTTGGCTCGCGGATTCTTCCGCAATACTCTGGAGCGGGACTATCGCTCGCTGAGGGCGAAGCACCACCGGGAAGGCGCCAGGGGTCGCGGCCGGCACCAGTTCGATAAAGAGCGCGTCAGCAAAGTCTGTTCGGCTGATCGGGTCCCTCCCCTTGGGGAGCGTTTCGGGATTGCCCTTCGCACCGAGTTCTAGCACGAAGTCGTCGCCGATACGCAGCGTGTCAGGTGCGGACCAGATGCGCAGCCGAAGTCCGCTTTGCTCCGGGCTCCAATCGGATTCTTCCTGCCGCACTCGCTCAGCTTCATCCTGGCTTGCTCCCTGACGTGCCCGCTCTAGGGCGGCCTGCATTGCTGCGGCTGTCCGTGCCCGCACAAGCGCGCCCGGAAGCGGAGGCCCGGATGGACTTTGCGCCGGTGGCTCTCCTATCGCACCACCCGTTCCCACGACCACGGTGAGGATTATCGCTGCCACTCGAGAGGTTCGGTATGACATTGGAGAGCTCCGATAGCGATCACTCTCATTAATTACAGAGGTTGGGCGCCTGACGTTTCATGCGTTAGTGAAATAATGCGTGGAAAAGTCCATGCTCAGGATTGCCCAGCCGTGTGGCCTCGAATGAATGCTACACCCTGCGCAGCCGTCCCCTCCACGCGGCTTGATTCGCCCGGAGAAGCGCACATCCACTCGGTCGGCTTGCGCTAAACTCTCGCGCCCGCCAACAGAGCACCCAAATGCCGACCGCCTCTCTCCCCAAAGACATCCAAACCTACAACGCCGCCCAATCCCCCGCCGACAAGCGCATCTGCGACACACTCGCCAAGGCGATCGACCTCGGTCTTTCTGAGGAGGAAGGTGCCGAGTGCAAGATCTGGCACCGCCACCCCGTCTGGTTCCTCGACGGCAACCCCATCGTCGGCTACCACACCATCAAAACGCCCAAGCCCTCTATCCGCCTCCTCTTCTGGAGTGGCCAATCCTTCGACGAGCCCGGCCTACTGCCCGCGCCCCCGGACACTAAGTTCAAAACCGCCGCGGCCCATTTCACCGATGCCGACGAAATCCCCACCAGAAACCTCAAACGCTGGCTCGCCAAGTCCATCAAGATCCAGTGGGACTACAAGAACATCATGAAGCGCAAGGGCAAGCTCCTGCGCCTGAAGTAGTCAACGCCCCCGGCGTCCATCCGCTCGCCAACCCCACCCCCCCACCCCCCCACCCCCCTTCCCCCCTTCCCCGCCTCACCGCCCCCCCGCAAAGAAAAACTGCTCCCGCGTGATCTTGTCATCCCGCACGGTGTACACCGCCACCTCGTCCAGCGTCGTGCGCTTTCCCGTCCCCTTTGGCGTCACATCGAACGAGAAGTGCACCGCAAACTGGTTCGGTCCGCAGTAATACGGCCCAAGCACCTTCTCCCCGTGGATCGTGTTCGCCGCCGCCCATCGCTCGGATTTCTGAATCACCGGCGTCTGCCCGGCGGTCTCTTTCCCGCCCTCGTTGCCCCCCTCCACCGACACGATGTCCGGGTGGTACATCGTCCGCATCACATCAAAGTTCTTCCCCTGATTGCACATTTCCACGAACTGCGCGGCCACACTCTGAATGCTCATGGCGGGCTCCTTTCTGTTGCGTAATCCCGGCTCCGACGGCACGACACCGTCAATGAACTCTACCGCAGTATTGCATCCGCCGGCCACAAGCGCAAGCAAGTCCGGGACGCCGGCGAGCGGATACTCCCAGGACGACACTCTCCCGACTTCATCCCATGCTCGCGCTATCCTCGCGCCCCACCACCACCCCTCCCCCACCCCACGGAGCCCTTCCGATGCCAACACGAACCCTCTCCCGCCTCCTCGCCCCCATCGCCCTCCTCGCCCTCGCCGCCTTCATCCTCGCCGCCGCCCCCGTACCCTCCGCGCCGGATGATGACATCGCCGCAATCAAGAAAAACACCGCCGCGTTCTCGGCCGCCTGGAACAAGCACGACACCAAGGCCCTCGCCGCGCTCTGGGCCGCCGACGGCGACCTCATCGATCCCTGGGGCGTCACCTCCGTCGGCCGCGACGCCGTCGAGAAGTTCTTCGCGGGCGAGCACACCGGCATGGGCAAACTCGCCAAGTCCACCTACGACAACAAGAAGGACGACATCCGCCTCATCACCCCCGACGTCGCCATTGAGGACTGGCAGGTCGTGCTCTCCGGCCTCAACGGCCCCGACGGCAAACCCATGGGCCCGCAGATGCACCGCGTGATCGTCGTCTGCAAGAAATCCGCTGGTCACTGGCAGATCGCCGCCGCCCGCCCCGGCATTCCCAACCCCGTCTCCGACGCCCCCGCCAAATCCGACAAGCCGAAGACCAACTGAGCCAAAGCACTCCGACGAGCCCGACGCCGCCAGTGGCCCGGCTCTCCAGAGCCGGGCACTGATCTCTCAAACATCGTTCATGCCCACCTCCCCCACCCCCATCCCCATCGGCTCCCCCGCCCCCGCCTTCACCCTCCGCGATTCCCACGGCAAGCGCCACTCCCTCTCCAACTTCCGTAACCGCGCTGTAGTCCTCTACTTCTACCCCGAAGACGACACGCCCCTCTGCACCGCCCAGGCCTGCCAGTTCCGCGACCATCACCCCGACTTCTCCAAGCTCGGCTGCACCGTCATCGGCATCAGCCCCGACGATCCGCACTCCCACGCCGCCTTCGCCGCCAAGCACGCCCTCCCCTTCCTCCTGCTCGCCGATGAGCCCAACGCGACCGGCGACCCCAAAGTCAGCACCCTCTACGGCGCATGGGGCGACAAGAACATGTACGGCAACATCGTCCGCTCCATGCTCCGCACGACCTACCTCATCGCCCCGAACGGCAAAGTCGCCCGCCGCTGGGACCGCGTCAAAACCCCCGGCCACGCCGCCAAAGTCCTCGCCGCCGTCAAAGCCCTCCACGCCGGCGAAGACCTCACCCCCCTCGGCAAGATCAAACCCCTCAAACAACCCTCCGCCAAGTCCCGCAAGCCCGCCAAGAAGCGCAACCGCAGCCACGGCCAACCAACCTGACGGCCGCAGTCCCTCTTCGGCTTCGCGGAAAATCTCAAGCAACACCTCCGCCCCACCTCCTCACCGCTTGGGTGACGGATCGTGCCCATCCGTGGCAGAATCGCGCACCTGCGGAAAGAGGATCCAGTCGCCAAGCATCGGGTTCTCGCGGTGCATGTCGAAGCGGACAATCTCGCCGGAGGGCTTCCGCATGGGCGTGCCGCCGTCGTCCTTGAGGTCGGCACCGATGGAGTAGAGCACCGCGCGGCCGTCGGCGAGGCGGTACTTGAGGGGCTTGCCGTCGAAGCGGTCGGGGGGAATGCGATCGAGATACGCGGGGATAAGGGCGTCGAGCGTGTCCGGGTACACGCCTTTGGCGAGCCGATACCGCTCCAGCGCAATCGCGACGAGGACACCATCGCGGATCTGGAGTTGCTGCTCGCCGGAGTTGAAGGCCTTGCCCAGCGCGGGAATGAGTATCGCGGGAAGGCGCTGCGCTGGCTTGAGCGACTTGTCGTTGTCGATACGATTGGCCTCGACGATCGCGGGATCGACGAGCGGCGATGCCCAGAGGGGCTTGCGGTTTTCCGGAAGGAAGGGACGAGTGAGGCGATCGAATGTCTCGACGTACTGGCGACGCGTGCCGAATCGCTCCACAAGCGTCGGCGCGGCGATGCGGTCTAGAACACCGACGGAGTTTCCGGCCATCGCCATCAGGAAGTCGTAGCCCTCTCTGCACAAGTACCCATCCCCATGGCCATCGTCGGTGAAGAGCCGCTGAGTGTAATCGAGCATGCAGAGTCGCTCGGTGTCGAGCGTGAGCGCCTTGTCATCGGGGCCAACTGCGGCCTTAATTCCTGCTGCGATCTCCCGCAACTGCGCATCGGAGAGAAAGCCGGGGTGATCAGCGAGAAGATCGGTAACATTGCCGGCGACCATGGCCGTGATCGCGATGCGAACGAGTTCCTCGATCAGTTGCCCGCGCTCATCGCAAAGGCGCGCGAGGGAGAGCGAGGCGCGGACATCCGCAGCTGCGCGAACCGGGTCGTTCTCCTGGATGGCGACGTCGGTGTCAAATGCGAGCCACCGAGCATCGTTGCGGGCGCAGCCGAGGTAGGGCATGAGGCAGGCGACGAGGAAGATGTTTTTCGTGCCGGCGACGCCGGTACTCGCAGGATCATCGGGGTTCTCATCGCCGGAGATGAAGTAGCCCATCGCCGGCCTCGCCGCGGCGGATCGCAGTTCATCGAGAATCCCAGGATGCGCGGCTAGCACGGCGAGTGCCTCGTTCCATCCCTGTGAACCGGCTACGAGATGCGGCCACGGCCCGAGGGCCGGCTCCGGGCTGCGAAGCTGCTTCTGCAGACGCTTGATAACGGGCCAAGCGCGAAGGTCGTCGGTCAGCCGTCCGCCGGGAACGGCCGCGGCGGCCTTGGCGTCAAGCTCAGCCGCATAGTTGTGGGCAATGGTGACATGCGAGCCGTAGAAGAGGACGGCGTAGTAAATGTAGAAGCCAAGCCCAATGAGAACCCCGAGGATCGAGGCAAAACGTAGGGGACTGCGCACGACGCGTTGGATGAATCCGCCGGGAGGCTTGGCTTCGGAATTCGATCTCGCCATGGGCACAGTCTAACCAGCTTATCGCGCGACCACACCATCCACCGCGGCCGCCTGCATTTGGCAATTTGGCCCTTTGGAACTTTGGTCATTTCACCTCCCCCTACTCCTTCACCTCCACCACGCCCCCCACCTTCACTGCCCGCGCCAGCCGCCCCGCATCCCAGTTCAGCAGTCGAAAGCACCCGTGGCTCCCCGTCTTCCCAATATCCTGCGGCCGCACCGTGCCGTGCATTCCATACCCCGGCTTGTCCAGCCCCACCCACGCCGCCCCCACCGGGTTCCGCGGCCCCGGCGCAATCCGCAGCTTTGAACTCACGTTCGCCACCTCCGGCCAGTCCTTCGGATCAAACGTGTACTCCGGCGCGGTCGCTACCACTTTCACATGCAACTCCCCCACCGGCCGCTTCTCCGCCATCCGCGCGATCGAGCAGTGCAGCAGCATCACCTGCGTCCCCGCCTCATCAAACCCGAGCACCATTTTCTCCCCGAGTTGAATCTCCACCCGCGCCAGTTTCGGCAGCGGCTTGACGCGCACGTCCGGCAACGCCACCTCATCCCCCGCCACCAGCGCATTGATCTCCACCCGCGGATTCAACGCGCGCACCAACTCCACCGCGCACCACCCGCGCTCCGCCAGACACTCCTCCAGATCCGCATACCCCGACCGATCCAGCTTCGCCCGCTCGTTCCAATCCTCCGGAATTGGCCCCGTCACCAGCGCGACATCCTCTTCCGTGATCGTGTACGCGCGAACCCACGCGCTCTTCCCCGCCGCCACCGGATCGCTCTCCCCCAGCGCGGCCACCGTCGCCTCATCCAACTTCCCCGTCACCTCCAACCCCTTCGCCCTCTGCAACTGCTCGATCGCCGCCTTCGTCTTCCGCCCCGGCTTCCCATCGATCAATCCCGGCGAGAAGCCGCTCCGCGCCACAATCACCTGCTCTCGCGCCCCTGCAAACTTCTCCTGAACCCCCGCCACATCCGCCGTGTGCACCACCCGCACCGAAACCGGCTCGGGCGGCTGACCTTGCGCCCGATCGCCGCCCATGAGTAGCACCGACACCGCCATCCAAGTTGTCAACTTCATGCTCACGCGACCACTATATCGGCGGCCATCCCGCTCCCCCAGTACCCTCTAAAATCCGCACATGAAGTGCCACACCTGCGAGTCCGAAGCCCGCGCCATCTGCAAGTTCTGCGGCCGCGCCGTCTGCAAGGAGCACGCCAAAACCGGCGACTATTACTCCGGCTTCGGCCAAAAGCTCAAAGAGCACCTCTGGCCCAGCGGATCCAACACCGGCGTCATCGTCAAAGATGCCATTTGGTGCGGCGAGTGCAACGTCGAGTTCCAGCGCACGTACTGAACGCTCCTATTCCAGACACCCCGCGAGTCCTCCTTACCCACCCAACCACACCCCACATACCGACCCCCACCCTCCACGTCGGCACCAGTGAACCCCCAGGAAACACGCGCCAAACTCCGGCACTGCCCCCAGCAGCCCACCCGCATCAAGCTCGCTGCTCCCAAAGGCAAACCCACCCGCGGCCACCCACGCTGACCCACGCATCACCGCGCATACATCTCCAGGTACCCGCACCCAACACACCGCAGCGTCGCAACGCTCAGACGATCCGTCCCATCCGCCTTGAAGTTGCCGATCAGGAACGCTTTCTCCGGCGACCCACGCACCCACTGCGCCGCCCGCTCGGGCCCACTCCACGCAGGCCCGTTCGAGTGCGTCCCATCCGCCAACAGCCCGAACTCCATCGCCCCATGACACTTCGGGCAGCGATACTCAGGTTTGGTTGGCGGCGCATCGCTCATCGCAGCCCATACTCCTTCAGCTTCCGATACAGCGTCCGCTCCCCGATCCCCAGCAGTTTCGCCGCGTGCTCCCGGTTCCCCGCCGTCAGCCGCAGCGTCTCCCGGATCGCACGCTTCTCAATCTGCTCCAATGATGTCCCCGCCAGCGACCCGCCCGCGCCACCAACCACGCCTCCCGCCCCATCCAGCCCGCTCGCATCATCCTCCGGCCCATCGGCCGTCCGCACATCATCCGGAATGTGCCGCACATCCAGCGTCACCGCACCGCCGCCACTTGCCGCGGCCTCCCCGATCCCCATCACCACCATGTTCTGAATCACGTTCAACAACTGCCGCACGTTCCCCGGCCACGAGTACGCCGTCAACCGCATCATTGCCGCATCGGTAATGTCCGGAATGGGAGCCGGCGTCGCATTCGTCCCATGCATCTGCAGCGCAAACTTCGTGATCGCGTGCCGCGCGATCCGCGGAATGTCCTCGCGCCGCTCCCGCAGCGCGGGCAGGTGAATGTGCGCACCCTTGATTCTGTAATACAAGTCCTGCCGGAACGTCCCCGGTCCGCCGGGCTCGGCCATCTTCGCCAAGTCCTTGTTCGTCGCGCTCACAAACCGCACATCTGTCTTCCGCGAATCATTGCTCCCCAGCCGCACCACCTCGGAGTTCTCCAGCGTCCTCAGCAGCTTCGCCTGCATCGTCAGCGGCATGTCCCCGATCTCATCCAGAAACAGCGTCCCACCCTTCGTCCACTCCTTCGCGCCATTGGCCGGAACCGTTCCCCCGCTGGCATATTCAAAGACGCCCTCACGCTCCTTCTCCGCCCCCGTAAACGCCCCGCGCACGTGCCCGAACAGCGCATCCTCCAGCAGCGTCTCGCTCTGCCCCGCACAGTTGAACGCCACAAATCGATTCTTCGTCCGCGAAGAGTTCCGATGAATCGCCTGTGCGATCAGTTCCTTCCCCGTCCCGCTCTCCCCAGTGATCAGCACCGGTATGTTGCTCGCCGCCACCGCCTTCACCGTCCCCAAGATCCGCCGCATCGGCTCGCTGCCTGCGATGATCCCCTCAAACCCATCATGCTGCACCAGTTCCGCCATCCCCGTGTCACCCACCCCGTGCCACCGGTTCGCCGCCTGCTCTGAGGCGGCAACCGGTGCGTGTGCCACAGGATTCACCCCCGGCACGCCTCCCACCGCCTCATGCCGCAGCAACACCGTCTCCGCCGCGCGGTTCACCAGTTCCCGGAACACCGGCAGGTCCAGCGGCTTCTCAATAAAGTCGTACGCCCCATACTTGAACGCCGCACGCGCCGTCCCCACATCCCCATGCGCCGTCACCATGATCGTCTCGGCCTGCGGCTGCAGCTTCCGCGCGCTCTCCAGCACCCGCAGCCCCGCATCCCCACCATCCGCGCTCACCCCATCCTTCCCCGCCGAGTTCGGCATGCGCAGATCCGTCACCACCACATCAAACTGCCCGTGCTTCAACTCATCCAGCGCGGCCGGCACGCTCCCCACCACCGTGCACACATGCCCACCCCCCGCGGCGCGCTTCAACGCCTCCGCCATCACCTCCGCGTGCTCCGGCTCATCATCCACAATCAGAATCTGCGCCGTCAGTTTGTCAGGGGCTGTAGCCATTGCCGAATGTTAGCGTGGCACGGCTCTCCAGAGCCGTGCGCCTCCATATCGCATCCCGTTCAGCACCCCGCAAACCACGCCGCCAGAAACTCAAAGATGTCCGTAACGGTGATCCCGCCCGTCCCATTGAAATCCGCGGCCGCATTCCCCGCGAACCACCCCGTCAGAAAGTCAAAGATGTCCGACACATCCACCGTGTGCGACTTGTTGTAGTCCCCGGGGCAGAACGCGAACTGCGTGAACGGAATCTCGAAGACGTTGAAGTAGCTCCCGTTGAAGAGCTGCTGTGCATTGTCCGGGCCGCCCGCCCCGCCATTCCCCTGCGCGTGCGGCGAGACAAAGAACGTCATCGGGTTCGCCGTTGCGGACACCGCCAGGTCCCCCGTCGCCGAGAGCATCATCCAATACGTCCCGTTCGGCAGCGGCGGGGCCCAGCTCATGTCCACATCAAGCTGATAGATCGGCCGCGACGTGCTCGTCAGCGCGGAACTCGACACGCGATACGCCCCCGACCACGTCGTCGCGATCAGCCGATTCGTCGTGAAGTCTCCCGCGATCGGCGTGCCTCCCGCCGAAGGGCTCCCGTTGTACAGCGTGATGTACACCGCCCCGTAGTGCGCCGTCGTCGGCGCGCTCGTCTGAAAGCTGTAGAAGTACATGTGCGAGAGCTGCGTCCCCGCGCCCACCGCTCCCGAAATCACAAAGTCATCCGTCACCCGCGCCGACGGCGTCAGGTTCGCGTTGAACGAAATCCCCACCGCCGCACCCGCCGACGTCTCCGTCACCGACACATTCGCCCCACCCGCCCCCGTCCCGATCCCCGTAATGAACGGCCCGTTGTTGAACACCTGCACATCCGCCCTCGCCGCACTCCCCATCCCCCCCACGCCCCCCACCCCCGCCGCCGCAACAACCGCCCCAACCACCGACGCCAAACGCCCCAGCCCATTCATTCGCATGCAACGCATCACAATCACTCCTGCGGCAAAGCCCCGACCCACCCCACCATCTAGCCACCCCGATACCCCCTTCTACCACGCCCCGGTTCCACGCACAAGCTCTCTCATGCAAAAATCCGCCGCAATCCCCTGCAAACCACCAGCAGACGCCCACCATGAAACCCCGCACCCATATCAGCAAACGGTCCACGTCCCACCAACTCTGACCAGATGGGCTCATGCCGGGGGAGCGGGGTGGTACATCCAGTAGTGTGGTAGACTGCGAACGTGAATCCCTACCAGCGCATCCGCAAGACGATCAAGTGGGGCGGTGCGGTGGTGACGGTGCTGCTCGCGGCGGCATGGATCTCATGCATCTGGACCTGCGTGACTTGGCGGCACGCGTCCCGGCCCGCGCTCGGTGTGTGGGCGATCTGGCACGGGGGTGTCGTCCAGATGGGCAACGATTCGGGCGGAGTCGCCGGAGCGGCCGGGTGGCGGTGCTACGTCTTCCCAGCGTTGCTGAACTGGAAGCCCGAGTTCGGATACAGCGTGGGGTATTGGGAATTCGTCCTGCCGCTCTGGATCCCGGTCGCGATCTCGCTCACGCTGACCGCGACAGCGTGGCGCCTTGATGCTCTTGCCCGCCGCCGCGCCCGCGTCGGCTTCTGTCCGAAGTGCAACTACGACCGCTCCGGGCTTGCGGCGGGGACGGTGTGTCCGGAGTGCGGGGCTCTTCCAGTGAGTCGCTGAATCCGGATTTGCTGATGGCCTCGGGGGGAGGCGGGGCGGCCTGAGGAACTGGCGAGGGCATCGCGGGCCTTGTGCTTGGCTTTTGCCTTCGCCTTCCTCGGCCTGCCCCGCAACGCCATCCGCATTGCCTTTTTTCTCCCCGCCGGTTCGGTGCCGCCAGCCGGGAGATCATTCACAACTGGTTCCCCGCACCGGCATCTGCGCACCCCCAAGCAGAGTCGGTGGCGCGCCGAAGTCGTACCACTCGGCACCACCCGCAGCGACTATCTACTCATCCAATGGCAGGATTGCGGCTGCTGATGAAATCGTATATGAGCTTTGTGACTGCCTGAGCGTCGGATGACAGATCGCTCCAGTTCGCAGTCGCCTCAATTGCTTTCTTGGCGAAGGCTGCCTTTGCACGAACTGTTCCAGATTTCTCAGCATACGCTTGGCTTGTGGATACTCGTCGCTTACTCACGTATCCCTTTGGCAATACAGACGACTGAATAAACGAGCCCAAGTAGCAATCTCGATAGTCGCTCTGCTTGAAGTCCTGCAGAGTGCATCCGCTCCCCTCGTATTCGCCAATCACCCGGCGAATAGTTTCCGGTGGCAGCAGATTCTCAATCTCGCGCACTGGCAGCCGCACGAACTTATCCTTGAGGCTTTTTGCCAGTGCCTCATGACGGCTGTCCTTGGACTCGTCGTCACGGTCGGCAATCAGCATCAACTCGCCGCAGACCCGGGTAGCGTCTGTACCGCTTTCCTCGTCGAGAAACGACCAATGTACGACGTTCACACCGCCATACTCGACAAAGGAGTAGTGGATGTCCTCATCGAATTGTCGCCCACTGCCGTCTAGTGCGGACTGATATAGCTTCAGAAAGTGGCGAAAATACGCGCGATCAGTGACGCCTTCGACCCAGATGGTGCAATTCGATAGCAGGACAGACGAGTTACGTATCCCAAGTTCATGAAGAATCGGGAACGAGTCGTTGCTCGCGGGCGTAATCGTAAAATTCGGCACCCTGCTCCTGCCGGGCTCCTGTGGCAACTGCTTCCGAAACGCGAACACGCTCACGCGGTCTTTGTCCAGGGTGATGTCCAAGAACTGGTGTGAGTGTGTGGCGACAAACACCTGTCGCGACCCCGAACATGGCTCATCGAGTATCGCATCAACAAGCATGCGCTGAAAGCCCGGATGCAGGCAGTTCTCCGGCTCCTCTAGGAAAAGGAGCAAGTGCTTTTCCCTGTTCAGGAACATCGGAGCCGTGAGCACGATGAGATGCTGAAGTCCGTCGCCCAAGTGGAAGATCGGTTGCTCCCTTTCGTCTCCAATTTTAACGTGGAGTACGTCCTGTTTCTCGGTCGGAGTAATAGTTACTCGTTCGCCTCGAAAAAATCTGTGTCTAAGGAATTCCTGAAATGCTGCGATCGACTCCCTCTGTTCATAGGTACCTAATAGACTGCTGCGAATCGAGTTATACAAGCTCAGGCCCGTGACAATTTCCACTGGTGGCGGCCCCTGTCCAGACAGGTTGTGTCTCTTGGCGCGGATTGGCTCAAAGTAATCCTGTAGCGTGCGGTCTTCGTAGACGTCAGTATTTGATTGTAGAGGCCGGAGTCCTCGCAAAATAGGCACGTAGACCCGGAGCGCACGCCCGTGGATGTCCGCGTCGCGTTGGGAAAGTCTATCAATTGAATCAGCAATTGATTTCAGAGCAGCGCTCATCTGCAGCGACGCGCCCAAGATCACATCTGTCCGCTGATCGGGGACATGCCTCATCATTGTGTCCAAATCTTCTCTGAGTCGGGAGGGATTACCTCGTAGTTGCTGTCCGGCGGCACGGGTACCGCTCAGCGCCACACTCAATCTCTGCCAAGGTTCGTAGAAGTTCTCAGGCCCATGACCGGGCGGGGGCTTCTCAAACGTCATTCCAGATGCTGCTTGGATGAGTTTGGCCGCATGTGTGTTGAGCAAAACCCTGACAGCGTCGCTCCATGGCCCTGCCATGGAGAGGTTGCCTGTCTCCGGGCCTGAAGCGAACAATTCCCGGAGGAAACGGCTCTTTCCACTATTGTTTGGCCCGATAAAAACGTTCAGCGTTGACAAAGGACCGAGCCACATCTCTTCGCCTTCCGCCGAGCTCCCTTTCACTTTGTAAGTGCTACGGGATGCGGGGGACAACTCGAAGTGGGAAAGCCTGTGAAGACTGGGGTTCGCCATGCGCTCAGTGTACTCCGATCGGCACTTCCTGCCATAGGACACATGCCGACATGCAGGGACATATAGAGCCACGCGCATGCCATATAGCGAGCCAGGGCGTTCGCTAGCAGAATGTTCTTAACCACCCAGCATCGCAACCCGACCATGCGAAACAATTGCTTTGCCACGGCGGACGATCCCCCGGGCACTGGGGGAAGAGTTTGTGGCACCGGAGAAGGAATCTGTGCCACGCGGGGAAGTGTTTGGGGCACCGGGGAAGGAATCTCGGGCACCGGGGAGAGACTTTGTGCCACGAGGGGAAGAGTTTGGGGCACACGGCAAAGACTTTGGGGCACGAGGGAAAGAGTTTGGGGCACGAGACAAAGACTTTGTGCCACGCGGGGAAGTGTTTGGGGCACGAGAGAAAGACTTTGGGGCACGAGACAAAGAGTT
>JBBRQY010000010.1:0-128944 GCA_038225655.1 Phycisphaerales bacterium | reverse complement strand
GAGAACCAATCTCTGAGCGTCGATCTCCGCGGCGCGTGGAAACTCGTTGCAAATCAAGGCGATTTTGCCCACAACGAAAAAGCCGCGCCACTCAGTGACGCGGCTTTCCCGCATGGTGAATCTCGCCATGTCTGCAAGCGGAGAGGAAGGGATTCGAACCCTTGAAACGGTTGCCCGTTTACGCGATTTCCAGTCGCGTTCCTTCAGCCGCTCGGACACCTCTCCGGAAGAAGGATTTAGGGCGAGAGTGTAGCCCATGGGGCGGCCCACGTCAGGCGTTTGTGGGGCGGGATTCGGCGGGGCCATACCTCTTTACCGGCGAGCGGCGGCTCGCGCGTATTCCGCCGCCTGTAGTCCGGGAAGGGCCGGCGTGGCCTTTCGATTCACCACGTGAACCCAGAACCAATCTAAGCCGCGAACGCCCGCGAAGGTCGGGATGATGGTTCGCCCGATCAGCCAACCCGCGGCCGCGCCCACAATGACGTCCGTTGGCCAGTGGGCATCAAACAGCACACGCCCGAACCCAACAAGCAGCGTGAGCGCGAGCGCCACCCACCGGAGCGAAGGATACAGCGCCGCGAGAAACACGCTGAGCACCGCCGCAAAGAGGGTGTGGCTGCTCGGCATGGACCACAAATCCGTGCTCGCGCCCGCGGCCGTGTCCCAGGCGTGTACAAGCTTCGGCTCGCCGTGAACGGTGATCGGGTACTTGCCCCAAGGGGTGAGGAAAGTGGTGGGGTCGTTGAACTCCGGGCGGGGGCGCGGGCGACCGATCAGCATCTTCGCGCTCAATGACACGACCTGCGCGACCAGCAGCGCAAGCCCGAGATCCAGCAGCCGCCGTCGCCGCGCCGGATCAAGCAGCCAGATAATCAACGCGGCCACGATGATCGCAGTCGTCTGTCCATACTGCTGCCAGGCGAAGAGCTCGCGTCGCAGGTCCGAGGGAAGCGAAGTGGCGAGCTCGGCCGCGCGGGTGGCCAGTGCGCCGTCGAACGGATGCACGATCGCGAAGCCCGCGATCAGGACGATCAGCGGAAGACCCCATCGCGGCACGGGGGAAGCAGTTGGTTCGAATGGTTGACTCATCGCGGTTGGGCCCCCATCGGTGCGGGTGCCGGGGCGTTATCATCGTCGCCAATGCCCACCAGCCACAAGCCCAGATTGACGCTGCGAGAGTTGGCAGGCGCGGCACTGGAGCGCCGGGGCACCCAGGCGAGCGGGGCTCGGGTGCGGGCGTGGTGCGAAAGTTGGCATGCGGGGGTCACGCTCATCATTCTCTGTCTGGCAGTGTATCTGCCCGGGCTCCGGTCGATCCCGCCGGTGGATAGAGACGAGTCTCGCTTTGCCCAGGCCTCGCGCACGATGCTGGAATCCGGGGATTACGTGGTGCCGCGGATTCAGGGCAAGCCGCGGCTGAACAAGCCGCCGCTGATCTACTGGTTGCAGGCGGCGTCGGCGTGGGCGCTGGGGGATGGGCCGGGGGCCGATGGGCTGGGGGAGTGGGGGAACGGGAACATCTGGGTGTTTCGCGTGCCGAGCGTGCTGTGCGCGATCGGAACTGTGCTGCTGACATGGCGATTGGGGCTGCGGATGTTCGATGCGCGGGCGGCGGTGCTCGGGGCCGCGCTGCTGGCAGTCTGCCCGATGGTCGTCTGGGATGCGCACCAGGCGCGGGCCGATCAGTTGCTGCTGTTGACGACGGTGGGTGCGATGCACGCGCTGTTTGCGTGCTGGAAGCACACAAGGGCGGCAGCGATGGCACCTGCGGCAGGGGTGGCACGGGCGGCTCGCCCGCCCGTGGTGTGGGTGCTGACCTTCTGGATATGGATCGGCTTGGGCGCACTGGCAAAGGGCCCAGTCTGCCCAATGATCGCGGGGTTGGCGATAGTGATGCTGTGCGTCGCGTCGCGGAAAGTGCGATGGGTGTGGTCGCTGCAGCCGGTGGTGGGTCTATGTGTGGTCGCAGGAATGGTCGGGCCGTGGGTATGGATGGTTGGTCAAGCGAACGGGTGGCCCGAGTACTGGTCCGTCGTCTGGCACGAAACCATTGGCCGGAGCGCAGAGGCGGCCGAAGGGCACTGGGGGCCGCCAGGGTATCACACGGTGCTGCTGGCGGTTCTCTTCTGGCCGGGATCGCTCCTCACGCTTGCGGCGGTTGTGCGTTGCTGGAAACGCGGGTTGGGCGGTCGGCGATTGCGGGCTGGTCGATCGGCTGAAATGTTTCTCTTGGCGTGGGCGGTGCCCGCGTGGATTGTGTTCGAGTTGATCGCGACGAAACTGCCGCACTACACGATGCCCTTGTATCCGGCGATCGCGATGCTCTCGGCGCGAGCGACGCTCGCGGCAACGAGCCGTGGGTGTTCCACCGCAAGAAAGATCGCTGATTGGTTTGGCTACTCGATCTGGATCGCTATTGGAGCCGGCATTTTCTTGGTCGGCGCTGTGGTGGGCTCTGAGGAGGTCTGGGCCGAAGCGGGCGTCATGGGAAGGCTCACCGGTGTGCTGCCGGTGGTTGCGGCGGTCATGCTCCTGTATGTTGCCCTTCGCTCAGGGCGTCTCATCCAAGCGTTGGCAGTTGCATTACTCGGTGTTGTGCTTTGGTGCTGGATAGTTCTGGGGTGGGCGATCCCGAGCAGTCCCATTTGGGTCAGCAAGAGAATCGCGGTTGAGATCGCCCAACTCCCACGAGGGGCTTCGAAGCCGTTGGCGTTGGTTGGATATCAGGAAGACAGCGCAGTCTTCTGGATGCGCGGACGAGCCGAACGCATTTTGCCGGGTGAACTTGCGACCTGGATGGACACACATCCCGATGGCGTTGCCGTAGTGCAGACGCTGGGTCTCCAAGACACTCTCACATCTCCACTCGGGGAGGCACACGAAGCGATGAAACGAGCGCACTGGACGCGGTTGTTTGATGTCGGCGGCTACAACTACAGCATTGGACGCAACATCTTCGTGCGTGGGTATTCCCGGAGCGGAGACTGATGGACCCCAACTCGACCCCACCCCCCTCCGGCCTCGTCCTTGTGGACAAGCCCGCGCGCCGTGCGATCTCCTCCATGACGGTCTGCCGCTCCGTCAAGCGCCGCCTCGCGCTCGGAGGCGTAGTCGACCCCAATCGCAAGCGCAGCATCGCCGTCGGCCACGCAGGGACGCTCGATCCGCTCGCCTCCGGCCTGCTCATCGTGCTCGTGGGCCGCGCCACGCGGCTGTGTGAAGGGCTCATGGGCGGCGAAAAAACCTACCTCACCGAGATCGACCTGCTCCACTCCTCCATTACCGACGATCTCGAAGGGGAGATGATTCCCAACGTCATCGAATCCCCGCCAGAGCGGGCGTTCATCGAGCGAGTTCTGGCCGAGAAGTTCATCGGCGTCATCCAGCAGAAGCCCCCGGCATACTCGGCGATTCAGATCGACGGCAAACGCGCGTACGACCTGGCCCGCGCTGGCAAGAACCCCGTCATGGTCGAACGCCCCATCACCATCAAACGCATCGACGTCCTCGCCTACGAGTTTCCCAAGCTCACGATCGAAGTCCTCTGTGGCCGCGGCACGTACATCCGCTCCCTCGCCCGCGACATCGGCGTCGCCGTAACAGGGCACCCCGCGGTGCTCACCGCGCTGCGACGCACCTCGATAGGGCCGTATCGCGTGGAGGATGCCACCGGCCTGGAGCAACTGCCCGAGCGCATGACCGCCGCAGATTTGCGGTCACCTGTCGCCTGAATGTCGGCACCGCGTGGAAGTGGGGGGTGTCGTACTTGAAGTGCGGGCGCCATGTTGGAAGTGGGGGGTGCCGTGGAGGACGGCTTTGCGTCCGCCACGCGTGTTGCAACCGCCGTGGTGGAGTGCAAAGCGACTCCACCGCCGCATCCGCTCGTTCCCCCGTGCTATCGCAAACGTGTGCCGACCTCTTGCAGCTCCACCGCAATCTCACCGCTCGCAACCCACTTCACGCACCCCTCGTGAATCAGCAGCGCAACGCCCTCCCCCGCGATCGTCGTTCCCGGCTCTGCTTCCAAGATCTCCCGTGGCAGGTTCGCCTCCCGGGCCGCTACTTCCCGCGTCCGGCACACTCTTGGGTCCGCGATCGTCAGCCGCAGCACCGAGCACTCGGCCAGCACCCCCGCCACCGCCACCGCAACCCGCTCACGTTCAAAGCCGGAGCCGAATGGAATCGAGCCGGATGTCGATGCCTCGGCCCCGCTCATGTCTCATCCGCCAGATCGTTGTCCGAAACGGCCTCGGTCCTGGGAGCATGGGCCGCTCCGGCAACAGGGCTTGGCGCAGCGGCCGAAGGCGTCGCCGCACGCGCTTGCGTCCCCTCCACCATTCCCGGCATCCAGATTTCGTGCATGTCCTGCCCATCCACCAGCCGGCGCATCGCCAGATACAGCACCGTTGAGCTCGACCAGATGTACGACACCACGAACGCCAGCGGCAGCCCTACCGCGGGCAGCAGAGTCCAGAACGTCACCAGCCAGTGCGCCGGGCGCTGTGTACCCGCAAGATCCTGCTGCGCTGTTAGGGCCGCGTGCAGCGGCAGCGTTCCCAGCACGTGCTCGCCGCGCCACCCGGACCATTGCAGCCCGCACGCCTGCGCAATATGCACGCTCAGCCAGCAGACCACCATCACCACGCCGCCCAGCAGCGCGAACTGCATCAACAAAATCGCCAGATACACCGCCAGCCGCAGCGGACGCGCAAACACGAACGAGTACGCGTGCTGCAGCGCATCCACCGCATCCGTCCCCTCGCACGCCACCGACGGCACCATCAGCGGCCACCCCACCACAAACGCCATCATCACAATCGCGCACACGCCCCCGCCAAGCAGAAAAAGCCCCCACGCCAGTCCGCCCAGCAGATTCAGCACCGGAAGCGAGAAGAGCACCCAACCCGCCACCGCCATTGCGAAACAAATGCCCCACACAATCAGCAGCGGCCCTATCAGCGAGAGCAGCAACGACCGCCACCGCGAGAGCGCAAACCCCACCGCCTGCGGCCAATCGATCCCCACCGCCTGCCCAACGTCGCACGCCGCCGACCGGCAGATCGCCCCACCCGCCAGCGCCGTCCAAAGTGCGATCAGCGGCAGTGCAATCAGCGCGGCCCACGGGTTCTTCATCAGGAAGACGCCCGGCTCGGCCACCATGGCGTTGAAGAGCTGGTCTCCAAACCGCCGTCCCGGCTCGTCGGGAATGACTCCCGCAACGGCCGCATCAAGTCTCATGACGCGGAATGCTGCTTCAAGTTCGTTTACGTTCGGGTTGCTGTCCAACCGGTCCGACAGCCCCCAAAGCAGCATGAGCCCAATGACGAAGACCAACGCCATGCCGATCCGCGACGGCCGCAGAGCGAGCTGTCCGGCCCGCAGCAGCGACGGCCAGATCAGGTCCGCCGTGAGGTCGGCGAACGTCAGGGGCGGAGAGTTGCGACGGGCGTGCGGGGAATGGGGAGAGTGTGTGTCGGCGGGGGCCATCGCCCGATGGTATCGGATTCAGGAGCGGGGCACGCGGAATTGAAAAACGCCCGACCGGGGAACCGGTCGGGCGTCGAGGAGTTCAGACGATTGCAGGAACTGAATCAGGCGCGGCGGCGGCGGGTGGCGACCAAGCCGCCGAGGCCAAGCAGCGCGGCCGAGGCCGGAGCGGGGACGGTGTAGACACGCATGATGACGCCGGAGTTCGCACCGATCTGGCGGGCCGAACCCTGAGCAAAGTTGCCGTTGTTGTCAGTCGTGGAGACTTGGGGGGAGCGGTAGTACAAGCCGCCGAGGCCGTTCGTACCGACCGTGGGGGCCGGGCCCGCGCCGGTGATCGTGGAGGTCAGGCCGTTGGGCTGCGTGAAGGTGACGCCGTTATCCGTGCTCAGGTCCCATCGGAACGCGAAGCCGATGCCGGAGGTCGACGTGATCGACACGGGAGCGAAAGAGACGCCGCCCGTAAGGCCGGCGACCGGCGGGAATCCGGCAGCGCCAGCGCCACCAGTTCCGATGAACAGAAGGGAGTTGTTGGCAAACGGAGCCGAGAGCGCACCGAGATTGAAGTCGGCAGCACCGGAACCGGCGAGATTGCTCATCACCGTGACGGTGGTGCTGGTGCCGGCGCCGGGAGTTGCTGTGTTCCAAATCCACCAGTTGAGACGAGCGATCGTGCCCGCCGTGTTGGAGATGGCCGCGCCTGTGGAGTTCAGCAGCGACAGGTCAAAGCCGGAAATCTGGGTGTCCGTGCCCGCCAGATTCACAATGCCGCCCATCTGGCGATTACCCGAACCGGTCGGAACGCCCGTGGCAGTGGGGATATTCCAAGTGGTGTTCGCAACCGCGGTCATCTGGTCAAACGCGACCACATCGGCCGAAACGGCCGAACCGGCGACAGCCAAAACCAACCCAGCAATAGCAGTTGAAATCGTGCGCATCGTCATCTCTCCTCATAGTGGGCTTTCGCCCGTTGTTTCACGCAAACACACCGCCCTCGAAGAAATCGAGTGCGGCACCAAGCCAATGCACGCGCAGGCAAAGCCCAAGCGAGTAACAAGCGCAGTTTGGATAGGGGTATCTCTCTCCCGTCCAATCCGTATCGTCATACTGCCACAAACAGGGTGGCCTGTCAAGACCAATGGTCAGGAAACCGTGAAGTTTTTCCCAGACTTGCCGCAAGTGCTTGCTTATTAAGCACTTGGCTGGAGGGGCCTGTTCGGGTCAATCCCCGTGCCGCTGTCGCATCTTGGTGGACAGCCGCAGCATCAGATGGGCTCGCTCAAACTCGCCGACGTAATCCGCCAGTTCCGCGGCGATTTCATCCGGCGGCGTCGGCGCGCCCGGCAACGGACACGCCCCGCCAAGCTGCTTTATAGCGAGCACCCGATACCGGCTGAGGGTTCGGTCCCCCATGTAGCCCAGAAAATCCCAATCCTCATTCAGCCAGAGCGTCACAGGTACGCGCGTGCCGCCGCAGATCTTCAGAGGGATGGAAAGGTCCGGATTGGCGTCTCGATCAAGGTATCGCACGGCGATTCGATCGGAGTTGGCCCGCTGGATGTGATCCAGGAACGGCACCTGCTGCACGCAGTCGCCGCACCATGTGCCCGAGAGGCAGAGCACGTTGAGTTGGCGCGTGAACCCGGCGATCAGCGCGCGATGGGCCGCGGAGAGCGAGACGCGTGCATGAAACGCACGCCAGTTCTCCTGCTCATTCGCCTTTCCCGAAGCCACGTATGGCTCATAAGCCAAACCCGCGGCGAACTTGGACTTGAGAAACTCGGGGGCGAATACGTTGGTCATGGTGGTGGTTGAGTTGCGGAGGTGAATGGGTCGGATGCCATGGTGGGCTGCTTTGGGCCCGCCACCCGTTATCTGCGGCTCGCTTGACGCGGCGGAGTGCAAAGCCACTCCGTCACGCCATCCGGAGACTTACCAGCGTTCTTTGTCCGTTTGCGGCGCCAGATGCCACGCCTTGCTCGCCCGCCCGTTCACCGTCGTGCCTCCCTGCACGTTGTTCACGGTGTACTTCAGGAACTCGTGCGGGAAGGGCAGCGCGGGCCGGCTGAGCTCATCGAGCGTCGCCAGATGCTCCGGCAGAAGATGGATCGAGAGCGCGCCGAGGTTGTCCAGCAGTTGCTCCATCGTTCGGGCCCCGATAATCGTGCTCCCCCCCGGCGAAACGCCCGGGCGGTTCTGCACCCAGTTCAGCGCGACCTGCGCCGGCGTGGCATGCACCTGGTGCCCGATCGCGATCAGGGCGTCGATGAGCGCAAAGGCCCGTTCCTTCAGGTGATTCGCCACCCACTCGCCGCGGCCGGGCGGGGGCTGATTCGTCCGCGTGTACTTCCCGCTCAGCACGCCGCCCTTCAGCGGGGACCACGGCGTAACACCCATTCCCATCTCCCGCGCCATCGGGAGCAGATCGGCCTCAACAGTGCGCTCCAGCAGCGAGTACTCAATCTGCAGCGCCACCAGCGGCGACCAGCCCTTGAACTCCGCCATTACCTGCGCCTGGGCGCACTTCCATGCAGGCGTATCGCTGAACCCGATGTACCGCACCTTGCCGCTGCTCACAAGGTCATCGAGCGCACGCATGGTCTCGTCCATCGGCGTGAGATCATCCCAGAAGTGCATCCAGTACAGATCGATGTAGTCGGTCTGCAGGCGGCGCAGCGACTGCTCGCACGCGCCGAGAATGCTCTTGCGATTCGCCCCGCCTCCGTTCGGGTCCCCGTTGTACATGTTCCCCATGAACTTGGTGGCAAGCACGAGCCGGTCCCGCTTGGCCGGGTCGCGCCCGAGATGATCCCCGATGATCTTCTCGGAATGGCCTTTGGTGTAGATGTTGGCGGTATCCAGGAAGTTCCCGCCGCGCTCGATGTACGCATCCATGATCTTCTGCGAGTCCGCAACATCCGACCCCCAGCCCCAATCCAGGCCGAAGGTCATGGTGCCGAGGCAGAGAGGGCTGACGCGAAGGCCGCTGCGGCCGAGGGTGGTGTAGTGGGTCAGGGGCATGGGCAAGCGTACGGGGGAAGAAGTCAAGTCGATGTGCCGAGGCAGCGCCAGGTAGTGGGCTAGTTTGAATCTTTGTCGGCCACGGATTCGAGCAATCCGCATCGGGCGCATCGGAATGTGGTCACTCGATGCCATTTAGTCAACAACAGGGCTTCTCGGAGTAACCCGGGATCGCGGCCATCAGGAGTGGAGACCCATTCCACCCGCGCTCCCACGGGTGCTGTCCTGTCGCGCAGAAATCCGGACTCCATATTCGTTCCGCACCGAAGGCATTTGCGATCTTCCATCTACAAGCCTAGGAAGTACACTCTGGGCATGCCTTCCCGAGCAAGCAAGCTCAAGCGTCCCCGCGACCCCAACCAGTTGGCCGCGTTCATCGTGGCCCAAACCACCAGTCAGACTAAGCCACTACCCCGCGCCAGCGTTCTCTCGGCCAGAGAAGCCGACTTGAGTCTTGGTCATACATCCATACGCTGTCGTCCATGGCCGAGCACTTGGAAGTGGCCCGATCGGAACCTCCGGCTCCTGCAAGCCCGAACGGCTATCCCCATGCCGCGAGATCCTCGCGTCGGTTGCACTTTGCCCGCGCGGCCGTGATCGGGTTGTGCGCGGGACTGCTGGCCGTGGCTTTCCGGCATGTCCTCGCGACGGCGGAAGTCGCACGCGGCCGGCTCCTGGATTCACTGCACACCCATCCCGCGTGGGGCTGGCTGATTCTCCCCGCCATCGGCCTCGCCGCCGGATGCGCCGTCGGGTGGTGTACGCAGCGCTTTGCCCCGGAGGCCGCTGGGAGCGGCATCCCGCATCTCAAGGGTGTCCTCCTGCACGTCCGAACGCTCTCATGGAAGTCGCTGCTCCCGGTCAAGTTCTTCGGAGGCGTGATCGCGATCGGGTCAGGGCTCTCGCTCGGGCGCGAGGGGCCGACGGTGCAGATGGGCGCGGCGATCGCCCGCGCCCTTGCCGGTCCGCTCAGGGCTCGCCCGACCGATCTCCCCCAACTCCTTTCGGCCGGGGCGGGCGCGGGGCTGGCCGCGGCGTTCAACGCCCCCTTGGCGGGGCTCGTATTTGTCATCGAAGAACTGCATCGCGAGATGTCGTCGCGCACAGCAGCGGGGGCTCTGCTCGCGGCCGTCTGCGCCACGGTTGTGGCCCAGTGGCTCGCAGGGGACACGCCTTCCTTCGAGATCCACGGCCTCTCGGCGCTTCCTCTTACAGAACTGCCGCTCGCGGCTGTCATCGGCGTCGTCGGCGGGCTCGGCGGTGTGCTGTTCAACAAGTCCCTCCTCGCCGCACAACACGCGGGACTGGCACAGACCGTCTTTCCGCGCTGGGCGCTTCCGGGCGTCGTCGGCGTACTCGTCGGGCTGGTGGCGTGGTGGATGCCCGACGCGGTGGGAGGTGGCCACGCGGTCGCCGAGCGCGTGCTGGGAGGGACGATGGTCGCCGGGCTGGGGGCGCTCACGCTGCTCCTGATCGCCAAGTTCTTGCTCACGGCCCTGAGTTACGGTACCGGCGCGCCCGGGGGCATCTTTGCGCCGATGCTGGTGCTCGGGGCGGTCTGCGGCGCGGCGTTTGCTCAGGCCGCGGCGCACGTCTGGCCCAGCGTCGGCGGATACGCCCAGGCGCTGGCCGTGCTGGGGATGGCCGGATTTTTCGTGGGCTCTGTGCGTGCGCCACTGACGGGGATTATTCTCATCAGCGAGATGACCGGCGGATATGACCTGCTCTTTCCCATCTGCATTTCTGGCTTGGCGGCGTATCTCGTTGGCGAGGCCCTGCACGACCGGGCGATCTACGAGGCATTGCTGGAGGCCGACCTCGAACGCACTGGCCACGGCCCCGCCCGGGCCGAACCGCGCACAGTCTACATCGGCGTGCAGTCCAACTCGACGCTCGCCGGCGCCACGATTGCCAGCGCGCGTCTGCCGCGCGGGTGCGTCATCGCGGCCGTGGAGCGGGCGGGATCCAGCGTGATTCCTGCGGCCGAAACAGTGCTTCTCGCGGGAGATCACATCTCGGTGGTGACGCCTGGAGACCAGCCGGAAGCCGCGATGGAGGTTGTGCGCGTGTGTACGGGAATGTGAAACTGATTGTGCGCGTGGAACGATGGCGACTGGAGTACATGCCAGCGGTGGCGGTGTAATGGGTGAGCGGCACGAGGGGAGAGTAAAGGGGAATGGGGGAGGGGAAAGATGTGCGGGCGCAGGTTCCACGACTCCGCCGCCTTTTGCCAGATCGTGCGAGAGCCCGGGAATCATCATGGTCAAGATGGTGGTGACGCCCCCGCCTCATTCGCCGCGCGGATCGGTTTCTTGATCGCCTCCAGGTCCCACAGAACGATGTGATCCTTCCTGCGAAACCGATACCCAAACGCGTCGACGAGCCAGTTCGGGGGCCACTGTCCCTGCTGTGAGCTCCAAGCCCAGTGCCCGGCGGGATCGATCGTCGGGTAGCACGCTCCGCCCCCGATGCAAAGAACCGCAGCGACCTTACCCTGTGGATCAAGAAAGCGTGGCGGCATGGCGGGATAGACAAATGTCAGAAGCTGGTCGGGTGTCTGGATCGACCAGGGCTTGATGGGATTGGGCGTGACGGCCCCAGTCCCGAGATCGAGCGTCGCGGCCGAGAACGACCACCCGCTGGTTTGCGTGTGCGTGAGTTGCATCGTCATGCGCCCTGGGTCGGGCTTGCTCGTGATCATGTACGTATCCGGGATATGCAAGGGCATTAAGCGGATGCTTGTGCCGGCGATGGACAGGATTTCAAGGTCGGTAAACTTGGCCGAGGTGCTCGGCCGGTTCCTTTGAATGACCGCCGTGTACGTGCCGGGCGAAGACGGGTGCGCGTCGGCCCAGCACGCAAAGTACGGCGAAAAGAACATGCCTCGCCCCTCGAACTGTCGGGGTATTTCAAGCAAACGAGTCCACTTGTGGCTATCAAGGTCGAGTGACCATAGTCGAAATGACACATCCCGGGTGGGCCGGAGAAGTCCGGAAGGGCCAGCAAGTGCCCACCGCTGCCCATCTCCACGGGCGACTTCCTGGAAGCGCAGCTCGTGAGGGTCGGGCTGGTCGCTCGTGATCAAGAAGTTCCCGTTGTCGGGCAGTGCAATGTGCAATACACGGGACTCGCCGTCGCGAATGTTCATTGCGATCACATCTAGGGTAGACCCGTCTGCGTCGATCGAAAAACCTGTATACCAATGACCATCCGCGGTGATCTGCCAACCGCCGCCGGGACTTGGGATCATCTCTCGCGAGAGCAAGCGGCCGCTGGGCAGTTCGTAAACACTGAGCGTCTGCGCGTCCGGTGCGAACCAGCCGTACTGGGTTCTCTGCAGAACCGGAATAAACAGATACTCCGAAAGCACGCGGCTCGCGAGCCCGCTCGGCCAATACGAATCGACGCTTAAAGCCGGCGATCCCACCTGAAGGCACCAGTCGAAGACCAGCCCCGCGCCGCCACCGATCAGCAGCAATGCGACGATCGGCGGGAACAGTCTCGTCGCGTGCCCGACGGCTCGGCGCGGCGGACGCTGCGCGGTAGGCACGCCGCATTCGGAGCAAATCGGCGTCAGTCCCGCCGGCCGCAGCCGAGAGGAGAGATCCGCTTCCTTCGGTGTCAGATCGTAATCACATTTTCGGCAGTACCAGTGGCCGATGATGTGGTTGTCGCAGCGTGCGCGGATCGTGGCGTAGATGCGGCGGAGAAGCCAACCGATGGCAATGAGAAGCACGACAGCCGCGATGTCCGGGGCATGCCACTTCAGGTTGTTCAACGTCCAGAACTGGAACTCGGGCTCGTAAACGACGGCGCGTGTGCCGGACTGATCGAACAGAACACCTGGACTGTACATCGTGCCGCCGCGTGTGCCGTGAACTTCCAGGGTGACGCTCGGCTGAACGCACGGCCACCCCGGCCCGGGCCAGCCCGGCGAGGCGGGGGGAAGTCCGGCAAGCTGCGTGCCCGCCGTCGTTGCCACCCCCGAAGTCGTCGCCGATGCGGAAGTGCCGTCGCCTGCGGTCTGGGCGGGATCGTTGTCGGGCATCGATGAGATACCACTCCCGGAGACTCGTGGTTGCACCAGTGACGGGGGCAATAGGCCCTGCGGCCGATCAATCGGAGAATTTCCTCGGGGCCTCGGTGAGTTGCTTGAGTTTCCGCAACGCATCAAACGCCTGCAACGGCGTCAGCGAGTCCAGCTTGATCTCACGCAGCTCATCCACCGCCGGATGCTGCACAAACTCCGTAAAGAGGGAAAGTTGCGGGGAGGGTGCGGAAGCAGCGGAGGAGGATTTGGTTTTGGAAGTGGAGCTGGAAGCGGATTGAGTCGCGGATGCCGGTGGTGAACTCGGCCCGTGGTGATGCACCGCCAGCGTCTCCAGCACCTCCCGTGCCCGCGCGATCGTCGCGGCCGGAAGCCCCGCAAGTTTCGCCACATGAATGCCGTACGACTGATCCGTTCGTCCGGGCAAAATCCGGTGCAGAAAAACAATCTCCTCGCCCCACTCGCGCACGGAAACGTGCAGATTCGCTACACGCCCCGGAAGTAGCTCTTCGAGGTCGGTCAGTTCGTGGTAGTGCGTGGCGAAGAGGACGCGAGGACAGGAATCGGGTCTCGGGTCTCGGGTTTCGGGTGTCGGGTTCGATGCTTCAGACCCGAGATCCGAAACCCGAGACCCGGAACCCGATGATCGAGGCGCTGCCAGCGTCTCCGCAATCGCCCATGCCAAACTCAGCCCATCCAGCGTGCTCGTCCCGCGCCCGATCTCATCCAGAATCACCAGCGACCGCGCCGTCGCGTGGTTGAGAATCCGCGCCGTCTCCGTCATCTCCACCATGAACGTCGATTGTCCCGCGTGCAGCGCATCATCCGCCCCAATCCGCGTGAAGATACGGTCCGTCACGCCCACGACCGCATGATCCGCCGGAACGTACGACCCTGTGTGTGCCAGCAGCGTCAACAACGCGGCTGTCCGAATGTACGTGCTCTTGCCCGCCATGTTCGGGCCGGTGATGAGGGCGAGAGAGGGGGCGATGGCGGACGTGTTAGAAGTGCAATCCGCCTTCACATCCGACATCGCACATCCCACATCCGACATTCTTCCGCCCAGCCACAGATCATTCGGTACAAAGTTGTTCTCCAGCCGTTCATCCAGAACCGGGTGCCGCGCCTGCTCCAGTGTCAGCGTCGATTCCTCAACCAACTGCGGCCGCACCCAGCGCCGCCGCTGCGCCTTGTCCGCAAAGCACGCCAGCACATCCAGCTCGGCGACCGTGTCCGCAAACGCCGCGATCGCCGGGATGAGCTTCTTCGCCCGTTCGCAGAGGTCGTCAAAGAGCGAGAGTTCCCGCGCCAATGCCCGCTGCTCGGCGGTGTTCGCCTTGGACTCAAAGTCCTTCAGTTCCGGCGTGATGTACCGCTCGGCGTTCTTCAGGGTCTGCTTGCGCGTGAACTGGTCGGGGGCACGCTTGGATTGGGCCGCGGGAAGTTCGATGAAGTACCCGAAGACTTTGTTGTAGCCCACCTTCAAGCTCGGCAGTTGGTGTTCCTCGATGAGTTTGGCCTGATACTCGGCCATCCACCCCGCGCCATCGCGCTGGATGCTCTTGGCCGCGTCAAGCTCAGGATCGAACCCCTCCTTGAAAAGTCCGCCCTCACGCAGGTGGTGGGGGGGATTCTCGATGCACCGCTCCGCGATCCGTGCGGCCAGTGGTTCAAGCTTCTCGCGCAGTGCCCCAATGGTCTTGAGCTGCGCTTCGAACGCGGGCGCATTGCCGATCGCCTCGCCCACAGGCGCGATTTGCCCGAGCGATCGACCGAGCGCAACGACATCGCGCGGATTGGCCCGCCCCAGCGACAGCCGCGCGGCGATGCGGGCGATGTCCTGCACCTGCGCCATCGCCGCCGCCAGCGCATCGGCCGACCGACGATCCTCGATCAGCGTGGCGACGCACTTCTGGCGATGCTCGATTGCTGCGATGTCCCGCAGCGGCCGGCAGAGCCACTCCCGCAACAGCCGCTTGCCCATCGAGGTGCGGCAGCCCGGGAAGGTGCGGGAAGAGGCGAAGACACCGAGGAGCGAACCATCAGTTTCGTCGCCTCCGTTGGCCGCGGGACGAATCGTGCGAAGCACTTCCAGCGAGCGCAGCGTCGTGCCGTCGAGCACGCAGAACGCGCCGGGCTCATCGCGCCTCGGGGGTTGAAGGTGCGCAAGGGATCGGGCTGTGGTACTTGCGGCCCCGCTAGCCCCGGCGTCACCGCCGGGGTGCTGATGGTCCTGTGGCAACTGCGTTGCCTGCAAATATCGCACCACCGCTCCGGCCGCCCGAATCGCCGGATCGTCCGCTTCGAACCCAAATCCATCCAGCGTTGCCACGCCATACTGCTTCAGCAACGCCTCGCGGGCCTCATCCTGCCGGAAGTGCCAGCTCGGCTGCGGCGTCCCCGAAACTCCCAGAACCCCAAGTACCTGCTTCACCCGATTCGGCGGATTCCCATCTGCCGTCTGGCTGTAAAGCAACTCCGTCACGCGCCGCCGCGCCAGTTCGTCCCCAAGCGTCTCCGAAGGCGCCTCGAACACCTCGAACCGCCCCGTGGAAAGATCAACCACGCCCACCGCCGCGGGCGAGTGGTCACCCTCGCCCGTGAAGCAGACGGCCGCGAGCGTGCTCGGCGCATCGGATTCCAATAGCGCCTCATCCACCAGCGTCCCCGGCGTGAGCACGCGCGTCACGGCTCGCTCGATCACCGTGCCCTTGGCGGCATCCGCCGCGTCCTGCGTCTGCTCGCAGACCGCGACGCGGAACCCCGCGTTCAGCAGCTTGCGGAGATAGGTTTCAAGCTGGTGAAACGGCATGCCCGCCATCGGCACGCCCTCGGTCCGCTGCGTCAGTGTCAACCCGATCGCCTTCGAGACCTTCACCGCATCGTCATCGAACATCTCGTAAAAGTCGCCGATCCGGAAGAGCAACACGCAGTCCGGGTGCTGCCGCTTGAAGCGGAAGTACTGACGCATCGCCGGAGTTTCGCGGGGGTCGGCCATTTCAGTGCGGATGGTGGATGGTGCCAGGGCTTGCCAGCCCATATTTGGGTATGTGTTCGCAAAGATCGCAAGGTTAGCGGAGAGTTCGCATATCGCGAACGGGTTTTTCCCCAGCAGCGGGTGGTGGTTCACTTTGAATCCCCAGATTTCCGGGGACGGTAGCTACCCCGCTTCAAACTGCCCGCTTCTACCCGCTTTGCCTCATCCGAGATGAGCAAGTCTACCAGATCGGCAACGGACCACTTCCGGTCGGTCAACCCCGCCGCCTGCGCCGGAGTCTTACCGTGCGAAGCGTGCTTGCGGCACCAGTTGAACCAGCAAGCATGAAGGGCGAACGCGGCCTGCATGTTCGTGAACTTCTTTGAGTGGCAAGGGGTGAGGCGCGTCCAACGCTTCTGGAAGGTGCGGACGCTGAGATTGGAGCGTTCGATGTAGCTGGTGGAGATGGCGAACGGATCGGGGTTGCCACGTACCGCGAGCCGAGTGCAACCGATGCAGACCGGCGCGCTGTACCGGCGATCGCCTTCCGCGTTCTCGTTTGCGTATTCCTTATGAATCTGTCCGTGGCCTACTTCGCGGCCGAAAAACGCTTGATTGATCGCGCCGACGTACGCATTGAGCGCGTCGGTGTTGATCTGGCCCAGATCGGTTACGCGGTGTGCGAGATCATCCATCAAGGCGTTTGCCTGCTCGCGGCTGCGCTCGCCCATCGTCCATGACACAATCATCTTGCTGTCGGCGCACACCGCGTACCACGTCCACACGCTCCCGAGCATTTCGCCTTGAATGCGGGCATTGGGTACGTGCTTTTCCTTGCATCCGTTGAAGCCCCAAATCTCATCGCATTCGACCGAGCGACAGCGCAGCCCGCGAATCGCGCGGTCCTCATGCTCGCAGCAAACGCGAGCTACGTCCACCAGCAACCCGAGAACGGTGTTCTTGCTGACACCGGCGAGCCGGGAAGTGCCGTTGACGCTGTTGCCCTCAACCAGAAGGTTGACGATCAGGGTCCTCTTTTCGCGTGACAGGATTCGCATGGATTAAATGTACCCCCAAATAATAGGGTGTCAATAAATGTGGGTACATTTATTGTGGCCAGAGGGATAAACTGCGGGTACAGTTAATCCATGCCCAGAGGACGGCCCAAGATGAAGGCGAAGGACAAGCGCGCAGAGGGATTGCCCAACGTGCGGCTAACGCCGTCCGAACTAAAAGCCCTACGGGTGGCCGCAGCGGCTACAGATCAGTCATTTTCGGCTTGGGTTCGTAACACGCTGCTCGCGGCTACGCCCCTAAACGAGAATCATGGGAGAACCCCGATGGCGCGGACCAAGGTTTTGGTATAGACTTGTCGATGAAACCGCCATCCCACCCCCTCGGGTGGGACAGCGGGTCGTGTGGTGCCTGCCTGTCAGTGACGGCTTAGAACTTCAACCCGAAGAGTGAGCCGGAACCGACGGAAAAGACACCAAGCCAAGAATGGGGACATAAAACTCCATTCCCCACTTCCACGGCGGCAACCGTGTTGGCGGGAAAAAGAAACGATGGATTTGCGGCGGACTACGGGTCCGCCGCTTTCCATTTTGGGAACGAGAGCTTGTTTGCATGATCACTCCTTCCAAGAAATCGGCCCTCGGCAACAAGCCGGTTGGCCTAGTCATGGTCTGATTTAGGCGACCTTTAGCCGCCACTGCTTCTTCTTCCCGTGGTGGGGGTGGACCTGCTTCTCAAACTTCGACTGATGCGTCACATTCGTCACATATGACACTTGCGGCTTACTCAGGCCGCTTTGGGCGATCAGGTCCGTGGTGTCCATCCAGGCGTTCTTCTTCGACTCCAAGAGGGCTTTGAGTTTGTCAAACTCCGCGTGGTTTGTGGACACTCTCTGCTTTGCGCGGCCTTTGCGTGGCGGGGTCTCGCGCCCCAAAACTACGCCGATTTCAGCAAGAAATGAGGGATCGGACTGCTCGAACTCGGAAAGAAGTTCAAGGAGTGTTGCGCGGCGCGCCTGCTTCTTCGCCAGATCAGAGATGTTTGACATGTTTGTCCCTTCTGCCCAAGATGGCATAACGAAGACGAATGGTAGCCATGGTCCACTCGCCGCCGCAGGATTTCTGAGTTCGTCCTCAGTCTTTCGACATCGCCCGGCAAGCCGTGCGCGGCATGTAGAATGCACCGATATACATATACTCTACCTATATTCTACATATACACGAGACGTAAGTGCCTGCTCCCAATGGGCTTACGAACTTGGCTTGTGCGGGCTCGTCGCTCCAATGGCCGCCTCATTTGTCAAAGAATCGACGTGGACAATACCCGGGGCGCACGGACGTTTGCTGTCGGGTCCGGGCGCGGCCTCTGTCCGCGCGATGATTCGGTCGAGGATCGACTTTGCGGCGCGGTTGGGGTCGGTGGTCGCCCGCTTTGCGTTCGCGGACGATGAGCGGGCGCGGGGCGACGACTTCGCGGGCTTTTTCGGGCGGTTTGCCATAGGCAGAGTTTACCGCGCCCGTTCGCCGCCGCTGATTTCAAAGTGAACCACCACCCAGCAGCGGGAGCAACCGACACAAACCGCCATGTTCGTATGGACGGACTCGCGAACATGCGACTTTCGGCTCTGCTCACGTCACGTGCATCGTGAGCATCGTCTGATCGTCCGCAGCAGGGCGGCCCCCGGCCCATTGCTCCACGGCCTCCAGCATTCCTTCGATGGAATCCCGCGCCGAGTCATGCCGATCCGCCAACGCCCGATCCAGTCGCTCAAATCCGAAGAGCTTGCTGGACATGTTAAACGCCTCGGAAATGCCATCCGTGAAAAGCATCAGCAGGTCGCGGGGCTCCAGCTTCACCTCCGCCTCGCTGTACTGCTCATGCTCATCGATGCCCAGCGGCAAGCCGCGGGCCTCTTCGAGCGCCCGCACGCGCCCAGCCCGCACCAGCCGCGCCGGTGGGTGGCCGGCGTTTGTGTACTTCAGCATGCGCGTCCTCGGGTCGTACACGCCGTAGAACGCAGTAACGAACGCGGGCGTGCGCGATGTGTAGTCCGCGCTCAATCGCTGGTTTAGAAACGTCATCAACCGCTGCGGCGGGTCCGGCGGCCCGGGGTGCGCGTGCGCCAGCGCGTGCGTGATCGCCATGATCACCGCCGCCGGCGTTCCGTGCCCGCTCACATCCGCGATGAACATTCCCCACGAGCCATCGGCCATCGGGAAGAGGTCGTACAGGTCCCCCCCGGCCCGCTGCGAAGTGCGATACTCCGCCGCGAGCGTCACTCCTGGGATTTCCGGCAACTCCTGCGGCAGTAAGGACCGCTGCATGGCGCCCACCACCTGCAACTCCCGGTCGAGCGACTCGTACGCGCTGGAGAGCTCCTTGCGCAGCACGAGCGTGTTTGTGGTGCGCCCAAAGAGATTCCCCTGCCAGAGCGCGTTGGGAAGCTCATCGACGTTCACCGCGCTCGCATCGGCCCAGAGCAGCGTCGTCATGTTCATCGGAACGCCCTGGTCATACTGCGGCAGGACGAACGCCGCGTGCATGTCGCGCAGGTGGAAGTACGCCGGATCGCTCTCGTCCACCTCGAAGTGCTCGATGAACTCCGGGCGATCGTTGTAGAACCACTCCCCAAGCAGCCCGCCCATCAGCATCGGCAGCTCGTGCTTCTGCTCCCAGGGGTTAACTTCCTTCGTGAAGCGTCGGGAGCGCGTGATGCGGTACCACGGCGGATCCAGGTCGCGACGGCTGACGGAAATCGTCTGATCCGTATGAAAAAGTTCTCGCACGCCAGCGGCGTACGCCCGGACCATTTCCTGTGGGTCGGTTTGCCTGCTCACCTCCCGCATGAGCCGGTCCACGAGCCCCAGTTTGTGCCGCCAATCGCCCTTGGACATTGCGCACTCCACTTCCTGACCAAGCGTAGCGGGCGAAGCGCGGCCGACGGCCGCGGGCGTTTGCGGTAGCATCACCCCCTTCCGGAGCCACGCATGACCAGCGCCCTCGTATTTCTCATCGTCTGTCTGTTGGCCTTGACCGGTTGCGCTGGGTCGGGCGCATCCCGCGCAGATGCCGGCGCAACTCTCGCCCCGACGAATCTGCGCTGCGAGTATCTGGTCAACCCGACAGCGATCGATACCGCTACGCCGCGACTGAGCTGGGAGCTGCGGCCACTCACACCGGGCACGCGCGGCCTAAGCCAGGCCGCGTACGAGATCGAAGTCTTCACAGAAATCCCCGAAAAAGCTTCGGACCCTCAGAAAGCCGTGCTCTGGACAACCGGCAAGGTGGCGTCGGGTGAGACATGCCAGATCGAGTATGCCGGGGCGAAGTTCGCTCCGGGCTTTGGAGCCAAGTGGCAGGTGCGTGTCTGGGATCAGGCGGGCCGGGTCTCGGCATGGAGCCCTCCTGCATCATGGACTCGCGGCCTGACATCCAAAGAGTGGGAGGGCGTCCGCTGGATCGGCGATCCCACGCCCGCGCCCGCGGGCTTCGGCGAGCTCCCCGCGCCGATGCTCCGCAAGCAGTTCGCCATCCCCGCGAGCGGTCGACAAGTGGTGCGGGCCACGGCCTACGTAAGCGCGCTCGGGCTTTACGAACTCCGCCTCAACGGCCAGCGCGTCGGCGACCACGTTCTTGCCCCCGAATGGACCGACTACACCAAGCGTGTGCAGTTTCAAACGTACGACGTAACGGCGATGATTCGCACCGGGGAGAACTGCATCGGGGCGATCCTCGGCGACGGGTGGTTTGCTGGCAAGGTCGGTCTCGCCGGGATCGTGCCCAAGGGCCCGCCTCGGGCGATCTACGGGCGGCAACCGCGGCTCTTCATGCAACTCGAAGTCCGCTTCGCCGACGGCACAAGCGAATCAATTGTTTCCGACGATTCCTGGCGCAGCACGATCGACGGCCCCATCCGCACCAGCGACATCATGGACGGCGAAACCTACGACGCCCGCCGCGAGATGCCCGGTTGGGACTCCCCCGGCTTCGACGCCGCGGCGTGGTCCCCCGTTCGTGTGTGCGAAGCCCCAACCGCCACGGTCGTCGCCCAACCCAACGAACCCGTTCGCGTCAACCGCACCATCAAACCCATCGCCATCACCGAGCCCAAGCCCGGCGTCTACGTCTTTGATCTGGGCCAAAACATGGTCGGCTGGTGCCGCGTTCAGCTTGCCGGCAAGCCCGGCGAGACCATCACGCTCCACCATGCCGAAGTGCTGAACCCGGATGGCACCATCTACTACACCAACCTCCGGGGCGCGCACCAGACCGATCGCTACACCTTCCGCACCGACGCCGCGGAAACCTTCGAGCCCCGCTTCACCTACCACGGCTTCCGCTACGTCGAAGTCACCGGTCTCTCCACCAAGCCCGCGCTCGATTCCATCGTCGGCTGCGTCGTGAACTCCTCATCCCCGGAAGTCGGCACCTTCGAGTGCTCCGAGCCCATGCTCAACCGTCTCTGGCAGAACATCCTCTGGACCCAGCGCGGCAATCTCGTCGGCGTTCCCACCGACTGCCCGCAGCGCGATGAACGCTGCGGCTGGATGGGCGACATTCTCGCCTTCGCCCCGACGGCCTGTTACAACATGGACATGGCCGGCTTCCTCACTAAGTGGGTCCCGGACACACGCGATGCGCAGGCCTTGGATGGTCGATTCGCGGACTTCTCGCCGCATCCGTATCAGCCGGATGTGCGATTCTCCGGCGTGGCTGCGTGGGGCGATGCGGGCGTCTTCGTGCCGTGGGCCGCGTACCAGTTTTACGGCGACACGCGGATGCTCGCCGAGCAGTTCGACGCTGCCAAAGCGTGGATCGAGTTCATCCACTCCAAGAATCCGGACCTGCTCTGGAAGCACTCGCGCGGCAACGACTACGGCGATTGGCTGAACGCGGACACACTCAAGCTCGGTGGTGGGGCGGGCTGGCCCGCCAAGGGCGCGGAAGTCCCCAAGCACGTCTTCGCCACGATCTTCTTCTTCCGCTCCACCCAAATCGTTTCGGAGATGGCGAGTGTCCTCGGGCATACTGATGAAGCGAAGAAGTACGCCGAACTCGCCGAGGCGATCCGCGCCGCATTCGTGAAGGCTTATGTACAAGCCGACGGCAAAATGGAAGGCGATACGCAGGCGGGGTACGCCCTTGCCCTGCACTTCGGGCTGATCCCGGAATCGCTGCAATCCGCCGCCGTCGATCGCATGGTCGATCGCTTCAAGCCCTACGACGGCCAGATCTCCACCGGCTTCCACAGCACGCTCCCCCTCATGACCCAACTTTCGGCCCGCGGCCGCAACGACGAGGCGTACCGACTCCTGCTGAACCGGAAAATGCCCTCCTGGGGCTACGAGGTCGATCACGGCGCGACCACCATCTGGGAGCGTTGGGACGGCTGGGTCGAAGGCCGCGGCTATCAGGACCCCGGCATGAACTCCTTCGCCCATTACGCGATCGGAGCAGTGGGGGAGTGGATGTACGGGACAATGCTCGGCATCCAGCCGACGTCCCCCGGCTTCGCCACCGTGGACATTCATCCGCGCCCGGGTCCGGGCGTGAAATGGGCTCGCGGTTCGTACCACTCCATCCGCGGCCCGATCGTCAGCGGCTGGGAGCGCACGGATGAGAGCATGATGATCGTCGTCTCCATCCCGCCGAATGTCGTCGCACGAATCTTCCTGCCTACGAAAGACGTGGCCAAGGCATCGATCGATGGGAAGCCACTCGCCGAGTGCAAGGATGTCATTGTTCAGGGAGTGCAGGATGGCTCGGTGGTCTGCCGCGTGGGGTCGGGTGATTTCGTGTTCTTTGTCGCACGCTGACTCGCACGCCGCGGTTCACCCCTTCCGCCGCGCCCACCGCAGCTTCGCCGAGCGCGATCGCGGATTTGCCTTCTGCTCCCGCTCATCCGCGATCAGCGGATCATCACTGACGCGCTCGTACACCCCCGCGCGAAGCCCATCGCGGAATGAACTCTTCACGCGCCGGTCCTCGCCGCTGTGAAAGCTGATAATCGCGGCCGTTCCCCCGGGGCGAAGCACCTCCGGCAGCACCGTCAGCAACCGGTCCAGATTCGCTAGCTCGCGATTCACCAGAATCCGCAGCGCCTGAAACGTCCGCGCCGCCGGGTGCAGCTTCGCCCCGGCCGCACGCTCGATCGTGAAGTCCCGTGCTTCGCAGATGATGGCCATCAGCTCTTCGGTCCGCGTAATCGGCTGCTCCGCCCGCCGTTCCACGATCAGCGAAGCGATCATCTCCGCCTCCGTTTCATCCCCGAGTTCCAGGAGCGCGGCCGCCAACTCCGCTTCGCTCAGCCGATTCACCAGCGCCGAGGCTGGCTGCCCGCGCGTCGGGTCCATCCGCATATCCAGCGGCCCCGGCCTTCGATACGAGAACCCCCGAGCCGGATCATCGATCTGCGTGCTCGCCACGCCCACATCCGCCAGCACCGCGTCCACCGTCCCCATCTCCACGCCCGCCTCCGCCAGCACCGCGGGCAGCGCGGCGAAGTTATTGTGAAACAGATCAAACTCCCCGCCCACGCGTTCCAGCCGCGCCCGCGCCAGCGCCATGTTCGCCGGATCAAAGTCGATCCCGATCAGTCGTCCCCCCGGGATAATCCGGTCCAGCAACGCGGCCGAATGTCCCCCAAGTCCGAGCGTGCAATCCACCACCACCTGCCCCGGCTTGGGCGACAGCGCCGCCATCACATGGTCGAGCAGCACCGGAACATGGAGCGAATCACGCTTCTTCACGCGGAACGATCGTAAGCGACCGAGGCCTACGGGCGTACCGGCGGCTTGCTCTCCGCCGTGGGGCGTTGCGGCGCGTCGTTCGACTTGGCGCGGGCCACCGCCCGCCGGGCTTGATCCAGAATGTCCACGCCAATCACGTTCATCTCCAGACTGGAGAGCGGATCCACCGCGCACTCTCCGCGAACCACTTTCCGCAGATATGTCCACTCATTCTCCAGGTGCCCCGGCTTCGCGTCCGGCTTCACAGCCGCGGCCGGTGAGTTCGCGTCCCGCACGTGCAGCTCATCCCACTTCCCGGCATGGATCGACCCCCGCTCCGTAAACACATCCATCTCCTTGTTGTCGTGCGTCCACGCCCAAGAGGCCTCGATCACCGCCGTCGCCGTCGGATACGTCAAGATGATCGTCGCATCGTCGTCCACGCGCGGATAGACGCCGGGCTTCAGCGTCGTCGCGCTCGCGGTCACACTCGTCGGCCGCGCCCCGTTCATCATCCACGTCGCCAGTGTCGCCCCATAGCACCCGAAGTCCACGATCGCTCCGCCCCCGTTCTGCTCCGGGTCGGTGAGCCACGCCAGGAACTCCGCCGAGCACCCGATCTCCCTCGGCCCCTTGTGTCCATGCCGGAAGATCATCTTGCGGATCGGCGCCCGCTCCCCCGAATCCACCATCGCCTTGGCCTGCCGGACCGAGGCATACCAGCTCGTCTCAAAGTTCGTGAGCACGAGTACGCCGTGCTCCCGGGACAACTGCTCGAATCGCCGGGCATCCTCGTTGCTGAACGCCAGCGGCTTTTCCAGCAGCAGATGCACGCCGCGCGGCGCGCAGGCCTCCACGGCTGCCCGATGATCCTTGATGGAGCTCATCACGCTCACCGCCTCCGGCTTGGCCGCATCCAGCATCTCCGCAACGGACGCGTGGTACAGCGAGGCGTCCAGCTTGTACTTGGCCGCAAGTCGATCGAAGAGCGCACGATCCGGCTCGGCAATCCCCACGATCTTCAGGTCATCCCGCTGCCCCGCCTGCCAGAGCAGCCCCTCCACGTGCCCATGGACCAGCCCGATGATCCCAATCCGCAGCGGGCCGGCCTGCGTCGAGAGTTTCGTCGCAACGACAGGTGGTTCGGCGGTCATTGGTCCAAGCTCCGTACCCAGCCAGACACGGGTGCACAGCAGAAGGGCAACAATGGTGGTGATTCCATGCGGCATCTTCAAGCGTATTCGGACTACCGTCAATCGCCTTACCACCCGCCCGCCAAGGCGTAGACTGCACAGGTCGGCCCCTGTACCGCCCGCAAGTGCCCCCGCTTTACCCGTTGGAGACCTGAACCATGTCGATGCGCCTGCTCGGGATGGGAACTCTGCTTGCCATCCTCTCCGCCGCGGTCCTCAGTGGCTGCGCAGTCTTCGGCGACGATACGAACCGCAAGCCCGCCGCGCTCGGCCGCGCCGGCAACGATCCCCAGCAGGTGCAGGCCGAGCTGATGTCCTTCGCGGACACCTTCATCAGTTCCATCTCCCAGCAACTCAATCAGTCCGCCGCCGCGGCCGCGCCCACCGCGCCCGCCCTTCCCACACCCGGGGCGGCGGCCGTAAAGGCCGCGAGCGACCGCGGCCGACGAGCAGCTCTCGAAATCAAGATTTCCAATGTCTCCGGCGCGCTCGCCATCGCCACCAGCCCGAACCCCGTGGTTTCGCTCGCCGACATGATCACCATGATCACGCTCGAGCGCATGATCCTCGAAGATCCCTGGACCGCCGATACCTTTGGAGCCGCAAAGGCCGCGCACCTGGTGGCCGTGTTCCAGGAGCAGGAGGCCGCAGCATGGCGTATCGCCGACCATGTCTTCACTCCCGCGCAGCAGAAAGACCTGCGTTCCTTGATCGCGCAGTGGCGGAAGGACCATCCCGACCAGCGGTACATCGCGGGCGTTCGACTGGAAGACTTCGCTCGCGATCGCGGAACAATCACGCTCACGGAAGACCAGTCCGGGCCCGGCAGTTTGCTCGCGCTCGTCGGGCTCGATCCCTTGGCGAACCTCGATCCCACCGTGCAGGAGGTGCAACGCTCCCGCCTCCTCGCCGAGCGGATTTTCTTCTATTCCCAGCACGCGCCGAGCATTGTCAAATGGCAGACCGAGAGTCTGTACACCGGCTTCCTGCAGACTCCCGAGGTGAGCCAGGCCATCGCGTCGATCGCACAGGTCTCCAAGGCCGGCGACAACGTCGCTGCCGCCGCCGATCAGCTCCGTCAGGGCCTTTCCAAGGAGCGGCACGACGCCCTCGTCGACATGTTCGACCAGCTTAGAAAAGAGCGACAGGACACACTCGATCAGTTCTTCAAAGGCGTCGCCGAAGAGCGAAAGCAGACGCTGCTGACCATCGATCAGGCCCAGGGCACGCTCGGAGGAACCCTCAAGCAGGCCCGCGAGACAATCGCAGCCACGGAGAGTCTGACCACCTCGCTCAAGAGCACCATCCAGGCCGCCGATGCGCTCGCAGCACGGTTTGCCGCGCCGCCCGGTGCCGCCACAGCGACCGAGCCCGGCCCGAAGAAAGATGCGCTCGCCGAATATCGCGATGCCGCTACTCAGACCGCCCAGACCGCCGAGAAGCTCACGCTCATGGCCGAGCGGATCGAAAAACTCCTCGCCTCCCCGGAGCTCGACGCCCGCGCCGGCAACCTGCGAATCGCGGTGGATTCACTCCAGGGCGGCGTCCGCAAATCGGTCGACTACGCCTTCTGGTGGATGGCCGCACTCGTCGTCATCACCGCCTTCTGCCTCGGCGCGGCCATCGCCTTCGGCCTCTCCTGGCACAAGGCCATGGAGCGGCGCGTCCACGCGAAACGGACCGCGGCCGATCCCTCGAAATAGCATTCAGCGCACCAGCAAACTGAACGAAAAAACGCCCGACCCCTTGTGGGATCGGGCGTTTTTTACGAAGTGGAGCGGAAGAGAATCGAACTCTCGACCTCGTCATTGCGAACGACGCGCTCTACCAACTGAGCTACCGCCCCTTCAGGTTTTCAAGGGTCCAGTATATGCCTCCTCGCATGTGCTTCCAGCCCCCGATCCCGGGGCAATCGGCCCGCATCGCATCACCCGCGACATCGCTCTTCAGCCCGGCCCGAATCCCGCCGATCTCTTAATGCATCTCAGTTGCAACAATGCCCCAGCCCTCCTACAACCCTCTCATGGCCACCCTTTCGACTGCTCGCGCCGCGGTTCAACGGTTCGCCCACGCGCCCTCCATCGCGGCCATCTGTCTCCTCGCACTGCTCGCGGCCTGCTCGAACCGCGTCCCCTCCACATCAACGGGCATCTTGCGCGTCGTCGCCACCATCCCGCCCGCGCAGGGGATCATCGAACCCCTGCTCAGGGGCGCGGGCCTGAAGTATGAGCTGACAACGCTCCTCCCTCCCGGCTCCAGCGAGCACGGCTTCGAGATTTCCCCTGAAAAAATGGCCGCGCTCGGCAAGGCGGATGTCGTCGTCATGATCGGCCTCGGCATGGAGCCGCAGGTCGAGAAGTTCCTCGCGCAGCACCCGAGCAAAGAACGGCACGTCATCATTCTCGGCGACAGCGTGAAGGAGCCATTGCCCGACACCGACGATGACCACGACGACCATCACCACAGCGCAGACCCCCACGCCTGGCTTGACCCGATCATCGTGCAATCAATGCTCTTCAACTGCTCCGCCATCCTGAAGGCAGCAGTTCCCGCCTCCGCCGACCGCATCGAATCCTCCCGGGCGGAAGTCGCCAAACGCGTCGTCGGCGTTCATGACGATTATCTCTTCGCGATCGGCCGCTCCACCCGCAACACTATCATCGTCGCCCACGACGCATACGGCTATCTCGCCAAGCGATATAAGCTCGAAGTCATCGCGATCACAGGCCTGAACGCCGGAGAGCCCCAGCCCGCCGACGTCAAGAAAGCCGCCGATGCCATTCGCGACAAGCGCCTCACGACCATCTTCGTCGAGCCGCAACTCAGCCCCGCCGCGGCCGAGCGCATCGCCCAGGCAACCGGTGCCAAGACCGCCGTTCTGGACCCCCTCGGCGATGGTGACTGGTTCAAACTCATGGACAAGAATCTCGCGGCCCTCAAAGCCGCACTCGGCTCAGCAGCCCCGGACAAAGCGCCTTGACAGACATCGCCGTTCAGCTTGATTCCGTCACCTACACCTACCCGGGCGCGGAGGCCCCCGCGATCGAGAACATCCATCTCGCTGTCCCCGCCGGCTCCCGTCTCGGCATCCTCGGCCCCAACGGCGGCGGCAAAAGCACGCTCCTCAAGATCGCCCTCGGCCTGCTGGAGCCCACCTCCGGGCGTGTCACGGTCTTCGGCCGGGCCCCCGCCCAGGCACGCCGCGACGGGCTGATCGGCTACGTGCCGCAGAAGGTCGAGGCCGAACTCGGCTTCCCCATGAGCGTCCGCGAGATCGTCGCCCTCGGTGCCACTTGGCGACTCTCTCCATGGCGCGGCACCCCACCCGCAATGAAGGCACGCATCGAAGAAATGCTTGCCCTTACCGGCGCGGCCGACTTCGCCGACCGTCCCATCGGCACCCTCTCCGGCGGCCAGATGCAGCGAGCCATGATCGCCCGCGCCCTTGTCGCCAACCCGAAAATCCTCGCTCTCGACGAGCCCATGGTCGGCATCGACGCCGCCGGCCAGCAGCAGTTCGCCGCGCTCCTCGACCGCATCCACCGCACGCTCGGCCTGACCATCCTCATCATCAGCCACGATCTCCGTGCCATCGCCGCCGGTTCCGATCGCGTCGCCTGCCTCGCCCGCAAGCTCCACAGCCACATCAGCCCCGAGGGGCTCACGCCGCAGGTGCTAGCCGAACTCTTCAGCCACGATCTGGCGGGCATCTCCGGCGTCACCGGTCCGGTCCACGTGCATGCCCACCGCGCCACGGAGTGCTGCGAGCACGATCACGGCGATGCAAATGGGGGAGGCCACGCCCACGCAACCGGGAACCTCACCATCATCGCACCGCCCATGGGTGGTGGGGGCAGGAGTGGTAGTGGGGGGGAGGGGGTCAATCGTGCGGATCATTGATTTCCTCGCCGACCCTGTCATGCGCGCAATCTACCTCCCTGGCACGCTCGCCGGGTTCTGCACCGTCATCATGTGCGGCCTCGTCAGCCCTCTCGTCGTCGTGAAGCGTCTCGGCTTCATCGGTCAGGGCATCAGCCACTCGGCCTTCGGCGGCGTGGGTGTCGCTGCGATGCTCGCGGCCATGGGCGTCATCGCCATCGGCGGCGCGGCCGAGTTTGGCGTCATCGCCGCCTTCTGCGTCGCGGCCGCTCTGGGGATGGGACTGCTGGCAGATCGTAAACGCACGCCCGAGGACACCACCATCGGCCTCTTCCTCGTCGGCTCCATGGCCGCCGGCGCGTTGCTCGTCGCCACGGCCCGCGATCGCGCCTCCGCTTCCGGCCGCGCCCCGGATGCCCGCTCATGGGAGTCCATCCTTTTCGGCTCCGTCATGAACGCCGGAAACGCCGAGGTCGTTCTTGCCGCGATCGTGCTCGTCGTCGCGGTTGTCGCCGTGCTCGCCCTCCGCCGTCCGCTGCTTTTCTGGGCCTTCGATGAAGATGCCGCGCGAGCTTTCGGCGTTCCGACCCGCCTCATCCGCGGCGCGCTCATGGTCCTCCTCGCCCTCATCGTCGTCACCGCCATGAAGATCGCCGGCGTCGTCCTCGCGTCGGCCCTCCTCGTCCTCCCCGGCGCAATCGCGATGAAGCTCAGCGCCCGCCTCATCCCCGTCACTCTGCTCTCCATTGCCTGCGGCATCTTCGGCCTGCTCGCGGGCCTCGCCCTCAGCGTCCAGCAGAACTGGCAACCCGGCCCCTGCGTCGTGCTGGTCATGGCCGCACTCTTTGGCCTCGCGATTGGTTGGTCGCGCTGGCGAAGCGGATTTCATGCAAGATCGAGCAGGTAGCGGCATCACCCTACTATTCGACATGGGCCGAGTTCCGCTCTGGCGACGGTTGTTTTTCTACGGTTCCGGGGCCGCCATGATCGCCATCCTCCTCTGGATGATCTCAGTTGCCCACGTAGGCGGACCGCTGTGGGGCGCCGTCGGGTTCTGCCTCGGCCTCCTGATGCTTTTGAGCGTCCCCCCGGATCTGAATCTGAAGAACAAACGCAGCAGGTGAGCAGCGAAGATTTGCCGCCTCGCGCGTTCGTCCATCCGGCCTAGCCTCATCCATGAAGACGATCAAGGCCGAAACGATCCTCGCCGAACTCAACCGCATCCGCAAGGACATGGGCGAGGACAAGTCCGACATCGAGTGGCTCGCCGTCCACCACGCCTTCTGCTTCGTGTCGTACAGGATGACCGAGTTCCAGAAGTACCTCGACATGGAGGCCGCCAAGGGGGCGTTCGAGGAGTTGGAGTAGCCATCCAACAGAGGCCCAGGCGCAAGCCCGGGCACAGTCGCGCGCCCGACCTCCAAAGCACGGGCTTGCGCCCGGGCCTCTGTTCCGGTGCCAGGTCAATGAAAAAGGCCCGCACTCGGGTGCGGGCCTCTGCATTGAACTCAAACAAATCCACTTACTGACGCACATGCCCCTCGGGCTTGCCCGCGACCGACGGCCCGATCGCCGTTCCGAAGTCCCGGTCCGGGCTGGCGCCGATCCGCATCCCGTAGAACGACCGCCACACGAAGAACATCGAGATCGCGAAGAACACGACCGAGAGCATGATCGTCACAGACGTGTGCGGCATGTTGTTGAGCTCTTCTGTGAGCTTGATCTTCGCCTCGCCCGTCGCTCCCACGAGCTTCTCCAGGATCGGCGCCCGCTTCATCGAGACAGCCAGCGACACGGCCAGCAGGCCGAACAGCGTGGCGAACTTGATGACCGGGTTCATGGCGACCGACGACGTGTCCTTGAACGGATCGCCCACGGTGTCGCCCACGACGGTGGCCGCGTGCAGGTCGCTGCCCTTGCCGCGCCCGGAGTTCTTGTACTCGGGATGAGTCTCAACGATCTTCTTGGCATTGTCCCACGCGCCGCCGGCGTTGGCCATGAAGATGGCCTGGAAGAGCCCGAAGAACGCCGTGGAGACGAGGAAGCCGATGAAGAAGAAGGGCTCGTAGAAGGCGAACGCCAGCGTGGCGAAGAAGACGCCCAGGAAGATGTTGAACATGCCCTTCTGGGCGTACTGCGTGCAGATCTGCACGACCTTCTTGGAGTCCTCAACAGAGGCCTTCGTCGCCCCCTCCAGCTTGATGTTCGCCTTGATGAACTCGACAGCGCGGTACGCGCCAGTCGTCACGGCCTGCGTCGAAGCGCCCGTGAACCAGTAGATGATCGAGCCGCCCGCCAGCAGGCCCAGCAGGAATGGCGGGTGCATGATCGAGAGCCGGTCCATGTTGTGGTGCAGGCCCTCGGTCAGTTCCATGATGATCGAGAAGATCATCGTCGTGGCGCCCACGACCGCAGTGCCGATCAGCACGGGCTTGGCCGTGGCCTTGAAGGTGTTGCCCGCGCCATCGTTCTCCTCGAGGTAGGCCTTGCCCTTCTCAAACTGCGGATCAAAGCCGAACTGCGCCTTGATCTCGCTCTTGATGTTCGGCACTTCCTCGATCTGCGAAAGCTCGTACACAGACTGAGCGTTGTCCGTCACCGGCCCGTAGCTGTCCACGGCGATCGTTACCGGGCCCATACCCAGGAAGCCGAAGGCCACGAGCCCGAACGCAAACACCGCCGGGGCCAGCATGATCGTGCACTTGTGCGTGATCGGGTCCATCGGGAACGTCCCGGAGACGTAGTACGCCGCACCCATCAGGATCATGATCGCGATGCCGATCCAGTACGCCGAGAAGTTGCCGGCGACCAGGCCCGAGAGGATGTTCAGCGATGCGCCGCCCTCTTCAGAGCTGGACACAACCTCGCCCACGTGCTTGCTCTCGGTGGAGGTGAAGACCTTCACCAGCTCGGGAATGATGGCCCCGGCCAGTGTGCCGCAGGTGATGATTGTCGAAAGCTGCCACCACAGATCCTTGCTGCCGCCCAGCTCGGGAAGCAGAACGGCCGAAGCCACGTACGTCAGCGCGATGGAGATGCCCGAGGTGATGAAGACCAGCGAGGTCAGCGGCTTCTCGAAGTTCATCTTGTCCACGGTGCCGTACTTGGCCTTCGCCCACGCCTCGTTCACGAAGTACGACAGAGCCGACGCAACGACCATGATGATGCGCATCATGAACATCCACACCAGCAACTGCACCTGGATCGTCGCGTACTTGTCGCCCGCGGACTCCTTGTTCACCGCAAGCAGGATGAAGGTGATCAGGGCCACGCCCGTCACGCCGTAGGTCTCGAAGCCGTCGGCCGAGGGGCCTACCGAGTCGCCCGCGTTGTCGCCCACGCAGTCGGCGATCACGCCGGGGTTGCGGGCGTCGTCTTCCTTGATCTTGAACACGATCTTCATGAGGTCCGAGCCGATGTCGGCAATCTTCGTGAAGATGCCGCCCGCGATACGCAACGCGGCCGCGCCCAGCGACTCGCCAATCGCAAACCCGATGAAGCACGGTCCGGCCAGATCGCTGGGCAGGAAGATCAAGATGATGAGCATCATCAGCAGCTCAACGCTGATCAGCGCCATGCCGATGGACATGCCCGCCTTGAGCGGAATCGCATAGCAAGGGAAGGGCTTGCCCTTCAGAGAAGCGAACGCCGCGCGGCTGTTGGCGAATGTGTTCACACGAATGCCGAACCACGCCACGCCATAAGACCCCGCGATGCCGACGAGCGAGAAGAACAGGATCAGCACAACACGCCCGATGTCGAACCCATGGATCTCGTTCCCCGTCGCGTCCACCGCGCCCGTGGGAGCCAGCTTGCCGAAGTAGATCCCCACAACCGCCGCGATGAAGAGCCACAGCAGCATCAGAAACTTCAACTGCTGGAAGAGGTACGTCTTGCACGTCGCGTAGATCAACTCGGAGACCTCGAGCATGCTCTTGTGCACGGGCATGTTCTTCAGGCCCATGTAGATCAACCCGCCGAACGCCAAGCCCAGAAAGCTCACCAACAGGCCCGACAGCAGAATGTCATGCCCGCTCAGGCCTAGGAACGTGAACGTGACCTTGACTGACTCATTCTTCAGGTCCGGCAGCGTCAGGTTCGCCTCGCCGGCCAGCGCCAGTGCGGGGCTCAGCAGCACCGCCGCAAGCACGAGCATCGGAAGCGCCCGTCGAATCAGCGGCATCATTCGTTGGACAAGAGTGGGGGGAGTATGCAAGGTCGGTCCTCCGGTATGTGTCAGAACTCTTTGATTCTCGACGCTGCTCACAACCAAGCGGCTGGAGCAACTTCCCCCATCCCCTGCACTGAACCATCCCGTCGGCCCCATCCCCAAGTGGGTTTGAGCCCGAAATCGGGTATCGCTATGTCGGCTGAACAGCTCGCCGGAACACAAACGCCCGGGCAAATCCCGGGCGTTCTTGGGCTATTCGCGGCCCCACCCCCGCAAAGCCGCGAGGATGCTCAGTTGTCCCCTCCGCCGTATCCCCCGCCTCCACCGCCGCCCCCACCAAACCCGCCACGCCCGCCGCCGAACTTCTTCTTCTTCTCCTCGCGCATTTTCTCGCGAACGGAGGGAGGCAGTGCCTCACGGATGCGCTTGGAGATCGCCTTGCGCATGTCGCGCCGGTTTCGCTCCGAGGGCTTCTCGAAGAACTCCTTGCGCTTGATGTCCTTGACGAGCCCCTCTTTCTCGCAAAGCTTCTTGAACCGACGCATCATTTGGTCGGTGGACTCGCCGCCTCGGGACTTGATCCGGATCGACATGCGCTGAACCTGCTTTCAAACGGAAGGGGGGAAGGAATGGAAACCACCCGGGCGAAATCCGAAAACGGCCGCCCGATGGGGAGGCAAGTAAAGGAGGGTTGGGGGCCGGAATCAAGTATGAAGTGGCATGGGCCTACCGGCCCATGTTCGGGCCGCCGCGGCCCGACTGCCTTCACCCGCGATCACCATCCGCGCCCCAAACTCCCCGAAAACCTGCCCGCAAGCCCACCCCCCCAACCCACTACCCTCCTCCGTGATCATCATCGACGCCTACAACGTCCTTCACGCCGCCGCGAACGTCCAGCCGGACCTCGCCGGGCTCACCCTTCCCGACCTCGCGCGGCTCATAGAGGCCAGCCGACACCAGAACGGCAGCATCCTCGTCTGCGACGGCACCGGCACCCGCACCGGCATCGACGACCGCTTCATGCACCCGGACGCCCCTGTTCGAGTGGTCTTCGCCGGCCCCGGCAAAGATGCCGACTCCGCCATCGCCCGCATGGTCATAGAGGAAGAGCGCAAGGGCCGCGCCGGATCGGTCACCGTCGTCAGCAGCGACAAGGGCGTCCTCGCCTCGGCCATCGGCCCCTTCGGCGCGAAGGCCAAACGCATGACCAGCGAGCAGTTCGTCCGCATCATTATGGATGACGCCGCACGCGGCGGAGGTGGGAGTGGGGGGGCCAACAACTTCGCTCCCGACCCCGCCCGCGGCTCCCTCGATCCCGACGCCGCACGCCGCTGGATGAAAGAGTTCGGCTACGACGCCCCCGCCCCAGACTCCACCCCGCCGAAACCATCTCCATCCTCGCTCCCCGCGCCCGCCCCCCCAACTGCACCATCCCCCAACAAGTCCGCCCCACAGCAACCGCCGTCAACTCCCTCAACCCCCGCACCCCCCGCCGAAGACTGGCCCGAAGGAATCAATCCGGACGATCTGGACATGGGGAAATGGCTGAAGGGATGAACGTGCAAAGTGCAAATCACAACATGCGAATGAAGTCCACGGCGCATCGCGCCGTGCATCCGGCCTGGTTCCGATTGGCGCTTTGCACGTTGGCGTTCCCACTCTTCGCCGCTTCCTGCGCCCGCCCCATCCAGGAACACCGCGGCCGCGCCGGCGACGTCATCGCCGAGCAGCACGGCTCCCGCCTCGAAGCCATCCTCCCATCGGCCGTGGATGTCCCAGCCGCCCGCGCCGCCGCCGAGCAAACCCTCCGCGCCCGCGGCTACGTCATCACCGAAACCTACGGCACGCTCGACCGAGCCAGAGTCGACGCCAGCGGCACCGGCGACAACCGCACCAGCACGACCACGTTCGAAGCCTGGCGCGGCTCCAATGGAACCCGAGTCCGCTTCGACCCCGGCGTCTTCGGCGACGCCTCCGCCTCACGCTCCCTGCTGGACGAACTCATCGCACGGCTGGGACGGTGAAAAAACAAGCAGCCCGAGCGTTTCGCCCGGGCTGCCATGGTTTGAACACACTCTCTCTTTCCCGTCTTTCTCCGTGGCCCTCCGTGGCCTCCGTGTTTCATCGTTTTTCTTTACGCCGCCATCTTCAACTGAGCATTCGTCACCGCCAGCCCGCCGCCGCCGCCGACGCCGAACTGCACGCCGATCTGATCGCTCTCGGGCCCATCCAGCGCGCCGCGGTGGCCCTGGATGATGTAGGTCGCGCCCATCGAACCCTGCATGAGCGTCGCGTCGGTCACGGTCTTCTCGCCGGTGTTGCTGACGAGGTTGAACGCGCTCTCGCCCGCGAGCTTGCGCTTCACGGAGAAGAACGTCCCCGCGTTGGCCGAAGCGTTGACGGACTTCCACTTCAGCGTGATCGCGCCCGAGGGTTCGAGCGCGACGGTGATGTTCGTCGGCTTGCCGGGCGCGGGAACGGGCGTGGGCACGGCGGGCATCGGCAGGTGCGCCAGCGCGTAGATCGCGGCGGGGGTCGCGGTGTTCTCGGCGAACGCCTTGATGAGCCGGATGAGGTCGGCCGCGCCGCCGGTGCCGTTGATCGCAAGATCGATCGCGTTGTTCTGCGCCGTGATCGCCGCGCGGTACATGTCCTTGGCGGACTGCGCATCGTTGAACGCTTTCCGCATGTTTGTTGTTAAAGATGTAAACGCCGTGCACAGCGGCGTGGTGAGGCCCACCGAGGCACCCGCCGCCGCCCATACCGGCGCGTGCGCCTCGCAGAAGGCAATCTGATCAGCAATCTTGTTCGGAATGACGCTCATGGTCCGGCTCCTTCTTTCTAGCCCGGTGGGCAAAGAACTGTGTGCGCCACGAGGAAGTCCCGTGGCACGTTGACCATGCCGAGATCGTCGTTGCGAGGGGCCGACTTCATTCCGGACCAAAAGAATCTGTGACAATCTCGCGCCAGGGCATGAGGTGACGACAAAAAGCCATGACTTGGCGTCGTCCCGTGCCCACTTGGAGCCACCGCCCGCCCACTTTTCGACGCCCCGTGCCCATCCGGCGTCATCCAGTGCCCATGTGCCGACGCCCGGAGCTCACTTGGCGACATAAACCTATTATGTGTTGACAGCAATCCGCAACACGCTCACACCCGCCGAACGAAACGGAACACCGCCATGACCGCACCGCACGCCCGGATCATTCTTGCTGGCATGATCGGCATCGCCGCGATGACGTGTGCGGCAGATGTCGCGCCCGCGCAGGTGGGGGCATGGACCGTGACCTCTCTCCATCCGCTTGGCACAGCACGTTCGAGCGCCAATAGTGCAAACGGCGCACGCCAAGTGGGGTTTGTCCGCGTGAGCGTGGTCGGCAGTGGAGGCGTACAGGACAGCGACCACGCGAGCCTTTGGAGCGCCGCCGCGGACCCGTGGGTCGATCTGCATCCGGCTGGCGTGACGAGTTCGTATGCGGTCGCCATTGGCGGCGGGCAGCAGGTGGGGCGCACCCTCGTCGGTTCGGGGACGAACCCCCACGCGGCAGTGTGGAACGGCACGGTGGCATCGTGGGTCGATCTGAACCCTCCGGGCGCTTTCTATTCCGAAGCCTTCGCAGTCGGCGGCGGCCAACAGGCGGGATATGTCTTCGTCGGCACCAAGACGCACGCGAGCTTGTGGAACAGCACGGTAGCGTCCTGGGTCGATCTGAATCCCCCGGGCGCCCAGTCGGAGGCCCTCGCGCTCAGCGATGGCGAGCAGGTGGGATGGGTCGAGCTCTCCGGATCCGGATTCCACGCGAGCCTCTGGCGCGGCACTGCGGCCTCATGGGTCGATCTGCGCCCGGCCGACTCGGGCTGGTCCACTGCCTACGCAATCAGCGGAGGCCGACAGGGCGGATGTGCTTACCTGTGGGCGTCCTCGGAACAACACGCGGGTGTTTGGAGCGGGACTGCCGCGTCGTGGGTCGATCTTCATCCCGCGGCGGCGGGGGTGACGGAATCGTGCGTGCTGGCCATGAACCGCGAATGGCAGGTTGGAAGCACCGGCCCGGGCAACTACCACTATGCGGCCCTATGGCGCGGCACCGCGGGCTCGTGGCTGAGCCTGCACGCGCTCCTGCCCGCCCGATTCACGCAGAGTTGGGCGACCGGCGTCTCGGACGACGGCGTGACGGTGTACGTCACCGGCTACGGCGATCTCGCGACCGGCGCGCGTGAAGCCCTGCTCTGGTCGCGTCCGATCTGTGCGGGCGACTTCAACCGTTCGGGCGGAACGGATGGGCAGGACATCTTCGACTTCCTCACCGCCTGGTTCGCCCTCGACCCCCGTGCCGACTTCAACATGCTCAACGGCATCACCACCCAGGACATCTTCGACTTCCTCGCGGCGTGGTTTGCGGGGTGCTGACTCTCTGACGCCATTTCGTTGGCAGAAGCGTGTAGTTTCGCCATATGAATGCGGGGCTCGCAGAACAGTCGGCCCGTGCCCACCGGCCGGGATTGGGCAACAGAGACTTCACGCGAGAGAGAGCTTCTGTTTGTACGTTTTTGCGATGAATCGCCGTTTTGAACTCTCGGGGAAATGGCGTGCTAGTTCTGAATCGCCCTCCAAACTCTCCAACTTCACATCCGGATCTCAATGCCGCGGCCGCTTCGCGACATTCATACTGGTTGCGAAGAAGAACGAGTTCTGAAAGGGATCCCTCCGTGCCGCATTCCAGCCGATCGTGCCGTCTCGCTGTCATCGTCGCCGCAGCTTCGCTGCTTCTTGGCGCTGCCGCCGATTCCCGTGCCCAAAGCTGCCCCGCGCATTGGTTCGCCGGAGTCGGCACGCCCGGGATCAACGGCATCGTGTACGCCGCCACAGTTTGGGACCCCGACGGCCCCGGCCCCATGCCCCCACGCATCGTCTTCGGCGGCCTGTTTACCAGCGCGGGCGGCATCCCCGCGAATAACATCGCCGCGTACGACTCCGCCACTGGTCAGTGGTCGGCGCTCGGTGCGGTGAACGGTGGGGGTGGGGGGGTGACAGGGGGAGACGTTCGCGCACTCACCACGCTCCCCAACGGCGATCTCATCGCCGGCGGCACATTCTCCGCGGCGGGCGGCACGGGCGTCGGCGCGATCGCCCGATTCAGCAACGGGTCGTGGCTCCCCCTCGGCTCCGGCATCGGCGGCCCCTCCGCGACCGTCGATTCGCTTCTCACGCTCCCCGGCAATGACATCATCGCCGGCGGCACGTTCATTACCGCCGGAGGAAACAGTGCCCAGCACATCGCTCGCTGGAACGGTTCGAGCTGGGCCCCCATCGGCCTCGGGTTCAACGGCACCGTCTTCGCCCTCGCCCTGGATGCCACGGGTGATCTGCTCGCGGCCGGATCGTTCTCATTCTCCGGCGGCGCGAATACGAACGGAATCGCGCGATGGAACGGCGCATCCTGGCTCCCTTTCGGTACGGGCGCCAACGGCATTGTCTACGCCATAGCGCCGCTCCCCGGCGGCGATATCGCCATCGGCGGCGACTTTGCCATCGCTCCAACACCCCAAATCATCGATCTCGCCCGTTGGAACGGCTCCACGTGGTCCGCACTCGGCAACACCAACAACATCGTCTTCTCCCTCGCCATCCTTCCCAACGGCGACCTCATCGCCGGCGGCGGATTCTCCACCATCGGCGGCGTCCCCGCCAATCACATCGCCCGCCGCACCACCTCAGGCTGGACCGCTCTCGGCGCGGGCCTCGATGCCAACGCCCTCGCCCTCGCGGTCCTGCCCAGCGGCGATCTTTTCACCGCCGGTCAACACCTCACCGCGGGCGGAGCTCCCGCCAACCACATCGCCCGCTACACCTTCGGCTCCTCCTGCCGCGCCGACTTCAACTGCTCCAACTCAATCACTGTCAACGACATCTTCGATTTCCTTACCGCCTGGTTCGCCGGTTCCCCATCCGCCGACTTCAACACCACCGGGGGTATTACCCTGCAAGACATCTTCGACTTCCTCGCCGCGTGGTTTGCTGGCTGTTGATTTTCCCGTCCCCTCGCAGGTCTCCCGCTGATCGCGGCTGGCCAGCCGCGCCGGCCAGAGCCGAGCATGCAGGGCCAATACACGCGCGCTCAATCACTCAATTCGGATCTCAGTAGCCAAACCCGCGTTCCAGGGCACTGGTACGGGCTTTGCTTAGTAGCCCCGACGTAACTGGGTCCGGGTGCGCTCGCCTTGTGTGGGGTGAGTGAGCATCAACGGGTCGCAGAACCCTTTTCTGGGTGATGCGGTGCCGCAGGACTCGTGTAGTGTGGACGGGTGGGGTCACTCGAAAGGGTTTTCAATGAACTGTTGTCTCTTGCTTCTCGGAATGCTGCTCGCTCTCCCCGCGTTCCCCTGCTCTGCCCACGCCCAATCCGGCATCACCGGCGGCCTCTCGAACTTCGATGTCCCCAATCGCTGCGACGAGCCCTGCGACGAGTTCGAAGTCGAGATCGAAGACTGCCGCCCGCAGGACATCACGCACACCTACCACAACGGCAACTATGGCTCCCCCTCAGTCGGCCTCTCCGCCTCGGGCACATCAACGCTCATCGACTACCACAATCCCCAGCACCTGACAACCGTGAACAGCATTGAGCACTTCGGCATCGGCCTGCGCCAACTCGGCCCCACCAACCTCATCCGCGTCCGTTGGATGCACAACGGCCGCTCCGCCCTCGTGAATGGTCAGGTCCCAAACCCCAACGGTTCCGGTTCCTCCACCCACGCCTCCCAGCCCATGCTGCCCCTGATCTCCGCCGATATCGGCGCCGGCAACGTCAACCCCGAGGGCGTCACCTGCACCGTCACGAACACCGACCCCACGCAGCCCATGTGGATCAAACGCCGTGGCATCGTCTACCAGGGCCTCGTCTCCCTCGAAGCCCTGATGCCCAACGACCCCGTCGTCACCACCACCGTGCAGTTCGATCCCGCGCCGATCTATCTCGAGGCCGGCGCATCCATCTCCATTACCTCCGACCTCATCGAAGTCGAGGACAACCAGAGCGCGGTCTTTGCCGCCGAGTACTACCAGGACATCTTCACCTTCGGCGGCCTCTTCGGCACCTCCACCCACACGCCCGGCCCCGCGCTCGGCAACGTGATGACCGCCACTATCACCAGCCCCGGCGGCGGCTGCGACCAATCCCGCCCGACCATCATCTCCCAGCCGCAAAGCATCACCGTCGTCGCGGGCCACGAGGCCCAGTTACAGGTGAATGCCGATGGCAACGACCTCACCCTCACCTACCAGTGGCTCCGCGAGGGCTCGCCCATCACCAACGCCGGCGGTTTCCACGGCGTCACCACCGATGAACTCATGATCGATTCGGTCACATCTGCCACCGAGGGCTTCTATTCCGTCCGTATCACCAACGAGTGCGGCTCGATCGTCTCAGATTCCGCCCTCATCTTCCTGCAGGGCCACAACGTCATCCCGCCGCGCCCCCTCACAGGTTCCTGCTGCGACTCCACCGGCGCCTGCACGCTCACGCTCCCGGCCGATTGCACCGCAGGCAACCCCTGGACCAACGCCACCACCTGCACCCCCAACCCCTGCACCGCCCTCCTCCTCGGCGCCTGCTGCGATGGCACCGGCTGCGTCGTCACCGATCAGAACGGTTGCCTCGGCTCCTTCCTCGGCGCGGGCTCCGTGTGCGGCTCCACCTCCTGCTGCCCCGCGGACTTCGACCAGTCCGGCGCGGCCGACGTGCAGGACATCTTCACCTTCCTGGGCGCATGGTTCTCAGCGGACCCGCACACCGACATCAACCTTTCCGGCTCCATCGACATTCAGGACATCTTCGATTTCCTAGCCGTCTGGTTCGCCGGTTGTTGAACTTCTTCCCGGGTACGACACGCTCCGCGTAGCGTCGCTCCGCGCATCTCGCGTTCAAGAATCAGAACCGACTTCCACCGACGGGCCTTATGGGCTCGTCGGTTTTTTATTGTCGGTGTCCCGTCTCGCCCGGCGCCTCTTCCGCGTTCCCCGCCTGCTTCAGAGCCCGCGCACATTCTTCCTCGCTCATCACCGGCAGCTCCACCCGCCCCGTCGCCAGCATCACCGCGATGTACGGCCTGCACATCGTGCACGAAGTTCCACACCCCGTCCGCCGCGACAACTCCTCAAGCCCTATTCCATCGCGCATCGCCACCTCCCGCAGTTCGCGGAACGTGATCTCATGGCAGATGCAGCGATCGACCATCCATTGGCCTCCTTCCCGTGATTATTCGCCTGTTCCACGGGGGTTGGGGATAGGCGCGTGCTGGCGTAGCCGGGGGAGCGCCAGCTCCGCCCGCCGCGGGCACGTCACCAGGTGGTCGTTCACCATCCCCGTCGCCTGCATGAAGGCGTACATGATCGTCGGCCCCACGAACTTGAAGCCGCGCTTCAACAACGCCTTGGACATCGCATCCGAAACCGGCGTTGTCGCGGGAACCTCCCCCGCCTTCCACCGATTCTGAATCGCCCGCTTCCCCCCGCTCGGGTCGGCGAACATCCACAAGAACTCCGCCAGCGGATTCTTCCCCCCAACCCCCCCAACCTCGTCCCCTAGTTTCAGATACGCCCGCGCGTTCCCCACCGCCGCATTCACCTTCAACCGATTCCGCACGATCGTGAGTGGGGGAGCGTCGCCCCTCACCATCCGCGGCGGCCGCAGCAGCTTCTCCACCCGCGCCGGCGTAAACCGCGCCACCCGCTCCGGATCAAACCCCGCAAACGCCTCCCGATACGCCTCCCGCTTGTTCAGAATCGTCGCCCACGACAGCCCCGCCTGCGCCCCCTCCAGAATCAGAAACTCAAACAGCCTCCGATCTTCCCGAATCGGCACGCCCCACTCCTCATCGTGGTACCGCTCATACTTCTCACCCTTGGCCCATGGACATCGTGGCATGACGCCAGCGTAGGAAAACCCCGCTGCCCACGTCGATTTGCTGAAATTTGGTCTCCGTTGTTCCACCCGTCCCTCCATTCAAACACGCCGCGGCACAGAGGAGCGCTGCGGGCACGCAGAGGAGCGCTGTGCCGAGGAGATGGAACGCTGTGCCGACGCGATGGAGCTCCGTGCCGGGGCGGTGGAGCGCTGGGCCGAGGGGATGGGCCGATGTGCGAAGGTGATGGGGCGCTGTGCCGAGGCAATGAAGAACTGTGTCAGGAAGACAGAGCGACAGGTCGGGTGTGAGACGTACCCGCTGCACGCTCTAGAAGTACTTCAGGAGACTAGTCTCCCACGACGTGATCATCCTGCACCCACCAAATGACGGTCCCCGCGTGTTCATCCACCAGCACTCCGGCATTCGTCCCCATCTCCCGGGTGCCCAGTCCGCCGCCGCTGCGATCGTTCTGCCAAAGCATCATGTCAAAGGTACCGGGCAGGTCGTGTCCGAGCACCGCCTCCGGCATGACCCGATCCCATGATGGGCTGTACAAACGGAACGTCGGATCGGTCGCTCGCCAGTCGTGCTTGGCCATGCCGACGAGGCCGCGCGCCTCCGAGGCGATGCGTGCGGCCTCCTCGGACGGCACTCTGCATAGCAGCAGCAGCAGCGAACGACCCTGCTCAGGCCGTACTTCGGCCCACATTCGCGCCTCTCGTGCGCTCTGCGGCACGTGCTCGGGCAACGCGGCCACCGCCTTCGCGGGCGCTTCTCGCGCGATTCGGGCTCGCACGGCTTCGTATTCGGCAATGTTTGTCAACGGTGCTTCGCGCGTCGCCCTGGTCCATATGACAGCAACGGCCGCAACCCCGAAGATCAGAACCACGAGAATGGCCAAGTTGTGCTTCTTCACGCACCCAAGTCTAAGACGGCCGAATCCACGCCCCCCCGCCCCGCCCGGACGGTATTGCATTTCGGAGCCGCGCCGCACCGGCCGCGCCGCGAGAGTGGGGGGGCGTCCGCCCGCCCCGCGCTCAACCGCCCCCGCCAGAGTCCGTCCGTGCGGGGCGAGGGTGCGGAGTGTGTGAAAGGAGTGCTGCCGCGGCCGCGCTCCCTACCGCCCGCGTCCACCGTACTTGCGAAACGCCAACCGCGATGATGAGGATGCCAAAGGCCGAGATGCCAGCGAACAGACATCCCAGCAGCACGATCGCGATCCAATGCCAGGCCGTCCAGTCCGGCGGAACCCCGCGAATCATCCCGCGGATCCATCCCTGCATGAACGCCCCGCCGAGCGCCGCCGCGACAAGCCCAAGGGCAATCACGTTCCACAGCCCTCGCACTTCCCCGGCAACGCGGAAACTCCTCGGCCCGCGTTGCTCCACCCGAACAACGGCGGATCCAACCGGCTCTAGCTTAATATATCGACCCCGTCGATGTCTCAAGAACATGGGGATCGGAGACGGGCGTATCGCAGTCGTCCCGGTCGTGAAAGGTTGATACGACAATCGATTTGGCAAACGGACGCGAGCGAGTGTGTGCGCGGCCTCGCCCGTATGCACCACGTAAGACCCTTCGACCTCACGTGTGATTGTTCGCATTGTCTTCCGATCCATTTCCCTTGGTATCCCCTTCGCGATCGCCGCGATCTCAGCGTCTCAGCGCCGAATCCTCTTCTCCGCGAGCCCCGCGTCTCTGCGTGAGGCCCTCCCCCCAATCCCATCGCCACATACCGCACCCCATGCGCCCCCACATACTTCGCCGTCGGCCGATACAGCCGGTTCCCCTCAATACGCTCGATCCTACGACCGGCCTCGCCGCGCCGTCGTTTCGCGTCGGGGCCCGAAGCAATCACGCTACTTGCTCGCGGGCGACGCAGGGAGCTTGAGCAGCACGAGCGTGCCGTGCGACTTTCCAGTCGGCGGAGAGAGGAATCGAACCTCGCCGCCGCTGCCGGTGATGAGTTCGCGGACGAGCGCGAGGCCCAGGCCGCTGTTGCCCGCGTAGGTGGTGAAGAACGATTCGGTGCACCGCTCCAGCACGTGCGGCGACATTCCCGGCCCGTCGTCCTCCACGGTGAGCGTGACCGTTCCATCCGAGAGCGGGCGGGCCGCGACCGTGATCCGCCCACCCCCACCCCCACCCCCACCTCCGCCCTCATCCCCATCCCCACCCTTGTCCTTCTTCCCGCTCCCCAGGCCCCCGTTCGCATTAATCCTGATCTTCTCGTGGCCCGCGGTGATGGCCTGCTGCGCGTTGCGGATCAGGTTGAAGACCGCCTGCGAGAGCGCGGCCGCGCTGACGCGCACGCGGGAAAGACCGGGAGGAAGGTCGAACACAAGCGTGATGTTCGGCGGAAGGATGCTCCGGTGGAACGTCTGCACATCCACGGCCCACGCGTTGAGGTCCAGCGACTCGGCGGAGCCCATCGTGCGCGGCGACTCCGTCGAGAGCCAGCGCAGGTTCACGACCGAGTTCTGGAACTGCAGAACCACCAGCCGCACCGACTCCAGGTCCTGCCGCGCCGTGGGCGAAAGCTCGGTGTTCTCGATGTGCTCCAGGAGCATGTGCAGGCGGAGAAAGAGGTTGATGGCGTCGTGGGCAACCCCGGCCACCAGCGTTCCCATCTGCTCGAGTCGCTGCTTGCCCATGAGATGCCGCTGGAAGGCCTGCTCCAGTGCCTGATGTCCCGGGCCGATCAGCGTGAAGAGTCGCTGCTCTCCCAGAAGGTCCAGCAGCGCGTGCAGCGCGACGATCTCCGCCGGGGCCAGCGGGCGGCCGAGTTGCTGGCGCAGCTCCGAGACGAGCACGAACCGGAAGAGCAGATCTTCGGCGAGCAGGATCGGCGCGCTGAACCGCTGGACCGGGCGGGCCAGGATGCTGGTGAACGGGACCGTTCCCTCGCGCAACAGGCGGCGGACCGGGTCGGACTCGCGGCCTTCGGCGGCGTCGGCCAGCGCATCGAGCAGCAGGCCGGCGGAGCTCTCCAACTCCGCGGCCGTCAGCCGGCTCAGGTCCGGCATCGCCGCGATGCTCTCCTCGCGCCAGTGGCGCAGGATGGAGGGGGACCGGTCCCGGATCGCGCGGGCGAGCTCCGGGAAGGTCCGTTCACTGAGGATTCGGGCGACGCGATCGACGCGGTCGGGCATCGCCAGGACTTCGGGATTCAACGGTGACCTCGCTTTCCGCGCACGCGCGTTATCGCGTGGCCCACGCGGTCGTGGCGGCGGAGACTCGTTCCTCGATGACCTTGATCGCCGCGTCCACCTCGGGGATTGAGGTGATCGACGTGCGCCAGACGTTCTCGGCGGCGAAGGGATCGAAGATCCAGACCGCGGGCTTCTCGTACGACCCGTTCACAAGGACGAAGATCGCCGGGGCCTCGGGCTCGGAGCGCAGCGACCACTGGCTGTCCATCTCGAGCGTGGTGGACGGCTCGCCGAGAATCTCACGGAACTTGGCGTGCAGGTGGGAAAGTAGCGGGGTGGTCTTTGACATGGACGAAGACTCCTTGAGCAAGGAAGCCAGGTCCATGGACCGCATTCTGTGCTGGAAATGCGGAAGTGCTGCCCCGGGACGTGCAAGAGAGAAGCTTGGGGAGCGAGCGGGATATGGGCAATAGATTGTCAGTTCGGCGGGCCCTGGGCCATTCGCCGACGCGAGTTCGCTAAGCGATCGTAGGCCAACCGATGCCCGCCCCCGCCCGCAACTCGTGCCAGCGATCTCGGTGTCTCTGGAGTGAAGTTCCCCTTCTCAGGCGTAAGACGCTCCCCCCTCCCCCCATCCCCCCATCCCCACATACCGCACCCCCTGCGGCCCGACATACTCCGCCGTCGGCCGGTACAGCCGGTTCCCCTCGCCCCGCCCGACGGAATTGTATTTTGGAGCCGCGCCAACAACACGGCCCCGGATGTAGACCCGGGGCCGTGCGAAAGGTTGGGGGGGAGGGCGTCATGCCCGTTGTCCTGATGTGCACATGTGGCTATGTGCGATGTGCCATGTGGCTCACGCCGCCATCTTCATCGGGGCAGTTTCGGTATTCGGCGTCGCCGCGATCGTCTTGATGGACAGCCCGCCGCCGCCCATCACCGAACCGAACTGCACGGTAAACACCGTGCTCTGCGGCCCGGCGACATCGTTTCGGGTCGGCTGCACGATGTACTGCACCATGTCCACGCCGAAGGGCAGGGTCATGTCGGTGTACGACTTCTTGCTGCTGGGCGTGGAGACGGCCGTGTACGCCGCATCCGGGCTCAGGCGACGCAGCACGCTGTACTGCACGCCCGTCACGCCCGCGGGCTGGGCCACCTTCCAGGTGATGGTGAGCGAGCCGTTGGGGTTGATCGCCGCGCCGAACTGCGACGGGGCGACGGGGTCGGCCACGGTGCCGGGGGGGCTGTCGGGGGAGACATCCGCGAGCGTGTAGACGGCGGGATTGTGCGTCACGGTGGCGAAGGCCTTGATGACGTTGATGTACGCGCCGCCGGTCGCCTCGATGGCGTCCATCGCGTTCTTGAGCGTCATGGTCGCGGTCTTGCTCGCCGCGCGGGCGGTCTGCGAATCGTTGTTGGCCTTGATGAAGCCCGTGATGAGGGTGGTAAAAGCCGTGGTTTGTGCGCTGGACAACCCTATTTGGGTGCCATTCGCCGCCCAGAGGGGCCCGTGGACGTTGCACCAGTTGATCAGCTCGGGGATCGTGCGGGGGAGATTCGTGGACATGGTGATACCTCTTTCAATAAGTCTCTCGCGCAAGCGAGAGGTGGTTTCCCGTCCCCGAACGCACCCCGACGTAATGAACAACGCACCGGGAATCGACGCGCGAACATGACGGCTTTACGGCCTGTGCCGGATTTGCCGTGAGTTCGCAAAATAGGTCAGTGCGATGCGGGTTTGCCGGGGCAGGAAGGGGTTCCGCCCCCCCAACAAAGCCTCCACCCCTTCCCGCACCCATCCCGGCGAAAGCCGAAAACCGCAATTCCTGCGGGCCAATCAGTGGGGGCGGGGGACGCCAAGGGTCAATAACCCCACGCAACGCTCCATCGCACCGGCACAGAGGAGCGCTGCGGGCACGCAGAGGAGCTCTGTGCCGAGGAGATGGCGCGCTGGGCCGTGGGGATGGAGTGGTGCGCCGAGGGGATGGAACGCTGGGCCGAGGGGATGGGCCGGTGTGCAGAAGGGATAGAACGTGGGGCCGAGCTGATGGAGTATTGTGCCGAAGGGATAGAGCAGACGCCCACCCCCTCAGGCGTCATATTCCCAGTCACCAAACGCGACCCGCCATTGCCGAACAACTTCCTCGGCTTCAAACTGGGTGCCGCATTCGGGGCAGCGACCCGAGACGCACCCGCGCAGATCAAAGCCGCACTGCGGGCACATGAGGCCGCCTGTCTCGACGACCGCTCGGCGGAATCGCCGCTCAACGCTGAGGTGCATCCATATGGCCGTGCCCATAACGGCGCACACCACGCCCGTCAACGGCCACCACACCCTGTCGTTGTGGAAGAACAGAGCGCTGACCAGAACAGATCCGAGTGCGCCCAGCGCCACGACATTTCGCCAGATTCGCTCGCTGCGTGCGAACACCGGCGGCAGCCCGCGGCGGTTCATCCTCCGCACGGTTAGGTTTCGCCAGAACAACCAGCCCATGGGCAAATCATAGAGACTTCCGCAGGAAGGCGGGGCACCCCCGCGCGACCGATCCCCCTCGCCCCGCCCGGACGGAATTGTACTTTGGAGCCGCGCCGCACCGGCCGCGCCGCGAGATTGGGGGGTGCCCGCCCGCCACGCGCTCAACCGCCCCCGCCAGAGTCCGTCCGTGCTGGGGGGGCGGGGCGAGGGGGTGGAGTGCGGAGACCGAGGGATTTCATGAACTCACCGAATGTTCCGGTGCATAGTGCTTTAATCGCGGACTTGTCAAACTGAAAGCCATCCCGCTTCAGAATGAACGACAAGTCAAGTACCTCCATCCCATCGCGATACTTCGTCATGCAAAGAACACTCATGGAATCGCCCGCGATCAGCCGCTTCGACGGCAGCCAGTACACCACTCGGAGCGCTGCGATAGCTCTTTGGGCGGCTTCTTGTTGCTCCGGTGAAAAGTCGATCTCAAGGCAGCGCCGCGGCCTGGCCATGAGGGTCCGACGGAGCGCGGCGTGAGCACTTCTTCGCTCTTCGCCCGTCTTTCCTCCTGGGAGCAGACGCGCGAGCCGCGCCAGCGGTTTCGAGGAAAGTGGTGGGTCGGGAAGGTCCGTGATCGGAGAAACGAACATGGCAGAATGGTAGAGGCGCACAACTTGCATGGCATCGGCCGCAATGTGTCCCCCTACCACGACAACGGTCCCGCTCGCTAACGCTCGGGGCTCGTCTCTGCGATCTCAGCGGCCCTCCGCGGTGAGTCTTCTTCTCGGAGCCCTCTGCGTGCTCAGTGGTGAATCCTCTTGCTGAGGCAAGTGGCTATTTACCTCTCCCCCATTGCCACATACCGCACCCCATGCGGCCCCACATACTTCGCCGTCGGCCGGTACAGCCGGTTCCCATCCAACAACTCGATCACATGCCCGCTCATCCGGCCTTCATCACCCGAAGCTCGGTCGGTGTGAGCGTGAGGATCAGGGAGATGGCCTTGCGATCCGGTCCGTGGATCGCCGCATCGAGGGCTTCGCGCACGAGCCGCTGACGGTCGATCTGCTCAACGCCGCCGAATCCCTCCCACACCAGCACGCCGCCGATCCGCTTTGCGGGACGCACGACTTCGAGTTTCGCTTCACACCCCGGGAACGCCTTCCCCAGCGCGGCCGAGACGGCTTTGGTCAGTTTTTCCATCGCAAGAGCCCCATGGTGACGATGTGGATCGACGCGCTGACGATTCTGTGACTGCTGTATTTTAGCGCGTCCCCCTTCACGCGGCGATCCAGTTTCGCGGTCTTCAGGTACCGGAGAACGGACGCCCCGCTGCGATAGCGGTGGTTGTTGGACCACCGCGTGGTGACTTCACCGAGCGCGGCCGCCACGCTCTCCTGCGCCTCATGCGGGACGAAATCAAAGAACCTCGCGCCCCGGCGCAGCTCGATGATGTCGTGACGAGCATCAAACTCCGGATCGACCATCACCAGATGCGCTCGCAGCACGCACTCCACCGCCACGCCCGCGATGTAGTGGCTCAGGGCATAGAAGCCCCGGTCGTGCAGATATTCCAACCGCTCCAGGTGCTCCTCGGCCGCCTCGCGGTATTCACGGGACAACGCCAGTTGTTTGGCGTGGGAAGCGGCCATCGCTCACCGCTCCGCCATCGCCACATACCCCACCCCATGCGGCCCCACATACTTCGCCGTCGGCCGGTACAGCCGGTTCCCCTCGAGCTGCTCCAGCACGTGCCCGCTCCAGCCGCTGATGCGGCTCATCGCGAACATCGGCGTGAACAGGTCCAGTTTCAGCCCGATCGAGTGGTACGTCGTCGCCGAGTAGAAATCGACGTTCGGATAAATCCCCTTCGCGCCCACCTCCCGCGCCATGATCTGCTCGATCTTGCTGGACATCTCGTACAGCTTCAGGTTGCCGGTATCGGTCGCGATCTGCTTGCTGAACGTCTTGAGGAACGTCGCCCGCGGGTCGATCGTCTTGTACACCCGGTGCCCGAACCCCATGATCCGCTCTTTCTTCGCCAGCCGATTCATGATGAACGGCTCGATCACATCCATCACCAGCTTGCCCTGTTTCTTGGCTTCATCCTCGATCTCGCCGAGCATCACCATCACTTCTTCGTTCGCCCCGCCGTGCAGCGGCCCGCGCAGCGAGCCGATCGCACCCGTGATCGCCGAGTACATGTCGCTCAACGTGCTGATGATCACCCGCGCCGTGAACGTCGAGTTGTTCAGCCCGTGGTCCGCGTGCAGGATCATGCACACATCAAACGCCCGCGTCATCGCCGCCGTCGGCTCCTTGCCATTGAGCATGTACAGGAAGTTCGCCGCGAACGACAGGTCCTTCCGCGGCGCGACGTACTGCTCGCCGCGGCGGTACCGGTCAAACGCCGCGATGATCGTCGGCGTCTGCGCCAGAATCGCCAGCGCCTTCTTCCGCGCGCTCACCGGGTCGATCGCATCCGCATCCGCGTCGTACATGGCGAGCGCGGAGACCATCGTCCGCAGCATGTGCATCGGGGCCGCGTCTTTCGGACACGTCTGGATCCGCTCCACGAACCCCTTCGGCAGCTCGTAGTTCGCCCGCAGGTCCGCGCTGAACGCCTCCAGCTCGGCCTTCTTCGGCAGCCGCCGGTTCCAAAGCAGATACACCGTTTCCTCGAACGTGCTGTGCCGCGCCAGATCGTCGATCGAAATCCCGACGTACTCCAGAATCCCCTTCTCCCCGTCAATAAACGACATGTTCGATTCCGCCGCCGTAACCCCTTCAAGCCCCTTGGCAAACGTGGGGGCGGCAGGGGCAGCAGTTGCGGTGGGGGCGGCGGGAGCGGTCATCGTGGATGCTCGGAAATAAGGTGTATGGGCCGGGCGTGCGCGGCGGGTTTCCGCCAATAAACCACTGTAGGTTGGCGGTCAGCCCAAGGCAGTGCCGCGCCTTTCACTCACCCCTCTCCCCCTCCTTCCCACTGCCCACTCCCCATTCCCCACTCACCACCGCCTCCCCCCTCCCGTACCATCACCCGACACATGCTCATCCCCCTCGGAACCGACAGACCCCTCCGCCGCCCAACCCTGACGACCTACGTCCTCATCGGGCTCAACATCGCCCTCTTTCTCGTCAAGGGCTCGCTGGAGCGCAGCGATCCGTCGCGGGCGGCCGCGTTCATGGACTGGGGAGTCCTCACCCCCCCGGGTTCCCCCGGCGACAACATCTGGTCACTGGAGGCCTGGGCCGGCTTCCGCTGGTGGACCCTCATCTCCTATGCGTTTCTTCACGCCAACTACTGGCACATCGGCGGCAACATGCTCGTCCTCTACGTCTTCGGCCCGAACATCGAGGACCGCTTCGGCCGCCTCTGGTTCCTGCTCTTCTATCTCCTCGGAGCCGTGGTCTCCGGCGCGATGCAGATCCTCTTCGCGCACAACCCCGTGATCGGCGCATCCGGCGCGATCGCCGCCTGCACCGGCGCCTATCTCGTCATGTTCCCCCGCACGAACGTCAAGGCCTTCTTCTTTCTCTACGGCCGCGTCACGCTGATCTCCGCCTGGTGGTTCATCGGTTTCTCGATCGCGATGGACCTCTTCATGCAGGGCTTCGGCCGCGGCGGAATCGGCTTTGGCATGGGTGGTGGCGACAACGTCGCGCACCTGGCGCATCTCGGCGGCTACGGCTTCGGCATCGTCGTCGCCCTTCTCCTTCTCGGCTTCAAGCTCATCCCTCGTGAGCCCTACGACCTCTTCACCATGGGCCGACAGGCCTACCGCCGCCGCCAGTTCAGAGCCGCCGAGCACGCCGCACAGCAGAAGGTGCAGCAGCACTGGGCCCGCGCCAAAGGCCCCACGCCCGAGCAGCAGCAGGAGGCCGACGCACTCGCCGCCGCCCGCGCCGATGTCGTCGCGAAGGTGAACGCCTTCGACCTCCCCGCGGCCGCCATCGCCTACAAAAAACTCGCGGACACCTACGCCAACTTCATCGGCGGCACGACCCTCAGTCGCCGCTACCAGTACGACCTCGCCAACTACTTCTACTCCATCAAAGACCACAACGCCGCCGTCTACGCCTACGAGCGGTTCCTCGAGGCCTACCCGAAGGACCCCGACGCGGGCCACATCAAGCTCCTCCTCGGCATGATCCACGCCCGCGCCCTGAACGACCCCATCAAGGCCAAGCACCTCATCACCGAATCCCTCAAAGACCTCGACGACTCCAGCGCGGAACTCGCCCGCAAGGAACTCGAAGCCCTCGGGTGATTTCTGCCACCTCTTCAACTCTTCACCTGCGCACCTCTTGATCCCCTATGCCAACCCGAATCAAAATCTGCGGCATTACCGACGAAGAAACCCTCTTCGCCGCGTGCGACGCCGGCGCCGACGCCGTCGGCTTCGTCTTCGCCCCCAAGAGTCGCCGCTATATCGACCCCGCCGACGCCTTCGATCTCATCTCATTCCTCCCGCCGTTCGTCTCCAGCGTGGGACTGTTTGTCGATGCCCCGGTCGAGAAGTTCTGCGACATCGAAGAGATCTGCCCCACCGATCGCTCCCAGCTCCACGGCGATGAGTCCGACGACACCGTCCGCCGCTGCGGCCCGAACATCATCAAGGCCGTCCGCTTCAACCCCGCCACCATCGAGCGCGAACTTATCCGTTGGAGCCAGATCGAAGAAGTGGACGCGATTCTCGTCGATGGTTCCCCCGGCGGCCAGGGCACCAGCTTTGACTGGTCCGCCCTCGCCAAGGTGAAGGCATCCTGCCGCAAACCCCTCATCATCGCCGGCGGCCTCACCCCCGAAAACGTCGCTGAAGCCATCCGAATCGTCCGCCCCTACGCCGTCGATGTCTCCAGCGGCGTCGAATCCGAACCCGGCATCAAAAGCCGCGACCTCATCGAGAAGTTCTGCGACGCGGTACGCCGCGCGGATACAGAACCCCCGCGGTAACGCGGGGGCCATTGAGACTCTCGAATGCAACTCCACCCACGAGCACGCCGCGGAACGGCCCGGGTTCTGTACTACGCCCCCACCCGCCGCACCACTTCCTCCGCCGCATCCTCCACGCCCAGCGCATCCACCTCCACCACCACATCCGCCAGCGTCTTATACAGCGTGTCCCGCAGATTCAGCAGCACCCCGATCTCATCCAGCACGCTCGCCCCCGTCAGCGAAGGCCGATGCGCATTCTCCGCCCCCGCCAGCCGCGTCCGCAGCGTCCCCTCGCTTGCCCGCAGGTACACCACCCGCACCGCACCCTGTTTCTTTGCCCCAACCAGCATCTCCTCCACCCCCGGCGCCGTCGGCGTCCCGCCGCCCAGCGCAAGCACTGCTCCCTCCTCGCGCAGCGCGCCCATCATCGCCTCCAGCTCCGCCCGCCGGAACGCTCCCTCTCCAAACTTCCGAATCGCGTCCCCCGCATGCTTCTCCCGCAGCAGCGCGGCCGATCGATCATCCAGATCAACCACGGTCCGCGCCAGCCGCGCCCCCAGCGCGCGGCCAACGCTCGACTTCCCCGAGCCCCGCAGCCCGATCAACACGATAATGGTTCGAGAGTCCACGATCACAGAGTATCGACTTTTCGTAGCATGGGCTTACCAGCCCATGTTTCGGCCGCCGCGGCCGAAGTGCCTTTGTCCCCCCCTTATCCCACCCATCTCCCCATTCCCCGCCGCCGCACGGCCCCGACATGGCCAATACGCCAATGCCCCAAATTGCAACAACCCCCGCAAAGCGAGGGTTGCTGACGGGGGCTCCGGCTTCGCGGGGCTGTGAGGCCCACGACGCCGTGCTTCGTTCGATTATTCCTTGGCGCGGCCGATGTACGACCCATCCGTCGTCGAGATCTTCACCATCTCGCCGATCTTGATGAACGCCGGAACGCGGGTCATCAACCCCGTCTCCAGTTCCGCGTCCTTGAGCTGGTTGGTCGCCGTCGCGCCCTTGATTTCCGGTGAGGTGTCCTTGATTTGCAGTTCCACCGTCAGCGGCAGCTCGATCGTCAGCGGATTGCCGTTGTGGCAAAGCACCACCGTCGTCGCGTTGGAGCGCAGATACTGCAGCGCCTCGCCCAGCACATCCTTGGGCATCACGATCTGGTCGTAGTTTTCCGCGTCCATGAACGTCGCGCCGTGCCCGTCGGAGAAGAGATACTCCATCGGCCGCCGATCCAGGTCCACGATCTCCATGTCCTCAGACGGCTGGCAGCGTTTCTCGATCTGCCCGCCCGTCTGAACGTTCTTGAACTTGATGTTCACGAACGAGCGCAGGTTGCCCGGGTTGCGGAACTCAGTCCCGACAATCACCCACAGCTTCCCGTCCATTTTCACGCCGTAACCCTGCCGGATATCGATGGCCTTCATGATCTGTTATCCTGAGTGCTGGAGACCGCGTTTCGGTCTGTTTTAGGGGGCCAATCGTAGGCCCAGAACCGCCCAAAGTGCAGGAGCCGTTCATTGGAACTGTCGACCCGAACACCCCGAAAAGCCCCGGATTCGCGCGTTCACCCGGGACATCACTGCCTTCGCGTGCGGAGCACGCACGATCGTTGCCAGTGGCGCGGCGAGGAGCAAGCCACTGGTGGCCCTGATTGTCTTCCTCGCCCGGAGGGCGAACGACCCCCTCTCCGCATACGCCCAATCCACCTCTCCGCACTCCTCTCCCTCTTCATCCTCCTCCCATCCTGCGGCCCCTCCACCTCCCCTCTCCTCATCCAGCTCCGCACCGCCGACACCCACGCCCCCATCCCCAACGCCGCCGTCGAAGCCGACTCCCTCGCCCTCGGCCCCTCCCTCCAGTTTGGCGACATCATCGACGACCTCGCCGGCCGCCGCGCCGCGTTCTCTGATCACGCGACGACTGATGTGTCCGGTATTGCCCGACTGAAGCGCGTCCCCAGCCGCTCCGTTCGCCTGACATTCCTAGATCCCGCACGGCAAGTCCCGTTCATACTCTTTGAGAGCGCCGAATCCCCAACCGACTGGCGCGCCATGGACACGCCTTCGGCCGCGAGTCCCACTGTCGAGGTCCGCGTGCTTCCCCCCGCCCCAGCGCGCCCCTGAACGCCGGAGTGTCCCACGATGAGACGCCGATTCGCAGCGAAACACTCCCCCGCCGCGCTCTTCGAATCGCTCGAGCCCCGGGCCCTCTTCGCCGCAGTTCCCACCGTCGCTTGGACCGGCCCCCAGCGCGAGATAGACAGCGTCGTTATTGGCGACGTCAACAACGACGGAATCGCCGACACCGTCATTGCCTCTGGCCACGACATTCAGTTGCTCCTGGGCAACGGTGATGCCACTTTCCAGAATCCGCGAACGACCACGATCCCGGGAAACGTGGGGCACATCGCGCTGGGACGCTTCGATGGCGACGACACCCTCGACCTGGTCAGCGTTGGATACGGGAACGGAACGTCCAACGGCGAGGTCTTTGCACGAGCCCTGGTCTTCGACTCGGGCCTCGAAACGTTCCGGCTCATCTCGCGCCGGCCCCTGCGCATGCCGAGCTTTCCCACCTCCGAGCAGGGCATCGCGCAGGTCACGCAGGTTTCCGTCGGCGACCTCACTCCCGATGGGCGGGACGATGTGGCGGTCGTCGTTCGTGTCGATCAGGCCGGTGTACCCGTGATGTCGCGCGTGCACATATTTTCGGTCGTCAATGGGCAGTTGGTCAACTCCGGGGTCGACGGCGGCCCGTCGATCTCCACCCCCGCGAGGGTGCTGACGGGCGATGTGCAGTCCATCGCCGCGCTCTCGCTCGAGGCGGGGCAACCCCAGCGGCTCTATTTGGGTGTGGAACACCCTTCGCCCCTGCGGACCGTTCTCGTGACCCTCGATCGCGCCGGCGATGGGTGGCACGTCGCGCCGGTCCGTGCGTTCGAACGCACCAACGTGGTGCAGATCACCGCCCACGATATCGACGCCGACGGGCATTCGGACCTCACGGTCACCACCGCGCCCTTCACGAGCTTCAACGTCCAGCGCAACGGGTTCGTCTACGTCCTCCGGCGCGGGTCCGGCGGAAGCCCGAGCGCGTGGACGACCTACGGTGGCGCGATGCCCTTCGCCCAGTCCACTCTCACCAGCCAGTCGTACTCGCTGCAGGTGATGGATGTGGGCGACTACGACCACGACGGCTTCAACGACATGCTTGTGCTCAAGCGCCAGGATCTCTCCGGTTATTTCTCCAACGGCCGCGACACGGGCGAGAACGAACAGTCGGAGCTGACGGTCGTCTCCACCAATCCGGCCATCTCCAATCGCACGGTCTGGTCTGGCTTCTACTACCACACGTTCTACTACGCCGGTTACGAGTCCAGCGGCGGCCAGCGGTTCCCGGCCTTCTTGGGCGCGGGCACCCTGGTCACTGGCGCGAACGAGCCCGGCCTTGTGGGCGTGCTCGGAACAAGCGTCTACGTCTTCGGCACCATCCCGGTGTGATGGAGCCCCTCATCTCTTCGCCGCCACCGCCACGGACGCGCTCTTCGCGCTGATCTTCGCCTGCACCGGTTGCGAAGGCCGTGGCGCCTGCTGGTGCGTCTTCTTCGCCCGATGCGTCGACCAGTCCGTCACCGCAAGGTCCGGATCGGTCTTCTCGCCCGCGTGCACACGCAGAATGTCGTACGTGTTGTTCCGCTGCGCCGGCGTGAATCCCGCATCGCGGATCAACCGGCAGAGCACCGCCTCATCTAGGCAGTACGTCGTCCCCGCGCTGGAGACCACGTTCTCCTCCATCATCACGCTCCCCATGTCGCTCGCCCCGTAGCTCAGCGCCACCTGCCCGATATGCGGCCCCATCGTCACCCAGCTCGCCCCGATCGAGTAGATGTTGTCGAGAAACAGCCGCGACAGCGCCTGCGTCCGCAGATAGTCCGTCGCGCTCGACATTCGCACGCGCTTGCCGAAGAGGTTCTGGGTACCCCGGCTCTCCGAGCCGGGTTCCACAATCGCCTCGTACTCGAACACATCCGCCTCCCGCTTCCCCGCAGGCCACTTTCCCTCGCCGCGCCCGAAATCCCACGCCCGTGACACGGCATCGCCGGGAAACTCCCGCGCAAGCTCCTGCTCATCCAATCCCCAATCCGGCACCCGCCCCAGCGGCGTGTTCTCCCGCTGAAAGGGCCAGGAAATAAATGCCTTGTAGTGCCCAGTGGGAATGTCGGATGTGGGATGTCGGATGCCGGATGTGGAACCAGTCGCCGGTGTCTTCACATCCGACATCCGACATCGCACATCCGACATCGCTTTGTCCTGCCACTTCCGCACCATCCACATGTGGTGTACCCGGTCCGCGTACCCCTCGATGTGTCCGAACATCATCGTCGCGCTCGTGAACATCCCCAGCGTGTGCGCCACGTACATGCACGTCAGCCACGCCTCCGCATCGCACTTGCCCAGCCCGATCTTGCGGCGCACCGGGTCCGCGAAGATCTCGCCACCGCCGCCCGGCAGCGAGTCCAGCCCCGCATCCCGCAGCCGCACCATCACCCACCGAATCTTCTCCTCCAGATTCGCCCCCGGCGGATCGAAGAAGTGCACGAACTCGATGAACTCAGGCGGGCTGAACGCGTGGATGTGGATCCCCGGGAACTTCGCCTTGATCCCCGAGAGCAGCTTGATGTACCACTCCAGCGGCAGCGCGGGGTTCATCCCCCCCTGCATCAGAATCTGCGTCCCGCCCACGGCCTGCAGCTCCGCGATCTTGTCGTGGATCTTCTCCGGCTCCAGCGTGTACGCGTCATGGTCATCCGCATCGCGCCGGAACGCGCAGAACGTGCAACGAGCGTTGCACACGTTCGTGTAGTTGATGTTCCGATCGATGATGTACGTCCGCAGATGATCCCCATGGATCGCCCGCGCCCGCCCATCCGCCCACCGCCCCAGCGTGTGCAGCGGCATCGCCCGAAAGATCTCGATCCCCTGCTCCGGCGTCAGCCGCGCCTGCCCCGCGCTCACAGCGCGCAACAGCCCCGGATCGCTCGCGCTCAAGTTCGGATGTTCATGTGGTGGTCGGTAAATCATGTTTCAGAGCCGAGCGGACTACCCCGTCGGTGCCTTGGTCCCGGAGCCAGCGACGCGGCCCCAGTTTCGACCCCTATTGAAGCCCCCATCTTCCGAGTTTTCAATACCCATTGAAAATACACCCGCGATTTGGGACGGCCATCGTACGGTCTCCTGCCCCTCGGATCACCCGTGAACCTGCACCGCCCGCACCGCCTGCGCCATCCGCACCGTCCTGCCTTGGCCATTCACGTCCTCCCACCTATTGGGCGGTTGAGCGTTGCCCAGTCGCCGCCGATACCCCAACCGCCGCACACCCTCTCGCTGGGTCAGGACGGCCGATCATGCAACCCAACGCCAAGCCCCACGTCTCCGACGCGATCCGCCAGTTGCGGTCCTGGGTCACCATCGCCTGCACCGTTCTCGCCCTCTGCTGCGCTACGCAGATGCTGGTGTACGCCTTTGCTGCGTACACCGATGCCCGCTGGGACGACGTCCGCACGCCGCGCCCGGCCGATAAGACCCTGCGCGTCGTCGGTGGGGCACCCGCCGAGACCACCATGGGCGACGCCCCGAAATCCGACGAACCGACCGGCGGCGTTCGCACCGGCATGGCCGAGTCCAAGCCCGTGCCGATCGCGCGGGTCAAGAGCTTGAACGACGCGTGGATGAAGCGAGCCAGCGACTTCGCCTGCGCCGCGGGCGTGATCGCCAGCATCGCCCTCGCGCTGCTCACCATGCTCGGCGTCGCCGTCGGCGGCGGCGGGTGCATCCCGGGCGTCGAGCGAGCCACCACCGCCTGCGTCTGGTCCATCGTGCTCGGCCTGCTCTGCCTCCCCTGGCAGCGCATCCTGCCGGGCCTTGGCTTGCCAGGCATCTTTGCCGCGTACGCGGACATGACACAGATCATCGAATCGAAGCTGGTCGGCGGCGCGAGCGCGGGCTCATTCGCGCTGCTCATGCAGTGGGTCGCCGCGCCGCTTGTGGCCATGTTCACCGCTCTTGGAGTTGCTATGTGGTTCCGCGCCGGTGTAGAGCGCGGCATCATCATCACATCCCCAAGCGAGCTCGACCGCGCCGTGGAGCGCGAGGTCGGCATGATCCAGAAGCGCGGCGTGGCCTCCAGCGCGCCCAAGGCCGTCGGCGCCCTGCACCAGGCGATCGGCTCAAGCGTTGGCGCTGCGGAAGAGCCCGCCGACGACCGCCGCGGCGCGCCTCCCGGCACGCTCTCGGCGGTAGAGCAGGCCCTGGAACAGGCCGCGCAGCTCGCCTCGATCGCCAACAGCCCCGCGCCGGATATGCCGCGCCGTCGCTCTCCCAGAGGCGTGGCCGACGGTGATTTCCGGCGACCGATCTGAGCGGCTTTACTTCGCGAGTTTCGCCACCACGCGCCAGACATCGTGCGGCGAGAGCGTTCGGCCTGTGTGCGCGTTGAACTCTTCCACGAGTCCATCGAACTTGGCGTGGTAGGGGAGCTGGTCGCGCTGGCCGAGGGAGCCGACGATTTCCACGACGCGATCGCTCAGCCATGATTCTTCCTTGGGTTGCAGCTTCACCGGTAGCGTGGCCGCAGCGCCGGACTTGGGGAGCTTGCCGGCCTTGCGGAGGTTGTGCAGGCGGCGGAAGACGTGGTATTTGTCCATCTCGGGATGCGATGAGCTGGCCGCGACGAAGAGGGATTCGAACTCATCGGTGTACGGCAGATCGTCGAGTGTGCGGCCGCACTTCTTGTAGGCGGCGATGAGCTCGGCGAACTCGAATGAGCGATCGTCTTCGGCAGCGGGTTGGGACTTGCCGTTGGCGAAGAGTGAGCCGGGCTTGGACGGCGCGGCGGGAGGAGCCGTGGCCTTGCGTGAGGAGGGCTGCGGACGATCGAGGTTCGCCGGCACGGGTTGCCTGCTTTGCGGGCGAACCGGTGGCACGGATTCGGTTTTCGCCGCGATGCGCACGAGCCAGTCGTTGTAGCCGCCGGGCCCTGTGCCGGCGTGGCCGGAGGAGCGGTAGCGTTTGACGACGTTGGCAGCGCCGAGGTGGTCGAAGATGTCCTGTTCCACCTTCGCGCTCTGGCCCATGGCGCGGCAGGCCTCGCGAATCTCGTCGAGGTCCAGCAGGGAGAGGGAATGGCGTTTGGTCTTGTCGCAGAGGCGCACGAGGTGGCCGACGATCTGGTGGGCGGTGCGGAAGGGGACACCCTTGCCAACGAGATACTCGGCGAGCACCGTAGCGTCCAAGTGGCCGCGATCGAGCGTCGCGGCGATGCGATCGGCGTTGAAGCGGGCCGATGCGACAATCCGCGCGGCCATCTCCAGCGAGTCTTTCAGCGTGTCGAAGGCGGCGAAGACGTGGCGTTTGTCTTCCTGCAGGTCGCGGTTGTAGGCCAGCGGGAGGCCTTTGAGGATGGTGGCGAGGGCGAAGTGGTTGCCGTAAATGTTGCCGCAGCGGCCGCGGATGAGCTCGAGCATGTCGGGGTTGCGCTTCTGCGGCATCATGCTCGAGCCGGTGGTGTAGGCCTCGCCGAGGGTGAGGAATCCGAACTCGGTGGAGCAGTAGAGGATCCACTGCTCGGCGAGGCGCGAGAGGTGCATGGCGGTGCGGGAGCAAGCGTGCAGGAAGTCGAGGGCTTCATCGCGGGAGGCGGTGGAGTCGATCGAGCTCATCGAGGGGCCGTCGAAGCCGAGATCGCGGGCAGTCTGGCGGCGGTCGAGCGGGAGCGTGGAGCCGGCGACCGCGCCCGCGCCGAGCGGGGAGGCGGAGAGGCCGTCGTTCCACCCGGGCATGGCGCGGAAGAGTCCGGCATCGCGTTCGAACATGGCCCACCACGCCATGCACTCGGCGCCAAGCACCGCGGGCTGGGCCCGCTGCACGTGGGTGTATGTCGGGATCACGATGTCGCCCTGCGCCTTGGCGAGGAGGACGAAGGAGTCCTGCACGGCGGCGGCGGCGGCGGCGAGCGTGGCGCATGCTTCGCGGAGCCAGAGGCGGAGGTCGAGCGCGACCTGATCGTTCCGAGATCGCCCGGTGTGCAGCTTGCGCCCCGCATCGCCGATCTTCTCGACGAGCGCGGCCTCGATGCACATGTGGACGTCTTCGAGCTCGACCTTCCACCCCGCCCAGGCCCCGGCGACGCCGACGGCGTTTGGTCCGGCGGGGGAGCGCTCGATCTCGCGGGTGATCTCGGAGAGGCCGCGCTCGATGGCGGTGTAGTCCTCGCGGGTAATGAGCCCGGTGCTGGCGAGCATGCGGGCATGGGCGAGCGAGCCGCGAATGTCAGCGGCGTACAGCCGCGTGTCGTAGGAGAGCGACTCAACGAAGCGAGCCGCCAGCGGATCGGTGGCGCTGCCTTCGCCGTGCTTGGCGGATTCCCAGGGCTTGGCGGAGGTGGAGGTTATGGAGGACTTCTTGCTCATGGGTTCAGTGGTGGGCGTTCGTTGAGAATCATGGCTTCGGCGCGAAGGCGCGGCACGCCATGCACGATGGAATCCCAAACTTCGTCGTAGTCTACAACGTGGTACCCGTGCGCCAGATGATTCCTGAACGCGATGATGTCCCTCGCTTCCGGGAAACGTAGCGAGAGTCCCGGCTCTGCGGCAAGTACACGCTTCATCGCTTCCCCGATGATCTCGAACTCTCGCTCCACGGCCGAGCGACGCAAGCGGTCCTGTACGAGCTGTGCCAAAGTCAGTCCGCGAGTTCCTTCGAGAATCAGATCGCAGGAGAGCCGCACATCCCACAACCAGTGTCGCACATCACGCGGCTGCATACACCGGCACCTTGCTGGCTTCTACGGCAGATCGGAAAAACGGAGAGATGCGCGAATGCGTATCGAGGTACGCGCCGAGCATCATCACATCGACTCTGCGACGGAACAGAGACTCGCAATCCTCCTTGAACGCGGTGTACTTTCTCAGCCAGGGCCCGAGGTTCTTGTCCATGAAGTCCACGAGCAAGTCAACATCGGATTGCGCCGGATCGAACGAACCATCGTCCATGGCGGCGGAGCCAAACACATACGCCTCGCGAATCCTGTGCTTGATGCACAGTTCGCGAAACGCGGGGAGGTGTTGGGCGATCTCGGGGGACATGGAGTTGGAATCATATGACGAACGCGGCTCGGGCGTCGTTCACTTGCCCGGGATCAGGTCGATCACCTGACCGTTGGCATTGATCTCGACGGTGGTGTGTGCGCCGGGGGTGGCGGGAAGGAACGTGACGAGGACGGACCAGCGGGTGTTGGTGTGCGTGACGCGGAACTCGGCGGCGCTGGCGCGATCACCGATGACTTGCTTGGCGATGGCGATGGCGTCCTTGTCGGACTTGGGGGGATCGAAGCGGGGGAGGAAGAACGCATCGAGGGGCGAGTTGTGCGTGGGGTGCGGCATGCGGAACTGCGTCACCCAGACCTGGCTGGAGGGCTTGGCTTCGCCCTCGGCGAGTTTGCCGCGTTGGGCGGTCCACATCATGTATTGGCCGTCGTCGGAGAAGACTGGGAGGACGTCAGCGCCGCTCGCGTAGGTGATGCGGCGGTGGCGGAGGTGGGTTGAGTCGTCGGTGGACTGCACCGGCTGTCCGCCGCGGACATCCGGTGTCACGGTGGGCGGCACCTCAACAGCGAAGACCTCGTAGTTGGTGTGGCCCATTTCTGAGGTGCCGTAGATGAGGAACTGGCCCGAGGGGTGCCAGAAGGGGGCCCAGTTGACGTGCTCGTTGTTGGTGACCTGGTATTCGTGCTCGATTCCGATGGGGACGCCGGCGCTGTCGAACTTGAGGTCGGCGACGAAGACTTGCAGGAGGTCGTTGCCGACGCGGTCGGAGCGGTAGCAGATGCGCTTGTTGTCGGGGGAGAAGAAGGGGCCGCCGTCGTAGCCGTCGGCGTGGACGATCTCGTGCTGCTGGGCGGTCTGGGTGTCAAAGACCCAGATGTCGGCGTCGTCCTTGCCGCGGGTGGGCTCATCGCGGACGTGGGAGTAGAGGACGAAGCGGCCGTTCTTCGAGATGGAGCATTCGGCGTCGTAGTTCGGTCGGGAGAAGAGGGGTTTGGCGTTGAAGGCGTCTCCGGTCCAGCGCGGCTCGGGTGCGTTTGGTTGCAGGTCGCGGAAGACTTCGGGGACGGTGCGGGAGACGACGTCCATCTCGTGGGGGAACATCCAGACGTAGTTGCGCGTGCCGACCTGGAAGCCGGGGCGCTGGGTGTTTCCGGGGCGCGTGATGGTGGAGCCGAAGATGATGTGGTTCTTGGTGACGGGGTCGAACCAGCCGCAGGTGTTGGCGGAGTTGTCCGGGCTGACCTTCACCGGTGCGTCGATACCGATGATGCCGTGGTGGTCGTACTTCAGCCGCGCGACGTACATGGCGTAGAAGGGATCGACCTCGGTGCCATTGGCGGGAACGGCGACGGCCTGGAAGATGACCCATCGGGGCGGAGTGTTGTGGTCGAAGTAGGCCTCGCCGGCTTTTACGAACTGCGTGCGCGAGGTGAGCTGGATGTGGTCGGTGAGGAGGGGAGATTCGAGGGACTTCCAGTCCAGGGTGGGGGCGGGGGGGGCGGCGGGCGCAGCAGAAGAGCCCTGCGCGCTGTTCGAGGTGGAACTGGCGAGCGGGGTGGTGGTGGGAGTGGGGGGAGTGGTGGCGTGCGCGGGATCGCTTGGCGCGGAGTTCGAGGAACATCCTGCGAGGGCGATGAGGAGGAGTGGGGCGACCAGGATGCGGTGTGTGTGGAGGTTCACGCCGCAAGGGTAGTGGGGTCAGGGCCAGTGTTCGTGAGCGGAGGGTGCGCCGGCGAGGAGGAGTTCGAGGTCGGCGAGTTCCGAGGGGGAGAAGATGTCGAGGGCGGCTTGCGGGAGGAAGGAGAGGGGGGAGGGGTTTGCGGGTGCAGGATTTTGAGGAGCTGTGGTGGGGGAGGTGCGAAGGGGCGGAGAAATGGAAGAGGGTGGGGGGGAGGTTGATGGTTCAGATGTAAGTGGAAGAGCGGATGGGGAGATTTCGGGGGGAGGAGTTGAGGGGGAAGAAGGCATCGAGGCAGGAGGCATCGAGGCAAGAGGCGCGGAAGCGTGCGGGGCAGTACGCACGGGTGTGAATGCCTGGGTTGCTGGGGATTCCGGGCGGGACAGGATGGCCTGCGGGGTGGGAGTTGAGCGGAAGTTTGCGAGACGGACGAGGACGGAGCAGGCGCGGAGGGCGAACTGCGTGGCGCGGTGGCGCTCTTCGGGGGAGAGGGCGGAGTGGTCGGATTTGTTGAAGCGATCGAGGACGCGAGTGAGGGTGCCGACAGCGCCGTTGAGGTTTGCGGCCGCGACGAGGCGGATGCGATCGGAGAAGGCGAGCCGGAAGGTGTCGAGTTCGGCGGAGGTTTCCGGGAGAGCGATCCAGAGGGAGAGGGCGGCGACGGTGGTCTTGTGACGCTCTGCGATGGTGCGGAGGGAGAGATCGGGATCGATCAGCTCGTCGATGAGGAGGAGCGTGCGCTCGGGGGAAGGGGTGAAGAAGGGGGAGGACATGGGGACAATGTACAGTGGATGTTTGGGTGTGTCAAGGGATGTGTGTGGGTTTTGATTGGTATGTTGTAAGTGGTCGTGGGGCTGGGAGTTACGCGAGGGGCGGAACCAAGAGAGGTTCACCGCTGAGACGCTGAGGTCGGGAGAGAAGCGGGGGCTAGGAATGGGAAGGCGCGGGGAACGGGGGTGTGCCGCACTCGGGGCAGGGGGAGTTGGGGGGGAGGCCGGTGAGGGTGTAGTTGCACTTCGGGCACAAGTGCTTGTTGGCACGGCGGCAGGCGAGGGTGTCGAGACGCCAGGCGGTGGCAGTGATCAGGAGGGAAATGCTCGCAGGCAACCACGTGGGAGTAGCAAGCGACCAGTCCCCCGGTGTGCTCTTCCAGTCAAACCATGGGCGTATTGCTGACGGGTAGTAGGCGGCGGTGAACTTTCCGAACCACGGCGTGACCGGTGTGTCTGAGCTCCATTGCACCAAGATTTGTCCGCGAAAGAGGATCGCAGTCAGGCCAAACGGTCTCGACCACGCTCCAACAAACCACCCGCTTCCGATCCACACCACCACCAGCAGCACCGACACCACCGCGCCTCCCCATTTCAGTGTCTTCCTGATTCTCGGGTGCGGCTTCACGGGGGAATCGTAGAGCCGAAGAAATAAACACGGAGGCCACGGGGACCACGGAGGAGGCACTGAGAAAGGCGATGGCGGGCAAGCAACTCCGTGTTCCGCTCCGTGGCCCTCCGTGGTCTCCGTGTTTCAAATGTCTTTTGCTGGAGGCAACGAGCCCACCGGCGCGGCCGCGCCGCACTCGGGGCAGACGGCTCCAACGGCGAGGCCGGTGCGGGAGTAGTTGCACTTTGTGCACAAGTGTTTGTTGGCGTGGCGGCGGGCGAGGGTGTCGAGGCGCCAGGCGGTGGCGGTGATGAGGAGGGCGAGGAGGGCAGGGCCGGCGATGGGGATGGTGAGCCATGAGCCGCGGGGGCCGTCGTAGAAAGAGAACCAGAGGGCGCGCTGAATGCGGAACTCACTGAGCTCGTGGCTTGCGGAGACTTTTTCGTTGAGGGTGTCGCTGCTCCAGTAGATCCAGAAAGTGCCGGGAATGAGGAAGTAGAGTGTTTGCGTTTGGGATGACCACCAGCGCGGGGAGATGATACTTGAGGCCCATGCGGCAATCAGAAGCGCGGAGAGGAGGAGGCCGCACCACTTGATTGACTTGCGGATGCGGGGGCGGGGCTTCATGGGGAGAGCGTATCAGGGCGGTTGGCGTGATCGTGCGGCCCGGGTGGCCCGGGTGGCCCCGGTGGCCCCGGTGGCCCCCGCGTGACCGCGGGGGTTCTGTAGGGGGGCAACTCTCGCGTACGCGAGAGACTCATTGGGGCAAGGATTGGGGATGAGTGAGGCGCGGTTGAACGTGGTGCGGGCGACGGCGCGGTATGTCGTGATTGACAAGCCGCCGGGGTTGCTGTCTGTGCAGGGGAAGGGGGAGGCGAACAAGGACTGTGCGGCGGCGCGGGTGCGGGAGTGTTTTCCGGGGGCGACGGGGCCGCTGGTGGTGCATCGGCTGGATATGGACACTTCGGGGCTGCTGGTGTTCGGGCTGGATGCGGAGGCGCAGCGGGAGCTGTCGATGCAGTTCGAGCGGCGCGAGGTGGAGAAGCGGTATGTTGCGCTGGTGGAGGGGGTGATGGGGGCGGAGCGCGGCGAGATCGATATTCCGATTCGCAGCGACATCGACAACCGGCCGGTGCAGATCGTGGACCATGTGCATGGGCGTGCGAGTCGGACGCGGTGGCGGTTGCTGGCGGTGGAGACGGATCGGTCGCGGATCGAGCTGGAGCCGCTGACGGGGCGGACGCATCAACTGCGGGTACACATGGCGCAGGTGGGGCATGCGATCGTGGGGGATGTGCTGTATGGAGGGGCGGAGCGCGGGGCAGGGAGATTGATGCTGCACGCGGCGATGTTGGAGTTTCGCGAGCCGGGGACGGAGATGCGGAGGAGGTTTGAGAGTCGGGCGGGGTTTTGAGACTTCAAAATTTGAAGCGGTGTGGAAGATCGCGAAGGCGGTTCGGGCGATGCGCCCGAAACATGGGCCGGTAGGCCCATGCCACTTCAGACGGTTTCGAGGACGCCGCTTTGGGGCGTGAGCAGGCGCATGTGGATGAGGACTTTGCTCAGGCCGAGGACATCGCGCGTGGTGAAGGAGTGGGTGTCGTGGCTGTCGACATCCAGCACGCCCCAGCATTGGTCGTCGTATGCGTCCATGCAGGGGATGACGACTTCGGAGCGGTCGCGGGGGTCGCAGGCGATGTACCCGGCGCGGAGGTTGTTGACGTCTGTCACGATGAGGGGTGTGCGGCTTTGGAAGGAGCGGCCGCAGGCGCCGAAGAGGGCGATCGGCGAGCAGGCGGGCTTGTCGCGGCGCGGGCCGAGGATCATTTCGTCGTTGTCGGGGCTTTTGAGATAGAACCCGACCCACGAGCAGCCCTTGGGAGAGAGTTCGATCCAGAGCTTGTCGACGACGGCCTGCATATCGCGCTCGCGATCGCCCGAGGGGAAGAGACTGGCGATCACTGCGTCGTAGTTGCGCTCAACCATGTCGGGTCTCTATCGGCCGGTTCGGGGGCCGGGGTTCCCAAATGAAAACGCACGGCGGGTGGCCGTGCGCGGGATAACTTTGGATTCAGGATCGAGGTATCGGCTTGGACGGCCGGTTTAGAGCGTCGCTGAGGTGTAGGGGAGCAGGCCGAGGTAGCGGGCGTGCTTAATGGCGCGGGAGACCATGCGCTGCTCGGTGGCATTGGTCTGGAGGCGCTTGCGGCCGTAGATCTTGCCGTTGGGTGACATCATGCGGCGGAGGTTCTCGACATCCTTGTAGTCGACGAACACTTTGCCGAGGGCGCCGGTCTTGGTGACCTTGATCTTGGGCTGGGAACCGAAGCGGGGGAATCGAGACATGCTGGAGAGCTCCGTCGTGGGCTGAGGCCCGGAAAAGCGGCGAACAACGCCGGAATCCCGGGCGACGGGGATACGGGGGGGAAGGGTAGGCCGGAAAGGGGCCCGGGTCACTTCCTGGAGGAGGGGCCGCAGCGATCGCCGCGGCGGCAGAGGTTGTCCAGGGCGAAGGCGGGGCGGGCACAGAAGACGACGAGCAGGGTGAGGGAGGTGAGGAAGGCGTTCTCCCAGATGTGGCACCAGCTCAGGCCGCCTGTGCAGAAGAGGGTTCCGTCGCCGAAGCAGCCGCACTTGATCTCGAGGTGACGCTCGGTGGCGGAGAGACCGAGGCCGATGAAGAGGAGGAGCATTCCGGCGATGACGGCGGCGGAGGCGCGGGTCCATGCGCCGAGGATGAGGAGGACGCCGGCGATGGCTTCGGTCCAGGGGACGCCGAAGGTGGCGAGCGTGTTCAGATGCTCGGGGAGGTTGAGTTTGTAGGCGGCTATGGCGGTGGAGAAGACTTGGGGGCCTTTGGCGGGACCGATCTTGGCCCAGGCGGCCCAGATGAAGATGCAGCCGATGAAGAGGCGGATGGGGACGCCGACGAGGCCGAAGAGATTGGAAGAGGATTTGGCGGGTTGATCGCTCATTGGATGCCCTCCCCGGTTTCGACGGGCCAGCCCATGGCCTTCCAGCCGGGGTAGCCGTCGTGGATGACGTAGACCTTTTTGTAGCCGGAGTTGGCCATGAAATCGGCGACGTGCTCGGACTCATCGCAGTTGCCGCCGGAACAGTAGACGACGACGATGGCATCGCGGGGGATCATGGCGAGGAGGGGCGGGTCGCCGTTCTCGAAGGACTTGAGGTTGATGCGCATGGCACCCTTGATGTGGCCCTGCTCGTAGTCTTCTTTGCGGCGGGCGTCGACGAAGGAGGCGGCGGTGTCGTAGAGCTTCTTGGCTTCGTCGAGGGTGATCTGGCCTTTGGGGAGCGCGGCTTTTTCGGTTGGGAGCCAGCCGGGGTCGCCGGGCTTGAGTGTGGATGCCGCGGGGGTTTTGGGATCGGGCGTTGCGATGGGCGGGGGTAGGGACTTCGGGTCCGTGTGCGTGATTTCGGGATTCAGTTCCGGGGGGGCCTCTCGCTCGAACTTGATGAGGCGACGGCTTGGGAGCGAGGAGTCGATGAGGCCAGCGCCGACGCCGAGGGCGGCGATGACGACTCCCTGCATGATGATGGTTCTTATGCCGCAGCAGGACATGGATGTTCCTCCGATTGGGGCGGAGCAGTATTCAAACCGCCCCCGACCATCGGCAGATCGGTACGTGGCCGATCGGCAAAAGTCGGGGGCGGGGGTGGTGGACCAGACGGATGCGAGGGGGAGGGCTACTTAGTGTCCGCTGGAAGGAATGCCGGCCGGCGCGGTGCCGGGGAGATTCTTGCGGATGACGGCGGTGAAGGGGATCTTGATGGTTTCGCCGCCGCGTGCGTCGGTGGAGACGGTGAGGAAGCACTGGACCATTCCGGCCTCGGCGGGAGTGACGCCGGAGATGGTGATCATGTAGTAGTTGCCGTCGGTGGCCTTGGTGAAGTCGGTGACGACCTGCATCTCCTTGCGGGCATCGGTCTCGAGGGAGAGGATGTTGAACTCGCCGCCGGAGCGGGAGTCGAAGCGGATCTGGGTGGAGAAGGGAGTGGAGGGGTCGTTGGTGCGCAGGATGGCCTGGGCGGGGGTGGCCTTGACATCGCCGACGACGTCAGCGCCCATGAAGTAGGGGGGGAGCTTGGCGCGCTCGTCGTTGGTCTTGATGTCGATCTGGGCTTGGAGGGTGCCGATCGGCGCGCCCTTGCCCACCATGATCTCAACGGGGACGGTGACGAAGGTCTCGTTGTTTTCGGTGGAGCTGATGGGCTCGCCCATCTTCACCTTCACGAACTCGCTGTTCGGGGTGATGGACTCAACCTTGAACCCTTGCTTGCGGCCCTTGATGGTGAGCTTGGTGGTCTGGCCGGTGGTGTGATCGACCTCGGAGAGGAACATCTTGGGGGGATCGACCTGCACGAGCGCCTTGACGTTGGCCGTCAGCGTTGTGGTCTGCTGGTTGTAGACGCCCTGGGGATTGATGATGGTGAACGTGAGCGTCTTGGTCTGCGGACCCTGGCGGTTGTGCGGATCGAAGCGAGCGGTGACCTTGCCGTTTTCGCCGGGCTTGTAGGTCGTTTTTTCCAGGGTGGGCACTGTGCAGCCGCAGGACGCGGCGACAGCGATCTGGATTTCCTTGTCGGCGATATTGGTGAAGGTGAAGGCGTGCTCGACGGGGTCGGTGTCGGAGATATCACCCCAATCGAACTTGTTCTGGTCGAGCTTCAGGGCGTCGGCGAGCGAGCCGGCCTGCACCGGGACGGGGAGGGGAGCGGGGGTGGGAACAATGTGCCCGGGGGCCGACGCCGGTGTGACCGGAGGGGTGGGGGGGGTGGGCTGGGAGACGGTGGGCTTCACCTGCGGAACATTGACGGGCTGAAGCACCGGCTTGCCTTGCACGGGAGCGACGGTCTGGGGCTTCTCGGGCTGGCCCGCCTGCGCGAGCGAGGCCGAGGCGGCGAGTGCGGCGAGCAGGGTGGCGGCTCGGAAGCCGGTGATCGGGGTATTCATGGCGGGGGTTGCTCCAGTGGGTCGGGGGTGGTTCGGGAGGAAGGGGGCCAGGTCAGCCCCTTGCGGACGGGTTTTACGCGGCGAGGGCGTCGGCGTTCGCCGGGTCAGGATCATTCGCAGGCCACTTATCGGCCGCCACCGGCCCTAACTTGCCGAGTTCGAAGGCCTCCAGGGCTTCGTAGACCTCTGCGGGACCGGGGGCGACGCGAATGTGCTCGCGCAGGGGCTTGCAGGGGCCGAGCCGTTTGGCGAACCAGGAGATGCGGCGGCGGATCTGGAACATGGCGTAGCGGTCGTCGCGGAACTGGCGCATGAGATCGAAGTAGCGGCGGACGGTGGCGAGCATGGCGGCACGATCGGGCTGGACGGGGACGGAGCCGGTGGTTTGCAGGGACCAGGCGTCGCGGAAGAGCCAGGGCGTGGAAAGAGCGCCGCGGCCGATCATGACGCCGTCGCAGCCGGTGCGGGCGATCATCTCGGGGACGTGGTGGGCTTCGGTGACATCGCCGTTGCCGATGACGGGGATGTTGGGGTGGGCGGCCTTCACGGCTTCGACGACGCGGCGGATGCCTTCGTGGTTGACGACGCCCTGGAATTTTTGCTGGGTGGTGCGACCGTGGATGGTGATCATGGATGCGCCGGCAGCGACCAATCGCGGGGCGAGCGTTTCGGCGACGGGCTCGCAATCGAACCAGCCGAGGCGCATCTTGCAGGTGACGGGGATGGGGTTCGGGCCGGAGGCGACTGCGGCGACGACGCGCTCGACGACTTGCGTGGCGGTGTCGGGAATGCAGAGGAGCTTGGAGCCGCCGTCTTTCTTGGTGACCTTGTCGACGGGGCAGCCCATGTTGATATCGATGATGGTTGCGCCGTGGTCGCGGGCCCAGCGTGCGCCGTCGGCCATGATTTCCGGGTCGCCGCCGTAGAGCTGCATGCCGACGGGCTTGTCGAAGTCGTTGGTCTGGGCGAGGTCGAGGGAGGTGGCTGTGCCGCGGAGGAGGCCCTGCGGGGAGAGGAGATCGGTGCATGCGAGGCCGAGGCCGCCGTACTCGCGGCAGATGGTGCGGAAAGCGAGATCGCAATAGCCCGCGATGGGGGCGAGGAGGAGGTTGGACTGGAGTTGGACGTGGGCGACGCGGAGCATGGGGAAGGGTATGAGGAGGAGAGGGGAAAAGGCGCAAAGGCGTGGAGTGTCGGGGCGACGATCAGAGCAATCTATCGAAGACAGTGCGGGGTGAGAGGACGGGAATGCCCTGGTAGGAAGTGAGCGAGAGCAGGTCGGCATCTCCGGTGACCAGCACATCGGCGCGTGCGGCGAGAGCTGCACCAAGGATCGGCAAATCCTGAGCGTCGCGGCAAGCGTCGCGGGGCGCTGCTGCGGGCTCGACGATTTGGGTGTGGCGTCGGAGGTACGTGAGCGCGAGTTCGACCTCGGGATCCGGCGCGCGGAACTTGGCGCGTGCGTGACGAGAGAACTCGCTGAGAATGTGCTCGCACACGATGATGGCGTGTGTGTCGTTGAGGATGCAGGCGTCGAGCAGGGCCTCGCAAACTCCGCGTGTGAAGAAAGCGCTGAGGAGTACGTTGGTGTCGAGGACGAATCTCACGAGACAGCCTTGAAAACGTCCTCGTCGGTGACAAACCCCTGGGCCTGGGCGTGTGGGCGGAGGCGTTCTCGCAGGGAACTGAGTTCTTCGGCTGCGAGGTACCTGCGCAGGGCCTCGCGGGCAATCTCGCTGGCGGGGCGATGCTGGCGTTTGCACAGACGGGTGAGGTCTCGCTTGAGGGATTCGGTCAATCGAATGGAAAGGGTGCCAGACATGTCTTACATTGTAACACGTGAATGCGGGGGCGGCAACTTCGGGTTCGACAGCTATCAGAGGTACGCGATTCGGCCTTGCGGGGCATTGTCGAGGCCCCCGCCCAACTCGCGGCAGATGGGGCTGAGAGCGAGATCGCAGTACCCGGCGATGGGGGCGAGGAGGAGGTTGGAATGGAGTTGGACGTGGGCGACGCGGAGCATGGGGGATTGCAGAGCACTGTCTTTCCCGACGGAGTGGCGGGCGAGCTATGAAACGGGGACCGAACATATGATTCGGGCATGTCGCACGAGTACCAGGACCGCGTGAGTCTTGAGTTGGCGGAGCGAGTTGCGTCCGGGCTGTCGGACCACCCAGAGTGGATTGTGCTGGCGCGGGACAACCTCGATCGATGGAGCCGACTGAACGCGGATGCGGCATCGCTGCTGCGGTGCTACGACGAGTGGAGGGAGCTTCTTGAACTTCCGGCGGCCGAAATCGTGGCGATTCTGAGGGCTCGGACCGATGTAGGGCAGCGGCTCAGGCAGAACTCGCCGTTCGCCGGAGTGTTGACGCCGCGGGAGGTCTGGGAGATCAAGCAACGGCACCGCCATGACTCGAACGCAGCTTGAACACATCATCCGAGCCTCGGCCGGGATCACCGGGGCGGACCAGTTCATCGTCATCGGATCGCAGTCGATTCTGGGGCAGCATCCCGATGCGCCGGGCGAGTTGCGTGAGTCGATGGAGGCGGACGTATTCACGTTCCGGTCTCCCGACGATGCCGGGCTGATCGACGGCTCCATTGGTGAGGAATCGCCGTTCCATCGCACCTTCGGGTATTACGCACACGGCGTCGCGGCAGAGACGGCGACGCTTCCGGATGGATGGCGGGACCGGCTGGTGCCGCTACGCGGGCCGGGCACGGGGAATGCGACGGGAATGTGTCTGGAGGCGCACGATCTGGCCGTGTCCAAACTTGTGGCGGGGCGCGACAAGGACATGGAGTTTGTGCGCGCCATGATCCGGCATGGGCTTGTCCATCCGGGCGAGCTTCACACGCGGCTGGGAAGAACGCAGTTGCCGGATGTGGTTCGGCAGATGTGCGAGGCCCGTCTCGGGCGGCTGGGCGCAGGTTGAGCGACGCGCTGCGCGAACCGCCGTGCGTGAGCGTTGGTCAAAGTGGTTGCCTTTGTTCCACGCACACTGCGAAGAGTTCACCCTAGCATCCTCCCCGTGTACCAATCACTCCTCACCCGCCGCTACCTGACCAGCAAGATCATGCCTTGGCTGGCGATGATGTCCGTTGCGCTGTGCTGCATGCTGACGATTCTGGTGTGGTCGGTGATGGGGGGGTTTCTGGATGTGTTCCGGGAGATCGGGCAGAAGCTGGAGGGGGATGTCAGCATCTCCTGGCAGACGGTGGGGTTTGCGTACTACGACGACCTGATCGAGCGGCTGGAGAAGGACCCGGCGGTGGCGGGGGCGGCGCCGATCATTCGGACGTATGGGATGGTGAGTCTGCCGGATGATCGGGCGTTTGCGGCGACGATCCAGGGGGTGGACGAGCGGTACGCGAAGGTCAGCAACTACGAGAACGCGCTGTGGTGGAGGCCCATCGAGCAGGCCAACTCGAAAGATGTGGTTGGCCGCGCCTTTGTGGAGTGGAAGAAGCAGACTGGCGGGGACACCGCCGAGAGCGGTGGTGGGATCGGCTTCTCGCAGTACCTCCGGCAGAAGGGGATCAAGAACACCGGCATGGATCCGCGTCTGGACCCGAACTGGGCCAAGGGAGTGGAGGCGGACTTCGCGCATGCTCCGACGCTTGATGGGCGTCCGGTGGAGGCCCCGCCTGGCGGCGCGTTTCGGTCCTGGCCGCAGATTCTGGAGGATGGGCGGCGGCTGATGGTGACGGATCCCAAGACGGGATTGCCGCGTGCGGGGGCGGTGCTGGGGATGGAGATGGGGGGCACGAGCCAGCGTCAGCCGGGCGGGTGGTACAAGGCGCCGGAGTTCGTGGGGACGAGGAAATCGGATGGGAACAATGTTTGGTCCAGCGCGTTCATGCCGTCGCGCAGCGTCACGATCACGGTGCTGCCGATGGACAAGGCGGGGCGGGACATCACGACGCGGTCGATCAAGATGCCCGTGGCCAACGAGTTTCGCACGGGCTTCTATGAGACGGACAAGAACACGCTGCTGGTCCACATCTCCACGCTGCAGAAGCTGCTGAAGATGGAGGCGGGGGAGGTGCTTGAGCAGACGCCCGTGAACCCGTACGCCACCGAGAACAGCGGAGGAAGCGAGCGCCCGATCCAGCCAAGGGTTCTGCGCATCGAGCCGGCGAAGGCGACGGCGGTGCTTGTGAAGGCGAAGCCGGGCACCTCCAGCGAAGACCTCCGCAAACGCTGCCAGAGTATCTACGCGCAGTTTGCGCAGGCCCACGATGGCCAGGTGCCGTCTCCTGAGCAGATGGAATCCGCGCGGGGGATCAGCACATGGGAACGCAGCTTCGCGATGTTCATCGGCCAGGTGGAGAAAGAGACCATCACGGTGCTGCTGATCCTGCTGGTGATCTCGCTTGTCTGCACGGTGCTCATTCTGTCCATCTTCTGGTCCATGGTGAATGAGAAGACCAAGGACATCGGCATCCTGCGCTCGGTCGGGTGCTCGCGCTCCGGAGTTGCGTGGATCTGGCTGCGATATGGCGCGATCATCGGCGTGTGCGGTGCGTTGATCGGGCTTGCCGGGGGCTCCATTATCGTGTGGAACATCAACCCGATCCATGACTGGCTGGGGCAGATTGCGGGCATCAGCGTGTGGGACCCGAGCGTGTATTACCTGCCGGAGATTCCGAGTAAAGTGAGCCCGAACAAGGCGGCGATCGTGTTCGGGTGCGCTGTGGTGTTCAGTTTGCTGGGGGCGCTGATCCCGTCGGTGCGTGCGGCCAACATGGACCCGGTACGGGCACTTCGGTTCGAGTAAGAGAACATGATGCTCAAAGGGACAAAAATCGCTGCAAGCAAGGGCGGGTCGACGGACGGGCTCAAACCCGCGCCGGCTCGTGCGCCTTTGCAGGGGGGCGCGATTCTGGCGGCTACGGACGTCCGCAAAACGTATCGCCTTGGGCGCATCGATGTTCCCGTCCTCCATGGCGTCTCGATCTCCATCCGTGAGGGCGAGTGGGTCGCGATTCTCGGCGCATCGGGGAGCGGGAAGAGCACGCTTCTGCACATACTCGGCGGTCTTGATCGAGCCGACGAGGGTGTGGGTCAGAACGGCTCGCCGCCGTGTCACGTTCTCTTCGGCGGCCATGATCTGACGACGATGTCTTCATCTGAGCTTGACACGTACCGCAACCAGTCCGTCGGGTTCGTGTTTCAGTTCTACCACCTGCTTCCTGAACTGACGGTGCTGGAGAACACGCTTCTTCCGGCGATGCGGTTGTATGGCCGCTTCGGCTTCATGCGAAAGCGTGCCGCATTGACGGATGCGGCCACTCTGCTGCTGACTTCCTTCGGGCTGGGGCACCGTCTTCGGCATCGTCCTTCGGAACTCTCCGGCGGCGAGCGGCAGCGCACGGCGATCGCCCGCGCGCTCATCAACGATCCTCCGGTGCTTCTCGCCGATGAGCCCACCGGCAACCTTGACCAGAAGACCGGGGAGGCGATTCTCGACTCTGTTGCGGGGGCACGGGCCTCGACATCCGGGGGAACCACTCGGCGGACGATCATCATGGTGACTCACGATCAGCGGGTTGCGGCCCGGGCGGATCGAGTGGTGCGGCTGGTGGATGGCCGCGTGGTGGCGGGGGCCGAGCCCATTGGCTGAACGATCCCAGGTCACGATTCGCGGAAAGTGAACATCTCAGGGTTGCTGCGCGGGCGAATTAACGGATTCTGTCCGGGTGTGGCCGTGCGAGCCGGGGCGTCCGGCGGTACGATGAACCGTGGCCCCGTCCATTGTGCTGGTGTTCCGGAGCGTTCTTTGCCGGCTGTCTCGACCAACTCCCACTCTTCAGCGCAGTTCTGCTCGCCCGGCATTCCGGATGGTGAGGAGCGCGTCTCACGTTGGCCAATCGCCGATTCGGAGGGGCTCGTCGCCACGGTTCACGATTCCGGGAAGGGGATGCCGTTCGTCTTCCTGCACGGACTTGTTGGGTTGAACGACCATTGGGAGGATGTCACGGCGCGCGTGCGGGGCAAGGTTCGCTGCGTGCTCTTTGAGCTTCCGCTGCTTCGACTGCGAGGGGAGCACTGCTCCATCGATGGGGCAACCGCACTTACGGCCAGGTTTCTGCGCGAGCAGGTTGGCGAGCCCGCCGTGCTGGTGGGGAATTCCTTCGGGGGGCACGTTGCCGCGCGGCTGGCGATTGATCACCCGGGGCTGGTACGCGGTCTGCTGCTGACGGGGGCGAGCGGCATTCTGGAAAAATCGATTGTCTCGGATATCCAGATCCGCCCGAGCAAGGACTGGTTGCGGCGGAAGATCGGGGAGCTCTTCTTCGATCGCGCCAACATGCGCGAGGCCGATCTGGATCGAGCTCATGCGGAGCTTTCGGATCGTGGGGGTGCCCGCGCCATGGTGCGTCTCTCCCGTTCGGCACGCAAGGATCATCTGGGCGAGCGGATGCGCGATGTCCGCGTGCCCACGCTGCTTGTGTGGGGTCGCCAGGATGTTGTTACGCCGCCGGAGGCCGCGGAGGGTTTCGCACGCTCGATTCCCGGCTCGCGACTGATCTGGCTGGATCAATGCGGGCATGCGCCGATGATCGAAAAGCCGGAGGAGTTCGCCGCGGCTGTGCTGGAGTTTGCGAGCCGAATCGCCGGGCGATCCGCTGCCCTTCCCCACCCCCCGCACGCCCCCCTTGCCTCCCAGCCCGCCCGCACGTGAGCCCTTGCCGACCATGACCGCCGCGCCCACCACCCGCCGCACACCGATCCAGCCCGGTGCGAGGCGATGGACATCGCTGGTGGGCACTGCGCTGCGTTTGCGACTTGCCAGGCGCGTGCCGAAACTGAATGACACGGATTTCTGGACGCGGAACACGGCGCGAATCCAGGTGGCGCAGCTCCGCGGGCTTCTGGGCAGGGCGAGCGCGACGGAGTTTGGCCGCGGGCATGATTTCAGACGGCTCGCGCAGCTTCCTGACGCGGAGCTTGTTGCGGCGTATCGCAGCGCGGCGCCGATCGCGGATTACTCCGCGTTTCGAGCGCTGATTGCCCGCATGCGCGAGGCGGGGGAGCCGGACATTCTCTGGCCCGGGCGCATCATGGACTTTGCGCAGACATCGGGGACGACGGCGGGGGACAAGTTCATTCCGGTCTCGCGCGCGATGATGCGGTCCAACTTCCGGGCGGCGATGGACATTTTCGCGAACACGATGCGGTTCGGCGTGGATGTGCAGCGCCTGCTCGGGGGCAAGGTGCTGTTTCTTGGCGGGTCCACGGATCTTTCCACCAATGAGCATGGGATTCGCACGGGCGATCTTTCGGGGCTTGTGGCCCCCATGATCCGCTGGCCCCTTACGGAGATCTACGAGCCGGGCGGTGATGTGGCGCTGATGTCCCACTGGCCGAGCAAGATCGACGCGATGGCGGCGCGCTGCATCGATCGCGACATACGGATGATCAGCGGGATGCCGTCGTGGGCGCTGGTGCTGTTCGAGCGGGTGCTGGCCCTGGCGCGGGAGCGTGGGCGCAAGGCCGAGACCATTCGAGACGTGTGGCCAAACCTGACGGTGCTTGTTCATGGGGGCGTGAAGTTCACGCCGTTTGAGCCGCGTTTTCGGCAGTTTTATTCGGGTTCGCCTGCGGGTGCGGATATTCCTTGGCGGCTGGAGTTGTACCCCGCGAGCGAAGGGTTCATCGCGATGCAGGATGTGCGCGGGGACCCGGGGCTGCGGCTGCTGAGCGACATTGGAAACTACTACGAGTTTGTGCCGCTGGAGGAGATTGATTCGCCGACGGCTCGGGCGTTTTCGTGCTGGGAGGTGGAGAAGAAGCAGAAGTATGTGGTGACGATGACGACGTGCGCAGGGTTGTGGCGGTATGTGATTGGGGACGTTGTGGAGTTTGATACGGTGCCGGAAGGGCTGGGGGGTTCGCGCCGCCAGCCGTCGGTGGCGGGTGCAGTCGATGGCATGGGTCCGTGCCGCATGCGGATCGTGGGGCGGCACAGGCACTTCATCAACGCGTTCGGGGAGAACCTGATTGTGGAGCACATCGAGAATGCGGTGGCGCGGGCGGCGAGCGCGGCGGGGGTGGTGGTGGGGGAGTTCACGGCGGCGCCTGTGTATCCGGGGGAGGGGCGGCGCGCCGGGCTGGAACTTGCAGTGGAGATCGAGGGCAAACCGGGCGCGGATCTCACGACGTTCCGCGATGCGTTTGATCGCGCGCTGAAGGAACAGAATGTTGACTACACGACCAAGCGCACGGATTCGCTCGGGATGGTTGAGCCGACCATCACGCCGCTGCCAGTCGGCGCGTTTCATCGCTGGCTGGCGGCAAAGGGAAAGTTGGGGGGGCAGCACAAGTGTCCGCGCTGCGCCAATCACCGTGACATCCTGTCGGAAGTGGTTGCAGCCGCGCGTGGATAACGCCGGTGTAACCATTGCAAGTATTTGTGCTTCCACGGTTTAGCGGCCGATGGGACGTTGATGTGGACGTGAGAACCGAACAACGCTTGCACTGACCGCGTAGTAAGTGTACGCTAACCATGTGTTAGTTGATACTAGCCATTGCTCGGAGGTGCTTCTTGGCCGCGGATCAAAATGATCTTGAGCAGCGTTTGGGCGATCTGGCCGCGAGACTGGCCCGGATTGAGGACCGCCTCGGGCTGTCGGTTGCGCCCTTGCCAGTGCCGGTAACTGTGCAGCCGTCGCCTGTTGTGGACCATGTTCCGCCCCCGCTGCCAATCCCCGTTCCTGTTGCGCCCCCGGTGATTCCGGTTGGCGCCGCCGGCACGCACACGAACGACTCGGCCCAGCGGCTGGAAGACATCGCTCGCAAGCGGGCGGCGGCGATGGCGGCGGCACGGACGGATACGCAGGGGGTCGGTCAGGCGGTGGGGCGGTCGGCCGCGGCTGAGCCGGTGCGGCAGTTTCAAGCGATCCCTCTGCCGCCTTCGGCGCATGCTCCATTGCCCCCGCAGATGCCGCGACCCGTGCCGAGGAGTGGGACTGGCCCGACCGTGGAGCAGATGTTTGGGCGCTGGGTGCTGGCGGTGGCGGGTTCGCTCTTTCTTGTGATCGGGCTGGTGCTTGGCATCAAGTATGGGCTGGACCGGGGGTGGTTCCATTTCCCTCCGGCGTACCGCTGCTGGGCCGTGGCGATCATCGGGCTGGGGCTTATCGGCGTGGGGCAGCGCGTGCGGACGTTGCTTGGGCCGGCGGGCGGCATTGCCGCGGCGGGTTTGGCGGGGGCGGGCATAGCGGCGATCTACGGGGCGGCCGCTTCGGCGTGGGGCATTTTCGATTTGTACGGAGCGCCGACGGCCTTCACGCTGCTTGCACTTATCAGCGTCGGCGGGATTGCGATCGCGCTGTGGTGGAACTCTCTGCCGGTCGCGGTGCTTGCGCTCATCGGGGCGTATCTCAATCCGATCTTCATGCACAATGTTCACTCGGATCCGCGGGTGTTGCCGGTATATCTGTCAGCATTACTCGTGCTGGGACTCACGCTTGCCGCGTGGCGACCGAGCCCGTTCCGCTGGCTGCGCATGGTGTCGTGGTGGGGTACGGTGGTGATCGGATCGTTCTGGCAGCTGGGCGAGGCCGACCACAGCCCGTTTATCGCTCTCGGATTCCTTGCGGCCGTCTGGGTGCTTATCCATTCAGAGCTGCTGCTGGGAGCTTCTCGCGCTCCTGAATCCACGCCGATTCCCGGGGGCACGGCCAATCTGCTCTCACGCCTTTCGCGACCCATGCGCAGCTCCTTCGCGACCACGGTCTGGTGTGTTGGCGCGGGAATTCTGACGGTGTGGAGCGTCGATCGAGCGGTGCATCTGGAACAGTGGTACGTTGCGGCCGCGGGCTTCGTGGGGACGTTTGTTCTCGCACTGATCCTCGCGGGGAATCTGCGTGCGTTTCGCGATCCGCCGCAGACCGACCGCGAACGCCTTGGGGTGGCGTTGTGGGCTCAATCCGGCGCGCTGCTGATCACAACGATTGCCCTCGGGGTTGGCGAGTGGACGCAGGCCATTGCGTGGCTTTCGATGGGCGTCGCGGCGGTTGCCGCCGGGCGCTGGGCCAAGGCGCGATCGCTTGATGCGTATGGAGTGGTCGTGCTTTGCATTGCGGTCGGTCGGCTTGTCACTTGGGACTCTTGGCATCTGTTTGGACGGCCGCAGGAGGTGCTGGGACTGGTTGTCAGCAGTTGGTCGCACCTGATGATGGCCGGCGGCGCGGCGTGGCTGGTTGCGGCGTGGCTGCTGAATCGCCCGAGCTTGGGAGCGAACGCTCCGTCGCACACGCGCAGGGTCTTTGTCAATGTGGCCATTGCTGTTGGCGTTTCTCTGCCGTTTGTGGGCCTGGGCCAGGACAACTCGGGCATTGCGATGAGCGTGCTGGCGGGCACGTGGGCGCTGGCGATGCTGGTCGCGGCCAAGCTGCGGGATGCGATCATGCTCCGCATTGTCGGACTTTCCATTCTCGGCATCACGAGTATGGTTTCGCTTGTCGTCCACTTCGACAGCTTCGGCCTGAACGCGCTCCAGTTCGAGACTACACGCTGGCACATCGCCATCGGGGGCATGGTGCTGACGAAGTGGAGCTTTGCGCTGCTCTGGCTCGCGGCGATCTGGATCGTTGGGGCGTGGGCCGCACGCTCCCGCGCCGCGATCGGGCGGTTGCCCTTCGAGGCGCAGGCGGTGAGTATCGGCAAGTGGTGGGGGTGGGGCGGGTCGATCGTCATGATCACGTGCGCGGTCACGCTTACGTTGCTCTCGCTGATCACGCCGACGACGGATCTGGGCTCCGTCTGCATCGCGTGGACCGTTTCGGCGATCGTGCTTGTTGCGTTGCATACGCGTCGGCAGACGCTTGCCCTGGACGTGATCGGCCTTGGTGCGTTCGCCGCGACCGTGCTGCTCTGGGACTTTGCGTACTTCGTCGATCACAACTGGCTCGCGGAGACTCGTCCGCCGTTTTCTCACCCGGGCCTGTGGACCGCGCTTGCGATTGTTGTTGCCATGTTCGGCGCGTGCATCTGGCTGTGGCGGGGGACGCCGCGGCGCGCCACGTGGCCGGTCAGCGTGATTATCTCTGTCGCGATTGCGGGAGTGCTGCTGCTGGGAAGCACCTCGCTGGAGATCTCCCGCAGCGCGGGGATTCTGCTCCCTGATGATCACACGGCTCAGGCCGCGGCTCTCACGTTGTGGTGGGGGTTGTTCGCGGTGGCGATGCTCATCGCGGGCTTCTGGATGGCGATCCCGGTGGTGCGGCATCTGGGCCTGGGTTTGCTGGGCGTTGCGGCGGTGAAAGCGGTCTTCTTTGATCTGGCGGGCGTGTCGCAGGGGTGGCGCGTGGTGAGCTTCCTTGGGCTGGGAATCCTGATGATGGGTGTGGCGATCGGGTATGCGAAACTGGCCGCGTATCTGGATCGACAGGGCCGAGCTCAAGTGGCACCGGGAGCCGCAAATGTTCCTTCGACACCGGGAGGGATGGTTGGGTACGACCCCTGAGTTCCGGCGTCGTATTGTTCCGCCGCATGAGTGAGCTTGTGATTCGATCCTCGGAACCGCCCGCGCTGTGGGAGCATTTCAGCCCTGTGGGGATGGTGCGCTCGATCTGGTCGCACCGGGAGCTGATTCGCAACTTCGCGGCGCGGGAGCTGGTGGAGCGGCACAAGGGCGCGATGCTGGGGGTGGCCTGGAATATCATGAACCCGCTGCTGACGCTGGCGGTGTACACGATTGTTTTCGGGTACATCTTCGGGCAGCGCTGGGGGAAGGGGAATATTCCGGACCAGTTCGATTTCCCACTGACGTTCTTCGCCGGGAACGCGCTCTTCCATGTCTTTGTGGAGTGTGCCAATCGCGCGCCGACGATGGTTTCTTCGCGATCCAATCTCGTGCGGAAGGTGGTTTTTCCGCTGGAGATCCTGCCGGTGACGGCGGTCTGGGCCGCGTTTATCCAGTCGCTTATCACGCTCGGGCTGCTACTGATAGTGCTGCTGATCGCCACGAACGGGGCGGGGCTGCACTGGCAGATCGTGTATCTGCCGCTGGTGATGCTGCCCCTGCTCATGCTGAGTGTCGGCGTTTCGTGGGCTCTCTCGGCCGTGGGGGTGTTTATCCGCGACCTGCGCCACGTCGTGGTGGTGCTTACGCAGTTGCTGATGTTCATGACGCCGCTGTTCTACAAGCTTGACGAGCGCATTTCGGCGGACCATCCGGTTCTGCGCACGATCATCGCGGACAATCCGCTCAGCGTGATCGTCGAGAGCGGCAGGCGCGTGCTGCTCTGGGGCGAGACTCCGGATTGGCTCGCCCTTTCGTGGGTCACCCTCTTCAGCGCGGCCGTCATGCTCGGCGGGCATTTCATCTTCTCCGCGATGCGCAGGAGCATGGCCGATGTCCACTGAAATGTCGGATGGGGGATGTCGGATGTCGGACGTGAAGGCGGGGAGCTCGCCTTCGCCGACTTCTGGTTTGACATCCGACATCGAGAACACGGCGATTTCCGTGCGGGGGGTGGGCAAGCGGTATGACATTTACTCCCGCACTTCTGATCGGCTGAAGCACATTCTTTCCGTCGGGACGCGCCATTACGGCAAGCCATTCTGGGCTTTGCGCGATGTCTCCTTTGATGTGCAGCGCGGCGAGGCGGTGGGCATTGTCGGGCGCAACGGCTCTGGCAAAAGCACGCTGATGCAGATCATTGCCGGAACGCTGGCGCCGACCGAGGGTGAGGTGCGGATTCGCGGGCGCATCGCCGCGCTGCTGGAGCTGGGGAGCGGGTTCAACCCGCAGTTCACGGGGCGCGAGAACGTGTACCTGGCGGGTTCCATCATGGGGCTGACGCGGCGCGAGATGGACGACAAGTTCGATGCCATTGCGAGCTTTGCCGAGATCGGCGACTTTCTGGATCAGCCGGTGGAGGTGTATTCCAGCGGCATGCACGCGAGGTTGGCCTTCGCTGTCTCCGTCTGCATCGAGCCGGACATTCTTATCGTCGATGAGATACTCTCCGTGGGCGATGCGGGCTTCCAGCAGAAGTGCATCGCCCGCATGCGGCGGATGCTGGATGCGGGGATGACGCTGCTGTTCGTTTCCCACTCGGCGGATATGGTCAAGAGCATTTGCTCCCGCGGCCTGTACCTGCAAGGCGGCCGCCCGATCTGCTTCGGGCCGGCGAGCGAAGCCGTGGACCTGTACATGCAGTCGCTGCGCGAGCAGACGACCGACCGGGCGCAGCAGAGTCTCGCCCAGCGCAAGCCGGAACTGGCGAAGGACATCGAGTCCAAGCCCGGGGACGAGGAGAGTGGGGGGGTAGGGGCGGATGGTCTGCGGTATGGCACGGGTCACGGCCGCATTGAGTCTGTCCGGCTGCTGGATGAGCAGGGAGTTCCTCGGGAGGGGTTTTCCTTCGGGGAGTCGATTGTTGTGGAGATCGTCATCGCCGCGATTCTGGATCTGAACCGGCTGGACCTGGTTTTTTCCATCCGAGACAAGGCGGGTGTGGACCTTTTCGGGTCGGCGGTGGTGGATGAAGGGGAGAAGTTCGGCCCGATGAAGCCGGGCGAACGGCGGCTCGTCAAGCTGACGTTTGTGAACCCGCTTGCCCCCGGGCCGCATGGGCTGGCGCTGACGTTGACTCGCCGCCCGGATTTCAAGGGGGAGGGGCTGTTGACGCTGGATCACATGGATGCGGCGGCGGCGTTTGAGTCGGTGGGGGCGAAGCGGAATGTGCGGGGGAAGGTGCATGTGGCGGTAAAGGCCGAAGTGGCAGCGATCGCCGCTCAAACGGCGGCCGCCCTGCCACAGAGCACATAGCACATGGCCACAGAGCACATTCGGAGGGCGGCCATCGAGCAGTTCTGAATGTGCTTTGTAGCCATGTAGCCCTGTGCCATGTGAGTCGGGTACACTCCGCCCACATGCACGACTTCCTCGAATCCATCCTGACCTGGCAGCTCATCGTCAGCGTTGTGGTGATCCTGATCGTCATCCACATGCTCCTGGGCCTTGCCGGGCTGAGCACTTACGGCGAGCGCAAGGTCTCTGCGTACATCCAGGATCGCATCGGCCCGAACCGGGTGGGGCTGGACCTCGGCCTGCCTGCACTGAAGTTTCTGAAGGGCCTGTTCGGGCTGGGGCAGTTTCTGGCGGACGGGCTGAAGTTCATTCTGAAGGAGGACTACACGCCGCGGGGGGTGGACAAGGCCCTCTTCATGCTGGCCGCGACGATCGTGATCGTTCCGGCGTTGATCGCCTTCGCGATCATTCCATGGGGCGGCTCGCTTGCGCTACCGGAAGTTCACATCTTCGGGCTGACGATTCATGCGCAGACGGTGGTTCTCGCGGGTGCGAATCTGAGCGTCGGCATTGTGTACCTGCTTGCGGTCGCGTCGCTTTCCATCTACGCAGTCACGCTTGGCGGGTGGGCGAGCAACAACAAATACGCCTTCCTCGGCGGGCTGCGGTCCTCGGCCCAGATGATCTCTTACGAGATCCCGATGGGGCTCTCCATTCTGACGGTTCTGTTGATGACCGGTTCGCTGATCCCCGAGAAGATTATCTCGTATCAGGTGCAGCATGGGTGGCTGATCGGCTCCATGCCGGTCGTTGCCGTGGTGTTCTACATCTGTGCCCTGGCGGAGGGCAATCGCACGCCCTTTGACAACGCGGAGTGTGAGCAGGAACTCGTCGGTGGGTATCACACTGAATACAGCGCGATGCGGATGGCGCTGTTTCTGCTGAGCGAGTACATCCACCTCGTGACGGCCAGCGCGTTCTTTACGCTGCTGTTCCTGGGCGGGTATCACCTTCCGGCCACGTGGGTGAGCGCGGATGCGCACCATTGGTTCAGCCCGGAAAATACGGGCATTATCGCCGCGATTCTGAAGTTCCATGTCTTCCTTGGCAAGACCCTGGGCATGGTGTTCCTGGCGATGCTGGTTCGATGGACGATTCCGCGGCTGAAGTTCAATCAGGTGATGGGGATGGCGTGGAACGGCATTATCCCGCTTTCGATCGGGATGGTGGTGCTGGCGGCGATCATGATTCACTTCGGCCTGACGGGGTGGAAGTGGATGCTCGCGATGAATCTGGCGGTCGCGGCGGTGTTCCTTGCCCTTGCCCCCGGCTCGACGAAGAGCACGGAGAACAAGCGGCTGCGGATCGCGGGGTCGCGGTTTTATCCGCTGATCGGGGAGCAGGTTGCCACGGGGCCGACGCACGCGATGGCGAAGGCGGATCATCCGGGGGCGCTGTAGCGGGGGATGAGATTAGCAGGGCGTGTTGGGGGGTTTGCCCGAGAGGTTTGGTTCTTGCCTGCGATTAGAAATCGAGGCGCTCGACCGCGGCGGTCGAGACATGGGCCGGTAGGCCCATGCCACTTCAGTGGGTGGGCATCACGATGTCGGTGTTGCGATTTACGGTGTACATCGCGGGGAGCAGGTACCGCTTACCGCGGTAGACGAATACTTCGCCGGTGAGCGAGAAGGTTGTTCCTTCGCCGCCGGTGTCGATGATTGACTCCAATGCGGTGAGGTTCTGGCAGGGGAGCAGTGTCATTGGCCCTTCGGTGCGGCCGACGCTTCCTGAGTCCAGCACGGCCATGAGGAGGCCGTCGCTGCCGCGCACGATTCGACCACGGCGCGATGTGAGATAGCCGGTTGTGACGCCGGCTTCGGTGGGCTCCTGCACGGTGATCGTGCCTGGCGTTGCATCGGCGCGGGTTGTGGCCGGGCCGGTCTTCCGGGCTCCGACGGCTTTGTCGAGATCCGCGATGATCTGCTCGATGCTGGGTTCACCCTTGGCCGCAGTCCCCTTGTCTGCGGGCTTGGGAGCGTTTGCGGCCGCGCTGGCTTCGCGTGAGGCCGCGTTGGCGGCGGCGTCCGGGTCCACGGCGACTGGGCGCTCCAGGAGCGGGGGGGCGGAGGGCAGCAGGAAGTTTCGATCGCGGTAGACGGTGACGCGCCCGCTGATGCGCACGCGCGTTCCGGCGGCTTCGCGGCCGGCGGCACGCTCCATTGCCGCAAGGTTTGCGTTTTCCATCACGATCATCGGCGGGAGCATTCGCCCTGCGCCGTCGGGATCGAAGATGGCGTACCAACGGCCGCTCTTGCCCTTCACCAACTGCCCGCGTGCACCGGAGACGAAGGCCCCTTCACGCAGGAGCGGTGGGTTGCTTGTGAGCGCGAGGTCCTGGGCGGATGTCGGCGGTTGATTGGGACGGACGGGCTCGATCGTTGGGATTTCCGTGGGCGCGACAATCACCCGGGGCACCACGACGGCTGGGTGCGGCGCGGGGGGCGGCGGCTCGGCTGGTTTGGTCTGGGCGAGCAGGCCGGAAGCCGCGGCCAATCCGCTGACAAGGGCGAGCCCTGTCAGGAACGACGAGGCGCGAAAGGGTGGGGGGGATAGGGGGGTGCGTCCGTGCATGGTGACATGGTATCGGATCAAGGCCCCTCGCCGCATCCCGCTTCCGGGGGTGGAAATCTCCTCCCCCGGCCCGGTGCCGCTTGCCGGACCGATAGCCGATGGGAAACTGAATGGCCGACCCGGTTCGGGGCTCCAGAACCCCGAATCGCTTGACGCGGCCCGCGTCCGGCGGTAGGGTCCGTCCACTACTTGGCCGCGTACCAAAGTGGTCTAATGGAGCGGATTGCAAATCCGTTGGGAAACCTTCGTCGGTTCGAATCCGACCGCGGCCTTTTTTCGAATGGTTTGGGGCCTCCAAAGGCCCTGCCCGGAACCCCATGAAGACCCTGATCCCGATGACGCATGCCTGTTGTTGTTGCTGAACGCAGCAACTTCGTGGCCGCGTGCCTGAGTGGTCAAAAGGGACGGATTGCAAATCCGTTGGGAAACCTTCGTCGGTTCGAATCCGACCGCGGCCTTTTATTTATCGACATACGACTGGGATAAGCGAGTTTGCGAGCGAAGGCCGCGATGTGCGTGGATTCTGCGAGGACTCGTTTCAAATACACTTGAACCTCGGGGGGAAATCCGCGGGATTCGCTCGCGGACTCGCTCATCCCGGGCGTGTGTTCTTTGTGCGATCGGGATCGTTCGTCAGACGGGGTCAGATCCACAGGTCGAAGAGGGCACTCAGCAGATCGCGTGGCGGCTCGGGGGTGCGCACGAGCGGGGTTTGAGCTGCCGTCGCGGCCCGGCGCTCGGCCGCGAGTTTACGTTGGGCCGTTTCCAGTTGTTCCTTCGCGAGCTCGCGGGCCCGATCCAGGCCGCCGGCGCGGATGAACTCGATGACTTGACGGAGTTCATCGCCATCCAGCCAGACGCCGTGGGCGCGACAGACATTGATCATGATTCCGGAGCGCCGCGCGAAGTTTTGGCGCGCCATTCGGTCGGCGCAGGTTGGGCACGGAGGGTACAGCTCTTCTTCTTTCATGGCCTGCACGGGAATCTGGGCATAGCCGCTGGCGGCGGTTTGGGCTTCGGTGTCGGAACAGATGCGATCGAAATCGGCCGCGGGCATCCAGAGGCCGCGGCAGCGCGAGCACTCTTCAGCACAGGTTGTGCCGAACGCGATATGTCGAAGGGGAACCTGGCAGCGCGGGCACTTTCGCCCGCTTTCGGCGCCGACGAGCACGGGCTGTGCTGATCCGCCGCAGTGGGGGCAGAACTTTGAGCCCATCCACATCATGCCGTGGCACTTCGAGCATGCGACGGTCTGCAACCGAGCCGAGCAGAAGGGGCAGTTGGGGGCATCCGTGGAGACGGCGGCGCCGCAGTTCGGGCAGTTCAGGGTTCCGGCGTTCATGCGGAGAAGTATACGGAAGTCGGCAGGGCTTATTTCGCGCCATGCGGCGGGCCGCGACTCCGTACCATTCCGCCATTGACGGAGCATTATGCATGGCCGATGCCGGTTCAACTTCAACTTTGGATCCTCAATCACCCGAGCAGGCCCGGGCCGCCATGGAGCGATTCCGTGCGGATTACGGGGCGGTTCGGGCTCAGGTGGCCAAGGTCATCGTCGGGCATGACGAGATTGTTGACGGGGTGCTCACCGCGCTCTTCTGCAATGGCCATGTGCTGCTGGAAGGCGTTCCGGGTTTGGGCAAGACGCTCCTCATTCGCTCGCTCTCCCGCGCCCTTTCGCTCTCATTCGCACGCGTGCAGTTCACGCCGGATCTGATGCCGGCGGACATTCTCGGCACCACCATTGTGCTGGAGCTCGATCGGCCGGATGGCTCGAAGGGGCGCGAGTTTGTGTTTCAGCGCGGGCCGGTGTTCGCGCAGATTCTCCTCGCCGATGAGATCAACCGGGCCACGCCGAAGACGCAATCCGCGCTGCTGGAAGCCATGGCCGAGCGCAGCGTGACGATCGGCGGCGCGGGCGGGGGAACGCATGCGTTGCCCAGGCCCTTTCTCGTGATGGCCACGCAGAACCCGCTCGAGCAGGAGGGCACGTATCCGCTTCCCGAAGCACAGCTCGACCGTTTCTTCTTCAAGTTGATCGTCGGATATTCCGGGCGCGCGCAGCTTGCCGAGATTCTTAATCGCACCACCGCCGGGGTGGAACAGGAAATCACGCCTGTTCTCGGGGCGGAGGAGATCATCGCGTACCAGCGTCTTATTCAACGGGCTGCGATTGCTCCGCATATCCAGGACTACGCCGTGCGGCTCGTGCTGAGCACGCATCCGAAGGGGCGCAGCTCAGCGGGGGAGTTTGCGACGCCGCTGGTGACCAAGTTCGTTCGCGTGGGTGCTTCTCCGCGTGCCGCGCAGGCCGTTGTTCTTGGGGCCAAGTGCCGCGCCCTGCTCGATGGCCGCCCGGCGGTGAGCATCGACGACATCAAGGAAGTCGCCCTTGCGGCCTTGCGGCATCGGCTGATTCTAAACTTTGAGGCCGAAGCGGAGGGCGTGACGGCGGACAGTGTGGTTGAGAATGCGATGGCGACGGTGCCTGTCAGCGCGACGTAGCAAATAGCACATGGCACATGGCCAAATAGCACATTCAATGCAACGGCACATGGCATTTATGTGCCATGTGGCCGTGTGCTATGTGCCATGTGTCGCTCCTTACGCCGCGGCTTTGACGCCGCGCTTTGGGAACTCCACGCGGCCCGCGATCGAATCGTCATGGGCGACGGAGATCTGGCTGACCCATCCGCCGTAGCCGTTGCGCTTGACGCCGGTGGCGGCGTAATCCGCGAGCCAGTGCGAGCCGTTGACGAGGTAGCTGAAGTCATGGTCGCCGGTGGGCAGGGCGGTGGGGGGGAGCGTGACGCTCCACCACCCCGTATGCTCCCGGGTCATCCGCACGGGGCGGGTGCGCCAGTCGGTGAATGTGCCCACGAGTTCAACGTGATCGGCCTCGGGAAGGTACACGCGGAAGGTATGGCGGGCGTCAGAATCGCAGATGACCATGGTCGTTCTCACAATGCTCGGTCGGTGGAGCGCGTTGATGCGCCGGATGCCGCGTGCGCGAGTGTTATCGGGGGAGCGTCGCGGCGACTTTCGTGAAAGCCGCGCAGACGCACGACAATCGATACAGCGCGCTCACTCGCTTTTTCACATCTCCGCGATCCATCGCTCCGCGGCTGCCGGGCTGGCCATCGCAGCGACGCTTGCAACCTCTCTGCTCGCGGCAGGATGCGCCGACTCCGGGCACCCCTCGCAAGCGACCAAGCCCCGCCTGGCGGTGGGTGCGGGCCGCGTCGGTCGCTCCGAGCCCCTGCCGGCGGCGATCAGCGGCAAGGAACCTGCCCCTGCTCCGGTCTCCGGCCAATCAGCCAAGCACCCCGAATCGGTTGCCAATGCGAGCACAAAGGTCGCGACTCCAAAGGAACCCGCGCCTCAGCCCACCCAAGCCAGTGCTCCCACCCCCACCGCACCCCCCGCACCCCCCGCCCCCCCCGCACCGCCCCCTTCCGCATCCTCTCAGTCCTTTGCCGCTGCCGATTCAAGGGCCAGGCCCCCTGAGCCACTTCCCGCCCCTCCGCCCTCCACAACCCCCCTCAATCCCACCGGGGGACTTCCCGCATCAGATCAACTGGCGGGGCGCCTTACCGGCAAGCCCGCATCAACTTCGTTGAACGCATCTACGCCTTCGATTTCGGCCGCACCGCCGCCTCGTGCTGTTGTTGAAACTGTTGTCGTTCCGGTGCGGCCATCTGCGGGCGCCATGAAAGCAGGAACCATCAAGGTCACGGTGGCCGGGCGCGAGATGGTCGCCGCGCTCTGGTACGCGTGCCCCGATTCCGTGCAATCGTCGCCCCCCCCGAACGCCTCGGAGACGAACACACGTGCTTACGAATGGCTGGGCCAAGCCCCCGGCTGGCACGCGGCGAAGTCTCCCTCCAAATCCTCCGACCCTGCGCCGCAGGGCCTCTGGGTTGCCTCGATCGAAGTTCCCGAGGGCGTGCAGGGGGAGGGCATTCTCGTCGAGGGCAGACCGGTTGCGCTTCCAGCCACATCTTCGGGGTTTATTCCTGCATCTGCCCACATCGCGGGCTCGGCCTTTGCGCGGGCCACGCTCGACGGGGCACGTCGCAGCCCGTTGACACGCTGGCGGGCCCGCCTTGCCGCCGGGGAATCCTTTCTCGCCGACAACGCGGCGGACACATTCACGGACGCCACGCTTGAGGGGCTCGCACGCTTTGTGGAACGTGAGTGGTCGGTTGCGCTGTCACGGCTGAACTCCGTCGATCCGAAGCTTGCCGAACGATTCGTCTCGCGGCTTGCCGGTGTGGTGGACATCGGTGATGGCGTTGCCCTTCCGATCTGGCCGGACAACGTGCAGACCGAGGGGACGCTCGATGCGCTATTGGCCGAACTGCTCCGGACGGAAACAGATCAGACGCACGCCGCACAGATCGCGCGGGCATGGCTCGGCGTTCAGCCCGTTGGCGGCGCGATTGTGATCGACGATGCCGCGGCAATCGACATTCGCGCCGGTATCACCTTTCCCAGCGTGCTGCTGGCCAATCTCTCCGATCTCCCCGCGACCGCAACCGCTTCGCGGGCCGAAGTGGCGGAGAACGAGCCGGACCTTCTGCGGCTGGAGCCGCTCACGGCCGTCTTTGCCAACGTCGGGGCCGAGGGGAAGCCGGATGAAACGCTCTCGGCCCGGCAGCGTTCCGGGCTCGAAGCGACGCGCGCCGGCACGGCCCATCGCGCCGAGGCCGAAGTCCGCGTGGGCGATTGGCATGCCAAGCGCGCCGTGCGCGGCACGATCTCCCGCATCGGTCCGCCCGGATACACCATCGACCAACTCATGTCCGACTGGAATCAGCAGTCCTTCCTTACCGCTGCTACCGGCGCGTCGCTTCCGGAACTTCCACTGAGCGCCGCCAATCGCGGCTTCGTCGGGCAGCTCAAACCCGCCACCGACAACGGCGCGGGCGTGGCGCCGGGCCGCTGGGTGATTTACTTTGAGATCGAGCGAGCAGATGCGGTGGGTGGGGCGAAGGAAGACCGTTCAGAACTGACGCTCTTCTTCGGCCCGCGTGCAGGAACGGGCTCGCTCGCGCTCCGCGTGCTTGCCGATGGCTCGCTCTTTGAAGTGCACGCGGGTCAGGCCATTCCCGCCGGCCGCGCCACTGTGACGAAGACCTTCGATCGCACGCATCTGTGGGTCCCTGTTCCGCAGCAGGCCATCGAAGGCGGCAAGGTGCTGCGGCTGGGGCTGGTGCGCACGGATGGAAACGGGCACCGTGCCGCCTTCCCGCGCCCGATGCTTCCTTGGCAAACCGAGCCGGGCCGCGTCGCCGTCGATCTTTCGACGTGGTCTCCCGCGAAGGAATAGTGAAAACAGATGGGGAACTGGGGGCTCGCTCGCTTGCACACCGCAACGATCAAGGCCTCGACCGCCACGCGTATACGAACCACTCGACCAATAGCAGGGCAGCGGCGGCCAGGACGAACCAGTGCCAGACTTCGCGCTTTGGGCCTTCCCCCGCGTGCTCGGTTCCCAATCGCGACTCCCGGCCGCCCACTGCGATCGCGTTCCGGGTTCCCAGCGAACTCTCGTTGCCATCTGCAAGATTTACGGCAACCGTCTCGAATCCGGGCGCGGCTCCGCGGCAGGAATACACGCCCGCGAGCCGCGATACGCCCATGGAAACGCTACCTCCGGACACTACATCGTTCGGCGCTTCGAGATCGAACGTCTCCGCGCCGGAGACGTGGATGCGCGTCGTGCCGGGTGCTGTGGGAATCGAGATTGGTTCGGCTGTGGTGAATGAGCGCCCGGCGGCGGCCTCGCCGCGGCCGGTCAGAAAATCCACCGCGGAGGACACAAACACCGGGAATGAAACATCCTTCCCCCAGTTCGTCCGGATGAGATCAAACGCCAATACGAGGCGTTTGATGGGTCGGACCGCGGAATGCTCCTCGACGAGCGCGATCAGCGGCCCCCCTGCGCCGAGCGCCAGGGGCGTGATCGTGGGAGCTGCCGCGCTGCGTGCGGCGTCTTGGGAGCCCGATTCCATGTGGGGCGGGGGGGAGCTTTCAATTATCATGCGCATGGGCGGCGCGATCAGGACCGCATCCAGCGGGGCACTCTTCAAGATCGGGTGCGATCGCTTCCAAGAGATGAAGCGGGTTTGGGTTCCACTTGCGGCACTCTCGACACGCAGGCCCGGGATGGGCACGTTTGCGCCGATGCTGATCGTCGGCGTTTGCGGCATGGTTCCGGGTGTCACGCGATCAAAGACGATCAGGTCGTAGGCCGCGAACGCTCCGGTGGGCGAGCCCTCGCGATATGCCGCGATGTCGATGGTTCGGACCTCGGCTGGTTCGAGGTCTTGGAGAACGCCGAGCAGGAAGCGGTCGATGCCATAGACGCCGCGCATTTGAGCGTACAGATCGCCGGGATCGTTCGCCCCGACCACGAGAATCCGCGGCTTGGAGACGGGGCGGAGCATGACGGCAGCGACGTTGTCCGCGTCGAGGAGATCGGGCCGCGCGATGCTCACGACCACCAGCCCTCCCGACGGCCGATCGAGCTCCAGCGTTCCGGATGCCTCGCCCGGCGTTGAAGGAAGTGGGGGGGCCGTGGCATTTGCGGCATCCACGCTGAGAGTTGCCGCAGGAACGGTCAGGGGCAACAACCCCGCGGGCTCACCGTCCACGGTACACGAGAGCGTTGTTTCGATCGCGTTCCCGCTGGTGTTGATGACACGCACGAAGACACGTGCTATCGCAGGATTGTCTGCATCCCGGCGAGCACCGATCGAAACAATTCCCAGATTGTCCGGCAGTTCCGCCGCATCCCGGGCGGGCTCGGGCCCGGCCCGCACCAATCGCAAATCGACGGAGCCCGGCAGGCGTTCCTGAGTCAGAGGCAAAGAGCCATCGCTGAACACCACCATCGACGTCCGCGGTCCTGCGCTCTCGCCGTCTGCGCCAGCCAGCGCGGCCGCGCCGACGATTCGGGCGACATCATCTAGATTTGCCGGTTGATCGGTGGGCTGAATCCCCTGCACGGCATCGCGCAGGGTGCGGGTATCGCTTGTGAATCCCTGCACGACCCGGGCTGTTGCGGCCATCGCAATCACCATTCCCTCGGCCCGTACGCCGGGAGCGCGGCGCATTTGCTCGATCAATGCCAGTGCATTCTGTTTGGCCTGTTCCAGGCGTGTTTTGGGGACATCGGGTGTTTGGCGCGACCCGTCTCGCGCGGACATTGAGGCGGAAGAGTCGATTACCAGAATCGTCCGTGCCGCAACACCCGCCGTTCCCGGCACGGCCGGGCGCGCCAGCGCGGCCAGCAAGCAGCCGAGCGCCACCAGTTGCAACGCCAACAGCCAGGACCACTTCAACCATCGCAGCGGCACGTTGGCCTGTAAGTCCTGCACGGCCTGCTCCCAGAGCAGTACAGAACTCACTTTCAGCGGCTTGCGGCGGAGTTTCAGCAGATACAACGCCACCAGAGCCGGCACACCGATCGCCGCGCCGATCAGCCCCGCGATGGGCGCGAGAAACGTCACCGACCGCTCCCCCAACCTTCGCGCGGCACGGGCGGGGCCTTGGCAATCCCGGGCGGCGGCTCGATCGGCCCGGCCCGCATTCCCTGCTTGAGCCCCTTGGCCACGACGAACATCTCGCGTGAGACATCCCGGCTTGCCTCGGGTTTGAAGCCCTTGACCTCGGCGAACATCTTCTGCGTGTCCTTCAGCAGTTCGGGGTAGGCCTCTCCCTCGAAGACTTTCATCACGAGGTGTCCACCCGGGCGGAGCAGCGCGGGGGCGAGCTCCAGTACGCGGCGGCAGAGATCGATCGAGCGGAAGTGATCGCCGATGCCACCGCCCCCGCCTTCGGTATTCGGGGCCATGTCCGAGAGCAGCGCATCGGCCAGGCGCAACGGCTTTCCCTGCGGCGTTGCGAGGGCAAGGAGCGTTGCGGCCTCCGTCTGGAAGATATCGGCGACCAGAGTTCGCGCCTGCCGCGGCAAATCGATTTCCACTTCCTTCAGATCGATCCCGCCGACACACCCATTCGGGCCGACGATCTCGCTGGCCACCTGCATCCACGACCCCGGCGCGCACCCCAGATCGATCACCCGATCGTTCTTCTTCAGAATCCCGCGTTTCTCCTGGATCTGCTTGAGCTTGTACGCAGAGCGGGCGGCGTAGCCCTCCGCCTTGGCTTGCTTGAAGAATCGATCGTGGAGTTTGCGCTGCTCGGCCATGGGCGATCGTATGAGGCCGGACGCGATGGAACCGACTTGCAGGGCTCGGGCTATTTGCCGCTGTTCTGGTCGCGGGCATTCTGAAAAGCCAGGGCGAAGAGCTAGGGCAGAATCAGCAGCATCAGCATGAAGACGTGCGACGCGATGATTAAGGGCACGAACATTGTGGCGAGCAGACTGAGCGGCAAGTGGGTGAGTTCAAGGCCTCCGATGCCCCGACGGCGATCGCTGCGCCAAGCCAGACGGCTGCGGCCATGCCGGCGACGACGAACGAGGGCTCCGGGGAGTTCGCCATGGCGCACCATGGCCGCGCGGCCCATCCCGCGTCCCGCTTGCCTCCGCTACCATATTCGCCTGTTTCCCACACCCAAGAGCGCCCCATGCCCGCAACCACACCGACTTCCACCCGCCGCTTCATCTCCTCCTTTGGTCCGGCCGAACGCGTTCAGGGCGTCTTCGCCATTTCCAACGCGCAGCTCGGCCGCACCAAGCAGGACAAGCCGTTTCTGAAGTGCCTTATCTCGGATAAGACGGGGCAGCTCGCGGCGCGGATGTGGTCCATTGACCCCGCGCAGTTCAAACGCATTCCCACCGACGGCTTTGTCTATATCGAGGGCGAGACGCAGCCCTATCAGGGGGATCTGCAGCTCATTGTTCAGGCGATCGACCCCGTGGAGCCGGAGGCGGACGAGCTTCGTGACCTTATTCCGTGCTCCAAGCAGGATCCGGAAATCATGTTCGCCGAACTGCGTGTTTTGCTCGACACGATGAAGCACCCCGCGGCCAAGGCACTCGCTCAGGTCTACTTGAACGACGATCACCTCATGACCGCCTTCAAGAAGGCCCCTGCGGCGAAGTCCATGCACCATGCGTTTCTGGGCGGCCTGCTTGAGCACACGCTCTCTCTTGTCAAGCTCGCTGACCGGGTCTGTCCCCTGTATCCCAAGATCAGCCGCGACATTGTGGTTCTGGGGCTGTTCCTGCACGATCTGGGCAAGACCCGCGAGCTGGTATACGACCGCACCTTCTCATACTCGGATCGCGGCGAGTTGATCGGGCACATCGTGGACGGGGCGATCATGCTGCACGACAAGGCCCAGCAGGTGATGCGAGAGACGGGCCAGCGGCTGCCTCCCAATCTCGTGATGGTTCTGCAGCACATCATCCTCAGCCATCACGGCGTTCCCGAGTTCGGCGCGGCCAAGATCCCCGCTACGCCAGAGGCCATGCTTGTGAGCATGCTCGATAACCTCGATGCCAAGACCACGATGGCGCTGGCCGCGGCCCGGCCCGATTCGGCTCTTGCCGATCCGTCGGAGCAGAAGGGCGAGTCTCTCGGCGGCAACTTCACCGAAAAGCAGTGGGCTCTGGATACGAAGCTGTTCCGGCCCGACCCGCTGGGCTGATTTCGCCTGGAGCAACACATGTCCAAGACCTTCGGCTGGCTGGACGTTGACCGCATTGCGGAAGAGTTGGCGGACGCTCACCCCGGCCTCGATCCGATCGCCATCAAGTTCGTTGAACTCCGGCGCATGGTTGAGCAAATTGCCGGCTTTGTGCCGGACCCGGCCCACCCCGTCAACGAACGCATCCTCGAAGCCATCCAGATGTCCTGGCTCGGCGAAAAGCACGATCGCGACGACTGACGTGCGGGGGGCGAGATAGGGGTGCCGTGGTGGACTGCTTTGAGTCCGCCAGGCGTGTTGCAACCTGCGTGGTGGAGTGCAAAGCCACTCCACCACGGCACCCTCACAGTCGCGCCACACGAGCATTGCGGTTCAATGCGCAGGCAGGATCACGAGCGCCAGCACGTCAAATAGTGCGTGGGTTCCCACCACGATCCCGAAGCCGCGCATCACGTACACGGTTCCCAGATACACGCCCGCGAGCGTCCGGAAGATGAGCAGCGTGGTTCCCTGCCCCTGGTGATAGAGCGCGAATGCCAGCGCGCAGATGAAGATCGCGATCGCGTATCCCCAGCGCGGCGTCACCCCGATCAGGTCCACCAGCACGAAGTGCATCAGCGCCAGCCCGACGAGCCGGAAGAGCATCTCCTCGTACAGCCCTGCGCCGACCGAGATGGTCAGCCGCGCCATCGCGGGCAAATCTCCGATCGTTCCCGCTCCCCCCGTGCCCCCCATCCCTCCCGCCGCGCCAATCCCGCCGCTTTCCTGCAATCCTGTGTTTCCCGCTTCCATCATCCCCATGGCCCGCTGCGCATGCACCACTGTTGCCGAGAGCACCAGGAGCGGCAGCGTCCATGCGATTGATTCCAGCAGCATTCCACCGAGCGTGTTCGGATCGACGTGCCAGCGATCTTTCACCATGACATGCCACGCCAGGAAGACTGTAATCAGCGTGACACTCGGCAGCGAGGCCCCGGCCAGCCCGAATGCGTGGAAAAAATCCACGAAGAGTTTCTGAGCCGAGACCGACATCTGCCGGCCCTGCACATCGTGCAGATACAGGAACGACCCCAGTTCGTAGGCACCGATCAGCGGGAGCAGAAATACCAGCACGTGCAGCGGACGCATGGAGCGAGCCCAGTAGGTGTCCACGCCTGCGGCGGGCGCACCGGCGGCGCGACGCGCCGTTGGCGTGTGCGAGCTGCCGCGGCCGTCGCCGCTCCTGCGTCTTCCCTTGGGTACCACGCCCCCAGCGTAGCGATTCCAAAAAACAAACGCCCGCCGGACTTCCGGCGGGACGTGACTGTTCAGATTCGATCAGAGTCGCGATCGCCTCACTTCTTCTTCGCGCCGCCGAACTTGGCCTTGAGGCGCTTGCTCATGCGGCTCTTGCGTCGCGCGGCCTGATTCTTGTGAATCACGCCCTTGGCCGTGGTCTTATCCACGACCTTGGAGACCTTGCGGAAGGCCTCGGTGGCCTCCGTCTCGGTTCCGTGGGCGATCTTGTCCACAAACTCACGCACGGCGTCGCGCATGGTTTTGAGACGCCAGCGGTTGCGGGCCTTGTTCTTGGCGTTCTGGCGGATGCGCTTCTTGGCGGACAGAGAATGGGCCATGACTGCAATATTCCTGATTCGCGCCGAGCCCCCCGGAAACCCCGGAATGGCTCAAAACGCTGGGAGAGAAGTATCGCACCCTGCCCCGCCGAATCAAGCCGACCCCCGGCCTTACTTGCCGACCCCACTCTACCCCCTTACCCTCCGTCCGCTGGCGGGCGTAGCTCAATTGGATAGAGCACCTGACTACGGATCAGGAGGTTGCAGGTTCGAGTCCTGCCGCCCGTATTTTTCGCAAAAGGGTCTGGATTTCCAGACTCGTTTTGCGTTTTGGGCAACGCACATTTCTCGGCCAGAAATCCGGTATTTTCCCCCCGGTTTTTAGGTTATGCCGGATTTTGTCCGCATGAACCCCGCCGTTGACTCCGCTGCACCCGCTCGGATTCGTCGGTCGTGTGGAAGAAGAGGCGTTGAGTTTGAACGGAGTCGAAGAAGTGCCGGTAGGCGGCCCGGCGTGGCTTGCCGTGCATCATCCGGGGAATGTCGGTTGAAACAGGTCTTGCCTTCGCCGCTTGATCTTGGTAGTCTCAGGCAACTCTCTCCTCGTCCAACTACTCACGCTGATTTGGGAGACTCCCTGATGGTGTCGCGCACGCTCCTGTTGCCGCTGCTTACAGCTGTGCTGCTGGTCGCGACTAGCTCGCACGCGTCGGTCCTGTACATCATGGACAGCGACACTCTCCAATTGGACCGCACAGACACGCTCAATCTCAGCTCCATCACTGTGGTCCATAGCGGATACCTGCGCAGAATCTATGACATGGCACCGGGAGACGCCCCAGGGCAGATGTTTGGCACCGATCAAAACGGCTTGATCCAGGCCGTACGCCAATCAGATGGGACCTTTGCGAGAACTTTCCCAACTTCCTCGCCTATTGCCGTACTCGGATATGACGATTCGAGCCAAACTCTCTATGGCATTCCAGTACTCGGATCGGCACCATCGAATCTCATGCGAATCGACCGAACTACAGGAGCACTCACCACTGTGGGCGTGTCTGGGCTTGGTCCCTCGTTTGGCCTGAATGCCATGACCTTTGATCCTGCATCGGGCATGCTCTTTGCCGCCGGTGTGAATAGTTTGGTGCGGATCGACCCCACGACTGGCCAAGCGTTCATTGTGGGCAATATCGCCCACATCCCGTTCGCATTGGCGTACAATCCTGATGATGGAAATCTGTACGCTTCCTCCTCACAAGGAAGCTTCTGCACCCTATACACTGTGAATCGCAACACCGGCGCAACAACGCTCGTTGGCACGTTTCCCGGAAGCGTCAGGACTCCAAGCGCAATGGTCTTTGGTGTTCCGGCATGTTCCGTAGCCGCCCAAATAGCCGTTGCATCACTCTTTGCTTTGCGAAGGCGCCGATGAGTCCAGAGAACAGTCGCCTTGAGGTTGACCAGTTTCGACGTTTCCCAGGCAATTCACCTTTCAACTCTTCATCCTCTCCGCCAATACCGGAAGTCGTTCCGGGTTTCTTGCCGTCTGCTGCAGCCACGTATTGCTGAAAACGCAAGAATCACTCAGAAAATCGACAAAATTTATGAACTACTAATCAGGAGTTTGCAGGTTCGAGTCCTGCCACCCGAGTTCAATTGTGGCACGAACTGACAAGACCGGGTTTCGGTCATCGTGGTCGCAGTGTATTTTTTTGACGCCTAATCCATGGTGGTGCCATCGCCCGGCTATCGCCGCGGCTTGGCCGCACGCACGAATCCCAGCACCATCAGCACCAGTCCGCTGAGGAGCGTGCTTGCGATCATCATTCCGGCCCCGCCATACAGCACGCCCTTCCATCCCCACCCAATCGCGCCGACCAGGGCACCCAGCGAGGTACACCCGACCACGATTCCTGCCTGGATCACATTGTCATTCCAGCGCAGTGAAGGCCCGCCGACGGTCTCCGCGATCCGCTGATAATCCTCAAGTTCTACCGACACACCGGCGGGCGGCGCGGCCGTCGGCACGCCCGGACGCGTTGGGGGGGAGTGCGGCGGTGGAGTTGTTTTCGTCGATTCGCCCATCGCCCTTACCGGTAATCCCCATCATCCCAGAGATTGGGATCCGACACTTTTTTAGCGGGGGTCAATGCGGCGTGCGTGTCGAGGAAGAGCACGTTCGGCCCCAGCCCGTGCCGCTTCACCGCGATGCGCTGCGCCTCGAGCGGGTCGCTGGGTCCCAGTGCGCCGGTGATCGTGTTCACGTCGTGCAGGTCGTAGAACACGCTGATGCGCAGATTGTCATTCCCGGCCGCGTAGGTGTTCCCGGCCTGAGCCCCGTTGGAATCGTCGGTGTAGCACGTGAGATAGACCACATCCGACGGCCGGTTGTATTTCCAGACCTGCGTCGGCGGCTTGCCCAACTGCGTTGGCTGCGCGGGAGCCAGGCCGATCTTCTGGAACTTCATGCCGTTGTTCACATAGTGAATCTGGTGGATGTCCACCGGCCGCGCCGGGTCCTTGAAGTATGGCGCAAGGGTGTACCGGTCCGCAAGCAGCCCGTCGGGCTGCGTGGCCACCGTCCGGTCATCCAGGAACGGGCGGATATTAAACGGCCATGAAATGTTCACCGTCGCCCGATTGGGGAGATCCCAACTGATGAACCACGCCGGAGCCAGCGGCACACCGTTGTACGGCGGGGGCACCTCGCTGAACCCGCTCTCCCGTGGCTGCCATTCTTTGTACTGCTCCGAGTACAGCGCGAGGGCCACGCCCAACTGCCGCTGATTCGACAGACAGACCGCCTGCCGGGCCGCGGCCCGCGCCTTTCCCAGTGCGGGCAGCAGCAGGCCTACGAGCAGCGCGATAATCGCGATGACGACGAGCAACTCAATCAGTGTAAAACCGCCCCGCCCCAGTCCACCCCGGCGAGATTGACCCGGCCGCCGTTTCATACCGACAGCGTACCGCGCCCCGAGCATTTCCGCAAAGGCATTCCCCTTTACGCCCCAATCTGGTATGCTCTTTCCCGCCATGGACGGCCCTTTCCCGTGTTCTTAGACCCGGAGCCGCCCATGATGCCTCATACCAACTCAATGTTCCCGCTCACCCTCATCCTTGCGGCCGCGGCCGTACCGGTGTGGTCGTCGCCCGCCGCGGGGCAGACCGCCACACTCCCATTTCCGCATCCTTTGATCACCGAAATCCTGTACGCAGTCCCCTCCGGCCAGCGCGGCGATGCCAACGGCGACGGGACGCGCGATGCCGTTGGCGATGAGTTCATCGAACTTGTCAACCCCCACGACAAGCCCATTCAGCTCAAGGGATACACCCTCCTCGATTCGGATGCGTACTCACCCGGAGCGCCCAAGTCGGTGGGCACGCCTGCCCCCGCCAAACCCTCCACGAAACCAACCGACATGCCCACTGACAAGCCCGTCACCAAGCCCGCACACGATCCTGGTACTGAGTCCACACGGGCGGAAGTCCGCTTTGTCTTCCCGGAGTTGGAACTCAAGCCGGGCCAGGTCGTGGTGGTATTCAACGGCTACCACCAGAAGTTCACCGGTCCTGTGGGCGACACCACCAAGCCCCCCTCCGGCACCAACGACAAGTTCCACGATGCGTACGTCTTTACGATGAAGAACGAGTCTCCCTACGCCGCGCTTGGCAACGAGGCGGATTTCGTCGTCCTGCTCGATCCTGATTCCAAACCCGTTCAGGTTGTGAAGTGGGGGAAGACCACGAAGAATCCGCCCAAAGACGCCCTGCTGACCGAAGAAGCGCCGAGTTCGATCGGGAGCGTGCAGCGTGAGGGTGTTCACGGGAAGCTCACGCCGCACCGGGACTTGAAGGGAGAGCTTGCCGGCACCTTCTGCTCCCCCGGCGTTTTCTCTCTGACGCCTGGCGTCGATCCCCCGACGTCGACTACCCCCACCCCCACGCCCCCAAAACCGACAACCCATCCATACCGCCCCAAGTCCAAGCCATGATGGATGGTGCTCTTCTGGTGGTCCGGCTCTCCAGAGCCCTGCACCCCGATACACTGGTGCAACAGCGATCATCGCACGGAGGCGAATCATGGTCCGCGCTCATATCTGCATTCTGTCCGCACTCGTCCTTTCCGGATGCGCTTCGTATCGCCCTGCCGATTACACCGGCGAGGGGACGATGTACTCCATTCCCAATGCCGCGCCGCGGTACGACCTGGAGCTGGAGCCCATCTCTCTGATGCGACCCGGCCACGCGGAGTTCCAGCTCAGCGATCTTCCCGCGGAGAGTCTGCTCGCGCTGCTCAGCATCGATGATCCCACGCCCGAGAAGCTGGCGGCGGTGGACAAGGCCGGGGTTCGGGTGAACATGACGCTTGTGGATGCCGTCGCTGGGCGCACCAGCACGAAGCAGGGATATCTCACTGCTGACTGGACGCCAACGCCTGAATCCTGGCGCACACTCCCCGCCGAGTTTCAGGGCATCAACTTCCGCGCCCCGCGGCACGCCCGGTACACCCTCTCCCTCGACATTCAGCTTGACACGCCTCTTGCCACGCCCCCGGTCATCAACGCCACCCCGCACGTCCGAGGTGGGGGGTACGGCACGCACTGATGTATTTCAATGCACTCTGTCGGGTTGGCTGATTTGTGGATGGGAGTGTCGGGCTGGTTTGGAGTACACCGAGGTCGCGGAGAAGGCAGAGAGGTTCCAGAGAAGGTTCATTGAGCGACGCAAGTTCCATCTCGGGGATCTCATACCAATCCGAAATGGAAATCGTGCGTGCGTCCGCGGGATTCGCTCGAAGACTCGCTCATCCCGGGCGTGTGAATCAAACAGGATTCGTATCAGTACCTCCTGAGTGAACACTGTGTACTGAGAATCTCGGAACGACACAACACACGCCATGAACTGGTTCGACGCACACCTCGACCTCGCCATGCTCGCCGTTCACGGGCGCGACATGACGCTGACTCCGCACGCTGCATCCACTCCGGAGTTCAAGGCGGGACTCACGCTTCCCTCCCTTTCGGCGGGCCACGTTCGTCTCGCCCTTGGCACCATCTTTACCGAACCGAATGGCACCGGTCCGGAGGGCTATCCGGCGGAGAATGTTGATCGCGCCTACGCGGTTGGCCGCGCCCAGCTCGAGGTGTACCTCACTTGGCGCGATCGCAACCTCATTTCACTCGACGGTTTCGCGGCCCTTCGCGCCACTTCCGACCTCGCGGAAATCCGCGGCGGAATGGGCGTTGCCGAATCCGTGCCGCTTCCTCCGGCCGCACGTCTTGCGAGACTTCCCAAGTCCCCGCCCCTCCAACTCGGCATTCTCATGGAGAACGCGGACCCGATCCGCTCGCCCGCTGAAATTCAATGGTGGAAGGATCGAGGCCTTGTCGCTGTGGGCCTCTGCTGGGCGAGCCCTTCGCGATATGCCACGGGGAATCGTGCTGCGCGGACGGACGGCGGTCTGACGGGGCTTGGCAAAGAGATGGTCCGTGAGATGGACCGTCTCGACATTATCCACGACGCGAGCCACCTCTCGGACCGCTCCTTCGCAGATTTGTGCGAGGCCACCGACGGACTGATCGTCGCCAGCCATTCCAACTGCCGCGCCATTACAGACCCCACCGGGCAGAACCAGCGGCATCTGACGGATGCTCAGATCAAGGAGATCGCGCGGCGCGGGGGGGTGATCGGCCTCAACCTTTTCTCCATGTTCCTCCGACCAAACTGGGAGAAGGGCGCGGCGGGGGGGCGAGCGACGATCGCCGATTGCATCAACCACATCGAACACATCTGCGATCTCAGCGGGTCGCGGAACCACATCGCCCTTGGCTCCGACATGGATGGCGGCTTCCCGGCCGACCAGATGCCCGAGGGCATCAACTCTCCCGCCAACTACCCGCTGCTCAGCGAAGGGCTTTCCGCGCGTAACTGGTCTGACGCGGATATCGCCGGCTTTGCCGTTGGCAACTGGCTGCGCATCTTCGGTTGATCAACGTGGACGAGTGGGACGAGTCGTCACTTCCCGGCCTCGGTTTCCGGCAACTTCCAGATCAACAACTCATGGGTATTTCGGCTGAGGGGCATCGCCCCCGGTCCGCCATAAATCTGGCAGACCGCCAATAGCCACTTTCCATCCTCCGAAAACCCCGGACGGGGCGCGATCAGTTGGCTTGGCACGCGCAGCGATGCGACCCATGCCTTTTTCGTGGTGTCGCGAAGCTCGATCGGCCCGTGCGACGGCACCGCGAGCAGGGTTCCGGGCGCGTTGAGAGCGGGAGTATCCCACGCGTTCTGCATGGGTAGATTCAGACGCCCCAAACTTTCGCCTGTGGTCGGGACGAATCCCAGGATGCCATGGCCGTACTGACCGGTCAGGAACATGCTCCCGCCGTCGGGGGTGATTGCCGGTGTTGCGCTGCAATCGACCGCGGTCCCCAGATCAAAGCTCTTTTCGCTTGATCCGTCCGCGCCATGCACGCGGACGACAAACGACTTGCTGCCGAACGACTCCATGAACGTGGGGACAGAGATAAACCTCGGGGGCTCCTCACGCCCCACCCGCAGAAACCGGCGGCCGTAGATCCCGCCGTTGGCCCGGGGATCGTGGTACGCGCTGGTCTTCACGATCGTCGTGGCCGCGCCCGTCTCCAAGTTCCACGCCGAGACGCCGCAGATGCCATCCTGACGCCCCACCCAGTGCACGTACGCCGTCTTCCCATCGAGCGAGTAGCCCAGTACTTGCTCTCCGTGGACATCCACCATCGGCTCCCCCGGAAGATGTACTTGCGCCCGCTCCCGTCCTGATCGCACATCCACGAGCGACAGCCCTTGCACGCCGGCCAGTACCACCGAGCGTCCGTCCGGGGTCAGCGACATATCCATATACGAGGCCACCGTCCGTACTGCGATCGTCCGGGTTACCTTTCCTGTCGCAAGATCTACCTCGACAACTTTCTCCCCGCTGCACTTCCATTTTTGCAGCCACCCGATCTGCCTCGCATCCGCCTCGCGTGCCAGCCGCTCCGATGGCCAGTTCAACCATCTGCTTGCGCTTCCGGATCTGGGCAAGCGAAATGCCCACATCGCCCCGTATCCGGAGGCGAGCACGAGCCAGATCGCGAGCATCGGCCCCACGCGGCGCATGAAAGGGCGGCCGATCACGGGAGCCACGCTCGTGGTTTCCACGCCGCACTCGGGACATCGCCCCTGGCTCTGCCCCGTCAAGTCATAGTTGCACTTGCGGCAGTACGGCACGCCTGCGCGACGTCTCCGGCGTGCCACCCGCACCAGCAGGAACGCCGCCAACAGCGTCGCGATTAAGACAACTCCGCCGAGGACCTCCGGCCAGAGATAGACCAACGCTCCCCAGGCATCCACCGGTTGAATCGCCACATCCACGAACACGCTCTTGCCGTCGGCGGAAAAAACGGCGGAGTGAACGCCGGAACTTTCGGGGAACGAGATGCGGTAGGCGTGATCGATCTTGATGGATTGGGCGCTGGCGTTGGGCGCGAGCACATTGAGACCCAGTGCCGCAAGCACCAGGGAGCACGCGATCCTCTCGATCATCCGCGGTGAATGACCTGCGTTCCGGGCCATGTGAGCAGTCTACACCAAACCGCAGCGGCCCACTCGCCCAGCGCCCGCCCGCACCACCAATTGCAAAGTCGGCGATCCAACAAACGCCCCGAGGCCGATTGCGCGTTCCAATGCAACCACGTGCGGGCTTTGTTGTAGACCCCTCGGGGATTGCCGGAGACACGCATGAATCGCTCACTTCTCTCAGCGGTTGGCGTGTTGGCGGTCGGCGGTGGGGCCTTCGGCGTGTATCACCAGCGTGCAGTCAGCTCGCAGAGCCAGGCCGAGGCCGGCCTTGCCGACGCTGCCGATCGCCTGAAAGGCACGACCCTCGACTTGCTGGCTTCGAAGGAACGGGAAGCTGATCTCAACAAGTACCTCCGCGCGGCCGCCGACCGCGAGGGCGTGCTGGTATCCGACCTCGCCGCACTTGCCGATCTGCGGGCCCGGCTTGAGAGCGCCAAGGACGATCGCGATGTGTACAAGTCTCTGCTTGAGGAAATGCTTGATTCTCCCGGCCATCGGGAACTTCTGCGCTCCAGCTATGGCGATCCCGAGGCCCGCGCCAGGGGCGTGCTGCTGGAGTTGCGCCACCGGCAGGGGGCCCTGTTCCGCACGATCGACCAGACGCTTCCCCGGCTCCGCGGCGAGTTGGCGAACGCCGAAGAAATTCTGACGGACATTTCATCCCCCGGCGCGCATAGCACCTACGAACGGCGCCTCTGGGATCTGCAGTCCGAGACCGAGCGGGCCTCGCGCATGGCCGACGGCATTGCGGCATTCGTGGAGGAGAATCAGGCGAATCTCCTCGACGCGGCGTCGACCGTGAGCGATGCGCTCTCCGCCTCGCAGGTCGCCAAGGCCGCGCTCGCCACGCGCTTGATTGACATTCAGCGGTGCGTTGCGGCGCTCCGAACCAGCACGCTCACCGTGCATGCAAACGAAGACTGGCAGAGTTCCGATCTCACCATCGCCGCCGGAGAGACGCTGGCCGTGTGGGCGTGGGGAAAATGGTATTGGAAGGAGCCGAGCGGCAACTCCAGCGGCGTCGGTCCGGAAGGTGAGACCGGGAGTACGGCATCCAGAATCGCCGAGAAACTCGCAAACGGCGCACTGCTGCTGCGAGTTCAGGGATCGCCTTCGGTGTACGCGGGATGGCGTTCCCTCCGGCCGGATCAGCGCGTGAGCGTGGGGCGCGTCGAGTTTCGGATCAACGATCAATCCGTCGCGGACAATCGCGGCGAACTGCTCGTGACCATGTGGGTGTTCCGGCCGTTGCGGAATGAGTGAGCCGCTCCGCCGCGACTCACTTTGCAAGCATCACGGCATTCGCCCGACAAACCGAGCACCAAGTCATTGGATCGGCCACGACAACATCCCCATCCATGGCCACGACACCCGCGAGCAAGCGTGTGCGTCCCTTCTCATCTACCGCAGGAGCGCCCTCCGCTTTTTTCTTCGCTTTCGCTGCACCTTTCGGCTCGAGTTCACGCAAGCTGAGATACCGCTGGCGGTAGCGATCCGCAAAGTCTCCGTAGCTGGCGGCGGCGGCCGCGACTTGGGTGTTTGCGTACGTTGTCTTCAACTCATTCGACACGCGATCGATTCGCGTTGCGGGGAGGGGGTGCGTTGCCAGGATCTCCGGGGTGCTTCCGCTCCCGGCCTCTTTCTGCAAGACCTGCATGACTTCAAGCTGTCCGTGCGGGTTGTATCCTGCCTTCGTCATGTAACGCATACCCAGCGAGTCCGCCTCGCTTTCCTGATCGCGGCTGAACTTGAGCTCGAAGACCTGCCCGCTCGCGCTGACCACTGTTGGAATCCCCGCCTTGAGGGTGTCGTTCTTCGTCGCCGCACCAGCTACCGCTCCGACGATTGCCGAGCCGATTCCCACGGCGTTGGCTTGGGCCATTCGCTCGCTGGTGTGCCGCGCCATGACATGCCCCGTCTCGTGCCCGAGCACGCCAGCGAGCTGCGCCTCGGTTGTCAGCTTGTCGGCGAGCCCGCGCGACATGAACACCCGCTCTCCCGGCAGGGCGAACGCATTGATCACATCCGATTCCAGCAGCGTGTATGTCCACTTCCGCGTCGGTCCATCGACTTCGGTCTGGTTCTTCAGCTTCTGCCCCACCTCATCGATGTATCCCCGCAGCAGAGGGTTTGCGACTTCGCCGCCGTACTCCTGAGTGAGCTTCGGCCCTTCGCTCAGCCCCACCGCCACTTCCTGATCCCGGCTCAGTCCACCGAAGGTCAGTTGCTTTCGACCCGTCGTCGGATTTGTCGAGCAACCACCCAGCCCCGCTGCTCCCGCCACCACCAAGCACATCCCCGACACCACCGCCGCACGATTGAAAACGTTCATTCCGTTGCTCCTTCTGGCCGCCGCATTTCGCGGCGAAGTCTTTGTATACCCGCACCCTATCCTTGCCGCGGTGGCTCTGCAAACTCCCCCATCCCCCGCGACCCCTCCCGGCCTCCCTCCCGCCGCTCTTCCCGCTTGGTCCCAGGCCGAGCTGGCCGCCAGCCCCCACGATCGCTCGGACAAACCCGAGCGCGTCCGGCGCATGTTCGCCGCAATTGCGAAGTCATACGACCTGAACAACCGGGTTCACTCCCTTTGGCAGGACCAGTCCTGGCGGCGCTTCGCCGTGCGTCAAGCCCGAGTCCAGCCCACCGACATTGCCCTGGATGTTGCCTGCGGCACCGGCGACCTTTCTCAGGCCCTTGCCCACGCAGGCGCGGCCAAAGTCATTGGGCTGGACTTCACGTTCGAAATGCTCGAAATTGCCCGCCACAAAGTGGGGGGTCTCCCTCCTGCCGGCAACCCGGAAAGACTCACCTACATCCAGGGGGATGCGCAAAAACTGCCGCTGGGTAACGCCTCTGTGGACGTTGTGACCATTGCCTTCGGCATTCGCAACGTCCTTGAACCATCCGCGGCGATCGCCGAGTTTCGGCGGGTCCTGCGCCCGGGCGGACGCTTGGTCATTCTGGAGTTCGCTGAGCCGCGTTTTGCCCCTGTTCGATGGTTTAACTCGCTGTACTGCCGCCAGATCATGCCTCGTACCGCTACCTGGATTGCGGGCGATAAGTCTGGTGCTTACAAGTACTTGCCGAAGTCCGTGCAGACGTTTCTCTCTCCCGCTCAGCTTTGCACGATGCTCGCCGGGGCGGGCTTTGAGGATGCCGCCGCCACGCCGCTGTCGCTGGGTATCTGCATGTGTTACACCGCGCGGGTATGAGCGAAGCCATCCCATGTTCATGGGATTGCGCCGCCGCGCAAACGTGATCGCTGGAAATCGCTTATTGGCACCCTGAGTCGCTCTGTGCGCGTCCCGCGGCGGTTACACGCCCCCCGGCAATCCGGACCCTCGAAACATCTCACGAAATCACGCTTCACCCGATCAACTGCGAGTCGAATGTTCGACCCGGCGGGATGGATTCCCGCCGGCTCATGCATCCCTCCCGTCCTGCGGCGGAGCCCGCGAGCGGATCTTAGTTCCGCCCCTATCCCCCAACCCCGATCCGGAGTCCGCCAATGCAACAGGAACAACTGATGGAACGCTTCTTCGAGGCCCTCATCGCGGGCGACCGCCCCATCGCTCGCGCAACGGCCGAGCAGGCCCGCGCCGAAATGGGCGGCCCCCTCAACCTCATCACCAACCTCTTCTGGCCCACCCATCAGCAGATCGAGAAGCTGTACAAGCAGGACCAGCTCACCCGTATGAGCCACCATATGGCCGTGCGGCTGCTCCGCCAGCTCATCGATCAGAATGCGGCCCACCTGACGTTTGATTATTCGCAGGGCAAGACCATTCTCGCGTTCTGCGGCCCGAGCGAGAACGAAGAGCTCGGCGCCCAGATGGCCATCGACGTGATGGAGGCCTCCGGCTTCGACATCCGCTTCGGCGGTGCGGGTATCGCCTCCGACGAGATCATGTTCCGCGTGAACGAGGACAAGCCCGAAGTTCTCATGATGTTCTGTTCCGCCCCGCAGGATCTGCCCGAGATCCGCGCGATGATCGACCAGCTCCGCGAGATCGGCGCGGCCAACGGCACGCAGATCGCCGTCGGCGGCGGCGTCTTTAATCGGGCGGAGGGCCTTGCTGAAGAGATCGGCGCCGATCTGTGGGCCACGTCGCCCATGGAAATGGCACAGATGCTCATTGAAGAGCCGGAGCGCCGCGCCGAGCAGAGCCAGCGCACGGTGGGCCGCAGCCGCAGAAAGTCCAAGGCCGCGTAAGTCTGAGGTGCGGTCATGATGCCCGTGCTTTCGCCCCCGCCTCGCGGCAATAGCCCCGCGAAGCAGCTTGTGCGGAGGGGCACTCACCCCTGAGCATGAGCGTTTGAGTATTCAGTCATCCCCGCAAGGCCCCGACAGGGAACGTCCGGGCCTTGCTGCTTTGAAGCGGGCGTAGGTGCATTAATCAGGCATGACGTGGCGCGGTATCCCTACTCACGGAGTGGCCATCATCACGGACGAACACGACCTTGTGGAAGGCGAAGTCGTTGACGTTACGTCAGTGAAACCCAACGCTCGCAAAGGCGTCCAAGACCGACAGGGCACCAACGAAGAAGTCATGGCGCCGCTCCGTCGCGACCTCGCGTTCCAGAAAAAAGCGCCCGCAACACATGAAGCGAAAGCGCTCGCAGGCACGAGAACTCGCGAGCGAGCTTCAACGCACGTGCACAATAGTCCGGGGCATCAGAGTCGCAAGCGCCTCGAGCACCGCTGGAGCAAGCGGAGCCATCCGCTTCATCGAGTTGCTCTTCGCGTGCAGGACGACAATCGCAACGGGGAGCGCGGCAAGGTTGTGCTCATTCTCGATTCCGGTATCGCTCGTCAGGAATGCATCAAACCCGGCGGTCTGAGCGCGACGCAGCAGGTCGCCGCTTTTGACGCCCTCCCATCCCATGTATCGCGCGGTGAATACCTCATGCCCAGAAAGAAGGTGGCGAAACTCCTACGGGAGATTCTCATCCAGAAGCAGCTTCATCCGGCGGCTCGCTCGGGGCGCTCAGAAACTCGTCCCTCGGCCATCGCCAGCAGCGCATCGACCTGCTCCCGCTCCACGGTCGGAAACTGGCGCAGGAACTCATCGACCGTGTAGCCCTCGCGCAGATGGTCAAAGAGCGACCGCACCGGCACGCGCGTTCCCGCGAAGCACGGCGTGCCATGCATGATCTCCGGATCGATCTTGACGGGATTCATAGCCAAATCATATGTCTACGCGAACAAATGGCCCCGAATGCCGCCACCCCGCCCCCCAATCCCCCGTCATCTCGTCGGAATCCCTCAACCGATAACCATTTGCCCCTCAATTGCGGAACGGTGGGGCCCTTCCCGCGTACAACCACATGCGGCCCAATCGCCTGAATTTCCGGTCCTGCCCAACCGCCACCCCAACGCCCCGCAGGCAAATCCTCCCCAAACCGCACATTCCTGCAAACCTGCACAACCCCCAACCGGTATATTCAACCATCATGACCCGCGCTGAGGAACGAACTCTGATGGAGCGTGCGATCGCGGGAGACCGCGCGGCCGCCGCGGAGTTCATCAAGGCCCATCAGGCCTCCCTTTACGCGTACATGCTCCGCATGTCCGGCCGCCCCGATGTCGCGGAGGACATCGTGCAGGACGCTTTCGTGCGAGCCCTCACGAACCTGAACCGTTTTGACTTCCGCTTCCGTTTCAGCACGTGGCTTTTCACAATCGCAAAGCGGCTGTACGTGAATGCCTGTCAGAAGCACAAGCCAAGCTACGACTCGGATGTCGTCGCGGGCCGTCAGGGCAAGTCCAACGCCCCGGATGCGCCGACCATCGGCGACGAGTGCGCCGCGAACGCGAAGGTCGCGATCGATTGGGCGCTGCAGCATCTCTCCGAAGACCAGCGTGAGATCGTGGTTCTTTTCCACCAGCTCGATTGGCCGATCACCCAGATCGCCGAGCACATGGAGATGCCCGAGGGCACGATCAAGTCTCACCTGCACCGCGGCCGCCAGCGCATGCGCGTGCTCCTCACTGAGCACGAGCAGTTCGGCCGCCACATCGCGGAGCTTACAGGGATCATGTCCATCGTGGATGATCGTGAAGAGTCGATGGAATCGTGGGGCCATGGTGGTGGTGTGGGGGGAGGGCAGCGATGAATCGCAACTCCCGCCGCGCCAAGCTCGATAACATCGCGCACGTCAGCGAGACCCTTCGCGCCGCGCCCATTGAAGCACCGGATTTTACGAGCAGCATCCTCGATCGCGTGGATGTTGAGCGTCCCTTCCTTGCCCCCAGCGTTCGGCGCAAGCTCCCCTGGATTCGCCTCGGTCTTGGCGCGTGCGTTGCGCTCAGCATCCTGAGCGTCGCGCTCACGCACCGCTACGCCCCGAAGGCCATCCAGCTCACGGAGCAGCCCGCGCCCGTTTCCGATGTCGTGCAGTGCGTCGAGTGCGCCGCCTCCGCCAAGCTCATGGCCCTTCGCCCCGCGATGCTGAATGTCACAGAGAAGGACTGCTCGCAGCTCTTTGCCGCGATGACCGCCGCCGCGGACATTGCCCAGAATGAAGGGCGTCGCCCCGCCCCGGGCACCGATAGCCCGACCACGCTTGCCGCGATCCTCCCTCTCTCCCAGGCCGTCCCGCTGAATACGCCTGCCCCACCTTTCCCGCCCACCAACGCTCCCATCGCGTCGCTCGCTTCTAATCATTCTGTTTCACGCCAGCGAGCACCTGCGATGTACGCGCAGTCGATCCTGCCGGATTCGGGCGGTCCCACGATGCTCATGTCCGCCGACGCCTCGCGCGTTCGTGTCGTGCCCACATTCCTCGAGCATGACCTCGACGGGCTCGTCTTCCCTCGATGAAAAATCGTCTGTATTGAGTGAACCTTTCGGGTTCTGTAGAGGATGGCTTTGCGTCCGTCACGCGGGGGAACACTGCGCGCTCGTCTTGGCGGAGCCCCATGGGGTTCCGCCACGCCATTCCACGCTGGGCGTAGACCAGAATCGCATCCAACCGCAGCCGTTCTCGCCGGTACTATCGATGTAATGGCACCGCGCCTCACCAGAACCCTTGCCCCCGCGTTCCTGATGGCGATTGCCGCGTTCGCGCGGTGTTCCCTGGCACAACCGCTCGGGCCCAACTCTCCCCTCCCCGCCTCCGCCGCGGCCGCGATCTCCGACATTCCCGACGATGCCGACCTCATCATCGTCATCGAGCATGCCTCAGAACTTCGCACATCCCCCATTGGCGATGCTGTCTCGCGATTCCTTGCCGATTCCAAAGTCATTGACGCTCTCACGAAGGCGTGGGCGGGTCTCGCCGATCAACTCGGCCTTAGCCGCGACGACGCCTTCAATCGCCTCCTTGGCCAGCGCGTCATCTTGATTTCCAAAGGTGCTGTCCAAGGCAACGACCGTCTCTGGGCCATTCTCAGCGACATCTCTGTTGACACCGACGAGAAGTTGAAGGACAAGCTGCAGGCCGCGCCCCGTGCCATCGATCAAGGCCATCAGATACTGACCATTGAGAATGGCCAGTACCAGCTCACCAGTCACCTCCGCGCCGGCACGCAAGCCAACGCCGCCAAAGTCAGGAAGCCCGCGCGTCCTGCGCCCACCGACCGGGTCACCCTGATCCTCGGCCCATCCGCGAAGCCCGAGCTTTTCGACGAGATGCTCACGATCGTTTCGCGGGCAGCGAGTGGTGGGGGGGTGGGGGGAGCCACGAAGCCGAACGCGCAAGTCGCCGTCAACAACCCGGTCGTCGCCAGCATCAGCGCACACGACGTCTTCGATCAGGTCCGCCAAGCCGGACCAACGGAAGTCCTCATCCTTGCCGCACTCGATCCCGCGCCGCTTGCGCCCGGCGCGGCTGCGCTTCCCGCGGATCGCTGGCGGAACTTCGTCATGCTCGCCGGCCATCGCGAGCTGAACGCCGCGGATCATCCGGACGATCCCCAGGGCGGCGCAGCGGCCGCGGCCTGGCGATCGCGGATTGTCGTCCGCCAAACCGAACGCCGCGCCGATCTGCTCAAAATCGAATCCACTTCCGAGGCCTCCTTCCGCGCACTCTCTGAAGGGCGAGCGGGAAGTGGGGGGGGAGGGGCACTGATCGCCATGATCCAGAACGCGCCCCTTCCGGACGTGCTTGGCGCGTGGGCTCCTTCCTTCATCAACATACTCTCCATCATCCCGATCCCTGAAGATGCCAAGAAACAAATGTCGGCGCCACAAGCCCTCTGCGTCCGTGCGCTTCCCCCGAACGATCGCATCTCGTGCACTCTCGCTCGCGGCACTGCGTCCACCGAGCAGCTCGCACGCACATTCGATCCTGAAATCTCCGCCGGCATCCAGCGCATTGAGAGGCAGTTCGGCATCGAAGCTCCCTCGCCGCAGGACTATGCGGGCCTTGCGCCAAACGCCATACGGACGACCTCGCTCGCCAATATCGCGAAGAGTGACGGAAGCGTTGGCGGGGGCGGGGGTGGGTTGAGCATGTTCTCTTCGCGCCCGCTCACCATCTCGTGGGCCTACCCATCGCAAGTCGCCGTGAATGGCCCCGTCAATCTCGCAGACCGAGCTGTCAACATTCTCGGCTGCGCCATGGCCCCTGGTGAGCCCCCCAACCGGCCCGGCTGGTGGGTTCTCAACATCTCGCAGAATGTATCGCGCGACGAGCCCCTCGCCGTCGCCCCCCCCGCCCCCCCCGCCCCTCCAGCCCCCAAGTCCGAGGTGGCGTCCCCCGCCGAGCTTCTCCGCTCGGACGCCAACGCCTTGCTCACCGTGGACCCGAATGCCCACTCTGCCCGCTGGGTGTGGCTTGCGGCCGCACGCCCGGCCGCACTTGAAGCCGTTCTGCCCAGCTCTTTCCCGGACTTCAACGGCATCCGCTCGGCACTGCGCCGATTCGAGTCGATCGATCTCAAACTTCAGATTACCGATCTCGGCGACATTCAGGGCGACCTTGCGCTCAAGCTCACCCCTGCGGCGAAGTGAGCCGGGGCGTGTTCGCCCCGACTCCCCAGCCGATACGCCACATCTCCAAAAAGCAAAGAGGGCCAGGTTCCGTGAGGTACCGGGCCCTCCGGAGGGGCGATCGCTGCCCCTCCGAGGTGGTTTGAGCGAAACACGCCGGTGCGAACCGGCGCGCTCGTTGAGTTCATCAGATCTCAGCAACCATCGAACCAGCCGGCGAGGAAGTCAAAGATGTCCTGGACGCCCACTTCGTTGTCAAAGTTGAAGTCTGCACCCGGGGCGCCCGCGAACCACGCGGCCAGGAATCCGAAGATGTCCTGCACTTCCAGGGAGCCGCTGCAGTTGAAGTCGGCCCGGCAATACAGCATGCCCACCTCGGCGCTGTCTGTTTGTCCGGCCGCGTTGGAGATGTGACACCGGAAGATTTGTCCAAAGCCCTGACCGTCGGAGAGGGTCAGCGTGTTGGTGGTCGCGCCTGCGGCGGTGAAGATCGGATGTCCGAAGATATCCAGCACGGGCCCGTCGGAGATATCGATGAAGTCCGGGAATGTCGGACCGAGGTCCTGCTGCTGCCACTGGTACGTCAGGCCGCCTCCAGTCGCCGTCAGATGGAACGTACCCACCGCGCCCGGGAAGATGCAGATGAACTGCGAAGTAGGCTCGACGGTGATGACCGGGGGGTTGACCGCGACCGCGGGCTCGTTCCAGATGGCGAACCGCTGGGCCACGCGTCCGTCTCCCAGTGCCAAGAAATCGCCGCCCACCGCGAGGTTTCCGTTGGGCAGTGTTGCCAGCGAGCGAACCGCTCCGGCGACGCCGAGGTCGCCCGCGGCCATCGCCGTCCATGTAGAAGTTGCCGGGTTCCAGCGCGCGATGTAGTTCTGTGGAGCGCCGATGGATGTGGTGAAGTCCCCTGCGGCCACCACGTCTCCGTTGCCCATCAGTGCCAGTGCGTACACGTCATGGTTCGAGCCCGTGTCGTTGTTAATCCCCGAGCCCATCGCCACCCACGTGTCCGTTGAGTGGTCCCAACGCGCGATCTTGTTCAGCGCGGTAGCCCCCGAGGCGACAAACGAGCCACCGGCGATCACGTCGCCGTTGGGCATTTCCAGCAGTGTGCGAGCGATGCCCGCCGGATGCAGTGTCGCATTTGTGGTTGTGAAGCCGGATCCCATCGCGTGCCACGCGCTGCCGTCCCAGCGTGCGATTCGATTCACCTGGACCGCGCCGGGGTCGCCGGGGGCCGCGGATGTCGTGCCCGTGTAGTCAGCGCCGAAGCTGACGATGATGGTGTGCCCGTCGGACATGCCGAGGCAGGAGGAGGGGTTGGAGCTCAGGCCAGTTCCCATCGCCCCCCAGCCCGCTGTTGTATTCCAAGTGGCCACATTCTTGGAGACGACACCATTGACGTTCGAAAACACGCCGCAGGCGACGATCGTGTCCGCGTTCACTGTGGAAATGGTGAGCAGAGCAGCCACCGAAGTGCTGTCCAGCCCGAACCATGTTGATCCATCCCATCCCGCGACGCCCTTGGCGCTCACGCCGTTGGCCGACGACAGGCCCGTTCCGGCGCAGTAGAGCGTGTTGTTGCTCGAGAGCGTCGCCAGGCCAGCGGTGCTTCCGATCGCATTCAAGCCGGTGCCCGGCATCGTCGACCAGTTCGTTCCGTCCCATGTGGCGACGCGATTGGCCGGGCTGACGGTGCCTGCGGCGGTGAACGACCCGATGGCGACCAGCACTGGCGGCTGCGGCCCGGCACCATCCGGGTCCCACATTTTCAGTCCGAGCACAGACCCGTTCGGCACATCGGAGCCCGCAGTCCCCGCCTGCCATGTCTGGCCACTGGCACTTTGGTCCGAGAACCCAACCGCCGCGCCGACGATGGCAACGGCGATACACGGTGAGAAACAAGCGAGCATTCGTGGCATGTGCAGCGACTCCATTTCAAGAAAACACAGGGATTTGAGAGACTTTGTTGCCCGCGAGGGTTTTCAGAGTACCATAGACCACTCTCCTGTCAACTCTCTGAGAGACTATTTGAGGGAGTATCGAAAGAAATTTGCACCGTTCAAAACACAAACTCTATTCCGGCTTGCCGGTGATCGTTGACACCCCCCCTCCAGGGGCGAACGCTCCTTGGGTGTCTGCCGAATCGCCGTTGACGCCGATCGAAGCCGCCGCATCCGAACTCGCGATGGAGCTGCGCTCCCACGCCGAACTCGTGGGCGCATCTCTGCGCTCCGCGCTTGAAGAGGTTGTGCTTGCCATCTCGGGCCCCACGCCGCGCCCCTCGCATCTGATCACGCTTGTGGGGCTCGACAAAACGCTTGCGGGGCGCATCATTCAGACTATTCGTTCGCCGCACGCGCTCGCCACGCTGGTTCGCGTCCCCGCGCCACACGGGCTGGGGATGTTTCTTCGAGCCGCGAGCGCGGCCGGTATCCGCCCGGAGTCCATCGCTCGCGCCGAAGAATCACTCGAGAGCTTTGAGCGTTTGCTCTCACGTTTCCCTCAGGGCCGCGCCGGGCTTGAGGCAGCCATTTCAGGATGGATTCCCGAGGCCCGCGAGCAAGGTGAACGAACCGCCCGCCAATCGGTTTACAAGGCGATGTCCTTCCTATTCGGGTATCAGTCCGACGCCGCGCTCGGTTGCACAGTGCTCAAGCCCAACCCTGATGGCACGACGCTCGACGTCGCCTTCGTCAGCGGTCAGTTCGGCCTTCGCCGGCTCCGGGTTGGCGAGCCGCTCTCGATTTTCGGCACGCGTTACTACCCCAAAGGCGCGGCTGGCACGCTCGACATGAACCCGCGCACGCTCGACGGCCGCTCCATCGAGGAGGCATCCTGCGTTCTGGAGGATTTCTGCGAGCCGCGTGTTCCAAAGCTCGACATCGTCAAGACCAAGGACCAGCGACTCTTCGTACTCCCTGCGGGCGAGCCAGGCCTGAACGTGCCGATCTCGATGGTTGTCGGCCATGCCCAGACCAAGAGCTGGCGGCGCTATGCGTCCCCGGATCAGCGAGAAGAATGGCTCACGATGCTGGCCCGGTGCCCGACGCGCGTACTCATCAACGACACCTTCATTCGCGACGATGTCTACCTCGGCGTCGAACCCGTGGTTACCACCCACATCGTCGGAATGTCGCCCCTCCCCGCGCGTGAGCGGGGTCCGGGCTTCCCGCTAGATGAGGTGCACCTCACTGTGGACACCGGCTGGATCACGGGCGACCTTCGCGACATCGGTACCGGTGTCATTCCCCGCTACCCGGAACTGATCGCCCATGCCTTCGAAAAAATGGGCGAAGACCTCCGCCGCTACCGAATCCACCGCCTCAGAATGAACTATCCCGTGACCGGCATCGCGGCTACGCGATGGTTCAAACTGCCTGAGAATCCGAACCAGTAACCATTCGCTTGAGCGATCTGGTCCTCGTGACTGGCGAGAGGCGAATCATGCGGCTGCCCCGGGCAGTGCGAGGCAAGAAGCACTGCCCGACGTATGCCTGTTTCTTGGGCGTAGGCCCGCGATTGGGCCATCTGCGACCCGAATCTTCTTCATTTTCCCGGTCGAACCCGCACATCCACCGACCTATACTCCCGCCCAATCCGCCCCACGCGCGGCCGCCTTCGTTACCCCCTTCTTTCCACACCTCCGGCCCCCTCAAGCCGCCGCCGCTATCACCGCCCCCGGTCTTTCCCACTGCCCCCTCCCTATTCCCCCTGCCTCCCCCCCTCCCATGCCTATCACCCCCGAAGCCGCTGCGTTCCGCGCCACTCGTCTCCGCAACGTCGCGATCATTGCGCACGTCGACCATGGCAAAACCACACTTGTTGACCAGATGCTCAAGCAGTCCGGCAACTTCCGCGTCGGCGAGCTGGAAAAGCTTGAAGGCGGCCAGCACGGGCTGATCATGGACTCCAACGACCTGGAGCGTGAACGCGGCATCACCATCCTCTCCAAGAACTGCGCCGTGAACTACGTCCGCCCCGGCGCGCCCGGCGGCGATGGCAAGCCCGAGCAGTACTTCGTCAACATCATCGATACCCCGGGCCACGCCGATTTCGGCGGCGAGGTGGAGCGCGTCCTACGCATGGCCGACGGCTGCCTGCTGCTGGTCGATGCCTCCGAAGGCGCGATGCCCCAGACGCGCTTCGTCCTCTCCAAGGCCATCGAGTTCGGGCTCAAGCCCATCGTCATCGTCAACAAGTGCGATCGTCCGGACTCCCGCATCGACGAGGTCGTCAACGAAGTCTTTGATCTTCTGGTCGAGCTCGGCGCGGATGACCATGCTCTGGATTTCCCGATCGTCTACGCCTCCGGCCGCTCCGGCTGGGCCATCGACGATCGCGAGATCGCCAAGACCGCCACGGCCAAGGACCACCTCCCGGGCTACCCGAAGGCCGACCTTCGTCCGATTTTCGATGCCATCGTCAAGCACGTTCCGAATCCCGACGCGGATGTGAACGGTGCGCTGCAGATGCTCATCACCACCATCGACTACAACGACTATGTCGGCCGCATCGGCATCGGGCGCGTCTTCCACGGCCAGATCAACTCCGGCCAGCAGGTCGCCGTGATGAAGGCGGACGGCAAGATCGTCAACTGCAAGGTTCCCCAGTTGCTTCGCTTTGCGGGGCTGGGCCGGATCGAGACCGATTGCGTCTCCGCCGGTGACATCTGTGCCCTCGTCGGCCTGGAAACCGTGGACATCGGCGACACCATTGCCGACCCGACGAACCCCAAGGCCCTTCCCCCGGTGAAGGTGGACGAGCCCACGCTCACGATGGTGTTCCGCGTGAACGACTCCCCGTTTGCGGGCATCGACGGCACGTACGTCACCAGCCGCCAGATCCGCGATCGCCTTGAGAAAGAGCTGCAGCACAACGTCGCGCTTCGCGTGAACTTTGATTCTTCCGCGGGCGACGAGTTCGTCGTCTCCGGCCGCGGACTGCTGCACCTGGGCATTCTTCTTGAAACCATGCGTCGCGAGGGCTTCGAGCTCTCGGTCGGCAAGCCCATGGTGGTTATCAAGGAGATCGACGGTGTGATGCATGAGCCCATCGAGTGGCTTGTCGTCGATTGCCCGAACTCCGCCGTCGGGCCGGTGATGGAGCTTGTCGGCGGCCGCAAGGGCGAGATCAAATCCATGGAGCCCCGCGGCGACGCGGGAACGCACCTGGAGTTTGAGATCCCCGCCCGCGGGCTGATCGGCCTGCGCTCGCGCATCCTGACCGCCACGCAGGGCGATGCCATCCTGCACCACACCTTCGAGCGATTCGCGCCCATCAGCGGCGAGACCCCGCACCGCCAGGCGGGCGTGCTGGTTTCGATTGAAACCGGTCAGGTCACGCACCATGCCTGCGAGCTTCTCTCCGAGCGGGGCGTTCTGTTTGTGACTCCCGGCGAGAAGGTCTACGGCGGGCAGGTCGTTGGCGAGCACAACCGCGACAACGACCTCGTCGTCAACATCACGCGGCTGAAGCAGCTCACCAACATGCGGGTCTCCCACAAGGAGGCGACGGTGGTGCTCAAGGGCGCCCGCAAGATGTCCCTCGAGGCCTGCCTCGAGTACATTGAGGACGACGAGATCGTCGAGATCACTCCCGTGAGCGTCCGCATTCGCAAGAAGCTGCTGGATGAGTCGATGCGCAAGCGTGCCGACCGTCAGAGCCGCGACCGCGAAGAAGCCAGGGTGTAATCAGAGCCGAGGGGCAGAAGGTCCGGGTCTTGCGGCTGCGGTGCATGGCGATCAATGGGATCAGCCCGGCGGCGTTGTACCAAACGCACTTGCTCCATGGGCGAAATCCGCGGGATTCGCTCGTGGACTCGCTCATCCCGGGCGTGTGAATCAAACAGGATTCGTATTGCACCGCAATGCTCTGGTCAGCATCCGTCAAACCACGCCCCGATGAATCCGAAGATGTCGGTCACTGCCAGCGCGCCAGAGTGGTCAAAGTCCGCGCTCAGGTTTCCCGCGAACCACGCGGCCAGAAACGCGAAGAGATCGGCCGTATTCAGCGTTCCGTTGCCGTCAAAGTCCGCGGCGCACGTCGGGCCGCAGACCGTCACCACGGGGCTCTGCACGCAGTCCACAAAGCAGAAACTCACGCATCCCTGTCGATCGCCGCGCAGACGGACGTGATCCCCGATCTGAAATGGCGAGGGGACCGCGCCAGCGAGCACGTTTCCACTCGCATCATCCGGCTGGAAGAGCACGCAACCATCCAGCCCATGCGCGTATGTCCCGCACTTGTCGTACGGCTCCGCGCTGGCCGCCGCGGCCAACCCCATCGCGACAGCCGCAACAAGAACACTGATCCGAAGAATCACCGCAACCTCCAGTTCTTCCTGTTGTCTTCGGTTCCTACTTCAGCTCCACATTCCAATACGCATCATCGAGGAACGCCTTCCACGATGAGTACCGATCCTGGCCGAGCCGAATGGAGATCAGCGGGTTCCGCTTGGGGCGCACGGGCTTGCGCGTCATGTGCATGCCCGCCTGCTCGGGCGTTCGCCCGCCCTTGCGGGCGTTGCAACGAATGCAGGCGCAGACGAGATTCTCCCAACTGTCTCCGCCTCCCTGGGCCCGTGGAAGCACGTGATCAATGGAGAGCTCGTTGGTCGCGAAGTGCTTGCCGCAGTACTGGCACATGTTCCGGTCGCGTGCGAAGAGGTTTCGCCGGTTCAGCTTCACGATCTGGGCGGGGAGGCGGTCGTATCCCAGTAGCCGGATGATGCGCGGCACGGCGATCTCGAACCGCACCGTGCGCACCCAGTCGTGCTTCTCCGGCTCGAATGAGCGCTGCAGCAACGACAGTTCCGCCCACGAATCAAAGTCGTAGTTGACGTACTTTCCGTTCTCGACGTGGATCACTTCCGCGATGTCGCGGCAGAGCATGCTGAACGCACGCTTGGCGGAGATCACGCGAACCGCCACGAAGGCCTTGTTCAGCACCAGCACTTTGTAGTCGAGTGAACTTACGACGCCAGAGAGCCCGCCGAGCCCGCCATGCCCCAGTGAAATTGCTCCGCCGCTGACATTCACCCCAAACCCACCGCCCGCGGCCGAGTGAATCACCCCGGCCGCCTCTTCGACGGTTGCGTGCTTGACGTACCCCTGTCGCCCGCGTGGACTACTCATAGACGCTCTCGGGGCACCTTTCGGCGGCCAGAGGGACGTGCGAGAACCAGATGGCCCAAGCCGGTCCCCGCAGGGGGAAAAGGCCCGACCACCGAACAAGAGTATATCGGCCCGGCGGACCCGACGCGTAAGCGGGCCAAAGGAGCCAGATGCGTGAGTGGGGGCCCTATAGAAACGGTTGCGACAAAGCCCGCACGCCGCTGCCCGGGCCTGCGCCCCCGAACCGACTCGCTTATCCGGCGCGTGTGCGTTCGTGCGGGGACTTTGTGGATGGAGGGTTGGGCCGTGCACGGAGCATCGTGTAGAGAATCGCGCTGACGAGAATCACGGCCAGCACTACCGAGGGCCAGAGCGTTCCGTAGCCGAACCCGCCCTCATCACGATCTTTGGAGAAGACGTCTCCGAGCTCTGCGCCGAACGGGCGTGTGAGGATGAAGGCGACCCAGAAGAGCAGGACGCGAGAGATCTTTGTGAACCATGCGGCCAGGGCGGACAGCGCGATGAGGGCGCCGAAGATCAGGGCTCCGCGCACGAACCCGAGGCCGGTGTGCGAGACGTAGTCGCCGAGCGCGGTGCCGAGTGTGTTGGAGATGAGAATTGCGACCCAGTACAGCGCCTCGACCTTCTTCGTGCGGATGCTGGTGACCGAGAGCGATTCGCCCGTGAACCACCAGAACCCGAGCGTGGCGAGCAGGAGCGCGACGAGAATGGCGCTTCCCTTGTCGTAGCCCAGCCCCTGCGTGCGATCCATGTAATCCGATATCGCGGTTCCGGCCGTGCTGGTCGCCAGAATGACCGACCAGTAGAGGAATGGGTGGTACTTTCGGGCGCGCAGTTGGAAGAAGAGCAGGACGACGAAGAACGCGAGGAAGATGAGGACGCCCTTCAGGTACTCGGCCTGGCCGGTTGTGGCCTGCTTGGCCGCGCCTTCGATCGGTTCCTGCGCCGGAGCCGTGATCAGGTCCGCACCGGTTTCTCCGAGCGTGGTGGCGGCGATTTTCATCACCCAGAACCAGAACGTGAGCGCGGGGAGCTTGTTCAACACCCCGGTGGATGTGGGGAAGTTCGCCAGGTCCGGAGTTGCCGCGGCTGTGGGGGAGGAGTTCGCCATAGAGGGGAGGGTACATGACCTTGCATGCCGAACGTGACCGGTCCATGAAGGGATGGAAATGCTCTCATCGTCGGGGGAGACGACTTCGCTCGGTCAAAGCAGGGGGGAAGTCGTGGCACGGGCGTTTTGGTATCATGGGTGCATGAAGACCCTCACCATCCCCATCGCGTTCCTGATCTTTGCCGCGGCCCCTGCCCCCCTCGCCCTCGCGGACAACACGCCGCTGACCGCGACGGAGAAGGCCGCGGGCTGGAAGGTGTTGTTCGATGGCAAGTCCACGGCGGCCTTCAAGAGCTTTGCCGGGAAGGACGGGAAGATGCCCGCGAAGGGGTGGACGGTTGAGAATGGCGAGTTGAAATCGGCAGCGGGTGGCGGGGGCGGAGACATCGAGACCATTGAGGAGTTCGAGGACTTCGAGTTCTCGCTGGAGTTCAAGTGCTCGGCGGGCGCGAACAGCGGGATCATGTATCGCGTGGCCGACGGGAAGGACTTTCCGTGGCGCACGGGCCCCGAGTTCCAGCTTCTTGATGATGAGAAGCACGCGGATGGGAAGGACCCCAAGCACCGGGTCGGCTCGCTGTACGACCTGATCGCCCCGCCACCGGCCGCGCCCGGCGGTGGGCTGCTTGCCCCTGCCGAGAAATGGCACAGCGCGCGAGTGCGTATTTCAAACGGTCTGCTGACCCACTTCCTGAACGGCGTGAAGACGGCCGAGTGCCGCATTGACGGTCAGGAGTGGAAGGACATGATCGCCCACAGCAAGTTCAAGGACATGGCGGGGTTCGGCATGGAGAAGAAGGGGCACATCGCGCTGCAGGACCACGGGGATGAGGTGTCGTTCCGCAACATCCGCGTGCGCGATCTGAAGCAGAAGCTGCCCGGCGAAGTGAACATGTTCAACGGGAAGGACTTCGATGGCTGGACGTGGTTCACCAATGACGAGGGGAAGACCAAGCTTGCGGATGTGTTCGCGATGAAGGACGGTCTTGTTTCCGACAAGGGGCAGCCCAACGGGTACATCGTCACGACCGCGCTCTATACGAGCTACATCATCCGCGTTTCGTGGCGCTGGGATGCGCCGCCGGCGAAAATGTACAACAGCGGCGTGCTGGTGCGTGTGGGGCCGAAGGATGAGGTCTGGCCGCGTTCGATTGAGGCGCAGCTAATGGCGGGCAACGCCGGGGATTTCTACTCGATTGGCAGCTTTCCGATGAAGGGCGACGCCGGCCGCACCAATGGCCGCCATGTCGCGCACACCATGAGCAACGAGCGGCCGCAGGGGGAGTGGAACGAGTACGAGATCATCGTGGATGGCGGGACGATCACGCTGAACGTGAACGGTGCGGAGCTGAACAAGGCGACGGAGTGCGAGGCGACAGCGGGGCGGATCGCGCTGCAAGCCGAGGGCGGGCAGATCTGGTTCAAGGATGTGCGGTTGGTGCCGCTGAAGTGATACGAATCCGAAATAGAAATCGTGCGTGCATCCGCGGGATTCGCTCGAAGACTTGCTCATCCCGGGCGTGTGAATCAAACAGGATTCGTATGAGGAGTGGGGGGAGGGGGACGGGGGGCTGAGGGGTTTAGGCGCAGCCGCGGAACCAGGCGTCGAGGAATTCGAAGATGTCCTGGACGTTGAGGCCGCCGGTGTGGTTGAAATCCGCGGCGGCGTCGCCGGAGAACCATCCGGCGAGGAAGTCGAAGATGTCCTGCACGTTGACTTGCATGTTGTGGTTGTAGTCCGCGCTGGGGCAGGAGAAGATGGTGAGGGCGACGGGCGTGGTGGAGGTTGAGCCGCAGGGGCTGGTGAGAATGGCGGTGTAATCGCCGGCATCGGAGAACTGGGCGTCGGTAATGGTGAGGGTGGGCGTGTCGGAGCCGGAGATACGTGCATCGTCGGCGATGTCGATGCCGTTCTTCTGCCACTGGAATGTGAGGGGATCCGCGCCGGCGCCGATGACGGGGAGGATGATGGTGGTGTTGATCGAGCGGTTCTGCGGCACGGGGTTGACGTCGACGACCGGCAGGCAGGGGTAGGGAACGAGCTTGTAGATCTTGTTGGTGAAGATGCTGCAGATGTAGAGCTCGCCATCGGCGTCTTCGCCGAAGGCGGCGATGTAGCTGATTGGCATGGTGGTGCCGGGGGGAGTCAGGTCGTCGGTCCAATCCTGGATTTCGGAGGGAGCTTCCTGGCCGTGGGGGTTGAAGGACCAGACCTTGTGGCGGAGGAAGTCGCCGAAGAAGTATGTGCCGAAAAGCTCGGGGATGGCTTGGCCGCGGTAGACGTAGCCGCCGGTGATGGCGTTGGCGGTGGGGTGGGGAAGCTCAAAGATCGGGAGCGCGAGGGCGGGGTCGTTGCAGGTGCAGGCAGTGGCATCGGTGCAGTGGGTGGCTTCCATGCAGGGCCAGCCATAGTTTCGCGCGCCGGGACTGAAGGCGGACTCGAAGTTGATCTCCTCCCAGGTGTCCATGCCGACGTCGCCGAAGTAGAAGTCGCCGCTGGCACGGTCGAAGGACGCACGCCAGGGGTTGCGAACGCCATACGACCAGATCTCGTCGTCCGCGCCGCTGCCGACGAAGGGATTATCGACGGGGATGTGGTAGTTGCGGTCGGGGTCGTTGGGGAAATCATCCGAGCGCGGGTCGATGCGGAAGATTTTGCCAAGGCGTTCGTTGACGATGGTTTGGGCGTGGTTGCCAATGTCGTAAGTGCCGCCGAGATCGCCGTCGCCGGAGGTGATGTAGAGGTAGCGGTTGGCGGGGCTGAAGCCGATCCATCCGCCGTTGTGGCCGAGTTGGCGGGTGTAGCGGAGGATGGTGTACGCGCTGGCGGGGTCGGCAGTGTGTGCGCCGGGGGTGGCGTGGTAGCGGGCGAGGACGATGTGGCCGTCGAGCGTGTTGTAGTTGATGTAAAAGAAACCGTTGGCGGCGTAGTTGGGATCGAAGGCGAGGGCGAGGAGGCCGTTGTCCGAATCGGTGGATACGACCGGGGAGATGTCGAGGAATGCGCCGGGGGAGAGCACGCCAGTATCTTTATCGAGCACGCGAATGGCACCGGTGCGTTCGCAGACGTAGATGAACTGCGGATCGGCGGGGGTGTTGGCGATGCAGATGGGGAGGGAGACCTGCGAGCTCAAGAGCATGGAGCGCGCAGGGGGGGTGGCGCGGGCCGCGGGTGCGAGGGAGAGAGTGGCGGCGAGGGCCAACGATGCCGAGATTTTAGATGGGTTCCACACGAGTAGATGTACGGACGAAACGGGCGGGTATTGTCAAATGCGTGGGTAAATTTGCATTGAGCTGGTCCCCATAATGCCAGTGTTCCTGGGGTGGTAGGGGGAAAACGGGGAGCGTGGCTTGGAGAAGCCATCTCGAAAGGTGCGATGGGGATAGGTCAGCACGATTGGGGTGTGATTGCTTGTGGCGGGTGGTCAGGATTGGCCGCTGGTACCATGGGGGCCCTACGAGCCAGCCATGCCTCCAACGAGCAGTCAAACAAGTTCGGCCCATAGCTGGCGATTGTTCTTTGAGCGGTTTGGGCCGCTGATCGCGCTGGTGTTGTTGATCGCGGGTGCGGCGATCGTGGAGGCGGCGCGGGTGCCGGCAGATCAGCGGGCGTTCATGTCGGCGCAGAACTTCGCCAACATCCTGGGGCAAGGGTCGTACGTGGGGATCGTTGCGCTGGGGATGACGTTCGTGATCATTTTGGGGGGGATTGATCTTTCGGTGGGGTCGATGGTGGCGCTGGCGGCGGGTGCGGGGGTCTACACGTTAAATGCGATGGTGGGGCGCGGGGATGCGATGGCGGTTGTGATGGCAGCGGCGGTGTGTGTGCTGGGGGGCGCGGTGCTGGGGTTGACGAATGGGGTGGTGATTGCGAAGGGGCGGATCGCGCCGTTTGTGGCGACGCTCGGAACGCTGGCGATCTATCGGGCGCTGATTCTGGCACCGGCGGATGGGAGCGAGATTCGGTCGCAGGTGGCGGCGTTCGGGGAAGCGGGTGGGTTCACGATACCGTTGCCGTGGATCGGATCGGGCGGGAGTGCGGTGAAGCTCAAGATCGGCGTGTTGATTTTTCTCGGGGCGGCTGTGGCGGCGCATTTCGCGCTGACGCGGACGGTGTTCGGGCGACGGGTGTTTGCGATCGGGGACAACCCGACGGCCGCGCGGTATGCGGGGATTAACATCCCGGCGGTGACCATCGTGGTGTATGGGATTGCCGGGCTGACGTGCGGAGTGGCCGCGCTGCTGCTGGCGAGCAGGATGAACTCGGTGTCGAGTGCTTCAACGGGGACGTTGTACGAGCTGGATGCGATTGCAGCGGTGGTGATCGGGGGGACGCGGCTGCAGGGCGGGGCGGGGCGGATCTGGGGGACGGTGATCGGTGTGCTGATTCTGGGCGTGGTTGGTAACATGCTGAACATGCTGCAGGTGTCGAACTTTTATCATGGGTTGGTGAAGGGGCTGATCATCATGGCGGCGGTGGTGGTGCAGCCGAGGAAGACGTGATTTACCGCGGAGGGCGCGGAGGTCGCGGAGGAAGGCAGAAGAATAAACGAAACACGGAGAAACACGGAGGGCCACGGGAGAATCGCGGAGGAATGCTTTGGAGTTGGATTCGGATCGATTGAGTTAGTCCGTGGAACTCCATGGCGCTCTGGGTCGAGCATTCCTCTTTGCGATCTCAGGGCCTCAGCAGTAAATCCGGTATTTTTGGATTGGAATTTCAAAGGGAACTGAACATGCTCACGAACTTCATGCGGAAGAGTGCGATTGCGGGGGTCTCTGTGTGTGCGCTGGTGCTGATGAGCGCCGGCGTGGGGGCGACGAGGGTGGAGAAGACTGAGGTGAGGCCGGGTGGGGCGGTGGCCGCGGCGAAGCGGGTGAAGATCGGGGTTTCGGTTCCGGCCGCGGATCATGGGTGGACGGCGGGGATAGGGTGGTGGGCCAAGCGGGCGCAAGCGATGTATCCGGATGTGGATTGGGTGTACTCGACGGCTTCGGGGCCGGAGAAACAGATCGCGGACCTTGAGGACATGATGCTGAAGAAGGTGGATGGGCTGGTGATCCTGGCGACAGAGAGCGCGCCGCTGACGCCGATCGCGAAGAAGGCGCACGAGCAGGGGATCTTCATCGTGAACGTGGACCGCGGATTTCTGCCGGAGGCGGGGCAGATCGCGGATATTTTTCTGGAGGGCGACAACAAGGCCCTCGGGCGGAAGTCGGCGCAGTTCATGGTGGACAAGCTCGGGAAGAAGGGGAACATCGTGATTCTCACGGGGATTCCGTGCACCGTGGACACGGATCGCGTGAACGCGGCGAAGGAGGTTTTCGCGGCCTGCCCCGACATCAAGATTCTGGATCAGCAGCCAGCGCTCTGGAGCCGTGAGAAGGGGCTCAGCGTGATGGAGAACCTGCTGGGCAAGCATAAGAAGATCGACGCGGTGTGGGCCCAGGACGATGACATCCTGCTGGGCGCGCTGCAGGCGATCAAGGAAGCGGGGCGCGAGAAGGAGATGTGGATCTTCGGCGGCGCGGGGATGAAGGATGTGGTCAAGCGCGTGATGGAGAAGGACCCGATGATCCCGGCGGACATCACGTATCCGCCCAGCATGATCGCGGCGGGGATGCACGAGTGCGTGAGCGCGCTACGGGATGGGAATCGGGAGAAGGTGATGGAGTTCATGCCGCGGCATTTGATGATGGATGTGGAGCTGATCACGCCGGAAAATGCGAAGCGGTTTTACTTTGCGGAGTCGGTGTATTGAGGGGGGGAGGGGGAGGGGGTTCACCGCAGAGGCGCTGAGGGCGCGAGAGAGGAAGGGGAAGTGCCTCACGCAGAGGCGCGGGGATCGCAGAGAAAGGCGAGGATTCCGCAAACAACATGGCGCGATTCGGGAAAAAAAGTCTGTGGCTGTTCGTCGGGTGCACAATTGCGATTGTCACAGTGATGCTCTGGCGTCCATGGTTCAGCGACTACAACGACGGCGTCGTCCGTGTTTGGCACCGGTATCGGGCCTCGCCGCTCGTCAACCCTCACGAGTCACCCGTGCGATTTGCCTCTGTGTGCGGACAAACAATTGAAGGGATCATCACCGACGGGAACCCGCCATTTGGGAGACTGTCGAGCACTTTGCTTCTGTTCTGTGTGGAGAATAAGAGCAACAAGAATGAGTTATTTGTTGTAGATACACGTAAGTGCACAATATTGCGGATTGACGGGGAGGAGCTGGGCTTCGGACGATGGCTGAATGCGTCGGATCCACTGAGCTCTGAGTCAATCGAGCTTACTGAGCGCTGCGTAAATCCATGACTCATTTCGTGACTCCCGGGACGGTGAGAGGAGTGGCGCCGAAGAAGGATCGGAGGAGGGGCTGGTCGCTGGCGATATCTTCCAGGGCGATGTGGGCCTCGACCTCCAAGTCGTCGCCGTCGTCGGGGACGATGCCGCGGAGCTTGACGCCCTTGCCATTGCCCCACATCGGTTCGACGGGGTTGAGTTCCGGGGCGTACGAGGGCAGGCGGTGAACCTCGACGCGCTTGGAGCGGGCCAGCACCGCCTTGACCGCCGGAGCCCGATGCACGCCCAGCCCGTCCCAGATGAGCGTCACCGGCCCACGCACCTCGCGCAGAAGCTCTCGCAGGAACTCGGCGCAGCGCGGCCCGTCGATGTCCTGCTCATACAACCTGAAGAACTGCCCGACACGCCGGCGCTTCCCGCCGCGCGAGCCCGGCGAGACCGTCAACGCTCCGGCCACGCTGATCTTGGTCCATCCGCGGCCGGCGATTTTCACCACCGGCGTCTTGCCCACCGCGCCCCAGGTCGTGCGGCGTGCGGGCTTGGTCGAGAACCCCGCTTCGTCCACGAATATCAGCGTGCCCTTGCGCCCCCGCGTTTTTTTTCGATGGCCGGGAACTCGACCTCGACGAAGCGTTTGATCGCCTTCTCGTCACGCTCCCGGGCACGCACCATGGGCATCTGCACGGACAGGCCCAGCCGACGCAGGAACTTGCTCAGGTGGTCCTCGTGGTACGAGACACCCAGCTCGCGCTGGATGAGTTCCCTGATCATCGGCAGCGTCCAGAGCCCGCGATCAAAGCCGCACGCCCTCGGGCCCTTGAGCACCATCCCCTTGAGCGTCTTCCAGTGCTCCCGCTCGAGCTTGAAGGACCGCCCCCGGCCGGGCTTGGCCTTGAGCGCCTTCTTCCCGCCCAGCCGGGCACGCTTGCCCCACATGTACACCGCGTTGGTCCCGACCCCAAGGTCCGCGGCCACCACCGCCGCGTGCTCCCCGGCACGCAGCCGCCGAACCGCTTCCATCCGACGTTCTTCACGCTGCTTGGCGTCCATCCGTGGACTGTACTTGCTCATGCACCCAGTCTGCCACCCCGCACAGACCGCGCCAGGAAACTTCGTCACATATTTGGGCAGGGGTCAGTAG
>JBBRQY010000009.1:0-132507 GCA_038225655.1 Phycisphaerales bacterium | reverse complement strand
GCCACGCCTCAACCCCCCCACCCCCCCACCCCCAGTGCCGCATTGGTCGGGGCCTAGTTTCGCCTTCGGGCCGCGGCGCGATCGTCATCATCCAGAGGGAGGGCATCCCAGGTGAGGAATCCGCCGCCCTGCTTGAAGGTGTCCGACTTGGCTTCGTCGAGCTTGTAGAGCCCGGAGGATTTGTTGAGGAGATGGTTTCCGGTGTCTCTGGTTTCCACGACGCATTCGAAGAGCGTGGGAGAGGAGACGAGCATTGCGGCGATCTCGCGGCGCTGCCGCTCGGTGATGGGGAGGTCGCGGAGGGCATCGGCGATGTTGCCGACGCCGACGCCGGTGGGCGCCGTGGCTCCCGTGCCTGCGCCGCCGAATCCTGCGCCCTTGGCGCCCTGGCCGGCCGAGCCGCTGGGGGTGCTCCCAACCCCGCTACTGCCGAAGTTCGCGGGATCCTGGGAGCTCGTGGCGCCGCGGCGGTCGAAGATGGCGAGGGCGGCGGCGTCGGCTTTGTCGGGCTCGGGGATCACGGCGCGGCAGAGGGCGCGGATGACGATCTCGGGAGCGGTATCGATGCTGATTTCGGGGGGGCCGACGGGGCGGAAGATTCCTTCGATGCGTCGCTCGGGGGGTATGGAGTCGAGAAGGAACTTCATGTCTTCGACGATTTCGCGGCGGCGACCGGAGAGCGCGCTGGGGTCGGCAAGGCAGCCGCCCTGGGCGTCGCGGAGGTAAACATCGATGCGGCCTTCGCCGGAGACTTCCATTGAGAAGGCGAGGCCGTTCTCATCGAGGGACTGGTCGACGCGGCCGCGGGCGGTATCCAGCCAACGGAGGATGCACTCTTTGACGCCGGCGGCGCGGTGGTGGCTTTTGTAGTTTTCGACGTGTCGGGCGATGGCGCGGTAGGAAATGCTGTGGCGCTCCATCAGGAGCCCGATGGTGAGGCCGCCGACGAGCAGGAGGAGGACCACGAGCGGAAGCGCGAAGGCGCGGCGAGTGCGAGCGACAGCCGGAGCGGGGGCGGGGGCTGACCTGCGGGGAGCGGGCCGGCTTGGGATCAGACGGGAGTTGGATCGCTGGTGGTTCATGTGCTGGGGACGCGATGCAGGGCGGGTGTCAGCGGCTTCCACCGGGGACTGCACCAGCCGGGATGGTGATGACGCCGCCGCCGGGGAGGGTGATGACGATGGGGCGACCGTTGCCGCCGGTGACCGTGCCACCACCACCGCCGCCGCCGGGGATGGGATGGGCGGGCTTTCCGCCTGCGCTGGCGACGGGGCCATCGCCCGCTACGCCGCCGGTGGCGGTTGTTCCGCCGGTGCCGCCCGCTGCGGCAGTGGCGGCGGCGAGGGCCGTGGCAAGGGCGTCGGCGGCGGGATCGAAAGGCGCGCCGAGAGGATCGTTGACGGCCATGACGGTTCCGGGCTCCTGGCCGTAGGACCAGGCGACTTCGAAGAGCCAGTCGTCGTGGCGGCCTTCGATGGTTTCGAACTTGAAGTTGACGTAGGCGGGGAGCTCCTTGGCGTGCATGGCGGCCATTTTGGAGACCATTTTTCGGCGGCGGAAGACCTGCCACTGCGCGCTGGTGACGCCGGAGAGGAGCTTGACCTCGGGCATGTCGCTGCGGCTGGCGCGGGCGAGCTCGAGGAGCTGGATGCGACGGGAGCGTTCGCGCTGGCGCTGGGTGTCCTGCTTGAGCTTGCCGGTGTCGGAGGCCGCGGCGGCATCGGAGCCGGTTTTGCCGAGCGTCGCGCTGGGAGCGGTGAGGGCGGCGGAGGAGTCCTCGGGGTCCGCACCATCGTCGGCGTCTTCCTCTACGGGGAGCTGCTTCCACCAGAGGGCCCAGACGCCGCCGCCATTTGCGCTGCCGCGGGCGAGGACTTTGGCGTCGTCCTCGGGTCGGAACTCGAAGATGCCGCGGACGCCGGGGGCGCGGGGGGGCTCGATGGATTGGCCGGCGAGGGAGTTGATGCGATCCTCGTTGGGATCGGTGGCGCCGAGGCCGGATGCGCCGGAGCGGAGACGATCCGAGCGTGCGGAAGAGGATTCGGGTGTGCGCTCGCGGCTGGAGGAGCCGGCCTTGGAAGAACCGAGGGAGCCCTTGCCGGAGGTGAGGCCGACGTTGAGGGACTTGGAGTTCCAGACGTTGGTGGAACGGTCGCGCGAGAGGGAGAGTTGGCGGAGCTGGTCGTCTTCCTGGCGCTGCATGTCCGTGGAGCGCGTGAGGGCGTGGATGGGGGGAGTGGAAAGAGTGAGGTCGAGCGTTTGCATTGCCTCGCCGAGAGCGCTGCGCTTGGAGAGGTCGTATTGCAGGGCGAAACGCATGACCGCGGTGTCCTCGCGGCGTTCCTGGTTGCCGGATTGGGCGTCGGCGATGTCGTCCTCGATCTTGGTTTTCAGCTCGTCGTCCTTGGGCTCGGGGGTGGAATCCATGTCGAGCGTTCGCAGGGCCTGCTGGATGGTGCGATGGGCGAGCTGGCGTTCGACGTTGGCTTCGAGGCGGGCGGCCTGCATGCGCTTGGCGCGATCCATGGCGGAGAAGAGCGCGAGGGAGCCGGCGATGACGAGCATTCCCAGCACGGCGGCGAGGACGACTTCGAGGAGGGTGAAGGCGGGGCGGGAGAGATGACGGCGGGAGAGGAGGGTGCGTTGGGGAGTCAAACCCAAAGCACTGAAACCACGGGCGGGAATCCGCGGGATTCGCTCGCGGACTTGCTCATCCCGGGCGTGGGGGCTTTGTGCGATTGGGGTCATTTGAACTGCCCTCCCGAGCGGCGAGCGGTGCCGGTGTTGGATGGTCCGACGCCGACGATGGTGTTGATCAGGCCGCGGATTTTGTCGGGGTTGGTGCCGAAGGTATCGATGGAATCGGGATTGCGGGGCGCGGCGGGATCGATGACGCGGGCGAGACCGGCGATGGGCTCGGCCTTGATGTCGTACTGCCCGGTGGAGTCGCTGTCGTAGACGGTGACGTCGATGAGGAGGAAGCGATCGAGGGCTTGCAGGTTTGCGCCGCCGGCCTCCTGCTTGCGGTTGATGACCATGCGGGCGGGAGTCTTATCCAGCTCCCAGAAGAACTTGTGGTCGCCGTAGGTGATCGGGAGGGATTTGGAGGGGAGTCCCTGCTCATCGTCGAGATACTGGAGCATGATGCGGTTGGCGACTTCGTAGGCCTCGAGACGGTGGCGGGCGTTGGTCTCCATGAGGGCGATGGAGGAGATGGCGCCCATGACGGAGGCGACGGTGAGGGACATGAGGAGCACGGCGAGGAGGACTTCCAGCAGCGTGATGCCGCGGCGCGAGTGGCGCGGGCTTCGTCGGGATGTGCTGCGTGGTGTGGTCATCGTGGGGCTCCGCCCGGTGGGTGCGAGTGCTCAGGGGTGGGCGTTGGTGGCCGCCTCTTCCGTCCAGTAGTCGATCACATCCTCGGCGTTGGCGGGGGAGTCTCCGCCGGAGCCGTTGGAGAACATCTGATATGGGTGCTGCCCGCCGGAGGTGAGGGAGTAGCGGATGGGCTGCTTCCAGGCGTCGACGGGCATCTTGGAGGTGTACTTGGGGACGAGCACGTCGAGGGAGGCGGGGTAGACGCCGTAGTCGAGGTTGTAGACGTCGATCATGCCCGAGACCTGCTTCATGGTGGCGACGGTGGTGGCGCGGCGGGCCTTGGTGCCGGTGGAGGCGATATTCCAGGCGGCGACGCCGAGAAGGACGCCCATGATCATGACGACGAGCATCATTTCCAGAAGCGTGAAGCCCTTGCGGACGTGTTTCATGCTGCGGTACATGCGGATATTCATTGCGTGTCTCCCAACTAGAGCTGGATCTTGCTTGAAAGTGTGAGCATCGGCAGCATCAGCGCGAGAAGGACGGTGCCGATGATGAGGAACATAAAAATGATCAGGGCGGGTTCCAGCACGGCGAGGACGCGTGCGCTGGAGCGCTCGACCTCGTCGGACATGTCTCCGGCGAGGGTCTGGAAGGCGTTCTCAAGATCGCCGGAGCGTTCGGCGGCGATGAGGAGGCGACGGGTGGAGATGGGGAGCGCGGAGACCTCGTCGATGAGCGTTCGCAGAAGCCCGCCCTCAATAAGGCGCGTCCGGAGGCGTTCGAGCTGGCGGCGCATGACGGGGTGGGAGAGGGCCTGATTCGCGACGCCGAGGGCGTCGGAGATCGGCACGCCGCTGCGGGTCATGGCGCCCATGACGGAGAAGAACCGGGCGGACTCCTGAGCGATCACCACGTCCCGCATGACGGGGAGCTTCCGCATCATCTGCTGGAAGCCGCCGATGACGACCTTGCGGCCGATGATTCCGAGAATGGCGATGATGCCCGCGAGCAGGCCGATGTACATCACCTGCTCGCGCATCCAGATGCCGGCGGAGATGATGATCTTGGAGAAGAGGGGGAGGGGGATGTCGCTCTTGGCCAGGCCGTCGCCCATCATGGGAACGACGACGAGCATCATGAGCGTGGCGACGACGAGCGAGATGCTCATGACGATCGCGGGGTAGATCATGAGGGTGGTGGCCTTGCCGGAGACGGAGAGGCGACGGCGGATGGTGGTGGAGAGTTCCTTGGCCGCGCCGGCGAGGTCGCCGGTGCGCTCGGCGGCGCGGTAGACGGCGATGGTCACTGTGTCGAAGCCGCCGACTTTCTTGCAGGCATCGGCGAAGGAGGAGCCGGACTGGACGAGATCGCGGAGGCGGACCATGCGGGGCTTGGTGGACGCGCGGACGGTCTGGGTGACGACGTCGAGGGCTTCGACGAGGGGGACGCCGCGGGAGAGGAGCTGGGCGAGCTGATCGTTCAGCGCGCCCTGATCCTTCAAGGAGAGGTTCTGCTCCTGGGCGGCCCAACCTGGGACGCGCCAGGACTTCACGAGCAACTGGTTCTCGGTACGCAGCGTCTGCGCGAGCGCGGGGAGAGAGCCGGCCTGTCGCACGCCCAGCTTGCGGCCGCCGCCGGCCCGCACGGCCAGATAGAGAAACGCGTTGGAGGATGCTGTGCTCATGGGGCGGAATCGTAGGGGAAGACGAGGGAGACGGGCGGGAAAGGGCAGGGAAATGTCAGGTGGGTGCGGGGCGGGATGCTCTGTGTTCTACGGACGGAGCGGGGCATTGTGCGAGGGTGCAGCAGATAGCACGCCCCGGTGCAGGCGGGGGGAGTTCACAAGAAGGCCCGGAGTGGTGCCAGCGGGGCCGGTAGGGGGTTGGGAAGGGAATCCATTTCCCGACCCAATCCGCGGCCGCCGCGAGAAGCCGGATGTTTGCCGAGCAAACCTCCGACGCAAAGTTGTACGCGCGTGTGGTACATGGGTTGCAGGTGGCGAGAAAAAAGGGGAGGGGGAGAAGGGGAAAAGGCGTGGAGAGTCAGCATGACTCCAACGCGAATCCCGGCCAGCGTTGGCCGGAGCTTGGATTGTCGTGCGAGAAGCGTGTGCCGAGTGGAGGGGCCATGCTGCGCGATCGAGCGGATTATCGGGTCATCGAGCGCTGCGCCGGGGGGAGCAGCCCGATGAGCACACTGAGCACGCCCGCGGCGAGGAGCCAGAGGCGGGTGTGCTCGTCGATGGTCCAGCGGGCGAGGATTGAGGATCGCGCGGAGACGACGGGCATTGGAGGGAGCTCCAATGGTGCGGGCTCGAGCTGGGGGAAGACGGCCGCGCTGAGGTTGGTGGGATCCTGCCGCGGCTTGAGGGGGACGCGATCGACGGGGCTTTTGTTCAGCTCGACGGCGGCGAGGGAGAGGACGACGGATTCATCTCCGCCCTGCACGGCGCGGAGATACTGGCCGTAGTGCTCCAGACGGGTCTGGCGGTGCTTTTCGATGGCGGAGGCGCGATCGCGCTGCCAGCGGGCGACATCCAGATCGTGCTGGGCGGGGATGAGGACGGTGGCGGCGAGGATGCCCAGGCCGACGATGAGGAACAGCCACCCGGCATCGAGTTGAAACAGAGGGCGCACGCGGCGCACCGAGACCCCGGCAAAGAGCGGGACGGGAAGAGGGGGATTGGCGGCGGTTGGAGCTGTGTGCATGCGCAGAGATTCCCGGGGAGAGGGGATCGGCGATGCATGGGGTTGGGCTGGAAAAAACGGGTTACTTGTCGGCCTTGACGTCGAAGGTTGCCAGGAACTCCACGGCGCGCTGGGCGAGGGCGATTCCCAGCCCCTCGTCGACGGCTTTCCGGGTGTCGTTGAAGGTAATGCTGAGGACGAAGGTGCGGCCGTCTTTTCGCTCCAGCAGCCAGGTGAGCGAAAGGACCCCGGGCTCCGAGCCGCCCTTGTACCCGGCGTACGCCCAGACGTTTCGATCCAGGGGGATGCCGGGGTTGATCGCGAGGATCTCCCGGACGGGCTCCAGCCCCTTGGTGTGGGCGAGATCGTTCAGGAAGTACATGGTGGAGCAGAGGTCCTCGCCGCTGGCGAACCATTCGAGGGAGTCGATGAATCGCGGGGCCTTCCATGCTGCGGCGAGCATGGCGTGGGGCTGCTGCTTGCCGACGTCGCCGCCGGCGGAGATGAGTTCGCGGCGGGTCATCTCTCCGGCGTGGATGAACTTGTTGGGGAGATGATCGGAGCCGGAGAGTTTCAGGGCGAAAAGGTCGCGGGTTTTCAGGAAGGGCTTGTTGAGATCCTGGTGGACCGGGCAGCAGCGGGACATGCAGCGTTCGCAGCGGTCGCGGCCGAGGCGTTCGATGAGGTGGTCGGTGGCGGTGTTGTCGCTGATGGAGATCATTTTTTCAGCGAACTCGCGCAGTGTGAACTCTTTGCCGTCGGGCTGATCCTGCATGGTGCCGCTGGGGAGGGACTTGAGGGCGGTTTGGACCTTGTACTTCTGGTCCCAGGATGCGTCGCCGGATTCAATCGCTTGGGCGAGGGCGCCCAGAACCCAGAGCTTGAAGGTGGAGCCGATGGCGAGGGGATCCTCGGAATGGTGGCGGACGCGGCCCTGGAGGTCGTACACGACGGCGGAGCGGGGAAGGCCGTCCGCGCCGGGTTGCTGGGTGGTTCGCTCGGTGATTTCAAAGAGGGTGAATGAGGTTTTCTCGGCGGCCGCGTTGAGGCGGACTTTGAGATCGTCCCAGGACTTCAGCGCGGGGGCGCGCTTGTCCACGCCGGGCTGGATGAGGAAGGCGACGATTTTGTCCTGGTCGTCGAGGGAGAGGCGGACTTTGAAGGCGGTTTTGCTCTTGGCCCCGGTGACATTGGCGACGAGGGCGTGCTCGGATGCGCCCTCGTCAATTGTGTCGAGCAGGAGTTCGCCGTGGGCGGCGTGAATCTGTGCGGCGACTTGTTGCAGTTGCTTGAGCGGGACGGCTTTGAGGAACGACTCGGACAAGTCCGCTTCGGTGATGGCGGCATCATCGCCGGTGAAGAGACTCAATGCCTTGGTGAGCGCTCGGCCGACTTTTGTGTCGGGGGGGAGGACGCTCACCGCGGGGGCGGTCTTTTGCGTGGGGGCATCCTGGGCGTGCAGGGGGCGGGCGAGTGCCAGCAGGGATGTTGCGATTGCGAGGGCTATCAGTACTTTGCGCATTGGGCTGCTCCTTCATCCGCGGGATTCGCTCGAAGACTCGCTCATCCTGGGCGTGTATGAGCGGATCATTCGCGTCCGGGGGTTTCCGGCGGTTTGCCGGTGCCTTCCTTCTTCTCTCGCTCGGCGTCCGCGGGGCCGCGTTTTCCGGCGGGGTCGGCGTAGAGGGGGAAGTTGAAGGGGGTGGGGTCGCCGCTTGCGGGCTCGCCGATGCGCGGATCGCGCGGGGACCATTCGATCTTGGTGGCGCCGAGGAGTGTGCCGGTGGCGAAGGCGAGGTCCACTTGTGCGATCTGGTAGTCCGAGAGGGCGGCGATCTCGTTGGTCTGCTCGTTGGCGAGGCGGGCGGCGGCGTCGAGGACATCGGTGCTGGTGCGTGCGCCGGCGTCGAATTGGCGGCGTTCGCCTTCGAGCGTGCGGGCCGCGAGCAGGACGCTCTGGCGTGCGGCCATGATGCGCTGCCAGGCGGCGTCGATGGCGTCCACGGAGCCGAGGACTTCCTGGCGGATGGAGAGGGCGCGGGCATCGCGGGTGGAGAGGCGTTGCAGGCGCTGGAGGATGGATTGCTGCACGCGGGCCTTGGCGGCCTCGTTGCCGATGGGAATCTGGCCGTTCAGGCCGATCGACCATGATCGGAAGGTGCGGTTGCCGACCTGATCGATGGAGGAACTGAAGTCTCCGCCGAGGCCGGGGATGGCGTACGAGAAATCCATGGTGAAGAGGGGGAGGGCCTGATTTTTGTTGAACTCGATGGTGGTGTAGTCCTGCGCGAGTTGCAGTTCGAGTTCGAGCATCTCCATCCGGTTGGCGACGCCCTGATCGGCGAGGGTCGATCCTTCGAAGGCGTAGTGCACGGGGTCCGGGTCGGTCGCGGTTGTGACCATGGTTTTGGTGTCGATCTCCAGACCCTTGATATTCAGGAGCCGCTTGAGGTCGCGCTGCTGATCGAGGAGGGCTTTTTCGGCCTGGATGATCTGTTCGAGCTGGGCGGCGGCGCCGGCCTCGGCGCGGGTGACTTCGAGATCGGCGGATGCACCGGCGTTGACGCGGCGGCGGGCGGCTTCGAGCTGGGCCAAGCCGACTTCGTACTGCTGCTGGCGGACGTCGAGGGCTTTGGCCGCGGCGTAGAGGCGCCAGTAGGCACGGTCCGCGTTGGCGACCTGGCGGATGATTTCCAGCTTGGTGCGGCTGTCGGTGATGTCTTTGTTGAGCGCGGCGACGCGGATGGAGTAGGTGTTGGTTCGTCGGCCGGCGTTTCGGAGGAGGGGCTGGCTGAGGGAGAAGGTGAGCGCGCTGCTGAAGGCCGTGTCGCGGGTCTGCACTTCGGAGCGGGTTTCGGAGAAGTTCACGCTGGCGCGGCCGCCCGAGCGGAGGGGCACATCGACCTCGCCGCCGTAGGTGACGCGGTCGCTGCGGAAGGCCGTGGTTCCGGGGGGATTCGGGGGGACGTTCTGCGAGAGATTGTCCGAGCGGGCGTTGCTGACAAAGGGGACGAAGACGGCCTCGAACTTGGCCTCCTCGACTTTCAGCAGTTCGTTGGAGATCAGAGGATCGACGAGGGCGACGCGGAGGTCGAGGTTGTTTTCGAGAACGGCGGCGCGGGCTTCTTCGAGCTTCATCCCCACGGTTGCGAGCCCGGCGAAACGGCTGGTGTACTTCTCACCGACCGTGGGGGGCGGCGCGTTCAGCGGCGTGGGCTGGGCGTACTTGTCGCGGTCCAGAGCTTCGATCGCCCGGAGACGCTCACCGGAGGGGCGGGGGCGGTAGTCGGCGGAGTCGGAGCCGAGGGGGTTGCGGCAGCCCGCCAGAAGAAGAGACATGGCACAGAGCACATGGCCACATCGCACATTCAGAGGGCGGCTTGGGTGACGATTCGGTTGCATGGTCGTGGTGGGCTCTGTGATGTAGGCCAATGTGCAGGGTTGTTCGTTCACTCGTGGCGCAGGGCCTCGATCGGGTCCAGGCGTGCGGCCTTGATGGCGGGGAACATTCCGAAGATGACGCCGACGCCGGCGCAGAATACCACGGCGACGATGGTGGCCCAGATCGGGACATCGGCCTGCTCCAGGGGGCTCTTGGGCATGACGCGGATGCCGTAGACCATTGCGTAGCCGATGCCCAGACCGATACCCGCGCCCACCATGCAGAGCACGACGGCCTCAACAAGGAACTGCAGGAGGATGACGCCGGGCTTGGCGCCGACGGCCTTGCGGAGGCCGATCTCGCGGGTGCGCTCGGTGACGCTGACGAGCTGAATGACCATGATGCCGACGCCGCCGACGAGGAGGGCGACCATGACGAGGCCGGAGAGGAAGATGGTCATCATGGTGCCGATGCGGCGGATCTGGGCGATGTACTGCTCGATGGCCTCGACGCCGAAGGTGTTGGGATCGTCGGCTTTCAGGCCGCGTTGTTTGCGCATGTAGAAGGTGATCTCGGCCTTGGCATCCTCGAAGAGTTCGGGGCGCTTGGTTTGGGCGACGATGTAGACGCCCTGCTCGGGGCGCATGACGCTTGCGGTGTTGAAGGGGATGTAGACCTCGCTCTGCGCGTCGTTGGCGCCGAACATGGGGCTGACCATCTTGGTCTCGACAACGCCGACGACGAGGAAGCGACGGCCGCCGACGAGGATGTAGTTGCCGGGCCCGCCGCTGGGGAGGTTCAGCTCTTCGATCGCCTTGTCGTTGACCATGCAGACGTTTCGCACGGCTTCGAGATCGATGTTGGAGAACGGGCGGCCGGCGGTGACGAAGCGCTGCTCGATGTCGTGCCAGACGGGGCGGATTCCCTGGACGCGGACGAAGGGCTTGCGCTGGTCGCCGAACTGGGCATCGGCGGTGAACTCGAGGATCGGGGTGAGGCGATCGAGCGAGGGGCAGTTGGCCAGCATGGCGTCGGCCTCCTTGGCGACCATGCGGACCTTGCGCCAGGAGTAGCGGCTGCGGGCCTCGCGCGGGAAGCGCGGGAAGACCCAGACCTTGTTGGCGCCGACGGAGGAGAACTCCTTGAGGATGTTGCTCTTGAACCCCTCGCTGCCGCCGGTGATCAGGATGAGCGCGCCGACGCCGATGACAATCATGAGCATGGCGAGAATGGCGCGGGCTTTGTTGGCCCACATCTGGCCCAGGGCGAGGAGGACTGTTTGCGCGAGGAGGCGGACCACGATCATGGGCGCACCTCCACGGGGGAAGTTGTTGGAAGGGGCGGAGCGGACGCCTTGGATGGTTCGGGAGCACCCACGATTCCGGCCATCTCGGCGGCCGCGACGGCCATGCGGTTGAGATACTCGCGGTGGATCGGGTCCTGGGAGGTTGGGAAGTCGGAGACGATTCTGCCGTCGCGGAGGCGGATGATGCGCTCGGCGTGGCCGGCGATGTCCTCTTCGTGGGTGACGATGATGATGGTCTGGCCGTCGTCGTGCAGGACTTTGAAGAGCGCGATGATCTCTTCGCTGGTTTTGCTGTCGAGATTGCCGGTGGGCTCATCGGCGAGGAGGATGCTTGGCTCGGCGACGAGGGCGCGGGCGATGGCGACGCGCTGGCGCTGGCCGCCGGAGAGCTGATTCGGGCGATGCTTCATGCGTTCGGCGAGCCCGACGCGCTCCAGGGCCCGCTTGGCCCGGGCCTTGGCCCCCCACCAGTGCTTGGCGGAGTAGACGAGCGGGAGCATGACATTCTGCAGGGCGGTGGATCGGGCCATGAGCTCGAAGGATTGGAAAACGAAGCCGATTTCCTGGTTTCGCACGGCCGCGAGGGAGGTCGCGGACATCCGGGCCACGGCCTTGTCGCTGAGAACGTACTCGCCCTTGGTGGGGCGATCCAGACATCCGAGGATGTTCATGAGGGTGGACTTGCCGGAGCCGGAGGCGCCCATGATGGCGACGAACTCTCCCTTTTCGATGAGCATGTCCACGCCGCGCAGGGCGTGCACACGCTCCACGCCGACGCGGTAGATCTTCTCGATGCCCTTGAGCCGAATCGACATAGTCCGTGGCACGGGCAAGTGGCCCGTGGTGCGTCTCCTGTTTCAACCTGTGTTCACAACCGACATCAGTTCGCGCCCTTCACCGCCTGCACGGCCGTGGTCGGCTGCTCCTTGCCGCCGGACTCTTCGATGATTTCCTGATCGTGCTTGAGGTTCTGCAGCACCTTGAAGGGGCCGGCGATGATGACGTCGCCGTCCTTGAGACCCGCGAGCACCACGGTTCGCGTGAGATCGCTGGAGCCGACCTGCACGGGCGTGGCAACGGCCTTCATGATTTTCTTGCCATCGGAGGTGAGCTTGCCGGGGACCTCTTCGGCGCGGTAGATCACGCGCGAGAAGGTGTTGGCCTTGATGATGTTGGGGTTGTTGTCCGTGACGGCCCGGGGGAGTTCGTCGGTCTTGCGATCGACGACCGCCTGGCTGGGCACGACGAGGACATCGCGGAGCGTTTCCACCTGGATGTCGGTGTTGGCCGTGAGGCCGGAGCGGAGCGTCTCGCCCTTGCCGAGCTGGATGGGAATCCAGACCTCGAAATAGCCGGTGGAGTCGCGGTCGAGCTTGCGCTGGAGCTCGACGCGCTCGACGACGCCCTTGAACTCGCGCTCGCCGTAGGCGTTCACGAAGACTTTGGCGATCTGGTTGTCCTTGACGGGGACGATGTTGCTCTCGTCGACGCGGGCCTTGAGGACCATGTCCGTGAGATCTGCGATCTGCATGATGACCGAGCCGGGGCTGTTGAGCGTGCCCACCACGACGAGCTCGCCGACTTCCGCGTCGAGCTGGGTGATCGTGCCGTCGATGGGGCTGGCGATGGTGGTGTTCTCGAGATCCTTTTCGGCGCGGATGATCTGCGCGCTGGCCTGTTCGATCGAGTGGGTTGTTGCGTTCAGGACGCTGACGGCCTGCAGGTATGCGCTCTCGGCCTGCTCCAACTGGCTCTTGGCGAAGTCGCCGGAGTCGACGAGCTTCTTCACGCGGTCGCGATCCTGCTCGGCGTGCTGCAACGCGGCCTGCGCGCCCTCCAGGCGCGACTGCTCGCCCTTCAACCCCGCCTTGGCCGAATCCAGGAGCGCTTGCAGGTCGCGGGCATCGAGGCGGACGATGACATCCCCCTTCTTGACCGGGTCGTTCTCGCGAAAGGGGAGGGCGATGATGCGGGCTGAGACTTGCGCACTGATCTTGATGTTTGTCCGCGGCTCAATCTGGCCGGGCGCGGAGATAGTGCGCGACAACTCGCCGTTACCTGCCTTTTCCAGCCGCACTTCGGAGGGCTTGGAGGAAGGCATGAAGGTTTCAAGCTGTTTGCGGAACTCCTTGCTCTGCCAGAGCCACCACCCGCCGCCGGCGCAGGCGAGGAGGCAGAGCAGGAGTACGACCACGATCCACTTCCACACGTTCCTGGCCTCCCGGCCCGCCCCCACCGAACCTCTGACGAATCCCCGACTGCAAGTCTTGATCGTAGGGAATGTCCTCAGAGACATTTCACCGCGCACGCTGGGAGGCCGCGCGTAAGTCCTTCATCTTCAAACACCTACCCATCGGGAGACCGCCCAGTGGGTATTTTCGGGGTTGAATTAGCTTGACGATGGGCAGGGTTCTGGTATATTGAACGATCAATCAACTGTTAAAGCAGTTGTTGATTGGTCGTTCAACTGACAGCGAGCCGCCATGCCTCCCGCGAACGAAGAACATCCCACACGCCTGCGGATTCTGGAGGCAGCGCGGCGGTTGTTCCATGAGCAGGGGTTTCATGCCACGGGGATCTCCACGATTCTGCGCGAGGCGGATGTGAACTCGGGGTCGCTGTACCACTACTTCGCCTCGAAGGAGGCGCTGCTGAGCGGGGTGCTGGCGTGGTACCTTGATCTGCTGCGGCCGATGGTGATGAACCCGGTGGAGGGGATGACGGAGGACCCGATCGGGCGGATCTTCGCGCTGCTGGGGTTCTACCGGCAGGGCTTGCAGATGACGGATTTCAAGATGGGGTGTCCGATCGGGAACCTTGCGCTGGAGGTTGGGGATGACAACGGGGCGGCGCGGGAACTGATCCATCAGAACTTTCACAACTGGTCGGAGGTGGTGTGCGGGTGGCTACGCGCGGCGGGGGACCGGCTGCCGGCGACGACGGACCGGCGGCAACTGGCGGGGTTCGTGCTGACGACGATGGAGGGGGCGATGATGCGGGCGCGGGCGGCCAAATCGTTTGAACCGTTTGATGAATCGGTGGCGCAGCTTCGCGCGTACTTCGATCACCTGGAAACCGCGGCCCGGACGGGGCCGCACACGGGAGAGACTCATGGCGCATCTTGATCTGGAGCATCTGAACTATCTTGCGATTGGGGCTGCGGGGCTGGCCGCGTTTGGCATTGGCGCGGTCTGGTACACGGGGTTGTTCGGCAAGGCGTGGGCGCGGCAGCATGGATACTCGCCGGAGCAGCTCAAGCAGATGCAGGCGAAGCGTCCGATGCCGATCTTCTTCGGCGTGCTGATTGTTTCGTACCTCGCCGCGGCATTTGCGATGGCGATACTGCTGGGAGACCACGCCACGGTGAACGGGCACATGGGCGTGCATGTTGGATTGCTGGCGTGGGTGATCGTGGCGGCGTTTCGCATGACGGCGCATATTTCCAGCCCGAAGCCGATCGGGGCGTTCCTGATCGACTCGGGGTTTGATCTTGTTGCCCTGCCTGTAATGGGTTTGATTCTCGCGTCGTGGCGGTGAGCACGCTCTCCTTTTCCTGAGCAAGGAATATTCCAATGAGGACCTTTGAGATCGCATGCAGACTCGTGGTTTGTCCGTTGATTGCGATCACGCTTTCGGGGAGTCGAGCGGTCGCTGATGAACCGGCGGTGAAGGGGGTTCAGGTCCTGCCGCCGGCGGCGGCGGCAGTGCCGGATGTTTCGCCGCTTTCGGTGGAGGGGATTGTCAATGCGCCGGTTGGGGAGGTGTGGAGGGTCTTCTCCACTTCGGAGGGCTTCAAGTCGTTCGGCGTGGCGAAGTGCGACATTGACTTCCGGGTGGGCGGGTTGATGCGTGCGTGCTACAGCGAGAAGTCGGAGATTGGGGATCCGACGACGATCCAGAACCGGATTCTGTCGTTCGAGCCGGAGCGGATGGTGGCGTTCCGGATCGACAAGCCGCCGCAGGGGTTTCCGTTCATGAACTCGTGGCAGAGCGTGTGGTCGGTGGTGACGATGAGCGGCCTGGGGGATGGGCGGACTGCGCTGCGGATGACGCAGGTAGGGTACACGGCGGAAGATGAGTCGCAGAAGATGCGAGAGTTCTTCAAGATGGGGAATGCGTGGAGCTTGCAGAAGCTGCAGAAGCATTTCGATGCGTCGGTGCAGGTTGCGCCGCCGACGCTCGCGCACGCGGAGGATCCGCTGGCGTCAATCGAGGAAGATGTGGTGGTGGCGGGGCCGCGCGAGGAGGTGTTCAGTGTGTACACGACGAGCGCGGGGTGGAAGTCATTCTTCAACGTGGAGAGCAAGATCGAGCTGCGTCCCGGGGGACCGTTCGAGATCTACTTCAGCATGGAGCCGCCGGCGGGCAGCCGCGGCTCGGAGGGGTGCATGGTGCTGAGCTACATTCCGAACCGGATGTTCTCGTACACGTGGAATGCGCCGCCGAAGTTTGCGGCGGCGCGGGTGGAGCGGACGTGGGTGGTGGTGACGTTCGACGACTTGGGGTTGGCGCGAACGAAGGTGCATATTTCGCACCTGGGGTTCGCTGAGATGGCCGCGGCACATGCGGATCGGGCGGAGGAGTACAAGGAGGTGCGCGGGTACTTCGCGAAGGCGTGGCCGCACGTGCTGGGGGCGTTGAAGGCGAAGTGGGAGACGGGGCAGGGTCGCTGATCGCCGTGCGGGGAGGCGGACTTGGGAAGTTGTAGAAGGTGCCGTGGCGGGTTCAACGTTGCTTGAGAGCTCGGGCGTTGTGGGCGATCACCCGCCGCGCTTGCCGAAGAGGGACCGGATGGCCGTCCAGAGGAATCGCGGGAGAGACTTGACGGTGTAGGGAACGTAGTCGGAGACGATGATGCAGGTGCAGCCGTGCTGGGTTCGGGGGATGCCGTGTTCGGCTCCGGCGGGGACGCGGAAGTAATCGCCGGGGCCGAGGAGTTCGGCGCCGATGGAGAGGTCGCCGGAGAGGACGTAGACCTCTTCGGGGCCGGCGTGGTCGTGGTCGGGGAGGGCGGTGCCGGGATCCATTTGCAGAACGATGGTGCGGCGGTTGGCGCGACGGTCGGCGCAGAGAGTGCGGAAGCGGACGCCGCGGATGCCTGTGGGGGTCCAGCGGGCGTTGGTGGAACGGAGGATGAGGAGGGCGGGGGAGTTAGCGGGGGGAATACCCCCCGGCTCGCCGCAGGCCTCGGCTGCGATGGAGTGGGAGCCGCGGGCCTCGGCCCATTCCTGGGCGTCGGTGCCGGCGGCGGTGTCGATGCGGGCTTCGATGCCCTCGCGGAGGTGGCGCGGGACGGCGGCTTCGGGGGCGTCGAGGAGAGCTTCGAGGATGGGCTGGATGCGGGCGAGTTCGCGAGCGAGGGCGGCGTCGCCAGAAGCGAGGCGGCGTTCGAGTTCGACGTGCTCGGCGGGGGTGAGCGCGCCGGCGGCGTAGAGGTCGGCGAGTTCGGCGGCGTCCATTTTGGGAGAACTCATGCGACACCTCCTTCGGTTTCGGCGAGGAGGACGCCGAGCCGCTGCACGCCCATGCGGATGCGGGTCTTAACGGTGCCGATGGGGATGTTGAGTGCGCCGGCGATCTGCTCGCGGGTGAGGCCGCGGTAGAAGGCCATGTCGATGGGTGTGCGCTGCTCGGGGGGGAGGGCGGCGAGGGCGCGATGGACGCGGGTGTGCTGGGCCGCGTCGGGCTCGTGGGTGATGGGGGCGGGGGCGTCGGAGTCGGCGAGTACGGATTCGCCGCGGGTGGTGCGGGCGGACTTGCGGATGAGATCGATGGCGCGGGCGCGGGCGACCATGAGGATCCAGCATTGGGCGGAGCCGAGGGCGGGGTTGTAGGAATCGGCGCGGCGCCAGAGATCGAGTGCGACGTTCTGCAGGGCGTCCTCGGCATCGGTGCGGTTACGCATGATTTTTACCAGGAGTCCGAGAATACGGGGCGCGTAGCGATCGTGGAGTTCCATGAAGGCCGCGCGATCGCCCTCGGCTGAGCGGGTCAGCAGTTGCTCATCGGAGAGCGGGTTGGGATTGACCATCTGCCGCACGTTGGGGGGTACGCTGGGTGGAGGGGCGTAGTTTTTGGGAAGTGCGGAGGGGAGGGAGGTTGTGATACGAACTCGAAATAGAAATCGTGCGTGCATCCGCGGGATTCGCTCGAAGACTCGCTCATCCCGGGCGTGTAAATCAAACAGGATTCGAATGAGTGCCGAGTGCCGAGTCGGGGGAATTGAATGCGAATGGCGCGAGGGACTTGGCACTCAGCCGGGAGCTTATTACCGCTTGTCGACCCAGTTTCCGGTGCCGTTGCCGACCCAGATGTTGCGGCCGTCGAAGAGGAGCGAGTCGATGCCGGAAGAGAGCGTGACGGAGGTGGCGACGGCGAAGCTGGGGACGGTGTAGGCGGTGACGATGCCGGTCTGGACGCTGACGAGGAGATTGGCGCCATCGAAGACCATGGAGGTCGGGGCGGCGGTGCCGACGGTGTTGGTGGTGACCGAGCCGGTGCCGTCGCCGGCGAAGGTGTAGATCTTGGCGGAGGTGCCGTCGGCGACGCAGACGGTGGTGCCGGCCATGACGACGCGGCGGGGAGAGCCGCCGGTGGACTTGCTGGTCAGGGGCGCGGCGGAGGACTGGTTCAGGCGGTAGACGACGCCGGTGCCGGAGGAGGAGACCCAGACGGCCGCGCCGTCGGAGGCGATGCCTGCGGGGGAGGGAATCGTCCAGGTGCGGGCGGGCGTGCCGTCGGCGGTATCAATGGGAACGGCGTAGGCCTGATTCAAGGACTGGCTGAAGGTGTAGACGTAGCCGTCGAGGATGCACAGGCCGCGGTTGAGGAGGCCGACGGAGTAGAGATCGAAGGTGCCGTCGTCGGGGTTGATCTTGTAGATGCCGGAGTTTCCGGCGACCCAGATGCGAGAGCCGTCAAAGGCGGCCTGGGAGGGGAAGGCGAAGGAGTTGGCGAGATTGATGACGCGGACCTGCTTGGCGGAGCGGGCGTTGAGCTGGAGGACTTTGCCGGCGGTGACTTCGGGGATGAAGACATCGGTGCCGTCGTAGCAGGCATCGCCGGGGGTGCTCATGGCGGGGAGCGTGATGCGGAAGGCGGGGCCGGAATCGATGATGTTGGAGCGGAGGGTGGCGATCTTGGTGAGCGCGGGGCCGGCGGGGCCTTGCGCGCCAGCGGGACCGGCGACGCCTTGAGCTCCGGCAGGGCCGGTGGCTCCGGCGGGGCCGGTTGCGCCGGCGAGACCTTGGGGACCGGAAGGGCCGGGAGGGCCGCCGGGCGTTCCCGCGGGGCCTTCGGGGCCGGGATCACCTTGTGGGCCGGCGGGACCGGCGGGGCCAGTGAGGCCGAGAGGACCGGGGGGGCCAGCGGGGCCGACTGCGCCGGGGGGCGCGTTTAGCACGCGGCCGGCGACGGCGGCGAACTGGGACATGCCGCCGATCTGCACGGCTTGGCGGACGCCCATGGGGAAGAAGACCTTGAAGCCGTTGGGCGCGCTGATGGAGATATCGAGGTAGCGGGGCTTGCCGTCGAAGAGCTGGGGGCCGAAGGCGAGGGGGACGGTGGCGATGCCGTTGACGACTTTTACGTTCCTGATTTCACAGGTTTCGCCGAGCTGGGTGCCGGCGAAGGCGTCGTCGAACATGCGGACCTGGAGATCGAAGAGGCCGTTGCAGGGCTGGCCGCCGAGCTCCATGATGAGCTGCTGGTGGAAGGTGCCGTAGCGACCAATGAACTTCTCGGCGGTGTCGGCGCGAGCGCCGGCGGAAGCCAGGAGGGAAGCGGCGCAGATGGAGAGACACGCCGCACGGGTGGAGAAAGATGAGCGCAGAAACATCGTTGGGCCTCCTGCAAGTTCCGATCCGTCGGGAAGATACGCGCGGTTCGCGGCAAATCCCCGCAGGGCAATGTATCGTCTACCGGGGGGGGGATGCTGCGGGTTCGGTGGGGTACCGAATGGTTATCGAACCTTAGTTGAGGGGCGGGAGGTCGGAGGTGGGAGGTTGGAGGCGGGAATCGGGAATCGGGGGTCGGGAGGCGGGAGGCGGGAGGCGCACAAGGCAATGTCGCTGGTGCGCGGGTTGGGATTGCCGTGCAACTTTGGGAGGGGGCGGGGTGGGCGGGGTGGAGTGTGAGCACCACCGAGGTGGAGGTTGCAGCACCACGGGCGGACGAGCCGCCCGTGCCACCCAAATGGTGTCAGCAAAATGGGGCCAGCCAAGTGCTCGGAAGTGATTCCTACAGCAGTTCGGCGGCGAGGGAGGCGAGTTCGCTGCGTTCGCTCTTGGCGAGCGAGACGTGGCCGACGACGCTGAGGCCTTTCATTTTTTCGATGAGGTAGGAGAGGCCGTTGGAGGATTGATCGAGGTAGGGGTTGTCGATCTGCTGGATGTCGCCGGTGAGGACGACCTTGGTGCCTTCGCCGACGCGGGAGACGATGGTTTTGATTTCGTGGGGGGTGAGGTTCTGGGCTTCGTCGACGATCATGAACTGGTGGGGGATGGAGCGGCCGCGGATGTAGGTGAGGGGCTCGAGGACGAGCTTGCCGTCGGCCATGAGCTTGCGGATCTTCATTTCGGTGGACTGGGAGTCGGAGGGCTGCATGGCGCCGGAGACGCCGCGGGCGGACATGAGGTAGGTCAGATTGTCGAAGATCGGCTGCATCCATGCGCCGAGCTTTTCGTCTTTGTCGCCGGGGAGGTAGCCGATGTCGCGGCCGAGGGGCATGATGGGGCGGGCGACGAGGAGTTTTTCGTAGCGTTCTTCGTTGAAGACCTTGGCCATTCCGGCGGCGACGGCGAGGAGGGTTTTGCCGGTGCCGGCGGAGCCGAGGAGGGTGACGAGGCGGACCTCGTCGTCCATGAGGAGATCGAAGGCCATGGTCTGCTGGACGTTGCGCGGGAGGATGCCGTAGATGGGCTTGCGCGGCTGGTTGACGGGGATGAGGTGGTCGGTGTCGGCGAGGCGGCGGGCGAGGCCGGTGTGGCCCTCGTCGCCGGAATCGCGCATGATGATGAACTGGTTGGAGATGACGGGGCGTTCGTAGGTTTCGCCCTCGGCGGTGGTGCCCTTGAGGGCTTCCTTGACGCGGTCCAGGGCGAGCATGCGCTCGGCGTAGAGCTCGTCGATGAGGGCTCCGTCGGCGGAGCATTCGAGGAAGCCGGTGTAGAGGCGTTCGGCGTCGACCTTCTGATTCTCAAAGTCTTCGGTGCGAACGCCGAGCGCGTCGGACTTGATGCGGGCGTTGAGGTCCTTGGAGACGAAGACGGCGCGCTTGCCGGCGGCGTGGAGGGACCAGGCGACGGCGATGATGCGGTTGTCGGGGGTGTCGTGCGAGAGAACGGAGGGGCGGACGTGCTCGCCGACGTCGATGCGGACGTCGCCGGTGGCGCCGTTCGGGCCGGAGCTGGCGGACTGGCCGATGGTGGGACTGCGGTCGCCCCAGCGGACGCCCTCGATGAGCTTGCCCCCCCCACCCGCTCCACGGAGGCGGTCGAGGTGGCGGATGCACTCGCGGGCGTTGCGGCCGACATCATCGTTCATGCGCTTGAGCTTGTCGAGCTCTTCGATGACGGTGAAGGGGATGACGACGTGATGCTCTTTGAAGACGAAGAGCGCGTTGGGGTTGTGCAGCAGCACGTTCGTGTCGAGCACGAAGTGCTTGATCTCCGTTTCCGAGAGGGGCTGACCGCTCTGCTCGGGCTGAGATGTGCGGGAGGGCTGGCTGCCCTGGGAGGTCGTACGCGCGTCCTTGCGGGTTGTCGCTGGCATCGTGTGGTGAACTCTCCGAAACGCCCTGGCCCCACCCCACCACTGCATTCCCGCGCTTGCGGGACGTGATTCCATACGTTGGCATCGGCCCGTGGGTCGGGCGGGAGAAGAATAACCGCTCCGGGGACCCTCAACATGGCATTACGCGGTCTTTGCGGGTAATTCACGCGGGGCGGGCTGGGAGCGGCGGGAGGGGGTTCGAATCGGACCCAGTGGGGGAAGCGGCGGGTCGATGGTGGCGGCATGTTTCCAACCTTTCAACGCTGGTGTTCATACTGCCTTCTGCCCATCCGGGGGCGGCGGGGGATGCTGGCGGTGATTCTCGGCTTGCAGGCGCTGGTGCTGGCGATCGGGCTGGGGATCGTGTTCCAGGATGTGCGGCACCGGGTGGCGACGCGCCTGCAAGACGGCATTCTGGAGCAGAACTCGCGGACGGCCGAATCGCTGGCCAAGACGATGGACGAACTGAACTTTGGGGAGGCGTATTGCGGATCGCCGGGGCGCGAGAAGGCGCAGCGGATGATCGAGCAGCTCAAACTCCCGGCCGATGGGTTCGTCTGCCTGCTGGACGAGCACGACAAGATCATCTGCCACCCGAGATTGCGGCAGGACCCGAATCTGTGCGGGATCAATCTGCACGACATGCAGGTGCAGCACCCGGACGACACGACCTCGCCGCTGGGGGAGTCGGATCGGTCCAAGTTGCTGACGGGGCAGGGGACGTTCATGGACAAGGGGACGCACTATCTGGCGGCGCGGTACATTCCGTCGATGAAGGCGCGGATCGTGGTGCAGCAGCCGGAGTCCGGGTTGCTGGCGATCGGGGAGGCGGTGGCGTCGGGGACGATGCTGCGGGCGGCGGTGCTGGGCGCGGTGATCCTGGCGCTGACGGGGACGATCTCGTTTACGCTGATCCGGCGGCACAATCGCGCGCTGGAGTCGGTGAACCAGGGGCTGGAGATGGAAGTGACGCACCGGGTGCGCGAGTCGCTGGCGGCGCGACACTCGCTGATCATCGGGTTGGCGAAGCTGGCCGAGTCGCGGGACACGGACACGGGCGAGCACCTGGAACGGATCTGCACGTACTCGGACTTGCTGGCGCACCAGCTTCGCGAGACGCACGCGGAGATCACGGACGCGTGGATCGACAATCTGCGGCTGGCGTCTTCGCTGCACGACATCGGGAAGGTGGGGATTCCTGATACGGTGCTGCTCAAGCCGGGGCGGCTGACGGCCGAGGAGCGGGCGGTGATGGAGCGGCACCCGGCGATCGGAGCGGACACGCTGCTGACGGTGCGTGAGCGGCTGGGGGAGGATGCGCTGCTGGATGTTTCGCTGCAGGTGGCGCGATCGCACCATGAACGATGGGACGGGAAGGGGTATCCGGACAAGCTGGCGGGGGTGCAGATTCCGCTGGCGGCGCGGATCGTTGCGCTGGCGGACGTGTACGACGCGCTGACGTCGGTGCGGGTGTACAAGCCGGCGATGACGCACGCGGAGGCGTGCGCGATTATTCGTGAGGGGCGCGGGTCGCACTTTGATCCGGCGATCGTGGACGCGTTCGAGCGGGTGGAGGGGGAGTTTGCGCAGGTGCGCGAGGCGTTCAACGTGGCACAGGCGATTCCGATGCCCGAGGCGCCGGCGCGGATGGCGGCGTAGGGATGTCGGAGGTGCAGAGCGGGATCAGACGAATGCGGCGATGCTCAGGATGAGGGCGACGAGGGCGGCGAGGATGAGCTTGACGAGGGTGGCGGCGAGGCGGCCGATGGCGGCGCCCGCGCCGGACTTGCGGGCCTCGGCCCAGGTGCGTTGCTTGAGGTGGCGTTCGGCGAGGAGCGCGCCGGAGAATGCGCCGGCGGCCGCACCGATGATGATGCCCAGGGCGGTGCCGATGACGGGGAGCGCGAAGGAGAGAAGGAAACCGCCGACGAGTGCGCCGATGATCGCGCCGGCGATGGAGCCGGCCGCGCCGGTGCGGCTGGCGCCGAATCGCGAGGCACCGAGCGCGCTGGCGACCATCTCGATGATCTCCGCGGCGGCGGCGATGGCGGCGCAGGCGCCGAGGGTCCACCAGGAGAACATCTCGGTGCCGTAGACGGCCAGATGCCACCACTGCGCGAGGCCCGCGGCCAGGAGCATGAGCCAGATGCCGGGGAGCATGAGGGCGGTGAGGGCGAGGCCGAGAATGTTCAGCACGCAGAGGGCGAGGCCGACGAGCAACTCCCAGGACCATTGCGGCATGACATCACCCCATCGCGCGATCAGGTCGTGGGCGTGGGCTCGGTGGGGGCTTCTTCCTCGGCGGCCTTTTTCGCGGCAGCTTCTTCGGCGGCGCGCTCGGGGAAGCGGGTCTTTTCCATCTCCAGCACCCAATCTTCGAGGGGGACGTAGCGGAGGAGATCGAGCTTGTGCTGGCTGGAATCCTTCAGGATGGCGATGACGAAGTACTTGTGCCAGAGGCGTTTGTCGAGGTCTTCCAGATCGGCGGGGACGAAGCTGGCTCCGCTGGGAAGGGAGAGGCGCTGGGTTTCGGGCTCGAAGCGGGTGCGGATGGCCTGGGTCTTGCAGCGGACGAGGAGGAAGATGAGGTACGCGCCGAGGCCGAAGCCGACGGCGACGAAGAGCCACTGCACGGGGAGATCGAAGGCGGAGAGGGGGGTGGGGCGTGCGCCGCTCCAGTACGCGAGAAGGTCGTTGTAGAGGGCCTGCACGGAGAGCGGGGCGTGGGTTCCGTCCATTGAAGTGGAATATCCGTCGCCCTTGGCCACATCGACCCAGAGCGTGCGCTTGGAGGGGGACATGATCTCGCCGAGGGGCTTGGCGCTTGGTGTGAGCTTCCAGCAGCGCTCAAGGGCGGAGAGCCACTCGTAGCGGGCGAGGTCCATGGTGGCGGTGCGGCTTTCCTGGGAGCTTGAGTCTTTGGCGGCCGCGGATCGGAGATCGGAGAGGCGGGCGGAGAGCGCGCTGAGATCAGCGGCGGGGTCGGCGGAGGCGATGCGATCGGAGCGGAGGAAACCGGCCTTGTCGGCGGCGGCGAGGTATTCCTTGAGCTGGTAGGAGGCGAACTGCAGGCCGCGGTTGGGGTAGAGAATGGCGGCGTCGTACAGGGCCCAGAAGCCGAAGGCGAGGAGGACGACCAGGAAGACGGTCATCTTGAGGACCCAGGTGCGGTTGAGTTTGCAAGAGATCGAATCGGCCAAGCCGCACCTCGTGTATGACACCCATTCCCCGCCAGAGAACGAACCCGGACAAGATCGGCCGGAAAGAGCCGGTTCGATAGCTACATCCTATCGCTTCGGGGAGGGTTGAAGTTCGTGGCGGGGAGGGCGGAGGGGAGAACGTGTTGCGAGATCACGGGCGGGCGAAGGGCCTGTGACACCCGACCCGCTTCTCAATGCCAACTCAGTCATGGCCGATGGCGGATTGCCAGAACTCGGTGGCCCAGCATCGGCCTTCTTCGGTGGCCATCATGGAATCCCAGCCGCCGTCGCTGACGCGGCGGAGGGGGATGCGCGGGACTTTGGAGCCGCTGCGGAGGGCCTTGGTGAGCCACTCCGAGTGCGCCTTGCGGGCCCGCTCGCCCGCTTCCTCCCAATCTTGTCTGGAGAACAACGAGAAGTGCATTCGGGGATTTTAGCATAGATCCGGGCTGCTCCCAGCAATCCGGGGGACGAGGCGCGGCTGGTAGGATTCGACTGCATGCCCGAGATACCCACTATCCCCCCCACTATCGCCGCACGTCCACGGCTCGTCGTCATCGGCGGGGGGTTTGCGGGGCTGAGTCTGGCGCGGGGGCTGAGCGGGGCGGGGGTGGAGATCACACTGATCGACCGGCGGAATCATCACCTGTTCCAGCCGCTGCTGTATCAGGTGGCGACGGCCTCGCTTTCGCCGGCGGATATCGCGTGGCCGATCCGGAAGGTGCTGTCGCGGCAGAGCAATGCGCGGGTGCTGCTGGGGGAGGCGGTTCGGATCGATGCGGCGCGCCGGGTGGTGGAGCTGCGCGATGGGGAGATTCCGTACGACGTGCTCGCGCTGTGCGCGGGAGTTTCGCACTCGTACTTCGGGCATGAGCAGTGGGCACCGCTGGCGCCGGGGCTGAAGAGCATCGAGGACGCGGTGGAGATTCGGCGGCGGTTTCTGCTGGCGTTTGAGGCGGCGGAGCGGGAGACGGATGCTTCGGTGCGGCGGGCGTGGCTGACGTTTGTGGTGGTTGGAGGGGGGCCGACGGGGGTGGAGCTTGCGGGGGCGATGATCGAGATCGCGCGGAAGGCGATACCGGCGGACTTTCGATCAATTGATACGACCTCGGCGCGGATCGTGCTGGTGGAGGGGGAGCCGCGGCTGCTGTCGGCGTATCCGGAGGATCTTTCGGCGCGGGCGAAGGGTGATCTGGAAGAGTTGGGGGTGGAGGTGAAGCTGGGGAGGCACGTGACGGAGATCGACGCGGGGGGCGTGCGCATCGGGGAAGAGCGGATCGAGGCGAGGAATGTGCTGTGGGCGGCGGGGGTTGCGGCGGGGCCGCTGGCGGGGACGATCGGGATGGGGACGGATCGGGCGGGGCGATTGACGGTGAAACCGGACCTGACGCTGGAGGGACATCCGGAGATCTTTGTGCTGGGGGATCTGGCGGTGGTGAAGGATGAGCGCACGGGAAAGCCGGTGCCGGGGATTGCGCCGGCGGCGATGCAGATGGGGAAGTATGCGGCGCGGGTGATTCGGGAGCGGGTGAAGCGGCCGGGCGAACCGGCCAAGCCGTTTGTGTATCACGATAAGGGAATGCTGGCGACGATCGGGCGGGCGCGGGCGGTGGGGGTGATCGGCTCGCTGCACCTGCGCGGGTTTCTCGCGTGGCTGCTGTGGGCGAGCGTACACATCACGTTTTTGATCTCGGCGCGGAGCCGGATGCTGGTGATGTACCAGTGGGTTTGGGAGTATGTGTTCTTTCAGCGCGGGGCGCGGCTGATTACGGGGGATACGGATTTGCACTTGCGGGAGGCGGAGCGAGCCGAGAGAATCAAGTAAGCGAAAAAAAGCCCCCGCGGCGGCGCGAGGGCTGGGGTCGTTGGGGGGCGGGAGCAACGTTGGCCCCGGCGTGACCGCCGGGGTTCTGTGTGCATTACGGGCAACCGGCGAACCAGGCAGCGAGGAAGTCGAAGATGTCCTGGACGTTGACGCCGTTGAGGCCGTTGAAGTCGGCGGAGGGCGCGCCGGAGAACCAGCTTGTGAGGAAGTCGAAGATGTCGGCGACGGAGATGCCGCCGGTGTTGTTGAAGTCGGCCTTGCAGCGGAACTGGGCGTCGGCGGTGATGGGGCCGGAGACGGACTGGGTGCAGTCGGCCGCGCCGGCGCAGGCGCCGGACCAGCCGACGAAGGCGGAGTTGGCGTCGGGCGTGGCGGTGAGGGTGAGGTTGGCGCCGAAGGCGACGGTGCCGCCGCAGATGTTGCCGCAGAGGATGCCACCGAGGTTGGAGGAGACCGTGCCGCGGCCGGAGCCGGACTTGGTGATGATGAGGGCGTAGGAGGTGGGTGTGCAGATGGCGGGGGCGCAGGCGGAGGCATCGCCCTGGTAGGTGCCGCCGGCGGTGGTGCAGGCCGCGGATGTGGCGACGGAGCAGGAGCCGGCGGGGGCGGTGCAGCAGGCGCCGGTGGTGGCGGCGACGGTGCAGGCGAAGCTGTCGATACGGAAGTCATCAAGTGCGGCTTCGACGAATGTGCCGTTCAAGTCCTGCGCGATAAAACGGAACTTGACGGTCGAGGTTGGCACAAGGGAAAGAGATGAGAACGACTTGGATGCAAATCGCCAACCGGGATTCACATTGGGATCGGATGCGCTACCTGGGCCAACCGTTTCCCACGGTGTCCAGGTCATTCCTCCATTGAGCGATACTTCGACGCGGAAGATGTTCGTGAAATCGAAGGTGACGGTCGGGCTGGTTCCGTTCGAGTACCAGCGCCAATAGGACACGGTCGCGTCGCTGAATGCCGACAGGTCGTAGACAGGGCTAAAGAGTGTGGTAAAGCCGCCGTCGACGTCGTTTGCACCCGTGCCTGTAGTGGCCCCAAGGTTTGCTGTCGCGCCGGTAACCCAGCAGAGCGTGCCCGCGTGGGCCGCCCCGGGTTGGGCGGCAGTGGCCTGCGGCGTGGCCCGCTCCCACATGCCCGTGGTGGCAGTGTCGCCCGCACCGGTGCCCGTAGTCCAGCCGGAGGCGACTTCGAAGCCGTCGTTGACGGGCGTCGTGGTGCTCGTGTACGTCAGCGCGGCGTAGGTGGCGGTGGGAGCGGTGGAGGGATCGGTCTTGGTGCCGGCGGAGGTGCCGGTGGCAAAGTAGAAGTTGGCGGGAGCGAGGCAGGATTGAGCTGGGATGGTGGCGGTGTACTGATTGGCACCGGTCGCGGTCAGAGCGACCGAGCTGTACGCGCCCCCGTTGATTGAGAGGAAGATCTGGCCGGTGCCGGATGTGGGTGTGAGACCAGTGCCTGCGACGTTCACTCGGAAGGTGGTGGCGGCGGTGGGCGAGAGCTGTGTGGGGAGGCCGTCGGGGTAGGTGAAGGAGGCGAAGATGGGGGCGTCGAAGGCCTCGTGGACGCCGGTGGTGGTGGTGGAGGCGGGGCTGGTGGCGGAGAAGCCGAGGCCGCGGCGGGCGAAGGCGGTCCAGAGGGCGGGAACATCGACGCCGCCGAAGTCGGCGTTGTCCGCGGCGATGATGGAGTCACGGGCCTGGATGAGCGTGGGCTGGGAGACATCGAGCTTCATGGCGTCGATGACGAGCTGGAGCATGCGCTGGTTGCCGGCGAAGCCGTAGGTGTGCCAGAGCTGGGCGCGGCAGTCGAGCAGGGTGGCGCACCAGTACTCGCCGATGTTGTGGACTTCGTTGGCGGTGTTTCCGATGACGGAGCTGCGCGGGATTCCGGCCGCGGCCTGGTGGTCGATGGCCTGGGCGGTGGCGATGTCCTTGTAGGTGAGGGGGGACTTGAGCATGTTGGTGGAGTAGGGGTAGCGGCGGATGCCGAAGTAGTAGTTGCCGGTGAAGGTGGCCGAGCCGAGCTGGTAGGTGGTGTAGCCGCCGGTGCAGTAGACGGCGTCGGGATCGTCGGTGGATTCGGCAAGGAGGGAGAGGCCGACGAAGTCGGACCAGCCCTCGCCCATGCCGCCGGATTGCACGTTGCCGAGACTACCGGAACCGTGCAGGCGGATGGAGGTGCCGTGGGTGAGTTCGTGGTAGACGATGTCGCCGTCGAAGGAGCCGTCGCGGTCGGGGGTGGGGCCGGTGAAGACGTACATCTGGCAGCGGCCGGTGTCGCCATCGACGCCGCCGGTGGAGAAGTTGGCGTTGTTGCGGTTGCTGCTGGTGGCGGTGTTGCTCGCGCTGTCCTGGCAGTCGGCCTGGACGGCGTCGTTGGCGACGCCCTGGCCGGTGACGTTGACGGTCTGGAAGTTGTGCGCGGCTTCGTTGAAGCCGAGGACCATGAGCTTGTCGTGGTACCAGTTGGCGCGGAAGAAGAACTCGGCTACCGACGCGCTCTGGTAGGTCGACGGGTCCTGGGCGGGATCCATGGCGAAGTCGAAGACGCGGAAGGAGCTTCCGGTGACACCAGCGGCCCCGGCGGGGTTGGTGTTGGTGAGATCAAGGTGGGCGTTGACGTTGTTGCCGACGGTGGCGTTGTTGCCGTCGTTGATCCAGCCGTTGGGGCTGAAGGCCGAGACGTCGGAGGGGTTGAAGGTGAGGAGCTGGCGGGGGACGACGGGGAACTGGAAGCCGGTGTTCGTGAGGTTTCCGGGGGATCCGGGGGCGATGCCGTCGGAGGGGTAGACGCGGAGGGTGACGGGCTGGGTGGTGTCCCAGACGAGCCAGTTGTGGCGGCGGAGGATCGAACCATCCACGGCGTCAACGAAGACGTCGTAGGTGTGGCCGACGCCGGTGACGGGGACGATGACATGCCAGGCGGGATGGATAGTGTCGCGGTCGAGGGGGAAGTAGATGAGCTTGGTGACGACCTTCTCGTCGGAGCGGAGGTCCGGGAGGTTGGCCCAGACCTCCTTCATGTTTCCGGCGGCGGGTTCGGTTGCGGCGACGGGATCGACCGAGAGGCGGACGCCGACATTGGCCGCGGCGATGATGATCGCGGCCTTGGCGTCAAACTTGATGCCGGGGGTGACGAAGTCACCGGCGGGGCGGGGGAGCATGGTGTTCTGGAGATTGATGAGCTCGCCGTTGCGCGTGATGTTGGCGCGGATTTCGGCGTCGAAGAGGTCCGCGCCGCGGATCTGCTGCTGGAAGGTGAAGTGGTGCGCGCCGTTGTGGTCGGTGCCGAAATCGCGCTCGACGCGGGCGGCGTCGATTTCGCCGGCGGCGCCTTCATTGAGTGCGGGATAGGCGGCGAGGAAATCCTTAAGGACGCCGATGGGCGTCCAGTTTTCGCCGGCGAACTTCGGGGGAGTGAGCAACTTCGAGGTGCTGCGCATGAGGCCGGGTGCGCCGGTGAGGGGGTCCTGATCGATGACGAGGCCGTCGATCATGCCGCGGAGGCGGGCGGCGTCGGCATCGCGTGCGGGCCAGCCCGCGGACTTGGTGAGGGCATCGATGCGTGCGGTGACGTTGGCGAGGGGGAGGCCTTCGGAGTCGAGGCGGACATCAAAGAAGGGGAGGCCGGGGCCGAAGTCGGCGTTGGCGACTTTGGGGAAGCCGTCGTCGGGCGGGCGGACTTGGGCAAAGGTGGGAGAGGCGGCCAGGCCGCAGACGAGAACCATCGCCAGTGCGCCGAAGCGCAGGGAAGCGAACGCCGGAGAGATGATCATGTGAACCGTTCCTTGTCTCGAAGCGGCGACGGGGCGAACCGAGGAAAGTGGCGTACGGATTTTGGCCGGAAAAGGCCAAAAAGAGTGTGCCACAGGGGTGCAAAACGACCAGAAGAAGGTTGCACCGCCGCGCGTTTGGGGGACAGATTGCCGGGCGAGGTGTGGACAAATGCTCGAAAGAGCGACAGGTGAAGGTACGGGAAACGTGTGTGCGGCGGTTCCGTTTGGGTGCTGAAAACGTGCTTGGGAGGGGCGAGGGGAGGCGTTTGGCCAGACCTGACCAGAGGGATGGCGCAGGGGTTCTCGGTCTGTGGGCGATTGGGGAGAATGTGGTCGCGGCGAGCGACGAGCGGCTTCGACGCAGCATCAACCTCCGGCGGGTTTGGCCGGGGTTTCGGGGACGCCGATCTGTTTACGGATGCGTTTGGCATCGGCATCTCGGCCGGCGGTTTCGAGGAGCTGGGCGTAGCGGAAGCCGGCCTGGTAGTAGTTGCTCGCGGTTTCAAAGCCGGGGGAGAGCTGGCCGGGGCGGGTGATGCGCCGGAAGGCGTCTTCGTACAGGGGGAGGATGTTGGCTTCCTTGTTGGTTGAGCGCAGGAGTTTTTCGGATGCGCCGAGGGCGTAGAGGACACTGCGGCCTTCGTTGGGATATTTCGTGATGACGTCCTTGTACGCGTCCCAGGCCTTGCCGCTGTCGCCGGCTTTTTCCCAGCACTGGCCCTGCGAGAGGCGAGCGGCGGAGACGAGATCGGGGCGGTGGTGGAACTCCGTGGCGGCCCAATCCCAGAGGACGGACTGCTCGGGCGCGGTTTTGGCGGAGCGGATCATGGGGGCGAGCATGGCGAAGGCGAAATCGGGACGATCGCGCCCGGCCATTTTCATGACGACCTCCCCCCACTCCTTCTTGGCGGGCGCGTCGAGCAGGCCCTTCTCGGCCCATGCGGAGAAGCGCATCCAGGCCGGCTCGTAGCCGGGGCAGGAGGTGAGCGCGGCACGGAGCATGGCGAGGCCGCCGGAGATGCCCGCGCTGCGCGCTGGGGCTTTGGGCACTTCACCCCAACTCTCGCCGGCGGGCCACGCGGGGGGCCATGCGCCGGGCTTATCCAGTTCGACGAGGCGGGTGGCGGCATCGGTGCGGGCGGCGGCGGCGCGGACGTTGACGCGGCCTGCGCTCAGAGCCAGTGCGCTCAGACCGACCATGGCGTCGGTGGTGGGTTTGTTGGTCTGCGGATCGGTGACGCGGCCCTGGGTGGTTTTGTAGTCGCCGAAGCGGCCTTCGGTGAAATCCCAGACTTGGGCCTTGCCACCGGCGGATTTCATGTATCCGACCCAGGCGTGGCCGACATCGGCGCCTTCGCCGGTGACATACACGGAGGGAACGCCGATGGCTTTGGCGACTTCGGAGGCGAAGTAGGCCTGCTCGGCGCAGACGCCGCCGACCTTCTTGATGTTCATCAGCGAGTAGCCGTCCTTGAAGACCTTCTTGGGCTGGCTGAACTTGAGGGCGGCGGTGTCATAGACGATGGTTCCGTAGACCTTGCCGACGGTGGCGTCGTTGCCGTAGTTCTTCAGGGCCCAGCGGAGTTCGTCGATGGGGGCGTGGACATCGACGAGATGGATGAGCACTTCGACGGGGGCATTCAGGCCGCGGAGGAGCATGCGGGATTCGTTGGCGCGGAAGTAGCCGAAGACCTCGACGGGATCGACATCGACGGGGCTTGCGCCGGTGGGCGGAACGCCGCCCTTGCCGAGGGTGGGATGGGCGGGGGGCTGGTCGTAGACAACGCAGACGGCCGCGGCGAGGGCGGACGCGCCGGCGCGGTCGGTGAGATCCTGCGGGAACTTCTCGTTGAGCTTTTCGAGAACGGCGTAGACCGCGGCGACGTCGTCTTCGGGGCGGATGGCGAGGGCGAGCGTGGCGGCGAGTTCGGGATTGGCGGCGAGGAGGGGGGCGAGCTTTGCGGCGGAGGTGTTCTTAGGGTCGGCGAACTGGCGGGCGAGGCGGCGGGTGGTGGCGAGATCGACGAGGAGGGTGGCGTCCTGATCGGATGCGCCGTAGGCGAGGTAGAGGTCGAAGAGTTTTTCGATGTCGGCGCGGAGGGCCCTGGCGGTGGCGGGAGGTTCGGTGGCGAGACGGGCGCGGAGATTGTCGAGCTCGTCGCGGACGGATTGCTCGACGTGGGTGGCGGGGGCTGCGGGGTTGACGCTGGCGGGGGGCTTGGGGGATGAGGGAGGCGCGGGCTTGGGCTGGGCAAGCGCGGCGGGGGCGAGACATGCGCACGAGGCGAGGGTGAAGAGCAGGGGTAGAGACTGGGGGGGATGGAGGCGGGTGTGGGCGCGGGTGATCATGGGAACATCATTGCCACCGTTGGGAGCGAGGGCGTGATGGCGCATGCGTGCCGGAGCGAGGGCAGGGGTTAGCGATCGCCGACGGTGGTTTCGTAGCGAGTTCCGGCGGGGATGGGGACGGGGACTTGCACGGTGGTGCCGAAGGAGCCGCCGGTGCGCTCGGAGCAATCGACGGCGACGAAGCTGGTGTACGCGCTCATGATGCCGTACTTCAGGGAGAGGTCGGTGATGGCCGAGCGGTTGGGGCCCTGGGGGCTTCCCGCGCCGGCCTTGCGGCCCCAAGAGCTTTCTTCGTCGAGCTCGGTGATGCGGGCGCGGGCCCACATGAGGGGCAGGGCGCGGGACTGCTGCGGGTCGCTCCAGAGGATGGGGACGTCGATGGTGGTGCGCTCGGTGCCGGCGCGGCCGCTGATGCGGACTTGCGCGCCGGGGACGGGCTGGCCGGAGAAGCGGCCGGTGATGATGATGGGACGACCGACATAGAGATCCGGGAGGCGCTTGGGGTAAACGTCTTTGGCGTCGAGAGAGCCGAAGTCGAGTTTGAGGTCGGTCATGGCGGCGTTGGAGACGCGCTCCGAGAAGAGGCGCATGACCTCGTCGGCATCGGCGGGGTTGGAGACGGTGGCGGCGCAGCCGCGGCCGAGGCGTGCCAGGCCGTTCATCAGTGCGCGATTGGGCGCGGCGCCGATGGCGACGGCGAAAACTTTGGAGTCGCCGAGTTTGCGTTTGAGCTGGCCGAGGACTTCGGGCTCGTTGCCGAGGAAGCCGTCGGAGAGGACGCAGAGGAAGCGGGAGCGTTTCGGGTCGCTGCGCTCTTCGAGGGCGGGCTCCAGGCCGTTGAGGAGCTCGGTGCCGCCGCCGGTTTGCAGACCGGCGACGTAGCGGTCGGCGCGCTGGATGTTCTCGGGATTCACTCGCTCGGGCGCTTGGGAGAGGAACTCGGCTTTGTCGGAGAAGCGGATGATCTGGAAGGTATCGCCGGCGCGGAGGAGGGAGAGGGCGGTGCGGACGGAGCGGCGGGCGAGCTCGAGGGGTTCGCCGCTCATGCTGCCGGAGCAATCGACGACGAAGATCATCTCGACGGGGCCGCGCGGGCAGTAGCGGAGATCGGAGGGAGGAACGAGGACCATGGAGAAGTAGTTCTCGCCGGCCCCCCCAATGCGCTCGTCGCGGGCGGTGATCATGCCGCCCTTCACCTGACCGCCGGCGACGCGATAGCGGAGGACGAAGTCGCGGTTGGGGATGGAGTCGGCGGGGGAGAGATCGATGTGGGCGGTGGCGAGATCGGCGCCGGTGCGGACGACGACGTGGTGCGTGGGGGATTCGACCTGCTCGAGGCGGACGCCGGCGTTGAGATCGACGGAGATGGAGATGTCGCGGCCGCAGCGCTCGTGGGGGCGGAGGTAGCCGACGGTGGTTCCCTGGGTGGAGTCATTGGTCGCAAAGCCGGGGGCGGAGCCGATGCCGGTTCCGGAGTTTGCTGCGCCCGGCTCGGAGAACCGGGGTACTCCGGCCATGGTGGAGGCGGGGTTGTAGCGAGGGCCGACGACGATGGGGAAGACGAACTCGTAGCCGCTGTCGCGGAAGGTGAGGGGGCCGAAGTAGGTGACGGAGACATCGATGCGCTCGCCGGGCTCGATGTTGGCGACGCGCTGGGTGAAGATGTTGGAGCGTTCCTGCGTCATGAGGGAGGCGTGGTAGCCCTGGGCGCGGGCCTGGGTGTAGATCTGCTCGGCCTGTTCGCGCTCGCGGATGACGCCGCGGATGGAGCGGGGGCCGATGGTCATGACGAAGTCGTTCACGGCGGCATCATCGGGGAGAGGGAAGACGTAGAGGGCTTCGATCTTGGAGGAGTAGGGGTTGTGGAACTCCTGCGTGACCTTGACGGAGGAGATGGGGCCGGCGATGGAGGCGTGGACATCGGTGTGGCGGAGGGGGACAGGGACTTCGCGCTCGATGTGGGCGGAGTCGGCGGGATCGCACCAGCGGGTCATCATGGTGCCGGAGCCGGGGAGGTCGTCGCGCTCGGCGGGGGCGTATGGGTCGCCGCCCCCGCCCCCCCCACCGCGGTGGCGGCGCTCGATGACGAGGAGTTCCTGGCCGGGGAGGAGGGCGACTTCCATGTTCGGCCGCGCCAGTTCTGGAGCGGGCTGTGCGGGGGCACGGTCGGGAATCTGCGAGCCGATCTTGGTTCGTCGGGCCTGAAAGCCATGCGTGAAATCGTCTGCGCTTCGATCGCCGTCGGCGCTTGGATCGAAGAGTCTTCCGGCGATGGGGATGTCTCCGAGCAGCGGAATGCCGCGGGCGGAGGCGGAAGCGGGGTCGTCATGTTCGGAGAGAATCGTTGAAAGTCCGAGGGAGTTTCCCGTGGCGCCGAATTGCGAGAGTTCGCTTGACGACGCCGGGGCGTAGGCGGCCGCGGGCCGAGGGGCGGAGGCGGCCATGCCGCCAATGAGTTGGCCGTTCGACTCGCGTGACACGGATCGGGAGTTCGAGTTGCACGCACTGACGCCGATAAGCGCGGCCGCGCATCCCGCCGCGCCTGCTGCCGTTAATACGCCGCGCATCCAGTTCATCATGGAGTATCTCCGAGCGAGGCGCTCACTGCTGGTTCGATTGTGTGGCCGCCCGCGTCGGCGGCGGCCATGAGTTTGATGTGTGTTTCGGGGTGTGCGCCGGCGTTGCCGAGGACGCGGAGGTGCAGGCGGGCGACGCGGGTTTTGCCGCTGGGAAGGGCGTCGGGCTTGGCGGTGGAGAAGGCGGCGAGGACGACGTGGTCGTGGGTGAGGGCTTCGGGGTCGTAGAAGGCGGGCTGGGCGTATGCGCCGGGCACGCCGCCCTCGACACCGACGAGTTCGACCGATCCACCGGCGATGGCCGCACGGAAGTCGATCTGCCAGGCGGCGAGAGGGCTGGTGCCGGAATCGATGAGGATGTCGCAGGTGATGAATCGGGCGGGCGCGGAGGTGGCCGCGGCGCGCGGGGAGGCGGGGCCTTGCGCACCGAGCACGCCGGCGAGGACGACCAGAAGCAGGATCACGAGCGGACGCTTCATGCTCCACCCCCTGCGCCGAGGTGGACGGCGCGGTGGGCGATCACATCCACATCGCGCTGATCCACGAGGCCGTCGCTGTTCATATCCCAGGCGGGGGAGATGGCGCGATCGTGTTTTTCGAGGAGCTGGGCGAGATGAAGGGCGTCGACAATGGTGACGGCGCGGGAGAGATCGGGGGCGGAGCGGGCGGGGGCCCAGAAGTTCCAGCCGACCCAGCAGGCGAGGGCGAGCGTTGCGGCGGCGGCGAGGCCCGCGCCGGAGCGGAAGAGCAGGTGACGGAGTCGGCGTTGGCGGAGGTGCGCGCTGGCGGCGGCCATGACGCGGGTGTCGAGTTCGTGGAAGTCCGGCAGTTCCCCCCCACTCAGACTCTCCACACTCTCGGCCCTGCGCAGCGCGGCGGCGAGGGCGGCGGGGATCTCCGGCTGGCTTGAATCCGCTCCGAACTGTGGTTCACGCGATTCCATCAGGGGATGGAGTGCGCCGCAGGGGGTGGGGGTTCACACGTGGGGCACGATTCTCGAACTATTTTCCATCCACCCCCGTTTCTTTCACTCGATTACGCCTCTGGGCGTTCTGCTTCACGCATTTTTTCCAAGGCGTGGTGCAGACGGCTTTTCACGGTTCCCGCGGGGATGCCGAGGGCGAAGGCGACCTCTTCGACGCTCATTTCATCCACGATGCGCATGAGCAGGACTTCGCGGTGTTCTTCGCCGAGGGAGGCGAGGGCGCTGGCGAGCATGGGGTCGTTGTTCGAATCGGTGTGTGTGGAGAGTTGGGCGGCGGGGGGAGGTGCGATGCGGGTGGCCGCGGCTCGCAGGATTTCGCTTCGGCGTGCATCATTGCGGCGACGGGCGAGGGCGAGGTTTTTGACGACGGGGTAGAGATAGGTGGTGAGTTTTCCGGTGAGGGCCAGCGAGCCGGCTTTTTCGAGGAGGTGCAGAAAGGCGTCCTGGGCGATGTCGAGGGCGGCCGCATCGCCGGCGTAGCGGCGGGCGATGCGCCAGACGAAGGTGCGGTGGCGGAGATAGATCGTTTCGAAGGCGCGCAGATCGCCCCGCGCGGCGGCGCGTAGGAGGGCGGCGTCCGACGAGTCGGGGGGTGTCGCGGGCGAATCTGGCATCGCGGGAGCAGACTACCAGCCCGGGCGGGGAACGGTTCAAGGGGAATGGAGTTGTTTTGAAATGTCATCGCGCGAATCGGAATGCAACTCGGAGAAGGCAAACCAAGCGGCACTCTGAACCAGTTCAGGTGCGTCTGCCGCGTCCGGATTTTTCGGAAGTGTCGGCGTGAATCACTAGCTGGAGCATTCGGGGGTAGGCGGGGGGTGCGGGAGGGTCGTATGATGCGGTGATTGACAGTCGCGCCCGTAGCTCAACTGGATAGAGCATCGGTCTTCGGAACCGAGGGTTAGAGGTTCGAATCCTCTCGGGCGTATTCGTGTGGCGGGGGGGGGCGGGGCGCTGGGCGGGGGCGCGGGGTTTCAGGGGCAGCCGGCGAACCACATCGTGAGGAATGCGAAGATGTCGGGGATGTTGCAGCCATCGCCGTCGAAGTCGGCAAGGGGGTCGCTGACGAACCACGCGGCGAGGAAGCCGAAGACATCGGTGAGGTTCAGGGCTCCGTCACAGCTAAAATCGGCGGCGCAGACGACGACGTGGGCAGGGGCGCTGGGGACGCTGCCGCAGGTGTTGGAGACGAGGCAGTCGAACTGGCCGCCGTCGGCGCCCAGAGCGGCGGTGATGCTGAGCGTGGGCGTGGCGGTTCCGGAGAAGCGGCCGGTGTCGGCGAGGGGCGTGCCATTGCGGCGCCACTGGTAGGTGATAGGGGTGTAGCCGGTGGCGGGGGTGACCGAGAGGGCGGTGGATTGGCCAGCGCAGATTCGCGTGGATGCGGCGGGCTGGCGGGCGATCCAGGGGATGCCGGTTTCGGACCAGCGGGCGAAGTAGGCCGAGGGTGCGGAGCCGGCGGAGGTGAAGAGGCCGCCGGCAAGGAGCTCGCCGTGGAATAAGGCCAGGGCGCGGACGTACGGCTTGGAGATGGGGAAGCCCATGCCCGCGCCGAGGGGCTGCCACGTGGCGGCCGGGCCGGAGCCGGAGAGGCCGACGACTTGCATGTCGGCGGAGAGGGTGCCGGTTTTAAGCGCTCCGCCCATGACGGGGCGGCCGGCGCTGATGCCGAGGGCGCTGATGGTGAAGGCGGGGATGGTGTTGCCGAGGGCGGTCCAGATGGTTCCGTCGAGGCGCCTCATGCCCCAAGTGGCGGTGGTCTGGTTGTAGGTCCCGGAGTAGGCGACGCCATTAGCGACCATCATCGGGCCGGCGAGGTCGCCCGGGCCGGGGATCTGTTGCCATGTGGTGCCGGTCCACTTGAACACTCCGGCGTAGAGATCGCCGTTGTAAACCCAGAGGGAGTTGACGGGCGAGGAGAAGCCGACGCCGAGGGCGCTCCAGGATGTGCCATCCCAGGCGGCGACACGGTTGGCGGGCAGGCCCCCGGCGTGGGTGAACTCTCCGGCAACGATGAGCTTGCCATTCCAGGAGGCGGTGGCGAGGACGTTGTCGTCCAGCCCTCCCGCGCCGAGTCCGACGGCACGCCATGCGGAGCCATCCCATCGCGCGACGTGCGCGGCGGGAATGCCGCCGGGGCCGCCGGTCTGGGTGAATCGGCCGCCGGCGTAGAGCTCGCCGTTGTGGTCGGTGACGCTCGTGACTTCACCGTCGAGGCCGCCGGCGAAGGGAGTCCAGTCGATGCCGTCCCACTGGGCGATGTGGTTCGCAGCGGCGGAGCTCATGGTAGTGAAGTTTCCCCCGGCGACAAGACGTCCGGCGTGCTCACCGAAGCAGCCGACGGCGTTGTCGGTGCCGGGATCGAGGGGCTTCCATGTGAATCCGTCCCAGGTGGCGATGGAGACGCCGGTAGAGACGGGGAGGGCGCTCATGGCGTTGAGACCAGCGCCACTGCCGCCGGCGAGGATCTGGCCGTGGTAGACGGTGAGGGCGCTGATGAAGTTGTAGGTGTCGGTGCCGAGGGGTCGCCAGAAGGAGGTGAGGGCATCCCAGTACAGGATGTTGAGGGAGGAATAGGGCTGCGGGCCTTGGGAAAAATACCCGCCGATGACGAGCATGCCGTTGAGGGAGACCATGGGGCCGACGCTGCCAACGGGGAGCGTGGCGTCCAGACGCGTCCATGTGGAGTCGTCGAAGGAACTGAGCGAGGAGAGTGTGCCCGCGACGTGGAAGCCGCTGACCATGAGCCTGCCGTCAACGACGGCGAGGGCGTACACCGAGCTAGATGCGCCGCCGTAGGTGCTCCAGGCCACACCATCCCAGGCGCGGAGGCCGGTGTTGTTGAGCACAGAGCTGCCGCCAGCGAGCAGTAGACCGTTGTAGGTGACGACGGTCTGCGCGCTCATGCTCAGCCCGGCGTCGAGCGTGGACCAGAAGGCGCCATCCCATGCGGCGATGTTGTTGGCCCCGAGGGGACCGGCGGAGGTGAAGGAGCCGGCGACGATGAGCTGGGGCCCTTCTCCCCCGCCACTGTCGTAGACGGTCAGCGCGTTGACGGGGCCGGTGACGCCCTGTGCAAGACGCACCCACGCACTGCCGTTCCAACGCGCGATGTTGCGGATGGCGGGTGTGCCGAATGTGAAGGAGCCGCCGGCATACAGCTCGCCGTTGAAGACGGCCAGAGCGTTGACCTGGCCCGAAAGCCCCGTTCCGATGGCGTGCCAGGCGGAACCATCCCACGCGGCGATGTTGTTGGCCGAAACCGCGCCGCCGCCGGCGGTGGAGAATGTGCCGCCGACGACGAGCCATTCGGGGAGAGGGCCGGGGCCGTCGGGATCCCACATGGTGAAACAGGTGATGCCGGGTGCGGGGCCGAGGCCGGGGGGACGCTCGCCGGGGAGCCAGGCCGGGAGGCATTGGGCGCTGGCGCTGAGGGAGCACATCGCGAGCCCGAGCAGAATGATGAGGATCCGGATCGGCATGGGGTGGCCCTGTGGGGGGAGACGGGAGGTGGAAAACAGTCTACCTCCAAAGGGCGGTGGTCCAAATGAGAAACACGGGATTGAAACGCTTCCGATCCGACCATCCGTCTTTAAACGCCCCGGACTGCGCGAGAATGCGTTACTTGCTGGCGTTCGGGGCTTCGGTGGGGAGCTGGTCGGCGCGCCAGAAGCGCATGAGATTGCCTTGCGATTTCACGACCATGAGGCGGTCGTCGGGGGTGATGGCGCTGGCGGTCCAGCTTCGATCGGCGCGGATGGCGGCCATCTGGCGCATGCTGGGGATTTCCCAGAAGCGGATCAGGCCGTCCTCGCCGCCGGTGACGAGGCGGGTGCCGTCGGCGGTGAACTGCGGGGCGGCGGCGAAGCGGCCGATGGACGCGGGCTCTGCCAGGAGCATGCCGGTGCGGGCGTCGAGGAGGGCGATCTCGCCGTGGAAGCCGACGGCGCCGACTTTGGTTCCATCCGGGGAGAGTGCGGCGTCGTAGAGCGTGCCGGCGCGTTCCTCGCTGGAGGAGAGGCGTTTGGAATCGACGATGTCCCAGGTTTCAAATCCGCCTTCGGGCTTGTGGGTCAGAAGGGTGCGTTCATCAATGAATCGGACGGCGGCCCAGGCGAGGGAGGTGGGCCAGCCCCAGACTTTCTCGCCGGTCTGGATGTCGATGACAATGCAGCCCTTCCCGCTGACGTATCCGGCGGCGAGGCGGCCGCTGGGGGAGAGTGTGCGGACTTCCATGCCTCCGCCGACGGAGGTGATGATGGATCGCTCGGCGGTCCAGGGGTTGATGGAGATCACGTCGCCGGCGCGGGTGCCGATGAGGAGGCGTTTGGAATCGGCCATGAAGCGGAATCCGGCGGGGACATCTCGCGCGGCGTCGATCCAGGCGGACTCGGTGCCATCGGAGAGATCGAAGATGCTCAGACGCGTGGGGAGCGTGAGGGTGGCGCACCACTTACCGTCGGGGGAGAGGGCGAAGGTTCCGTCGTATGCCTCCTCGGCGACGCGGCGACTCTGCGGGCAGCCGTCGATGCGCCAATGGCGCAGGGAACCGTCGTAGGAGCCGGTGAAGAGGGATTGGCCGTCGGGGGTGAAGCCGATGGCGTGGACGAGTTGATTGTGGCCGCGGAGTTCGCGCTCGACGGTGCGCGTGGCAACATCCCAGACCCAGGCGGTGTTTCCCCAGGTGGCGGAGGCGAGCTTGGAGGAATCGGGGCTGAAGACGAGGCGGAAGACGGGGCTGCGGCGCTGATCGAGATCGCACTCGACTTTCCATTCCGTTGTCGGCGGGTCCGCGGGGGAGAGCTGGGTTGCGGTGTGGTTCTCCGGGACATCACGCGGGACGCGAAGCAACTGGAGGATGCCGTCGCTGGTGCCGATGGCGAGTAGCGCCGAATCGGGGCTGAAGGCGACACCTTGAACGATGTTCTTGGAGATGCGCTTGTCCATGACGACGCGGAAGCGATCGCAATCCCAGACGTGGATGGTGCCGTGGAGATCGCCGGAGGCGATGAAGCGGGAGTCGGAGCTCCAGGAGAGGGAGAAGTATCCTTCCATGTGGGTGTCGAGGATTTCCGCGCCCGTGTGAACATCATGGAGACGGACGGTACAGGTGGATCCCGCGGGTCCGGCGATAACGGCGATGGCGTCGGAGTTCGGAGCGAACTCGACATCCCACGCGGTGCTGAGGCCGCGGAGACTGCATTGCTCGTGCCAGGAAGAGGTGCGATAGATGCGCACGGTTTGAACGGCGTCGCGCGAGCCGCAGGCGAGGAGCTTGCCGTCGGGGGAGAAGCGGACGCACTCGGGCTGGGGCATTGCAAAGCGGCGGACTTCGGCGCCCGTGCCGGCATCGAGGACGATGGCGACGTTCTCATCGCGGCAGGCGCAGGCGACGAGTACGCGGCCGTTCACGGGCACGGGCGAGACGGCGAGCATCTGCACGACGCCGCGGACGCGGAATGGATCGCCGACGCTCTGATCGGCAAGGCCGCGGAGATACTTCCACTCCCAGCCGCGCAGGGGGGCGGGGGCCTCGTCGAGCCATTTCTTGAGATCGATGGGGCCGCTGGCTTCGAGCGCGCCGGCGGCGGCGGCGATGCGTCCGGTATAGGCCTCGTACTCGGCATCGTGGCGGCGTTTCTCGGCGAGTGCGGCGGAGGCCTCGGCGGCGACGCGGCGGGACTCGGCCAGAGAGCTGGCGACGCGCTCCTTGCTGGCGGATTCGCGGGCGTGGACGAGGCCGACGCCGGTGCCGATGACGCCGGCGACGAGGGCAAGGGCGAGGGCGACACCGGCGGCGACGCCGAACTTGTGGCGTTTGACGAACTTGCGGGTCTGTTCGCGCCAGCTCGGGGCGTGCGCGAGGATGGGCTCGTCGGCGAGGGAGCGTCGGATATCTTCGGCGAGCTGGCTGACGCTGGCGTAACGATCTTGGGGGCGGCGGGCGAGGGCCTTCAGGGCAATCCAGTCGAGGTCGCCGCGGATCTGGCGGACGAGCGTGCGGACATCGGTTCCACGTGCCTCCGCGGCGCGGGTAAGCCCTGCGGCGGTGCAGCCGAGGACGGTGCTTGGGCGGCGGGCCTCGCGAACCTGGAGAGCGGGCGCTGCGGGGCCGGCACGCAGGGTGGCGGCGATGACCTCGGTGCGTGTGTAGGGGAGTTCGCCGGTAAGGAGCTGGTAAAGGAGGACGCCGAGGGAGTAGATGTCCGAACGGGTATCGACGACGCCGAGAGAGACGTCGGCCTGCTCGGGGCTCATGTATTCCGGGGTGCCGATGAACTGGCCAGCGGCGGTGGCGCGGGTGCCTCCACCGTGGCCGGTCAATGCCTCACGCCGGCCGCGCTCGTCTTCGAGGACGCTGGCGATGCCGAAGTCGATGACCTTGAGATCGGTGCGGGCGTCCTCATCGGCGACGAGGATGTTGCTGGGCTTGATGTCGCGGTGGATGACGCCGCGCTGGTGGGCGTGCTGGATGGCCTCGCAGACGCGGGCGAAGAGCGCCAGACGGGCGCTGGTGCCGAGGCGTTTGGAATCGCAGAACTCGGTGATCGGGACGCCGCGGACGAGCTCCATGACGAAGTAGGGGCGGCCGGTGGCGCTGGTTCCGGCGTCGAGGAGGCGGGCGATGTTGGGATGTTCGAGCTGGGCGAGGGTGCGGCGTTCGCGTTCGAAACGGCGGAGGGAGTCGCGGGTGGCCATGCCGGCGCGGACCATTTTGATGGCGACGACGCGCTCGACGGGGTCGGTCTGGCGGGCGCGGTAGACGGTGCCGAAGCCGCCCTCGCCGATGACGCTCTCCACGCGGTAGACGCCGATGGTCTCGGGGGCGGGCTCCTCCATCGCTGCGGGCGCGGATTCGAGCATGGACTTGAGGGGTTCGACGCGGAGGGCGGCGATGGTCTCGCGGGCGTCGGCTTCGAGAAGGGCGCGGACTTCGGCGAGGAGGGCGATGTCGCCGTTGCACGCGCCGGCCAGATAACGCTCGCGCTCCGCGCCGGCGCGCTCCGCGGCCTCGCCGAAGACCCGCTCGAGGCGTTCTTGCGAGGTTTCTGGCATCAGCGGAGCTCCTGCGGTCCCCGGTCGCCCCATTGCTTCTGCATCCAGGCGCGGGCGAAACGCCAGTCGCGCTCCACGGTTCGGGCGCTGGTGCCGAGAACGGCCGCGATCTCCTCGGCGGTCATGCCGCCGAAGAACTTCATGGAGACGATGCTGGCCTTGCGGGGGTCCTCTTTTTCGAGATCGGTCAGCAGTTCGTGGAGGGCGAGAATCTCGGCGGGGTCGGATTCCATGCCGAGTATGGCTTCGTGGAGGTCTTCGCGTTTGCCGCCGCCGCCGCGTTTGTCGGCGAGCTTGGCGCGGGCGTGGTCGACGAGGATGTTCCGCATGGAGCGGGCCGCCGCGGCGAAGAACTGGGCGCGACTGGCGAAGCCGATGGCGTCGCCCTGCGGGCCGCTGACGAGTTTGAGATACGCCTCGTTGACGAGGGCGGTGGCCTGCAGGGTGTGGCCGGCGGGTTGGAGGGCGAGCCGGGCGGCGGCCAGGGCGCGAAGCTCGTCGTAGATGAGGGGGAGGAGCGTGCGCACGGCCCCCGAATCACCATGCGAGGCCTGGTGGAGGAGCATCGTCACGGGATTGCTCGGCGTCACACTCACGCGGAAAACCCTTCCCCGAACCATACCCCACCGCCTACGTCCGCCCACCCTACGCCCCAACTCTCCCAGCGCCCCGCGATTCTGCTCGCATTTTCCGCGGCGTGTGGCAGAGTTGAGAGGCGCAGAACAATGGTTATTGGTTCTGCGGCACCTCCACACTGCCCGTGGAAGGATTCTGCCCAGCCGCGGCCGGCGCGGCGCTGCCTTTCTCTCCGCTATGCAACGAATCCCCGCTTTCATTGTGCTCGTGTTGCTGGCTGCCGGTGCGCCGTCGGCGCGGGCCGACACGGTGAGCATTCTGCCGGATCGCGACAACACGCTGTATGAGGATCCGGGGGGATCACTCTCGAACGGCTCGGGGCAGTATCTGTTCGCGGGGCTGACGATGTTCAACGTGCGGCGGCGCGCGCTGCTGCGATTTGATGTGGCCGGGGTGGTGCCTGCGGGGGCGATTATTCAGTCGGCCGCGCTGACGTTGACGATGTCGCGGGGGGGCTCGTCGCCGACGCCAGTGGGGCTGCATCGGGTACTGACGAACTGGGGGGAGGGGGCGTCGGTGGCCGGAGGGGAAGAGGGGATGGGGATCACCATCCAGCCGGGAGACGCGGGGTGGCTGCACGCGGTGTATCCGACGTCGCTGTGGACGACTCCGGGGGGAGACTTTGATCCGGCGGAATCGTCGAGCACGAGCGTGGGGAACCTTGGGCCGTTCACGTGGCCATCGACCGAGATGCTGGTGGCGGACGTGAGCGACATGCTCAACCACCCGGCGGCCAACTTCGGGTTCGTGCTGATCGGCTCGGAGCTGGATGTGCCGCCGACGGCCAAGCGCTTCAACTCGCGCGAGAACGCGGATCCGGCGACGCGGCCGATGCTGACGATCAGCTACACCGTGCCGGGGCCGGGGGCGGGAGCAGTGCTGGGGTGCGCGGGGGCGTGGGGGATGCGGCGAAGGCGTGCGGGCAGGCAGACGCGCGGGGCCGAAGTCTGACGCGCCTTGCCGCGCCGGGCTCAGTGGCAGGCCGCGAACCAATCGGCGAGGAAGTCGAAGATGTCCTGCACGGTGATGAAGCCGTCGCGGTTGTGGTCGCCGGCGCAGCGCAGGTCCAGCGGGAGGATTTCTTCGGCGGTGTTGGGCTGGCCGTTCATGTCCTGGGCGGTGTCGTAGCCACGCAGCACCATGAACTGGTTGGCCGTCGGGAAGCCGGGGACGCCGCCGATGCTGATCATGGAGACGTTCGTGACGTTGGTGGTTCCGGCGCTGGCGATGAAGGGGGAGTTGTTGAGCTGGTGCGTCCAGAGGGCCATGTGCGCGTCGGAGGCCGAGCCGCGGGGGATGGCGACGATCTGCGTTGAACTGCGGCTGGGCGCGGTGTAGGCGAGCGTGGGAGGCGTGTTGTCCACCTCCACGGTACGGGTGACCGTGGTGGTGTTTGTGCCGCAGGTGTCGGAGGCGATGAGGCGCAGCGTGTAGGTTCCGTCGGGAAGGGAGGCCGTGTTCCAGCGGCCGAACTCGCCGGGCTGGGATGCGCCCGGGGCGATCGCGACGAAGCTTCCGCCGCCGGGGGCCTGATACGCGAGAGAGACGGTGGGCGTGCCGGCACCATCCGAGAGTGTGCCGCGGAAGGCGACGATACCTCGCACGACCGCGCTATTGGCAGGGACGGTCCAGAGCAGCGCGGGCGGGGAGCGCTTCATCCAAACGGTGCGCGTATCCGAAACGGTGCCGTTTGCGGTGGAGAGCGTGGCGCGGATGAAGTATCGCCCCTCGGTAACGGTGCCGAGGAGTGACCATGTATACGCGGTGCCGTTGAAGGGGCTGGTGCCCGGGGGCGGGGGCGCGGTGAAGTTGGCGAGAGAGGTCCAGGCGGGGTCGCCTTGCCGGCGGTACTCGTATTTTTCGGAGTAGCCGGTGGTGGTGGTCCAGGCGAGGGACATGTTGAACGCCAGGAGCGTGCCGCAGACGATGTTTTCGTCCACGGGCTGCGTGAAGGAGCAGACCTGCTGGGCCTGAAGCGTGGGCGCACCGAAGCAGACCGCGAGCAGGGACGCTATTACGCTGAAAAAGAACCGTCGCATGGCCGAACCCTCCGGGAACCCAACCCGCCCGGAGAGATTCCGGATTCCAAGCGCGAATGCCGACAGACATTCTGCAATGAATTCCACTGAAGAACCCGAAGCGGTCACAACACTCTCCCGAACCCATTGCGAACCGGATGAGGGATCAAATGCCGGACAGCCGCGATTGCAGCACAACAGCGGTGGGGGGGATGCGATGCGGCGGAAGCGCTGCGGGGGAGACGGAAACAGAAACGAACGTGTAACGCGGCCTCACTGCATCTCGCGTCGCCTTCGATCCTTCAACCCTCGCCATTGGCGAACTTCAGCAGGGCGAGGATGCCGGGGGCGACGATGGCCGCGGCCAACAGGGCGGCGACCCCGACGCGAACTACGGCTCCTCCGACCGCGCCCATCCGGCGTGCGACGACGACATCCGCGAGCCATGCGCTAGGGCCGACGCAGCCCAGGCCCGCGGGCACCCACCATGGGACATCGTGGCCCATGAGCGTGCCGCAGGCGACAATGGTGCCGAGCATGGCACAGATCACGCTGATGGCGCCGGGGCCGATCGCGCCGCGGAGCGTGAGCACGCCCAGGGCCAGGCCCGCGGTGACCGCGGCGATTGCGAATCCATTCTTCCCCAGTTCCTGATTGAACGTGCCGGTCATTCCCGCGCCAACGGCGGCGCATAGACCGACCAGCACGATCGCACCGCTGATGCGTGCGCCGCGGCGCACCACGCTTCCCACGCTCCAGGCGCCGAGCGCACTCCAGGCACCGAACACGAGGGGCACCCAGACCGCCGATCCGTACGGCGCGAGCGTGCCTTCCCAGAGCGGTTTGCCCAGCGCGACGGCCGTGGCGATCGCCGCGCCGACGCCCCCGCACGCGGCGGAGACCCACCAACCCAACTCGCGCGATCCGCCCACGCTGTGGGCCCCGCGCCAGGCCGTAATGAAGAGGCCCGCCAGCCCGACCGCGCCGACGATGGGGGCCATGAGAAAGAGGCGCTCGGACATCTGCCCCGGGGGCCACTTCAACATTCCGTAGACGCCGAACATGGAGAGAAAGGCGGCGACGGTGACGCCGACGACGGCCACCGCCCTTGCGCCGATGAAGCCGACTTCCACACGGCCGCCCGATGCAGCGGCACGCGTCGCGCTGGAAGCGGGCTTGCCGCCCTTGATCATGGCCGCGCCGACGCCCGCCATGACACCGATCAGGGCCGGGGCCGCGATTCCGACAACTGCAAATCGAAGGGTCTCGTCCATGGCTCAGCTCCGGCGGTCGTTCTACGAACTTCCCCCATCCCACCACCACCCCACCCTCCACCAACCCGCGTCCATCTCGGAAAGAAACGGGCGTGCCTCTCAGCACGCCCGTTTGGAAAAACTCTTGACTCCCCCCACCACCCTCAACCCTTCGCCCTCCCCCACTCCGTCATTTCCGGATTGTTACTTGGTGCCGCCCTCAGAGGCGACCCAGATCGTGATGTCGTCGCCGAGCGCCTTGAGCATGCCGGAGGAGCCGAAATCGGAGCGCTTGAACATGAAGGAAGTCTCGATGCCGGCGAGATCGCCGGAGCGGCCCTTGGCCGTGCCGGTCTGCTTGATCTCGACCTCGAGGGGCTTGGTTACGCCGTGGAACGTCAACTGGCCGGTGCCCTTCCACGCGCCCTCGCCGGACTTCTTGAAGTCCTTGCCGACGAACTTCATCTCGGGGAACTCTTTGGCGCCGAGCATGTCCGGGCCCTTGATGTCTGAGTCGCGCTTGGAGTTGGCGGTGTCGACGCTGTCGGTCTTCACGGTCATATCGACGGAGCAGGTGTCGCCGAGAGTGAAGGTGCCGGTGGTGGAGTTGAAGCGGCCGTAGAAGTTGCTGGCGTTGTTGTGCTTGATCTTGAAGACCACGCTGGTGTGGAGGGAGTCCACGGTGAAAGTCTTGGCCTCGGCGGGGTCCGCGGCGACGGGCGCGGCCGGGGCTGCATCGCGTCCGCCCATGCCCATACCGATTCCGGCCGCGAGGAGAACTGCGCCGGCCACCGAACCCGCAAGCACGAATCGCATCGAAGACTTCATGGCTGATCCTTCCTTCTAAGAGTTCCGTTCAATCCCCGACCCGCCCGAGAGTTTCGTTGAGGGAGCATTCTTGTCATGTCCGTCCATCGGGACGCGCTGGGGAGTGGAGGTCTCCGCAGCGGAGGGAGGGACGGATTTGGTTGTTGCAACAAGTATACCACCGAACGGCCGGCGAGCTGTGAGCTTTGAGGAAGATCGCTCCCGTTTATGGGCCACCCAAACAGGGGCCTGCTGGGGCACAATACCAAACGCACATGAATCACGGGCGGAAATCCGCGGGATTCGCTCGCGGACTGGCTCATCCCGGGCGTGTGTTGTTTGCGATGGGTATCGGTCGGTTAGACGCGCGGGCCGCCGGTGCTGAGTTTGGCGATCTGGTCGCCGTATTGCTGGCGGAGGGGCTCGACGACTTCCTTGATGAAGCGCTCGGTCTGCTCGACGCTGCGGCCGACGTACTTCATGGGGTCCATCAGACCCGTCCAATCGAGTTCGGCCTTGAGGGCGGGGGCGTGGAAGGCGGGGTCGGCGCGGAGGCGGTCGAGCAGGTCGTTGTCGAGGCCTTCGGATTTCACGCGCATTCCGGCGGCCTGGGCGTGGACGCGGATGAGTTCGTGGTAGTGCTGGCGATCGGCGCCGAGTTTCACGCAGGCCATCAGCAAGTTCTCGGTGGCCATGAAGGGGAGTTCGGCCATGAGGTTCTTGCGGACCATCGCCTCGTGGACGATGAGGCCGGACGCGACGTTGTGCATGAGGTCGAGCGCGCCATCGAGGGCGAGGAAGGCCTCGGGGAGGGAGAGGCGGCGGTTGGCCGAATCGTCGAGGGTGCGTTCGAGCCACTGGGTGGCGGCGGTGTCGTAGCCATTGCCGACGAGATTCATGACGAAGCGGGAGAGTCCGCAGATGCGTTCGCAGCGCATGGGGTTGCGCTTGTAGGGCATGGCGGAGGAGCCGATCTGGTTGGTCTCGAAGGGCTCGTCGAGTTCCTTGCGGTTGGCGAGGAGGCGGATGTCGGTGGCGATTTTGTGGAGGACGGAGGCGGTGGAGGCCAGATTGGACAGGACAATGGCGTCGACCACGCGCGGATAGGTCTGGCCGGTGAGCGTGTACACATCGTCATAGTCGATGTCCATGCCGAAGGAGTCGCGAAAGCGGCGTTCGAGCTGATCGACTTTGGCGTGGTCACCGCCGAACAGTTCCAAGAACGATGCCTGGGTACCGGTCGCCCCGCGCAGGCCCCGCAGAAGGAGCCAACGTCCTGTCAGCTCGTCCATCAGGCCGGCGCACATGTCCATCTGGTACGAGTACTCGGCGGCCCGACGGCCGACCGTTGTCGGCTGCGCGGGCTGATAGTGAGTAAAGCCGAGACATGGCACTCTCTTGAACCGCTCCGCGACCGCGGCTAAGGAGAGCAGGAGGCGCCGGGTTTTCTGACCAATCAGCCCGACGCTCGCTTGCAGAACAATCAAGTCCGCATTGCAGACCACATCCTGGCTCGTCATGCCGAGGTGGATGATGCCCTTGGCCTTGGGGCAGGAGTCGCCGAGGGCGTGGACGTGGGCCATGACATCGTGGCGGAGGTCGCGTTCGTATTTTTCGGCCGCGTGGATTTCAGCGTCGGTGATGCCGCCGGGGCGGTTCACTACGGCGCGGAGTTCTTCGACTTGTTCTTTGGTGACGAGGGGAGCCGAAGGCGCGGTCCCGGAGGTCCCGCTGTACCCCGAGCTTGCGCTCGGGGCTCTCTCGGAGGTGAGTTCGTGCTGGGCCTCGGCGACGGCGAGCCAGATCTTTCGCCAGGTGTTGAACTTGTGGCGGGCGGACCAGAGCCGGAGCATTTCCGGCGAGGCGTTGCGCGTGGCGAGGGGGGAGGTGTAGGTGTCGTAGGGAGAGTTCGTCATGCTCACCTCATCCCCCCGACATCTTGCGGACGTAGACCTCCACCACCAGATACGTCGCCACGCCAAGCAGGCCCATGCCCAGGACGATCTCCACCGTCATTCGCAGCACGGCCAGCCAGTAGCCGTGCAGGTCGCGCATGCGGACGGCCTTGTAAACCATCGAGACGCCCACCGCGAGGGGGAGGAGCATCAGCCACCAGAGGGCGTGGACCTGGATCGGGTCAATGAAGGGGCGGTAGGCGGGGAGGACCGCGCCGTCGGCGAGGAGGGCGATCATGCAGCACCCCCACCACTTCCCCCACCACTTCCCCCGACACCAGCCGCGCCGGGCACGCGCAGGGTCTTGCTCACGCCGGTGGCGATGGGCTTGCGTTTGCGCTCCACGCGCACACCGAACGCGGCGTCGATGATCACGATGACGTTCAGGAATCCGGCGATGGTGGTGAAGAGCGTTCCCAGCTCGTTGGAGCGTGGAACCGCCTTGACGTTCGAGGGGTAGGCCGGGGAGATCACAAACTTGTCGGCGGTGCGGGCGACGGGAATGCCGTTCTCGACGATGATCGGGATTGCATGGCCGTTGCGCGGGTCGCGGGCTTCGTTGGGATAGGGCTCGCGGAGCCGATCCGCCTGCATGCGCGGATCGAACACCATGACCTTTAATTTGTTCTGATGAACGTAATCCAATCCGAATGTCACGGGGCCCACGAGCGCCTGACCCAGAAACCAGATGAAGTTGTCCCGGCGGTCTACACAGGCCACCCCGCCGACGGCGATTCCCGTGAGGTATAACCCCATGACGCCGACAGTGATGAGAATCGCCCGCTTGGTCTGGCCAAGGTGGAAATGGCCCAAACCCGGAAAGACGGCCGCGACCACGGCCGCGGCGGGGTTGAAGGTCTCCGGGGCTCCGGCTTGGCTTGAGGGCGGTGGCGGCATAGAAGGGGGAGTAGGAACGTGCTTCTTCGGGCGGCTCGGTGCGGCCGGAAGGGGGACGAGGTCCGAACGCGTGCGGGGGTGACGGTTGACACGCCCGCGCGAGTGAGTAGTGTACCGGCCTTCGGCCCGGAACAAACCGGGCCGCGGGACCGAATCTGATGATCATCGCCCCGCTCGGGGCGCACAGGGACGCCGGGACGATCTTCCGGCTTTGGGTGAGGACGAACCATGCTTCTGCTGAGCGCCATCCTGAGCAACGCCGCCACGACCGAACTCGACTCCGACGTGGAGGTTCTGCCCTCGTGGCTGAATCCCCTTGCCGACGACGATGCCAAACGCCCCGATAAGGAGGGTGAGGAGAGCGAGGAGGAGGAGGGCGGCCTCGACGACGAGGAGGAGGGCGAGGAGGAAGAGGAGGAAGTTGAGGGTGAGGACGAATTTGAGGAGGAGGAGGACGAGTTCTTCGACGACGATGAGGAAGACGATGATTTCGAGGGCGACCTCGCCGATGAGGACGACGAGGACGACGACTTCTGATCCCCGGTTCTCGGACGTGCCCCCAATCGTTCCCACCTCGGTGGGCCGGGCCTGGCCGCGGCGATCCCGGGAAGCGTCTCCTCGACGGAGCGCACCCCATGGAAGATCGCCGCAAATCTGAGCCCCAAGAATCCCCCGCCAATCCGACGCAGCCCCCCCGCAGCGCCGGCGTGCTGGACCGGCGCATGGGTCTGGACCGACGCGACATGGCGAAGTTTGCCGCCGAGCAGGGCGCGGCGGGCGCGGAGGACTTCACGGGGCTGGAGCGCCGACGCGGCGCGGGCCGCCGCCTGACGGACTTCACCAAGGCCGCCGAGGAGGGGGAGATGACCCCCGAGCAGTTCCACTTCATCGCGGCGGTGGATGCGTTCAAGAAATCCAACCACAAGATGTTTCCGACATGGACGGATGTGCTCGAGATTGTGCGGCTGCTGGGCTATCGCAAGACGATGGCGAGCGAGTTGAACCTGCGGAATGTTGAGGATTGGCGCGAGAAGCCGGACGCGGCCAGCGGCGTGCGCTCCAAGCCGGGCCACCCGGAAGAGCGGCGGCGCGCGGCGTGATCAGTCGTCGCTGCCGCCGGAGGCGGAGCCGATCTTGTACGCCGAGCCGATCGCCAGGAAGAACCAGAGAGCGTCGAAGATTCCGAAGCTCCCCCAGAAGGCCGCCTTTTCGGCCTGCGCGTGGAGCACGCGGAGGTCGGCGGTCTGCTCGTCCTCCATGGACTGCCGAAACGACGCCTGGCCCTCGGAGCCCTTGGCCTTCCACCGCTTGAGGACGTCGGCCCAGAGATCCTTGGGAAAATCCACGGGCTTCTTGGCTTGCTGGGCGTCCATGCCGGCGGGCCACTTGAGGGGCTTGCTCGCGCCGCTGTATTCGTACACGAGTGTGTCGGCGATTTTGAGCTGGGCTTGCTCGTCGGTGACGTGAACGGAGGCGAGGGAGTTGGTGAGGTGCTTGTCGACGTACAGGTGGACGGCGCCGAACTTTCCGCCGCAGACTGCGCAGACGGCGATGATTGCGGCGACCGCGCCGGAGGCATCGTCGGCCTCGCCGCGCGAGGCGACGCAGACGGCCAAGCCGACGAACGCGCCGACGGCCCAGGCGACCCAGCCGATTTCAAAGTTGGCGTAGTAGGCGATGGCGCACCAGACGGCCGCGCCGATTCCGCCTGCAATGACACCGGCAATGATCGCCATCATCTTCATGGAACCCTCCTGAATGGGCGTGCAGTATGCCCAAACCCCGGTTCCGATGCAAGGGCTACCAGGAGCGGACTTGGCGGACGTGTTCACACGGCTCCATCCGCTCGGCGCGGCGGAGGGTGTACAGGGGCATCTGGCGGGGGCAGTTGATGCGGAGGTGCTCAACGACCCCATCGCCCAGGCCGCGGGAGATGCAGCAGAGCGTGGAGCCGAGTTGCAGGATGCCCGAGGCCAGATGCATGGGCAGGTCGCTGGAGGTGTGCGGGGCGAGCCGGGGATGGAGGCGGATCTGCCCGGCGTGAGTATGACCGGCGAGGAGGATGGGGATGTGCAGCGCGGCGGCGGGAATGAGGGAGTTGGGATGGTGGGCGAGGGCGAGCGTGAAGTGTGAAGGTGGAAGTTGGGGGGCGGAAGTGGGAACTGGGGGAGCGTCTTGCAACAGCACGGCGAGCGGGTCTTCGGGCCAATCGAGACCGATGAGGCGGAGGATCGCGCCGGTGGGGCCGACGGAGCCGATGGGAATGTCGAGGGTGCGCCCGCCGATGAAGTTGATGGCCGCGAGTTCGCGCTTGCAGGTGCGCTGGAACTCGGGGGTGTCGTGGTTGCCGAAGATGGCGAATACGCCCAGGCGCGGCCGCCAAGCGTTGGAGAGGGCGCGGAGCGTGTCGAGCGCGGCTTGCTCGTGGCCGGGCTCATCCATCAGATCGCCGGTGATGGCGATGATGTCCGCGGGGGTGCGGTCGAGGGCTTCGAGAATGGTGCGGTAGCGATCGGTGTGCAGGAGATTGCGGCGGACGTGGAGATCGGAGACGTGGAGGATGGTGAGGCCTTCGAGGGCGCGGGGGATCAGCGGGTGCGCGAGATCAAACGTCTCCACGGGGCGAGGCGGTACGGGGGTGCGGAAGGTGGTGGCGTTGGGATACACGTGCGGGGATGGTATTGTGTGGGCCCCAATGGCGCACCCCACGATGACAGCACGGTGGTCGAATGTCGTGGCGGCGACGTGGGCGGTGCCTGCGGCCGTGGTGGCAAGGTATTTGCCGGTGGATAGAACAAAGCATCAAGGGCGGGATGCGCCGGGTGGGGAGGGGATCGAGCCGGATGTGTATCCGGGGACGGAGCTTGCGCTGGGGGATGGGCGGGCGGGGGCGGCGGTTTCGCTGGTGGCGCGGCGGGCGGCGCATGTGCGGGTGATGGGGGTGGGTGTGCCGCGGATGGGGGCGTTTGATTCGTTGGCGCTGACGATCGCCGTGCGGGAGCGCGGGAGCGGGCGGCGGGGCGTGGTGTGCGTGCGGGAGATCGTGAGCAACCGGGGGATCGCGTGGCTGATGCGGCGGTGGTACAACCACCCGTGCGTGACGGCGCCGGTGGATGTTGAGGTGAAGCAGCAGACGCAGTTCATCGGGGCGGAGTTTCGCGTGGCGTGGCCGGTCGGGGGGCTTGCGCCGGGGTCGTATGTCTCCAAGCAGATGGAGACGGAGGAGCAGATGCTGCGGGTGGTGGGAAAGAAGCCGGCGGTGCGGGGGGCCGGAGGCAGTGGGGAGTCGGCAGTGGGCAGTGGGAATGGCGCGGAGGGAGCATCGGAGACGCTTGAGGCGTGGTTGACGGAGCGGCCGTTTGTGTTCGGGCTGGATGTGCGGGGCGCGGCGATCGCGCACGAGGCGATCCATCCGTCGTGGGGCTTTTATCCGGCGGTGGATTCGAGCGTGCGGGTGGACTTTGCAAGTGTGTTCGGGGCGGAGTTCGGGTTTCTCGGCGGCCTGCCGGCGCGGCACGTGATGCTGGCGGTGGGGAGCGAGGTGGCGATGTTCCCCAGCCGCGCAGGGGCGGCGGGGGTTCGGTGGGGCGAGCGGCGGGGTTGACGAAGGAAGTGGTCAGAGCCGCATGGGCGGGACACCCATGTCACGAAGTTCAGCAACCGGCAAACCATGCAGCCAGAAAATCGAAGATGTCCTGCACGTTCAGGCCGCTGATGTGGTTGAAATCCGCGGTGGGGGTGCCGGCGAACCAGGCGGCAAGGAAATCGAAGATGTCCTGAACGGTGAGGCCGTCGGCGTGGTTGAAATCGGCCGCGCAGGGGGGCGGGGCGGCGATGGCGGAAATCGTGAGCAGGGGCCAGGCGTTGACATCGGTGAAGGAGCGTGAGTTGGAGAGATACGCGATGGAGGAATCCGCGGCGAGGAGATGGAATGAGACCGGCCCGCCCGCACCGCCGCCGGCCAGATCGGCGCGGAAGCCGGGGGTGAGATTCAGCGTGTACGTGAATGAGCCGCTGGTGACGCCGCTGAAGGCGAAGGTGCCGAGGGCCTCGTCGCTCGCGGAGAGGTATGTGGAGAGCGTGTTGAAGGTGACGCCGGTGGTGCCGGGGCTATTGGGCGTGCCCGTGCCCTCGGGCCAGGAGTCGCTTGCGATCCAGCGCACGCTGAACGACCCAGCGGCCTGCGGGTTGAAGAACGTGATGAGGGGATCGAAGGCGGTGAGCTTGAGGGAGCAGGAGTCGATGGACCAGTGGCCCGCGCCGAAGGTCGTGTTGAACTGGGCGATGGCGGAGGATGTGTCGAAACGGATCAGGGACTGGAACTCGCCGGCGGGGAGGCCGTGGGCGGCGATATTCAGCGCGCCGGCGGCGCCATAGGACTTGGTCGGCTGGGCGGAATCCACGAAGGTGTCGGCGACGGGGGTGAGGGAGACGGTGTCCCCGAGCGCACAGGGCGCGGCGGCGAGGAGAAGGGAAAGAAACGACAAATGTGGGAACGGAATGTGACGCAAGGGTGGGGTTCCTGTGGGGAGCGGGAAGTATGCCACGGGGAAGCGGGCCGGGAAGAGCGGGCAGGCGTAAAGGCATGAAAGACAGGAGGGGATGTCGCGGTGGGCATACGGGATTGCGTATAACCGGGGCACGACCGAGCCCAAAGCGGTGCATTCGAAGTGGGAAGAGGGATCAACCGTGTTCGGGGGGCGTGCGTATGGGAGGGTGGAGGGGGTTGCGGGGGTGGGACGGGGTGGTTACGCTCTACGCCCCCGGGCCCCCGTGTCCGGCATTTCAGACCCGATTGGAGTTCCTGCCATGGCGAAGATGTTCTACTCATTGGAAGAAGCGGCCCAGCGACTGGGCAAGTCGGCTTCGGATGTGCAGCAGATGGCCGCCAGCGGGCAGCTTCAGGAGTTCAAGGACCGCGACAAGCTGATGTTCAAGCGCGAGCAGGTGGATTTGATGGCAGGGGGAGCCAAGGGCGATAGCGCGGGCTTCATCCCACTCGCCGGGAACGAGGGTTCCTCGATGGGCCTGGCGCTGGATGACTCCGGCTCCGGCTCCAAGAGCGGATCCAAGGGCGGGAGCGGCTCCGGGCAGATCGAGTTGGACGATCCCGCGGCCAAAGAGAAGTCGGGCATCTCCATCTTCGACACCGAGAGCACGGAAGAGGGAGACCCCTCGGCCGTGACGCGGATCACCGAAACACGCGCGGGCACGGATGAACTGACGCTCGAGAGCGTCGGGAGCGGCTCCGGCCTGCTTGATCTGACGCGCGAAGGGGACGACACCTCGCTCGGCGCGGATCTGATGGAAGACGTGTACAAGCCCGACGAGGATGGCGGCTCTTCGGGGAGCACGCAGGGAGCGAGCGGGCTGTTTGAGACCACGGCGGCCCCGAGCGATGTGGCGGCGGCGGCCGCGGCGGCGGGTGTGGGCACCATGGGCATGGTCGCGGCCGAGCCGTACGACGGCATGTGGAGCGGGATTACCGGGGGCGTTGCGCTGGGCACGATCGCGGTGCTGCTGGTCGCGCTGGTGTGCGCTCTGCTCGGATTGATGAACGCGGACAACCCGATCGCGACGATGGCGGGCGGGAATGTGCTGATGTACGCCGGGGGCGGGCTGGTGGCGATCGTCATCCTGGGTGTGATCGGCCTCGTGCTTGGCAAGCGCGGATAAGTTTGAAGCAACCTCATGACTCATGGAAGCCCGCGACGCCTGTCGCGGGCTTTTTCGTTGGCAGTCGGCCTGGTCGACCGCGTGCCTGAGGGGGGCCTCACGGGGCGGGTCGTATGCGGTTTATGGCCTGTATACACGGACAGCGCCCGACGCTGCGCCAGGATTTCTTAATAGTCGGTTCGGGTATGGCACGATACATCTTCATATGGACACGCTGTCGACAGCGGAGATCTCGATTCGTGTGGGAGGCGCGCTGATCTGCGGCGCGCTGGTGGGGCTTGAGCGGGAACGCAAGCACAGGCCGGCGGGGTTCAGAACGATGATTCTGATCTCGCTGGGATCGTGCGGCTTCGTGCTGCTGGGGATGGAGGCAGTGCAGCAGTACGCGGAGTTTGCGGCCAGGCAGATGGCGATGGTGGCGCTTGGTGCGGGGGGAACCGGGCCGATGCCGAGCCTGCTGCCCACGCAGAGCGCGCCGGGGCAGGCGGAGATGAGCCGGATAATCCAGGGATTGATGGGGGGGATCGGATTTCTGGGCGCGGGAGCGGTGATCCAGAACAAGCGGGCGGTGCGCGGGCTGACGACGGCCGCGGCGGTGTGGGTGGTCTCCGCGCTGGGCGCGGCGTGCGGCTTCGGGTTCTACACGCTCGCGCTGATCCTCGGCGTGGCGACGCTCTTCACGCTGACGGTGCTGGATGTGGTGGAGGAACGCTACTTCCCCGAGCCGGACGACTGGAAGAGCGACAAGAAGAACGGGAAGCACCTGGAAGACGATCGCGGCTCGGACGCGGGGTACGGCGCGGCGATTCTGAAGGGGGAGGAGTTCGAGGACATCAGCTCGCGCTCGCGGCCGGGGGGCTTTGCGAAATGAGAAGAAGGAACACTGAGGGAGCGGAGTGAGGGGAGCACGGCAGAGTACACCCGGGCCCTGAAGTCCTTCCGAATGATCCACTCTGCCGTCCTCCGCTTACTTCTGCTGACTCTGATACCAAACGCACTTCAACTTTGGGCGGAAATCCGCGGGATTCGCTCGCGGACTCGCTCATCCCGGGCGTGTGTTCTTTGTGCGATTGGTATCAGTTCCTTCTTGATTTTCACGCTCGTGAACCCGGATTCGGATGAGCACGCTACCCTGCGCTGAACCCCGAACCCGGAGCGCAGATATGCCCGCCGCAACAAGCGATTCGACGATGACCCGTTTCGACACGCGAGCCGACGCCACGCTGGCGATGCTGCGCGAGAACGGGCAGTACAAGCACCTGCGGACGATCAAGGGGCCGATGGATGCGGAGGTGGAGATCGAGGGGTATGGGCGGGTGCTGTGTTTCTGCTCGAACAACTACCTGGGCCTGGCGAACCATCCCGAGGTGGTGGCGGCGGGGCTGAGGGGGCTGAAGGAATATGGGGCGGGGACGGCGAGCGTGCGGTTTATCTGCGGGACGTTCTCGCCGCATCTGGAGCTGGAGTGTGCCATCGCGGGGATGATGGGGACGGAGTCGGCGTACACGTTCGTGTCGTGCTGGAATGCGAATGAGGCGGTCTTCGCGACGCTCTGCGAGCCGGGGGACATGATCATTTCCGATGAGCTGAACCACGCGAGCATCATCGACGCGATCCGCCTGGCGACGGTGATCAAGAAGGGCATGCACAAGAGCGTGTACAAGAACAATGTGCTGCGGGGTGAGAACTCGCTGGAGCAGCGGTTGAAGGAGGCGGCGGGGAATAAGGATGTGACGGGGCAGATCTGGGTGGTGACGGACGGGGTGTTCTCGATGGAGGGCTCGATCGCGGATCTGCCGACGATGCGGGCTCTGTGCGATCAGTACGGGGCGATGCTGGTGGTGGACGATTCGCACGGGCATGGCGTGATGGGGAAGACGGGGCGCGGGACGCACGAGCATTGGGGTTTGGGTAGCCCGGCTCTCCGAGCCGGGTGCTCGGTTTCACCCGGCTCGGAGAGCCGGGGTACCCAAGGTGTGGACCTGTTCACCGGCACGCTCGGCAAGGCGCTTGGCGGCGCGGCGGGGGGATTCGTGGCGGGATCGAAGAGGGCGATCGAGATGATCGTGCAGCGGGGGCGGCCAACGCTGTTTTCCAATGCGCTGCCGGTGAGCGTGGCGTGCTCGGCGAAGGCGGCGATCGAGATCATGCTGCGCGAGCCGGAACGCGTGCAGCGGCTGCGGGAGAACGTGGCGTACGCGCGGCTGAAGATCGGGGAGGCGGGGTTCGAGGTGCTCAAGAGCCCGACGGCGATCTGCCCGATCATTGTTCACGACACGGCCAAGGCGATCGCGATGAGCAAGCGGCTGCTGGAACTCGGGGTGTTCGTGATCGGGTTCGGATATCCGGTGGTGGCGGAGGGGCATGCGCGATTGCGGGTGCAGATCTCGGCGGCGCACACGCGGGGGCATATTGATGCGTTGGTGGGGGCGTTGAAGAAGCTGTAGGGATGTTGGATGTGCGATGTCGGATGGCGGATGGCGGATGTGGGAGGGGATGATGCGCATGGGCCGCTTCGTCAACTGATACGAATCCGAAATAGATGTCGTGCGTGTATCCGCGGGACTCGCTCGCGGACTCGCTCATCCCGGGCGTGTGAAACAAACAGGATTGGTACAAATGCGAAGGGCGCATAGGGATCGCTTTCCCGGGGCTTGCGCCGCCGGGCTAAGCGTGTCGCGCCGGCTTCGCCGGCTGGGAATTTGCTGCTCATCGATTGACGCGGAACGGAGCGGTCAATCGCACAAGCGAATCAGGAGTTTGGCGGGCCGGGCGGGGGACCGGAGTTCGGGGCTCCACCACCACCCCCACCTCCCCCACCACCGCCGCGGCGGCGCTTGCGTTTGCGCTTGCGGCGGCCGTCGCTTTGGTTGGGGCCGCCGGGCTGCCCGCCTTGCGGACCGCCACCACCGCCGCCCTGCGAGCGCGGGCCGTGGTCGCCGTGATCGGTTTCCATGCCGGAGAGGATGTCGTCGATCTCGTCGTGGTCGTGATCTTCGATGCGATTCTGCGGCGCGGGGGCGTTGGGCGGGCGCTGGGCGGGGGCTTGATTGGACGGCGCGCCGGAAGGTGGGCGGGGGGGCTGGGATTGCTGTGGGGCGCGATCGCCGGGGGGATTCGTGCGCGGGCTGCCATGGCCGCCGTGCATCGGCGCGGGCGGGCGACCCGGTCGACCTCCACTCGGCCACTGCGGCCGCCCACCACCCGGGCCTCCACCGGGCGGTCGCTGATCGGGGCTGCGATCGTTGGAGCGCTGCCCTTGTGCAGGGCGATCGTCGCGGCGTGCCGGCGGGCGCGGGCCATCCTGATCGCGTGAGGGCGATCGCTCACCGTGCGTGGGCACTTGCTGCGGGCCATCGGCGGCGAGATCGGCCGCTTCCATGTTGGTTTCGGGATCTTCGGTGTCGTCGGAGGGCGCGGCGATCGGAGCACGCGGGGCGGAGGGCTGGGGGGACGCGGGGGGTTGGCCGCCGCGGGAATCACCACCACGGTCCGCCCGCGGCGGACTGCCACCACCCCCTCCACCACCACCGCCCTGCGGGCCGCCGCCGGGGCCGAGGATGGTGAGGTCTTCCAGGGGCACGGCCATGCGTTCGTCCTTGTCGTCGAGCTGGACGAGGACGAGCTGGGTGAGGATCTGGGTGTCGAGGACGTAGCCAGTGCCGAACTCGCCGCTGACGCGCATCTTCTTCTTGGGGAGGCGGGCGCGGAGATCGTCGTAGGACTGTTCTTCGTAGCGGAGGCAGCACATGAGGCGGCCGCAGCGGCCGGAGATTTTCAGAGGGTCCAGCGTGGCCTTCTGGATCTTGGCGTTCTTCATGGAGACGGGCTTGAGGACCTTGAGGAACTGCTTGCAGCAGCAGTGCTGGCCGCACTTTTCGTAGTCGGCGGTGAGGCGGGCCTCGTCGCGGGAGCCGACCTGGCGCATCTCGATGCGGGTCTGGTGCTCGCCGGCGAGACCGGCGACGAGCTCGCGGAAGTCGATGCGTTCCTCGGAGACGAAGTAGAAGGTGACTTTTTCGCCGCCGAGGATGGGCTCGGCGTCGACGACCTTCATCGGGAGCTTGAGTTCTTCAACGAGCGTGCGGCAGTGTCGCACCATCTTCTGCTTGGTGTCGTCGATCCGCGCCTGCTGGTTGAGGTCCTCGACGGTGGCGATGCGGAGAACTTTTCCCTGCATGGAGAAGAAGGGGTAGTCCTTGCCGCCGGAGCGTTCGATGTATTCGAGCATCTCCTTGCGGGAGATGCTCTTGCCGCAGCCGGAGTTCGGGCAGGTGCTGGTGAGCATCTCGCCGATCTCGGTGCCGCGGTGGGTCTTGAGGACGAACTTGGAGCCGCAGCCGGGCTTGACGTCCAGGGAGAAGGGGAACTCCCCAATCAATCCCATACACCCGAACTTGGCGACAATGGACGACGGGGGCTTGAGCCGCTCGTACGTGGCCTTGTCCTGCTCGGCCATGTCCTCTTCAAACTGCGCGAGGGGAAGAATTGCCATTGGGTGAATCGGTCCGCCGGGTATGGGCGGGCCGCCTTGTGCGTTGGGACGAGCGCGGAATCGGAAGAGAGTTCACCACGGAAAACACAGAGAGCACTGAGAGGAAAGGCGGAAGCGAGTGCGGAAGCGCAATGCACACGAGGCGTGCGTCCGTATCGATGCTTCTTTATTCGTCCGGACCCGTCTTTGCCTTTCTCAGTGTCCTCGGTGTACTTTGTGGTGAATCGGTCCGACACGCCGCCGGCGGGGGTTGGGGGGCTCCGCACGTCGCCGGCGAGGGCGTGCGGGTTTCAAACGCAGCAAGGCCGCGGCGAAATGGCGGGCCGCGGGGAGAGAATGCTATCAGGGCGGGCGAAGGGGGAATGGGCGAACCAGGGCACTTCGGGCGAAGCGCCCCAAACCCGGCTCGGAGAGCCGGGGTACCCGAACTACTTGCGGCCGGGGCCGAGGCGGCGGCCGGTGGCGAAGAGTTCGGGGAGCTTTTCGCGGCCGAGGAACTCGAACTCTTTGAGGTTCTTGACGCGGTATGTGAAGAGTTCCTCGCCGCGGCCATCGAGAACGGCCAGCACATCGTCGTTGCCGGCGTTGAATGTCAGGATGGTGTAGTCGCCGACGCGGCTGACGCCCTCGGCCCCGGCCATGAGCGCGGCGGGGAGTTCAGCGAGGGCGGCGCCGGGCTGCTGGCGGCCGGAGAGCTTGCCGAGCTGGACGAGGACCAGTGCGGCGAGAATCAGCGCGCTGGCCGTCAGGATGGCGTGTGCGGCGATGGATTGTTTGGGGGGGGCTGAAGGCATGTTGGGGGGTGCTCGCTCAGCGGGGCTTGGTGAGGTACTTGGCGTCGTCGGAGAGGGAGCGGTGGCCGATGGGCTCAAAGCGGTTGTTGGCGCGGTCCCAGGAGAGGGCGAGAAGTTCCTGGTTGGAGGCATCGATGATGTAGAGGGACTGGGTGGTGGCACCCTGGATTTTTCCGGGAACCATGGTGTACTCGCCGCGCATGCGCGGGAGGGGCGGTGCGCCCGTCGGGGGCTGGGCCCCGGCGCGGGAGGAGACCACCCCGGCGATGGTGACGACGGCTAGAACCGCCAGAATCGCGATGTTCAGGCCGATGAGGCGGCGGCTGATCTGCGGGGGCGTGACGGACTCTGTGCTCATGGAAAGACTCCGTTGCGCGAGGAGCGGGACTTGGTCCCTTCACCCCCTGCTCGCTTGCTCACCTGCAAATCCGCGGGATTCGTTCCCGGAGCGTCGCTCATCCCGGGCGTGTGAGACCGAGATGATCAGTCCTGGTGGCCGCGCTTGCTGGGGATGAAGTTCACGCCGACAACGATGAGCAGAAGGAGGATCGTCACGATGTACGGCGTGAAGGGGATGTCGGACTTGCCCGCGGGCGGGGTGGGAGCGACCGCCAGCACTTCCTTCTTCTTGGAGCCACCGGAGGGGGCGTCCTGGGCGAGGGCGGGCACGGCCAAGAGAGAAGCCGCGGCCAGAAGGGTGGCGGCGAGGAGGGTTTTGGGGGTGCGAGGGTGGCGGGGGGTGGTCATGGGAAATGGTAGGACTGGGGGTGGGTGGGACGTCCGAGGCGGTACAGAGCACATGGCACATGGCCACAGAGCACATTCGGACAAAGGCACTCCCCTTCTGATGTGCCCTGTAGCCATGTGCTATGAGTTCTTTCGGCCGTCCCGGTTCCCCTATCCCATCGCCGGGACCACAGGACCGAGATCGAAGAGCCCGCTCCCGGCGCGGAGACCGGCGGTCAGGGGCTGGCTGATGTGCTCGAAGGCGCGGCGGGCGATGTCCACGGTTCCCCAGCGCGGGCTGCGGACTTTCATGTGCCTGGCATACTGCGTCACTGTAACGACCCGCAGGGCGTACCACGCGCCGGCGTGCTCGAAGACCTCCTGGAAGAGGGCGTCGGGGGGCTGGACGTCGCAGGCGTAGACGAAGACGAACGCGGCCTGGAATCCCTCGCCGAAGAGCTTCTCCCACTCGGTCAGGGAGCGGACGTCTTCCATGGTGACCCAGGATTCGAGGCGGCCGATGCGGAGGGCGTCGTCGGAGGAGGCTGCGGCACCCGCCTTACGACGTCCGACGCGCCGACCCTTGATGTCGATCAGGAGGTTCGCGCCGTCCGGGCCGCTGTGGGCAAGGCCGGGCGTTCCCGCGCTGCCGGGTGGGTTGCCGTAGATGACAAAGTCAAAGGACTTGAGGGCGGGGCCGGTGGTGTTGTCGGGAGATGAGGCCGCGACCCCGGCGGGAACGAGCGACTTGCGGGCCTCATCGACGGCGACATACGGAATGCGCCGGGCTCGGAGGAAGCCCTCGAAGGCGCGCTCGTAGTGATGGCGTCTTTGGGCCATGGGGGGAGTATAGGAATGTGGGATGTGTGATGTCAGATGTGGGATGTCAAGGCGACGTACGCTGGGGAGTTGATTGACCCACATCCCACATCCCACATCCCACATCTGACATCCCACATGACTCCCCCCGCTCCCCTCATGCTCTCCGTCTCCGGTTGCCGCGGGATATTCGGCAGCACGATCACGCCCGAATCGGCGGCGCGGTTTGCGATGGTCGTCGGGGCGTTCTTTGTTGAGAGGGCGGGGGCGGCTGGTGGGAGCGCGCGGCCGCTGGTCGTGCTGGGGCGGGATGGGCGGGCGGGGGGAGCGATTCTGGCGCGGGCGGCCGCGGCGGGGCTGGCGGCGAGCGGGTGCGACGTGCTGGATTGCGATGTGGCGATGACGCCGACGATCGGGGTGATGGTGGATGTGAGAAAGGCCGCGGGGGGGCTGATCGTGACGGCGAGCCATAATCCGCAGGAGTGGAATGGGCTGAAAGTCATTGGAGGGAGTGGGCAGTCGGGAGTGGGCAGTGGGAGCGGAGTGGGGGCGAGCGCGCCGGGAAAGGCGACGGCGGATGAGATCATCGCGCGGTTTCGGGCGAGCGAGAAGACCGGGGCACAAGGCGTTGGGGTGGATGGGGTGGGGACGATCACGACGGCCGCGCTGGGGGGCGAGAAGGCGCTTGGGTTTCCTTCCGAGGCGGTACACGCGCACGTGGATCGCGTGCGCGAAGCGCTGAAGGGGATCGGCTGCGTGGAGGATCGACGCTGGCAGGCGGTGAAGTGCGTGGTGGATTCGGTGAACTCGTCGGGCACGAGCGGGGCGAAGGCGCTTTTGGGTTCGTGCATCACGCATCATCTGGGATCATCGGATTCGGGCATTTTCCCGCACGCGCCGGAGCCGACGCGGGAGAATCTGGCGACGCTGGCGCGGTTTGTCGCCGAGAAGCGCGGCGATGTCGGCTTTGCGCAGGACCCGGACGCGGACCGGCTGGCGATCATCGACGAGAAGGGGAACTACATCGGGGAGGAGTACACGCTGGTGCTCGCGGCGGAGGCGGTGCTGGGTGGCCCGCCGCTCCGCGGCGGGAACTTGATTGGAATGGGAGATGATCGCGGCGAGATTCTGGCCGAGCCGCCGCGGAGCGGCGGGCCACCCACTATCTGTGTGAACCTCTCCACCAGCCGCATGATCGAGGATGTCGCGGCGAAGTATGGCGTGAAGGTGATTCGCACGGCCGTGGGCGAGGCGAACGTTGTTGAGGCGATGAAGAAGCATGGCTCGATCATCGGGGGCGAGGGGAATGGCGGGGTGATCTGGCCGCGGGTGACGTATGTGCGGGATTCGCTCTCGGCGATGGGACTGGTAATGGCGCTGATGATGCGGACGGGCAAGACGGTGTCGGAGCTTGTGGCGGATATCCCGAGCTATGCGATCGTGAAGCGGCAGGTGGATGTGCGCGGGCCGGAGGATGCGACGCGCGCGGTGGAGGCGATTGCCAAGGCGTACTCGAAAGAGCGCGTCGATCGGCAGGATGGGGTGTGGGTCGGGTTCGACGCGGAGCGGGCGTGGCTGCACGTGCGGGGGAGCAATACCGAGCCGATCATGCGGCTGATCGCGGAGGCGCCGACGGTGGAAGTGGCCAATCAGATACTGGATCGGGCGGGGGGGATCATCGCGAAGGGGTGATTCCAACAGATTCGGACCGCAGTTCGTTTCTTTCGGTTGCCCAATACTCATCCGGCGGCCGCCCCGGCCACTGATCAAAGAGCATTCCGGTTGCCGGCTCTCCTTCGATCAGGCCAAGTTCCGCAAGCCACGCTGGGAGACGGTTGGCGTATTCCAGCGCGTCCTCTCGCCGCTTGCAGCACGCAACGGTGAAGCACCGATCTCCGACGCTCACGCGGACCAGCCATCCCTCAAAGACCTTCGACCGAGGAACGACGACATGAAGCAGGGGTGTTCCGGGAGACACACCAGAAGCGGAAAGGCAAACCTCGTGCAAAGAGAGGCGACACTGCTTGATCGGACGGCGGCATTCGCTCTCGATCTCCCCATTCCGGCGAACGGTCTGAATCGAAAGTTCCATGCGCTTCTCAAGGAAGACCACGCGTCGGATCCGCGATGACGCGTTTCGAGCTAAGACGAATATGAACAGAGCAGCGAGCGTGAGAAGCAGCGTATTTCCCAGAACGAGCCATGTGGGCTTGAGCCGCACAAGCACCCCGACCCACCCAAACATCGCAAGCAGTCCGAAGGCAAACGCAAGCACCTGCATGGAGCGGCCTAACTGTTTGCCTGGCTCAATGACCACCGCTTCGCCGTCGTGCGTGCGCCGAATGCGGAGCATGAACGGCACTGGAAGATGCGAAATGCGAGCCGGGGCCTGGCCGCCGCAACAGCAGTCGTCCCAGCCAAATCGTCTGTTGCTGACGCGAACTTGCTCTGGTTGTACTCCGTCGCTCATCCCGCCTCCGCGTGGCACTTGGTGCTTATTTGCCCTCGTTCGCCGCAGGCGAAGCCACCCACGCCTTCCCCGCCATCCATTCCACAACGCTCTTCGCCTTCTCGCATGCCGGGCCGCACTCGGGGTCGGTCTCCAGCACGATCAGTTGGCGCCGGGCTGCGCCGTGTGTGGAGATGACGTAGACGGTTTTGCCTTCGATCGTTTCGGGATCGACCTCGCCGTTGCCGTTCGCGGCGTTCGGGTGACCCGCGTCCAGGAAGCCCGCGCCTCCGGCGCCCGCCGCGACTTGCCAGAGTTCGGCGAACTCCAGGCGCGTGAGCTGGCGCGTCTGCGGCGGGAAGTACGCGTCCTTCGCACCCGTGCCCAGCGCGACGCGCAGCACGCGATCGGGCTCGACGATGTATCGCCCGGGGCGAAGCGAGCGCGGCAGAATGGCGTACGCCGCGGGTGAGGTGCGGACGGGGCCGAGGATGGTAATGCTGAGCCAGAAGTCGTCGGGGGGAGTTGCGCTGGGAGGCGCGGCGCGCGTGTCGGCGGCCTCGACCGGGCGCGGCGACTGGGAGCAGGCGCTCAGAGCGATGAATACGAGCGAGAGTGCGGCGGCCGCGGATACGGTTCGATGGGCGAAGAACATGTCGGCAGTGTATCGCGCGATGGGCGGAGATGCCCTTCGCCGGCCTTTGGCCCGTGAAACGGGCCGCCGTTGGTTGCCATATGCGAGAGCATCTGGCAGAGGGGCGCTCTCTGGACAGAGGGGCAAGGGGATTGATTGTGTGGCATCTCTTCAATCACTGGTCTCCTTGTCCCCGTGTCTCTTTCCCACCTCTCCCCTACCCTTGCCCCCATGCATATCTCCCTGCGCTGGCTCAATGAATATCTGGAACCCGGCGATGTTTCCGCGGCCGAGGCGGAGCGGATTCTCACGTTCGCGGGGTTCCCGATCGAGTCGGCCACCATCCTGCCCTCCGGCGACACCATGCTGGATGTGGAAGTGACCTCCAACCGCGGGGATGTGCTCTCGCACATCGGCGTGGCGCGGGAGATTGCGGCGTCCAGCGGGCGGACGCTCAAGCTCCCGTCACCGGGGAAGGCGTTCAACTGGTTCGGTGAGGCGACCGGAGCGGAGACGGCCCCGGCGTCGGGGTCGCAGGATGTCGGGGACGTGCTGGCGGTGGAGAATCTGGCGCCCGAGGCGTGCCCGCTCTTCACGGCGCGGGTGCTGACGGGCGTGCGCGTGGGGCCGAGCCCGAAGTGGCTGGTGGCCGCGCTGGAGGGGGTGGGGCAGCGGTCGATCAACAACGTGGTGGACATCACGAACTTCGTCTCGTTCGAGTATGGGCAGCCGTCGCACGTCTTCGATCTGGATGTGCTGAGCGCGGGCGCGGATGGCAAGCGCCGGCTGATCGTGCGGAGCGCGGCCAAGGGCGAGAAGCTGGTGATGCTCGATGGCAAGACACTGGACCTGCGCGGCGATGAGATCGTCGTGGCCGATGAGTCGCGCGTGCTCTCGCTCGCGGGCGTCATGGGCGGGCAGGACTCGGGCGTGACGGATCGGACGACCTGCGTGCTGCTGGAAGCGGCGACATGGGAGCCGGTGGCGATCCGGCGTGCGGCCCGCCGCTACGGCCTGCGCACGGATGCGAGCTACCGCTTCGAGCGGATCGTGGATGCGCGGACGATCGAGCCCGCGGCACGGCGGCTGGCGGCGCTGATCGCCAAGCTCGCGGGCGGAAAGCTGCTCCCGGGCGTGATCGCGGCCGGGCCGGAGCCGAAGCCGGCGCCGGTGGTGAAGCTGCGCCCGTCGCGGGTGCAGGGGATGCTGGGCGTGGCAGTGCCCATGCCGCTGGTGCAGCAGATTCTTGAGTCGCACGAAATCGCCACCAAGCCCGAAGCCGTCGGCATCGGCAGCACGGGCGGGGGCGGCGCCGAACCCGTCCTTTCCTGCACAATCCCGGCGCACCGCCCCGATCTGGAGCGCGAGATCGATCTGATCGAGGAGATCGCGCGGACGCACGGGCTGGACAAGCTGCCGGAGCACGAGATGGTTTCGGTGCGAACGGCCCCGCCGCAGCCGAGCGAGAAGGCGGTGCAGACGATCGGGCATGTGCTGACGGGGCTCGGGTTCTATGAGACGGTGACGTTCACGTTCGTCTCCACCAAGCACGCCAAGCCCTTCCTTCCCAGCGGCCTCGCGGCCATGATTGTCTGCGATGATCGGCGCAAGGCCGATCCGGTGCTGCGCCCGAGCGCGCTGCCGAGCATGCTGGCCTGCCGCCGCGCGAATCAGGACCGCGGCGTGCAGCCGGATGGGGCGGTGGGCGGTGCGGGAGTCGGGGGCGGAGGGGGCCTGCGGCTCTTCGAGATTTCCGCGGTCTTCGCCGAGAAGCCCTCGGAGAAGAAGGGCGAGCGCGGCCAGAATGTGGAGCGGATCAACCTTGCGCTGCTGGCGGATTGCTGTTTCCCGGCGGGGGGGAAGGCGATCGAGCAGAAGCAGCAGGCGATCCGCATGGTGCGAGGGGCGATCGAGAGCGTTGCCAAGTCGCTCGGCGGTGAAGCGACGCGCGTGGAGATCGTGGCGAGCGGAACTGCGCCGATGGCGGCGTACGACGCTTTGGGCGGCGGCTTTGCCGAAGTGCTGGTGAACGGCGCTCGGGTTGGGTGCGTGGGGATGATCGGCGCGAGCGTGCAGGCCGAGTTCGGGCTGGAGACGCCGGTGGTGGCGGCGGAACTGGAGCTTGCGGCGCTGGTGGCGTTGTATCCGCCGCGCTCGCTGGTGCATGCGCTTCCGGCGTTCCCGAGCATCGAACGGGATGTGTCGTTGATCGTCCGCGAGGAAACGGCGTGGGGGAAGATCGATGCGCTCGTCGCCACGCTGAAAGTCCCGCTGCTGGAGTCGTGGGCGTTCGTCGGCGCGTATCGCGGGCAGCAGGCGGGTGCGGGGAAGAAGTCGGTGACGTTCCGCATGCGGTTCCGTGATCCGGCGCGGACGTTGACGCACGATGAGGTCTCGCCGCAGGTGGAGACGATCGTGGGCGCGGCGAAGAAGGAACTGGGGGCTGAGGTGCGGACGGTGTAGGGGAGCAGAGCAACTCGTGGGCTCGGACCAATCTTCGGTTGGGCCTCGCATGGGCCTCGAATATCTTGCTTTGCCTTTGTCTTCGCACGGAGTGCGCACGATCGTTGCCAGAGGCGCCGAGAGGCCGCTTTGGGCCGAGCAAGCCTCTGGTCAGCGGACCCCCACTCTCTCATCCTTTTTTCTTTCCTCGCCCGGCAGGGCGAACGAGCCGCCTCATTCAAACAGGTCGTCCGTATTTCCCTCCCAGCCGGTCTTCCGCAGCATTGCAACATACTCCGCCTCAAACGTCATCTTCCCATGATGCTCCTTTTGCGTGCGGATGTAGTGCTCCACCATATCCACCTGCGATTTGCTCACCGTGAACCCCCCATATCCCTTCTGCCATGTGAAAGCTCCCAACTCACCGAACGTTTGATGGATCCACTTCGATGACCTCCCCTTGAGATTCTGCAACAGGTCGGCGTTCGAGAGGTTGCTCGGATACCGCACCAACACGTGTACATGCTCGGCCATTCCATTGATGGCAATAGGCGTGCAGACGAGGTCTTTCGATACGCCGCCGAGAAAGGTGTGTACGCGGCCCTCAATCTCGGGAGCGATCCATGGCGTTCGGTGTCGCGTGCCGTGGACCGCGTGATAGAAGTTCTGTGTCCATGAGCTTGGCATGCGCTCAGAATACCTGCATGAGCGGTTTTCGCGAAAGGTGGCCTGCGTTCGCCCTGCCGGGCGAGGATAAGAAAAGAGGCTGGAGGACTTTGGCCGGCAACCAGTGGCTTGCTCGGCCCAAGGCGGCCTCGCCGCGCCACTGGCCACGATCGCGCGCACTCCGTGCGAAGACAAGAGAAGGCGAAGGCAAAGAGGGCTGAGACAAGGACAAGCACGCGGGAAGGAGGACAGATGGGCGGTTTTCGCTCGGCGCGGAAACACCCCTGCAAAACCCCGGCATCTTGCTTGTGGAAGCGGTTTTGGTCATCCGCTCCCCGCCGCGAGCCGAACATTCGTGGGCGTGCGGCGTTGTATCGGAAACGGCGCGGCCGGGGCGTATCATCGGCCCGGCTGGAGCGTCCGACATGCGACGAACCGGCCGCGGATTGGCACGACGCCCTCCGCTCCGCACGTGTCCCCGAGGGAACGACGATGAGCAGCACCACCGCGACTACACCCGCACGCACGCCCGCGCCCAACGGCGCGGCCAGCCAGCAGGTCGGCCCCGCGGGCAAACCGGGCGTGCTGACCAACCATTGGACGGACGATCCGGGCGACAAGCCCATCATCTATGTCAATGGCCAGATGCTTCCCAAGCGGGACGCGATGGTGAGCGTGTACGACCACGGCCTGCTGTACGGCGACGGCGTGTTCGAGGGCATCCGCATCTACAACGGCAAGATCTTCAAGTGCCAGTCGCACATGGATCGGCTGTACCACTGCGCCGAGCAGATCTCGCTGAAGATTCCGCTCTCGCAGCGCGAGATGGTGCAGATCCAGCGTGACTGCATCTCGGTCAACGGCATCCGCGAGGGGTACATCCGCCTGGTGATCACGCGCGGCTTCGGCACGCTCGGGCTCGATCCGCGCCGCTGCCCGGTGCCGGGCGTGGTCTGCATCGCCGACCAGATTCGTCTGTACCCCGAGGAGGCGTACCGCCACGGAATGAAGGTCGTCGTGGCGCAGCGTCCCAAGACGCCGGTGGCCTGCCTGGACCCGCGCATCAAGTCGCTGAACTACCTGAACAACATCCTTGCCAAGTGCGAGGCGATCGAGGCCGGGTGCGACGAGGCGATCATGCTCTCCACCGACGGCTGGGTCACCGAGTGCACCGGCGACAACATCTTCATCGTGAAGAACGGGACGCTCTACACGCCTCCCTCCATCTGCGGCCAATCCGGCCTGCTCGAGGGCGTCACCCGCAAGTTCGTGATGGAGACCCTTGCCAAGGACTGCTCCATCCCCTGCGTCGAGAAGCTGATGCGGCTGGACGAAGTGCTTGGCGCGGATGAGGTCTTCCTGACAGGGACGGCCGCGGAGATTATCGCGGTGAGCGCGATCGGTGACTTTGAAATCTCCCAGGGCGAAGGCCCTGTGACGGCGAAACTGCGGCACCGCTTCCGGGAGATCGTGACGAGCGATCATGTGCCGGAGGATTGAGGCCGGTGATTGATATCTGAGACCAAAGACAGGCCCCGCGACGATCGCGGGGCCTGTTTCATTTCAATCCCGCCACACCCGCGGCCGCATCCAGTCTGTCACTTCGGCGACTGGCCGCAGATAGGCGTTCTTGCCCTGATCGATGCGGCCGGTGCCGGCGTCTCCCTCGTGCTCGTCGGTCTCGTTCACGAAGAGGTTGTCCGGGGCTTTGGCGTTGCCGGTGGCGGTCTTGATCGACATGGTGATGCCGTCGGGGGTGGGTTTGGTTTCGAAGTTCACGTGGTTGTCGTTGTACGCGATGTTGCCCTCCCAGGTGGTGCGGCCGCCGTGGATAAGGAGGGTGTTGGAGGTGGTGCCGTACTTGTCGGGAGTGAGGGCCCACTTCGCTGCGCTGGAGGGGGCCAAGTCGTTGACGGCGTAGGTTGGACCGCGGTTGCCGAAGACGGGCTCGGTGGCGTTGTAGGTGGCCGTCCACATGCTGCGCCGATTGCCGAAGGGGAGGAGGTGGGCGTAGGACTGGTTGCCGGGCTTGGGGTCGATGCTGCCGGCGACAGCGGTGCCATGCAGGCGGAACTGGTCCTGCGGCGTGCCGCGGAAGGCGGGATCCCAGAGGGCCTTGGCCGGGTTGGCGGCGGCGGTGGGGTTGGTGTACTGGTAGTCGTCCATCCGCTGGATCTCGCCGGTGTTGGCCTCGGCGGGGCTGATGCAGATCTCGGGAGAGATGTGTCCGTTCTGGATCAACACGGAGAGGATGTTGGCGGTGGTGTTCTTGCGTTCACCCTCCTCGCCGACGGTGAGGTTTTCGGGATCGATTTTGCTTGGGAGCGGGTAGGTGTCCTGGTTCTGGCTGGCCCAGACGACCAGGGCCTGCTGGATGCCGCGGACCTGGGTGGAGTCTTTGAGCTGGCGGGCCCCAGTGCGATTGTGGCCATTTCCGCCCATCGCCGGGAGCAGGACAGCCATGAGGACGACGAGGATGATGATGACGACGAGCAGGTCGACGATGGTGAAAGCGGCGCGGCGGATGTGAGCGAAGAACATGCGTGACTCCTTGGGGAGTTGGGTGGTGAACGGGATGAAGCGAACGCAACAAGCCGGACGAGGCCGAACGGAGACTCTGCGCGGCCACAAACCGGCGCTCGCGAAGCGCGGACCGATGACCGCTGCTGCGTGGAAGGGGCGTGTGCATGCATCTGCGGCCGCGCGAGAAGCGCGAACCACAACGCACACGGGCAGCATGCCCATGCCACGGAGCGCGTGATGGGTGCTTGGCCACCTCTCTCCCGAGTAGTGGGCCGAGGCCATCGACCTGGATGTCGGCGTGCGTGGGGTGCGCCGGAGGCGCGGGTGAACGCTGGGAGCGGCGAGGAGCGAAGGCCGGGTGGCCGATGGGTCGCCGCGAGCGTTCGGAAAACATGAGAACGATGGGGGACGGGATGAATGCCCGAACCGCCGGAGCCGAACGCGCGCCCTTGCACGTGCAAGATGTCGGACAAGAGGGATACGGATGAGGGAGCGGGGCGGTTGCGGGGTTCACGCCGCGTAGTTGCTGGCTTGGGCTTTATGCGGCTCATCGAGATTCAACAGCATGTAGCGCAGTGCATCGCAGGCGTGGTCGTGGCCGTCCTTGTCGGGCTCGAGGGATTCGGGTTTGTGCTCGGGGTAGTGGTAGCGGGTGAGGCACTCGATGAGACGGGTGCAATCGGCGTGGATGAAGAGCTTGGGCTCGGTGGAGAGGTCCGAAGTGCCGGGGCCGCCCCATGCGGGGGCGAGGCGGCCGCGGACGATGCGGATGCCGAGAGTGATGGCGGAGGAGCGGAAGCGGATGATGTACTTGGCGTTTCGGAAGGGCTGCACGCTGGATTCGCCGTCCTTGTCGTGGCAGGCATTGCCGGCGGGATCGATGCCGATGAACCGCAGGATCGGGGCGGGGCCGGGCTCGGTGGACATTCGGAAGAGGCCCTCGTCGCGCCATTGGTTGAGCATGCGGACGTGCTCGGCGACGATGACTTCCTTGCGGCAATGCTCGCGCAGCACGTAGACCTCGCCGGCCTTGGTGACTCCGGCGAGCAGAAGAACCGATTCGGAGCGGTAGCCGAAGTCCATGCCGGCGATGCAGAAAGCGAAGCGGGGAGAGGACGAGGGACCGATAGTGCATGGGCCCGCAGGCGCATGCCAAAGGTGAACCCGCGGATCGAACTCCGGGTACACGGTGCTGGAGCGAGAGGGACGGAGACAGAGCATCTCGGAGTCCCAGGTTTCGCGCCCGACACGGAGCTTCATGGAGACGGCGTCGGCGACGCTCATATGGCCGGCGGAGTTCGGGGGCGTGAGCTTGGCGCGGCCCTGACACTCGTCGTAGAGGGGGCATGTGTCGCAAGAATGCTCTTCGGTGCAGTGTTCGAGAATGTCGAGAAGGCCCCAGCGGAAGAGGGTTCGGGGGGAACGAGGCGCAGGCGTGGGACGGGCGGACGAGCCCCCAGCTGCGGATGCGCTGGATAAGACGTTCGGATCGCCGACCAGCTTCCACATGGGGCCGAAGGGGCGGTGCATGGTGGAAAGGGCTTCGACGCAGCCGCGGATGGTGGTGCCCCAAGGGCTGGGGGGGCAGGGGATTGATCGTGTGACGAGCTGCGCGGCGGTCCAGACATCCGGATCGAAGAGATCAACCTCGTCGCAGCGGAGCTTCTGCACGCGCGTGCCGCGAACGGAGGTCTGGCTGGCGGCGAGAATCTCGACGGCGGAGCGGCGGCCGACAAGGGCGATACGCCGGGCCGTGATGCGGCGCTTCACATGCTCCAGGTTCGCATGATCGAGAAACGATCGCAGATGCTCGTGCATGCGCCGGCCCTGCTCAACGGAGCCGGCGAGGATGCGGACCTGGCACCCGGGCTTGAAGAGCAGATCGAGGAGCGTGGCGAGCGTTCCGAGAAAGGTCTTGCCCCCGCCGCGATTGGCCCAGACGATGCTGTCGGGCGTGGTGGCGCAGCCGGGACGGGCGGGCTGGGTGCCCTCGAAGAACGCGTGGCAGAGGTAATCAAACGGTGCGGCGTGCTCTGGAATCAGGGGCGTGCGAGCGATCTGGTAGTCAAGGGTGGAGGCGATCCAGGCGTGGAGGGCGTCCGGGGTGAGCGGGGGATTCGTGGGGTCCGTGGGGTCGGGCTTGCTGGGGGATTGTGCCAGGGGGTCTGGGGTGGTCGGTGCATCGGATGCCACGGAAGAGTTGGTAATGAGTGGCGATGGTTTCTTCTTGCCGCGACTGGGCTTGACGTGCTCGGACATTGGTTCCCCTTTCGCTCGCTGTGGGCTGACGCAAAGTTCCTGTGCTTGCTTGCGTATCCGATCCCCGCACTACTCCCCCGCTGCTCTGGGAGCCGAGGTCGCGGGGCGCGGGCATTCGTCCGGCGGCTCTGAGGCGGTGTACGCGCGGCGAGGAGCGATGATGTGTTTTGCGGCGGCGCGGATGAGGACTCGCGCGGGTGCGCCGGCGAGGGGGCGTGTCGGGCCGTGGGCGTTGGCCCAGATGCGCAGGGAGCGGTCGAGGTGTGGGTGTGCGGCGATGCGATCGAGCGCGAGGTCGATGTCCGCAAGCATCCAGGTCGCGAGATCGGCGGCACGAAGGGCATCGAGGAGCGCGAGATCACGGCGCGCGGGCGGGAGTGTCCATTCGCGCATGCCGGCGCGCAGGAAGACGGGGCTTGCGACGCCCATCGCGCTGGGGCACTCGGTGCGGCGAGTGAGCGGCGCGGCGAGATACGTGCGCAAGAGCGCGGAGGCCACGCCTCGGGCGCGGTGGAGAGGATGGACGATCAGCCGCGAGAGGCAGCGGAGATCGCGATTGATGGCGTGAGCGAGGGCGCGTTTGCGATGGGGGCTGCGAGCACTGGCGGCGAGCGGTCCGTGCCGACCCGTGTCGGCATATGCACCGGGCCACGCGAGTGTTCGCCATGCGGCGTTGAGCGTGGGCATGGACACGACGAGCACACCGATGGGCTCACGGCCGCCGGTTGCGCGAGCGACGAGGATGCGGGCGATGGTGGCGGGCCGCGCGGCGCGGTAATGGAAGTGGGCGAGGGTCTGATAGTCGGCGGGCGTGCCAGTGTAAATGATGGGTTCGGGGTGATCTGATGTCGCGTGGTCGGACGCGGAAGGGAGAAGGGGACGCTCGCCGGGGAGCGTCGGAGTACCCAAGTCCAGGCGTAGATCTGGCCGCAACGCGTGGGCGACATGCGGGCGCACCGTGGCGATCACGATGCGGGATCGCGGGTGGCGAGCAAGCCATCGGCGCAGGGCGTGCGACACGGCGATGGCGGTGGCATCGTCGAGCGCGTCGGCGAAGTCGTCGAGGATGATGGTGGGCGAGCGGCATTGAGCGACGAGGGATTCGGCTCGCATCACGGCGTGTGCGATGGCGAGCCGTGCGGACTCGCCGGCGGAGAGCGCGCCGATGGGGCGTGCGGGGATGAAGGCGTCGGCGAGACCGGCCGCGCTGAGGGAGCGGAGGGCGAGCGGGAGCTCGGCGGCGGAGGGTGCGAGCGCGTCGATCACACGCGCGGCCAGCGCGGGAGCTGCCCCGCCGCGCACCAAACAATCGGGCCGAAGGGATTCGGCCAGGGCCTGCAGAATAGAGGACTTGCCCGACGCGCTCGGGCCGGTGATGAGCGCGAGCTGGCCGGGGCGCAGCGATTGATCAATCGCACTTGCCCGGCACTGGGCGGCATGGGCGCGCGAACTCGATTCGGCGTGTGCGTCATCGGTGGTAAGCCCGAAGACGCCCAGAGCTCGCAACGCGCTCTCGGAAAAACTCGATCGCATGATCCCCCCCCCCCCCACTCCTCCCGGGAAAAAATATTCTGAGACTGAAGTTCTGAGCCCCGTGGCCTGATGCGAATCCGAAATAGAAATCGTGCGTGCATCCGCGGGATTCGCTCGGAGACTCGCTCATCCTGGGCGTGTGAATCAAACAGGATTCGTATGAGCCCTGCGGCCTACTTTCGTTTCGATGCCCGTGCCATCGCGAGCAGGGCATGGCGGGCGGCGCGCACGGCGTGCTGGGTGGTGCCGAGGTGAGCCGCGGCGGCGCGAACGGAGCGGCCCTCGATGATGCACGCTCGGGCCACGGCACGGGCCGGAGCGTCGAGTTCATGAAGCCGCGGCGCAGCGAAGGCGAACTCGGGCGAGAGCACGCGCTTGGTCAAACGCTGCAGACGGCGCTGCGTGGCGTGGCGGCTCGCCCCGAGCAGCGCGGCGATCTGGGGGATGGTTTTCCCTTCGGAATACGCGAGCAGAAGGATGGCGCGATCCGATGCGCCGAGATGGACGGCAAGGGCGGAGATGCGTGCGGCATGAGCAGCGCGGGCGTGGTGGGCGAAGCGTGCCGGAGTGGGCATGGGCGGTTCAGCAGCGACAATGGGCCGAGCGCCGAGACCCGCCCACTTTTCTGAGGCCGCGCGGGCTGGGGAACCATTCGCAGGAGATTGTGCTTGACAGAACGGTTTGGTCTTTAGTAGGATGACATTGGAGCCGGACTCCCGCCACTTCGCCGCTTGGTTCGTCATGTGAAATACCCCCGGAAATCGGAATCGTTCACTGGTTAGTGAACATTGTGGGAGTATACTTGTTTGGAGTCTGTTTGCAAATGAAATGGTGACGATTGTGCCGCTGCAGAGAGTTGTCCACAGGGAGTGCGGCGCGGTGGGAAAGCTGTATCCGGGGAGTCGATCGCATGGGGAACCGTCGCGCAAAGCTTGAATCGGAAAGCACTTCCAGCCATCCATCTCAATCGGCAGCGGGGAACTCTGAAGCCATTCCTGCTTCGGCGACGGGGGAACTTGGGTGGTTGATCCACACACGGCGGCGGGAGTTGGAGATGTCGCTCCAAGCCGTGGCGGAGCGCGTGGGATGTGCCCGGTCGTATCTCTCCATGATTGAGACGGGTGCCCGCGGGGAGGGGGCGGCGGTTTCGGAGGCGCTGCTGGTTCGAATAGAAGGAGCGCTGGGAATGGAGCCGGGGACATTGACGCGTGCGGCGCAGTGGTCGGCAACTCCGGCGGGCGTGCGTCGGGAGGTGGCGGGAATGGGGGCGAGCCAGCGGGCCGCGGCGGCGCAGTTGCGGGCGCTGCTCGGCGAAGGGTCGCTCGACGAAACCTTCAAGCGCGGGCGGCTGCGGGCGCTGGTGTCAAAGTTGGAGGGCGCGAGCGCGACGAATGTGGAAGTTGAGAGCGGGAAGCCGGGGTCGGGCTCCGCCGCACCTGCAGCCCCCCACTCATCTATTCGATTGCTTCCGGTGCAGGTGCCGCTGATCAACTCGGTGGCGGCGGGGTATCCGCGGGAGTTCACCGACCTGGGCTACCCGGCGCGGGTGGCGGACGAGTATGTGCTCAGCCCGGATGTGGATGATCCGGATGCGTTTGCGGCGCGGGTGGTGGGGGATTCCATGGAGCCGCTGTATCGCGAAGGGGACATCGTCGTCTTCTCGCCGAATCGCGCGGTGAAGAGCGGATTGGATTGCTTCGTGCGATTGGAGCGCGATGGCGAGACCACGTTCAAGCGGGTGGAACTGGAGGGGGAGGGGGATGGCGAGGGAGCGAAGATCCGCCTGGTCGCGCTCAATCCGCTGTACGGAGAACGAATGGTGGCGCGGGAGGATGTGGCGTTCATGTGCCCGGCGGTGAGCGTGACGCGGCGGATTGGATGAAGGTGAGGAGGGGTCGAGCCAAGAGGCATCGAGGTATCGAGAGGAGGGAACGGGCTAGCGCAAGTCGCCCTTCATCCGCACGAGTTCGAAGCCGCGGACGGTGCCTTCGAGGAGCTTGAAGTCCGTGTCGTCGGCGATGCCGGAGTTGTTCAGGTCCACGGGCGTCTGCTGCCAGCGATACAGATCGTCGATGGTGATCTTGCCGGTGGCGTCGATGTCCTCGCGGTCGCGGCGCGGGCGGGCGAGGGGGTCGCCGATGACCATCTGCTGCCAGGAAAGGGCGGGAAGCGAGGTGTATGCGGCCTCGGCCCACGTCATGTTGCCGAGGAAGAAGTTGCGGCAGATCTGCTCGTTGTCGGCGACGGAGAAAGAGAGGGGCTCCCAGGCATTGCAGCACGCGAAGGTACAGCCATTGGCGCCGGCGAGGGCGTCGGCGGCCTGCTGCTGCGGCACGCCGGGATGGCCGGGCAGGCCCCCGAAGGCGCGGCCGTTGTACGACTCGATGGTGTTGAAGACCGCGCCGGGGAGATAGTTGAATGAGGTGGCGTAGGTGGTGTTGGCGTTGGAACCGTTGCCGCTGACGCCGGAGTGGTTGGCTCCGAAGGAGGCGAGCAGGAGCAGCGGCTGGGAGAGGACCTCGGGCGGGCCGTTGGTGGCGGAGGGGTAGGTGAGATTCGGGCCGACGACGAAGCCGGTAAAGTTGCCGAAGGAATCGGAGAAGATGTTGGGCGTGGGGAAGCGCCCGTCGGCGAGGAGGAAGTTGCGGGAGAGGGTGTAGTCAGCTCCGGAGTCGAGCTGGGGCGGATTGCCTGAGCCGTCGAGATTGCTGCCGTCCGAATCGAAGAGCACGCGCGCCGTGGCCATCGGGAAAACGACGTTCTGGGCGCGGGAGACAATCCCCCGCGCGTCGGCGAGGGTGTTGCCGTCGATGCGACAGACGAGGTAGATATCGCCGGGGGTGAGCGCGGTGGCGAGGGTGGGGTTGCCGTTGAGCCAGTACAGACCGTTGCTGCCCGCGCCGGGAAGATTGAAGAGCTTGCTGGTGAGGATGTTCCGAGTGGAGTACGCGTTGATGGTGGCGATGGATCGCCAGTAGGGGTTGGAGATCATGCCGTCGGCGCGGCTGTCGGCCTGCGCTCCGGCCTCGCCCGAGTCGAGAGACTGCTGCAGGAGCGTGAGCTCGGAATCGACCGAGCAGTATGTGAAGTTGCCGATGACGCCCTGGTTGAAGGCGATGTTGATCCCGGCGGGATTGTCGCCGATGTTGTCGGCGAGCGGGGGCGTGTTAGAGATGTTCAGAACGCGGTGCGGGATGCCCTTGGTGAGCAGAATGCAGCGGACGCGGCGGGAGAGATTCTGCTGGGCGAGGTAGGCGCGAAGAGGATCGCGAAAACGCGCCTTGAACGTGGCGTAGTCGATGTCGGACTGCTGGGGGAAGACGCCGGCCTGGCCGCCGCCCGAGGTGGCGGGACGGGTGAAGATGTCCAGGGCGAGCACGCCCGGGTGCACACCCGCGATGGAGCCCGCGCCGCCGGGAACCTTGGCCGAGCCGGCGTAAAACTCCGCCAGCGCGAGCGAGTCGGCAATGCGAGAGTCGTAGACGACGAGGACCTGGGACTCGCGGAGCTGGGCGAGTGCGGGCGCGGCGACGCCGCACGCGACAAGAAGGAAGAGAGCTCGAAGGGAACGAAGTGGCGACATGGTGTATGACGAACGATCGGGAGGGTGCAGAGAACTCTACATCATGGCGGGGGAATATCCGCAGAAAGTGGTGCGTTGATGCCCCGGAAGGGCCAATCGGGGCCAATAATTTGCGACCCGAAGCGGACAACGAGGGCCAACGAAAGCCACGGGGCGACTTTGAGTCGAAAGTAGACCGAAAGGACCCGGCGATTCAGGGGTTTGGCCGGACCGCCGCGTTTCTCCGTGTTCCCCCTTCCTCTTGTGTTGAACCGCCCTTCTCGAGGTGCATCGCGTGCCGAATCAACCTTGCGTCGTCTTTGATGTGGATGGAACGCTGACGGCGACGACCGGCGTGGACGATGCGTGCCTCGTCGGGGCGTGGCGCGAGGTTTTCGAACTTGGGAAGAAGGTGGTGATCGAAACGGATTGGTCGAAGTACGCGCACTCGACGGATGAGGGCTTGACGCTGGAGGTCTGCCAGCACGCCCTGGCGCGCCGGCCGACGCGGGAGGAAGTCGATCGCGTGAAGGGTGTTTTCTTCGACATGCTGCTCGATCGAATCGGCGCCGAGCCGGAGCGGTGCGTGGCCTTGCGCGGTGTGGCGGAGCTGCTTGATGCCCTGCGTGCACGAGGGTGGCGCGTGGGGATCGCCAGCGGGGCGTGGGAGGAATCGGCGCGGATCAAGCTGGCCTCGGCTGGGTTGGGCAAGGTGACGGAGGGATTGCCGGGGACATTCTCGCACGCGCGGGGCGTCGGCGGCGAAGAGCAGCCGGTGGTACGCGAGGAGATCGTCAGCGCGACGCTGGTGAAGCTCGGTCGGTGGGCGGGGGGGAAGAACGCGCCGGCGGTGTACGTCGGGGATGGAGTGTGGGATGCGAAGGCCGCGCGGAACCTGCGGATTGGGTTCGTCGGCGTGCGCGTCGATGGACAAGAGGAACGGCTGCGGGAGTTGGGAGCGGAGCGGATCGTGCGGGATTATGCGGATGTGCGGGGTGTGATGCGGATGCTGGAAGAGGAGCTGGGGTGAGGGCGTTTCGCGAGGCGGTAGGATCGCGCCGAAGGAGAGAGGAGCTTTGATGGCGATGCTCAGCGTGGCGAGCGACGGGGCGGTGTTGATCGCGGTCAAGGCGGTGCCGGGGGCGAAGTGCGATGAGGTCGCGGGCGTGCTGGGGGAGCGGTTGAAAGTCCGCGTGAGCCAGCCGCCGGAGGGGGGGAAGGCGAACAAGGCGATCTGTGCGCTGCTGGCCGGGGAGCTGGGCGTGCGTGCCAGCGCGGTGAGCGTGGTGCGGGGGATGTCGAGCGCGGAGAAGGTGGTGCGGGTGGACGGGGTGGCGGTGGAGATGATTCGTGGTAAATGGGACGTGGCCTGATATTCGGATTGCGCGGCCCGGGGCGCGGATTGGGACCATCGGTTCGGTGTCGGCGATGAAGTCGGGCGCACCGGCTGACGATGAATCCCGCGTTGGGAGCGGGCGATAATCAACTGCGGCACACACCGAGAACATGGAACAGCAAGCATGAATGGGTGATCGACCGCGCCGTCGAACCACGTCCGCGAGCAGGACCTGCACCTTTCGGGGTCGGCGGGACGATCGGTGAGTTCGGTGCAGGCGGGGTACGTGCCGATTCCACTCGAGCACGTGCAACTGCGCGCCCTGCCAGGGGTGGCCGTCTATCTTCGCTCGTCCGGCGCGGCCGCGACCGATGATGGAGAGGCGGCCAGCTTCGCGCTGTACTGCGGCGCGAGCGTGCCGTTCACAGAAACCCACCGGCATCGGCTGATGGAGCACGGGGCGCGATTCATCTACATTCGAGTTGCCGACCACCAGAAGTTCAGCTCTCAGACGCGTGCGCAGCTCGACGATCTGGCGGGAGACCCGACGGTATCGATCGCGGCACGATCGGCGATGGTGTACGAGACGAGCATCGAGTTGATGAACGAGCTGTTGACCGAGCCGGAGATGCTGGCCCGATCGCCGCAGGTTGCGAAGGTTTCGCGGGCGGTGGCGACGCTGGTGATCGCGGATCGCTCGGCGTTCTCGCACCTGTATGTGGCATCTCACCACGACTTCTACACGGCGACGCACATGGTGAATGTGGCGACGTCGATGGTCGCCTTGGCGTACGAACTGGGGCGGCACGACCCGGACGAGCTGGCGCTTATCTGCCAGGCGGGGCTGCTGCACGACATGGGGAAGATGGTGATCCCCGAGGCGATTCTGAACAAGGTGGGAAAGCTGACGGAGGATGAGTGGGCGGTGATCCGGCGTCACCCCATGGCCGGGTGCGAATACCTGACGCGCTGCCCGAACATCGATCCCCTGGTCTTCACCGTCACGCGCCAGCACCATGAGCGGCTGGACGGGAGCGGGTACCCGGCGCGGCTGAGGGGAGAGCAGATCCACCCTGTAAGCATGATCTGTGCCGTGGCGGATTCGTTCGATGCAATGACGGCCTTCCGGCCGTTCAAGGAGCGGACGCTCTCGCCGCGCGAGGCGATGGGCGTGCTGCGGAACGAGGCGGGAAGCAAGCTGGACGCGGAGGTGGTGGAGGCCTGGTCACGCCTGATTCGCCGGGTGGAACCCGCGACACTCGCCGATCCCGGCGCGGTTGCATCGGCGATCGCATTGCTGGACGGCGCACCCGGAGCATCGGATCGGCGCGGCACGGCGAGCACGCTGATTCCGGGCGGCACGGATGGCGCGGCGGAGAAGCCGGGTGAGCCAGTGGTCGTGCACAGTGATTCCGGCGAGGGGATCGGTTTTCTCTGCCGCGCGGCAATGCCGGCGGGAACGCGTGTGCGCCTTCGTCTTGGCGCGGCCGGCCAACGCGTGGTGGACGGGCACATCACACGCTGCTGCGTTCACAGGGACGGCTGGCACGAGATCGGCATGCGGGTGGAGGCGGGAAGCGGGGCACAACGTGAGACGCTGGCGGCATAGCAACGTCCAGAACCGAATCCCACGTGCGTGCTTGGACGGAAGATCGTTGCAGCGGGATTCACGGAATCCGAGTCTACCGGGAGTCTCTCGGTCTGGCGATGGGTTCCACCAGCAGGTTCGCCGCGGCTTGCTCTGAGAGCGTTACGGGGGCCGCGCCCACGCGAATGGTGATTGTGCCTGCGCCGGGCTCGGCGGATTCGACCGACAGCCGCGCATCGATCCGCAGGGAGTTGCGCTCCAGGAATCGCAGGAAGTCCGGGCTCTGATCCAGGACGCGAGCCAGGCGCAGGGGGGCGCCGGGGCGGCAACGGGCGACGGCGACGAGGGCGATCTCGCGCAGGCGGCCGCTGGCGTCGGGAATCGGATCGCCGTGGGGATCAACTGCGGGATGGCCGAGGAACGTGTCGAGCTTGGCCAAGAGCACATCGGAGAGGGCGTGCTCGAGCTTCTCGGCTTCATCGTGTACCTCGGACCAATCCATGCCGAGCGTGCGGACGAGAAAAGTTTCGATGAGGCGGTGGCGGCGAAGAACCGAGAGCGCGGCCCGCTCGCCCTTGGCCGTGAGTTGCACGCCGCCGTAGCGCTGGTGCTTCACGAGCTTCTCGCGGGCGAGCCGCTTGACCATGGTGGTGGCGGTGCCGGGGGTGACGCGGACGGCCGCGGCGATGTCGCCGATGGCGGCGCGGGAATCCTCGGATGGCGCACTGGCCCGCAGGGCGTAGATGGCCTTGAGGTAGTTCTCGACGGTTTCGGTGGCCATGGGATTGGGAAGAGCGGAAGGCGAAGAAGTGGATGGCGGGTGACGGAACGGGGGATCGCGAGAGGGGTTGACCGGAACGACGGGCGGGCTAATGTTTGAGTCGTCAAACTTTCTTTTCGGACGATTCCAAATGAAGTCCGTGGACGGATCAGCAGCATTCTACCGCCCCGCGGCCGCGGGAGGCGATGGTGTCGGTTCGGAATCCTTCCGCCGAGCCCACACCCCATCGCTGCCGGAGGCCCACCGCTCGCTGCGGGTCTGGCAAGAGAGCGATGGCGCGGCAGGCGGCCGCCCGTGGTGGCGCAAGCTTCTGGGATTCACCGGTCCGGGCTTCATGGTCGCCGTTGGATACATGGACCCGGGCAACTGGGGGACCGATCTCGCCGGCGGGAGCAAGTACGGCTACGCGCTGCTCTGGGTGATTCTCGCCTCGAACCTGATGGCGATTCTGCTGCAGGTGCTGTGCGCTCGCATGGGCATCGTGCTGGGGAAGGACCTGGCGCAGGCCTGCCGCGATTATTACTCCAAGCCCACGGCGATCGCGCTCTGGCTGCTCTGCGAAATCGCGATCATCGCGTGCGATCTGGCGGAGGTGATCGGCTCGGCGGTGGCGCTCAACCTGCTGATGGGCATTCCGCTGGTCTGGGGCGTGCTCATTACGGGGCTGGATGTGCTGGTGCTGTTGCTGCTGATCAATGTGGGGTTCCGCAAGCTTGAGGCCGTGGTGATCGCCCTGGTCACCACCATCGGCGTCTGTTTCGCGATCAACATCTGGCTGGCCAAGCCGGACTGGTCCGCTGCGGCTACGGGACTGCTTATCCCCACGATGCCCGGCATGGGCGCACTGCTGGTCTCACTGGGAATTCTCGGCGCGACCGTCATGCCGCACAATCTGTACCTGCACTCGTCCATCGTGCAGACGCGGGCCCATGGGCTGACGAGCCGGGACAAGTGGGCGGCGATTCGGTACAACACCATCGACACGGTCGTTGCGCTGGGGCTGGCGTTCTTCGTGAACGCGGCGATTCTGGTGCTGGCCGCGGCGGTGTTTTTCAAGTCGGGGACGGTGGTGGAGGAACTGGGGCAGGCGCACGAGCTGCTGCGTCCGGCCCTGGGCGGCGCGGCGGCAACGCTCTTCGCCGTTGCGCTGCTGGCCAGCGGGCAGAGCAGCACGATCACGGGCACTCTCGCGGGGCAGATCGTGATGGAGGGGTTCCTGAGAATCCGCATACGGCCGTGGCTGCGCCGGCTGATCACGCGCGGGCTGGCGATCGTGCCCGCGTTGATCGTGATCTCCATGACGGGGGGAAAAGAGACGGTGCAACTGCTGGTGGTATCGCAGGTGGTGCTCTCGATGCAGCTCCCGTTCGCGATCTTTCCGCTGATGATGGTGACGAGCAGCCGCCGCAAGATGGGAGAGTTCGTAAACCCGTTGTGGGTGAAGATCACCGGGTTTGCGGTCTGTACGATCATCGCGGGATTGAACGTGTACCTGCTCCTGGACACGATCGGCGCTTTGTGGGTCGGCGTCATTGGTGCTGCGATGGCCGGGTTCGCCGCGTGGGTCTGGATGTACGCCAAGAAGCCAGCGGAGCCCGGGGTGTGTGCGAAGTGCGGGTACGACCTGGACGGCATTCCCACGGGAGGGCCGTGCCCGGAATGCGGCACGCCGATCGGCGCGGCCGCCCGGGGGTGATCGCCAGCGCCGCACGCCTTCGGTTGATCACTTCTTCTTCGATTGCTTCCTGGTGATCGTCTTTGTTTTCTTCTTCGTCTTCTTCGTCGTTGCTTTCTTCCACGCCAGCGGATGACGCGGCTGATACAGCCCGATCTCACCCGCGCCGGGAATCTGGATCGCGGTGACGATGCCCCAGCCGCGATCGGCGGCGGGGCGCAGCGGCTCGACGCCCTTGGCTTTCAGTTCGGCCAGAGTCTTCTGGATGTCGTCGCACATCAGGTACAGATCGCAGCGGCCGTTGCTCTGGTCATCATCCGTCGGATGTGCGGCGATCTCCGCGGGCGGGAGTGCGAAGATGAGCCAGCCGCGGCCGGCGTCGACCGAGGACCAGCCGAGGATGTCTTTGAAGAAGGATCGGGCCTTGGCCGCGTCTTTGGCATTGATGATCGCGTGGATGGCGTTGATCATGCGTGAGAATAGGTTTGGATGGAATGGGGCGGAGAGCGCGCTGTGCGTGGCCCAATGAAAAACGCCCGGCGCTTCTGGGCGTACGGGCGTTCACAGATGGAGGTTTCTGATTGGCTTCCACGTAAGGCGTGGAGGTGGTCACATTTCGTTTAGCAGCCGGCGAACCAAGCGGCGAGGAAGTCGAAGATGTCCGTGACGTTCACGGTGCCGTTGCGGTTGAAGTCGGTGTTGGGATTGCCGGCGAACCAGGCGGCGAGGAAGTCGAAGATGTCGCCGACGGAAAGGGTGTTGTCGCAGTTGTAGTCCGCGGCACAGATAGTGACCGCCGCCGCGTTGCTCGGCTGGCTGCCGCAGGTATTCGTCGCCACCACGTCGTAGGAGCCGGCGTCCGAGGTCTGGATGTTGGCGATCGTGAGCGAGTTGGAGTTTGCACCGGAGATACGACCGCCGTTGCCGAGGGCAACGCCGTTCTTGCGCCACTGCAGGCAGGGCTCGGAGGCACCCGAGGCCGCGGCCGTGAGATTCAGTGTGGACCCCTGGCAGGGATGCGCGCTGGCCGGGGGCTGTGTGGTGAACATGGCGCACCCGCCGGGGCCGATCGAGCCATCGAGCTGCACGTTCTGCACGGCGATGTCCGACGAGCCCGCAACGGTCCAGCCGTAGGACAGGATGGGGAACCCGCCGCAGGTGCTCATCGCCGAGGTCAGTCGCGACTTGTCCGTGCTGGAGTCCGTGTTCACCTGGTTGTACCAGGCGAGCGCGGGAGAATCGTTATTCTGATTGACGCGTGCGGCCGAGATCACGCGGGTGACGGCGCTGCGGGTGTCCATGAAGAAAACGAGGACATCGCCGCCGATGGCCTGGGCCTGCACAAAGGACTGTTGCGCGGCATTGGACGTGGGAACGATGGTGATGCCCGTATCGCCCCAGAGGCGCGCTCCAGTCGAATCAAACTTCTGCACGAACGTGCTGTTCTGGGCCTGCGTGGATGCGTCGGTCTCGGGCGAGGCGAGGTAGTAGCTGCCGCTCGCGGCGTCATAGGCAAGGCCGGCGCCGACGCGGATGCGGGTGGTCGGCGCGGTGGGGCCGGTGTTGGCGATGGGAGAGGCGAACTTCAGCGTGCCGCCCGGGAGAACGTGCTGGATGTACGCGTTGCGCGGCGTGCCGATGTCGTAGTAGCCATAGACGCCACCGCCGTTGCCGTCGTGGATGAAGCGGGGGAAAGTGCCTGTCTGCACCCCAGAGGTGCCGGTCATCAGGAGAATCGGCGTGCCGGAGTTCCAGACGGGCTGGCCGATGGCGTTGTAACGCTGCGTGGCGAGCTGCTTGGCGGACGTGACGCAGTTGGTGCCGGTGCAGCGCACGAAGAGCACGATCATGCCGCCGGCGTTGTCCGGCTGACAGTCCGAGGCCTGCACGGGGCGAGCGGGCGTGAGCCAGTCGGCCTGAACGAGCGGCGCTCCACCGTTCCAGAGCAGAGCCCCGGTGTTGGAGTCGACCTTCTGCATGTTGGTGGTGACGGGAGATGCCGCGGAGTTCCAGATCACGCCGTAGTTGCCGTCCGAGAGCACGGCCACGGTAGGAGGAGCGCTGGTCGTGCCGCCGTCGCCAACCTGGACGCCGTTTGCGCCGAAGAGAAGCGCCCCGGCGGGGCTGACCTTCTGGATGGTGATCTTGCCGACGGAGAAGCGATCGTCGTTGAACACGATGACGGCGTTGCCGGACTGATCGCAGGCCAGGGAGTAGTCCACGGTGGAGGACTGGGCGCGATCGGCGATGGCGATGCCGTTGTGGGCCCACTGCTCAACACCCGCGGCATTAACCTTCTGGAGGTACACGTCGTACCCACCGAGATCCAGACCGCCGAAGAGCACGGTGGTGTTGTTCGCAGCGTGGAAGGCGAGCGCAGGGCCGTTGCGCGAGCTGGGCGAGGATGTCTTGGAAGCCCAGTTGATGCCGGACCATTCGTACAGGTTGCCGACGTTGAATGTGCCGCTGTTGCCGCCGAAGACGACCGTGCGAACGCCGGCAGCGGTGAAATCCTGGGCCATGGCGCAGTTGAATCGCGCGGTGGGAAGGGTGGTGGGGAGGGGGCTGGTCCATGTGACGCCGTTGTACAGCCACGTGTCCTGCTGGGCGGCCCCGCCAACCTGCCCGCCGAAGAGGATGATCTGACTGGTCACGGGGTCGAAGGACATCGCGTGCCCGGCACGCGCCGTGGGCGAGAAAACCGGACTGGCCGGCGTCCATGTCGTGCCGTTCCACTCCCATGTGTCGGCGAGCGCGGTGCCGGAGCCATCGGCACCGCCGAACATCACGACGACATTCCGCACAGAGTCGTAGGCCATGGCATGACCCTGGCGCGCCGTGGGGGACGTGGGGGGAGAGAGCTGCGTCCAGCTCGCTCCGTTGAAGGTCCAGGTGTCGCCGTCGACGGTGCCGCTGCCGTCAACGCCGCCGAACATGACGATCGTGTTGTGGGCCGCGTCGAACACCATCGCATGGGCGCTTCGCGCTGCGGGACCGGAAATCACGCGCTGGGTCCAGGAAGCGCCATCCCATTCCCAGGTGTCCGCGAAGGAGGTCGTCGCATTGGCTCCGCCGAAGAGCACGGTCCGCTGGCGAACGGCGTCGTACGCCATCGCGTTGCGATACCGGGCCGCGGGACCGATCGCCGCGGAGCGCGTCCAAGCCGTGCCGCTCCATGTCCAGGTATCGTTCTTGTAGTTGGCCACACCGTTGTCGTACCAACTGATGTAGGTGCCGCCATCAGGGCTGGGAGCGAGCTTGGGCTGCACTTGGTCGCCGGAGCGATCCGCAACTCTGAGGTTGTTCAGTGGATCGGAAGACCACTGGGCAATCGAAGGCGGCGCAAACATTGCGCCCACGATTGCCAGTGCGGAAACAGCCAGTACGCATCGGTTCATCGCATGACTCCCTGCTGATAGCCCACGTCTGATTGGATCGACCTCTTCCCACGAACTTACCCGCGCCCGCTTCTGGGCAGAAGCGAATCGTGGAAAAGCGAGGCATTCTTTATTCTGAGAGCAAGTATGTTGTTCTCAGAGCAGTTGTCAAGTATAATCGGTCAACAAAGTATGGTACATTGATCTGACCTGGCTCCTCGATCGGAGACCGAATGAATACCAGACAGACAATCGATGTTTCCTCGCGTGTGCCGCATCCGCATGTGGTTGCGGAGCACGACAGCGTTGCGCGGCCGCTGACGTCGCAGGAACGGGCTATGGCCGATGAGGTGGCGCGGCGCCTGCGCCTGGAGTTGCGGGGCTTGGTTGAGCTTCTGCCCGAGCTGGAGCGCGGCGCCAGCGCGATGTCCCGCGCGCTGGAGGTGGATCGCAACACCTGCCAGCGCATCGTCGCCGCCACGGGGCGGGGCGACGCGGACGCGATGCTGCTCGTTCAACTCCCCGGCGTCATGGGCCTGCGCCAGTTCCTCGACGCCATGGCCCGGCGCTTCCCCGGCACCGAAGCGGGCCAAACCATCGACGGGGCCCGCGCAGCCGTGGAACGACTTGAAAAACTCATCGACACCATCGCCGGCAGCCAGCGCAAGCTGCGCGAGCGGCTGGAGCTTGATCGCGACACGGACAGCGCGGCTCCGGCGGGCGCGGCGGACGATGTCGGCGCGCGTCGCTCCCTCTTCCGCGCCGCCGCGGACATCGTGGGTCGGTGGAGCGAGACCCGGCTCACGATGCGCATCATCCGCCCCGTGCCCGGCGACCCGCTGCACACGGAGAACATCCGCATGACCGGGCACGTTGGTCACATGGCCCGTCCGGTCGCCGTGCCGCTGGAGGTGTACAGCGCGGCTCCAGAAAACCTGATCGATCGAACGGGGCATGCGTTCGAGTCGCTGGACGCAAGCCAGAGCGTGGGGCACACCCCGCGATTTCTGATGTCGAACTTCTGCACGCGCCCCCTGCCGCGCGTGACCTCGCGTGCCACCGAGAGCCGCGTGGTGCACGCGATCGACGAGATGGCCGAGCCGGGCCGCCCGTCGGACATCTTCGTGGCCGACCGTCGCGCCGGAGTGGACAAGCACCCGGCGTCGCAGCATCCGCCGATCGGCGAGGTGACGACGATCATGAACTTCCCGGCCCGGCGGTACATCATGGATGTGTACCTGCACCGCGACATTGCGCGGCGCTGCATCCCATCTCTGGAAGTACACCTGGCCTCGCCGTGGGCCGGCAGCGCGCTGCTTTCGCGCTGGAGCACGCGTCTTCCCGGCGGCCCGCGCCTCGAGTTGCTGGGCACGGGGATCGAGCGCTCGGCCAGCGACGCCTACGACCGCCACGGCGAAGTGGCTCGCGAGATGTTTGCCAGCGTGGGCTGGGATGCGAGCGAGTTTGTGGGCTACCGCTGCGACGTGGCGTACCCGATCTGGCGGGCCGCGTACTGCATGTTGTTCGATTTCACGGGCAACGAACTGGGTGGGAACGGCTCGGCGGAATAGCCGGTGCGGCCGATCAACATCCGCCGAACCATGCGCCGAGGAAGTCGAAAATGTCCAACACGGCTGGGGGGCCGGAGTTGGGCGATGTGATGCACGCGTCCGACGAGCCGAGGAACCACGCGGCGAGGAAATCAAAGATGTCCGTCACCGCGACGGCATTGTTCTGGTTGAAGTCCGCGTGGCAGCAGGGCGTCTGGTGATTGCCCGAGGCGTTGCACGCGGCGTTCACCGCGGTAAAGCGGCGGTTGGGGCCGGTGCAGTTGGCCGCAAGCGCCACGGCGCAGGTTGTGCCCATGCAACACGCGCCTGTGGGGGGCGGGGGCTGCGAGCATGGATTCGGGTCGCACGCACCAGCCATCGTCCATGCATCGGCGCAGGCGGATTGGATCGTTGAAGCGCACGACCCGTCGGCGGTGCAGCATGAGCCGCTGGGCTCGGCACAGGGGTTGGGTGAACAGGGCGTGTCGATCGTCCACGCGCCCGAGCAGTACATGCTCGGGGCCTGAGTGCAGACGCCCGTGGCGGAGCAGCACGCTCCCATCGGCGGCGGCTGTGGGCAGGGATTCGGCGAGCAGGCGAAGTTCGGAACCCACGGGGTATTGCACCCCAGGAAGGTCGTCACTGTGCAAAGACCGTTCATAGCACAGCATGCGCCCGTGGAGGGCGGGGCGTTGTTGCCGGGATGGGTGTCAATCCAGACGGAGGCGGAGGCGAGCGTCTGGGCCTGCTGCTGGACCGTATTGCCAAGCACGGCGATGTCGTGGCCGACTGAGGGAATAACGTTGAGCTGGTTCGGCGCACCCGCCACCTGCAAGGCCTCGGCAAGACGGGTGCTGTTTCCGAGTTGAACCAAGGCGTCGATCGCGCCGTGGTACAGGACTGTTGGCGGGGAGTTGGCGTTCACGTACGAGATCGCCGAGGCCTGTCCCCAGACCTGCGGCCAATCCGGACGCGAGAACGGCACGCCGATGTAGTTCACCAACGTCAAGGGCACACCCACGCCTACGTTCCACACCAGGTCGTAGCGTCCCATGATTGCGATGGCGCCATCGATCGTGTACCCGCCGTGAGCCGGAGCGGGCAGGCGGGCGAATGTGGTGGTCTGCGCGGCCATGGCGGCGGTCATGGCAATGGTGGATCCGGCTGAGATGCCGCAGACGATGACGCGATTGGGAAGCCCCAGCGTTTCACCTGTGGTGCGAATCCAATTCACGGCGTTGAAGACATCCGAGATGGGCTGGGGATAGGAAGCGACGTTGGAGGGGGAGACGAGCGTGTAGTCCGGATCGACAACGGCAAAGCCGAGGTCCGCCAGGGCCGCACACAAATCGCCGACATCCGATCGAGCGCCTGTGCTGTAGCTTCCTCCATGAACGATCACGACCGTAAAGCCGTTGGGCGATACGCCGTTGGATGGCACGTACAGATCAAGCAGAAGGACATCTCCCGCCGCCCCGGGCGAGGAGAAGGGAACATCGGGCACGACATCTGCACCGTGGGCGGAGGTCGCCAAAGCGCAGACAACAGCGGCCGTAGCCACGGCACGCCGCGCGAGTTGACAGACTTTGCCAAGCATGGGCAACCCACGAGAAGGGGAAGCACCGAACTTGCGCGGCCGCGCCACGCAACCACCGGGGACATCCAAGGCCCATCGCACCCGACGTAGAGTATCAGAAGAAGGCCAAACGTGCCCGCAGAAACCCGGGGATGGGCCAAAATAGTGGCCCGATCCTCCTCGCTATAGTGCCGCGGCGTTGAGGGGCGGGGGTGGATGCAAATCGTACAGACATATCCGATTAAGGGCCGGTCAGCCCAAACGAAGGAGTCCAGCGGTGGCAGAGCAGAAGTTCGATCTGGTCGTAATTGGCGGCGGTCCGGCGGGTTATGTTGGGGCCATCCGGGCGGCGCAGCTCGGCATGTCCGTTGCCATTGTGGAGCGAGCCAAGCTCGGGGGCGTTTGCCTGAACTGGGGCTGTATTCCCAGCAAAGCGCTCTTGGCCAACGCCGAGTTGGTGGAGAAGATGCGTGCCGCGGAAGACCAGAAGTTCTGGGGGCTGAAGATTGAAGGAAAGGTGGGGCTGGATTGGGATCGGGTGATCGGACGCAGCCGCGAGGTTGCCAGCAAGCTCACCAACGGCATCGCCTTCCTGATGAAGAAGAACAAGATCACCCACTTGGTGGGCAACGCGAAGATCACCAGCGCCGGCGGCCCGGGCAAGGCCTGCACGATCGAGGTGCAGGAGTGCGCTGTGCAGGAGGAACTGACCTCCGCCCCGGCGACACCCGGAAAGTTGATCCAGACCATTCAGGCGGAGAACGTGCTGGTGGCGACGGGGAGCGTCGCCCGCGACCTGCCCTTTGCCAAGTTTGACGGCGACCGCATCTGGGGCGCGCGCGAAGCCATGTTCAACAAAGAACAGCCCAAGAAGCTGATCGTGGTCGGCGCGGGGGCCATCGGGATGGAGTTCGCGTACTTCTACCACTCCATGGGCACGGAGGTCACGGTCATCGAGATGATGGACCGCATCGTGCCGGTGGAAGATAAGGATGTGTCCGTCGCGCTGCAGCGGCTGTACACCAAGCACGGCATCAAGTTCATGACCTCCACAACCACCACCGCCGTTGAGAAGACGGCGACGGGCGTGAAGGTGACGGTCGCACCGTTCGTGAACGGCAAGCCGGACGAGACCAAGAAAGAAGTGCTCGAAGCGGATCGCGTGCTCCTGGCCGTTGGGGTGGTGGGCCGCACCGACGGGCTCTGCGATCCCTCCCTGGGTCTGAAACTCGACCGCGGCCACATCGTCACCGACTACCTTCCCGGCAAGACCGTTGCCGAGCCCATCGACTACAAGACCAATCTCCCCAACATTTACGCCGTGGGCGATGTGATCGGCCCCCCGTGGCTCGCCCACGTTGCCAGCGAAGAGGCCATCACCTGCGTCGAGCGCATCGCGTGGCGCAAGGACAAGTCCAAGCACCACGAGCCGATTCCGATCGACTACACCGTGATCCCCGGGTGTACGTACTGCGTGCCGCAGATCGCGAGCGTCGGCTTCACCGAGCAGAAACTCATCGAGATGGGCAAGGTGAAGGGGAAGGACTACGCCGTTGGCCAGTTCCCGATGACCGCGCTCGGCAAGGCCATTGCGGCCGCGCACACGGACGGGTTCGTCAAGATTATCCGCGGCCTGCCGCGCGGCGAGATCCTCGGGGCCCACATCCTCGGCGATCAGGCCACGGAACTGATCTCGGAACTCACACTGGCACGCCGGCTGGAAGCGACGACCGAGGAGATCATCTGCTCCATGCACGCGCACCCGACGATGCACGAGGCGACGCGCGAGGCCGCGCTGGCGAGCGAGGGACGAGTGATTCACGCATGATCGGAGGTCGGAATCAAGGGGAGTTGTTCGGACAGGCAAGCACCAGGCCTCGCCGCTTTGGACTGCTCAAGCTCGCTCGTAACCCAGAACATTTTCGAGTTGCTCGCCGAGTGGTTTGTCGGCATCTGATCTGATGGCTTTCCCATTCGATGGCCCAAGCCCATCAGAGTGAGATGAGCGTCGTGCTGCGGCGGCCGCCCCCCGACGCTTCCACGGGTCTTCCCTGATTACTGTTGGCCAGTCTGACGCGCGCGGCCATACGCATCCATGCCACTATGGTGGCGGAGCTAGCGTCCGGAAACGACTCCCAGGGAGCCCGATCGGGGGATGGGTGTTTGCGTTTGCGCTCACTTCACACATTTCCTCTTCGAACAACGGACCGATATGTGTTAGACTCGCTCGTGCCAGTAGCTACTGCACCGGACGGACGTTTGCTTTGCGGAGGAGAGTGGCCATGACCCAAGTCCCGATGGATCGCCGCGGGTTTCTTCTCGCGGGCGGTGCGGCGATCGGCGCCACAGCGCTAAGTGCGTGGCCCATTCGAGCGTTCGGACAAGCCGCCACGCCCAAAGTCGGTGGCTCGTTCATCGTTGCCTGCTGCACCGGGTCCGGGAGTTGGGGAGATCTCTCTCCTGCTGCGGTGGGGAACGTCCTCCGCGATTGGCACACCTTTGAGAGCGTTTCAGATAGCGAGCCGGGCGCGAAAATAGATGGGCCGGCAGTGCTGGGCATTCTGGCCGCGACAGTCGGCAAGGGTTCAGGCCTCGATCGCATGCAACTGGAAGTGGATTTCACACACACGGATATCGGCGCCGATCCGCGTTTGTTCCTGGCGATAGTCGCCCGCGCTGACGACAGCCCGCCCGGGGGCGTTGCTTGCCGGGTCCCGGCCGACGCCAAGGGCGCACGCCTGCGGCTGACATCGGAGGCCGCGGGGAAGGACCCCGTCGTGCAAGACCTTCGCCTGCCGCTGCGCCGCGGCGTCTACATGCTGGGGTGGAGCGCGGATGGGCGCGCTTCGGGGCGCGTGCGCTCCAATGCGGGCCGAATCGAGAGCGATTGGGCGGGAGCCCTGCTCATCTCCGTCAGCCCGCCGAGTTCGCCCACGACTGATGGCACCAAGTAAGGAGTATCCGGAATGCCCGCAACACCGTTCGTCGGCGAGATCATGCCATTTGCCGGGACTTTTGCGCCCAATGGCTGGGCCGCGTGTGAAGGTCAGTTGATGTCCATCACGCAGAACACCACGCTGTTCGCGCTCATCGGCACCACGTACGGCGGCGATGGACAGTCCACGTTCGCGCTTCCGGACTTGCGCGGGCGCCTGCCCATCCACACGGGTCAGGGGCCGGGCCTGTCGCCATATGTCCAAGGACAGCTCGGCGGCAGTGAGTCGGTGTCGGTGACCACCTCACAGCTTGCTTCGCACACGCACGCCATGAGCGAGGCCGCGGTGGGAACGGCTCCGGTTCCCAACGGACGGGTGCCCGCACCATCGCGTGCTGCCGATCCTTCATACGGGCCGCCGACGGCCACCCCGGGAACAATGACGTCCACGGCCGTGAGCAACGCCGGATCTTCGCTGCCGCATCAGAACGTGCAGCCAATCCTTCCGATCGTTTTCTGCATCGCGTTGTTTGGTGTTTTTCCGTCGCAGCCTTGAGCAGGCATCGGGGATCAGGAGAAGTCCATGGGCGTCACACCGTTTCTGGGACAAGTCAAGTGCTTCGCATTCACGTACGCCCCGCGCGGATGGGCGCAATGCAATGGCCAGACGCTGCCGATCGCGCAGAACACCGCGCTCTTCTCGCTCCTGGGCACAACCTACGGCGGAAATGGAATCAACACGTTCGCGCTTCCGGATCTGCGCGGGCGCGTGCCCATCCACGCGGGCCAAGGGCCGGGGCTTACCCCTCGCGTGCTGGGGAGCGCTCTGGGCGAAGAGAATCACACGTTGCTGACCAACGAGATTTCGGCACACACGCACGTTGTGAGCGCGGGAACGCTGGAAGGTGATACGGTCGCACCGGCCGGCACGCTTCCGACCAAATCCGGCGTGGGCGATGCGAGGTACGGCGCCGCCGGCCAAGCGGGCGCGGGCACGATGGCGGCGGGCGCGGTGGCGACGACCGGCTCATCCCAGCCGCACCCGAATCTGATGCCGTACCTCACCCTGAACTATTGCATTGCGTTGACGGGAATCTTCCCATCGCGTCCGTGAATTGAATCAAAGGAGACAGGCATGGGCGCTCAGGATGCATTTCTCGGTGAAATCCATTTGTTCGCGGGAAACTTCGCACCATCGGGGTGGGCGTTCTGCGATGGCCAGATTCTGGCCATTTCGCAGAACATCGCTCTCTTCTCGCTGCTTGGAACGACCTACGGCGGGAACGGGACTTCAACCTTTGCACTCCCGGACATGCGCGGGCGCGCGCCAGTGCATTACCCGGGTGGTCCTGGCACGACCTCACGCTTTGAGGGCCAGGCCGACGGCGTAGAGAACGTCACACTGACGGCCTCGCAGATGCCCGCGCACAACCATCTCCTCGGAGTCAGCGGCGCGGTTGGAGCCACAATTAATCCGAACGGGCAGGCATGGGCCGCCTCGGCGGCTGGCGCCAAGAACTATGCCTCCCCAGGCAACACCGGGCCACTCACGACAATGGCCCCGGGCACCCTCGCGTCAACCGGGGGCGGGGCCGCCCACAACAACATGCAGCCCTCGCTGATATTGAACTACATCATCGCCCTGCAAGGCGTATTCCCCAGCCGTCCGTAACAGGCGGCAGAGCAGCAACGAGCGCGGCACCCTGCGGGGCAGCCGGACCACGCAGTGGAGGCGAAGCATCATGATGGGCCATCAAACAACGCGTTCGATCCTGGCAGGATGTGCGGCGATTGCCGCGGCGGGCCTGCTCGCCGCAAGCGCGGGGGCCTCGGACACATGCCGCGTGACGCTGCGCACCGCCGATCCGGTCTGGAACCGCCCCCGGGACACGGCATCGAGCACGAGCATCGCGTGCAACGCCGCCGCCACCGATTCGCAGGACAACGCGGTTCCCTACCGCATGGTCAAGATTCGCACCACCGCCAACGAACAGCTCAGCATCACCATCACGAGCCAGGAACCCGCTACTTCGACATTCGACCCCTTCGTGGGGCTCTACTGCGCCGCCTTCAATCCCGCCTTGCCGCTCGCCAACCTCATCGCGCTCGACGACGATTCCGCCGGCTGGCCCAATCCCGCCATCACCGCCGCTCGCAACATCCACCTCGCCGCGAACACCGACTACTTCCTTGTCGTCTCCGCTTACTCCAGCATCGCCGGGGGTTCATCTCCTTTCGGGACCGTCCTCATCACCCTTGGCGGCGCGGCCACATTCACCCAGACCCTCCCCGGGTGTTGCAAGGCGGACTTCAATCAGGGCGGCCAGGTCAACATCCAGGACATCTTCGATTTCCTGGCCGCATGGTTCAGCGGGTCGCCCAGCGCCAACTTCAACGGGGTGAACGGCATCAATATCCAGGACATCTTCGACTTCCTGGCTGCGTGGTTCGTCGGCTGCTGAACGCATCCATTCCCGCCCACAAGGGTTCTCCCGCCCGAAACTCCCTGGGTTATCGGGTGGCCGCGAGCCATGTTTCATGTAGACTATCTCTAGCGTCGCGGCGATGGGTTCGTCCGGACGTGGGGCCATCCAAACCAGCGGAGCACACTGCCGTGTTCAACCAGTTGAAACTGTCCAGCCGGTTCGCCGGCGCTTCGTTCGTATCGGCCGCGCTTGCGTGCGCCTTGGCGGGCTCGGCCGCAAGCGCCCAGTGCACCGGCTTTGCTCTCACGCAGTCCACCGGCGCGACGATCGATCCGGGCGTGACGGACATCGGCAGCCACGGGGACGACACGACGAACACGGTGACGCTTCCCTTCGCCTTCTCCGTCTACGGGGTGGCGTACACGTCGCTGAACGCTTCGAGCAACGGCAACGTGCAGTTCACGGGGAACAACTCCGCGTACAGCAACGTCTGCCTTCCCGCCGCGGGGATGGGCGTGATGATCGCGCCGCACTGGGACGACCTGCGCACCGATGGCGTCAACGAGGGCATCTTTACGTCCACCGTTGGTGTGGCCCCCAACCGGGTGTTCAACATCGAGTGGCGGGCCCATTACTTCACCGGCGCGGCGACCGACGTCGCCAACTTCGAGGTCCGCCTCTTCGAGGATCAGTCCCACTTTGAGATTATCTACGGCGTGGTGAGCCAGGGGGGCTCGAGCGCGACGGTGGGCGTGCAGGATGTCGCGCTCCCACCCACGCAGGTTCAGTGCAACGCGGGCGGGATCGCCGCGGGCCAGAAGCTCACGTTCAGTTGTACCAATCTGCCCATCCCCCCCACCGGGATCGGCGCGGCGACGCCGGGGACGGTGAACGCCTGCGGGGTCGGTGGGACATCGCTGTTGACGATTGCCGTTACGCCGGGCTTCAGCCCGGCCAGCAGCGGAATCACCGTGACGGCGAACTTGTCGTCCATCGGCGGGAGCGCGGCGCAGGTTTTCTATGATGATGGCACCCACGGCGACGCCGCGGGCGGGAACAACACATTCTCCTTCTCCGCTCTGGTTCCCCCCAGCGCAACGCCGGGGGTCAAGTCGCTGTCGTACACCGTCTCCGACGCCCAGGGGCGATCGAGCAACGGGACCATTGGCTTGCAGGTGAATCCCTGCCCGGTGGCCGGGCCGGATGTGTTCGTGGCGCGGCTTACGGATGTCGCGTACTACGGAGCTACCGGGAATATCAGCGCGTACGCCGTGGGCACCGATGCGTGCAACAACGGCGATCTGCCGGTGAACTGGCTTTCGAACGTGAACCAGCACCCGGTGATCGCGCAGAACTTCTTCCGGCTCAAGAACGGCCGCTTCGAGCAGATCGGCCAGAGCTGGCTCAAGCACGGCTTCTCCTCGACCAACAGCGGCACGTGCGGCACCTGCCAGCAGCCCGCGGGCGGCGGCACGCAGCTCGGCGTGAGCTGCTCGGATGCGTACGGCGCTGGCCTGAACGGCAGCCAGGGACTGCTCGGCCCCCGCTCGCAGGTGAACGCCACCACGGGCGTGTATCCCTATCCCTTCACGGCTCCCACATATGACCCGACGATCGGCCGCCGATTGCAGGTCTTCACCGCCGACATCGATCCTGCGCAGAACAGCGGTGCGCTGTACTTTGCGGATTGCCACTATGTCACCTCCGATGACGCCCAGTGGATCAACGGCGCGCTCCCCGCGGCCAACGGCCTGAACAACGCCACATACCAGCAGATTCTCATCCCCTCCACCACCGCCACACCCTCGCTCACCGGCACCGAGCATCGCATGATGCCTGGCATTCAGGCGTGGAAGGATCAGGACCCGACGGTGCAGCTCGCCACGGCGGAGTATGTGGATACGTCGCTGGTGGCGACGGGCGTGCGGGCTCGGTTCCTCGTTGCCGGCAAGGCGACGGACAACGGCAACGGCACCTGGCACTACGAGTACGCGGTGTACAACCTGAACGCGGATCGCAACGGCGGGTCGTTCTCGGTGCCGATTCCCGCGGGCGTTGGCGTGGCGAATATCGGGTTCCACGGCGTGTTCGCGCACTCGGGCGAGCCGTTCCCGAACACGGCGACGAATGCGGACAACTGGGCGGGATCGGTTTCCAGCGGCGCGATCACCTGGAGCGCGCCGGAGCCGTTCGTGGGCCCCAATGGCGACAACGCCAACGCGCTGCGCTGGGGCACGATGTACAACTTCCGATTCGACGCCAGCACGGCTCCCACTGCCGCGGGCGGGCGAGTCGTGAGCATCGGGCTCTTCAAGCCGGGAACGCCCACGAGCGTGAGCGCGGCCCTGATCGGCCCGGGCTCGGCCTGCGGCGCGGCGGACTTCGACGGCGTCAACGGCATCACCGTGCAGGACATCTTCGCCTACTTGAGCGCGTTCTTCGCCGGCGACCCGCGGGCCGACTTCAACCACTTCGGCGGGATCGGCGTGCAGGACATCTTTGATTTCCTGGCGGCGTGGTTCGCGGGATGCTGAACAAAGCCGCGTAGCGCTGGCCGCGGTCCAGCGTGAAGCGTGCTTCGATGCACAAGGTGCTCCCACAGGAGCGAGCGCCTGCTGGCTCCAACGAGCTGCGGGCCTTGCTGTTTCGTTGGACGTTTATGCTCTGTTCCGTGGCCCATCGCCTGATTTCATATAGACTTCTCCCGGCGTCGCGGCGATCGGTACGTGGGGGCGATTGTCGGTGCATCGAAGTGGAGAGCAGCATCATGTCTATCGATCGAGTGCGATTCAACGTGCCGTGCAGGAGTTTGGCCGCGCTCGCGTGCGCCCTCTCCGGCTCCGCGGCCCACGCCCAATGCCCCGGCTATGCCCTTACACAATCCACGGGCGCCATCATCGACCCCGGCGTGACGGACATCGGCAATCACGCCGACGACGCGACGACGGCTATCACGCTGCCCTTCGCGTTCGCCGTCTACGGCGTGCCCTACACCACGCTCAATGTCTCCAGCAACGGCAACGCGCAGTTCACCACCAACAACGAGACGTACGGCAACGCCTGCCTCCCCGCCGCAGGGATGGGCGTCATGATCGCCCCGCTCTGGGACGATCTGCGCACCGACAGCGCGGGCGATGGGATCTTCACCTCCATGACCGGCGTCTCGCCCGCGCGCGTGTTCAACATTGAGTGGCGTGCGCACTACTACAGCGGGCCGGGCACCGCCAACTTCGAGATCCGGCTCTTCGAGGACAGCTCTCACTTTGACATCGTCTTCGGCCGGATCGATGATGGCGCCGCGAGCGCCACGGTGGGCGTGCAGGACACCACATCCCCCTCGGTCCAGTTCTCGTGCAATACCGGTGGCCTCGTCCAGAACAGCACTCGCCTCACGTTCGCGTGCTACACCGGCCCCACGGGCACCGCCGCGGCTTTTCCCAATCCGGTCTACGCGTGTGGAACCGAGGGCACAACGCTCCTCACCGCCACTGTCACTCCCGGCACCACCCCACCAAGCACCGGGATCACGGTGAGCGCGGACCTGACAAACATCGGCGGCATCGCCGGACAGACTTTTTATAATGATGGAACTCACGGCGATGTGAGCGCGGGCGACGGCGTCTGGAGCTTCCGCATCACCGTTCCCCCGATCATCCCATCGGGCGACAAGAGTCTCCCGTACACCCTCGCGGATTCGCAGGGTCGTTCGACGACCGGCGTGCTCGGCATCACCGTGAACCCCTGCGCCTCCACGGGGCCGGATGTCATCGTCAGAAGTCTGACCGACGTCAACTATTACGGCTCGCTCGGGAGCATTTCCGCGTACGCCATCGGAACCGACGCGTGCAACGTCGGCGACTTTCCCGCCATGTGGATTCAGGGCGGTCCCCAGCATCCGGTCATCGCGCAGAACATGTACCGGCTCATGAACGGCCGCTTCGAGCAGATCGGACAGTCCTTTCTCAAGTTCGGCTTTCAGTCTCTGAACTCCTCCGGCTGCGGAAACTGCGTACAGCCCCCGCTCGGCGGCGCGCAGCTTGGCGTCGGATGCTCGGATGTGTATGGCGCGGGCTACAACGGCGGACAAGGAAACCTGGGTCCTCGCTCCACGTGCAACGCGACCACCGGCGTCTTCGCCTATCCGCCTCCCCCGGTGCCGGGGAACGTCATCGGGCAGCGTCTGCAGGTCTTCACCAGCGATATCGACCCCGCGCTCAACCCGGGCGCGCAGTACTTCGGAGAGGCGCAGTACGTGACCGCGGATGATGCGCAGTGGACGCACGCGGGGGCGCCGGCGACCAACGGCCTGAACAATGCAACCTATCAGCGCATTCTGTTCGCCAACACGACCTCCAATCCGACGATCAGCGGTGCTCCGCACGTGATGAGCCCGGCCATTCAGGCATGGAAGGATGTCGATCCCGCCGTTTCAGTTGCCGTCGCCGACTTCCTGGACACCTCGCTCCCCGGTCCGGGCATTGTCTGCCGCTTCTGGATTGCCGGAAGGGCGACGGACAACGGCAACGGCACGTGGCACTACGAGTACGCGGTGTACAACCTGAACGCGGACCGGAGCGGCGCATCGTTCTCGGTGCCCATTCCCGCGGGGGTGGCCGTGGCGAACATCGGATTCCACGGCGTGTTTGCGCACTCGGGAGAGCCGTATCCGAACACGGCCTCAAACCCAGACAACTGGGCGGGCACGGTCGTGAACGGGGCGCTGATGTGGAGCGCGCCCGAGCCGTTCGTGGGCCCCAACGGCAACAACGCCAATGCGCTGCGCTGGGGCACGATGTACAACTTCCGCTTCGACGCGAGCACACCTCCCACCGCTGCCGGCGGACGGGTCGTGAGCATCGGGATCTTCAAGCCGGGCACGCCCACGAGCATCTCGACGGCGCTGATCGGCCCGAGCTCGGCGTGCGGCGCGGCCGACTTCAACGGCATCAACGGTATCACCGTGCAAGACATCTTTGACTACCTGGGCGCGTTCTTCGCGGGCGACCCGCGCGCGGACTTCAACCACTTCGGCGGGATCAGCGTGCAGGACATCTTTGATTTCCTGGGGGCGTGGTTCTCGGGGTGCTAAACACGACCCGGGCGATACCGCCCGGACGGGAATGTAATCTTGATCACCCTGAGCTCCGGCGTCCGGGCCGGGATTTTGCATGACTACTTGGCGTGCCCTTCGGGCGTGAACCACGCGGCATCGAAGGCCGGGGCATCGACGCGCTGCATGACGAGCTTCTTGGGCGGGTTGCGCATCGGGCCGACGCCGGGACCGGGGCCACGGGGGGCGGGGCCGAACGCGCCGGGGCCGCGCGGCGGACGATCGCCCGGGAAGGTGCCGGGTCCGCCTAAGCCGGGTCCGCCCAAGCCGGGTCCGCCCATTCCCGGTCCGCCGTTGCGCGGGCCGTCGGGGCGCTGACCGTCCGGACGAAACCCATCAGGCCGCGGATGCGGGGGACGACGATCGCGCGGAGCGGGGCCGTTGTCCGGACCGTTGCCATCGCCGGGAGGACCGTTGGGACGGAAACCCTCGGGGCGATCCTGATCGTCGGGACCGTTGCGGTCATCATCCGGACCATCCGGGCCGGGGCGGCGCGGCGGCGGACGCCGATCGAGCGGGCCATCCTCGGGGCGACGATCGGGGTGATCGCCGACATGATCGGAATCGGAAGGATTGGGAGCGTTGCCCGCGTTCTGCTGATCCTCGGGGCCGCGGGCGGGCGCGCCGGCAGTGTCGGGGCGCGGGTCCCAGCGCATCTCGATGCGCTCGACGGACTTGGTTGTGGCGTCGATCCAGACCTCGACGTGATCCCCGCCGGGGCAGCGGACGCGCTTCTTGGTGCCCACGATGTGACGATACGAAACGGTCGAGCCCTCGAGCTTGGCCTCTCCCTCGCGTTGCAGGTCGTAGCTCCTGGTCAGTTCTTCGAGGAGGCGATCGACGGAATCGACGAGGAGAGATTCCTCGCCGACCTTGGCCCAGCGCGGCCAGGCCTGCTCGGGATGTTCACGCTCGACGCCGCTGTCGAGGCGGATGCACCAGTCGCCGGTGGCATCGCGCCCGGCGATGATCTCATGGCCGTCCGGGGCGTTGGCGCGGAGAAGGAGCAGATTCGGGGATCGGGTGTCGATGACCGCACCGGGGAGGGAGGGAAGCGCATCGTCGGTGGGGCGCTGCAGGCGGATCTCGTAGCGGCGATCGCCGGCGGCGGTGGAACGCATGGCCGCGATGGTCTGCTGCACCTCGGCCTGCGCGGATCGCTCGCCGGGGAAGCCGACGAAAACGGCGATGGCGGCAAGGGTGACGCATGCGGCGAGGGCGAGCCAGCCGCGGGCGCTGCGGATGGGGAAGCGGTAGGAAGTGGAAGACAAGGGCGGGACGCCCGTGCCACTGTCGAGCGCGGCCATGAGTCGGCCGACGCGCTCGCCCTGCTTGTGGGGCGTGTCGGTGTGCAGATAGGTCAGCAGGCCGTGGGCGAAGAGCTCGTCGGCGACGATCTTCGGCGCGGCGTCGGGCGCGGGCTCGACCTGCGGAGAGGCGGCCGGCTGGTGTTCGGAGTTGTTGGGCTGATCGGTCATGGTTCGTTCATCCGGCGAGAAGACATTCGGCAAGGAGCTGACGGGCGCGTTGGACGCGCTTCTTGACGGCTTCTTCGGAGGAGCCGAGGGCCGTGGCGGCGGCGGCGATGAGCAGGCCGCGGGCGTAGATCATCTCGATGGCATGACGCATGGCGTCGGGAAGTTTGGAGAGGCAGGAGGTGAGCCGTTCGGCACGCTCGCGAAAGGTGTCGCCGGGCTGGGCGCAGAGGTTGTCGAAGCGTTGATCGAGCTCGACGAGCACGGCGGGGTCGAAGGGTTTGGGCCGGGCGTAGGTGCGACGACGGTGTTCGAGGACGAGGCGTTGCGCGATGCCGCGGAGCCAGGGGCCGAAGGGTCGCTCGCGGTCGTAGTCGGCGAGGCGTCGCCAGGCGACGAGCATGGACTGCTGGAAGAGGTCGTCCACGGCCGAGTCGGCGCCGATGAGCGTGCGCAAGTAGGCGGTGAGCATGTCGGCGTGCTCGCGGGCGAGGATCTCGAAGACCTCGCGCCCTCCCACGGAGACGTGAGAGCCCCGACCGGTTTCCAATCCGGATTGCCCGGTGTCATCATCCAAGAGGGAATCCTCCACGGGACTGATTGTCGCGAGAGGGGGGTGAAGGGACAAGGGATGCGGTAATCCGGCATGAATCATGGCATTCGACCGAGCGAGACCCGACCATACGCAGAATTCCCGTAAAAAACACGGCTTTGCGTCCCCTGATCGCACCAAGTGACAAGTTATGGTGGACAGCAAACGGCGTGGGTGAGGGTCGGGGGGAGCAGCCGGGTCTCCTGGGAGCATGATGATGAACAAGCAACTGATAGCGGCACTTGTGCTGGGCGCGGCGATGTGCGGCGTGGGATGCGCCGGGCAATCGCAGAAGTACGCGCACAATGATGGACCTCAAATGGCACGCGAGGGCGAGGAGCGTGGCGGCCGCGGACGTCAGTTCGCCGGGCCGAACTTCCATCGTGGACCGGGCGGGTTTGAAGCTCCGATGCGCGGGCCGATGGGCGAACGCATGGGTCCGGGCGGACCGGGCGGGCCGGAGGGATTTGATGGACCGCCGCCCCCGCCGCGCCGTCGTGGACCGGGTGGTCCGCGTGGATTCGGTGGACCGGGTGGACCGGGTGGGCCCGGTGGGCCGGGCGGATTCGGCGGGCCGGGGCCGGGAATGCGTGGACCGATGGGGCAGGGAGGACCGGGCGGGGGCGGCTTTGGTCGACCGGGTGCACCGGATGGTCAGCGGCAATACATGGGCCCCGGCGGTCCGGGTGGGCCCGAAGGTGATCAAGGATTCGGTCCGCCGCGCGGGCGGCGCGGACCGATGGGCGGACGTGGCAATGGGCCGCAGAACGGCCGTCCCGGCGAGGGCGGCCCGCAAGGATTCCAGGGAAATTGTCCCCCGCGCGGCGGTGGGATGGGCCCACGAGGTGGCCAGCAAGGTGGCCAGAACTTTGGGCCGCGGGATGAACAGAATGGTCCCGGGCCAAATGGGCCGCAGGGTGGTCCGAACCGCGATGGTCCGAACCACGATGGTCCGAACCGCGATGGCCCGAACATGGGGCCCGGCAGTGGGCAACAGGGTGGACCGGATCAGCAGGGACAACGGCCGCGACCCCGGAACAGGCGCGAAGGACGTCCGGGTCCGCCGCCGCAGGATGGTGGCGGGCAGGGCGGGAATCCACAGCCGCCGCCGCAGGATGGGATGCAGCCGCGGGACGATCGACCCCCGGCGCAGCGGCCGGGAAAAGGTGGGTAAGACGGTGCAGCGTGGTCGATAGCGACGCAGCGCGATGTTCGAGTCCCATCCGGGCCCCGACCATCGCGTTTTTCAATTTGCCGAACTGAAGAAAAAACCGGCTTCTGTGTCCCCCGGGGGGCTTGGGGGACAAATCTGCTGGGGAAACGCGGGGAACGGAAGGCGGCAGACCATGGCTCGTGCCCTGCGAATCGCGACATACTTCGGCGGAACGATGGTGGGCATCCTGGCGATGGGCGCGGCGATGCAGCCGGGCGCGGGCAAGGCGGTCGTGAAGAGCGAAGTCACGATCGAGGTACACGACGGGTTCCGCACGATCACCTCGAACGGGATTCCGGACCATGCGACGGGGAAGTTTCCGGGGAAGGGCAATCCGAACACGATCAGCGCGCAGAAGTATGTGCTGCGGGTGCCGGTGAAGCCGACGGCGAGCGAGAAGCCCGTGAGCATCGGGAGCACTGGCGGGAGCGGTGGGCCGCCGATGCTGGTGGGCGTTGCGCTAAACGGGATCGTGTTTGACCCCGGAACGGCGGAGTGGTGGAAGAACGATCGGACGAGCGGGTGGAACTACGAGGCGCTGGGCGGGTCGATAGACCTGGGCGTGGACTCGAGCCATGCGCATGTGCAGCCGAACGGGGCGTACCACTACCACGGCGTGCCGACGGGGCTGGTGGACAAACTGCTTGGGGAAAAGAAGAAGGGTGAGGCGATGGTGCAGGTGGGTTGGGCCGCGGATGGGTACCCGATCTATTCGGTGTGGGGGAATGACAAAGCAGATGACGCCAAGAGCGCGGTGCGCGAGCTGAAGAGCAGCTACCGAGTGAAGCAAGGCGAGCGGAGCGCGGGGGCAGCGGGCGACAAAGGTCCGGGCGGAGCGTTCGACGGCACGTACGTGCAGGACTACGAGTACGTGGCGGGGCTGGGGGATCTGGATGAGTGCAACGGTCGCACGGGCGTGACGCCGGAGTTTCCGAGCGGGACGTACTACTACGTGCTGACGAACAAGTATCCGTTCGTGCCGCGGCTGCTGCATGGGACGCCGGATGACTCGTTCAAGCGGAAAGGTCCGCCGGGTGGCGGTCGGGGTGGGCCGGGGGGACCGGGAGGGCCTCCGGGACGTGGCGGGCCGGGAGGCGGAAGGCCGGCGCGGCCCGGAAGTTCCAATCCATGAGTTTCATCGCATCGCGATTGAATGATGCACGCCTGGGATTCGCTCGAAGACTCGCGCATCCCGGGCGTGAGGAAAGACAAGTTCAACGTTTGAGAAGCAACAGGAGAACGACCATGACACGCAGCGGGACCATCGGCGCCATCGCAGTTGCGGGGCTTGCCACATTCGCGGGCACCGCTCGGGCTCTTCCGCCCGTTCCGGTTCCCCTGGCCAATCCCATCACCGAGCCGAAGCGCGTGCTCGGAAAGATTCTGTTCTGGGATGAGCAGCTCTCGGTGGATGGCACGATGGCGTGCGCGACGTGCCACCAGTTCAACCGCGGCGGCAACGACGCACGGCGCGTGCGCACAAGCGGCCCGGATGGCATCGCCAACACCGCCGACGACATCTTTGGCTCGCCGGGCGTCATTGCCTCGGACTCCTTCAAGGACTTTGTGCGCAGCGCGACGTTCGGCACGGGAAAGCAGGTGACCGGGCGTGCGAGCGTTTCGCCAATCAACGCGGCGTACGCGACGGACCTGTTCTGGGACGGCCGCGCCCGCACGACGTTTACCGATCCGGAAACCGGTGCCGTGAGCATCCAGCAGAACGGCGCACTGGAGAGCCAGATCGTCGGACCGATCGTCAATGGCGTGGAGATGTCGCACGCTGGTGTGACCTGGAGCGAAGTGGAAGCCCGACTGGCGAACGTGCGGCCGCTGGCTCTGGCGACCAACTTTCCAACGGATGTGGCCAACGCGCTGTCGCAGCGGCCGGGATACCCGGAGCTATTCCTGGCGGCCTTCGGCAGCGGCCAGATCACCTCGGACCGGATCGCCAAGGCGATTGCCACCTATGAGCGGACGCTGATCGCGGATCAGACGCCGTTTGATCTCGGGACATTGACGCCCCAGCAGCAACAGGGGCTGAACCTGATGGGCCCCGGCCCGGTTGGGCACAACTGCACGGCATGCCACACGCCGCCGATGTTCACCGACCAGTCGTTCCGCAACATCGGCCTGCGCCCGCCGACGGACGACCTCGGACGTCAGATCGTGACGGGGAACACCGCCGATCGCGGCAAGATGAAGGTTCCGAGCTTGCGGAACGTGGCGTTGCAGACCACGTTGATGCACAACGGCACCTTTACCACGCTTCAGCAGGTCTTCGGCTTCTACGACCGGGCCCCGGGCGTGGTGCAGTTCACGGACAACCAGGACCCGATCATGAATGCGGTGCGCCTGCCCCCGGGGGACGGCGGAGCGGTGCAGGAGTTCCTCACCAACGGACTGACGGACCCGCGCGTTCGCAACGAAACATTCCCCTTCGATCACCCGACGCTCTTCACTGCTCGCTCGGCGGACCAGCCCGTGCTGCTCGGCGGCGGCGTGGCGGGAACGGGCGCGATCATCCCGACGATTATCGCCACAAGCCCGCCGATGATCGGCAACACCGACTTCCGCGTGGGGTTGGATCGGGCCTTGGGCGGAGCGACGGCGCGGCTGGGCATCTCCGCAACGGCACCGGTAAACGGGCGGATCATCCCGGCGACCACGATGGATACCAAGCAGCTCTCGGGCACGGGCGCGGGAGACGGACTGGCAACCGAGCACCTGTCGCTGACAGGTGCCGGGTATGTGAGCGGACAGACGCTGTATGCACAGTGGATCGTGGATGATCCGGCCGCGGCCAACGGGCAGGCCCTTTCCACCGTCGCCAGCTTCCGCCTCTTCTGCGGGAGCGAAGGGTGCCAACCGCTGTGCGCGGCGGACATGGACAACAACGGATCCATCGGCGTGAACGACATCTTCGCGTTCATCAGCGCGTGGTTCGCGGCCGACCCGCGGACGGACTTTGATCACTCGGGTGCGATAGGTGTGGATGACATCTTCGCGTTCCTGGCGTCGTGGTTCGGCGGGTGCTGAACCAAACATCTGAAACGAGTTCGCCCTACGAAAAGACCCCGCGCGTGCGGGGTTTTTCTTTTTTTCGAGTGCGCGGGGTGTGGCCTGACACGGCGGCAACCCGGGGGCCAGAGCGAGCCCGATTCCCCGGAGTTGAGGATGGGAGCAGGCGTGGATTCGCCCATGGGCGTCGTGGTCGACGCGGCGCACGGGAGAGGCGCCCGCGGCATATGGATTGCATGCCGACTTGCGGCGGAAATGGCCCTTGCGGAGCTGCGGGGCGTGTTTGATGTGAACTTCGGCGTGGGGTGACAGCCAAAGCGGGTGTTTGCCGCATGGATTGGCGGAGGGGAGACGCGCGGGTATCGGCGCGCAATCCCCAAGAACATTTCAGGAGCCCTTTGTGCACACACGTCCATTTCGTATCCGAACATTCCGGGCCCTGACCATCGTTGCGGCCGCGCTCTTTGTGATTGTTGCTCCAGCGCGCGAGAGTCTTGGGCAGGCGAACTTTGGCGAGTCTTTTACTGGAGTAGGGGATGGAACGTCGGGATCGGGGGGGCCGCCCGCGCTGGTCTCGCGCGGATGGACATTCCGCAATCAGAGCCGGCCAAACAACGGGGCGAGCCCGTACTGGACGGAGTTCGGCAATGGCTGGGGGCAGAGCGGCTCGTGCCTGGGGCATGGCGGCTTTACGACATGGCAGGACGCTTCGACGCGCATCTCGGCGTGGATCATACTTCCGGCGATTGCAAACCAGATCGCGGGGGACCCGCTGACGCTCTGGACTTCCGCCCCGACGGGCACGTTCGGCACGAACAACGCGTGGCTGGAGGTGCGCTACTCGCCGACGGGCGCGATCGGCACGGGGAGCAACGACACGGATGTCGGGAGCTTCACGCAGCTTGTGTCGAATATCTCGGGCCAGGGCGGGCATGCATGGACGCAGCGCACGATGGCGGTTCCGGGGAGCGGGCGACTCGCGCTGCGGCTGGTATTTCCGTCCGCGGCGAGCAACTTCGACTTCTCGGGATCGTTCCTGATCGATTCGCTTCAGGTGGGCAATCCGCCGCCGCTGCCGTATCCGATGCCCGCGGCAGGGCAGACGGTGCACTGGACAACGTCGATGAGCCCGGTGTCGCTGATTGTGGCCGCAACAGGACAGAGCCCGCGGATCGTTCCGGGCGGAACGGTGGTGGTCGATCCGGGCGTGGACGTGCGGATTGGCAACGGGGTGGTCTTCGATGTGTCGGGGACGCTCATGCTCCAGGGAACGGCGGGTCAGCCCGTGCGGCTGCGCGGGAACACGGGATATTCCGCAGGGTGGGCACGGATGTCCGTGGCCAATGGCGGGCTGGTGACGGGCGGGTTTGTGGATGTGGAGACATACACCGACCTGCTGTACGGAGGAAGGGTTTCGTTCACGGACTCGGTTTTCCGCGATCCGTCCCTTCCAGTGGATTTCTCGTACGACAGCGCGGGGGACATCGGGCACCGGTCGTTCGACGGGAGTCTGGCGTATCAGCGGCAGATTGTGAACCTGGCGCGCTGTACGTTTGGACAGGGGTGCGATGTGTCGCTGCTGCGTGGCTGGCTGGCGGCGCGGGATTGCACGTTCTATCGGGGCGGGAAGGTGACACTCGATCCCGGCGCGGTCGGCGGCGAGGCGATGTTCGTCGTAGGCAACTCCATTCTGGACAATGTCACGGTGACCGAGGCGTACATCGATCTGACACAGGACCACCACCAGCGGCGGTACGTGGGGAATGTTTCGGTGACCGGCAACGCGTTCGGGCCGGGGATCCGGCTCGAGGGGGGCGCGAGCTATCTGATCGATCCGAGCGTAACGCTCCAGAACAACAAGTGGGCGGTGAACTTCGGGAACAACTCGGCGGGGCTTCTGCCCGGCTCACGCCTGCCGGTGGCGGGCAATCAGTTCAACGAGATTCCGGATACGGACGATGTCGCGCCGATCGACGAGCGGGTCGTGTGGGCCGACGCCGGGATTCCGTATATTCTGCGCGACAACGGAAACGTGCACGGCCAGCTCACGGTGCTGCCCGGCGTAACGGTGAAGGGTCCGCCGGATGTGGCGTTCCAGTTCACCAGCGACAGCAACGGGCTTTCGCTGCCGGTGTTTCTGGGAGAGCCGGAGCGGCCGATCCGATTCGTCCCATATGTGCCCGGCACGAAGTGGCGGGGCGTGGGTGTGGGACTGGGGGGCACCTTCGGCACCCGCTGGGACTGGTGCGTGATCGAGGATTCAACGCTGGGCGTGAGCTCGGCGGAGCTTCCGATCGCGATGGACAACTGCACCTTCCGGCGCAACATCCGGGCGGTGGGCGGGGACTCCATCTTCACGCTTCGGAAGTGCACGTTTGAGAACAACATCTACTCGTACAGCGGCGAGCGCTTCGCGCCGAATCACACGGTCGAGGGCTACCTGGACGCCAACCACCCGGCCAACCCGAACTCTTTCATTAACAACAACGGCAATCCGGGGAATGAGTATCAGTTCTCGTTCCTGCCGCATGGCGGGCTGATCGCCCGGGCGCGGCACAACTCCCTGGAGAACACGGACTCGGACGCGCGGAACAACTGGTGGGGAACGCCGAGCGGGCCGCGCCATACGACGATGAACCCGTTCGGGACCGGCGACGATGTCCTTTTCGGCATCGATGGGGGCGGGTTTCTGCTGCCGTTCCGGCCGCAGGCGCCGACGGTAAATCCTCCGCCGGTGGTGCGGTTTGTGTCGAGCGCGATGACCGTGGTTCCCGGCGAAAAGATCCACGTGCAGTGGACGGCCCGCGACGATGGACGGATCGTATCGCAGCGGGTTCTGTACTCGGCGGACACCAATCTTGATCAGGCGATGCAGCTTCTGGCGACGGTTCCGGGCTCGGCGCGCTCGTTCGAGTGGACGGTTCCATTCATCGGAACACCGGCGAATAGCGCGGATCAGTTCCTTCGCGTGGTGACCGTGGATGATCTGGGACAGGAAGGGATCGCGGACCTGGCGGTGAAGATCTCGAATCCCGCACCGTTCAGCGGCACCATGACGCCGACGGCCCCTCTGGCGGGCGTGTTCCGGCCCGGCGATGGCCCAATGGCAACAGCGATCGTAACGCCGGTAGTGGGATCAACGTACGCCGCGCTGGAGCTGGACAATGACGAGAGCGCGATCTCGCAGGGAACGTTCTACGTTTCGGGGAATGTCGGCAGCACGATACTCCCGGTGCAGATTCCCGATGTCTCGACAGACCGTGCCCGTATTCGATACGACGCGGCGGCGTCCCTGAACCAGGTGAAGAGCTTCTATGGGCCATACTTCTCGATCCGGCCCGATGCGCTGCTGGGAGACGCCGCGCCGGTAGTGACACTCACCAGCTCGCACGCTGGACAGGCCTATGCCGGCGGCTCGCTCGTGCACATCGCGTGGACCGCCTCGGATGACGAGGGTCTGCGGGCGTTCGACGTTCGTGCCTCGTTCGACGGCGGCACGCGCTGGTTCATCGTGGCGCGCGATCTGCCGGGCGCCGCCCGGAGCTACGACTGGCGGCTGCCGGGGTCTTCCGGCGTTCCTGCGGTGAAGCTGCGCATTGTGGCGTGGGATCGGCGGTTCCAGAACACGTCGGCCGAGAGCGGCATGTTCGCGATCTCGCCCGGCGTGGCAAGCCCCGACTGCGCGGCGGACTTTGATGCCAGCGGCGTGCTTGCCGTACAGGACATTTTCGACTATCTCGCCGCCTGGTTTGCTGGTGACCCTCGTGCAGACTTCAACGGCGGCGGGCTTTCGGTGCAGGACATCTTCGACTATCTCGCGGCGTGGTTTGGCGGGTGCTGATCGATCGAGCAGGGACGCCGGGACGTTGACTGTAAAGAAAAGACCCCGCGTGTGCGGGGTCTTTTCTTCATGCAAGACAGATGATCATCGACCGGCGGCTCATGCCGTTCGGCGCTGATCAGGACTTGGGAATCTCCACCAGTGAACTGGGCTGCTTGGCCTCCACCCGGTCGCCCTTTCGCTTCACGTTGATGCCCGCGCCGTTGTAAAGGTTGTACGGATATCGCTTCTGGATGTCGCGAAGTTTGGGGCTCTTGAAGTTCGGCGTCTGCGGATCGAAATCGGTCTGGTCGAAGGAACCGATGCAGACCATGCTCATGGTCTGGCCGTGGTAGTACCACGCCTGCTCGCCCTCCTGCCGGAGCTTGGCCGCGGCCTGCTCGGCGGCCTTGCGCGGCTCGGCAAGATCCTCCTGCGAGGGGTGGGGCAGGTCCATGCGTCCGTAGACGGCGACCTGCAGCGTGTAGATCGCGCTGCCGCCGCTGAGCTCCTTGGCGCGAAGCAGGTTGAACTGCGGCATGGAGCCGGTCATCTTGAAATCCAGCGGGGGCGCGAGCATCGCGCTGGCGTACGGCTTGTTGCCGTTGATCTCCAGGTTCTGCACGCGGGAGAGTTCGGCCTTGGCTCGCGGATCGTCGGGAGTCGGGAAGTCGCCGACGGCGACGATGATCGCATCGCGGCGCTTGGTGAGGTATGCCTCGGGAAGGCCACCCTCGGCGCGAACCTGCGCCAGTGTGCGGGCGGCCACTTGATCGCGCTCGTCGCCGCGGATCGCGACGAGAACAATGGCCCAGCCCGCGGCATCCCCCGCGCCGCCATCGCCCGAACCCGGCAGCGGTTTATTGAACAGCTCGCGCCCTTCGTTCTTGATTTTGTCCTTGTCGCCGGTGGTGGGCTTAGGGGCGGGTTGGGTGGCGGGGGCGGGCGTGGCCTTGGGTTTGGGCTTGGCGCTCTTCCAGCCGCTGTCACCGTCGTCCTGAGCTAATACGGGCGATGTGCATGCCAGCAGGGCGGCCAAAACCACCCAAGCGGGGGTGGCGGAGCAAGTGATCCGGCGGGCAAAGAACGCTCTTGGCAAGAGAAACAAGATCGTCATAAGTGCTGTTCCTGCAAACCGATGCGATGGGGGGTTCTCGCGGTCGGCGCGACGCTTTGTCAAGCGAACTCAGGCCCGGAGACGATAAGCATAGGGTCGCGGCAGGGCTCCGAAGCCCCGCCCCGACGAGCATTCTGCCCGGCATGGATAGCTGGGCGGTGTCCGCGAAGGATCGCGCAAGCCCCCCACTCCCACCAGGGATTTCCCATCGTTACGCACGGTGAGTCGCACGAGATTCATTTGCTCGAAGGGGATAGGAAGCCGCGGACCATGTCACAAGTTTCTTTCAACGCCAACGCCCTGACCCGCCCCGATCAGATTGCTCGCAGGAGCACGGATTTCGTCGCACGTCGCGCCGATGAACCGACACCCGGTCGCTCCCAGGATCGGGTGGAACTCTCTCCCGCGGCCTTGCAGGCCTCGCAGGAGAGCGGGAGCGTGCGGCTGCACCTGGTGCAGAGCGTGCGCGAGCGGCTGGCCGCGGGAACGTACGAAACGCCGGACAAGATCGCGATCGCCTCACAAGAGTTGGCCCGATCGCTGCGCGCCGGAGCATAAAACGACAGAGCGCATTGCATACGGCTCCATAGCCCATGGAAGGCGGGTCGCCTCTTCCTGATATGCCATGTGGCACGTTGCTCTGTGCTATTTCTTTAAGTCCGCATCCACGACACGCTCGCGATGGCGATGGGGGCGAGGATGAGCACGGGAATGAAGACGCCGAAACCCGGGGGGATTCCCGGCCAGGCGACGGCCGAGAGCAGGATGCCCCCCATCATGGATGCGATGCCGATCGGGGCGCACTTGAGCGACTGCACGAGCATGTTTTTCGGCTCGCGCATCAGAAAGAACGGCATCGTGATGACGAGGACGAGCAGACCGGAGATGGTCTGACTGACGCGGGACCAGCGGATGCGCTGGAGCTTTTCCCGCATGTCCGGGCGGGCCGTGCGCAGAAGCTCGGAGATCTGCGACCAACTGAGCGTCTGGCTGAAGGCCTCGTACCGCTTGAGCTTCAGGGTTTCCGGCCCCAGATCGGTCTTGACGCGATCCGGCGCGGGGACCGTGGACGCGACGGCCGATGAGCCGCCAGCGCTGAGCGTCATGGACTGCACCTTCGCGCCGGTGAGTTTCCATGCGTCCTTGTCCCAGACGGCCTTGTCGGCGCTGATGGCGCGTTCGGCGTGGCCGTTCTTGTCGCGCTCCCAGATGGTGACGCCCTCCATCACGCCCGCGCCGGGATCGAACTTCTCGGCGAGAAAGACGCGGTTGGCCGCGTCGGGAATAAGACGCACCGGAAACTCGGACCAGGAGCGGCGGCCGATGTCGCTCGGCTCGCGGGTGAGGAGTGGAGCGATTTTGGGGTGGCTGAGGATGCACTCGGAGTTGATCCAGCGCAACCCCATCACGCACGCGGCGACGATGAGCACGGGCCTTGCCACGCGGTGCAAGCTCACGCCCCCGGCAAGCACCGCGACGAGCTCGCGATTGCGGACAAGCTGGGTGAACGTGAAGCCCATCGCGGCCACCAGAACCAAGCCAACGAGATAGTTAAAAAGCTGGAGCAGACGCGGCCACCATATGTCGAAAACGCCGAGTGCGACGAGCGTGAACTTGCGGACTCCCCCTGCAGCGGGGTCCATGTGGTTCACCGCGTCGATGAACTTGTCGGCATTGAGGGAGACATCCACGGCGACGACGAAAGAGAAGAGGACACCGAGCAACGCGAGGACGTTGAAGAGGTACTGGCGGGCGATGTAGCGATCGAGAGTGTTCATTGGTGCGGCACGAAATCAGGACACGTGCGCCGCGGGGGAGGCGGTAACAAGGCCTTCGGGCGAGGCGCCCGCAACATGGGCTGGTAAGCCCATGCCACGGTTATTCCGGCGATCCCAAGCGTAGACGAGGTGGTATGAGCCGAAGGCGAGGGCGACACCGGCGAGGGCATCTGACAGGAAGTGCGCGCCGACGGCGATGCGGCTGAGCGTGCAGAGGGCGGCCAGGAGGTAGAGGGGGAGTCGCCAGCGCGGGAGCAGGAGCCCGGCGGCGAGCGCGCCACCAACGGCGACGGCGGCGTGGCTGGAGGCGAAGCCGAGACCGTCCCATGTCCAGAATGCGGGATCGAGTGGGGAGGCGTTCGGCCAATGCACGAAGGCGTATGCGCCGTTGTCGGCCTCGGGGCGGGCGCGACGAATAATGAACTTCAGGGCTTCGGCACCGGCTCCTGCGAGCAGAGGAACGAGCGTGACAAAGACGCCGCGGCGGAGGCCGTCGCGGACTTTTGCACCATCCGTGCCGCCCCAGTGACGGAAGATGAAGAAGAGCGCGATGCCAATCCAGAGCCACATCTGCCCGGAGTAGTAAATGGTGCCGTACGCGAGTGTGGCGGCGAGGTCGGCAAGGGCGTGCAGATTGAAGTGGGCCGCGCCTTTGACGGTGGGCCAGAAGTTCTCCCAGGCGATTGAGTCCTTCAGCCACTTGAGGATCGGCGTTCCGTTGCGGGTCGCCATCAGCCAGACAGCACGGTCCCATGCGCAGCAGACCAGAAACACGATCGCCCACGGCGCGGCCTTGCGCCAGGCGGGGATGGGCTTGGGAGTTGCGTCATAGGGAACAAGACGCGCAGGAGGGCGCGAGGGGAAGGCGGGGACGCGCTGCGCCGGAGCGGTCGCGGGGGTTGGCGGGAGTTCGATCTTCACTGGGGTGCGTGCGAAAAGCGTCGGGCGGGTGGTCATGCGGCGAGAGTCCGTTCTCGTGAGTGGTCAGTTCTTGGTCGGCACAGGAGTTCCGATGGGTTTGGCGGTGATGCCGGGAACGCCCTTCCAGCCGTATCCCAGCAGGGCCGATCGGTCCGGCTTGGCCTCGCCCCGCAATCGTTCGCCGGGAATCGGCTCGACGCGTTCGAACATGGTGCGCCACTGGTCGAGCATGTGCGGCTGGGTGGAGGTGATGATGACTGCGGGACGGCCGAGGAGCTCGGGGTGGGGCAGGTCGAGCGATGTTTCGGGCCAGATGTCAAACTGGGAGCGGCGGCCGCCGGTCTGGTGCATGGCGCAATAAACCTCCGGTGTGACCCACCAGCCATTCTGCGAGCCCGAGGGCAGAAAGCGTGCCTCGTCCCCATGGCCACGTTGGCGCAGGTAATACGCGAGCTGGCTGGCGCGGCCGTAGTGCTGCGCGATCACGAAAGCCGCTCGCTTCCCATTTGATTCTTCAAGGATCATGAGTTCCCGGACATGCGCGGCCATCTCCCGCGCTCCGCGCACCCGCCCCGCCGGATCGCGCGGCTCGCGATGAACGACGGAGACGAAGGCGTCGTGGAACCACTTCTGCCTGGCGAGCGCGAGGGCGGCGTCGCCGATGTGGTCGAGTGCGTGGACGACTATGGCCGCGGCGAGGGCGTAGCCGAGGCCGGCGCGCCAGAAGAAGATCGTGGTCTGGGCCGCGCCGGGGGTGGGCTGGGAACGGGCTCGAGCGGCCTGCCGTACGGCGAGGGCATCGGCGGCAAGCCACGCGGCCAAGGGCATGAGCGTGGCGTACGCGGCCATGGGCCAGTTCCCCTCGGGCTCGGCGATCAGGGCGACGATGGCGTAGAAGATAAGGATCGGCGCGGCAGCGCAAAGCAGAAAGGTCTTCCCCGCTCGGCGCGGTGTGCGCAGGGCCAGCACGGCGAGCACCAGCCACGGGCCGACGATGCCGATCTGCTCGCCGATAAGTTCGGGAAGCCACCATGGGGACCATTTGGAGCCGCCATCGGAGGTGATGGGCACATCGCCGCCCCGCATCCCGAGATGGCCGAGAAGGTGCGCGATGGTGGGCCAGCCGTGCTGGGAATTCCAGATCAGGACAGGAGCCAGACCGGTAAGGGCGATGAGCGTGCCGAGCGCGAACCAGAACGGGCTCGAACGTCGCGGGCGCTCGCCAACATAGCGACGCCGCGCGATGATCGCGTACGCGATGAGGCCGGGGACGAGGAGGAGAATGGTGTACTTGAAGAGGAAGCCGAGGCCGAGAGCCGCGCCGAAGAGGAGCCACATCGCGCCGCGGCCGCGCACATGGGCCTGCCAGAAGGCCCAACACGCGACACTCCAGCACGCCACATACGGACCGTCGATGGTCATGAAGACTGATGCGCCCTGAAAACATGGAACGAGCGAGTACGCGAGCGCGGCGAGCAAGCCGACGCGCCCCGGCGTGGCCAATCCCTCCCCAACGCTCATCTTCACTGAATTCGTCCTGGCAGGGTCGATCGCATCCGCGGCCAGATCACGTGCCAGCGCGCCGGCGGCAAGCGCGCCGATCGCACCGGCGATCGCCGTGGGCAGGCGCACGGCCCACTCCGCATTTCCAAAGATGTGCGTCGAGAGCCAGATTGCCCAGGCCACGCCGGGGCCCTTGGTGTAGTACGACCAGTCGGGGTACTGGGCCCAGAGCCAATAGTGGGCTTCGTCCTCGACGAGTTCGTACCCGCAGATACAGGTGAGATAGATGATGCGTGCGAGCAGGACGAGGACGACGAGGACGAAAACGGCGCGAAGGGAGCGGTCGGCGGGGTGCGGCGGGTTGATCGGATTCGGGGTTGGCTGCATCGTTTGAATCGTCGACCGGCCTTCGAGAGCCGGACCACCACAAGGAATCAGTGCTTGCACAATCGCACGAACTCGGCGATCGCGAACGCGCCGAGGGCCCCCACTCCCGCCCAAAGGACGGGAAGGCCAATGAGCCCCTTGCCATGCGTGAGCTGCTGACCACCAGAAATTGCCAGCACGCAGGCAAGCGCGGGAAAGAAGGCCCAGAGGTAGACCGTCAGCGGCAGGGCCTCGCGCAGGCGCATGGCCATGACGGATCCGACGAGCACCATGACGAGGCAGGCGATGCTCATGGCGTAGCGCTCCTGCTCCTTGCTGAGCACCTCGCGGAAGAGGTCGCCGACTTGTTCGTGCAGGTCCGCCACTTGGGCGGCCAGCACGGTCTGATCGCCGGGCTTGGTGGCCATGCGTTGATCGGCGAGCGTCTCCACATCCGCGGTGCTTTTGCCGAGAATCTTCGGGGCCTCTTCGCCGGTGTATGAAAGATCGGGGAGGAGACGCTGTTCCAGCTCGCCGCGGCCCGCGCCGCTCTCATCCGGGGAGTCCACCTCGCCATCGGGACCGATCTTTTCGGCGTACACCCTCAGAAGCTGCATGGTGACTGTGGTGGCGCCGCGCTCGGGATTGGCGGAAGTCGGCAGGCGGATGAACCCGCCCTCGGCAAGCTGCGGCTGACCCTTGCCGCTCGGGAGCGTGGTCTCCACAACGATCTTTCGATTGCCGGTGGTGGGCGGGAGAATCTGGAAGACCGCAGCGTCGCGCTTGCCCTCGCGCCGGGTGGGGCGCAGGCCCGAGGCGCGTAGAAGCACCGGCTGCTTGAAGGGATCAAGGAACTTCGCCTCGCCGGTGCGCCGAAGGGCGTCGTTGATCTCATCCAGGGTGATGCGCTCGGCGAGCATCAGTGCGAGGGTGCGCTTGGATTTGTCCACGCGGTCGATGCTCTCCGGGTGCGCGCGCAGCGCACGCAGTTCGGAGAAGCTCAGAAACTTGACGTTGTCGCTCAGCGGATTGGGCACGAGAAACGACATGACCATGTCCGAACTGGCCCCGCGCATGGCGGATCCGAGGCCGACGGAGTTCGAGGGCTTGATGATGACCTCGGTCATGGGCTTTCCCGAAGAGCCGGCGATCGGTCCGGAGGGTCCCCGCATGACATTCGTGCGCTTGAGCCAGACGGCCGCGCTGCTGGCCGAGCCCTGGCTCTCGATCTCTTCCTTGTCGTTGGTGCGCACGACGAGCAGGCCGCTGAGCCAGAGGCGGTCGTACGCCCCGGAGAGCTCATCGGGGCCGAGCCGCTCAACGCGATCGGCGAAGATGTAGGTGTTGCCCATCTTGATGGACTCGCCGCGCTGCACGTGGTTCACGATGATCTTCGCGGCATCCTCGGCCACCAGCGTCGCCATGCCCTTGAGAAATCGCGGGATGACGGAGTTCGAGAGCGTGAGCAGCACGCCCGCGAGCAGGAGGCCGCTGAGCACAGCGGGAATCAGCATGGCCCTGTGGCTTACTCCCCCGGCATGGACCGCGGTCAGCTCGTTGTCCGTCGCCAGCCGGTGGTACGCGAGCGTGGCCCCGAAGCACGCGGCGAACGGGAGCGCGTACTGCAGCATCGGCACCATGGCCATGAACATGAACTGGAGGGTGTCCTCGGGGCCGAGCTTGCCGTCGGCCAGGGGCTTGATGGCCGCGGCGAACGCAATGACCGTCACCAGCACGCCCGTGGTCAGCCCGACGAGCTTCCAGAGGTCGGTCAGGACATAGAGCCAGAGGGTGAAGGGAAGGCGGGTGGGCACGGGGAAGGGTAGGAAAGGGGGAAAGTTCAGAGTTCACATCGGCAAAGTTCACATTCGGACCGGAAACGTCGAGGAGATCAAGAGTCTTTGGGATTCCCGGCCGCCGATTTGAACTTTGAACTCTCCCAAGTTGAACGTTCAGCCCAGCACGATGTTCACCATCTTCCCCGGCACGACGATGATCTTGGAGAGCGTCTTGCCGGCGATGAGCTCGCGCACTTTCGGATCGCTCATGGCGATCTTCTCGATGGCGGCCTTGTCCGCGCCGGTGGGAACCATGATCTTGTGCTTAACCTTGCCTTGGATGGAAATGGGAATCTCTACCTCGCGGTCCACCAGTTGCTTGGGGTCTGGCTGGGGGAAGGGCTCGTAGGCGATGGACTCGGTATGCCCGAGCTTGGCCCATAGCTCCTCGGCCATGTGCGGGGCGAATGGGGCGAGGATCAAGGCGAAGCGTTCGAGCTGATCGCGCGTGACGCCGGGGGCGGTGGCGAGATTCACGAACTCGATGAGTGCGGCGATGGCGGTGTTGAAGGCCAGCCGGGGGATGTCCGCATCCACCTTGGCAATGGTGCGGTGGAGCTGCTTCTCGACGTCGGGGTTGGCGGCGGGGGCGAGCTTAAGTTCGCCCGTCTGCTCGTCCACGGTCATGCGCCAGGCGCGCTGCAGGAAGCGGAAGCAGCCGATGGTGTCCTTGGTGTTCCAGGGCTTGCTCGCGTCCAAGGGGCCCATGTACATTTCGTAGAGCCGGAAGGTGTCCGCGCCGAACTGTGCGATGATGTCGTCCGGGTTGATGACGTTCTTGTACCGCTTGGACATCTTCGTAACGACGGGGGAGAGCGCGACGCCGGTCGCCGTTTCAACGAACCTCCCATCCGCGGCCTCATTGACCTCGTCCATGGGGACGATGGTTTTGTCGGGGCGCTGATAGGCGTAGCTGGTGATCATGCCCTGATGGAACAGCTTGTTGAAGGGCTCGGGCGTGCAGACCTCGCCCAGATCAAAGAGCACCTTGTGCCAGAAGCGGGAGTAGAGCAGGTGGCCGACAGCGTGCTCGGAGCCGCCGATGTAGAGATCGACGCCGGCGGCCTGGGTACCCCGGCTCTCCGAGCCGGGCGGCGGATTCATACTCCCGGCTCGGAGAGCCGGGGTACCCAAACCCCCCATCCAGTACGCATCCGCTTCGCGCGAGACGAAACGCTTCGAGTTCTTCGCGTCGCAGTAGCGCAGGAAGTACCAGCTCGAGCCCGCCGAGCCGGGCATGGTGTTCGTCTCGCGGCGCACGATCGCGTTTGGGGGCAGGAGTTCGTTCGAGACGCCCGCTTGGGCCGCAGTGGTGTGGACCCACCCCGTCGCCTTGGCGAGCAGGGGCTGCGGATCGTCGCTTTCGACGGGGGAATAGTCGGCGAGATCGGGAAGTTTCACGGGGAGGTGATCGGCGCCGATGGGGTAGTGATTTCCTGCGTCGTCGAAGACGATGGGAATCGGCTCGCCCCAGTAGCGCTGTCGGCTGAAGACCCAGTCGCGGAGCTTGAAGTTCACCTTGCGCACGCCGCGGCTGGTTTTCTCCAGCCAAGCGATGGTCGTCTTCTTCGCTTCCGCCACGCCAAGGCCGTTGAGCGAGACTTCAACGCTCGACGAGTTGGCGCCGACGCCATCGCCGCTGAAACATTTTTCCTGAACGTCGCCCCCCTTCGGGTCCTTGATGACCTCGACGATGGGGAGCGCGAACTTCTTGGCAAACTCCCAGTCTCGCTCATCGTGCGCCGGAACGGCCATGATCGCGCCGGTGCCGTAGCCCATGAGCACGTAGTCGGCGGTCCAGATGGGAATCTTCGCGCCGGTAGCAGGGTTGAGGCAGTAGAGCCCGGTGAAGACGCCGGTCTTGTCTTTCTCCGCCCCGGCCATGCGATCGACATCCGACTTGTTCCGCGCCGCGTCCACATACGCCTTCAGCGCCGCATCATGCTTCATCCCCAAAGCCGCGGCCACCAGCGGGTGCTCCGGGGCGACGACCATGTAAGTGGTCCCGAAGATCGTGTCCGGCCGTGTGGTGAAGACGCGCAGTGCGTTCATGCCCGACACCGCCGAGTCGATCTCGAAATCGATCTCCGCGCCCTCGGATCGTCCGATCCATTCGCTCTGCTGCGTCCGCGTGCTCTCGGGCCAATCGACGAGTTGCAGATCGCTCAGGAGGCGGTCGGCGTACGACGTAATGCGGAACTGCCACTGCTTCAGGGGCTTGCGCATCACCGGGTGCCCGCCGCGCTCGCTGCGGCCGTCGATCACCTCATCGTTGGCGAGAACGGTTCCGAGGGCGGGACACCAGTTGACGGTCATCTGATCGAGATAGGCCATGCGCTGCGAGTCGATCACAGCGCGGCGCTGCTTCTGATCCAGTTCGTGCCAGCGGCGCAGGCCGATCACTTCGGCCCCGCCGCCCATCGCGGCGAGCGGATTCATCGCGGCGGATCCGGCATGCACCAGCTCACCCTCCGCACCGACGCGGAGATCGCCGCCTTCGAGCTGGACGAGCAGGTCCGCGATGGGGCGGGCGCAGCCGCGGCGGCGTTTGCCGTCGGGATACACGGGGGACTCGGCCTGCGGATCAAACCAGGAGTCGTACAGCTTCAGAAAGATCCACTGCGTCCACTTGTAGTAGTCCTCGTCGATCGTGCCGAACTCGCGGGACCAGTCGTACGAGAAACCGAAACGCTTGAGCTGCCGCCGGAAGTTGTCGATCGCCTTGCGCGTCGTGATCGCCGGGTGTACGCCCGTCGCGATCGCGTATTGCTCGGCGGGAAGACCGAAGGCGTCCCAGCCCATCGGGTGCAGAACGTTGAAACCCTTCATTCGCTTGTGGCGGCAGATGATGTCCGTAGCCGTGTATCCCTCGGGGTGGCCGACGTGCAGGCCCGCGCCGGATGGGTACGGGAACATGTCCAGCACGTAGTACTTCGGGCGATCGGGCTCAAAGTCGGGCTCGCCCGGATTGGACTGGTGGAAGGTGCCCTCGGCTTCCCAGTGCTGCTGCCAGCGCAGCTCGATGGCGTCGGCGAGTTTGGCGTCGTATCGGAAGGGCGGGGCGTCGGTGATTCCGCCTTGTGCGGTCGGGGCGGCGGAAGAACGGTCGGGCTGGGGGGGTTGGGTGGGCGGGATCGACATTGGAACCAAGCGTAGGGATCACTCCTGCAATGCCGAGGGCGCGGGCTGGCTCAATCCACACAGTTCAGAATGAAGTCGAAGCCCTTGCCGACACGATTTGCGGCGTTGTAGTTGTTGACCGGGTGTTTCTTGCCGCCGTCGTCCGCGCCGTCGAGGCCAACGGAATAGAGGATGTACGCTTTGGCCGGATCTGCGCTGTGCGCGTCGAGAAGGTGATAGCGCAGTGTCGTACCCGGGGCGTACCGATCGATGGGAACCCGATCGAGGTCGGCGGGAACGAGGTCTTCGAGTTTCTCGGGGTAGTGGCCGACGCGGGCGCGGTATGTTTCCAGGGCGAGCATGACGAGCGTGCCGTCGTGGCGTGTGCGGGCGGCGAGATCGCTGCCACGGAGCTTGCCCAGCGAGGGAATCACGATGCTGAGCGGCGCGTACATCTTGCCGTTCTTGGCATCAACGATTGCGAGGACGGCGTCGACGTCTTTTCCGCCGCGCTCGCGTTCGGCAGGATCGTCGGAGAATGCCCCCATCCAGCCGTCGTACAGGCGGTTGGCGAGAGCGAGCTGCTCTTCACGCGGGGCGAGCACGCCGAAGCCCTGATCAACGGCCTTTCTCGCAGCGGGATTGCCGGGGGCGGCCTCGTTTCCTGCCGCGTCGAACACGCGATCGATGGCGTCGAGTGTGAAGAATCGCTCGCCGCCGGCGACGACGCGCAGGTCCGGGATTGAAACTCCCCGCAAGGCGAGAGTGGCTGCGGCTATTGCATCGGGGCGCAGTCGTCCCTCCAGAGTTTCGCGGCGGACGCGCGATTCGGCGTTGGCGATTAGCGCGTATGCGAGAAGCGCACTCATGCTCACGCCGCGCCCCTGCACTGCTTGGATGACGGCGATCTCATGGCGCAGGGCGCGGTCGAACATGGTCATATCGCCATCGAGCGCGGCCAGATGCATCCGCGCGCTGCACAGCTTTCCGACCATCCGAGCATGGCCCAGTTCAGGCATGAGGACTTCGGTGAGCGGGCCTAGAGAGCGAGATGCGATGAAGGCGTGATGCTCGATGAGGGCATCGAGACGGATCATGAGCTGGGAGCGGTCGAAGTTGGAGAAGAAGGCGCGTAGGTCCGGGATGAACTGGGCATAGACCGGATCGTCGGAAATTGAGTTGGGCTCGGCCGCGGGCCAGCGAGTGTCCGGATCCACGGCGATGAACTTGGACATGTGCTCGTCGCTGAGCTTGTAGTAGTCCCACGCGCCGCTTGCCTGGGTAACGACATCAACGAATTCCTGCCAGGTATTGGTATCGGCGGCCTCGGGTTGGTGCGCCTGCACCCACTCGGCGAGTTTGGTGGCGTAATCGGGAACGCCGGCGGGCTCGGTAGTTGGCGTGGGAGCGGGGTTGGACGCGGGCGGATTGGTCGCCGCGACGGGCTTTGTGTGCCCCGCGCATCCGCCAAGTGCGGACAATCCGACAACGCACCCCCATAATAAGGTGACATGTTGTGATAACCTCGCCATTTTACTCATTGTGACTTCCCGCACAGGGCTGCTTCGATTCAACCCTCACAAATACCCAATCAAACTACAAACATTTCTTGCAAAAGCATACCACCTCCCGGTTCGATCAGGTATTCTTGGATAGTGGGATTCGGGTTTGGGGGTAAACAGATGGCCGGTCATGCAGACAACGGGCCCTCGGTGGACAGGGCGGCCGCCGTGCCGCGCTCGGTGGCCTCGCGCGCCGCAGCGGTTGTGGATATTGCCGATGTGGGCGGACTGGTTGGGTCTGCCGCCCTGAAGGCATTGCAGGCCGAGGCCCGCGCGGCTGTGGCGCAGCTGGGGCGCTGGGGGGAAGTCCGAGTGCGCATGGTTGGCGATGCCGAAATGGCCGCGGCCCACCTGAAGTTCTCCAACGTCCCGGGCACCACGGACGTGCTCACGTTCGACCTTTCCGGCGGTGCCACGGCACGGGGCGGCGCGCTGGATGTGGACATTCTGGCCTGCGTGGACCAGGCCAGACGCCAGGCCGCGGCCCGGGGACATTCGTCGGAGCGCGAACTGCTGCTCTACATCCTGCACGGGGCTTTGCACTGCATGGGGCATGACGACCACGATGAGGCCGCGTATCAACGGATGCACGCGGAAGAAGATCGGATCCTGACCGCGATCGGGATCGGCCCGATCTTCGATCGGTCGGCCGGGGAGGAGCGATCCTGATGGACTTTCGCTCATTCGTGCTCATGGTCTTCTGCTGGTTGCTGGGCACGCTGCTCAGCGCGATCCATGCCTGTCTGGAGAACACCACGGGCGCATCGCTGGAGTGGTTCGCCGATCAGCAGGGGCGGGGGCGGATCATCGGGGCGCGCCTGAGCGCGCTACGGACGATTGTGAAAGACATTGCCGGGCATGAGCACGCCGTTGCGCTGGCGCGGATTCTTTCGAACCTGGGCGTGGCCGTTGCGAGCGTGTTTGTGATTGCCTCGCTGCACAGAGATGCGGACAAGCCATTGTCGCCGAACCTATTCGACGCGGCGATGGGCGTGCTGGTTTCGGCGATCATTCTGTGGATCTTCGCCGTAGGCGTGGCCGAGAGCATCGGACGGCATGCGCCCGAGCGATTTCTGTATGCCTTCGGGCCGCTGGCGCGGGCCGTGTACCTCATCCAGCGGCCGCTGCGCCCGTTCGCCGGGATCATCGACTCGGTCGTGCAGCGCATCGCGGGAGCGGAGCAATCCACCAAGACCGAGAAGGTGAGCGAGGACATTCTGTCGGTGGCGGAGGAGGGGGAGCGCGCGGGACTGATCGATGAGGATGAGCGGCGGATGATCGAGGCGGTGGTGAACTTCAAGAAGCGGACGGTCGAGCAGATCATGACGCCGCGGAACGAGATCGAGGCCCTCGAATACACGAATAATCTTGGGGCGATCACGGCGTTTGTGCGGAAGGTGCGCCACTCGCGGGTGCCGGTGTACAAGCAGGGCGGCGGACTGGACGATGTGATCGGATTTTTCTATACGAAGGATTTGCTGCGCTGGCTTGCGGGGGATGGGCCGCGGCTGAGCCCTTCGGGCGCATCGGGGGCGACGGGGGCGACGGGGGGAACGGGGGGAACGGGGGGCTTCGAGCTGAAGTCCATTTTGCGGACCGCGCTGCACGTGCCGGATTCCAAGACGATCCGGGAACTGGCGGATGAGTTTGTGGCCCGCAAGGTGCACGCGGCGATCGTGGTGGATGAGTATGGCGCACTGAAGGGGCTGGTGACGCTGGAGGACATCATCGAGGATGTGTTCGGGGACATCCAGGATGAGTACGAAAAGACGGAAGATGGCCCGCCGCGGATCGAGGTGAAGCCCGATCCGGACGGGGCTCGCGCCGGGATGGCGGACATCGACGCCCGGGCGTACATCGGCATGGCCAACGATGCACTGCACCCGATGGGGGCGACGATTCCCGAGTCGGATGATTACGACACAGTGGGTGGGTTCGTGCTCAGCACGCTGGGGCACATGCCGGAGATCAACGAGACGTTCTCGCACGGACGGATGACGGTGACGGTGCTGGAGGCCTCGCCGACGCGGGTGCTGAAGGTGCGGGTGCAGGTGCGGGCGGATGAGGAGTTAGAAGCGGAGGGGGCGGAGCGGAATGGGGAGAAGGGGAAGTAGCGTGGCACGGGCTTACCAGCCCGTGTTTCGGGCGCTTCGCCCGAAGCGACTTCCGTTCTCGGCCACCAATTAGCAAGGCCCTCGGCCGCGGCAGTCGAGACACGGACTGGTAAGTCCGTGCCACGGTCGAACCGATACCATCCGCACCATGCCCCTGAAACTCTACAACACGCTCACCCGATCTCTCGAGCCCTTGCGCCCGATCGATCCATCGCATGTCACGTTCTACACCTGCGGGCCGACGGTGTACGACGATGCGCACATCGGGAACTTCCGGTCGTTTCTGGCCGCGGATGTGCTGCGCCGGTTTGTCGAAAGCCCGCTGTGCGAACTGGAGAATGACTTGGGTACCCCGGCTCTCCGAGCCGGGAGTTCGGTCGGTCAGAAACCCGGTTCGGAGAACCGGGCTACCCAGGGCCGTCGCGTCACACACGTGATGAACATCACGGATGTGGGGCACATGACCGACGATGATTCGGCGGATGGGGAGGGCGAGGACAAGATGGCCGTGGCGGGCAAGCGCCTGCTGGAGCAGAAGAAGTCCGGGAAGCTGCCGGCGGATTCGAAGCTTGATCCGAACAACCCCTACGACATTGCCACGTTTTACGCGGGGCGGTTTCTGGAGGATGCGCGGAAGCTGGGGCTGAAGGTGGCGATCGAGGCGGATAAGGACGCGACACTGATGCCGCGTGCGACGGCGAACGTGCCGGGGATGATCAAGATCATCGGGCTGCTGATCGAGCGCGGGCATGCGTACGTCGTCGGGTCGCCCGGGTCGCGGGTTGTGTACTTCGATGTGCCCTCGTTCGCCGCGTACGGCAAGCTGAGCGGGAACACGATGGACTCGCTGCGCGAGGGCGCAGGCGGACGCATCGCGGCGGAGAACCAGAGCGGCAAGAAAAGCCCCGCAGACTTCCTGCTGTGGAAGGAAGATTCTTCGCACATTATGAAGTGGGACTCGCCATGGGGGCCCGGGTATCCGGGGTGGCACATCGAGTGCACGGTGATGAGCGCGGCCCGATTGGGTGGCGCGGCTCTCCGAGCCGAACGCCCGCTCACTCCCGATGAACTGGCGAAGCTGGTCGTCGCCAACTCGAAGCCGATCATCGACATCCACTCCGGCGGGGAGGACAACATCTTCCCGCACCACGAGTGCGAGATCGCGCAGAGCTGCTGCGCCTTTAACGCCTCGCACACCGGCTCGTACGCGGGGATGTGGTTCCACCCGCGCTTCCTCTTCGTCGAAGGAGCGAAGATGAGCAAGAGCAAGGGGAACTTCTTCACGGCGCGGGACTTGTTTGCCAAGGGATATGAGGCCGCGGCCGTGCGGCTGGAACTGATCCGCACGCACTACCGCTCGAATGCCAACTTCATGGAGCAAGGGCTGAAAGACAGCCAGCGCATGGTGGACCGGTGGAGGCGGTTTGTGGCCGAGGGGACGGGCAAGGGCGCGGCCACGGCGACATCACCCGAGATCGAAGAGGCCCGGCGCGCGTTCACCGATGCGCTGCATGAGGATCTGAACATCGCAGGCGCGATCGCGGCGGTGAACACATTCACGTCGACCGCGCCGAGCGCGGCGGGGGCGGCGCTGATGCGCGTGTTCGACGGCGTGCTGGGCGTGCTGGAACTGGCGCAGGCGTCGAGCGCTCAGACGGACATCGGCGTGTTCATCGGATGCGACCCGGATGCGGCGGTGATCGCGAAACTCAACGATCGCGTGGCGGCGAAGAAGGCGAAGGATTTCGCGAAGTCGGATGCGATCCGCAACGAACTCGCTGCGCTGGGGTACGCGATCAAGGATGTGGCGGGGGGGAAGGTGGAAGTGCGAAAGGCGTGACAGGCCATGTCTTTGAGCCCGTAGGGCTCGCATGAAGTAGCCGGTGGCAGAGCGATGTTCGCCGCAGGCGAACGAGCGCCGCCGCCGGGAAACGAACGACGTGCCAATCCGACCCCGAAGGGGTCGCACATGATCGCAGCGACGATTGGGCGCACGGTTGTCGTGTTCGACCCCTTCGGGGTCGTGGGGGTTCTGCCTTGGCTTCCGGGGGCGGTGCTCGCAAGGCCTCGCTTGCCCCCGGCTACTTCATGCGAGCCCTACGGGCTCAAAGCAGAAGCACATCAATCCAGCGTCTCGCTCTCGATGCTCGCCTTCTCACCGGCGAGTTTCTTCTCGACGTACTTCTTCACCCACGTCTCAAAGCTCTTGCCCGCGGCGGGATCGCGGTCGCTGAAGGCGATGTGCTTGATGTCGGCGTACTTCACCGTGATCTTCTCATCGCTCACGGGGCCCATGAGCCGGATGGAGGAGTCGGCGAGTGATTTGCCCTTGCGCCGGTCGAAGAGGTAGCCCCCCACTGTGCTGCCGTCCTTGAGCGTGAGCGTGACATCGCCCCGGTAGTCGAAGGCCTTCTCCAGCACGTCAAACTTGGAGGCGTCGTCGTTCAGATCGACGGAGACGCCGCAGACGGAGTGCTGTGTGGCGAGAAGGTCGGCGGGCATGGACTTGGTTTCTTGGGGCATGGGGAGACTGGTCTCGGGGCTCGGGTCTGGGGTCTCGGGCGACATAATAGGACCGAAACCCGAAACCCGATCTACCCGAACGTGCGGCCGGACTCAGGGTCCATCATCTGCCAGCCACTGAGCTTGCAGAGGCGCATGAGCACGGGAAAGGCGAAGTCCTCGTCGGTCACGCTGACGAGGATCTGGCGGATATCCGGGCCCTGGCCGCGGTGCGCATCGGGCTCTTCCATCAGCGGCACTTCCAGAACCATGCCGGGGCCGAAGAAGACGCCGGTGCCAAGGCGTTCGCCGTAGCCGTGGGGGCCAGAGCCATCGGTGGCGATATTCGAGTTGCCGAGCACCTCACGAACCTCGCGCAAGGTTCCCAGGGGCGGTGCGCCGTCCTGGCCGATGCCGGGTTTGAGCAAGATGAGGGAGCGTTTCTTGGACACGGAGGCGAGAATAGCGTGCCACGGACTCCGTGGCATGGGCGTCCCGCCCGTGTTCTGGTTTATCCGGGTTCGAAGACTCATGGGCGGGACGCCCATGCTACGGAACTACCGCCGGGGTTCGGACTCGGCGGCGTCGTCTTCGGCGGCTTCCTTTTCCAGCAACTCGACGCAGGTGGTGATCAGGGCGTCAAGGGGAACGGGCTTGAGGAGGTAGGCATCCACGCCCAGCGAATCCGCGTAGGAGTGGTGGCGCTTGCCCTCGTTTGCGGTCACCATGATGACCAGCGGGGCGTCCTCGAAGCCCTTGATGCGCTCCAGCACGAGAAAGCCGGATCGCTTGGGGAGCATCATGTCCAGCACAACGATGTCCGGCGGGTCTCCCTGCACGGCGGCCACGGCGGCGTTGCCGTCGGGGACGGCCATCGTGAGCGCGCCCTCGGCCTGCAGCGCGGCATCGAAGGATTCACGGACATCCTGGTCGTCATCGACGATGAGCACGCGCACGTCTTCCAGTCGGCCGCCCATGGGTCGCCTCACCTTCTTGCTGACCCCCGCTTGACCCCACCACCATCATCCCGTTCCCGCTACATCACTCTACCACACGAGCCGGGCTTGGGTTTCCGGTTAGGCGGGAATCGGCGCATGGCCGCCGCTTCCGGAGCCCGAACTGAGGGGCACGTTCGGGGGTTTGGGGGGGCGTGCGGCGACCTCGGCCGCGTCTCGGGCGGACCAGTCCTCGATGCGTGCCAGCTCGTCGTCGGTCATCCACGGGAGGTTGCGGAGCTTGGCGCGGAGCGCGCCGGGGAATGGCCTGCCGGTGACCTCGTGCTTCGGGCGGCTCTTCCAGTAGCGGTGCAGCCAGAGATTCTGCTCGGGCGCGGCCCGGACCATCTGCTCGATGGCGCGTCGGTATCGCGCGCTGATGTAGAAGAGCGGGTCGGGCTGGTTCTTCCACTCCTCGGGCATGATGATGTCGATCGCACGCACCTGATATTGGAGCGGGTTGGCGGGGTTGTAGTCGCGGAATCCGCCGCCGACTTCGAGAGAGGATCCGGGCAGGACACTGTCGCGATGCGGGACAAGGCGGCGGGCCTGGCCGCAGATGATCGGGGCATCGAACTGCATGGCCATGAGCCCGATGGATTTGTACGTGGAGGCGAGGCGGTTGAAGAAGGGGACGAACAGGCCCTTGGAGCCGGCGTTCTGATCAGCGATGAAGGCGACGAGCTCGCCCTTGCGCATGAGTTCGGGCATGATCTGGGTTGCGCCGTACTTGTCGAGGAGCATCAGGCCGCGCTTTTCGCGGGTCTGGCGGACCCACTGATCCATGGGCTTGAGATCAAGGGGGCGGTAGAGGGCGTGCATGCGGAAACCAAGCAGGGCCATGGTGTAGCCGAGGAGTTCCCAGTTGCCGCAGTGGCCGGTGATCATGACGCAGGGACGGCCGGAGATGAGCAGGCGTGCGGCGGGCTCGAGCCCGACGAGCTGGATGTGCTCGGGCCAGGTGTCGGGCGTGACCATGCGCGGCGTGTGGGCCATTTCGACGCCGAGCATGAAGAGGTGCTCGTACGCCCGGAGGGCGTTCTCGCGGCGTTGATCGAGCGGCATGTCGGGGAAAGCGACGGCGAGGGTGTCGATGGTGCGCTGCAGACGGCGCGGCTCGAAGCGGGAGTAGACACGGGCCAGCGCGCGAGCGGTGCGCAGGTTGGCGCGCATGTCGCCGGTGAGCATGGTGGCGAGCGTGGCCCGGATCGCGTAGTACGCGGGGCGTTGCAGGAAGGCGGGGAGTTTGCGGCGGTGGCGGGCCATGAACTGTGGCGATGCCTTTCGCCCGGAGGACGAACGATTGCTCAACCTCGTCATTCGTTCGCCCTCCCCCCCCCGGGGCGAGGAGACTCCAAAACGAAAACCAGGGGCTTGCTCGCAAAGCTCGCAGCGCCCCTGGCAACAATCGTGCGCCCTACGGGCGAATACAACTCAGCGTCCGATGAGGGTGCGGAGGCGGTTCTCGTTGAGAACGGGGATGGCCGTGTCGGTGGCCTGCTTGAGAAGTTCGTCATAGTGCGCGGCGGACTTCTGCTGGTTCAGGAAGAAGTTGATGACTTCCAGCGGGGCGGTGGTCGGGGGCTGGGGGGGGAGCTGGGGACGCTCGCCGAGGACGATGAAGTCCACATCGCCGGCGATCTCGTCGATGGTGGTGCCGCCCCAATCACGGATCCAGGCCTTGACCTCGTTGGCGCCGAAGACGGAGGCGTTGCCGGTGCGGGAGGGATCAAAGTTGCCGTAGACGAGGAACTTGTACTGCTTGGCCGGGTCGTAGATGGGATTGGCTACGACGTCGCCCTTTACGACGGGGTTGCCCTTCTGCTCGCGGATGATGCGGGCGATGCAGGAGTCCTCGTCGATGCGGATGACCTCGACGGTGGCCTTGCCCGCGGGGTACTGACCGGTCTTCTCGTCGACCTTGATGGTGCTGCCCTGGGTGTACACGTTGAAGGGGAGGCCAATGACGACCTTCTGCTTGCGGCCGATGCTGAGTGTGACGGTGCCCTCGACTGCACTGGTGGCGACGACCTGGGCGTCCACGAGTGCGTACTCGCTCTGACCGGCGTAGCGCGAGCCACGCTGGCGATCCTCGAAATCACGCAGACGCTGATGATCGACGGCGGCGGAGGCCTGGAGCTTGTCGATCTCACCCTTGAGCGCGGATTCCTTGGCGGCGGCATCGGTGCGGACGCGATCGACCTGATCCTGCATGGCGGCCTTGGTCTTGGCCACGTCATCGCGGAGAGCGTCGGATTCGGCCTTGGTCTTGTCGACGTCGGCGTTGAGGGACTGCACGGTGGACTTCATGGCCGCGTCGATCGCGGTGACGCGCCGGGACGTGTTCTCCATGTCCTGCAGGGCGCGGGCGCGGGCGGCGTCGGCATCGGTGTAGCGGCGGGTGAGCTGCTCGATCTCGCTATCACGCTCGCGGAGCGCGGCCAGCAGAGAGGCGGACTTGGCCTTGTCCAGCGCGTCGGTGATGGTTGTGAGAGAGTCGCGGTCCGAGCCGGTGGCCTTGGACATGATCGCGCTGCGCTCTTCGAGGAGGAGGCGAACGACCGTCTTGTGGGCCTTGGCGGCCTCGTCCTTCTTGCGGGCGATGATGGCGTCATTGCGATCGGCGTCGGAGAGATACTCCTTGCTGATCTTGTCGGCGTTGTCGGCACGCCCGAGGGCCTCACGCCGCTGGGCGAAGAAGACCATCGCGACGATGAAGAGCGCGAGCGTGGAGACGCCCAAGAGGGTGACCGTGATGCCGACGCCGATGCTGGTGCTTGTCCGAGCCGCCATGGAACTTCTCCGTTGACCAACCACACAGGCGCGCGGTGCGCCGAGACCAACCGCCCTCCGGTACGCCGGATTGCCCCACCTGATCCCCTCGAAATCCGATCCGTGGCATGCTGAACGCATGGGTGCGCCAGCGAGCCGAGCGGGAAGGATCGCTCATCGCACGGGCTACGTCAACTCGGAGAGGAAATGTTAGGATTCTGTGGGTAACTCAAAGTTCCGCCCATTCGCTGAGAACGGGGCAGCCCGGAAGGGTCGATAGAACCTGCCTATGCCCGGCTCATCGAAGAATGGCCCCATGAATGCAACTGACCAATCCCTCGTTTTGGTGGGTGGTGGAGGTCATTCGCTTGTGGTTGCAGAGGCGGCGGCCGCGGCCGGGCTGATTCCTGTTGGTTTCCTGGATGACAATCCCGATGCGGCACTTGGTCGATTACCCAACGCGGTGGTCTGGGTGGGGCGAATCGGGGAGTTGGAGCGGGTGGCGGATCGGGGATGGATTCTGGGTGTGGGGCAGTTGGCGTTTCGAGGGGGAGTGATTGATCGGATGGCGCAGATGGAGATGGGCCGCGGGGCGCGGACGGTGATTCATCCATCGGCGGTGGTTTCGGGAACGGCGCAGATCGGTGCGGGTGTGTTCATCGGTCCGGGGGCGATCGTGAACGCGCGGGCGGTGGTTATGGATCACGCGATCGTGAACACCGGGGCGATCGTGGAGCACGAGTGCGTGGTGGGATTCAACACGCACATCGCGCCGGGGGCGGTGCTGGCCGGGCGCGTGCGGGTGGGAACACAGACGCTGGTGGGGATCGGGGCCCGGGTGCTGCCGGACCTTTCGATCGGGGACCGGTGCGTGGTGGGCGCAGGATCGGTGATCGTGCGCTCGGTGGTGGATGAGCGGACGGTGGTGGGAGTGCCGGGGCGGGAGAGGTGAGGGCAGTGGGCAGTGGGCAGTGGGCAGTGGGCAGTGGGCAGTGGGCAGTGGGCAGTGGGCAGTGGGCAGTGGGCAGTGGGCAGTGGGCAGTGGGCAGTGGGCAGTGGGCAGTGGGCAG